>NZ_PYMJ01000054.1 GCF_003025615.1 Photobacterium frigidiphilum | reverse complement strand
GTGTTGGGAGTTCGAATCTCTCCACCCCTGCCATATTAAAGAAGGCTCATATCGAAAGATATGAGCCTTTTTGCTATCTGCAGCTAGAGAAAAGAGCAGCGGATTCCCCCACCATAAGAATGCGCGTATTGGGAGTTCGAATCTCTCCACCCCTGCCATACAAATGAAAAAGCCTCAGCAGAAATGCTGAGGCTTTTTTGTATTTATAATATGCATCTTACTTTATATTTATCCATTAAATCTAATTTGGATAAATAGAGTTAATCTCCTCTCATGTCGATATTCTTGAAGAGATGTGAGATTGTACCTTGGCTGATTAAGGGTAAAAAAAGACTGCGTAGTGCATTGCTTTAGTGGTATTGTGTGGGCTTTCCAGATATCGCCCTTGGGAGTTTTTATGCCTCATCTCCGTTTTCGCGCTGTTGAATTTGATATGGTCAAAGCATTATCAACAGCTTTAGTGGATGATCTTCAACCACTTATGGCGTGTCCTCGCGAAGATTTCACTCTCGAACATATTCCTGCTTCATTTATTTTTGATGGTGAAGTATCTGACGCGTATCCGTTTGTTGAAGTATTGTGGTTTGATCGAGGACAAGTGATTCAAGATCAAGTTGCGAATATCATTACACAGGCGATCCGTTCTGCTTTGCAAGATAACGGGCAAGATGTTGCCATTATATTTTCTTCTTTAACGCCAAGTGCTTATTACGATAACGGCGAACATTACTGATTCAATTGCCTTTCTCTTTATTCTCATTTTATAGCAGCCCCATTGCTAGGGGCAATGTCGATTTTAAAAGGTCGTTATAATGGCGCGTTATGCAAAAGTTGTCGCAGGGTTTGGGGTTGTCGCTGGTGTATTAGGTTTTGGGGCATTCAATGCATCATTTGATGTTTCGACAGCACCTGAAATCAGTGCAGAAGTACTTGCGCCACAATTTTCATTCAGCTGTATTGATAGCATACAAGGGTTACCCTTAGACCAAGATGGTACTTTCACTGTCTCTGTTTGGAATATTTATAAACAACAGCGTGAGAACTGGCGCACTGCGTTAGAGGCATTCTCTCGTGATAGTGACTTAGTCTTGTTACAAGAAGCTAGCTTGAACCTTGATTTACAATCTTATCTTGAAGGTAGTGAGTGGAAGGTACGTATGGCCAATGCGTTTAAATTTATGGATACACCTGCTGGTGTGATGAATTTATCTAATGTCGATGCCAAACAAACGTGTGCCTACTTGGCAATGGAACCGTGGTTACGGTTACCGAAGTCAGCATTATTGTCGCAATTTTCTTTATCAAACGGACAGACTTTAGCTGTGGTTAATTTACACGGTGTTAATTTTTCGATTGGTCTTGATGAATATAAAGCGCAGCTTGAAAGCTTGAAGTCTGTTCTTACAAAGCATATTGGCCCGATAATTTTAGCAGGGGACTTTAATACTTGGCGTCAGGGAAGAATTGATGTATTGAAGGCGTTTGCGCGGTCATTGCAGTTATCGGAAGTCATGCTGCGAAAAGATCAAAGAATAAAGGTATTGGGTAAGCCGTTGGATCATGTTTATTACCGAGGGTTGCGGGTGGTTACAGCTGAAGCACCGAAAACCGATGCTTCAGATCATAATCCGATTATTACAACATTTAGGCTACTAAAATCATAATTGGCCAGATAGTTAAGATAAGTAACCAAGGTAAAGCGGCAACAATTATTGCCTTTGCACGATCAAAGTCAGTCCATGCCGCTACCGAAGTATAAGTCAGTGCGATATACCAAGGTGCAAGTAAAGGGACTGTTGTGGCAAAGGGCGCCCAAGGGTGGTTAAGCGGCAACTTTAGTAAGCCATTCAAGCTATTTAAATCTGCTGCATTAGGCATGATATTGTTTGTATTAAAAATGATATTGGTAAAACTTGCGATATCACCAACCAAGGTTGGAAGCATGATAAAGCACGATGCAGCTAACCACTTCCCATAACTGTGTTTATAACTACTGCCTTTAGTTGACAGGTTTAGCCAAAGTGCGAGTACAAAAATACAGACAGTTCGCCCAAAAATATCACTGAATATTTCACCCGCGATTAATACATCTTGTGTTAGCCAATTTTGCTCAATTAATTGACCATTATTCGATAATTGAGTCATCAATACCTGTTGCAGCCATGGCATATCGACATTATCAAAGTAGCTGAACCATACGAGGAATGGGCTTAAGATAATGATTAAATACGGGATAAACGCCCACTTAGGGCGTTCGTAGATTGCAGCAAAACAATCGATAGGTGATCGCAGTAAATCTAATAGAGCTACGAATGGATTTCTAGAAGGTGTCATACATTTACCTTCGTTACATCAACATACAGCTTCAACTTCTGTCCAGGTTTTAAGTATTCTTTTGAGTTGATTTGATTCCATTTTACAACATCTGATACCTTGACGTTAAAGCGTTGTGCGATCAGGCTGAGATTATCACCTTGGCGGATCTCATAAAAGACTGTGCGAATGACACCCCCTTCGTTTTGCTCTTTCCAAATATTAAGCTTTTGCCCTATCTTGAGTGGCTTATTTTTTTTCAAGTTATTCCATTTTGTAATCTGTTTTATCGAGACTTTTTGATTACGAGCGATTGTCCATAGGTTATCACCCGATTTAACTTGGTAGGTTGTTCTGTAACCACTGCCATGACTTTTTTGAGTACGAGCTTGTTGCATTTGACCTGTAGAGGTAAATTTGGCACCACTCTTCATTGCGACTGGGATCAGTAAATGTTTACCAACACGAATGTTGGTTGTGCTCATTTTGTTCGCTCGCTGGATATCTTTGACCGATGTCTTATGTTTAGCGGCTAATCCACCTAAGGTATCACCAGATTTCACTTTATAGCGAACGACCTTCATCCCTTGATTGCCACTTTGGGCTAGCTTCGTATTAAAAGTATCGACTTTTTTGATGGGAAGAAGTAGATGAGTATGATCATCAGGGGCTGTCGCCCATTGGTTATAGGCAGGGTTTAAATCTTGAAGATCAGTGACATTCATTGCGGCATATTGAGCTGCCAGCGCAAGATCCATCTGAATGCCAGGTTCAACAACTTTAACGACAGGCTTATTAGCAATCGCTGGAATATCTAAACCATATTTCTTACTGTTTTTGATGACATCAGCTACAGCGTACAGTTTAGGTACATAACCACTGGTTTCTTTCGGTAAATCTAGTGACCAGAAATCTGTTGGTTTACCTGCTGCTTTGTTTTTACGAATGGCTCTGAAAACACGGCCTTCACCTGTGTTATAAGCTGCTAATGCATGTTGCCAGTCACCATCGAATTTACGATTTAGATATTCTAATAAATCCAGAGCAGCACGTGTAGACTCTACAACATCGCGACGACCGTCATACCACCAATTTTGCTCAAGACCAAAGCTACGACCTGTTGGGGGCGTAATTTGCCATAGACCTGCAGCACTGCCATGAGAATAGGCAAATTGGTCAAATGAACTTTCAACAATCGGCAATAAAGCTAGCTCAAGAGGCAGATCGCGCTTTTCAATTTCTTCGGTAATGAAATACAGAAAAGGTTCAGCACGTTTAGCGACGGTTCTAAGGTGGGCTGGATTTTTTAAATACCAATTACGGTAATATTGTACTTGTTTATTATTGGGGATATCAGTTGTGATCTGCATGCTGATACGCTGCCACACATCACTTTGTTCTTGAGGTGTTGGTGCTTTTTCTTTAACGATCGGTTGTACCGTTATTTGTTGTTGTATTTCTAAGGCTGGTTGTTCAGAAATATGTTCAGGCTTGTTGCTTTTATTCGTTTCAGCCTGTTGTTCTGTTGTATTTGTAATTTGGCAACCAGCCAGTAATAGCGTACTCGCTAGTAAAATTCGTGACTTCATGACATCTGCTTATAGCCAAAGAGGTTGGTGATAATACTTGCCCAACCCCCAATGTTACAAGTGACCTGAATCAAAAATTGTCTTTCCATCTTCTTAGTGCGGCGAATGTTTCAAGGTCGCTGTCGTCAAATGCTTTATCTGCAACAGATTTTTTGATACTTGGCTGTTCACAGCGTAAAAATGGGTTTACTAACTTTTCTTGTCGTAATGTGGACGGGATCGTACTAATGCCTTGTGCTCTCATACGACTTACATCTTCACGGTAACGTTGTAAGTGAGGATTATCTTGTTCTGCTACTAGCGCAAAGGCTAAATTGCTAGATGTGTATTCATGTGCGCAGTAGATTTCAGTTTCATCAGGAAGAGCGGCTAGTTTCTTTAATGACTGAAACATTTGTGCTGGAGTTCCTTCAAATAAACGCCCACAACCAACAGAGAACAGTGTATCGCCGCAAAATAGTTTGCCATCACCGACATAGGCTACATGCCCAAGAGTATGACCGGGAACGCCTAGTACCATAAAACGTTCACCAAACAGTTCTACTTGATCACCATCTTCAACAGATTGGGATATACCAGGAATGGGCTCTGAAGCGGGACCGACAACATTAAGGTTAGGGTAATGGCGTTTGAGTTCACTGATTCCCCCGATATGATCATGATGGTGGTGGGTAATAAGAATGGCATCAAGGGTGAGTGACTGTTCTTCTAATACCTTGAGCACAGGTGTGGCATCACCAGGGTCAACGACGACGCAATGATTGTGTGAGTTGTGAATAAGCCAGATGTAATTGTCATTAAATGCGGGTATGCTTTGAACAGTTAACATGAATTTCTTCTCCAGCCTTTTTAAGGTGTTGAGCAATAATTATGAAGCCAGCACGGACATTAAAACATATTGAAGCCCCTTATTCATGGTCGCAAGTCGCGAACGGTGAATGGGCAGTTGAATTGCTTCAGTCTCGACTTGATGAGTGGTCGCCGAA
Organism: Photobacterium frigidiphilum; assembly: GCF_003025615.1. Classification (GTDB taxonomy): domain Bacteria; phylum Pseudomonadota; class Gammaproteobacteria; order Enterobacterales; family Vibrionaceae; genus Photobacterium; species Photobacterium frigidiphilum. Next base: position 19,934 of record NZ_PYMJ01000054.1, on the reverse strand, counting down.
ACTATTTGGCTACCATATGTTAAAACTTGGTGGCTTAAGCTGTGAGCTAGCAAGCCCTCATTGTAACATCCAACATCAGATATGTATTGATAAGCATAATCCGCTACACAATGTCATTGCTGATTCTTTTGACTTACCGTTTATTGAAAAGTCTTTTGATGCTTGCTTAGTTAGCCATCAACTTGACTATTGTTCTGATCCACACCGTTTACTTCGTGAAGTTGATAGAGTAACTGTTGATGATGGATATTTACTGTTAACAGGACATAACCCCGTGAGCATTCTTGGTGTTAAAGGTTTACTGCCATGGAATCGAAAGAAATACCCATGGCTAGGTCGAATGTTTATGCCATACCGGGTAAAAGATTGGTTAAGTGTGTTGAATTATGAAGTTGTCCATCATGAGAATTTTGCCGTATTACCAGCAACGAAGCATTTAGCGTGCTCTGCTTGGGCTGAAAATATGTTGTCTGATTCATGCTCAATGATTGGTAGTATGTATTTTATTGTTGCACGCAAGCGTACATTTCCTTTAAAACCCATAAAACCGACCTGGAAATTACGTCGTCAATTGTCGCCATTAAGAGTTAATTGCCGTACAAAAGCCAATCAGAATCTGCCTGATTAGCTTTGATTTAATACGGTGTGGCTGATGTTTATGTTGCAGGGAACGCAGTAACTGTTGGCTACGGCTCTGGATTATAGCCAGTGTCATCTTGAGTTGGCTTCTCTGCTGCATCACGGGCTAAAACATCACAGCGTTCATTTTCAACATGCCCTGCATGCCCTTTAACCCAGTGCCAGTTGACTACGATATGACGTTGAGTTTCTGCATCAAGACGTTGCCACAGATCTGCATTTTTGACGGGCCTTTTATCTGCTGTTTTCCATCCACGTTTTTTCCAGTTGTGAATCCATTGTGTGATGCCTTGGCGAACATATTGGCTATCAGTGGTTAATTCAACATGACATGCTTCTTTTAGATTCGACAATCCAACGATTGCAGCCAATAATTCCATTCGATTGTTGGTTGTCATGAAAAAGCCTTCGCTCAGTTCTTTTTCATGCTGTTTATAACGTAAAACGGTACCATATCCGCCTGGTCCCGGATTACCTAAACAAGAACCATCGGTGAAAACCTCTACCTGCTTCGTCATATTTGATAGTATTCGCTTAAGGAAAAACTTTAGTCTGACATGAACGCCACTATGAAAGCCACTAACCAAAGAATTATTGTACTCGATACTGAAACAACCGGTATGAATATGACAGGTCCTCATTATGAAGGGCATTGCATTATTGAAATCGGTGCGGTTGAGATCATCAACCGTAAACTGACCGGAAATAGTTTCCATGTTTATATCAAACCCGATCGAACCATTGAGGTGGAAGCGATAGGTGTTCATGGTATTACAGATGAATTTCTAATTGGTAAGCCTGTCTATAAAGAGGTTCATGACGAATTTCTAGAATTCATCAAAGGCGCAGAGCTTGTTGCCCATAACGCGCCCTTTGATGTCGGCTTTATGGATTATGAATTCAGAAAGTTAAACCCAAATATCGGTAAAACCGAAGATTTCTGTAAAGTGACCGATACGTTGGCAATGGCGAAGAAGATCTTCCCTGGCAAGCGTAATAATCTTGATATCCTTTGTTCGCGCTATGGTATAGATAACTCGCATCGAACGCTTCACGGCGCATTACTCGATGCCGAGATCTTGGCTGATGTATACCTGCTAATGACAGGTGGGCAAACGTCTCTCGCATTAAGTGCTGAACGTGAAGATCGTGATGCTGGTACAGGAAGTGAAATTAAGCGTATCGCTTCTGGGCGTAAATTATTAAAGGTTTTACATGCCTCTGCCGATGAAATAGAAGCGCACGAATCGCGTTTGGATATTATCAGTAAAAAGGGTGACGTCATGTGGCGTCAGTAGGGGATCTATGCTGCAGCGGTTATTATTTCTAGCGATGTTATTGCCAGTACTCTCTTGGGCTGAAACCAGTACTGAAATGTCATGGCTAGATAATCGTTTTCGAGTTGATCCAACGGTTGAACAAGTTTCTTTCATTGTACAAAGAGAGATCCCTAGTAGTTCTGTAGTACTTGTTCGCCCTGATGGCACTAAATATTATTCTTGGCGCCACCCTGAAAACCTTTCTTGGTATGAAGAGTCGGGAATGGATATTATCTCCATTGAAAACCCTATGCCCGGTCCATGGCAAGCAATAGGTAAAGTGGCATCCAACAATCAAGTAAGAGTGTTATCTAATTTAAAACTTGATGTCGATAATTTACCTTCTCTTTTGTACCAATCGGAAACCCTAAAATTTACAGCTCGCCTTACAAATAAAGGGGAGTTATTAAAGGATCGAGATTTCATCGATCGTATTAAACTGACTGTCGTTTTATATGAATACGTTGAGAGTATAGAGACGCTACCTAAAGAAGTTCAACCTCAGCCAATTGTTCTTGGCGAATTTTCTGATGATGGTACTGGGTTTGATGAGAGCCCTGGTGATGGCATATTCACAATTGCTTTACCGATTGATGTATTGCCTGGTAAATACCGGGTAAAGATAGCTTCTCGCAATGGCATTTTTCTACGTACGGTAGAACAAGAAGTACTGATCTATCCACCTCCTATGACAGTGAGCTTTATTCAAGGACGGGATCGTAATGAAGCACATCAGCTAGCCGTTACCACAGAAAAAGGTACGCTTGTTCCAGGCTCACTCGCAGCCCATGTAGAGCAAGAGAGCCCTGATGGAAATATAACGATTAGCCAAGGGCATGCAATGCCGGATGAAGATGGATTACGCGTTTCCATCCCTAATGGTCAAGAGCCTGGTGGTTATAGTTGGTCTGGTTGGTTGTATGCGACAGATAATTTAAGTGAAAGAGAATTAATTTTCTCTTTACCCAAAAGTCACTTTGCCGTACTTGCTGAATTACAACTGGATCAGAATCTCGAACTATTTCGTTCACAGCAAGAAGCGAAAGCGTTAGCGATAGAACAAAAACGATTGGATAAAGAACGTAAGGCTGCACGTTCTAAAGCTCTTAAGATTATGATGATATCTAATACTGTTGTTATTCTTCTGGCGATTATCGGTGTGATATTGTGGCGCAAGCGAAAGTTTAAAAAAGCCTTAGAGGAAGAATCCTTGGTACTGCCGACTTAGGCAACAGCGTAAATGGACATCATTAGGGATCAAAAAAGGGAAGCTAAGTGCTTCCCTCTTTTAATGCTTATCGTTGTACTTCATTGATATGAGGTATAACTTTCAGGTTACGCTGCGTTACCAATATTTTCTTGATCATTCTCTCGATCGAGGATATAAGGTTTTGCGGCTAATTCTTCTGATTCAAAATCGTCGACATTGATAGTACGTAAACGTCCTTCCTCTGCCTTACGTAACATATTCGCTTCATCTTCGTTAATTGCATTCAGCTCTAGACCTGTTATTGCGACTTTATCTAATTGCATAAATGGAAGCTTTTTACCTGCAGCTTGGCACACTCTGTCATACAGTGGTTCTGCTGCCAGAATATCTTTAAGCGCTAATTCAATCATACCCACTGCATTATTTTCAGTGGCTTCAAGAAATTGCCCACGACCAATTCGGCTACGTGATTCACAAGGTGTTTGAATGATACGTGCAACCTTGCTATCTAATTTATCATTAGGCTTTGAACGTCCCATACCAGTAGGGAAAAGAACGATACGTAGTGCACCAGCCACAAAGCGATTTGGGAAGTTAACTAAGAATTGATCAAGGGCTTCTTCTGTTCTATACAGCGAATCTTGCAGCCCCCAATGTACAAGAGGTAAATCTTCTTGTTTACATCCATCATCTGCAAAGCGCTTAAGGGTAGCTGATGATAAGTAAAGTTGGCTTAATACATCACCAAGACGTGCAGATAGGCGCTCTTTACGTTTAAGTGAACCACCAAGAACAGCCATAGAAATGTCAGCCACTAAAGCAAGGTTTGAACTATAACGGTTGAGTTGTTGATAATAGCGCTTAGTCTGGTCTTTACGTGGCGCAGAAGAGCCTCGTCCATCTGTCATACCGAACCAGAATGATCTCACTATATTGCTAATGACAAAACCAACATGCCCAAATAACGCTTTATCAAAATCGTTTAGTGCTTGTTCTTTGTTTTCATTATAGGCAGCGTTCATTTCATCTAAGACATATGGATGACAACGAATTGCACCTTGTCCGAAGATGATCATTGAACGGGTTAGAATATTAGCCCCTTCAACGGTGACGGCAATAGGGGCACCTTGATAGCTACGCGCCAAGAAGTTGCTTGGTCCCATACATATCCCTTTACCACCAGCAACATCCATCGCATCGATGATTGAGTATTGGCCTCGATGGGTACAGTGGTATTTAACGATGGCTGAGATAACAGATGGCTTCTCACCAAGATCGATACCCGAAACAGTCATGCTACTCGCGGCATCCATGACGTAAGCATTGCCCGCTATACGTGCTAGTGGCTCTTCAATACCTTCCATTTTACCGATAGGCAATTTGAATTGACGACGAATACGTGCATAAGCGCCTGTTGCCATTGCAGCTGTCTTAAGACCGCCTGTTGCGTTTGATGGTAATGTGATACCACGTCCCACCGAAAGACACTCAACCAGCATCCGCCAGCCTTGACCTGCCATTTCTGGGCCACCAATGATGAAATCAATCGGGACAAAGAGTTTTTCTGCCTGTGTTGGACCATTTTGGAACGGCACATTTAATGGGAAGTGGCGACGGCCAATTTTAACGCCATCAAGGTCGGTTGGGATCAACGCACAAGTAATACCCGGTGCTTCTTCATCACTGAGTAGATGATCAGGGTCAAATAATTTAAATGCTAAGCCAAGAACGGTTGCAACAGGTGCAAGGGTGATATAACGCTTGTTCCAAGTCAATTCCATACCCAGAACTTCTTCACCTTGCCACATTCCCTTTTTTACGATACCAAAATCAGGAATTGAACCAGCATCAGATCCTGCTTCAGGGCTTGTTAGAGCAAAGCATGGAATTTCTTTACCTTCAGCAAGTCTTGGAAGGTAATGATCCTTTTGTTCTTGTGTTCCATAGTGTTGCAGTAATTCGCCAGGGCCTAATGAATTAGGTACGCCAACAGTTGAAGATAATACGCCTGAAACACCGGTTAGTTTTTGTAGTACTAATGATTGTGCATAAGCAGAATATTCGAGACCGCCATATTCTTTTTTAATGATCATGGCGAAGAATTTATGATCTTTTAGGTACTGCCAAACTTCAGGTGGAAGGTCGGCAATTTCATGGGTGACATGGTAATCGTTCACCATGCGGCACACTTCATTTACAGGCCCCTCTAAAAAGGCTTTCTCCTCAGCGCTTAATCGTGGGGCTGGAATATCATGCATTTTGTTCCAATCCGGATTTCCTTTAAATAGGTCGGCTTCCCACCACACTGTTCCTGCATCAATGGCTTCTTTTTCAGTACGCGACATCTCTGGCATTACACCTTTAAAGGCTTTCAACGCTGTTTTACTCAGAAGGCTTTTTCGTAATGAAAAAATATTGAGAGGAATGGCAACAGCAAGAAATATCAACCAACTATATTGACCAACCACATTGATAACTGACCCTATAGCGAGTGCAACCGCTAAAGTGAAGGTAAATGTCTTAAGGCTTGTTCTGTGGTAGGCAAGTATGCCTGTAATTCCAATAAACCCTAGTAGATACACGAGCGTGACCATATTGATTCTCCTTATCGGGGCAACACTTCACTCAGGGCTTAATAAACTAGCGATGAAGTAAAGTGTTACTGCAATATCTTATTTTAATTATGGGTACAGTTGATCAAGGTAAGAGGTCTTACCACTTGTTAGAAGTGTAACGGGTTTTTTAATGAAATGTAAAATACTTTTCCGTTCTGAAAGCGGTTGGTTACATAACTAGATCGTTTCGGGCGTTGCTATATCTAGGTTTGATCAAGATCAGTGAGATGAATTTTTGTGGTTGCGAAATAAACTGATCCGATTAACATATAGGCCTAATGTGATGTCGTTCACGTTTATATTCGTTACTTTTGACGTAACGAAAGATACTGAATGACACACTACCTTCTGTTGCCTTTCCTGATCGCCGACTGACAAGTGCCCGCCGGATCCTTCTTTCGGATTGCAGCTATTACTATTTTTTTTCTTGTGTACGTAAGTGCAGGGGTTTGTCGTGTTCTTATTTCATGCTTTATCACAAGCGTGGAAGGATGGTTATTCCTTCTCTAAATTTCGTTCTGATGTTGTGGCGGGCATTACTGTGGGCATTGTTGCTATTCCATTAGGTATGGCATTAGCAATTGCGGTAGGTGTTCCTCCTCAGCATGGTTTATATACGGTTATCGTTGCTGGCTTATTGGCTGCGTTATTTGGTGGGTCGCGTTTTAATATAACAGGGCCGACGGCAGCATTTGTTGTGATATTACTGCCCATTACTCAGCAGTATGGATTAACCGGTTTAATGCTGGCCACTTTTATGTCTGGCATTATTTTAGTCTTGATGGGGCTTTTACGTCTTGGGCAGCTGGTGGCTTATGTACCGTACCCAGTTACTACCGGATTTACCGCTGGTATTGGGTTAGTTATCGCATTTCTACAACTTAAAGATTTATTAGGATTAGAGGTTGCGGGTAACCCGATTCATTTTCCTGAAAAAGTAATGGCTTATGCGAGTGCTTTACCTAGCATTCATTTCGCTGATGGTTTTATTGGGGGGGTCACCATTATTGTTTTTATTGCTTGGGCTAAGTTAAAAACACGTATTCCACCGCACGTTGTTGCTTTGGTTATAGGCACCGTATTAGCACTCGTGATGAATCAATCAGGGGGAGTTCACGTAGGATTATTGGGTGAAAAATTCCAGTATCAAATTGGTGACCTGATCGGGCAGGGGATTCCTCAAATTATGCCGCAATTTAATGTTATTTGGCAAAATGATGTGGTGACTTGGTCTCTTGTTATTGAGCTATTACCTGCGGCATTTACCATTGCAATGTTAGGTTGTATCGAATCGTTATTATGTGCAGTTGTCGCTGATGGGATGACGGGAACGAAGCACAATTCTAATAGCGAATTGGTTGGGCAAGGTTTAGCTAACATGGTTGTGCCATTTTTTGGTGGTATTCCAGCAACAGCGGCAATTGCTCGAACGGCAACGAATATTCGTGCTGGCGCATTTTCGCCAGTATCGGCAATTGTTCATGCGGTGTTTGTGCTTGCTGCCATGGTTGCCCTAGCCCCAGCGCTGTCGTATGTACCCATGAGTGCACTGGCTGGTTTGTTGATCATGGTTGCATGGAATATGTCTGAAGCACCGCATTTTGTTCATACATTGAAGGTGGCTCCACGCCGTGACATTGCTGTTTTGCTCACGTGCTTTTCATTAACCGTGGTCTTTGACATGGTCGTTGCCGTTGCTGTTGGCTTGTTATTAGCTGGCATATTATTCATTCAACGTATAGCGACATTAACGACGGTTACCGTGGTGAATAAAGGTCATGAACATCTTGATTTTGGACCTGATGTGTTGGTTTATGATATCAATGGCCCATTGTTCTTTGCGGCCAGTGAGAAAGCATTTTCAGTTATTGAACGTTCATCTATTGATACCAAGGTCGTGGTATTAGATTTTACCGATGTAACAACAATTGATATTACCGCTATTCATGCTTTTGATAATGCCCTTGAGCGAATCAGCCATTATCCCGTTTACCTATTGGGTGTTGCGCCGCATGTTGCAACTAAATTGGTCAATTCTGGTATTTTGAGTGCGGGTAATATTGCACTTTGCCCTGATGCATCGTCGTTACGTGAGCATTTAGCGATAAACAATCACAATCTAGCCCTTCAGGAGTCGACACCTTCGACCGTTTCTTTGTACACTGCAGATTCAGGCATATAGAAATTTAGATGGATTGATAAGAGCATCTAGTATGCTCCTATTAAACAAATAACAGAGATAGCTTATGTACCAGGATTTGATTCGCGCAGAACTTAATGAAGCGGCTGAAGTATTAACGTGCTTTTTAAGCGATGACAAAAATATGGCAGACATTGAAGCGGCGGCTAAATTACTGGCTGAATCTTTTAAACAAGGTGGTAAAGTGCTGTCTTGTGGTAATGGTGGTTCACATTGTGATGCGATGCATTTTGCCGAAGAGCTAACCGGTCGTTATCGTGAAAATCGTCCAGGTTATCCTGGCATTGCGATTTCTGATCCAAGTCATTTATCGTGTGTAAGTAATGACTTTGGTTATGATTATGTGTTTTCTCGTTACCTTGAGGCTGTAGGCTCTGCCGGTGATGTTTTGTTTGGTTTATCTACATCAGGTAATTCGGGCAATATCCTTAAAGCGATAGAAGCCGCGCATGCGAAAGGCATGAAAGTGATCGCGTTAACGGGTAAAGATGGCGGTAAAATGGCAGGCCTAGCTGATGTGGAGATTCGAGTGCCACATTTTGGTTATGCTGATCGTATTCAAGAGATACATATTAAAATCATCCATATTTTGATTATGTTAGTTGAAAAAGAAATGGCGGAGTAAACGCCTTTTTTAAGACATGATTACAATTCGATTAGACAAATTGATAAGGGCATAAGGAATATGTGTGAATTGCTTGGCATGAGCGCAAATGTGCCGACAGATATCTGTTTTAGCTTTACAGGCTTAATGCAACGAGGTGGTAACACTGGTCCCCATCGTGATGGTTGGGGAATCGTGTTTTATGAAGGGAAAGGGTATCGTACGTTTAAAGATCCGAACCCAAGTTGCCAGTCACGTATTGCAGAGCTTGTTCAAGAATACCCGATTAAAAGTAAAGCGGTAGTCAGCCATATAAGGCAAGCTAATCGAGGTGGAGTGAGCTTAGAAAACACTCACCCATTTACCCGCGAACTTTGGGGGCAGTATTGGACATTTGCGCATAATGGGCAGTTAACGGGGTATGAAGCCCTTGAAACTGGTCGTTTTAAACCTGTGGGTGATACGGATAGTGAAATTGCATTTTGTTGGCTCCTAAGCCAATTAGATGCCAAATTTTCTGAATTACCTGAAGAGTTAGCCCCCGTTTACGACTACATTGCACAATGTTGTGACCGGTTACGTCAATTAGGGGTGTATAACATGCTCTTGAGTAACGGTCGTTGTGTGGTGACGTATTGCACGAATAACCTTCATTGGATAACACGTCGTGCACCGTTTGGACAAGCATCGTTGATTGATGAAGATGTCACGATTGATTTCCATAAGGAAACAACACCGAACGATGTAGTGACAGTCGTTGCCACTCAACCTCTAACTAACGACGAGAACTGGCATAAAATGCAAGAAGGGGAGTTCTGTGTATTCCACTATGGTGAGTTGATTCACAATAGAACCTTGTAATACTGTCTTATAAGCATAAAAAACGCGACCTGTTGGTCGCGTTTTTTATTAGAAAGTCAGATTATTCATCTGCAGCATACCCATGAGAAGGTAAAACATGTCCATCTAAGACAGCTTTATCATTTTCCATGCTTAAGCGTTGTTGTAAGAACCAATTCGTTACTAATGGATAGATGCGATGCTCTTGCAATTGAACGCGTGCTGTAATGTCTTCAATGGTATCTTCAGCAAAAATAGGCACTTTTGCTTGTAAGATTACCGGACCACCATCGAGCTCTTCTGTTACAAAGTGCACGCTAGTACCGTGTTCTTCATCGCCAGCGTCGAGTGCGCGCTGGTGGGTATGAAGCCCCTGATACTTCGGCAGTAAAGACGGATGAATATTTATCAATTTGCCCTGAAAGTGGCGAACAAATTCATCACTTAGAATGCGCATATATCCAGCAAGGATAACCAAATCAGGCTTGAACAGATCAATCTGTTCTATCATTGCTTTATCGTAAGCATCACGACTTTCGTAATCAGCAACCGTAAGGTTTATTGCTTGAATACCAGCGTTTTTAGCACGTTCAAGACCATAAGCATCCGCTTTGTTTGAAAGTACCGCGACAACATTTGCGCTTTTGATAGTGTTGTCTTGGCAAGCATCGATGATGGCTTGTAAGTTAGAACCACTACCTGAAATCAGGACAACGATGTTTTTCATCGACTTACTTAATCTCCACTTGCTCTTCGCCTGCTTCTGCATTGGCGATTGAACCTAATAACCAAGCGTTTTCGCCTTCAGTTTTTAGGATTTCAATGGCTTGCTCTGCTTGTGCTTGTGGTAGTGCGATAACTAGACCAACGCCACAGTTGAATGTACGATACATTTCGTAAGTTTCAACGTTACCTGCCGTTTGTAGCCAGTTAAAGATTGCTGGCCACTGCCAGCTATTACCATCGACAACAGCTTTAGCGCCTTCAGGTAGCACTCGTGGAATATTTTCCCAGAAACCACCGCCCGTAATATGAGAAATTGCGTGAACGTCGCACGATTCCATCATTTTAAGCGTTGATTTTACATATATTTTGGTTGGTGTTAGTAGGTGGTCAGCCAGTGACTTACCTTCTAATTCTTCATTAAGATCAGCGTTTGATACTTCAATGATCTTACGTACTAACGAGTAACCGTTTGAGTGTGGACCACTCGAGCCTACTGCAATTAATGCATCGCCAGCTTGTACTTTAGAACCATCAATAATGTCAGCTTTTTCTACTACGCCAACACAGAAGCCTGCAACATCGTAATCTTCGCCGTGGTACATGCCTGGCATTTCAGCAGTTTCACCGCCGATCAAAGCACATCCAGCTTGAATACAACCTTCACCGATACCCGCCACAACACTTGCAGCTGTATCCACTTCCAGTTTGCCTGTCGCATAATAATCAAGGAAGAATAGAGGTTCTCCACCTTGAACAATGAGGTCATTCACACACATTGCCACTAAATCGATACCGATAGTGTCATGTTTGTTTAAGTCCATCGCTAAACGAAGTTTAGTGCCCACGCCGTCGGTACCAGATACCAATACCGGCTCTTTATACTTGGTTGGTAACGAGCAAAGAGCTCCGAAACCACCAATGCCGCCCATTACTTCTGGACGGTGGGTGCGTTTTACCACCCCTTTAATACGATCAACTAATGCATTACCTGCATCGATATCTACACCAGCATCTTTGTAACTAAGAGAAGAGTTATTGCCGCTCACAGGAGTTCCCTCAACGTATTAAAGTAAAAAAGCATGGGTATGATAACAGCAGTCAGGGCGGAAAGGGAAACGTTTGCGTCAATAAATATTACAGCGTAATTCCTAAGCAAATAGAATCCATTCGCTACCTACTCTTAATGGTCTAGTGTATAATAGTGCGATTTTTTTAATTTTATGTAGGAGTCTGAAATGAAGGTCGTTGAGGTTAAACACCCACTAGTAAAGCATAAGATCGGCTTGATGCGCGAAGGCGATATCAGCACTAAGCGTTTCCGTGAACTAGCGACGGAAGTAGGCAGCTTGCTAACTTATGAAGCGACGGCTGACTTTGAGACAGAAAAAGTGACAATTGAAGGCTGGAATGGCCCAGTTGAAATTGATCAAATCAAAGGTAAAAAAGTAACGGTTGTGCCAATCCTACGTGCAGGTTTAGGCATGATGGATGGCGTTCTTGAGCATGTACCAAGTGCACGTATCAGTGTTGTTGGTGTTTACCGTGATGAAGAGACGTTAGAGCCTGTACCATACTTTAATAAACTAGCATCAAATATTGATGAGCGTATTGCATTGGTTGTTGACCCTATGTTGGCGACTGGCGGGTCTATGATCGCAACGCTAGATTTATTAAAAGAAAATGGCTGTAAGCAATTTAAAGTATTAGTACTTGTTGCTGCGCCAGAAGGTATTGCAGCATTAGAAAAAGCACACCCAGATGTAGAGCTATACACTGCGGCTATCGATGAAAAGCTAAATGATAAAGGCTACATCATACCGGGTCTTGGTGATGCTGGTGATAAAATTTTTGGTACTAAATAATAGTTAACTATTACTTATATTGATGTGAAAAAGTTGATGTAAAAAAGCCGAACTTAGGTTCGGCTTTTCGTTATCTGTATATCGGTTATTGTGATTTATTTATTCTGCGTATCTTCCATTTGCGCATTATCCACAACGTGCGATTCACCTAAATCATCCGGTAAGATTAGGTTCAGTACAATTGCGACGATACCACAAAGGCTGATGCCTTGAAGGCTGAATTCACCAATACCAAATGCCATTCCACCAATACCAAAAACCAATGTAACAGCAACAATGACTAAGTTACGGGCTTTGTGTAAATCAACTTGGTTTTTAATCAATGTATTAAGACCAACGGTTGCGATTGAACCGAATAACAAAATCATGATCCCACCCATTACAGGTACAGGGATTGTTTGCAGTACAGCACCTAGCTTACCGACAAAAGCTAACACGAGTGCTGTTACAGCTGCCCATGTCATGATGATAGGGTTAAATGCTTTTGTGAGCATTACAGCACCAGTCACTTCAGAGTAAGTGGTATTCGGTGGTGCGCCAAACATTGATGCCGCAATAGTTGCGATACCATCACCAGCAAGTGTACGGTGAAGCCCTGGTTTTTTCAGGTAATCTTTTCCTGTTACGTTGGATATTGCTAGCATATCACCGACATGTTCGACCGCTGGTGCAATAGCAACAGGGATCATGAACAAAATAGCGTTGATATTGAATTCAGGATAAGTGAAGTTAGGCATTGCTAGCCAGCTTGCTTGAATAACTGGCGTGAAATCAACGACGCCAAATCCAAGACTTACGCAGTACCCTGCGACAACGCCTGCCATAATCGGCATCAGCTTGAAAAAGCCTTTCGCAAAGACACTAAAAGCAATCGTTGTTATTAATGAAACGGCTGAAATCCATATTGCAGCATCACCATTGATGATCTGTATGCCACCATCGCCACTTTTACCTACCGCCATATTAACGGCAGCTGGCGCCAAACCAAGACCGATAACCATAATGACAGGGCCGACAACAACAGGTGGTAGTATTTTATGGATAAATCCGACGCCGCGAACTTTAATCAAAACACCCATTAATACGTAAACCACACCAGCAGTCATAAGACCGCCCATGGTGCTAGCGATGCCCCATGTTTGCACCCCGTACATAATAGGGGCGATAAACGCGAAAGAAGACGCGAGAAAAATAGGAACAGAACGTTTGGTTACAACCTGAAAAAGGAGTGTTCCTATACCCGCACCAAAGAGGGCAACGTTAGGATCTAAGCCTGTTAGTAATGGAACCAGAACTAACGCACCAAATGCGACAAAAAGCATTTGGGCACCTTGCAGTACCTGCATCATTATTGTTTATCACCCTATCTGAAAATAAAATCGCGCAATCCTAACATGTAAGCAATCGATTACCTACATCAGTTGATAGCAATAAGTTGCTTACAATCAATAAATCTGTTGATTGTTTGTATGATTGTTAGGGGCTGTTTATTTTTCAATATTGTCGCGGTAAGAATGATAAGTTTTAGGCAATAAATAAAAATAAGCGTTAGGGGGCTAAATCCCCTAAGTAATGGGTATGATGTTTTTTGAGTGATTATCAAGATTGGGTTAGAATTTTCATTCATTCAGGTAAAATTTAGGTAGTCTGATATAGTAGAGACGTATCGCACTTTTTATGGCAACAAACGTTGCTGCATCTTAATCTGAGTATTTAATGCTCAGAGACTAACTAAGCTATGAAAGAGTTTTTTATGCTGCGTTTTGCTTTTTTATTTTTGGCTTTATTAGCCTTACCGGTGAAAGCCGCGACCGTTACCAATTTGTATCAAACTCAGGTTGTATTACCTGACACCGATAAACAATCAGAGAAACAAGCACAAGCCCAAGGGTTAGAGCAGGTATTGATTAAGGTATCCGGTCAGAGTGCAATTGCTAATAACGAAGTGATTCGTAAGGCGATGACTAATAGCCGACCATACATCAGCCAATTTGGTTACGGTAATCTTAATGGTGAGCGCACATTGGAGCTGACGTTTAATGGCGGCCAAATTCGTGACCTATTAACCAAAGCTAACGCAACACTATGGAATGAGCAGCGCCCAACTATTTTGGTGTGGCTGGTTGAAGAGTCAAATCGTGAACGTGAAATTCTGTGGGACCAATCTGGCAATTCTTTGCAGCCACAGATGAACCTTGCTGCAGATAAACGTGGCTTGCCCGTTATTATGCCTATTGGTGATTTTGATGATGTGACCGCATTAAGTATTCCTGATTTATGGGGTGGTTTTGTTCAGCCAATTGCCGAGGCGAGCCAACGCTATAATCCTGATGCGGTACTTGTTGTTCGAGCACGTAAGCAAGCGGATGATAATGTTAATTTATCTTGGCAGCTATTCCCTCAGAAGCCCGATCAGATTGTGAACTCTCAAAAAGCACCCGCAGAAGGGCGAGTATCAGGTACGGCAGCTAAAGCAACAACCGACATGATGAATAAGATTGCCGATGAACTGGCGGCTAAATATGCCGTTCAACTTGGTGGTGCAAGTGATGGCGCGTTTGCCATTCAAGTGGGCAATGTAAAAACAACCGAAGACTTTTTTACTTTAGAAAGAATGCTGACCAATTTGACCTCTGTGGCATCGGTAAATGCAAACCGGTTACAAGGTGACTCCGTTCAATTCGATGTAAAGCTATTGAGTAGTGAGGCCGCATTTCGTCGAGAGCTCGGTCAAGATTCGCGTATTAGCCAGAAAGCGATAGATATACAGGATACGATTGAGTTTGAGGATAATATCGCAACTGGTGTTATTGATCCTGTTGCCGCTGATATCGCTAAAAATAACATGTTAATAAAGCCGATCGATCCACAAGCATCCAGTGAACAGTCAGATCAGTTGCCCGCGGATCCTAATGCCATAGATGTGAGTGCAACAATACAGCCTGAGCAGGCTCAAGTTGAAGTGTATTACTGGAAATCTTAAGCGGCTAGTAGCGTATATACTTTGAATGCAAAAAAGAAAGGCGCCATAATTGGCGCCTTTTTTATTTTGGTTCTTTGGGCTCGTGAGCCTCTCTTTCTTCTCTTTCGACTTGAGACAAACGCTTTAGCTTAATACCAAGCTCTTTCGCTCTAACACGGGCAAATAAAATATTGGCAACAAAAGCACTAGAGGCAATAACGAGCTCGACCAAGGCTAACCAACGCTCGCCATCGTCAATCCACAAAATCGTTAATGCATGCAGAAAGTAGAACATTAAAATAAAGTTCGCCCATGCATGAGTATATGGTTTACCTTCTAAAATACCTTTTAAAGGCAATAGCATCGGTATTATCCACATCACGGCAATAACGTAATTATTCAGGTGGGGGTGAGGAGAAATCGTACTTTGCCATAGCCCAACCCATAGAATCAGAGAAAGGTTCGCAATGAGTGCGAAATAGCGTAAATTTTTTGTATTTGAGCTCATAGGCGTCATGGTGTTATCCCTTACTGAGGCTCAAGTGAGCACTATGAAATAGTTATCCGTTCAGTTTTAATGCAATAGTTGCGAGCCGTTTTCCCAGAGCTTGCGCTAGAGTGGCTTCATTTGAATGAATGGTTTTATTATTCTCATTATTTAAATGAGAAGCACCATAAGGCGTACCGCCATGTTGTGTGGTATGTAGCAGCGGTTCCGAGTACGGGATCCCAACGACGAGCATTCCGTGGTGCAACAAAGGAAGCATCATAGATTGTAACGTTGTTTCTTGACCGCCGTGCATCGAAGACGACGAGGTAAACACACTTGCAGGCTTGCCAATTAATGTTCCTGATAACCATTCTGTACTGGTGCTATCAATGAAGTGCTTAAGTGGCGCAGCCATATTACCGAAGCGAACAGGGCTACCAAGCGCAACGCCAGCGCATTGTTTTAAATCTTCCAGTGTCACTATGGGATCACCAGTGAGCGGTAACTCATCAGTTTGACCTTGCGCATAAATCTCGGCGACAGTACGTAGCTGGGCTTCACAGCCATCAACTTGCTCAATACCACGAGCAATCTGCCGCGCAAGTTGGCGGGTATTACCGTGACGGCTGTAATACAGCACAAGCACTGTTAGCATTATAAAATGTCCAAAACTGACTCTGGTGGGCGACCCATGGCTGCTTTTTCACCGTTCACAACGATAGGGCGTTCAATGAGTTTTGGATTTTGGCTCATCGCGGTAAATAGTTGTTCGTCAGTTATTGTGTTTTCGCCTAAGGTCAGTGTTTTGTATATATCTTCTTTCGTGCGCATCATATCGCGTACAGATGCGTAACCTAATTTGGTGAATAAACTTTTTAATTCATTTTCACTTGGTGTTTCATCAAGGTATTTGACAATTGTTGGCGCAATACCTTTTTCTTCGATCAGGGCCAGTGTTTGACGGCTCTTAGAACAGCGAGGGTTATGGTAAATAGTGACTGACATGAAAGGCTTCTCCTAAAATAACGTAGTGTTAAGTCAATTTATTGTTTTTAATGATGAGTTATTTTGATGGTAAGTTGTTAACTATGTTGCAGCTCCATTGTAGAGGAACTGCAACATATAAAAAACGAAGACTGTTGAATAATTTAGCGGCTATTGCAGATTTGCAAAACGTTCACGAGATAAACGAAGTTGATCGATACGGGCATCATAGCGTGCTTGGTCTAGTGAATTAACATCAGCGATTTGACTCGCTTGAATATAATTATTAATCGCTCTGTCCCATTGACCTCGTAGTGCCATTAACTCTGCGCGAGAGGCTAATTCCCCGTCTCGTTTACCTGCTGCTGCATAGGCTTGCGCCAGTAGACTCCAACCATTGCTATCGTTAGGGTTGTCATAGGTGTAGCGGGTAAGTATCGAAATGCTGCTCGCATTTAACCCTGATTCTTGCAAAGCATGCGCTAAGTTCAAACGTAACACGCTGTTGTTTGGGTTTTGTCGCAGCGCTTTTTCTAAGCGATTAACTGCTGAGTCATAGCGTTTTTGGAATAAATCGAGATCGGTCGCCGAATCGATGTAAAAGCGATTGTTGGGCTCTGCCGCAATAAGAGGGTCTAATAATGCATGGGCTTGTTGGTATTTGCCTGAATCCATGTAGACCAGCGCTTTACCATAATTAAGCGCCTGCTTCATTTGGGGAGACGCTTTTTTCATTTTACGGTTAAACCAATCAAGTGCAGCCTCACTCTCAATACCTGCGTAACGTGCCACAATTCGTGCTCGAGTCAGTTGGTAAGGTTCAGATAACGGTAACCTTACATTCGGGTATTGATTCGCACGGCTACGCGTATCAGAAACACGAGCCTCTGGTAATGGGTGAGTCAATAACATCGCTGGTGGTTTACTGGCATAACGGTATTGATCGGCTAAGCGTCCGAAGAATCGCGGCATGGCCTTTACTTCGAAGCCCGCTTTGGCCAACGTCGCAATACCGATACGGTCAGCTTCTTTTTCATTACTGCGAGTATAGTTAATTTGCCCTTGCATCGATGCTGCCGTTGTCGCATGAATAGCGGCGATCCCGGCTTCAGGCGCCGCAATAGCAAGCATTAAAGAGCCAACTAGAGCTGCCATCGTCATGGGGGACTTTTTAGCTTGATCTTCCATGCTTCTGGCTAGGTGGCGTTGAGTAACGTGTGCTATTTCGTGGGCAACAACCGAAGCCAGTTCGCTTTCTGATTGAGCGTATAAAAACAACCCACTATGAATAGCAACGTAGCCGCCAAAAAACGCGAACGCATTAATTTCACGATTTTGGATCATGAAGAAATTAAATGGCGTGCGTACACTGTCTGCATTAGCAACAAGACGAAGACCTAAATCTTGTACATATTCCGATAATAAAGGGTCACTGATGACAGGTTGGCTAGCACGTAACATGCGCATGTATGCATCACCGTACTCCTGTCCTTTTTCTATTGTTAATGTCGCGGCAGCTGTTGTCCCAATTTCTGGTAGACTATTGCTGTTGTTAGCACTCACAGTGAAACTAGAGCTTAATAAAGCACTGATTAATAGATAGGTTGGCACTTTAGCAAAACGAAACATGTTTATAATACTGCCGCCTTTGTGGAAGTTATCGACGCTAATTGGTGATATGCAAGCATTGACTATATAACCAATTATTAGATATTTATGCGAATAAGACAACGAAACTTATGACGGGTTTCTTTTTTGTCGAACCGATGTCCTTTACAATACCCTGATGGATAATAATTGTCAGCATACCTGAATGGATATTCAAACGCTTAATTTAGCTTCAGAACGTTGTCCTTTGGCGCTTTTATTAGCAAAAAGAGCAAGTAAAAGTCTTCGTTCAAATCAGAGTATAGAAATTATTATCTCTGATGCTGGTGCGAGACAAGATATTTCCCGTTACCTTCTTAATAATGGGTTTAATGTAAAGGTACAAGCCGATACTCCACAAGAGCTTGTCATTATCGCAACTAAAAGGCTGTGAAAAATATTTATGCTGGATATGCTCAATCGTTGGTACATGCGAAGATTCTCAGATCCTCATGCGGTGAGTTTGATCGCTATTTTGCTAGGTGGTTTTTTAACGATCTACTTTTTCGGTAATCTTATCGCACCACTATTAGTCGCTATTGTACTGGCGTATTTATTGGAATGGCCAGTCATGCGCCTAGGGCGTTTAGGTTTGCCCCGTACTGTTGCTGTCTTAGTGGTATTGCTTATTTTTGCTGGTTTAATGGTTATGGCCTTTTTTGGGTTAGTACCTACTATCTGGCATCAAGTGGGTAATTTTGCTGCTGACGTACCAACAATGTTTAATGATTTACAGCATTACGTTTCTAGCTTACCTGAACGTTATCCTGACTTTGTTCAACCTCATCAAGCGATTACGTTTATGACAACGTTTCGTGAGAAAGTGATGGGATTGGGAGAAAGTGTTGTTAAAGGCTCGCTGGCATCTTTAGTGAGTTTGGCAACGATAGCTGTTTATTTGATCTTAGTGCCGCTATTGGTCTTTTTCTTATTAAAAGATAAAGATGAAATGCTGGCGACAATGAGCGGTATCCTGCCTAAAAATCGCCGTCTAACAAGTAAAGTCGGCGCAGAGATGAATGAACAAATTTCGAATTATATTCGAGGTAAAGTCACTGAAATCTTTATCATTGGTATTGCGAGTTATATTACTTTTGCAGTCATGGACTTGCGTTACGCTGTTCTATTGAGTGTGCTTGTCGGGCTTTCTGTTCTTATTCCATACATTGGTGCGGCAGCGGTTACTGTACCTGTAGCGATGGTAGGTCTGTTCCAGTGGGGATTGACGCCTGATTTTTGGTGGTTGCTTGCAGCTTATGGTGTTATTCAAGCGCTTGATGGCAATGTGTTAGTGCCAGTCTTATTTTCTGAAGCGGTTAACTTGCATCCCGTTGCTATTATTGTTGCAGTCTTGGTGTTTGGAGGGTTATGGGGCTTCTGGGGCGTTTTCTTCGCAATACCGTTGGCCACATTAGTGAAAGCGGTATGGGGAGCCTTACCTTCTTCTGAACCAGATGATACGGTTAGTGAGTAATAGTATTCGCATGTAATAGTTCATGTTAAATCTTACGCTGAAAAAAGGTCGCAGATGCGACCTTTTTTCGTTTCGTTCGTTTAAAAATGATTACTCAGCATTGTTGAAATAATCTAATACCACTTCATGGTGAGTTTTCGTTTTAAACTTATTAAAAACATGTTCAATGGTGCCATTTTCATCGATTAAAAAGCTGATGCGATGAAGACCATCATATATTTTACCCATGTACGCACACCCTTGGGAAAAATTTCAGACGATACCTTTGACGTATCTTTGTAAACTCTATCTTTAACAGTGGTTTATGTTAAAAAAATCACTTAAGTATCTTTGATTGTAGCAGCTGTCATACTTTTATGTGA
>NZ_PYMJ01000053.1 GCF_003025615.1 Photobacterium frigidiphilum | reverse complement strand
TCTTCTTGTTCATGATTATATCGCAACCTGCTTGCAGCAGATTGCTGAAAAACCGAATAATATTGACGCGTTGCTGCCATGGAATATTAAGCATAGCTAGGTGTCGTTGCCCAGACGCTTACGGTAAACGACTAGGAGTATACTCAGCTTCGATCTTATCTAAGGTGTTATTTTCAATAAACTCGAAATAAAGAAACTCACCATTACCTGACTCTATTCACAGGTTGTAGAATGTGCTCACACGACAGTACTTCTTTATATTCACAGAGGCCATTGTGTTTTCATCAATATCAAAACTAAATTACAGATTATTTTCTGTACTGCTGATATCTAGCTTCATTCCTACTCTGTATTCAACTGCACGGATTTATTTTCTGGGGAATCTCCCCGAACCATGGGCATTCAGTATTGCCGCTCAAGTGGCATGGCTTAACGTTACTTACGAAGTATTGAGTGAAGCGCTGCTACTACCACTCGCATATATCCTTGGAGCGGTAATTAGCGACAAGAAAAAATTCGCTGAGCGCATTACAATCTCATTACTGATCTTCCTCATCTTCTATGTCGTGGTCACCGCAGGGGTAATGGTATTCACTGGCGAACTGACCAGTGGTATGAAACAAACAGTCGAGCTTTACCAGAAAACGGTCATTTACATCAGACTCGAGTCACTCGCGATACTTATTTCCTCCACCTATGCATTTTGCTGTCTCGTTTTAGTTTTAAAAAATAAGCACCGAGTTATGTACACCTTACTTGTTGTTAGAACCCTGTTCACAGTGTTGTTTGATAGCATGTTTGTCAGCCAATTACCTTTCTCAATGCAACTTGGTGTCAACGGTGTGGCCTACACAAACATTCTGGTCAACAGTATCTTATTATGCCTATCTGTTTATTGGCTTGTACGCTATGGATTTTCACTTAATAAACTATTACACGCTCAATTTGATTGGGTTAAAGAATGGTTCCAGATCGGACTCAAGTCAGGATTAGAATCTTTTGTTCGCAATGTCGCTTTTATAGTCATGATTTTACAGCTTGTTAATGAGGTAAAACAATCTGGCGTCTTCTGGGTAGCGAATCAATTCATTTGGGGCTGGTTATTGTTGCCAGTACTCGCCTTAGGGCAACTCATAAGACAGGATGCCGCTTGCTCAAAAGGACTCTCCTCGGAGCGTATAAAGGCATATTTCAGTATGACCAGTATTTTTGTCTTACTGTGGCTAATAACCATACCTCTATGGAAGGACTTTCTTCAGCACTTTATGGGGATTAAGGAATATGAAAAGATTTTCAACCTAACGATATTGATGCTTGGCTTCTATATTATCTTTGCCTTTAACAATGTGATTGATAGCTATTTCTACGGAATTGGAAGAACTGACCTAATGTTGTATCAATCACTCATCGTCAACATTTTCTACTATGGTGGCGCATTCATACTTTTCAAAAACAACTGGTTTATCCCCAATCTCAACTCAATTGCGATAATGTTTGGCGTGGGTATAACCGTTGATGCGCTCGTTACCTTCCTTCTGTATAGACACCATAGACAAAATGATGGGCTACATGTTCATCAAAAAGCGATATCACTCCAAGTACAATAAACCGAAAGATGACTCATAATTTGCCACTCTCTATCAACTCTAGATAAAGAGTGGCAACAAAATTCAGACTCATCAGACGTATCATAAATGTCGTATTGCGAGCCATTAGGCCCGAATCCAATCTCTAAAATCATCTCAATAATGAGAAAAACACTCTTTTTAAGGGCATCGTTTTACCGTCACTCCCCGTGCAAACATGGCATTTTTCAAACAAAATTGCCTCTTCAAGTTGTCCCGTCAGTTTATTTTCCTATGCAATTTTCAACTAACAGATAAGAAAAGTGTGAACTAACCGTCACTTCTTGATTTATTGATAAATTACTTTTTCAGGGAAGATCATCCCTTTTTTCGCTCCCACACCTGTTCACTATTTAACTAGCAAGATTTATACCAAAAGCAATAACTCATGGATTTTTATTATAATATTTTTTATTTTCTCACTATTGACGAATAAGTCATTAAGTCCCATTAATTATGTCAACACTAACATAATCAGTTATTTACGGCGAAAACGTCAGCTTGCAAGATTGTAATTTCTATCTATCATTCGATCACCACTAATTGAGGATAAAGATATGCGTACCATTCCAAGACATTCAAAAGTCAGCAACATCTACCGAATAAAAAGTCTAAAAGCAAAGACTGTCTTACGCTGTGAGAGTGAAGCAGAAGTTGGCGAGTGTATTAGGCAAGAATTTGATAAAAACACGATTTCATATATGACCCAGCCTTTTACTATCAGTTACCTATTCAATGGAAAAAAACGGAAATACACCCCAGATCTACTCGTAAAGCGAAAGAATGGTATTTGGCTTGTTATTGAAGTTAAACCGTTTGAACAGATTGAAGGACTAAAGAAAAAATTTGAGGTGTTACGACGAGTTTTCGCATCTGCTGGTTTGCAGTTCGTGGTCGTATCAGACAAAGAAATCTACGCACAAAGTACATATCACAGCCTGAATCGAAAATACCAGGAAAAAATGTATGCTTAAAGTAACGGACTTAAAGCCAGGTGATACAGTTAAGTACAACAAGAAAAACTACAACCTTGAATTGGCCAAAGGCCAGCACTTGATATTTACACACAACGATCAAAGTGAGGAGCCTCTTATCCTCACTATTCAGAAAACAGACCATGCTATACGAAGCCTCAACCTAACTATGGCTTCATCTTTCGAACAAATGACAAGAGCCCCTCTTGGAAACATTAAAGGGCGTGAACGTGCAACGACGATGATGAAATACCTAGACATCTTTAAGGGAAAGAAGAACGTCACAAACGAGATGCTTCAAGCCGCGGCAAAGAAACTGGCACTCCCTCCTATAGGTAAGACTTGTTTTTACAGCAACAAGGTTAAAGCAAGAAAATATGGGATGGTGATTGACGCCTTTCTCCCCAGGCATCATCTAAAGGGCTGTAAAGTGCCACGCTATTCAGTCCAGTTAGAAGAGCAGGCGGAATGGTTTATTCGAAAGTACTACTTGATTAGAGACAAGAAGACCTTTAACTCATTTTATCGAACCTTTATTGGCTTCTGCTCAGCAGAATTGACACTTGCAAGAAATAATATTCCAAGCAAGTCATGGTTGAAACGACAGCTTGACAAGCTTCCTCAAACGGAAGTCATTCTCAAAACGAAAGGTAGTGTTGCACTAAAACAGTTCTTAAGAAAATACAATAAAAAATTTGATATTGATGAAATTTTAAGCCTTGTTGAATTTGATTTCTTTAGCCCAAAAGTGTTGTTCCGCTCAAAGGATGGTAAAGAAGTAATCAGCCGTATTTACTTTTGTATTGCCATTGATGCATACAGCAAAGCACCGCTTGCGGTGTTCACATTAGAAGAAAGAGGAGAATCAGCAGACTGTTTCAAGGCTGCCCTCAAGCAGGCAATAACCGAACCGTTATTTTCAACCAGAACAGGGACATTACTCGAACTTACTGGACTAATGAGTACACTCGTTGTTGATGCTGGCTCAGCTTTTTCTAAAGAACACTTAATACATTGCATTGTAGATGCCCTAAGTATCACCTATAAGACTACTGAAGTTGCAGCGCCATATCGAAAGCCATACATAGAAAACTTAGTCAATCAGATCAAAGTTCAATTTGAGCCTTTACTACCAGGTCATTATGGAGACATTAGAAAGGATTGTGATGATAAGCTGACTCGAGCAACTCTTACCGTAGAGGAATATCGAGAGGAGCTAGTGAATTGGCTTGTTGATGTATATGTAAATGAAAGACAGCTTGGAGATACCAAGTCCCCTCTTGAACTATGGCAAGAATCATATGAGAGAGTTGGAACATTCATACCTGATGACTTTGATTCTCGTTTTGCTTTAGCGGATGAATTAAACGACGGGCGAGCTGATTATCGTAAAGGAATTTGTAAACATGGAGTTTATTACCGGAATGATGAATTAAGCGAGTTAGTTGGTGTAGGCCGAACAATCACACTTGAATATTACGTTGACCCAATGGACGTAAGTGCCATCCATGTAGTGCACCCTAAAGAAAAATATCTAATTAAAGTTGAAGCGGTTCGTCCACCTATTGAGCAAGGAACGTCACTAGAAGAGCTAAAAGCGATGCTTCAATTTAAAAAGCCAGAAAGATCGACTGAAAGCTGTGAAACAGAATACTCAATTATGAGTGATTCATATGACAAAGCTAAAAGTGTGCGATCAGAGAATCCAAAGAAAACGAGAAAACAAGACACATCAACCATAAAAGCAGAGGAACTGACACCTAGTTACTTAAATCAAGTAGTTCGTAGCAGCCACGAAAGTTTTGATGATGAACAGATCCCCCTCTCAGCCTCAGGCGAAGAGATTGAAGAGACGGAAGGGAATGAAACTAAGTCTACACCCAAAACTACCATGCGGGCGCTTAAACGAAGAACTAAACCATAAAGTCTTCTTTAATGAACTCATTTCTCACACCTTTTGGAACCAAGTTATCCTATGAATACACTAAAAAAACTACAAGAGACTTACATCGTTCATCCACATGTTGATGTTGCTATAGATAAAATCGAAGCTTGTATTAACAGCACCGTTGATGGCGGAACCCCAAGAAGCCTGATGCTTGTTGGCTGCCCAGGTTCAGGGAAGACATCATTAATTGAAACCGTTATTGATACGACCATTGTTGAACATGAACATCCAGAGATTTCAGAAGAATCGGTACTTTTACTCGATACCCCTTCTCCTGCAACACTTAAAGCACTGCAAAGTGAATACTTCGCTGCGATGGATGCTCACATTATGGATATTAAAACTGATACGGAATCCAAACGTACTAAGCGTATCATTGAGCTGATTAAGAAGAAGGGCTACCGCATTATTATTAATGATGAAATCCATCATTTTACAGAGAAGTACAAAAATCGTGTTGAGTCAGTAGTCTGTGACTTTTACAAGACACTAATGAAACAGACACGATGTACATTTATCTTGGTCGGTAAACATGAAGCTGAAATCATTGTCCAGACTGACGCTCAACTGCGACGTAGATTTTTAGGAACCGCTCGTCTTCTTCGCTTAAATAAACCAACAGCCACTGATACACAGTTTTCTGATTTTGTAGCTGAATACAATGGAAACTGTCCACTAAAGATCACTAAATTTGGTCACGATTTCTTATGCCGCACATATGTAGCTTGTGACGGATTACCTGGTCTTTATCACGCGTTAATTGAATCAGCGATTCGCTGCAATAAAGATGGAAAAAAGATAACACAATCTGATATTGCAAAAGCAATGGATCTCGAATTCCAACCATCTGAAAGCCTTAGCTTCAACCCTTACTCTGTAACATTACCAAGAGTTACTGCATGGCTAGAACAGACGGTTTAACAATGAATAACTATAAATTACCTTTCTCATTATCTCCTGTTGAAGGAGAATCTGTACAAGGATATCTCGCTAGACTAGCGATAGAAAATTGTTGTGCTGATACTAAAGACCTACTTAGAGTAACAAGAATTCCAGGTGGAACTAGCTCTAACCTTCAACGTACTGGCTCCTGGAAGTCAGCCGTTAAATGTTTTGACCTACTTAATCATTCAGATATGTTGCACACAAAAGAGCACTTCGGCCAACAAGGTGAGCAATATAAATTTACACCGCAAATAAGAAATATGGCACGTTGTTG
Source organism: Photobacterium frigidiphilum (assembly GCF_003025615.1). Lineage (GTDB taxonomy): Bacteria > Pseudomonadota > Gammaproteobacteria > Enterobacterales > Vibrionaceae > Photobacterium > Photobacterium frigidiphilum. Next base: position 20,379 of record NZ_PYMJ01000053.1, on the reverse strand, counting down.
CCCTCTTTGTCTTGAACAAAAATCGATTCAAAAGTTTGAATGGTTAATTACCGTCAAAACGCACTGCCAGGTACATGGAATTCCGCTGATTGATACCTGTACATGCTGCGATGCTCCATTAAACTTTGATGCTATAGAGCGGGGGCAATGTAACTACTGTGCTTCTGCCATTCTTGACGGCAGCGCTAAAGATTCAATCTTACCTCAGTATCTTGATGGATTAATTGATCTTAGAGGCCGGGAGCTACAGCAAGCATCCAAACAGCTACTTGATTGTGCAGGACGGTTACTACGACCTTTTGATATCTTGCCAGGTAAGAGTGAGGCCCTTGAGCAAATAAATAATTCTAAGTTAATCCAAATACTTACGGCTTCTCATGAGCTTACTCATTCTCCAGCTGCAAGAGATTATTATGCAGAGGAAGTTGAACAACATCGAAACCAAGCAATAACCTTGGGCCCACATGTTGCTCGCTACCCGGCATATGAATTCGAGTATCCTGACATTGAGCATGAAAACGACCCAAGGATATCTACATCGTACCTTCAGTGGAAATCAGAGGCCGCAATTCCTAACAAAGTTAAAACAGTATTGAAGCCGAAAGACCAATTATTTGATGACGATGTTACAAAATACATCGCTGATCTCTGGGCCGCCAATAAGATCTTAGGTACAAGCTGTGCCGAACTTGCTTCTTTTATTGACGAAGGTCTTATTGAACCGGTCAAACGGTCAAAAAAAATCCTTGGCGTACTCCTTGATATCAGAAATTTCGCTGAACTCGTTGAACAACAACCAGTTGTACCAGAAAATACAGCATCAGTCAGCCTTGATGAGTTAAGACAATCAGAATTTTTTGAACGTTACAGTGTCTCCCTGGGAGAACTAGTTGCATCACCATCTATTCAAAACTACGTTCTTGATAAAGAAAATGGGTTAGATTCACTTTGCTGGAACAAAAATGAGTTGCTCCCTTGGGCAATCAACACATTCAAGAGTAAGGATATCCAAGTGTCACCCAAGACAGTTAAATTGATACTTGGTGTAACACAAACTGAACTAAATAATTTGGTCGATCAAGGCAAGCTAACTAGGTACTTGCCAGATAAACAAAATCAAGAATTATTTAACACATACAAAAGCATCGAAGTACAAGCCCTTCTATAAAAAAAGCAGTCAATTGACTGCTTTTTTCGCACATCTCCAGTTTCAGATCCTTTTAGTATATTAATCAATTTAACCAATTGATTAATGACCATTATTCTCTTATTGATATTTTAATAAAACAGGCTATATTAATACTAACATAATCGCTAAAGTGTTCTTTTCGACGTAATAATTTAGAATTCCGCTCTTCTATGTTTTTTTGCCAAGTTTCCGCGTTATTGGCTTAAATTTTTTTCCGCGCTTCTGTTTTTCCTGCCCTAACATCTTGATTCATCAATAGCGGTTTTCCGCCTTAATGACCCCCTAGCCAATTGTGTCCTGCCTATCCATGACCTATCAATGCAATATCCTGTAACACATAAGCCCTGTTGCAGTATTTTCTATAATAGGACGAGTGTTTATACTGCCTTGGTATTTACAGATAAAGGTTACCAATACTTGTTGAGTCGTTGCTTTACGTTCCTATTTGCGCTTACTGTGTCGCTATGTTCCTACATGGTGATAGCGCAGGAGTATCCAACATCCGGCAATCGAGTATTAGACTTATCGCAACAGCAACAAATGTTCATTCTTAAGTCCGACGATCAACCTTGCCATTACGCACAAAGTAATATCATCACTCAGGAAGACGAACGTTCTATTTCTAATGATGGCAACAATGCCTTTATTCTAAATGCGTTAAGGCGCGTAATTAGCCACGACCATCGCGCAACCCTTGGTGTTAAGCCCGAATATCACCTGCTTGTCGCATTTTTGCCCCCTCCACTACTTCAATTAGCGGTTAAGGCGATCTCTGTTCCAGATGCAATCAATCACTGGACAAGCCATGCCTTTTATCCCTCTTCCCGTTTAGCAGGTTGGAAGGAAGGGAACGTACTCTACGCCCACAATCACTCACGTTTGTCCTAACTCTCTACGCCCCATTATCAGGACATGAAACTTATTGCGTCATTTTTCTATTACGTCTGAAGCTTGCCTTCTAGACGTTAGGATCGCACGCCATAACTACTCATTCTTTATTAGAGAGACAGTTCAAGTGAAGAAATTAACAGAGCACCACCTCATCAGTCACGACGCTAAATGGCAATGCGCAGTGCTAAAGCAGTGCTAAAACACAATGCCACCGAAATGACATTAAGAGCCTTTCTCACCTTATGGTACTGCAACAAAACAGCCTTCGCTAAAGAAGAGGCACGCCAATGACAACGTTCTTAAAAGGTGAATTTGTACTAATTTTAGGTTTTATTTCTGTGGCTATTTTTAAGCTCGGGGGTGACCACGTTCTAAAGACGAATATTGCCTCGCTACAGGGAATATTTGCCACCATCGCCCTCTTCTTCGTGGTGATTACAGCAATTTTTGCGGTGGTCAGACATTCAGATGCGCTAGCAATAAAATTGGGTGACCCGTATGGAACACTCATTCTTACGCTATCCGTCATATCCCTAGAAGTAGTGATGATTTCTTCTGTTATGCTAACTGGAGAATCGAACCCCGTTTTGGCAAGAGACACCATGCTTGCTGTTGTCATGACAGTTCTAAACGGATTAGTTGGGATAACCCTTCTTATTGGCGGTCTGAGATACCACACCCAAAAATACAATGTAGAGGGGCTTAAATCTTATCTCGTCGCGATCGTTCCGCTTTCTTTGTTATGTCTTGTTCTGCCCAACTTCACTTCATCAGACAACGTCGGTTCAATGTCTTCCGCAATGACATGGACATTAGTCTTAGCTTCAATAGTACTGTATGGCGTATTTCTTTTTATTCAAACAAGAAGCCATACCCATTTCTTCCTTGATGAAGAAAACCTTGATGATCACGACCACCACGGGCCACTCGGCAGTACCTTCTTCCACGTATCCCTACTGATAGGCTACTTGCTGATTGTGATTCTATTAGCGAAAAGCTTGGCAATTCCGATCGACAGTACCATTAATGAATTTAAGGCTCCGCAAGCTTTAGGAGGACTTGTTGTCGCGCTACTTATATTGGCACCTGAGGCCGTCGGGGCGCTAAAGGCCGCACTGAACAATCAGCTGCAGCGCGCAATGAACCTTTACTTTGGTTCAGTGCTCGCAACCATTGCACTAACGGTACCAGCGGTACTTCTGATCTCGAGTATTATTGCTGAGCCCCTGCACCTAGGTTTAGAGCCAGCAGAGATGGTGCTGCTCTGCGCCACATTACTTATGTCCAGTATTAGCTTTAGTAGCGGTCGAACCAACTCCTTAAATGGCGTCACGCACCTTATCTTGTTTGTCGCCTACATCATTTTGATCTTTGAGTAAAAGCATCGTTCTTAAACACATTCAGTTGGCTCAATTTCTCTTAACAGACACTGAGCCAGCCATTAACTTAATAACAGAGGGTGGATTTGTACATGCAGGAAATTTTATTGGCCATTTGGCATCATGACTTTGAAACACTGCAGCAAGTAAGTTCTTTGAAATGGTTTGTATTACTGCTCGCTTTAGTATTGTTCCTCGAATCAAGTTTTGTTTTCTTGCCACTGCCAGGGGACAGCCTTATGCTTTTTGCCGGAGGAATGATTGGGCTGGGAATTCTCGACTTTTACTCTACCGCAACCATACTGTGTATCGCCGCTTCTACCGGAAGTTTTTGTGCTTATTTACAAGGGCGAATATTGCACAAAACCCCTTTCATTTCCTATTTAGAACGTATTCTTCCCGATAACTCACTCCCCAAAGCAAGGCGCTTACTCAGTCGTTATGGTTTTTTGTCGCTCTTTATATCTCGCTTCCTTCCTTTCGTCAGAGTCTTAACCCCAATGTTAATGGGCATTGCAAAATTAAGCGTTTGGCGAACAGCCATCATTAGTGCCAGTAGTTCTTTTATTTGGTGTTTAGTTCTATTGCTTACAGGTAAGTGGATTATGCTTAGCCCTATCTTTAGTGACTACCAAGAGACATTATCGAAAGGGTTTGTCGTTGTCACTTTCTCTCTTATGCTTATTGCCATTAGCGGCGTTATCTACCGACTAATAACGAATAAAAAAAGTAATCAAATAGCTTAACCTTCAAACAAAAACGGCAACCCTAAGGCTGCCGTTTTTTCATCTTACCCAAGCGTCGCGTTAACGCTTTAGCTTTGCATGTTACGGATCTGACTTAGGTACTTAACCCAACTTTTCGATGCCGAAGACGGGGTAATATTATTCGCTTGTTTCGCATGAATAATCGCCTTATCAAAGTTCTCTAATTTGTAATAAGCCCGTACTTTGGCCAATTCAACATCTACTTGTTTATCTTTACGTTTAACCTGCTCTAATTCAGTTAAGGCTTTATGATAATGCCCTTCTTGCAACAGTAACTGCGCGAGTTCCCAACGGTATTTAGCGTTTAGCTGTGCTGCTTTCGACCACACCGCTATCGCCTTATCCCACTCCTTTGCTACCTGCCAATACATTGCTTGATCAGACAGTAATTTGACATCACTGTGTGCATTTTCTAGTTCATTGATGATCTGTGCAGCACGTTCTGGAATGCCTCGTTGGGCATAAAGCTGAGCCAATGTTTTCAAATCTTGCTGACGTAACGCCACGCCTTGATGTTTCGCTAAAGCCAATGTATCTAATGCATCGTTAGAGCGCCCAATACGCAGTTGAATTCCCGCTAACTGCTGCCACCAAACGGTTTTATTGGGCTCGAGTAAAATCAACCCATTCAAGGTAGGAATCGACTCTTTCCACTGTTTGAGCTGTAACTGAGCCCCAAGCTTGATAGTCAGTGGCTGTATTGCCGCCTTTTCACTCAATGCATCGTAACGTTTCAATACAGTTAGTACTTTAGGCCATTGCTCAATTTGATAATGTGTTTGCGCAATACGAAGCCACAATTCATCCGCTTTTTGAGTTTCAGGTATCGCATGAGTGAGCGCGTAATAATGTGGTAAAGCGGTTTTAAACTGTTCTTCTGATAACAAAATATCGGCAAGCATGCGTTGAGTTACCCATGCTTGCTCATCGGCTAATAGGTTACTGTTGACGGCCAATGTAAGATTCTGAATGGCTTTGTTTGTATTACCTTTCTGCCAATAGAAAATACCCAGCATTCGATTAACAAACGCTTTGTCATAAGATCGGCTCGGGTTTAAATCAGCCAATACAGCGATGGCTTCATTCAGCTTTTCTTCTTGCTGTAAATTATGAGCACGTTGTACCTTGCCAGCTGTAAATTGAGACAACTCTTCGGCACTGGCATTAACCGGCATACACAGCATTAAGGTGAGGGCAATAACGACTTTGTTCATCTTGATCATTGGCTTATCTTAAACTCCAATCTGACCGTCTGACCGACTTGTGCAATTGATTTACCATCAACGACTTTTGGTTGATATTTCCATTTACGCAGAGCTCGGACAGCTTCTTTTTCAAACAACCTTCGCGGTTTAGCATCAAGTACATCAATCGATATCGGACGCCCTTGTGGATCAATCGTAAACGACAAAACAACATAACCTTCTGCTTTTTGCTTCATTGCCCGTGCAGGGTAACGTGGCTCAACACGGTATAAAGGCATCGCTTGTTGATTTGCACCAAAGTCAGAAAAGGTCGGTAAATTAATGGATAACCCCGTAATCGCGGTATCTAATCCTAAATTCGGCATTGATGGCACAGGGGTTGAAGTTGCAGATTGTGAACTTTTAGGTACGGCTTCAGGTGGCGGTTCTGCAGTGTCAGGCTTTTCTGGCACTGTTCGCTTACGGCGCTGCGCATCTTGTTCTTGTTCGACCATCACCATATCAAACGCGAGGTTCTGGCTTTGTTCTGGTGAACCTTGGTGGCCGTTATCGACCATCCATGCCATAAACGTAAACAAACCTAACGCGACAAATATCGAAATAGGCAACGCTAACACTAAGCGAAATACCGATGTTTGAAATATCGCAGTTTGAGATACCGAAGCCATTAACGCTTCTCCGCAGCCAGTGCGATATTCTTCACACCCGCCCCTTTTGCCGCATCCATCACTTTAACCACAGTACCGTTATACGCATGTTCATCAGCTTGAATTACCAAAGAGGCATCAGGCTGTTCAAGTAACAAATGCTCTAATACCGCTTGTACGCGTTCAGCATCAACTACACGTTTATCAATAAAAATGTCATTCGCTGATGTAACTGCAACAAAAATACCCGCATCTTTCTGGCTTACCACATTACTGGCTTGTGGGCGGTTCACTTCTACGCCAGATTCACGCACAAATGAACTGGTGACAATAAAGAATATAAGCATGATGAAAACAATATCGAGCATTGAAGTCATATCAATTTGTGCTTCTTCACGGGCTGAAGATGGGCGGCTTAATCTCATTGCTGACTCCTTAATAATTTTTCTAACTTCAATTCACGCCAATAACAGGCTTTTGCCAAACGAGCATGAACAAACATCCCCGCTAACGCAGCTACCATTCCCGCCATTGTTGGCAAGGTAGCTAATGAAATACCTGATGCCATTAAACGCGGTTGGCTGCTGCCCTGTGTTGCCATTACATCAAAGACTGAAATCATACCTGTTACCGTGCCTAACAAACCAAGCATCGGACAGATTGCCACCAGCACTTTTATCAAGTTCAAATTTTGATTCAGCGCGGTATGGGCTTCATTCAACCAACCACTACGAATAGCATGAGCATACCAAGAGGTTTGATCGTCACGCTGCTGCCATTTTTCTAGCCACACTCTTTTCTGTTTAGGATAATAGCAATATAAGAATATGACTCGCTCGACGACTAACAACCAGCACAGTACAACAATGGCTGCTAACCATAATAATATGGGGCCGCCTTGAACCATGAAGTGTGACAGCGAAAACCACCACGCTTCAAAAAGACTTGATTCCATTACGCTGCGCTTCCTACTTTTTCAGCTTGCTCTGCAACTAAACTAATACCCTGTTTTTCAAGGATATTACGAACAGCATCAGCCTGAGTGCTCAGAATATTGTGTGCAAGTAGCAATGGCATAGCAGAGATAAGGCCAAGAACCGTTGTAACCAATGCAGTTGAAATACCACCCGCCATCACTTTCGGATCGCCATTACCAAATTGAGTAATAACTTGGAATGTTTCAATCATGCCGGTAACTGTACCTAACAAACCTAACATTGGTGCCAATGCCGCCAATAACTTCAACATAGACAGCCCTTTCTCGAGCTCTTGTTGTTCATCAACTATGGCTTCAAGAAGGCGTAATTCCAATGCTTCGACGCTGCGTGGCTGTTCTTTTATATTTAAGTCAGCTTGGTTTACGCCAAGGCTATACACTTTTAATACGCGACCTAATGGGTTATTACCCGGTTCATTGGGTCTTTTTAGCTGCGCTTTTATTTTCTGGCGAACAATGAAGAGTTTCGACCCACGGAATAAGGTGATAATGGCACCAATCGCTAGAAGCCCTAAAATCACTTTGCCCACAACACCACCGTGTTCTAGGCGATCTTTCAATTCAGGCGCATTCGCTAACTGTTCAAGCATGACACCACGTGAAGGATCGACCACTACAGACATAATGCCCACTTGCGACATCGATGCTAAACCCGAGAAAACCGGACCATTTGCAGGTTGCTTCAAATACGGTTTAGCGACAATACGATCACCATTCCATGCTAAATAACCCTGTTCACCGATTAGACCCATGCTACCTAGACGATAGGCATTGATGTTAGCTTGATGACCTTCAGCATTAATGAAAGGTACAGAAACGGATGCCAACTGTGCGCTTGCCTCAATTTGTTCAACCATGCCTAACCATAAACCGTTAAGCTGAACCATCGATGGCAGTGCTTTAGCATCGACGATTTGATCAACAACCGGCGCATATTTAGCACGATCCACCATAGTTACCGATGTCTCAAGCTCTTGATTTAAATCTTTAGCAGCTTGTCGAACAACACCAAACAACTCGCCTAAACTGCCCGTTTCTAAACGCAATTGTTCTTCTAGCGTCGCTAGGTTATTTTCATTCTTACTGAATGTTTGGCTTAGTTGGTCGGTTTCAGTTTGTAGCTGCACGCGCTGTTTAATCAAAGCATCACGCTGGGCGCGAATAGAGTGTTCTGTTTGCTTAAAACCCGATTCACGTTGCACATTATGCACACCTTGAATGCGTTGGGCTTCTTGCGTTGCATCCACTAATGCTGAGGTAGCAGATGCCGTAAAAGGCAAACTGAATAAACATAATGCGGCAACTAACGTTTTCATTTTCATCGTTACTTACTCTCTGCGTTAGTTGAAACGGCAAGCTTTACAGAAACAGGTAACGTAATAAGGCTTGGTACTGTTTGTTTAGTTGCGATTGCGAAGGCTTTATCTATTGAAGAGGAATCACGATTACTTAAACCCTGCCACTGGCGTTGCTGTTCATTCCATGCCCAGTAATGCGTTCCATCAAGGCTACGTGCAACCAATGAAATTCGACCAAGGTGAAGTAAATCAGCTTCAATGTTTTGCTGATCCGACAAAGCAATTTGGCCTTGATACACACCCAACTTCGTGCCGTAATCCATCTCGATTTGATACGCTTCTAAAATACGGCGGTATTTTTCAGCATCACTAATATCAGCTTTACCCATCATCAATTCTAACTTGGCGATACGAGCTAAACGTTGCTGATGTTTAATGGGTTTATCTTGGGCTACAATCGTCTTTAACCCTTCGATCATGTTATACATCAGCGGTACAACACCCTGACGTGTTTCTTTTATACCGTGGATTTGCTGATTTAAACTTGCCGTTTCTTGGTTTTGGTTATCAACCAAACGCGCTAAATGATCACGATAAACAGCCAGATTTTTGACCTCTTCCTGTAACTGCTCTATTTCAGCTTTCATCGTGAGTGCAGCTTCAGCACTACGATCAACTTTTTGCTGGCTATAAGAAGAGGTTAAGTTCGTTTTGTTTTCAATTGCACGAGCAGCATCAAGGTTATTAGCATGAACACCCGCAGTAATGCTGAGTGCTAATAATGCCAAAGTAGGTTTCATTATGTTCATAGCGTTCATCAATAATTGTATCTAGAGTAAAAGTAAGTAGTAAAAATAAAAAAGCACTCTAAGTAGAGTGAGTATTAAAAAGAAAAAAAGAAAAAACGGAAAAAGGGGAAAGCGTTAACTTTCCCCTTATGTCATTTAACTAGTAACGGAACTGAAGCGTTGCCATGTAGTTACGACCTTCGCCAAGCACGGTCTTTGTCTGACTGCCACCCGCTAGGTATTCTTTGTCGAATATGTTTTCAACATTGAATCGAGCAATAATGTCTAGATTCTCATCATACTTAACGGTATGTGCAACACCTGCATCGAAACGTGTGTAAGCATCTTTTTTGTATGTGTTCTTCTCATCACCAAAGCGCTCACCCACGTAGATAGCACCTAGGTTTACGTCTGTGTTATTTTCAAACGAGTAACGCGTCCACACGTTAGCAGAGAACTCAGGAACATCAGCAGGACGGTTACCATCGATAGAAGCATCAAATTCGTCTTGGATTTCAGCATCTAGATAAGTCATTGAACCGCTTAACGAGAAGGCCTCTGTTACATAACCCATAGTGCTTAATTCAGCACCACGGTGAACTTGTTTACCCGCCTGCGTTGTTTCACTTTCGAAGTCAGGATTCCCATTAATATCTTGAGAAATCACTTTGTTTTCTTGAGTAATTTCAAACACAGCGCCCGATACGAACAGCTGGTTGTCCATTAATTCCCACTTAGAACCTAACTCGTATAAACGGCCTTTAACAGGATCTAGCGCTTTACCGTTATTGATATCTTGGTCGTTATCAATTGGATCTTTTGGTTCAAAGCTTTCAGAGTACGTAACATAAATCGAGCCGTTCGAGGCAGGATGATAAATCACACCGGCTTTAGGTAAAACATTGTTGTACGTATCTGTATCATTTTCTTCACGGTCGAAACGTAAACCAGCAAGTACTTGCCATTGGTCGTTGAACGTAATCATATCTTGTACGTAGATACCGTACGAATCACGCTCGGTCGCATCGCCTTTTGTACCATTACGGTAATCAAGACCAGAAGGCTTCTCTAATGGTTGCCCTACTGTCGCTGTTTGACCTTTAATAGATTGGCTTTGCGTCGAGTAGTAATAACCCAACCAGTTTGCACCCACCAACATTTGATGGCTCACACCCAATGCATCAAACTCACCGACTAAATCGACATATGCGGTATCAAACTGCCAGTTATCCCAACGGTCGTAACCTCGGTAAGAATAAGTACCAGCAGCTGAGTCGTAACTACTAGGATCAGAGAAGCTCTCGGTATCACGACGTTCAAAGTCTTGATGGTTGTAACCACCTTTGATGTTCCACACACTTGATAGTGTTGCTGCCACATCGAAGCCAACGTTTTCTACGTCGTTTTCAATGTTTGACCATTGTGCATCCCAAATGAAATCACGGCCAAGTACAGGCTTACCATCAACAATGTAAGCACCAGAATCAACACTGCCGTTGTCATTCGTTTTGTCGTAATGGAAAGACACAGTCACATCGTCGTTAACATCGTAATCAACAAATAGACCACCAACAAAACGTTCAGTCGAAGGCGTACTGCCATCGCTGTATGAACGCCATGAGTCATAACTTTGCTTAGAAACAACGGCACGTGCACGTAATGTTTGTGCATCATTTAATGAACCGCTCACATCAGCAATGGTACGAGATTCATTATTTGAACCAATATCTTGGCTTATGCGTACTTGCGTTTCGTAGGTCGGTTTTTTAGACACCATGTTCACAAGGCCGCCTGGTGCAGATTTACCGTAAAGCAAACCAGCAGGGCCTTTTAATACTTCAACACGTTCTAATAATTCAATTGGCTGGCGATAATGAGACCAATGCTGCTTACCATCTCGTAAGAAGCCGCTGCCGCTGTCTAGAGAGAAACCACGTAACGAAAAGCTCTCGCGGTTTCGGCTTACACCGCCAGCTGAAATACTGGAATCATTCTTCAGTACGTCACCTAATGTGCTTGCACGTTGTTCATCGATAAGCTGCTCATCGATAACAGTAACTTGTCCCGGAGTTTCTAGTTGTGTTGCTTCTACTCGCATGGCTGTCGAGTTGGTATCAACTTTAAAGCCATAATCTCGGCCTGTAACAACCATGTGTTCATCTGTTTCTGAGGCTGTGTTTTGAACTTCGTTTTGTGCTTGAACGACTGGCGCAGCTAAGATTGCGCCAATCAATAAAGTCAGGTGACTTTTAAAAAACATATTCCGTTATCTCCAAATATTTCAATGAGGTATTCAATTTCTCTTAGTGAACTTAAGTTCGTTATATTTATTGAGAAACTAAACGAATGACCCATTACTGCCGTTACCGGCGACCACTGCTAAATTCGAGGTGGAATATAAGTGATAATTGTTAGTATTTGCATTTAATTTACATTCTTTGCATTCGTAAAGTTATGTAAATGCCGTTTAAGTGGCTAGGAAGGCATAAGAGCGGAAAAGTGATTGGAAGCGCGGAAAGACGTCTAAATGGCTACACAGTCAATTTCACGTCAAATAAATCCATTTAAAACAAAAACTTGAAAAAACCGATTGTTATTTGGTACGAGAGAGGAGTGCTAATTACCATTAGTTTTTCGAAAAACTGGACGGAGAAAGGCGGAATTTTTAATTTTTGATGCAAAAGGTATGAAGCTTATATTCCCCCTCCCTCTTTACTTACAACTTAAGTAAAGAGGCTTATCGAAGTGTGTCAGTCGAGATCACGCTGACACGTTGCTGGACATACCGAGCTAATAGGTTCGCTAAATCAGAATTTTGTCGGTTTTTGCAATAATGCCATGATTTCAAAAACTAAAGGGTATATACATAATAATGTGTTATCCAGAGTGCAGAAAATTCATGACGTTTAAAGAAATCCTTCAAATCCGTAATGTTCGCTACTTCTTAATGTTTAGAAGCAGCTACTTTGCGCGTTTTTATTACCCTGTATTCACCCTGCTCTATTTAGATTACGGCTTAACCCTCTCTCAATTTGCCATGCTTAACGTGGTTTGGGCTGTAACTATTGTTCTTGCCGAAGTCCCATCAGGTGCATTTGCCGATACCTTAGGGCGCAAAAAGCTTGTGGTGTTATCTTCAATTGTCATGTTTGTTGAAATCGCAATGATCGCCGTTGTGCCTACTGGAAACCCCAACCTGGTATTCATTGTTTTTTTAGTCAACCGAATATTAAGTGGCTTAGCAATGGCGTTGGCAAGTGGTGCCGATGAAGCATTAGCTTACGACACCTTAAAAGAGCAAGGCAAAGAAGAAATGTGGCCGCGAGTCTTACAAATCCAACTTCGCGTCGCCTCAAGTGTCGGTATCTTTGTCACTCTAATCGGTGCTGCCATGTACGATGTTAACTTCATGGCTAACATTTTTCAGACTCTCGGATTAGCGGAGCCAGAGAGCACCAAAGATTTAATGCGCATTCCCGTTTTTGCCACTCTATTTGTCGCGATGATCGCCATTTATGCGGCGATAAACATGAAGGAAGAGAAAAAAATACTGCCAAGTAATCAAACCAAATTGGCCACAACCATAGCAAGCCTTAAATTAACGGCCGACACTGGTAAGTGGGTATTTTCTACGCCTTATGTACTCTTCATATTGCTCTACTACAGCCTATTCGAACACACCTCGCGGATGTTCCTAACCATGAACAGCCAATACTATCTTGCCATTGATATTCCTATTATCTATTTCGGTTTTATTGGAGCGGGGATCAGCGTACTTAAAATCATACTGGCGGGACAAAGCAGAAGATTAGCGGAAAGCATGGATCCAAAGATATTCATAGCTGTCATGGGCTTAGCAACCATGGCAACTTATTATTGGATTAGTTTGGGGTGGTCCATCTACGGGGTAATACCTGCACTGATGTTAATCTTTATAATCATGACAATGAACATTTTCATTAGTTATCATCTTAATAAAAAGACCAAATCACACAACAGAGCAACCGTTCTAAGCTTTAAAGGCCTGATGTTTAACCTCGGATACGGCTTGATCGGTATTTTGTATGCCTACTACTATAAATTGGTGTCTCAGGGCTATACCGCACAAGAAATAGAACAAAACCTCGATTTCTTGGCCTCACTTTCTTCGTTTTTCTATTACTTTACGTTGTTGTTCATTTCAATCAGCGCGCTGTTCTATTTCAAGAACAGAAAGAAGGCGATTTTTTGAAAAGTACTAAGGTAGGATTGAAGAAATGACATACTCTTCGACAAACGCGTGCAACTTCTCTTCGGCATAACACGCCGATGAACAGAAATGGGTCAGATGTTTTGCTAATTTAGCAGAACATGAATTAATTGAAGTATGGCAAAACTCGCTTAGATAAGTGTCTTGTAGTACTCACGTCGAACAGAGGCTAAGCCCCTTAACCAGTACAGTGCGTAAAATGATAATTTGACTAATTGAATGCACAAGAAATAGGATATAAAGGCACATGACAATAATGTTCAGTTATATGCTGTATACCTTGATTAGTAAGAGCAATCCAAATGTCTAATATAGTTCAGTTCTCTATGTTCAGTGGTAGTAAGAAGACTAACACTACCCCACCAATCAAATCACCAAGCCCTAAAGCTTTAAGGGAACAGGCAGCATTGAAGCAAGAGAATCGCTGCTACTTTTGTGGCAAACGTAAAGAACCAAAAGAGCTGAACTGGCTTAATAAGCTTGGTTTTAAACAAAAGGCTTATGTTGTCTGCGGTACTTGTAGTTCTGAAGCTAAGTCACGTTCAATGGATGAACTACGGATAATCCTTGCGCTGAAGGCTATGGATTTCAGAACAGTTAAGATTCAGCAGTACCTTGAGTTGAGAGAGAAAGGTGTTCAGATAGACGGTGTACGTGAATACAAGTTCCACTTTGAAACTATTGAGTGATTAGGACCATGAGCTAAAGGTGAGCCGATAAGTGAAAACCAATAACTATCGACTTCATAGACACTAAGTCGGTAGTAAAAAAATACCAAATGACGCTTAGTTTATTAGCTGAATACTTTTCTTCGTAAAAAACTTTGGGGCAAGAACGTGTCAGACAGGTTGTCGCTGACACGTCTCTGGACAAAACCTTGTTGCGAACTTCATATTACAGAGTGAACTCGGATAACCTCAGCTACTGTAAAAACCTTCCAATCGCCTACAAAGTCATGGCAAATTTTACTCAGCCACTTCACCCCTAGCTAGAAACTAAACCGCTCTTATCAAAAGCAAAATGAAAGACCTGACCGTATTCGTTTTATTACCTCTATTTTGCGCGCATTGACGTTAGTTCATTTTTGATACTGCGTGCTGCTCTACAATGAACGCGATCACTTCATCATTTAAGCAAGATTTACTGACATACTGGCGCTGTTTACCCATATGAAGGATAAACCCTAAATCGCTTTGTTTAAGTTGGTCGATTTCACTCCAGGCGATGCTACGGGTGTTTTTACCGCTTTTATAACTCACACCGTTAGAGTCAACCTGAAATACCACTCTGCTGCCAGAGTTCCTGCTGAGTGTTTGTCGCCATAACCACCAGGTTCTCTTAAAATAAACACTTAACGCCTCAATAATACTCAAAACAATAAAGAACCAACCAACGTAACCGCTGGGTAATAGCTCAAATATTAATAAAACCACACCAAAAAGAAGAAAAAGTATTCCTTTTAAATAGGCTTTTGGAAATTTAGCAGGACGGCTAGTTTGATCATAACACTCTGCAAAAAAGGTCTTGTCGAGGGTGTATTCTGTGGTGAAACCAAAATCTTTAGACATATGTGGCTACTTTAAGGTTTTCTTTGAATGAGTATCCCATGCTGCGATCTCGCAACTCGAGTATTGTACAGCTTCTCGGTGCTTTTCTTTAGCTATTTTGATCCTCTTTTTTAAATCAAGAACACCGACAGGGTCTACTCTCGCCATAGCCAATTTGCTATCCAAATTGATACTAAATGATGCATATAAAGGTAAGACCAACCAACTAAAAACCTAGGCGTTCTGTAATGCTATATGAAGCTGATAACTCGTTGAGGACAGCTGGTGCGCAAACATCAAAGGCTAAAGGCTAGCTCCCTCAACAAGAAGCCGAGTATACGTACGCATCTTACACTTGAATTAATTCGCCACTTTGCTAATACGTAGATTCCATATACAGAATACGGCAAAATTGCTTGGTGATCACAATGTCAGCAGAAAATAAGCTGACTCGCAGTTGGACAAAAGTGAGCTAGAAATTATCGTCTAATCAAGTATCGTCAGATAACTTAATGTATAGAAAAACTGAGTTCATTACATTATTTGCCTGAAATGATTAAGGCTTGCTTGATCCAAGTAAACCTCACTGAACCTGTCATAAATTTACAGCTCAATCTAAAGCAAAATGAGTTGTTCTAAGTGGCAAAAAGCAACGTTACAGGCTCATGTGTCTCAACGTGATGAATATTGTGAGCTAACTCGCTGATTTACAATAATCGGCACTTAGCGCACCTTGAAATCAAACGTTGCTGACCAAATATACAGTATGAGTTTTGTTGAATTTAAAGGGTGGTTATTTATGGCTCCAAGAAAAGATCAACATGTAGTTCCACATCCTGATGGGTGGGCTGTTAAAGGCGCTGGAAACAGTAAAGCAACAAAAGTAACGAGCACTCAGAAAGAAGCTATTACTATTGCAGAACAAATCGCCAGAAACAAAGGGACAGATACCAAAATACATGGTCAAGATGGAAAAATAAGAGCTGGAAACAGCTATGGTAATGACCCATGTCCGCCTAAAGATAAAAAATAGATTTGCTGTAACAACGAATTCAAAGAAAGGTCGCCAATGGCGGCCTTTAATGTAAAGGGTTGACGTTATTAAAGAGGTTTGGTTATGAGAAGGTCTGTGCTGGGTTACCTTATTGCAGGCATGATTATGCTTTCACCAATAATTATGTATGCATGTACGTTTGGTGTTGGGACTTGGAATACACATGAATATTGGGCAGAAATGGGCTCGGCATTAGGTGGTATTTATACGCCAATAGTGGGTTTTTTAACGCTCTATGTAATTTTTAGACAAGTTAAAAACCAAGAACAAACAGACCGATACAATAGAAAACAGTCCGATATTAATAGGGTTGAAGCGGATTTGAATGAATCCGTAGTTTTGATGTTAAAAAAGTTGAAAGAAAGCGACCCTGAATTAGGTACAACGATTTCTGATGCCATCCTAAAAATATATAGGTCTGGTAATGCCAAGAACCATGCTCAATTACTAAATGCAAAACCGGATGCAATTGCTGGCTGGATTGGCATTGCTGGCGCTCTTTCTGGATTAAAAATATTAGATGAATATAGATATATAAATCAATTGAGTCGAGTTGCAGGCTATTTTGATTATGAGCTTTGCTTGGCATTAGATGTGACTGTATCTATAGCTACTAATAAAAAATACGATAAGCACTTTATGGGTGATATACCATAACACCCGTAAAGCGATCTACAACAACACATTAAATCAAAGACTGCCATTGGCGGTCTTTTTCGATTATTGAGTCGTTACAATACCCTTCTCATGACATTTAGTATCACAAAACAATATTAACAGCCTGTGAATGAGTAATTACGTTAACGCACAATGGGGCAAAAACGTGTTTCAAGTTGGCCTAGTTAATGTGTGGCCTAGTTAATGTCCGGAAATGGCACAGAATTACCGCCTTTAGCAACTAAATCTCTACTACGTTCTGCCCCTGATAGTGATAAAATCTCCGCATCAGAATTAACGAGAAACTCTATGTTTATCCATCATGTTAACGGCATCGACTGGCTGGTGATTACAGCTTTTGAAGAACTGAAAACTATATTTATCGAAGAAGCCGGTGCGATCCCCTTTTGCTTCTCTACCGCCAGCGAATTGAACCTGATTGATCAAGCCAAGCGCACTTATGGATATTTGCCTACACTCAGCGGCGTAATCACCGATACCGGCACTTTTCAAAGCCAGGATAACGAAGAAGATTTGAACCCACAGCTTGCCTGCCTAGTTGAGGGGCGTGGTCGGGTGTTTATCTATTACGGCGGCTTTGTTGCTTTTGTGGATGACGAGCAAACCTTTATTACCCGAATGGACTGAAAATTATTCAGTAAGTTGAAATCGGCGAATTGGCATCCCTAGCCGTTCATCCGCAAGCGTTTCGTTTATTAACAGGGTGCGAATTGAATGGAGCCGGATCCTAGCTTCAATAAGAAAAATGCTGCGATTAACTGGCTAGCTGTATCCCTAGCATGATGTATGGAATCCACTCCTCCTCTGCCAATCTAGACTTAGCAGAGAAAGATTAAAATCGAGGATTCCAATATGTTGACTAATAACGTTATCGCTATCGACCTAGCTAAGAATGTTCTTCAAGCCTGTCATATCAGTGTTCATGGAGAACTGCTTTCCAATAGGCCTTTAAGTCGACAGAAAATGAAAGAATTTCTCGTCAAGACTAAGCCTTCTATTGTCGCTATGGAAGGTTGCTGTGGCTGTCATTATTGGGGGCAATTAGCCGAAAAATTCGGACATGAAGTACGGGTCATCAACCCGTATTACTTACCGCGTAACGCGATAATAATTTAAAATCTCACGAAATGATGATGCATAAAAGGTAAGACCAACCTACTGAAAACCTGGCCATTCTGTCATGCTTTAGAAGCTGATAACACGATGAGGACAGTAGGTGCGCAAACATCAAAGGCTAGAAGGTAGCCCCTTCAACAAGAAGCCAAATATACGTACGCATCTTAACTTTAACTGCTAAATCACTTTGTAAATACGTGGATTCCATATATGTAAAACTAATGAGTACGAGAACTGAACCTTCGACGGTTTAAACCCACCGCAGCAGGTCTGGTGTACACACAGTAGTGAGTGGCGACGAGATCATAACTTACTGTTCCAGCTTGCGAGAAAACCGTAAACACCTGCTTTCAGAGGAACATCATTAGCTCCAGCCAATGCTCAGAAATATGAATCAAGTCTAATACTGCTACACCCGTTGCCCCTATAATTTAAACATCTGTTTAAAAGGATTTTAATATGTTTTTGTACAAAACAGTCATTGGTGTCAACAAGCAGCTAAATAAATTAATCACTATCCCTTTTCCGCATGTGGAAACAGGCATAAACAGTATATCGAAGGCTGGCGAATTAATGTTGTCAGCCGGGGCCAAGAAAGTCATGATAGTGACAGGTAGAGTTAGCTCAATGGGGATGACAGCCCCCCTTTGTGACTCGCTGCAGGCCAAAAACATCGACTATGCCATTTTCAACCAGGTTACGCCCGATCCGACCATCGCCACGGTACTAAACGGTGCTGATTTCTATAAAAAATATAATTGTGACGCCCTTATCGCCCTCGGAGGCGGCTCCCCTATCGACTGTGCCAAAGTCATCGGAGCTAAAGTTGTCAGAGACCGACCGGTAAGATCCATGGCCGGAAAACTAAAAATCAGAAGAAAACTTCCACCATTTTTAGCTATCCCTACCACAGCAGGTACTGGCTCGGAAGCCACCGTTGCCGCCGTCATTTCCGATCCAGCCGCAGGTAAAAAGTTCGCTGTCATAGATCCCGTGCTATTACCTGACTTCGCCATTATTGATCCAAAACTGATGACAAGCCTACCGAAAAATATGACAGCGGCAACCGGAATGGATGCCCTAACCCACGCCATAGAAGCCTATATCGGCACATACAACACCCCGCTGAGCGACAACTATGCCAAGCAGGCGATTGAGAAAATTTTCACCTACCTGCCGAAAGCTTATGAAAATGGCCAAGATGTAGAGGCGCGCGAACAAATGTCTATCGCCTCCTATGAGGCCGGTTGTGCGTTTACCCGCGCATTCGTTGGCTATGTCCATGCGATCGCACACCAACTAGGGGGGATGTACCACATTCCACATGGGCTGGCGAACGCGGTTCTGCTCCCTGATATATTGCATTTCTTACAACCATATTGCGTGAAATGCATGAATGAGCTGGCAGCAGTTATCGGCCTAATTGATGGTAAAGAGTTTATTGATGCTGTTATTGAGCTAAATCAACAGCTGAATATTCCAACCCATTTCCCTGAACTACAGATCTGCGATATTCCGTTGATTGCCAAACGTGCATTAGCAGAGGCCCATGGTACCTATCCGGTACCGGGTTACATGAACCAAAAACAATGTGAAAGTTTATTGCGACAATTTATTGCCGAACAGTCACATTGTGACAACGTCACAGCAACCTAAAACAGCATTGCCATCAGCAGCTTCAGACTTCACCTGCTGATGGCCTCTAGGTCGCTATTCCGGGATATGTTGCAAAAAATTCAGCTTCAGCTCAAAATCCTACTTTTACCTAACTCTCTGAGCGCCCAATGACTAAGAATGAATTCAAATGGAAACATTTTTCTCCTGAAATCATCCTTTGATGCTTGCGTTGGTATGGTTCGACACCAATGATTTTCGCTATTTGACCTCAGTTCCTACAAATGGAATTTTTTGTTTCCAATTTTTTCGATAAACAATATCATCATCACAATCATCATAGATATAGATTTAAATGAAATTCAATGACATATAAAGTACAGGATACAAGCCAATGGTTACGCTCAGAACATTTCAAGTTCTACCAAAATTTCACTCACCCTTGGTATAACATCTGTTCAAATATCGATGTTACTGAGCTATATCATTATTGTAAGCAGCACGGGCATCGTTTTTTCCATGCTTACCTTTACCTAACTCAACAGGCTCTTAACCAATTTGAGCCGATGGCATATCGCATTGTTGAAGATGAAGTGCGCATATATTCCCCCATGAGTGTCAGCGTCGCCTTGCTCGCCAATGACGATACGGTAAGATTTTGCGATCTCCCCTATGCGTCTATTTTTAAAAAATTTACCCAAAGTGCGACTGAAACCGAAATAAGAATAAAAAACTCGTCGTTTATTGTGGAGCAATTTATTGGTAAAGAAATACGTCAAGATACTATTCATATGACAGTACTGCCCTGGGTTGATTTCACCAGCATGACGCACGCAAGAGACACCAAGCATCCAGACAGCATTCCCAAAATGGCGTTAGGGAAATTAACTCAAAATGGTGATCGCATGAGAATGCCTCTTTCGATAGAAGTACACCACGGGATGATGGATGGTCTTCATG
>NZ_PYMJ01000052.1 GCF_003025615.1 Photobacterium frigidiphilum | reverse complement strand
AATATCAGGATGTTCTTCATCATGTGTTTCTGTCACAAACTTACCCTCAATATGTTAACCACATATCAAAGGTAGCTAGTCATAAAAAACAATCAAGGTACTTTGTCATTAAAAATATTCAGGGGTAAACTTTTTCTCACCCCAGACACCAAACTGCTCAGCTACCGCATGATCTTCATCTGAAAGTAATGTGAAATTGAGGTTGTCGCGTTCAATGAATCTAGGCAGGCGTTTAACAGCATCGATGCTAATACCCAGTACAACTACATTTAATGCATCTAATTCAGCTTTACTGTCACGTAAACCGCAGGCTTGTACCGTGCACCCAGGCGTCATTGCTTTAGGGTAGAAGTATGCCAATACTTTTTTACCTTTAAAATCAGCAAGGTTTGTGAGTTCATTATCTTGGTTAAGTAAAGAGAAGGCTGGTGCTGGTGTGCCAGCAGTCAAAGTCTTCATAGTTTATTTCCTTTTGAGCTTAGTGACTTTTTATTAAATAAATCGTTTTTATAATATGTTTAGGGCTAGGTATTGTGACCGATAAAATTAACGGTACCTTTTACCTGAAGGTTAAGACAAAGCGCTTCATATTCTTCTTGTAGCGTCATTAAGTTGCAGCCTTCAGGCAAGTTTGTACTGATCTGCAGAATAAAGTGATTGGTTGAATCATCACTTTCAGCTTCTACGGTGTGCGCACTGAGTGATGAGATATCAACTTTTCGAGTGGCAAAAAAGAGTGTGAATTGTTCTATCAGGCCTGGCGTATCATTGGCTTCGATATGAAAATCAGCGGTATATGGAAAAAAACGTGCTTGGTGTTTAGTCGTTCTTTTCATTACGGTTATTAATTCTTGTTCTTGTGCTTTTAAGGGTAATGTTGATTCGACTCGAGAAATGGCATTAGCGTTACCAGATAGCAACATAATGATGGTAAATTCAGTACCAAATAAAGCAAGTCTGCTATCCACGATATTGCAGCCACACTGTGTTACAAGATGGCTGATCTCATTTGAAATTCCAGGGCGATCCGTTCCAACGGCAGTAATAACTAGGTAATGTTCCATATTTATACACATCGTGTTGTTATCATCATTTTTATGGTATCACAGGAACGAAGGTGGGATTAATCGTAATTCACAGAACTATTAAATGAGTGATATTACGGCGAGGTTCGTGTACTACTTAATTAAAGGTCTTCTTATCTAAGGGTGAATACGCCTTATTTCATAAGACAGTGTCATTGTTCACTATTTTACCCACTATCGTGCTTGAGTTTATAGTCACTCAAAAGTACCATGAAGTCTTAACAAAAAAGGGGAGATGGACATGTTTTCAGGAAGCATGGTAGCGCTAATAACACCATTAGGCGAGGCTGGAGAAGTCGATTACGCAAGTCTCGCTAACTTGGTTGAATATCATATTGCAGCAGGGACTGATGCAATTGTTGCTGTAGGTACTTCTGGCGAGTCAGCCACTCTGACCGTTGATGAGCATGTGAAGGTTGTTTTAAAGACGTTAGAATATGCTAAAGGCCGTATTCAAGTACTTGCAGGTACAGGAGCTAATGCAACGCATGAAGCCATCATTTTTAGTAAACTATTTTCCGGTACTGGTGTTGCGGGTTGTTTAACCGTCACACCGTATTACAATAAACCGACGCAAGAAGGTTTATACCAGCATTATAAAGCCATCGCAGAAGCCACCGATTTACCGCAACTTCTCTATAATGTACCTGGTCGTACAGCGGTGGACCTATTACCTGAAACGGTTGCTCGTCTTGCTAAATTCGAGAATATTGTTGGTATTAAAGATGCGACAGGTGATTTATCCCGAGTTAAAAAAACAAGGGAACTTTGTGGTGAAGACTTCATCCAACTAAGCGGTGATGATGCTACAGGTCTCGATTTTGTTGCTCTGGGTGGCCATGGTGTTATTTCTGTAACTGCTAATATTGCCGCAGCAGATATGGCAACAATGTTTAAATTGGCATTAAGTGGCCAATTTGAAGCAGCGCAAAAGATCAATGCGCGCTTAATGCCGTTGCACAGAGACCTTTTTGTTGAATCTAATCCAATTCCGGTTAAATGGGCAGCTCATCAATTAGGGTTGATTAAGCATGGCTATTTGCGTTTACCGTTAACTGAGTTAAGTGAATCAGCACATCCAGTTGTTCTTCAGGCTTTGAAAGATGCCAATGTATTACTGTGATTTGCAAAAAGCGTAGGAGCTTAAAAGCTAGATGAATTGTAATTACAGGCTTGTATTAACAACTGTTATGGTTGCCAGTTTGGCTGCTTGTTCGGGGGGGGCTGATCGCCGTCGTCAAGCGAATCAAGACTTTACTTATCTTGAGAGTAAACCATTAGAAAGCTGGACGTTACCTGCAGGAGCCGAACCTTTTAGCACCGATGATTACGCGATTCAAAATAAAGCGTACCAGGGGGAGATTGGTTCAGGGGTTGATATTCGTCCTCCACAGCAGATATTAGAGTTAATTCCTGGTGCACGTTCAGTGAAAGATGCAGACGGTGTGACGTTGTTGCTCCCGAAAGCAGAAGAACTGCCTAAAGTTTGGTTACTTATCCAAGGCATTATTGCAGAGCAAAATGTGGGAATTCGTAATCAAACTGCAAACTCAATTGAAACTGATTGGGTAACCTGGACTCATGAAGATGAAGATACTGAAATTGGTAACCGTTATTTGATCGAGAAATCATCTGAGTCTAACCGTTATAGCTTTAAAGTCTCTTTGATTGATTGGCGCGAAGATGGTATTGAAAAACCAGTCTCTGACGTTAATAAAGAGCGTTATAGTATTGCGATGTTGAATTTAGTGACTGCAAAGTACGATCAACAAGTACGTGACGAAGCACGTTTACGAGCACAAGAGTTGGTTAAACAAATTCCAATCTCAATGGGTAAAGACCGTAGTGGATTACCTGTAATTATTGCGCGTGCAGCTTATAATGTATTCTGGGAGCGCCTGCCATCGTTGGTGGAAGATCTTGGGTTTACTGTTGAAGGTCGTAACCGCTCTCAAGGTGTGGTTGAGGTGAAATTCCGCTCGCCTGATGATGCATTCTGGACAGAGCTTGGTACTAAACCCATTATGTTGGATGATAGTACTTATAAATTGCAGCTTGGTGATTTAGGTAACCGTACGTCAATTAACGTGACGGATTCAAATGGTAAGCCAATTACCGAAGAAGCGTTAAATACGATTGCTCCAGTATTTGCTTTAGCTATTGAGCGTGCAAATAACCAGTAGAATAAACGTAGTGAGATATAAAAAAACCGCTTTAGCATGTGCTTAAGCGGTTTTTTTTTAAGGCGCTATATCAATCTAGGCAAATATTACTTAATTTCAAGACCCTGAGCCTGAAGATCAGCATGATAAGATGAGCGAACAAAAGGACCACATGCAGCATGTGTGAAACCTAATTCAAGTGCGATCTCTTTTAGTTCATCAAATTCTGCTGGTGGTACATAACGTTCAACAGGTAAATGGTGACGACTAGGTGCTAAGTACTGACCGAGTGTTAGCATTGTTACACCATGTGCGCGAAGATCTTTCAATACTTGAATGATTTCTTCTTTTGTTTCACCAAGCCCCATCATAACACCAGACTTAGTCGGCACTTCAGGATGGATCTCTTTGAAGTTTTTCAGCAGATCAAGTGACCACTGGTAGTTCGCGCCAGGGCGAGCTTTACGGTACAAACGAGGTGCTGTTTCAAGGTTGTGATTGAACACATTAGGTGGCGTACCTTGAAGAATATCCAGCGCACGATCCATACGACCGCGGAAGTCGGGCACTAATGTTTCGATATGGATTTCTGGGCTTTTCTCGCGAATTTCACGGATACAATCAACAAAGTGTTGTGCGCCACCATCACGTAGGTCATCACGGTCAACTGAAGTGATAACAACGTATTTCAGCTTCATGTCTGCGATTGTTTGAGCTAAATGGCTTGGCTCTTCTGCATTTGGTGGTAGGGGACGACCATGAGCAACATCACAGAACGGGCAACGACGAGTACAAATCGCACCTAAAATCATGAAGGTAGCAGTACCGTGGTTAAAGCACTCAGCAAGGTTAGGGCAAGATGCTTCTTCACAAACCGAGTGAAGCTTATTCTTACGCAGTGCTGATTTGATTTCTTGAATACGTTTGCTGTCAGACGGAAGTTTAATCTTCATCCAAGCTGGCTTTCGTAAGACTTCTTTAGGTGCTTCTTCTGCAACATTGCGTACAGGAATTAGCGCCATTTTGTCGGCATCACGGTATTTGATACCTTGTTCGATCTTAATTGGTTTGCTCATTATTAATTGCTTTCCGTTATCCACTCAATGCTCTGGTAAGCGAGCAGCTTTGTTAACTCTTCCACAAGTACAGGCTGAACTTTATTTAGTTCTGATGGACCACTCAATAAGGCTAGTTGAGTCATTTCCATTCCAGCATAACCGCATGGGTTAATGCGTAAAAATGGTGTTAGGTCCATATTTATATTGAGTGCCAAACCGTGAAAAGAGCAACCTCGCCTAATACGTAATCCCAGTGAACATATCTTTTTATTATCGACATAGACACCGGGCGCATCTGGGCGGGCATTGGACTCAACCCCAAACTGGGACAGAGTATTAATAACTGTATTCTCGATATGCGTAACCAAATCACGCACACCTAATTTATTGCGTCTTAGATCAATCAGTACGTAAGCAACAAGCTGACCCGGACCGTGAAAAGTAACTTGTCCACCACGGTCGCTTTGAATAACGGGAATATCACCGGTATTTAATAAATGCTCTGTTTTGCCTGCTTGTCCTTGTGTAAAAACTGGGTTGTGTTCAACCAGCCACACTTCATCCGTTGTTTCTGGTGTACGTTGATCTGTAAATTCATGCATGGCTTGCAAGGTTGGCTCATAATCTCGGCGGCCAAGGTTGCGAATAATGAGACTATTTTGCAATTTATCACCCTTATGATAGCCAGGCAAAGCCTGATGAATTCAGCATAACTCACCATGCTGGTGAGCGTTGAGCATATTATAAAGCTTGGCAGCTGAATTATCAGCTGCCAATTTGTAGGGGTATTCGTTTAATCGTTCATAAATCGTGACGGATTAAAGAACGAGACGAACAATTTCAATGTCACCTAGCTCTTTATAAAGCGTTTCTACCTGCTCGATAGATGTGGCTGTGATCGTAACGGATACTGCACTATAGGTGCCTTTACCACTTGGTTTAACGGTTGGTGTGTAATCACCAGGTGCGTGACGTTGAATAACTTCTACAACCAGATCTGGCAGCTCAGGTTTATTGTAACCCATCACCTTGTATGCAAATGTACAAGGGAACTCTAACAGGTCTTTCAATTTAGGTTGTTCTTGTTGCGACATGCTTGAACTCCAGCGTTCTTGTTTAACTGTAATACCCAGATTAGTCAGCATGATCTAATTGGTATAAGGCTGCATATTAATGTGTCAGTAGCTGGAAAACAAGCGTATTGAAAAGGTGTGATTAGGTTAGCTGTAAAGAAAAAGGCGACCTTAGTGGTCGCCTTTGTTGATATCTATCGGTTTTATAATTAGTTTAGCCAGCTTTGTACCAACATCATAATGTAATCAATCAAGCGGCTAAACATTCCGCCTTCATTAACATCATTCAGTGCAACAAGTGGATATTCAGCAATATCTTGATCGCCGACGCGATAAAATAGCTTACCAACAACATCGCCTTTAGCGATCGGTGCTTTAAGTTCTTTTTCTAGAACAAAGCTCGCTTTTAAATCTTTAGTTTGGCCACGAGGCAGCGTAACAAAAGTATCTTCAGTAACACCAAGATTCACCTGGTCGATGTCACCCATCCATACTTTTTCAGTTACAAATGTTTCATTCGCTTTATGTGGGGTCACTGTTTCAAAGAAGCGGAAACCATAGTTAAGTAACTTTTTACTTTCTGCTTTACGTGCATTCGCGCTCTTTGTACCCATAACAACACTGACTAGACGCATTTTCCCTTCATAGGCTGATGCAACTAAGCTGTATCCTGCTTGATCAGTGTGGCCTGTTTTCATGCCATCGACATTCAGGCTTTTATCCCACAATAGGCCATTACGGTTATATTGAGTGATGCCGTTATATGTAAATGATTTTTCTTTATAAATAGCATATTCGTCAGGTACGTCACGAATAACAGCTTGTGCAAGTGTTGCCATATCATGTGCAGTAGAGAAATGATCGTCATTATCTAAACCGTGCACATTAACAAAGTGACTGCTTTCCATGCCGATACGTTTTGCCCAAGCATTCATTAGCTCAACAAAAGAATCGGTTGAACCCGCAATATGTTCAGCCATCGCGGTACAAGCATCATTACCAGATTGGATGATAATGCCTTTGTTAAGTTCTTGAACAGTAACTAACTTACCTGGTTCTAAAAACATTTTAGATGAGCCAGGAAAATTCTTAGCCCAAGCATTGTTGCTAACCGATACTTTGTCATCAAGCGATATATTGCCACTCTTGATTTCTTGACCAATAACATAGCTGGTCAGCATTTTGGTTAAACTAGCAGGGTGTAATTTTTCATCTGAATTATTTTCGGCAATGATTTTGCCAGAATTATAATCCATTAAAATATAGGCTTTAGCTGCAATTTGAGGTGCCTCAGGGACAACTGTAGGTATAGCAGCGGCAGAAGCGGAAGCTAACATCAGCGCTGAAGCGATGATAGTTTGAAAAGTTGCAGCAGATTTCTTCATGATTATTGTAACTTAATATGACAGTGCTAAAAACTATCCACACTATATCAGATTGAAATTTATGAATCAGTGCTAAAAGCTAATATTCCATAATCTTGACATAGTAGCCCATCGACACTTGATGGGCTTGGAGAGGGTGAATTTTATTGGATAGCTGAAAACTACTTTTGTTCCAATTCTCTTTGCGTTGTAATGATAAAAGCTTGTGGATATTGGCCTGCTCTCGCTTTTTCTCTTAGCTTCAACGCTTCATCACGATCAATATAAGGACCTAAGCGAATGCGGTAAACTTTTGCTGATTCCGCTTTTTTAAGATCGACATTGGTTGAAAATTTCTTTTCTAACTCAGTGGCGACGGCTTTTGCTTTTTCTTCATTGGTTACAGCGGCTAATTGAACAAAGTAGTAGCTTGGGTTGGCAGATTGCCATTCATCAACAGAATCAGGTTTAACGACTTTGATTAACTCAATTTTCACTGGCGCAGTCCCTGTTTTGATTACGCCCAGTTTAGAGGCTGCAGCCATGCTTAGGTCAATGATTCGCCCGTCATGAAATGGACCGCGATCATTAACACGCACAATCGTTGATTGACCATTATTAGTATTGGTTACTTTTACGTAGCTTGGCAGTGGTAAGGTTTTGTGGGCTGCCGTCATTGAATACATGTCATAAATTTCACCGTTGGATGTTTTATGACCATGAAATTTTTCACCGTACCAAGAAGCGTTACCTTGCTCGGTAAAACCATTTTCAATATTTTCAATTTTGTAGCGCTTACCGCGTAAGGTGTAATCTTTATTACCGGCTAAGCTTTTTGATTCATAGCGAGGTTGAGCGGCCTCTATATGATTTAGAATCAATGCTTGATCAGGTGCTTTGTCATTTTCTAATCGGTAACGACCCGCATTCGGATCATTGTTCTCGGGTGTTGCGACTATTGCTATCGGTGTATTGGGTTTTTCTTGCTCTGTCTTTTGCTCTGGTTCCGTTGTGCTTTGTTCTTTTGTATCTGGCGTCGAGCTACATCCGGCAAGGATTAGGAGAAATAGGAATAATAATGAACGCATTTAGGTCGCCTTTGACAACATTTTTCTATGAGTATGAATAGACATAAGAATGCCAAAACCAGCCATCAGAGTAACCATTGAGGTACCACCATAGCTGATCAGTGGAAGTGGAACGCCTACAACGGGTAAAATACCGCTTACCATGCCAATGTTTACAAAAACATAAACAAAGAAACTTAAGACAATACTACCAGCCATCATGCGTCCGAAGGCTGTTTGAGCTCGACTTGCAAGCATGAGCCCTCGGGCAATAATGAATAAGTATATCGATAGTAGACAAGCTACCCCGATTAATCCCCATTCTTCCGCTATAACGGCAAAAATAAAATCGGTGTGGCGCTCTGGTAAAAATTCTAGCTGTGACTGTGTACCTTGCAGCCATCCTTTTCCCATTAAACCACCAGACCCAATCGCAATTTTTGATTGGATGATGTGATAACCAGCCCCTAGAGGATCTGATTCTGGATTAAAGAGGGTTAATACACGCGTACGTTGGTAATCGCGCATTAAAAAGAACCACAAAACAGGGATGAACGCCCCGAGAAGTGTGCCTGCCGCAAAAATAATACGCCAACTCATGCCCGATAAAAACAGCACGAAAACCCCTGACGCGGCGATTAGAATGGAAGTGCCAAGGTCGGGTTGCTTGGCAATTAAAATGGTTGGAACAAAAATCAGTACCACCGCAATAACGATATTTGTAAAAGTCGGTGGTAATGGTTTGCTACTAATAAAGCGTGCAATCATCAATGGTACAGCTAGTTTTATTAGCTCTGAAGGCTGAAAGCGAACAAAGCCTAAATTTAGCCAGCGCTGAGCCCCTTTGGATGCCTCACCAAAGAATAGCACCCCGAGTAAGAGTATTAATCCAATGCCAAATAAATATGGAGCCCAAGTTTCGTAGTGGCGAGGGGCTATTTGGGCAAGTATAAACATTACACCCAGCGATAAACACATACGAGCGGCTTGGCGCTCCATCATCGGCAAGCTTTGACCACTGGCACTGTACATCACTAATAGACCAAACCCCATTAAGGCTAAAATGCCTAACAGTAATGGGAGGTCAAGATGTAAGCGATCACTTAGCGTGCGCTTATTACCGGTTGTAGCCATAATACTCATTGCGCCACCTCGGCTTGCTGGTTATTTTTGCTGTTAGGTACAGTAGGCTTGAGTAAAACATGGTCAAATATCTTACGTGCAACAGGTCCACCATTTGATGAGCCTCCACCTGCATTTTCTAATACCATTGCAACAACAACCTCAGGTTTGTCATACGGTGCGAATGCTGTAAATAGGGCGTGATCGCGAAGATGCTCTTCGAGTTCTGCTGCATTGTATTTCTGGTCTTTTGCTAACCCAAATACCTGAGCTGACCCCGATTTTCCGCCTGCTTTATATTGAGCACCATAGAAAGCACGTCTTGCTGTGCCTCGCACACCGTATAAAACACGATACATACCATCTTTAGCTATCTCCCAGTTTTGATCTGTTACGCCTGTTATTGGGGCGTATTCATCAAAAGCTGCGGGTGTTTCTGTATTATCATCGATGATACTTTTTAATAAATGCGGTGGGCGTACAACACCTTGATTGACTAAAACTGTCGTTCCTTTGGCTATTTGTAACGGTGTTGCTGTCCAATAGCCTTGACCGATACCTACTGGGATCGTGTCACCTTGATACCAAGGTTGGCGGAAACGCGCTTGTTTCCATTCTCGAGTTGGCATGTTAGCTTTGCTTTCTTCATGTATATCAATGCCAGTGTATTCACCGTAACCAAACTTCATCATCCAGCTAGATAAACGATCGATACCTAAGTCATAAGCGATTTGATAGAAAAAGGTATCAACAGATTCTTCAATGGCTTTATGAATGTTGACCTTGCCATGTCCCCAGCGTAACCAGTCACGGAATGGTCGACTGTTAGTATTCGGTATTTTCCACCAGCCAGGATCACTTCGAGTCGTACGTGTGGTAACGACGCCTTCTGTTAGTGCTGCAACGGCAATCAATGGCTTTACGGTCGATGCTGGTGGGTATATACCCAGTGTGACGCGGTTAACTAACGGACGATCTTTATTGTTGAGTAGTGCCTGATAATTTTTAGTCGAAATACCATGGACAAATAAATTAGGATCATAACTTGGGCTTGATACCATTGCGATGACGGCAGAATCGCGTGGATCCATGACGACAATAGAACCCCGTTTGTACTTAATGATTTCTTCGCCTGTATCTGGATCTTGTGTACGAACAGTTAGTTGCTCTTTGACGAAAAGTTGTAGTTCGATATCAATATTCAATTTGATATCTTGCCCTGGAATGGGTGGCACGTATTTCAAGGTACGAATAATACGCCCACGACTGTTGACTTCTACTTCTTGATAGCCAGATGTGCCGTGAAGTAAATCTTCGTAGTAACGCTCAATGCCTAATTTACCAATATCTCGCGTGGCTTTGTAATTACTGATTTTTTCATCACGTTCAAGCTTTTGGATATCGCGGTCATTGATTTTTGCGACATAACCTAAGACATGCGTTAACGCATCACCGTAAGGGTAATGACGTTTCAGGTAGGCTTTTACCTCAACACCAGGGAATTTGTGCTGATTAACTGAGAATAGGGCAACTTGATTTTCAGTTAATTGGTCAAGAATAGGGACTGATTTAAAGCGACGCGTGCGACGACGCTCTTTTTTGAAACGCTCAATATTTTCGTCGGTTACGCTCATTAGAGTTTTGAGGCGTGCAAAGGTATCGTTGAGATCTTCAACTTTATCGGTTGATATCTCAAGCGAATAAACCGGTTGGTTTTCCGCAAGTAATACACCGTTACGATCGTAAATAAGACCACGATTAGGTGCTACAGGTACAATTTTTATGCGGTTATCATTGGAACGTGTTTGATAGTCATCATGCCCACTGATCTGAATATAGTACAGATTAGTGAGCAATACGCCTATCAGTGCGATGATGCCAGCGAA
Organism: Photobacterium frigidiphilum; assembly: GCF_003025615.1. GTDB lineage: Bacteria > Pseudomonadota > Gammaproteobacteria > Enterobacterales > Vibrionaceae > Photobacterium > Photobacterium frigidiphilum. The sequence goes on along the minus strand of NZ_PYMJ01000052.1, from coordinate 16,080 downwards.
TGAGACAAGAGCACGGCGAAAAAAGAGTACCGACTCAGCCCGGTGATCGCGGATCTGGGTTCGCTTTTGTCTCATTGACACTTATTCCCTGTGATATGGATGGTTTGCGGTGACACTCCACGCGCGGTACAAACTTTCAGCCATCACAACACGAACCAAAGGGTGGGGAAGTGTCAGTGGAGATAATGACCAGCTTTGTTCAGCAGCAGCTTTACATGCTGGAGAAAGCCCTTCTGGGCCGCCAATCAAAATCGATACATCTCTACCATCAAGTTTCCAGCTATCCAGCTGTTGAGCTAGTTGTCCTGTATCCCAGCGTTTCCCTGGAATATCAAGCGTCACAATACGGTTACCTTTAGCAACCGTAGCTAACATTGCTTCACCTTCTTTTTGTAAGATGCGTGCGATGTCAGCATTTTTTCCACGTTTACCCGCAGGAATTTCAATTAGCTCTAACGGCATATCTTTTGGGAAGCGGCGGCTATATTCTTTATAGCCTTCTTCAACCCATTTAGGCATTTTAGTGCCTACAGCAATCAATTGAAGCTTCATTATCTGTTAGCCCCAAAGCTTCTCCAGCTGATATACGCCACGAGCTTCTTCTTGCATGATATGAAGCATAACGTTACCCATATCAACGATAACCCAACGGCCTTCTTCTGCACCGCTAATACCAAATGGAGGGTAGTCGATCAGTTTGGTTTCTTTGTCTACGTGATCTGCAATAGATGCAACGTGACGGTTAGATGTACCAGTACATACAACCATGAAATCGGTGATGCTTGATTTACCACGTACATCGATAGTTACGATGTCTTGTGCTTTTAGATCGTCAACTTTGTCAACGATAAGATCGTGTAATTCTTGAGTTTGCAAGTGAGTCGCCTCGGTAGTGTAAATTTGAAATTATTGGAGCCAGAGTCGATCTGAATCACAATTTAGCGGCGCAGTATACCACGCTCTGCACGCCTAGCTACAAGCTCATCAAACGCTTTATTAGCTTTTTCAATTTATTTACTTTAATTTTAATAAAATCAATTAATTATATTTCTATTTGATTGAGCTTCAATCGAACAGTAATATTTTATACGACTATTTTAAAAGTCAGAGAGCCTTGTGTGGGTATGAATTCCACACATTTCAGCGCATAAAGCACTCAGTGCCGGCCAAGGATTACTGTCGTAATCGGTCTTCACTTGAATTTCTAATAAGCTTAAGCGTTGTAGTAATTGAATTAGCGTCGTTAAGGGTAAACGGTGTAATGCACCGATATACACTTCGCGTCGACTTTGCCAGATACGATACTGCTCAAAAATATTATTGAGAGGTGTACCTTTCATCCCCATCTCTTGCATTTTGTAGAGTTGTGTTAGTTCTCGTTGCAATGTTCGAAGTAGAATTGTTGCTTCAATCCCTTCACCCTGCAGCTGTCTTAGTACACGTTGACTACGCTTTGCTTGACCAGCTAACACGGCATCAAGTAATTGAAACGGTGTGTAATGGTTATGACGGCTTAATGACTCTTGCAAGCGAGGTACGGTTAGCTCGCCATCTGGATAGAGAAGAGTGAGCTTCTGCAAACTTTGGGCTAATGCGAGTAAGTTTCCTTCATGCCATTGAGCCAGCAGCACAACAGATTCATGATCAGGTTTCAGCTTAAGCTGTTGGCAACGAGCCTGAATAAATCGAGGTAAGTGGCGAGTATCAGGCGTATTACACGGAATATATAAGCTGATATTGTCAAAAGCTTTAAACCATTTGGCACTTTCTTGTTTTTTATTTAAGCGAGGGCCCTGTAGTAGCAACAAAATATCATCATTAAGATGGCTTATTACTTCTAATAATGCTTTGGCCTGATTTACATTTAGACCTGATTCTGGCACTTCTAATTCAATGATTTGTTGTGCTGAGAATAAACTCATAGCTTGGCAGCAATTTAATACTTCATTCCAATCTAGTTGATTATCAATCGTAAAAGCATGGCGTTCATGAAAACCCGCTTGTTGAGCGCACTGTTTTATTTGGTCGGCACATTCTTGCTTAATTAATGGCTCATTACCAAAAAGAAGGAAAGCCTGACGCAGCCCTTTATTTAATTGCTGCGTCAGTTGTTCTGGGTAAATTCTCATTCCGCGTTAGTATTCATATCGGTATTATTCGGCGCCGTATTATATGATGAAATTTGATTAAATAGCGTATTAGCGGCATTAGTATCGTCTACTTTTTCTGTAGTCACTGTACTTTGGCTTGGCTCAATCGCGTTGGTTTCGGTATCACCCTTCATCATTTCGTCTAGCTCAATTTCAAGCTCTTGCTCCTCAATTTTATTGAAGATAGCAGTTAAGCGAGCGAGCTGACGCATAATTTGTTGTGCGGCTTGTTTACGCATGACATCTTCAAGTTCATCGCGTTCGACAGATTTAGCCAATGCCGTTAGCGGGTTATCCAAGAAATTACGCGTGACTTTTGTGGTGTATGTTTCAGTGCTTTTATTTGGTACTACAATGCGATATTGAACAATATAGGTCAGTTCGTATTCGGCTTTACGGCTATTTTGGTATAACGATAAAGTACGTTCACCCGTTGATTCACCAATTAAGTGCAGGTTAGGGACTGTTGCTGCAGGGGGAACAGATTCAATGCCATGTAGCTTAAATTGGGATTCAACTAAGCGCGTTAATTTACTGTATTGGTCAAAACTGGTTAACGATAGTTTAGCGATATCATCAGGTAACATATAGTTACCACGAAGATGAAAACCACAAGAAGCAGTGGTTAGGGCAAGCACTGCAACAAACAAAGTACGAAGGGTACTTTTGATAGAAAATAAAGCTTTCACCCAGTCAGCTCCTTGAAAAATTAGTGAAAACTAATCGATTAAGTGAATACGGTCTTGAATAAGACAAAGATCGTTATTTTTGGTTCAATCGATAAATTATAAGATACGATTTCCATTAAATAGGAAATCGTATCTTATGTTTTTAGTTATTACTGTTAGCAGTAAAACTAGTTAGCAACGATGTTTAGTAGCTTACCTGGTACGTAAATAACTTTACGGATTGTTAAGCCATCTAGGAACTTAATTGCGTTTTCGTCTTTTAGGCCAAGTTCTTTAACTTGCTCTTCTGTTGCATCAGCAGCAACGATCAGTTTTGCACGCAACTTACCGTTGATCATAACAACAATCGTTTTTTCATCTTCAACAAGCGCTTTCTCATCGAAAGTTGGCCATGCTGCAGTATCGATGTCTGTTTCACCTAATGCTTCCCACATTTCAAAACTTGCGTGTGGTGTCATTGGGTAAAGCATAACAACAACCGCTTTTAAAGCTTCATCAAGAAGGGCACGGTCTTGTGCTGATTCTTGAGGCGCTTTGTTTAGCTTGTTCATTAGTTCCATGATTGCTGCAATTGCGGTATTGAATGTTTGGCGACGGCCAATATCATCACTTACTTTTGCAATGGTTTTATGAACGTCACGACGAAGCGCTTTTTGATTGCCAGAAAGAGCGGCTACATCTAGTGTTTCAACGGTACCTTTGTTTGTGTGTTCATGAACCAATTTCCACACACGTTTTAGGAAGCGACTTGCGCCTTCAACGCCTGATTCTTGCCATTCAAGCGTCATGTCAGCAGGAGCTGCAAACATCATGAATAGACGAACAGTATCAGCGCCAAACTTATCAACCATCTCTTGAGGGTCAATACCGTTGTTTTTAGACTTAGACATTTTGATCATGCCTGAGTGTTGAACTTTACGGCCTTGATCATCAATTGCTTTTTCGATACGGCCTTTTGCATCACGCTCAATAGTGACATCAGTAGGTGCGATCCACTCTTTTGTGCCTTTCTCGTTAGTGTGGTGGAATGCATCAGCAAGTACCATACCTTGACATAAAAGTTGCTTGAATGGTTCGTTTGACGTTACATAACCCGCATCACGTAATAGTTTGTGGAAGAAGCGAGAGTACAGTAAATGCATACATGCGTGCTCGATACCACCAACATATTGGTCTACAGGTAGCCAGTAATTCGCTTTTTCTGGATCTAGAATGTCGTCCGCTTGTGGTGAACAGTAACGTGCGTAATACCACGATGATTCCATGAAGGTATCAAAGGTATCGGTTTCACGCAGTGCTGGCTCGCCATTGAATGTTGTTTTTGCCCATTCTTTATCTGCTTTGATTGGGCTTGTAACGCCATCCATTACCACATCTTCAGGAAGAATAACGGGTAATTGGTCAGCAGGTACTGGATGAACTTCACCGTCTTCAGTCGTTACCATTGGGATTGGCGCACCCCAGTAGCGTTGACGAGATACACCCCAATCACGTAGACGGAAGTTTATTGTTTTCTTACCTTTGCCTTCTGCTTCTAGTTTCGCAGCGATAGCATCGAAAGCGTCTTGGAAACCAAGACCATCGAATTCACCAGAATCAAACAATACACCTTTCTCTGTGTATGCTTCTTCAGAAACGTTCTGCTCAGAACCGTCTTCTGGTTTGATTACTTGGATGATATCTAGACCGTATTTCGTAGCAAATTCGTAGTCGCGTTGATCGTGAGCAGGAACCGCCATTACCGCACCTGTGCCGTAATCCATTAACACGAAGTTTGCGACATAAATTGGCACTTCACGACCGTTAAGAGGGTGGACAGCGCGTAGGCCTGTATCCATACCTTTCTTTTCCATCGTTGCCAATTCAGCTTCAGCAACTTTGGTATTACGACATTCTTCTGTGAACGCAAATAGCTCAGGGTTTGTTGCTGCGGCTTTCTCTGCAAGAGGGTGACCAGCAGCGATACCAACGTAAGTAACACCCATTAGCGTATCTGGACGTGTGGTATACACTTCTAAAGGTGCTTCTTCGCCGTTAACAGCAAAAGATAATTCAACACCTTCTGAGCGGCCGATCCAGTTACGTTGCATGGTTTTAACCATGTCAGGCCAAGCATCTAGCGTATCTAAATCGTCAAGAAGTTCTTGTGCGTATTCTGTAATTTTGATAAACCACTGTGGAATTTTCTTTTGTTCTACAGGGGTATCACAACGCCAACAACAACCGTCTTCAACTTGTTCATTTGCAAGAACAGTTTGGTCGTTTGGACACCAGTTTACAGAAGAGGTTTTTTTATAAACTAGGCCTTTATTATACAGTTTTGTAAAGAACTCTTGTTCCCAACGGTAGTACTCAGGAGTACATGTAGCGAACTCACGGCTCCAATCATAACCAAAGCCTAATAGCTTAAGCTGGTTTTTCATGTATTCGATGTTTTCGTATGTCCAAGGTGCTGGCGCTGTTTTATTTTTAACAGCTGCATTTTCTGCAGGCAGACCAAATGCGTCCCAACCGATAGGTTGCATCACATTTTTGCCTTGTAGGCGTTGATAACGAGAAACAACATCACCGATGGTGTAGTTACGAACGTGTCCCATGTGTAGACGACCACTTGGGTACGGGAACATGGAGAGACAGTAGAATTTCTCTTTATTAGGGTCTTCATTTACAACAAATGTTTTGTTGTTGTTCCAATGTTCTTGAACTTTCTGTTCAATGTCCTGCGGGCAATATTGTTCTTGCATCGATGGCATCCAGGAATTTGTGAGTTGAGTACAAACACAGTCTATATAATCGACATAGAATAACTAAAGCTAAAGGTGTCAACAATAGCTGAGACCAATTCGGGGGATTTATTGTTGCTTTGAACAGGCAATTTACACGTTTTTAGACCAATAATTACTATTATAGCGATTGGGAAGGAGATGAGTTATGGCTAAGCAAAAAGCGGAATATGAGGCCTTGCTTGAAAAGGTCACGGAAACCTTGAGACACAGCCCTGAAGAACTGAAAGATTGGGTGGATACAACCGAGAAGTATCGCCAGGCTGCGAGCGACATGACAAAAGATGAATGGGCGTTAATATCGGCTTATTTAAAACGGGATTTAAAAGAGTTCGGAAAAAATGTGGAAGAGAGCCCTGAACCTTTCGCAGAAAGCCCATTCTATAAACTCGTTTCTGAATCAATCTGGAGCGGTTTAGCTGAAATTACGGATAAAACGCAGATTGAATGGCATGAGCTGATGGATGATCTTCAGCATCAGGGTATTTATCAAGCCGGTGAAATTGTGGGGCTGGGTAAGCTAGTGTGTGAAAAGTGCGGTCATCATGAAATATACAGCCATGCTAAGCGTATTGAATTATGCTCCCAGTGCGGGCACGATCAATTTACTCGACAGTCACTGACGCCGTGAATAATGTGATAAACCTGATGTTACAAACCGAAAAGCCAACGAACAAGACGGGGAATGCCTGGTATTTCCCCGTCTTGTACTCTACATACTGTTGATTGAGTAACTAGGGCTTTTCGATCGTGTCGCCCATAATAACAGTCGAGCTATCATCAAGTTGTTCTGTTGGTTTACTTGTCTCTAAATCCGTCACACCTTGCTGTTCAGTTAACGGTGTCAGTGCTTCATAACTGAACTTCTGACCAGCGATAGAGGCCTCAATCATCATGCCACCTTTGGCATTCGTGAAGACAGCTACGCCATTAATATAACTAGAATCGACATAATTACCCCCAGCGCCAGCGCCAACACCACCCGTGCCTGCTTTTGCTTGTGCGCCCTCTGTTAGCGCAACCGCAGATGCCTGTGCATCTAATTCAAAACTTCCGCCAATAAAGCGTTCATAAGCACGTTTATCTTGGAAGAAGATAATTTCACTGTAAGACTGCCCACCAAACTGTAACCCAAAAGAGACTTGGTATAACTTGGCGAAGCCTGTTATCTCATTGTCTTGGTACACACTACCTGTACCATAAGCACCTCCTACCCAAAAACCGCCTTTACCAACCGATGGAAAAACCGCGTAGCCGTAGGATGAGAAGAAAAATGGCTGTGTTTGTTTCGCTTGTTGGAACTGCTTTAAGACGGCTTGCGTCTCATAATCTTCTTTAGCAACGGAACTGGTAGCAAAACATAGCAAGGTTAGTGTACTTAACACGGCAAAGATACGCTGTATGGCTTTCATTAAGGCTATCCTTTAGCAAATGAATAGAGTGTTATTTATAGTAACAATATGAAAAAAAAGGCGAAGAGTTAATCTTCGCCTTTCTGATTCATTTTCAGCCTTTATTCAGTTTCTACCGGTCTTGTATCTCTAAAACGACCAGAGCGGCGTCGAATTAATATTATCGATAAAGTTAATGACCATAATGAATAGAAATACAATGGCCAGCTACCCAGAGTTGTGTAGGGCGTTAAGCCTTCTGTGGGTGTAATCGTTGCCCGAAGCACTGCCGTTTCAAATTGTGGAATTTGCTTGATGATTTGACCTGTATGGTCAACAACAGCAGTGATCCCCGTATTGGTTGAGCGGATTAACGGTTTGCCGAGTTCGAGTGCACGCATCTGGGCTATTTCCATATGCTGAAATGGTCCAATGGATGTGCCAAACCATGCATCGTTCGATAAGGTCAGTAGCAACTCGGTATCGATATTCACATTTTTTCGAACTTGTTCACTGAATGCGACTTCGTAACACAGTGCTGGTGCTATTGAGTAGCCGTTGGCTTCCAAATTCGGTTGAACTAAATCACCACGACTGAACGAAGACATCGGTAAGTTGAACAAAGGTGCGATAGGACGCAATAAATCGCCAAATGGTACAAATTCACCAAATGGTAATAAGTGATGCTTGCTATAACGAGTGGCCTTATCGTATTGATAAGGTCCATATGCATTCTTACCCAGTGTGAGAATATTATTGAAATATTGCCCATCTTCTTTTTGATCTAACACTCCCGTAATAACCGTACTGTTGTTATTGCGGGCTGCACTGTCGAGGTTCTGTAAGAACGTTGGAAGATGTGCTTCTAAAGCTGGAATTGCCGCTTCAGGCCACACTATGATATCAGCATCCCAATTTTCACGGGTAAGATCAGTGTACTTCATTAATGTCGGCCAACGTTCACTAGGCAGCCATTTAAGCTCTTGTGGAACGTTACCTTGAATCAAGGCGACATCGAGGTTTTTCGTTGGATCTGGAACCACCCAACTCACCGTACTTGCAGCCCACGTCAATGCCATGATGAGCACAGGTACCATCAGCGGTTTCCAGTTACGGTAAACTACTGAGGCGACAAGTGCGCCTGATATTAATACTAGGGCCAGGGTTATCCCTTCAACGCCTAAGATAGGCGCTAATGAGGCGAGCGGGCTATCTATTTGACCGTAACCCATCCATAGCCAAGGGAAGCCCGTTAATGCCCAACCTCTCATCCAATCAAGCAGCAACCAAATAACAGGGCCACTGAGCATTAATTGATGGAACGGTCGTCCACGGTTAAAACGGTTAAAGAGGGCGCCAAAAGCGGCGGGGTATAAAGCGAGGTAACTGATCAGTGACGACATTAAGAAGACACTGGCAATCTTGGGCATACCACCGAAAGTATCAATACTAACGTGTACCCAGCTAATGCCTGTGCCAAAGAGCCCTAAGCCCCACAAAAAGCCAATTAACCCAGAACGCTTTACTGTTTGCTCTTGTAACAGCCATAACAGTAATGCAATTGAAACTGGTGCTAACAGCCAATAATTATAGGGAGCGAAGGAGAGGGTCGCGATTGCGCCCGCTGGAACGGCTAATAATAGCCGTCCTAACGAAAAGAATGATTTCTTGGTCATTATTAAGAAGTGATTGTCGGTTGATAGGCCTTGTTAGGTACAGTTACTTGTAACTGTATAACACGGCGATTATCGGCAGAAGTCACTTTAAATGAGTAGCCACCGAGTTCAACGACTTCTCCTCGAGAGGGAAGGTGACCAAAGCTGGTCATAACCAGACCACCGACAGTATCGACTTCTTCATCGCTGTATGTAGTTTGGAACATATCGTTGAAATCATCGATAGTAGTCAGTGCTTTTACCGCGTATGTGTGTTTACTTAACTGACGAATTTCTTGTTCTTCTTCGTCGTCGAATTCATCTTCGATTTCGCCAACGATTTGTTCCAAGATATCTTCGATGGTGATAACACCAGAGACGCCGCCAAATTCATCGACAACAATCGCCATGTGATAGCGTTCTTCACGGAACTCTTTCAATAGGCGATCGACACGCTTGCTTTCCGGTACAACAACGGCCGGACGCAGAACTTTATCCATGTCGAAGGGCTCACTCTCAGGCAGTAGGTAACGTAGCAAATCTTTTGCCAGTAAAATACCTTCTACATGATCCTTATCATCACTGATGACAGGGTAGCGAGAGTGTTGTGCATCTACGATCAAATTAATAAGATCTTCTAACTTCTGAGAACGTTCAATGGTGATGATCTGAGAGCGTGGAATCATAATGTCACGCACTCGCATTTCTGCTATTTCCATCACACCTTCGAGCATGTCGCGGGTGTCGTGGTCAATCAGATCGTTTTCTTCCGAATCACGGAAAACTTCAACCAGTTCTTCTCGGTTCTGTGGTTCGCCTTGGAACAATTGACCGATACGTTCAAAGAAGGACTTTCTACTCGGACCTTCAGAATTTTGGGGGTTATCTTCGTTCATTATTTACTTTCAGCAAATAGCTAGTATGTCAGCTAAGTGGACATGTCCACGGAGATGTTATTCGCTTATCGTAACAAGCGAATAACGGTTTTCTGTATTACCTATTCTTTTTCAGCAGCAAATGGATCAGCAAAGCCCATTTTTTCGATGATTTCAGTCTCTAAAGACTCCATCTCTTCTGCTTCTTCATCTTCGATATGATCATAACCTAGCAGATGAAGTGTGCCATGTACAACCATATGTGCCCAATGAGCATTCAGTGGTTTATTTTGCTCTTTTGCCTCAATTTCAACAACCTGACGACAAATGATGAGATCACCAAGAAGGTCGAGCTCTATGCCTGGTGGTGCTTCAAAGGGGAAAGACAACACGTTAGTGGGCTTGTCTTTACCACGATATTCAAGGTTTAACGCCTGGCTTTCTTTTACATCAACAATACGAATAGTGATTTCTGCATCGGATTGAAAAAGAGTAACAGCCGCTTCAAACCATTGTTGAAACTCATCTTCAGAAGGAAGACCTTCTTGGTTTTCTGTCGCGTACTGTAAATCTAAGTATGTTGCCATGAGGTATTATTTCTCAACTTCTGTTACTTGGCTTGCCGCAAACTCTTCACGGCGACGTTGTTCTGCTTGCTTCTTTTGTTTCTGATCTTCTGATTCCCACGCTTCGTAAGCGAGTACGATACGTGCAACCACTGGGTGTCGAACGACATCAGCCGCTTGGAAGAAGTTAAAGCTAATCTCGTCTACTTCTGAGAGTACTTCAATTGCATGACGCAAACCAGAACGAGCACCACGAGGTAAATCAATTTGAGTTACATCACCGGTGATCACTGCACGAGAGTTAAAGCCAATACGGGTTAAGAACATTTTCATTTGTTCTACCGTGGTATTTTGGCTCTCGTCTAAAATAATGAATGCATCATTTAAAGTTCGTCCACGCATATATGCTAATGGGGCAACTTCAATAACATTTCGTTCAATTAATTTCTCTACGCGTTCAAAGCCGAGCATTTCAAATAAGGCATCGTAAAGAGGACGTAGGTAAGGGTCTACCTTCTGGCTTAGATCGCCAGGCAAGAAGCCGAGTTTTTCTCCTGCTTCAACCGCAGGGCGGGTAAGCAGAATACGGCGAACCTCTTGACGCTCTAGTGCATCAACCGCTGCAGCGACGGCAAGGTAAGTTTTACCCGTACCAGCAGGGCCGACACCAAACGTAATATCATGACTCACCATGTTAGTGATGTATTGTGCTTGATTCGGTGTGCGAGGCTTGATCACGCCTTTTTTGGTTTTAATGTGGATTTCTTTGCCAAAGGGAATGCTTGATTTTGTTGTTTGCTCTAAAACACCAGATTCTTTAATGGCTAAGTGGATGTGATCGGGTTCGATATCTGGGATTATGTTATGAACAGGCGCAGTATCAACGTATAAATCTTTGATGATTTCGGCTGTCGCCTCAGCAGTGTGAGCTTGTCCAACAACACTGAAGCTGTTGCTGCGGTGGTTTATCTCAACCCCCATGCGACGTTCTAGTTGTTTGATGTTATCGTCGAAAGGGCCGCAAATACTGGCAAGTCTTTGGTTATTTGCGGGTTCTAAACTAAATTCTACAGTAATGATTTTGCTCAAGGTTTGCCTCTCATTGAGGTCGCCTACTATAGCAGGCGACCATATTTTTCAGGGCATGTGTCTTACTTTTATTTCAGACAGACGTCATATTCTCGTCTTTAGACTCTGGTCTTATTACGGAGTATATACGCCTACACCCAATTCATCTTCTTTGCGTGCTTTTTCCATGACTTCTAACGGTGTCATGGCAACACGTAGATCCATTTCTGCTTCAGTACGTACCAATTCGCCACGTAGTGAGTTAGTGAATACGTCGATGATGTTTACATCAACAAATTGACCAATTAACTCAGCAGAGCCTTCAAAATTTACAATGCGGTTGTTCTCGGTACGACCGCGTAATTCCATAATGTTTTTACGAGAAGGTCCTTCAACAAGAATACGCTGCTCGGTGTTTAACATTTGGCGTGCATGACGCATAGCTTGAGTATTGATCTGTTGTTGCAGTTCATACAAGCGTTCTTTTTTAACTTTTTCAGGGATATCACACGGATAATCAGCTGCTGGCGTACCTGGACGTGGAGAGAAGACAAAACTGTAGCTAATATCGAAATCAATATCGCGGATCAGTTTCATCGTATCTTGGAAGTCTTGGTCGCTTTCACCAGGGAACGCAACGATAAAGTCTGAACTCATTGTGATATCTGGACGCACTTTACGTAGCTTGCGAATTTTAGATTTGTACTCAAGAACAGTGTGAGGGCGCTTCATCATCGTTAGAATACGATCTGAACCACTTTGTACTGGTAGGTGCAAATAGTTTACAAGCTCTGGCGTATCGGTATAAACATCAATGATATCGTCAGTAAATTCGATTGGGTGGCTGGTGGTGTAACGAATACGGTCAATACCATCAATTGCAGCAACTAAACGCAGTAATTCTGCGAATGACGCCATTTCGCCATCGTGAGTTGGACCACGGAAAGCATTTACGTTTTGACCTAATAGATTAACTTCACGAACGCCTTGCTCTGCAAGTTGAGCTACTTCATAAAGAACATCATCTATCGGACGACTAACTTCTTCTCCACGCGTGTAAGGCACTACGCAGTATGTACAGTACTTAGAACACCCTTCCATGATAGAAACAAAGGCTGTCGCTCCGTCTGCACGTGGTTCTGGTAAGTTATCGAACTTCTCAACCTCTGGAAATGAAATATCCATCACTGGTCCGTGATTAGATTGAGAATTTTTGATCATCTGTGGTAAACGGTGCAGGGTTTGTGGACCAAAGATCACATCCACATACGGTGCACGTTTGCGAATAGAATCGCCTTCTTGTGTCGCAACACAACCACCAACACCAATCACAAGATCAGGCTTCTTCTCTTTTAAGCGCTTCCAGCGACCTAGCTGGTGGAACACTTTTTCTTGTGCCTTTTCACGGATAGAACAGGTGTTAAGCAGCAGCACATCTGCTTCTTCTGGGACTTCTGTTAGCTCGAAGCCGTTGGCAGCATTGAGAAGATCTGCCATTTTAGATGAATCATATTCGTTCATCTGGCAGCCCCAGGTTTTAATCAGCAGTTTCTTAGGCATGTCTAACTCTTCACTCGTAGTGTTTATTCATTGCATTCAACATCGCAGGGTACGTTGCTCTTACAGGTTTATCGCTGACAAATAACAGCTACCCGTTAGCAAGCCGCGTATTGTACTGCTTTACGCTCGGTCTGACTAGATCATCACCACCCCGAATAAATTGTGGTTTTCACAAGGCATTGATAAAAGAACCGTAGGTTACTTGTTAGTATTGAGCTTTTGCTTTGTACTTAATAACCTAGATGAAACGATAGCGTTAAAGTTGATTTAAGGTTCCCATCCCAAGTTGCCGCATTTGTTTCGTAATCCAATGGCTACGCTCGTATACATACTGGCTCATTGGGTTAGCTTTGATCTTATAGGGGTTGGGTAACACTGCTGCTAACTGTGCCGCCTGTTGAGCTGATAACCGACTGGCTGGAATTGCAAAGTAGTTTTGACTTGCGGCTTCAATACCATATAAGCCTGGGCCAAACTCAATCACATTTAGATACACTTCTAATATACGCCTCTTGTCCCAGATCAGTTCCATTAGCACGGAAAAATACAGTTCAGCCCCTTTTCGAATAAAGGAATGAGCGGGGAAAAGGTAAACATTCTTGGCTGTTTGCTGCGTTATGGTACTTGCCCCTCTATTGGGCCCTTCAGCGCCACTTTGTTTTATTACCATTAGGATCGCATTGAGATCGATACCAATATGCTGAGGGAAAGTTTGATCTTCCGAAGCGATAACAGCAAGTTGTGCATTTTTAGATATAGAGCTTAACTCGACCCATTGATGGGTTGATTGGGAAGGATAATCGCTGGGTGGAAAAAGCGTACGATGAATTTTCCAGCCCCAAATTGGCGGGTCAACAAACTTACCTATCACCACTAAGGCAATAGGAAAAAGTAAGATAAAAGCCAGTGCTTTGTAGATCAGACGTTTTAGTCTAGACAATGTATTTCAAATGATTAGTTGCTTTTAGCCCCATCGTAGTCAAATCACATCGAGTATTCAAATTTTACCTTACCAGTAATACCTTGATTGGCTGTAAAGAAATGCATAGAAAGCGTAGTAAAAATCACCGCATCATCGCTAGAATTAGGTAAAATGAAAGTGTCATTAAGCATAGAGATGGAAGTGGATATGGAACAATATGATGTCATTGTGGCGGGTGGAGGCATGGTGGGTGCTGCAACTGCGCTAGGGCTTGCACAACAAGGACTAAGCGTTGCCGTGATTGAAGGTAAAGCGCCTGAGCCATTTGAACCCCAACAAGCGATGGACTTACGTGTTTCAGCTATTTCCCCTAACTCTATCGCATTGCTTACACGACTAGGCGCATGGGATAGCATAATGAAAATGCGCTTATGCCCTTTTAAGAGATTAGAAACATGGGAACACCCAGAGTGTCGTACTCGTTTTAATGCTGATGAAATGAACCTTGATCGCCTTGGGTATATTATTGAAAATCGTATTATCCAACTAGGTTTATGGCATCAATTTGATTTGTACCCCAATTTAACCCTACTTTGTCCGGCACGTATGGCACATTCACACTCTACTACCGATGGTTATTGCGTAGAGTTGGATAATGGTCGTCAGCTACAGGCTAAATTATTGATTGGTGCTGATGGGGCTAATTCCCAGGTACGTCAGCAAGCAGGTATTGGTATTACCGCATGGGATTATCGTCAGCACTGCATGCTAATTAATGTTGAAACGGCGTTACCTCAACAAGATATCACCTGGCAAATGTTTACCCCGCGGGGGCCTCGCTCATTTTTACCGCTTACTGGCCATCAAGGCTCTTTAGTTTGGTATGACAGCCCAAAACGTATCAAGCAACTAAGCGCAATGGACGATATACAACTACATAGCGAGGTTGAAGCTCACTTTCCGAAAGAGTTGGGTGAGTTTAAAGTATTAAACCACGGTAGTTTCCCGTTAACCCGCCGTCATGCTCAACATTACTATAAACCGAATGTCGTGCTTCTCGGTGATGCTGCACATACGATTAATCCATTAGCAGGGCAAGGTGTGAACCTCGGTTTTAAAGACGTTGATACGTTATTACATGAAATTGAGAAGGCGGGTAAAGAGTGGGCCAATATATCGGTATTAAAAGCTTACGAGCGTCGTCGTCGCCCTGATAACTTATTAATGCAAACGGGGATGGATGTCTTCTATACCACCTTTAGTAATTCATTATTTCCATTGAAGCTGGCTCGGAATGTGGGGTTGAAGCTAGCAGAGCATACAGGCCCATTAAAGAAGCAAGTGTTGAAATATGCGATGGGAATATGATCAGTGCTTGTCGATAAGTAATCAGTAGATAAAGAAAAAGCCGAATGATATTAAAATCATTCGGCTTAACAACCAGAGAGATACGATCATTTTGTAGGTTGTAAAATCTTTATTGCTACAGTATTTATTATACTGCAGACATAAGAAAACCCACCAAAAGATGGGTTTCTCATTTCTTTCATCAGAAAGAATAATGGTGCGGAAGGAGAGACTTGAACTCTCACACCTTGCGGCGCCAGAACCTAAATCTGGTGCGTCTACCAATTCCGCCACTTCCGCATATCTAATTTGCTCTTAACGGGCTTACATCGCTTAATTATTTAGCTTCTTAGAAAGAAGTAATCAAGCCACATAATAAAATGTGGCAGGGCTACCTGGATTCGAACCAGGGGATGGCGGCATCAAAAGCCGCTGCCTTACCGCTTGGCGATAGCCCTACAGGTGTATCTTTTTAATAAGTCTTTAGAGAAATGGTGCGGAAAGAGAGACTTGAACTCTCACACCTTGCGGCGCCAGAACCTAAATCTGGTGCGTCTACCAATTCCGCCATTCCCGCATATTGTCTCATTCGAATAAATCCGATTGAGTGTTCTCTAGAGCTTATTGTACAGATTGAAGAACTGGTAAAGCTCAATCTGTATTACTGTGATAAATCACAGTTACAAAGTATAAATGGTGCGGAAGGAGAGACTTGAACTCTCACACCTTGCGGCGCCAGAACCTAAATCTGGTGCGTCTACCAATTCCGCCACTTCCGCGTATTTATACTTTTACCATAAATCGTCTCAAAAAGAGAAGAAAAATGGTGGCTACGACGGGATTCGAACCTGTGACCCCATCATTATGAGTGATGTGCTCTAACCAACTGAGCTACGTAGCCATTTATTTATGCCGCTTAACTATTTGTCTTCTAAAAAGAAGTAATCAAGCCACATAATTAAATGTGGCAGGGCTACCTGGATTCGAACCAGGGGATGGCGGCATCAAAAGCCGCTGCCTTACCGCTTGGCGATAGCCCTACAATTGTTCATTTAAGAACAGTTCTCTAGTTAA
>NZ_PYMJ01000051.1 GCF_003025615.1 Photobacterium frigidiphilum | reverse complement strand
CCAACATGGATTACCTGAAAAAGGTGGTGATTGATGGAAGCCATTCCAACGCATTAGCACTGCACAATATCAACGTTGAGCTTTGGCATAGTGGGCACATGCTGAGCCTTATTGAGGTCCTTTCAATCAAGTATCTGAATAATATCGTCGAACAAAGCCACCACAGGGTGAAAGGGAAAATGAACCAATGTTTAGGATGGAAATCAGATGAAAGTGCAAGAGCCACACTCGCTGGCGTGGAACTGTGGTCGATGATTAAAAATAGTCAGCTCGACAATCCTGAATGTTTATCTGTTTGGGATGAATTTTACGTGCTAGCAGCCTAACTGTATCTAGAGGTAGGTGTTTCTACATTCTAATTCCAAGATGCGACAGAACCGAAAATGAAAGGCTAATACAAATGAAATTTATAAAAAGAATTAAGAGGAATGCTCATATAACCACAGCCACATATATAAAAGATTTTACCTTGTATATTGAATTAAGCAGTGGCGAAAGAGGCTTGATTAACTGTTCACCATTGGCCGAACAACAAATTTTGTTTGAACAAGTTATTGCTGATGATAAACGTGATTCTTATTTGTTAAGTAACCGCGTTATTCATTGGTACAATGATGCGTATATTCACATTGAATGGATTAAGCGAAATATGGTCTCGTTAAATATTGAACGACCGCTTGAAAGTGCAGCTTCCTACAATGACTGGCGAATAAAAATGAAAGATTGGTTTATTAATTTCACACTTTCTGATTTGTCAGAAAATATAGGCTTTTTATTAATAGTCGTTTCATTTGGGATTGCAGGGTGGCTGATTGGCTCAATATTTATTTAAGCGTATAAAGTCTCAGCTTTCACGATCCCTTTTTTGTCTGAAGTGAATGATATATTGACTAAATATGTATTGTAGAAGGAGTCGGGGTCTGTCGCATCTAGGCGCTCAATAAATAGTCACCTCACCATAATTCTCCGGTTTGACGGGGTATAATGTAATGAATCATCCCAAAGTGTTTTTCCTTCTGGCTCATTGACTTTGTAGCTTTGAGCTATCCTATGACACGTCAGCGAGCTTAGCTGTATCAGCAATATTGAGCCCGTTTATTACGCGCAGTTTGTAAATTTGCTCGTGCTTATTTAAATCAACCTGCCACCCTCTGAATTTACCTTCATTCTTTGCTTTTTCTATGCCTTCTTTTTGGCGTCGACGGCGATCTTGGTAATCTTTACGTGCAATTACAGCCAGCATATCTAACATCATATTATTAATGGCTTTATAAGTAAGTTGGGGTCTACCTAACGTCCACACGTTCCCCACTAACCCATCCATTTTTATATAACCTTCATTTTTAAGCCAGTTAAACAACTCCACATCATAGTCGATAGCAGTAATTTGTTGAGCATCAAGGCCAATACGTATAGGCCTTGATTCGTATAACGTAGCGAATATTATCGCGATAAACTCTTCTGCTAACTCTGGATTACAAATTTCTTCTGTTTGAGACATCTTTCTTTTCCGTTTTCGATTCTATTTTTCCTTGGCAGTTCGAACTGCAATACACAGAACGAACAATTTACGTCAATTGTCAAATGTAGCTTGTCTTGCTGGGCTTTTTTTAAGAGTTCAATTGCGTAATACGCTGGATGCTCATGTCTTGGTCGAGTCTGTCCGTGAATACTCAGTATTGACTCTCTTACAAAAATATAATTGAGCGGGTTATCAGGGTCAGTCTTGTAATGCTGTACCAAAAGTCGTGATACATAGTTAACTATCTCATGACCGCTTACCTGATTGTTTTCTACATCTTGCTTCATTGCATCAGCATTTTCGTTATGGATGTTCATTTTCGAATTCCGTTAAGTTCATTTAGTTATCTGTAAATCAATACACCCAAAACAAGGTTATCGAGCTGGTTGATTAGTTAACATTATCATTAGAATTTCATCTAGTGACGCGGCACTCTTAAAATCACCGTCACCGGAGTGATCGTCTTTAAAAAGCAATTCTAACTCACCAGCTTCCAACTTTGAGTTAAGCCAGTCAAAAACCTTGACCTTTTGTTTGTTAGTCATAAATCGGTTTCCGTTAAGGTTGAGTTGTTTTCTCATTTTTAGCGGCATAGGTTCGCATTGCTCAGCAATACTGCTAAAAATCGAGCCTATGATTGCAGTGACGACATATTCCTTTTAGTTACTGCTAACTTTAAAAGTTTGCTCCCCTTTTTCATCTACTCGGTTTAATAGGGTTACAAGTTGCTTGCGTAAACTTGACCGTTCAGCCGAGTGGTTCTCTACCAAGAAACGGATATCTTCTAGTAATTCTTTCAAATATTGTTCATTTTTAGACATGTGTTTCCCCCTCAGCTTCCGAATAGAGTACTGCTAACGAAATACACGCCATCATTGCGAACTTGCCCATTATCAATCTGCTCCATAGCCAAAGTAACCACGGTATTTGTATGAGCGCGAAAATTCATAAACGCAGCTTCTTGAGTATCTTCTGTCCTGTAATAGTCGTTCAATGCTATTTGGGACACCGCACAATAAAAGCGCTCTTCATCCCGTTGCAAACAGAATCTGATTTCTTCACGCATCATGTTCCAAGTTGGTTCACCAACTATTTTCATAACATTTCCGTCTATTAACTTTATCCACTTAACAACGCTTTCACTTCAGCAGAATGTTTCTTTTTCAACTTGGTGGTTGCCTTTGTACATGTTGACGTTAAAAGTTTAATTTCGAGCTGATAGCAATCACTGTATGACCGTTTCCTAAATTGTATATGACGATACTCAACCAATATTTCAGCTAATTCAACAGACTCCAACACAATTTCACCACATGTAAGACGACATTTAGTTGTTGTAACACTTAACCTTGACTTCGATTCAAGACGGTGGCCCGTTAGCATTAAAGCGCATCCATAAACCTGAATATCGGCATACCAACCGAATCGATGAAGACGTTGAGGCCAAAGTGCTTGCTACTACTTTAGAAAAGCCCTACCTGAGTTCAAACCAGATGGCAGGCGAGTCAAAAAGAGAGCATGGTATCTCTATTAGCCATTCGACGATAAGAAATATCAGGCTCAGGGAGAGCCTGAATACTATTGCTTTACGGAAAGCAAAATCTGAAGTAGCCACGGCCCATCAAAACAAAAAAGAGTGACCTAGATAGTCTACTCTTGAATGACAAAATCCCTCGGTAATCACAAAAAACCACGGACGTGACTTTTTTGTTTATTTATCCACGATTTAAAAAACTGTCAATCCCATTGTAAAATGTGGCCCAAATAGCTGAAATTTACTTAATTTATGAGTTTGGAGCTAAATGACAAAAAAATGATAGGGAATAGGTGAGTTAATGTATAATCAGCGCGGGTGCTCTTGGCTGTCTGTCAGGAGCATAACAACAGTCACTGGTTTTCTGTGACTGGCAGATAGACAAAAGCCCCGAAAGTTAATTTATTAACCAACGAGGCTCTATCATGAAACTAGACACTTCTGATGTTAGCCTCTATTTAACGAAGAGGCAAGATGTATGCTACGAAGAACCGCCTTAATTGGCCTGATTGTTATTTGTATAACGATACTGGGTTTTACATGGATGGTGCGAGATTCACTTTGTGAATTACAAATCAAAAATGGAGATTCGGTCTTTCTGGCACATTTAGCCTACGAACCTAAATAGA
This sequence comes from Photobacterium frigidiphilum, assembly GCF_003025615.1. GTDB lineage: Bacteria > Pseudomonadota > Gammaproteobacteria > Enterobacterales > Vibrionaceae > Photobacterium > Photobacterium frigidiphilum. The sequence goes on along the minus strand of NZ_PYMJ01000051.1, from coordinate 23,601 downwards.
GCTGGGTGGGTAGGGGCTTCGGCCTCTACCTGATTCAGTTTGTTTTATTCATTGCCAATGAGCACCCAATCCAATTCAAGTATGAACCCAAAAGTGCGACTTAGATCTCACTAGCCCATAAGAAAAAGTAAAAAAGTGCCACGTCAGACATGCCACTTTTAAAGATCTCTCCTGTTTAACGATGTTTAAAACTTATAACCACCAGAAATCATAAATACCCAAGGGTCGATATCAGTTTTAATAGTCACATCATCAGCCCCCGCTTTGAATTTCACATCAGTGCTAATATCGGCGTACCATACCGATGCCCCGACAAACCAATCATCGTTGATCATATAATCAAGACCTGCATTGGCAGCCAACCCCCATGAATCTTCCAGTTTCAAATCGCTCAGACCTGCATCTTTACCAGCAGTATTAAACTCTTCATTAAAGAACGTGGTGTAGTTGATACCTGCACCTACGTATGGACGCAGTTTACTGCCACTATCCATAAAGTAATACTGCAGCATGAACGTCGGTGGCAACTGCTCTACTTCTGCGATTTCACCTAGTGAGCCTAAAGAGACTTTGTGTTTGAAAGGGGTTGCCGCTAGCACTTCAAAACTGATGTTATCAGTGATCATATAACCAAACGTCAGACCTAGCTGGGTATTTGAGTCGATCTTAAACTCACCTAAATTAAGCACATCATCACTGCTTTCATTAGGTACAACCGATGCAATACCTGCACGTACAAGAAAATCACCTTTCTTATGCGCTAAAGCTTGGGGAGCGGCTGTGATACTGGCTATTACTGCTAATGTACAAAGGGTCTTTTTCATTATTATTATCTCCATTCCTTTTGAGCTGAATTTATCGTATTCAGGCTAATTTTGGGCTTCATGTTGGAACGGAGCAAAATGTAACCATTTTGAAACACCCTGTTATTGATTGAAATCAATTTATAAAAATTCGCTATAATAAATAACTTTTGATTCAGATTAATAACTTAAAACCATATTTAACGACAACACGCTCCCGATCCTAAAGTTGTACTTCCCTCACCCTTAATAGGTACTCTGTGTCACATAATTAGCGTGTTAGCTAGGCCTCTTTATTAACGTTACTTCTGTCTTTTTGAACTTAATTAACCACAAAAAATAAAATGGTTAATTATCGGGATAGGGCGAGGCCTCACACCACCCAGCATACGGACCCGTACTGGGCGGTTCGAACAGTTAAGTGAGTGACAATCTCTGTAGTCCTATTTCAACAAACCAAGAATAGTTTTTTGAATGGCGTTTAAGTGGTGTGACATAAGGCTTTCACGGAAATTACGAATAGCCCTTGCCAACTAGCAGTTCATATATATGTAATAATTAAATCTGTGGCAACCTTTACTAATCACAATGGCATCCTTGCAAACAACTACTTTCCATTATTTACAATAATTTTGCTTCATTCATTGCCCCTGCAAATTTCATCATAAATTCTGCGTCAAGTAATTTACCGTTTTCCATTAACAACGAAGCATTTGCAACTAGATTATTAAGTTCTTCAACAGTAGGGTTACCGCATTCACCTTCTTGGTATTGTTGTACTAAGTCGTAAACCAAGACGGCCTTATCGAAAGTAGATAGCTCTAATTCTAATTTTTTTCGACACTCTTCTTCAGCTTTATTTGTTTTTTCAAGCCAACTAAATAAAAAACGGATAGCTACAATTTTTCGACCTTTCTTTAGATAGCTAAACCCGTAGTTACCTGTTTTTTCATCTACTTGGAAATTGATTAGCGATTCTTTCTCATCAATTTCTTGAATTGCAGGTTTAATTATTCGATTGATTAAGTTACCAGTAACTGCGTAGGTTCGTTTAAGCAACTTCCCTTTATCATCAAGCAAACCAAAAAATGCATGTAAATCATCAATTGATTGAGGGTGTAAAACATTATTACCACCTTTAAAGCGACACAATATTGTATAAAGCCTTTTTGCATGTTCCTTTTCAATCTGTCGAAAAATCCTATGAGGCACCTGGCTATGGCCTTGTGAAATACTAAGGTATTCACTAATTAAAAGGTCATTAGGAACGATGGTGAGCTCACCATCTTCATATCTAACTTCTTTAAAGAGCGTCTGAAATTTAAAGCGACGCTTTACATCATCCATAACACCTATCGACTTACCACTAAGTCGTCTTGCTGGGTCGCGGAGTGTACTGTAGAGATACTTCTTCTCAATTCCAAACCATTCACAAAGAACATCACTTGAAAAATTATACTGTGGCGAATCAATTGTTTCTTTGTTAAGAAACGATTGCCATTGTTCTTTATTTAATTTTGTCAGAAATAGAGCAAAAATATCATGTTCTACAGGTGATAATGCAAGTTGTGAAAAGACTAAGCGATGTGATTTTTTAAAAAAATCACTATGAAGATCTTTCATACCAGCTGTAGCAATTACATTACCCATAGAGGCTTCCTAATTGCTATTACCTTTTCTTGTGTCTTTGCACAAGAAAAGGTAATAGTTTATATATTTACACAATAATCGAAGGTAAATTTAGCATGTGAAGTGGTAATAGTTAAGCTTAAATTACTATTTCTTGTGCTAGCCTGTATAAAAATCAATCATGCAGCACAAAAATAAGTAGTAATAAGCACTACAAAAGATACATTTCAGAAAATCCTCTCTGATAAACCGAATATCACAAAAAAAAGTCATACTTAAACACAAATGAGCACAATAAGAAGTAATAGTTAAACCTTAATGACTTAACTTTTCATAACGTCTTAAGCAAAAAACAATACTTTATATACGAATTTACAATATCCACAACAATGTAAACCTCGGCACAATAAAAAGTAATATTTAGCACAATAAATGATAATAATAAGCACAAGATTAAGTTATTTTAAGCACAATGAAATGATCTATAGGCACAATAGAAAGATCCACCTAGCACAATATAAAGTAATAGTAAGTCGTGTAAGCTATTGTTTTAGCGTTAAAAGTAGAGATCTATAGATCTTTATATATCTTATAGAGAATATAGAAATTATAGAATTATTATATAACTTGTGCACATGTGGATAACTCTTCGAGTTTTCACACATGCACACATTGTCCTGGTATAAAATATTACTTATCAGTCAGTAACTTAAAAACTCGTTTTAATTTATCAATATCTGTAACCGTAAAAATGGCATTTAATATTTTTAACTGCAAAGGCAATATTTCTTCTGATAAAGAACCTCCAAAGATCACATATTGGATATCAACACCTAAAACAGAACAAAGCTTCGGTAAGTTATCAACAGAAATTTCTCCATCTTTTTCCCAACGGCCAACAGCAGATCTTGAGATACCAGTTCTTCTAGCTATCTCTGAATGACTTAAATCGCTATTTTTTACAATGTCAGAAATTCGCTTTTCAATAGGAGACATACATTAAATAACATTATGAATGATGAGATTAAGTTTATGAGGTATTGACACCAGATGTAACTGAATGCATAGGCTACAAAAATGTACCGCATTCGCTACACCTGCTCTTTAAAAACTCACCGCATTCCAGAAATAACTCTTAGTAGTTGCATTTGGTTTTTTTATAGTGGTATATTTCAACAGATTAGATATAAAGTGATTAGTTGCTCACTGACTTGCAGTGTGAAGCACACGGCTTATGCCTTAAATGGCTCCATGAAACGTGTCGCGTTCAGTTTTGGCTGATTGGAGTGTCTTATACCCTCATCCTACTACGGATGCTTTGATTGTTCTTCGTAACAATTACACCTCAAAGAGAAATGTACCTGTAATGTATTCACTACAGGCAATTAACTGTTTTTGTTAGAAAATAGTTGGATTTCTTATCTTTACCGCAAAATTCTTGATGCTATTTGAAGAAGTATTTTTAATTCTTCATCATGTCTGTCATCAGCTTGCTCAATGATTTTTTGTAATTCCTTTTTTGGGGATTTTACACGATCATAATTTGCACCGTAATGAAGAAAAAGTTCTGACATTGGGATTTGTAATGTTCGGCATAACTTTTCTAATGTCTCGATACTCGCACTTTTTCTGAGATTGATGATATTAGATATAGTGCCTTGTGATACCCCTGATTCAAATGCAATTTCTTCTTGAGTTTTATCGCTCAAACGGATGTGTTTTTCGAGTGTGTTTTGCCACATGAATTAATTCACTACTTTAACGTTATGATGAAGATTATGCGGTGAGTTTTATTGCAAACAATTTCCAAGGGGAATAATATAATTCTATGAGAATTGAAAAGTTAATTGAACTTAAAAATTACAGATATAAAAATAGTCTAACCCAACTTGAATTGGGGGAAATTTTAGATATGGAACAAGGCACCATCTCAAATTTAGAAAATGGTCGCCGCCGTTTGGATGCCACAAAAGTGAAGAGAGTCTCAGAGCTCACTGGTATCTCTAAGCACGAGTTACGCCCAGATTTGTACGAGGAGGGTCAATAAATGAAAATGTGACACACCTCTAAAGTATTAAGGTAATTGACAAAATAAATATTTATTAGATAATTGTCTGTATATCCATACAGTACCTTTTAATCAGGGAATTGATATGAAAAATCCAATAACATCATTTTTTCGTTGGTTAAACGACGATAACAACACAAAACCGCCTGCCACAGTTGCCTTCAAAGAGACAATTGTGGCAGACGGTTTTATTCTCCCATGGACAAAAGAACAGTTTCGCAACGATACCGTTATTCAGGATAAGTTACGTGTCCTAAAACGCAGCGGACTCGCATTACCTTATGAAGTTTGGGAAGAGTTTGTCGTTGACACAGTTCTAGCGTTGTCCATGTGGATGCAGGCCTTTCCTGCATCAGAAAATTACCATCACGCATACAAGCGCGGGTTATTAGAGCATTCATTAGACGTCGCTATTTACGCAATGCGCTTGCGCCGTAATTATATCCTTCCGCCCAATACGCCCCCAGAAGAGGTTTTACACCGTGAATACATTTGGGTATATGGCGTATTTTTATCGGCATTGCTCCACGACACCGGCAAAATTGTGGATTTTTGGGTGGAAATAAAAACGTCGAATGATGAGAGTGAATGGTGGACTCCGGCACATGGCGCTCTTGGGGAGCTAGGTGCACCTTACCGTTTCAAATACAAAGATGATCGGGCTTATTCAACCCATCAACATTTAGGGACGTTCTTACTCAATCAGCTTGTGCCAAAGAATCCGATGACGGCCATCATGAGCGACTCTGAACTCTTTGCCCAAATGACGGGGTATTTATCGGGCCATAAGGATGCTGATAACGTTATTGAGCAAATAGTCCGTCAGGCCGATGCGGCCAGTGTCGCGCAAGATTTAGGGGCCAACAAAGACGGGGTTAACCTCGCGGCTAAACAAGCGAGAGTAGGGGCCAGTAGTTCGTTTGCCGAGCAACTCACTGTGACCCTGCGTTACCTACTGACTGAAAAGAAAATTCTTTTAAACCGTAAGGGTGCAGAAGGATTTGTGGACGGTGAGTACCTGTATCTTATCTGTAAACCCATTGCCGACAAACTCAGAACAACCTTGTTAGAGCGAGGCGTAACCAACGTACCGTCTAAGAACACCAAACTCTTTAATGAACTTCAGACGCACAATATTATTCGTCCCAATACGCAAGGCTTAGCCGTTTGGCAGTGTGAAATAGTCTTATCCGATCTGGAATGGCGTCAGAATTTCACCTGCATCTGTATTCATCTACCGACATTTTTACCTGAACATACGTTAAAACAAATGCCTGGCACAGTAACGCTGACAGAGCCTGATGAGACTGAAACAGATTCTGTTAATGAAACAATCTCAGAGCAAGCTGCTCCAGAACAAAATCTCTCCCCTGAACAAGCAATAGATCCTGCTCCAGAACCGAATAACGTTGCACTTGATCTCATGGCTTTCATGCCTGGATTTGAAACAACGGAGGAACAACCTGCCTCAGTGGGCAATGTGACTGAAGCCGTGGCTGAAAAGTCTGATTTCAATACGTTAACACCCAAAGACATTGGTGAGCAATTTTGGGCGTGGGTTGAACAAGGATTATTGGGGGGCGTGTATCCCGTCAATACTGAACTGGCGTTCTATCACATCGTCAATGGCCATGTGTTCATTGTATCGCCTTGTGCGTTCAAAACGTTCGTTGAGTCCTACCGTGTGGGGTGTGATGGTGAAAGCTATGCGAAAGTGCAAAACGGTTTTCAATTGTTAAATAAACACAAGAAAAACGGTGTGCGTAATTTTCAAACGGTCAGGGTGAATGATGAGTCAATACTGCATGGTTATTTGGTCGAAATGAATGATGCCCTGTTTGCGATTTACCCAACGAATAACCCGTTACTGACACTGGAGGGCGATGAGGGTGAGTAATCATATTGAAACGAATAGTTTGTTTCTTAACCAAGTTTGCATGTTAGCAAAATTTGGGAGTCGCCCCCTTTTGCAATCCATTGGCTTGTCTGATGACAATACGCTCGATCGTCTTGCTGCCCTGTCTGCAAATGATATTGAAGATTTGGCCATCGGATTAGGGGACGCATTTTTGGTGGTCAATATGGACTCATTGCTTTCAAAGTTAGATGGGAACATTGAAATGTCAGATGAATGCAAAGCATTTCTGGCACGAGGCGCATCGAATAAAGCAATGAAAGACATTCTAGGTGTTTACGATGAATCATTGTGTGCAGCCTGGCGTAACGATGTGGGCGTGAGCCGTATATTTAGGCGAAGAACATTACCAGACAAGCAATATAAAGCGGTTTGGTTAGATCTTGAAAAATTACCGAAGCCCGTTCAAGCCGTTGATCTGATTCAGTTAGCGGATAAACATAACGTCAGTATCGGGGCGATGTGGCGTGAACTCATTTCTGGAGAGCAGCATGACAGCAAAAAATAACAAGAAAGCACTGGGTGGGTTGATCAGTGAAGCGAGCCTAGAGCTGCATTCTGCGGCTTCTCTTGACGTGTGGAACGGGAGTCACCGTAATGGGCGTCGTATAGCGAGTATGCCTGAGTTCTTTCATAAAATGTCGGTGTTGGAAGTGGCGGCGGTAGAGAACGATCCGTATGCAGATTATGCCCTTATCAATATCGAAAACGCATTGAATGATGCCTTTGTGGCGATAGAGATGCTTGAAGGGGGACTACCCATCCAACAGGGTCATCGTCGTTTAAATACGCAAGTGTGTCGTTCAAGGCAGCCTGTGGTGAAGCCTCTCTACATTAAATCCCGTTTTGGGTGGCGTTTTATTGCGTTGTTTGAGTTATTTGATGTGTTCATGGTGGATTTAATGGATGCGCAGTTTAAAGCCCGTGTGACACGTCAGCAGTTTGAGGCGAGTAAAAAAACGGCGTTTACCGTCGTCAGAAAAGTGTTAGAAATTGGCATGAGCAGTGTGCATTCAGGTATCTCACGCAATGATGTGAGTGCGAATAATGCAAAAGCGACACAAGCTATCGAAAAGTTTGGATTGATACCGCTGGAGGTGATGGAAGGTATTGTTCGCGCTGAGTATGCACCACAAATTAAGCAAAGGGCTTAAGTCATGTTAACCCTGAAAAAAGAAAACCCTGCACAAGATAAGACATTCTTTGGCGAGATACTTATCAAAGCAGGGGAAACACTGATTAACAAGAGATTCATTTCTGAGCTCTTGTTAATCAGTGTAATACAGCGATCAGATAATTCAAGTGTTTTATTACAGGTTAGTGGGGTGTGTCATGCCATACGCTGAATCGTCGATATCATTGTCACCCTCCCTTTCCGCGACGCAGAGCAAGGGCGAATATGATGCTGAGTACCGTGCAAAGCGTAAGCGGCGCAAGCAAGTGCTCATCGAGCTGCATCATGATGTCGTTGAACGCGAAAACCAAAAGCTGCAAGCTCAGGATAAACCGGCGAACTTTGCTATCGGCTTTCGGGCGAGGCGATTACTGAGAAATGGTGAGGTTGAAACTTTGCCACAGGAATTTGCCCGTATTTTAAAAGGGTGTGAAGAGTACATCGAGAACCCGAATAGATTTCCTTCCCTGCGTGCGTGGTGCGATGCGACTAACAACATCCAATCACGAACACTTATTGCTAAAGTATTGGCTTGTCTCTTACCTAATACTGATTTAATTGGTGGCCGTGTCGGTGTGCCGACAGAAGCGGGCATGAGAACGATTAGCTACGATCAGTTACAAGAAGACTATGCGCTTCGATTTGGTGAGTTTATTTCCCCGAACAGCTTCAAAAAAGCGATTCAGCACTTAGGCCATGCCGGTTACTTTCATTCTGAACGCATCAATGTGTGTGTCGATCAAAAGAGTGGTACCGTGCGCAGTGCGGCGGCCTTCAAGCAGTTTACCGAGCGTTTTTTCTCCGATCTGAAAGTCGTGCGTTATAGCAACATTTGTCAGATGATCATTGCGACAAGAGAGCGGCAGAAGAAGAAAGGATTACGGTTCTTTTGGGTGACGAGACGTCTCTTAATGGAAGGTGTTCAGCAAATATTCAATGCCTCCACACTCAATGACTATGCTGACACGACCTCTACGGTGTTTTCTGCCTACCAACAGCCCCAGCAAGTCCCAATATAGTGTTATTAATGTATCCGCGTGAGCGGAGGATTCTGCACGTCTGAACCTTGTTGAATGGCTTTTCCCCTTCTTATCCTTTCCTCGTTGATAATATTAGTGTGATCTAACGCTATTTTTCCTTGAAGCTTTTAGCTAAAACATGAATGAAGAACTTATTCACAGTAAAGGTAGTGCAAGAAATAACCCCTAGAAAGCGCCGCAATAAAAGCAGCCAATAACCAGCGTAAGTTAGAAGACTCTGTAGTTAGATAAATACTAAGATAAATATAAAAATAAATAGTAAGGAAGAAAAAACACGCAGCAAGCTGCTATTAAGTACCTCCCATTCATCAGCATCGTCGTTTATTCATACCATAGCGGCATTGAATGGGCCCCATCGAGGCAATCTATCAGTTTATCGCTTATCGCAGCCCTATGAGCCCCTAGAACACGCTGTAAGACCTTTTTGTCATCCGACAGGAAAGAATTAAGGTTTACGATAGGTCTGTAGGCCTGCGGCGCTAAGCTTTGGCAGAGCGAAGGGCAAAATCCGTGCCTTATAACGATGTCTCCATGCCCTTAATTTCAACGTGATTTATCGTATTTTTTTCGTTTACAACATGATTTTTTGATATAATAGGGTTTATTTACAGTGGCTTATGGTGTAGTTATGTCAACAAAAGATAAGCGAACCATTAGAGCAAAAAAGAAAGCCAAACAACAGCGGATGAATAAACATAAACGGTGTGTCAATTCGTTCGTTCTTACTTCGAAAGGCATTGAATGTAGGGAAAAGTTACATGTATTAAACACTCAACCATTATCGAATATTCCGTTGCCTGAAATGGGGACGTATCTAGGAAACGATGGTGTCTTTATTACGGTGAGTTTAGTCTCTAAACGTAAAGAGGATGGGGGGTTTACCGTGGCCCGTGATGATGGCAGTCTATTTACCGAAAAAGAATGGGCAATTGAATCCCTTATTTACGGCTATCAATATGTTGGCTAATGATGGTGAAAATAAACGTGCTTCCCGCGTGTGGTATAAAAGAGAAAGTAAAAATGGCAGTAAATCATGGCTCTGTGTTTAAAAAACGCGAAAAACGAGTATATCTGACGTTTGAGAAAGCACTGGAACACAAAGGATACCTGTCACTTCGTTCTATTATTGAATCACAATACAGTTTTCCAAGAACGTATGTCATTGAGCCCATTCGCAACGTTAACATTGTTCCACGTATTAAAGGATCGTCAATAACCTTACTCTCACAACAAGCGAGTATAGGCCAATACAGTGGACGCCCTAGGCCAAGTTCCCTAACCGATACACGGTTGGGAAAATTGCGGGATGAGTTAGGTTCAGCCGTTCATCAGCTTTCTAAGAAAATAGTGTAATAATAAAAGCGAGAAAAGATGGAGTTAACAGCAGAGCAGAAGCAATACGCACAAATTATTGATAAGCATGTGTCTCAGTTCCCTGATACCACGTTAGGCTCTGAGCATTTACTGATAACACTGTATGACTATATGGATGCGTTTAAATTGCTCATTGACAGCCTAACACCCATTGAGAAGGATTATGTGTACTTACGGTATCCTGGGGTTTATCGGCTCGGTCTGTTACTTCAGGTAATGGCGGAAGGTATAGACTATGGTTCTATTTCTGCTCCAAATAACCATTAATGGTTGTTATTTATCCACATTTTCGGTTAATAAATACGTGTATAACTGCCAATAATGCGTAAAATAGTAACATAATGAGGGAATGTTAGTGCTATTTTGAGGTTATGTTGATGTCTATTGTTTTTCATCGAATCAAGGAAGGGGAATTCAAGCGGATGGTTGAAGCGGGAGCCATTGATGAGTTTGTTGTGCAAGAATCAAAGCATATCACGGGCAAATTCCATTTGTTAGGCATTAAGCCCGCAGAGCGAATAGGTTACACCGTTCGTCACGGTCGAGTCGATGAACTGCGCACCTGGCGTGTAGATATTCTGGCTCAGTTACTCAAAGAATGGCACGTTAGATCGTTTAAAGTACAGCATTATTACGATTAACACTCTCAGTGTTATTACATCGTTATGGCTGTTTTCGTACAAATTGTATTGTTGTTTGATGGTAATCATTGGCTCAATATTATTGAAATGTAGATCGATGAGTATCTGATTATACTTGAAGAGGGATTGATCATGTCATGTACAACAGAATTCCAAAGGCAACTGGAAGCTTTAGGATTCCAACATAGCGATAATAAGAGAACAAAGTGTAAATACCCTGAATACCTTTCTTCGTCAGATGAAATAATACCTAAAAAAGAAAATGATAATGATAATGAGAAAAAGTGCACCAGTTCAAATTTGACGAAAGAAGAGAAGATACTGGTTAATATTTACCGTACTAAGTTACTGCGCTTAGGTGTTTCCAAGCAAGCAGTGAATAACATCGTTCAAACGTCTACGCTATCAGAACTAAAGCACATCTCTCAAGTTCAAAAGAAATGTCTTTATAGCATTACCCGTTGCTCTTTTCGCCCCTTTCGACCTCAAACCAATAAATATCAAAAAAAGCAAAAAAAGCCATCCTCTTGCATGTCAAAACATCCACAAGAACTAGCTACTTCTGTTGATGAAGGGGAGATCAAGAAATTTATGGAGCTCGGTGAACAACATTCAAAACCGGATATCGAGGATATGTTAAATAGTAGGGAAAATATCGGTAACTTTACCTATTCAACGCAATCTGAAGCAAAAATTCCTCGTGTTTATGCGCGGGATGTTATTGTCGATGATAATACCAATAAGGACCGTCTGGTTCAGCATCACAACCATTGTGAAGAAGTTGAAAGCCTAGCGGTCAGGATTGAGTTGGAGCAGCTAATCATAGATGCGGATAATTGATCTAAATAGAGGTTTAGTTATGAGTAAGCGTGTGGGGGAACTACACGTTGAGTTTTACATTCCAAGGTAAATAGACTCAATATCATCGGGGTTTGTACATAAACAGGTTAAACAGTGCGCGATGTAGCCATAAGGAACCAAGCTATTTGCCTTCATGATTCCTATGATGCTGTAAAGTACTTGATTGTGCACCTTGCGTTTCACGCTGAAAATAGTCAATCAAAAATACAAGGTATGGAGCATTTCATCGCTCAAATAGAGAGAATATAACCCTAATCAATAGTGCTATATGGCGTGTCTGGCAGTATTTGGAGAGCATAAAAAAGTGTGGGGCACTCTTAACTTAATTTTTAGTCGTGATATTTTCTAAGCAAAGCGTTAACCAAGGAAAATCATGCAAGTCTATACAATTAAAGTCGCGCTTCGGGGCATCAGTCCTATGGTTTGGCGGCGGTTCCGGCTCCATGGGGATACATCTTTAGGCGCGCTTCATTTTATCATTCAATCTGCCTTTGGTTGGAATAATGAGTATCTCCATTCCTTTCATATCTATGGCGAAGATTATGGGATCAGTTATGACGGTGGGATTGGCTTTTCTGATAATCCATGGCTGATCACGCTTGAGCTCTTTAAATTTGAACTTCATGATCGCTTTACTTACGAGTACAACTTCTATCGACATTGGTTGCTGGATATTCGGATTGAACGTATCGATGAGCCTTCAAAAAAGAAAACGCCGTTTTGTCTTAGTGGCCATGGCATGCCAGATGCTACAAAATATGATGAAACTGAACGTACCCTCGATTTGATGCAAGCGATTGCCGAATTGGACGAGACAACAACTATTGGTGACATTAGGGTGTTTATTGAAGCGCTGAATCGAGTCCGATTTAATCGTCATCAATTCAACCATCAGCTACACGAGCGAGATCTGACAGTCCCAAACTGGAGCCAAGGATTGGCATGATAGCTTCAGTAAACCTATTTCTATAAAGGTACACTTTTTCGTGATCCTGTATTCTTTGTATGCTTTACTCTATAAATATCCATAAAGCCTAATTTATAGACTATTCTATAAACTTCCACCATATTTATAGAGCCTTTAACTAATGATATATGCCTATATTCGTGTTAGCTCCGCAGATCAAAATCCAGCTCGCCAGGAACAGGCCATCAATGACTCTGATTTTCAGGTTAGTAAGCAATTTATTGAAATCGCCAGCGGTAAAGATATCAATCGCCCCAAGTTACAACAATTGCTGACTCAACTGATGACCGGCGATACACTCGTTGTCCATTCTATTGATCGCTTGTGCCGAAATATGATGGATATGTGTAACATAACCACTCAACTGCGTCAGCAAGGCACCTCTTTGGTTTTTTTGAAAGAAAATATTCATTTTTGTGCGTCGGAAAATAATCCACTCCAAGAGCTCCAGTTGCACATGATGTCAGCGTTCAGTCAGTTTGAACGATCCTTAATTCGGGAGCGGCAAGCAGAAGGGATCGCTGCAAAAAAATCCAGGGGGGAGAAAACGGGGCGTCCTGCAGCGGATATCAGTAAAGTGGCTGTGATCGATGAACTGAAATCTAAAGGGATCCGGCTTAAGCTAGCCTGTGACAATGTTGGGCTTGGGGTTTCCACGTACTATAAATTACGGAAAATGATCACTGCACAAAAGCAAAGCCGCTGAAACGGGAGATATAGTGATGCAGATAACATTACAAATCATGATCACAGAGGACGGTGGATCAACGCATATTGAAGACTTGCTAGAGCTGCGTCATTCAGGTTCGTCAGATGAACAGCCTGGCTTATCAATTGATGATTCAAAGCAGCTGTTAAGTTCAGCCCAACGGGTGATCATGGATGCCCAAGCTAAACATTATATGCATCACCATCGAAACTGCCCGCATTGTGGTAAACCACGGCGCATTAAAGGTTATCAAACCAGAAAATACAGAACACTATTTGGAGTGATCCCAATGACAGGCACCCGACTCTATCGCTGTGCTTGTGAACAGAGCACAACGAAAACGATCAGCCTTGTGAGTGAATGGCTTCCAGAGCAGAGCCACCCAGAACTTCGATATCTGGAAGTTAAGTGGGCGTCACTGATGTCATATGGTCTGACGGTGGAGAGGTTAAAGGATATCTTACCTATCGGGCATACTCTGAATGCTGCTACCGTTCGTAATAACGTGAGCCTAGTGGCCAAACGGCAGGAAGCAGAATTAACAGAAAAACCCGCCTACCTTGAGGGCTGTCCTCGTGATTGGGTCCAACTCTCAAAACCAGGAAAACCGATGATAATGGGGTTTGATGGCGGTTATGTGCGGGATTGTAGAGATCGAAAAAGTAATTTCGAAGTGATCACAGGGAAGTCTTACTCAGAGCAAGTCGAAGCCAAACGTTTTGGTTATGTTCAGACATTGGAGGTTAATCCACGTAAGAGAATAATGGCGCAGTTATCATCTCAGGGAATGCAAGCCAATCAACAAATCACTTTCTTATCTGATGGTGCCGATAATCTCAGAGCGATGCAGCTCCGTATGTATCCAGAAGCAGAGCATGTACTCGACTGGTTCCATGTCACCATGCGGTTAACGGTACTAAGTCAATATGCAAAAGGGCTTATTCAGTCTGACCCTGCGGTTGGCACAAAGCTTAGCGACTTACTGGAAAGTACAAAATGGAATCTGTGGCACGGTAATGTCGAGGAAGCGCTTGAAAAACTGAATATGAGTATTGATATTTGTGATGATCCGAAGCTGAGTTATAAAAATCGAAAGAAACTGGTTAAATCTCTAAGAGAGATGCTGACTTACATCGATAACAACCAGATGATGATCCCCAATTATGGCGAACGTTATCGGTATGGAGAGCCGGTTTCAACTGCCTTTGTAGAATCGACAGTAAACGAAGTTGTAGCCAAGAGAATGGCGAAAAAGCAGCAGATGCAATGGAGTCAACAAGGGGCCCATGATCTGCTTCAGACCCGTACCACCGTGTTAAATGGAGAGTTGGAAACCTTATTCCATCATTGGTATCCAGGATTGAAAAAAGTTTCGGGGACTGAACTTGCATTAGTAGCATGATAAGTAGGCTTAATTGCCCCACACTTTTTTATGCTCTCCTATTTTTAGTCCATTGTCCATATATGTGTGAGCCCCAAAAACAGTAAGGCGACACGACATGTTTATCGTGCCGTTTGTTTATCTAATGTCTATGATGAACAGTAAAACTAACAGGTCGTTAGTTGCTGCCGTAAGCTGCCTATGTTCTGATTAAAGTGGTAACATGCCTTCCCAAGCAATCTGACGGTAACGTTCAGCGTTGGTATCACCCTCTGTACTGAAAATCATCACAACAGCATCTTGATCAAGCCTGATGCTCTGCGCAATTTTTTGTCCTTCAGGATGGTTAGCCAACAAGTACAGTAAACCCATAGTAATGGCACCAGATTCACCACTGGTAATAGCCTGATCACCCTTTAGAGGGTTGCCTAAAATACGCATGCCTGTTGCTGCAACGTTGTCGTCAACAGAAACAAAGAGATCACTACAATTACGCAGAATTGGCCAGGTAACAGGGTTAGGCTCACCACATGCTAAACCAGCCATAATTGAATTTAGATCGCCTGATACATTAACAATAGTGCCATCTTTACTGGTACCTGAACGGAAAATACAATCAGCTACAGCAGGTTCAGCAATGATAGTTTTGAAATTATCAGCCCCAAGTCTGTCAGCTAAGTAACCCAGAATACCGCCAGCCATTGCACCTACACCAGCTTGAAGAAGCACATGTGTTGGTTGACCTTCAGACATTTCAGCAGCTTGATCAATGGCTTCATCTGCCATTGTCATGTAACCCTGTGAGATCCACGTTGGAATTTTATCGTAACCTTCCCAAGCGGTATCTTGCACTAGCATCCAGCTATTTTCTTGAGCTGTTTTATTAGCCAATCGCACTGTGTCATCGTAGTTTACATCGGTGACGATGCATTCAGCACCTAGCCCACGTATACGCTCTGCGCTGACGAGTGAAGACCCTTTTGGCATATAAACAACCGCTTTCTGACCCATCTCTCGAGCAGCCCAAGCAACACCAGTACCATGATTACCAGCAGTTGCTGTTGTAAATACCAGTGGCTTGTCTAATTTTGAAGAGACTGTTTTTAAATCAATTTCAGCAATATCAATATTAAGGTATTCAGCTAACAAACGGCCTAGTGCGTATGAACCACCAAGTACTTTAAAAGCATTTAGCCCAAAGCGATGAGATTCATCTTTCACTAAAATTGACTTCACTCCTAGCTTTTCAGCTAATAATGGCAATGAAACCAAAGGTGTAGGTTTATAGCCTTCTATTTGGCGATGAAACGCACGAGCTTGTTTAGCTATGTTTTTATTAAAGATTGGCGATGTTTGGCCAGTATAAAAACTGTTTTCAGATACGTTAAGCATGATGTTTACTCAGAAAGAAAGGTCTAAAAAATAAGGCTACCTAAGTAGCCTAATGGCTCATTATTTAATAAAAGCAATAGCTTCTACTTCTACCAAGGCATCTTTAGGTAAACGTGCCGCTTCAACACATGAACGTGCTGGCGCAACGTCTGTTCCGAATACTTCAGTGTACACTTCGTTGAAAGCGACAAAGTTTTCCATATCAGAAAGGAAACATGTTGTTTTCAGTACTGTATCTAAACCAGCACCACTTTCTTCAAGTACGGCTTTTAAGTTTGCAAGAGATTGACGTGCTTGCTCTTTAATACCACCTTCAACAAATGCCATGGTGCTTGGATCTAGCGGTAACTGACCGGAGGTAAATACCATATCTTTAAAAGCTAAACCTTGTGAATAAGGGCCAATTGCTGCAGGTGCAAGATTTGTATGGATTTTTGTTTTCATTATTTTCTCTTTATCTTTCAGTCGATGATTACGCTTTAAATTCGCGAATATATTTATAAATGGCATGGCGAGTGATTCCAAGATGCTTGGAAACCATCGCAGTTGCCTCTTTTAGTTCAAAGATGCCGTTTTTAAGCAATAACTTAGTAATTGCTTTGTTTCGGCCCTTCAGGTTGATCGATGCATCCCCGTCAATTTCGAGTACAGCATGATTAATTGCTTGTTCTATTACATCTGTTGCTGATGAACTGAAATTCTCGCTAACGCCGACATGTGAATGCGCCATATCAGGCATGAGTGTTTTAATTATTTCCGGAAAAGGATGGGACAAGTTCATGTTGATACAGAACAAGCCAACCGGTTTGCCATTTTCACCAGCCAACACACAAGTTGTTGATTTAAGCAAAGAGCCCTCTTTACTGTTGGTGAAGTAGCTCTTTGGTGTTACTTCGCCAGTCTTCTCTATCAGACTGAGTATTTTAAGTCCCAGATCTGTGATCGGTGAACCGACTGTACGACCGGTATGATGACCATTCACTATTTTGACGACTGACTTCTCAAAACTTTCGAATGAGTGGATTACCACTTCACAGTGAGGACCAATGAAGTCAGCAATCGTGTCGGCCAGCCGAAAATAAGTTACCAGGAACTCTCGGTCTTTATCGGTAAACTTTGCATTAAAGGCTAAATATGCTACTGGTTTCATCGTGGTCACTATAGTTAACTAATTCTGTTAACTATAGTGGTCTTTGTAAGCTCAAAAGGCAAGTTCAAAATCAATTCTGTGCAACTATAAAACTATAAAATTCGATATCAGGCAATCACAAAGTTCACTAAATGTAACTAAAGTTGATTTTAGTCACAATAATATTCAAACTAAACCTCATTCAGGTCACTAAAGTTAATACTGTGGTTCTGGTCACGTTATTTAACTGAATTGTCAGTAAGATGCAGAACTGTAAGGTAAACAATATTTAACTGTGCAGCTGCTACCGTTCACTTATATGCCCTATGGATGGATGTTTCACGGTAATAACGATAAGGAAGAGATCGCAATGACTAACTATTTACAACGTGGTTTTGAACAGTCTGAATTTGAACATAGAACAGCACGTGCACAGAAAATGATGCACGAAATGAATTTGGACGCGATGATTTTCACTACTGAACCTAATGTGCGTTATTTCACAGGTTTTCATACTCAGTTCTGGCATAGCCCGACTCGTCCTTGGTTTGTTATTGTGCCAGCTGAAGGAAAGCCAATCGCAGTTATCCCTGAAATCGGTGCAAGCGGTATGGCGGGAACGTGGATTGAAAACATCATTACTTGGCCATCGCCTCGCCCTGAAGATGATGGCATCAGCTTAGTGGCGAGCGCATTGAATTCAATGCCATGTCGCCATGGTCGAGTGGGTGCAACATTGGGTATTGAATCCCATCTACGTATGCCAGTTAACAATTACTTGAAACTAACCACCATGGTTAAAAAAGATTTTGTTGATGTATCACTGGCAATGCATGAGCTACGTCAAATTAAATCTCAAGCAGAAATTGAGAAGACCCGTGAAATTTGTCGAATTACTAATCTTGGCTTTAATAAGATTCCTGACTACGCCCGTTCAGGTATGACAGAACGTGAAATTTGTAAGCAGTTCCGTATCGACATGCTGTTAGACGGTGCTGATGAATGTCCGTATATCATTGCGGGTTCTGGCCCTGATGGTTACGACAGCATCATTATGGGACCGACAGATCGCATTATTGAAGAGGGTGATGTGTTGATCATTGATACCGGTGCAGTACGTGACGGGTATTTCTCTGATTTTGACCGTAACTGGGCATTTGGCAGCGCAAGTGAACAAACTAAAGCTGCATACCGTGCGACTTATGAGGCCACCACGAAAGGCTTTGAAGCTGCACGTCCAGGTGCCACAACTACCGACATCTATAACGCGATGTGGGGAGTATTAGAGGCGAACGGCGCACTTGGCAATGACGTTGGTCGTCTTGGCCATGGCCTGGGTATGGAACTGACTGAACGTCCGTCTAATACAGCAACTGATAACACGATTTTAAAGCCAGGTATGGTGATGACTCTAGAGCCTGGCATGGTGTATGCGCCAGGTAAATCGATGGTTCACGAAGAGAATATTGTGATCACCGAGGATGGTGCTGAATGGCTAAGCAAGCGTGCCGAGCCTGAATTAATCGTGATTAAGTAAGAAATATTTCTGCCTAATACCCTGTGCCATGTTGAGGGAATTCGACATGGCAACATATAACTATAATAAAGAACATAATCATGCAAACGATTGAAGAGTTCAAAAAATTTGAAACCCCCCTTGCCCATACACAAGCTTCACGTATTGATCGCACCCACATTGGATTGGTTCAGCTAAGTACTGATCATTCACTCGAAATGGACTGGGCAAAATTGCTCGGTACTCAGGCTGGTGTATTCAGTTCTCGTGTTTATTACAGCAGTGAAATGACACCTGAAGCTTTGGATAAAATTGCAACAGGTATCAGCGAAGCCTCTGATTTAATTGCTACAGGCTTATCGATGGATGTGATGGCATTTGGTTGTACTTCTGCTTCTATCATCATTGGTGAAGACAAAATCGCAAATTTGCTGACTAAAAATCGTGGGGATATTCCAGCGACTAACCCTTGGACTGCCGCTCAAGCTGCATTCAAACATTTGGGTGCTAAGAAAATTGCAGTTTTCTCACCTTATCCGACAGAAGTGAATTTCCCTTTACATCAACAGTTGACCAATGCTGGTTTTGAGGTGGTAGTTCTTGGTTCGTTGGGTATCGAAAAAGATACCGATATTACAACCGTTTCGAAAGAATCGATGCTTCAGGCTCTAGATAAAATCTTACCGGAGTCTGGAGCTGATTTGGTCTTCATGTCTTGTACCAACTTACGTGTACTTGATCATATCCAAGAAATTGAAGAGAAGTTCAATATTCCTGTTGTTTGCAGTAATTCAGCCATGTTTTGGCATGCGATGCATCTCACCGGAAAAGCCGCGCAGTGTCCAAGTTACGGACGTTTATTGAATCAATAATTGATGACAGGAAAGGATTAGATCATGAACAATACAGTTAAAGGTTGGGCAGCAGCGATATTCATTGGTTTACTTTGGGGTATCCCATGGATTGTAGGTACACCAATTCTTGAAGTAATGGATGCACAAGTTTTGGTATGGGCTCGATATACCGTGGCATTTCTTACTTTGGGTATCGTGTTTAATGTTGGCTTAGCATCTGGAAAGATGAAGAAAAAGAAGGATTTTAAGTTTAATTGGGATAATCGCAGTGATGTGTTTTGGACTGCAGCCTGTGGCATTATCGGTCAGGGGGCGTTTAGTTATCTGTCATTCTTGTCATTAGACTACATCACCGCTTCTGAAAATGGTGTGATTCAAGGTCTGATCCCTATTTTAATCCTGACGGTTGGATTCTTCCGTCATAATGCCCGATTTACAGTACTGCAAATGCTTGCTGCTGTTGGTGCGTTTATTGGTGTTGCAATCTTGGTTATGGATCCAAGCTCTGAAACTGATGGCTTCAACATTGGTCACCTGATTTGTCTAGGTAGTGCTGCAAGCTTCTCTTGCACAGCATATGCTCGAGCAAAACTCGCTGAAAAATATGGCTCCGTAGCGACGATGTTCCATCAGTTTATTTTTGCATCAATTGGTTTTGGCGTTTACTTAATTTTCTCTGGCGCAGACTTCTCGTCAGCACTGGGTATCTTCAGCTCACCACTACGTATTCTATGTATCGTTATTCTGGGTGTAGGTATTTCTGGAACCAGTTACCTTGTATATATTTATGCAATGGAAAAAGTGGGTGTTGATGGTACAGGCATGGCATTAAACCTAATGCCACTATCATCGTTCATTTTAGCTGTTTTCGCACTTGGCGAAGCTGTCACGCCAATGCGTTTACTTGCTATGGCTGTGGTTGTCGTTTCTATGATGCTATTTATGAAGTTTGCTCAAAAAGAACCGAAGCTAGAAACTGTAACCGAATAATAACAATACAGTTCAAGGCAGCTTATTGGGAGCTGCCTTTTCATTTGAGTTGAATAACGTACCCGACAGGTAATAATTATGAATATAACGAAAAAAGAAACGTTCTTAGGATGGGCTGCAGCCATTGCTGTAGCCATTATTTGGGGAGTGACGGGTGTTGTTTCGAAGCCGCTGTCTATGGCTGTTGATCCTATGACCCTTGTTTTCTTTCGTTACGTAACCGCTGTAATTGGTTTAACGATTGTTTATAGCTTTACGTCTCGTAGCGAAAGTCTCAGTAAAGACCTTGGTAAGTCTCTAAAAATTGAAAAGAAAGATTACCTAAGAATTGCATTATGTGGAATTGTTGGCCAAGGGGTATTTTCACTCTTTAATTTCCTCTCTTTATCCCATATTGGTGCAACAGAGAATGGTGTGATCCAAGGTATGCAGCCATTTGCTACTGTCTTTTTTGGCATGATGTTCATGAATTTTAGAATGAACAAGGTTCAGTGGGGAGCATTTATTGCATCAGCTGTTTGTATTTATGCAATGAGTGTTGGACCAACCAATAGCATCGAAGGTGGTACACCTCTACTTGGCTATGTTTATGTAACTTGTTCAATGTTAGCACTTGCATGGACGGCTCACCTACGTGCAAGCCTTGCAGATAAATATGGTTCTGTTGTGTCAATGCTGTATCAATATATATCAGTTGCAGCGCTGGGTATTGTGATGGTCTTTGTTCTGGATTTAGACTTATCACAAATTAATATTATTTTATCTAGCCCATTACTAATTGGTTTACTTATTTTTCTTGGCACAGGTATTTCTGGGGGGAGCTACCTAGTTCAGCTTTACTCATTCAAACGTATTGGTGTAGAGAAAGCCACAATGGCACTAAACCTAATGCCGTTAGTCGGGTACTTAGTTGCTGTTATGACACTTGGCGAGGAAATGGTACTGGGTAAAACAATTGTTGTGTCACTAATTGTTGTTGCACTGTACGTATTTACTAAGTTTGAAACAAAAGAAACTGACAAAAAAGCCCTAAAATCTCAAGAAGCTTAATTGATAGATGAGCAGTGGTAATATACCACTGCGCAGATTTTGTTGGAGAATAAAAATGACCATTGAACAGAAAGTTATCGACTGGCGTCGTCACTTACATAAGCATCCTGAATTTGGTACTGAAGAGTATAAAACATCAGAATTTGTTGCCAACAAACTAGAAGAGTTTGGGCTTGACGTTCATCGCGGTATTGGTGGTACTGGTGTTGTAGGGATTCTAAAGTGTGGCGATAGCAATCGCTCTATTGGTCTACGCGCTGATATGGATGCATTACGCATTTGCGAGGCTAATACATTCTCTCATGCATCTATTCATGATGGCGCAATGCATGCCTGCGGTCATGACGGTCATAGCGCAATGCTTCTTGGAGCCGCACACGAGTTATCACAAAATAGAAACTTTGATGGCACAGTCTACTTTATTTTTCAGCCGGATGAAGAACGTGGTACTGGTGCAAAAGCAATGATTAAAGATGGTCTGTTCACGCGTTGGAATATGGATGCGATTTATGCCATGCATAACTTACCTGGTATTCCAGAAGGGCAGTTTTTAACGCGACCTCGTTCGTTGATGGCCAGTGAAAGCAGCTTTGAAATTGATGTCATTGCAACGGGTGGTCATGCGGCCATGCCACACATGGGTACCGATCCGATTGTTGTCGGTGCGCAGATTGTTACCGCAATGCAGACGATTGTGTCGCGTAATCTGAGTGCGATTAATGAAACTGCGGTTATTTCAGTGACTGAATTTGCCACTAATGGCACTGTGAATGTTATTCCATCTCAGGTGAAGATTACGGGTGATACTCGTAGTTTTACTGATGAAGCCCTGCATAAAATTGAAACATCCATCGAACGTATTGTCGCGGGCCAGTGTATGTCGGCAGGTGTGGATTATAAGTACCATTTCAATAATAGCTTCCTTTCTACCATTAATACCCTGGAAGAGACTGCGCACGCTATTAAAGCCGCAGAGAAGGTAGTCGGTGCTGAAAACGTGAATGGTAGTTGTGAACCTTTTACTATCAGTGAAGACTTCTCTTTCATGCTTCGTGAAGTGAAGGGGTGTTATATTTTGGTTGGTAATGGTCAGGGCGAATGTGGTGGTACGGCACTGCATAATCCGCTGTATGATTTTAATGACAATATTTTAATGAAGGGTGTGAATTATTGGCAGGTGCTTGTAGAAGGTCAGCTTAATAAAGGCTAGATCACATACTATATAATAATTGCTTTGTACTCTGATAACAGAGGCCTGTAATGTTCAGGCTTCTGTTAGTCTTTATTGTATTTAGAATATCCACAGATGGCTAATAAATATTAGTGAAAATATAGCAAGCTAGTGCGATAGATTATCGATACTTATAGCCTTAAACAAAAGGAATCTTTTATGGTAGTGCTAAAAAAAGGATTATTTTATTTTCTATTCAACTTAAAGTCTTTTTTCTATCTCTCCTACCCAATATTGCAACTATTATGTTTTTTAGGTGTTGGGATTGGTTTTTTACTTAGTGTTTCACCATCAGATGTAAAAGAAAGCAGTAATATTATTACTTTGGTATTCACCTTATTTAGTCTGTCTTTAGTGCTATTTAAGCAGCACTATCGAAAAATATTAATATGGTCAGATTTACGAAGTAATAATGTTATTAATTTGCATTGATTCATTCATCACTGATATTAGGGCTTTCATGTAATGAACCATCCCCTCCATAACGTCCCGTCAGGCGGTTCTGTCGCAAAGTTATGAAGAAGTACAAGCGTACTGATTTTTAGATACAATTAGGCTGCTAGCGCGTAAAACTGCTCCCAAACAGATAAGCCTTCAGGGTTGTCGAGCTGTCCATTTTTAATCATCGACCACAATTCTATACCAGCTAATGTGGCCTTTGCTCCCTCGTCAGATTTCCAGCCAAGTGCCTGGTTCATTTTACCTTTCACTCTGCGGTGGCTTTGCTCAACAATATTGTTCAGATACTTAATTGAAAGGACCTCAATAAGGCTCAGCATGTGCCCACTATGCCAAAGCTCAACGTTGATATTGTGCAGTGCTAATGCGTTGGAATGGCTTCCATCAATCACCACCTTTTTCAGGTAATCCATGTTGG
>NZ_PYMJ01000050.1 GCF_003025615.1 Photobacterium frigidiphilum | reverse complement strand
CCCTTTGGCGGTGGTGCGCGCCACTGCCCCGGTGAAACACTGGCTTTTATGGAAACAAAAATGGTCATCGCCATGCTATGCCAGCAATTTGACATCTCTCAGCCGGAGAGCCCGCCAGTAGTGGAGGAGTATGCCATTACCATGCGACCCAAGAACCTTCAGATCTGTTTGCGACTCAAACCTGTGGGCAGATAACCCGCCCACAATACCGCTGTCTAGTGTTTCAACAAAAACCACCTCCATTGGAGGTGGTTTTCACGATAGTGCCTCTTGAAGCTTCCTCATTCGAGTTGCGAACATCAGCACTGCATAAATTCAGTCAAATGACGTTCAATGAGCCAACATAACTTCTAGAATTGGCGATTAATAGAACGCCAATCAAATACTCGCCTTCTGCAACAGCATTAATTAGAGGCGCAGAAGTGATACCTAGATCCTTACTTCACTCAACCATTCAATGTTGCCCTCAATGTCTTCAAGAAGATGGTTATGCTTCGTATCGTTGGCACTTCATTGGTTACAGCTATTGCCACCGGTGTTTTATCAAATGCATGTCGATTCAACTGATACTCTTTGTCCCATTTTTGCACTGGCAAAGCGCCGAATATTTTTACCACGTGATTTCGTCAAGTTACGAGCAGGGCTGGTGAAGGCACTTTCAAGTGCATCTAGCACCATTGAGGAGGGGGTAGGAATGATAGCCATAAATATTGCCTCTTTCACCATATGTCGTAAACTTACAAAAGTATGGTACCGAAAGAAGCAATATCAAGTTATGGTTGTTTCAACATTAAAAGAGGCAATATCGAGTTTATTCTTTACCGTAAACGTTGTTTTCTTGCTCTTGTACACGGATGAATGTCGCGCGTTTTGTTAGCTCTTTAAGTTGCGCTGCACCAACGTACGTACAAGTTGAGCGGATGCCACCCATGATATCTTGGATAGTATTTTCAACGGGGCCACGGAAAGGCAATAGCACGGTTTTACCTTCAGCTGCACGGTACTTAGCCACACCACCTGAATGCTTAGCCATAGCTGACTCAGAAGACATTCCGTAGAATTTCATGAACATTTCGCCATCTTTCTCAATAACTTCGCCGTTGCTTTCTTCATGACCCGCAAGCATACCGCCAAGCATTACGAAATCAGCACCGCCGCCGAATGCTTTAGATACGTCACCTGCACAAGAACAACCGCCGTCACCAATAATACGACCGCCTAGGCCGTGTGCTGCGTCAGCACATTCGATGATTGCAGAAAGCTGAGGGTAACCAACACCTGTTTTAACTCGTGTCGTACAAACAGAGCCTGGGCCAATACCCACTTTAACAATGTCTGCACCAGCAAGGATGAGCTCTTCAACCATATCGCCAGTTACAACATTACCCGCACTGATTACTTTAGTAGGGAATTCAGCACGTACTTTTTGTACGTACTCTACAAGGTGCTCTGAGTAACCGTTAGCAATATCAATACAGATAAAGATTAGGTCTTCAGTTAACGCCATGATGTCTTTCGTTTTTTGAAAGTCAGCTTCAGAAGTACCTGTTGAAACCATTGCGTTATTAAGTACGGCAGCATCATTATTTTTAACGAAACCAGCCCAATCATCTACAGTGTAGTGTTTGTGGATTGCAGTCATCACGTTATGCTTAGAAAGTGATGCCGCCATTTCAAAGCTACCCACTGAATCCATATTAGCAGCAATGATTGGTACACCAGACCATTGACGACCACTATGTTTGAATGTAAAATCGCGGGTTAATTCAACTTGAGAACGGCTTTTTAACGTTGAACGTTTTGGACGAAACAGTACATCTTTAAAACCTAACTTCAAGTCTTGTTCGATACGCATGGTAATTCCTTAATCTTATCGAATATTGCTCTGCGAAGCGTTTACTGGCAGGTAATCGTTTTCGTCTTATGAGCAGGCACAAAAAAACCGGAGCGTTGGCAGACGCTCCGGTTTTCAGTATTATAGAGCCAGAAACTTTTTTAACAAGTCTAATAATACGATTTTTTTTGTGATATCATCCGTCAGATTACATCTACAGAAAATGCGATTTCCCTCCTATTTTTATCTGATTTCCCTAATTTTTAATCAATCTCTTTCATTTTGCTCAAATCCTTGCATAATTCATCATTCCTTCGTGTTTTCCGACTATATTTCATACAGAAAGAAGTTAGTTGTAAACATTGCACAATGGATAGGTTAGTTTTTTGAATAAAAGAAAAATAAAAAAAATATTCCCACTCGATTTTTTTGGGGAAGATGGCAGTTGGCGTTTTATTATACGGGCAGAAAGCCCTGATGAAATTATTGATGCGATGTATTGGCGTGCATATATTTCGTGTCATCGTAAAGATTTTGATTTACTGCATTTAGCAACAGATAAGTTTAATTATAAGTACCATTACTCATCATCTGATTCTTCAGAGCTGCATTATGGTTTAGGTGGTGAACCAATGCGGATGAATATGATGGGCCCTATAGTCCCAATTTCTGTGATTCTTAAGAAATGGGGCAATGCTGTAAGTGTTGTTGCTTAATGTATTAATCTGATTAATCACCAGCTTTAAGTAAAATGACGGGATGCTCTAAAGGTGCTATCCCGTTTTTTTTATTTAAAATTTATACATCTTTATAAAGATACCCAAGTTAAATATGAAAAGCTGGACAGTGGATGCTTATAAAAAGTAATCAGAATAGCCACCTACTGAGTGTCAACAAAAAAGGCCACTTTTCAGTGGCCTTTTTTGTATCTAAAAATTAGCGTTGTACTTTCCTACAATAAAATCATCTACTTGTGATTCGAGGGCATTAGAAGCTGGTTATGCTCACAAACACCGAAATCAAAATACCACCAAGCATAGGAACAGTTGTCCGTTTCGCCAACTCAAACGGTGACACATCTGCCACCCCAGCAATCGCCACCATATTAGGGGCAATCGGTGAAATATTACGGCTCATACCAGCAACAAACTGCATCGGTAGCAACATCATTACAGGGGCAATACCCATCTTACCTGCAATCTCTGGCACTAAATTGGCAAACGAGAAAAATGCAGCGTTACCCGACCCCATTAAAATTGCAGATACCATAATGATTGCCACCATCACGATAGTCATCAGTATCGGACCAAAACCTGCTGATTCAGCCGCATTCACGATCACATCAATCGCACCGATGGTTTTCAAACCTTGTGCAAAGGTTTGACCTGCGACGATAAATGTCACCACATTCGCAAACTGACGTCCCATACCATCAAAGAAGATTTGGATGGAATCGACAACCGCTTTAGCATTATCACGGCGAACAAATTCAAAACCAAGAGTCAGTACAATCGATACCAGCATTGCTGTGGTCACGTCCATTTTAATGCTACTGATCATTAACTTGCTGAACGTAAAAATTAATACCAAGGGTATAACGGGTAAAATGGCATAAATTGTTGGTGCCGGTGCATTTCCCTCATATTGCTTTTCGTGCGTTTCTAATTGTTCATTCAAGTGACGGTGCTCGCTGGCAATATGGCCACTTTGTACATCAAAATACTTCTGTACCACAATATGCAGCACAGCAATCACAAGTAACGCCGCTGTCGCTACCACCATTTGGTATTGCACGACGTAATCAACAACATCGATGCCAATAATTTCAGCTGCAAAATTCACGTTACCTTGGCCAGGACCCATTTCTACCGCCACTGCCGTTGCAATCGGCGCACATGCCGATAAACGACTTAAACCCACGCTGCGCATTAACGGGTATAACGTCACCATTAACAGCACCCCCAAACCGGAGGCGCTGGTAATAAAAATCGACAGAAATTCACCAATCACAAAACACATGGCCATAAATAAATACGGCATGTGTTTAATACGTGCCAATGGACGGGTTAATACGCGAACTAATGCTTCTGATGCTCCGATTTCATGCATATAGAATGCGAAACCAGCGATAGCCATGATCTTTAAACCAAGGCCTGCACTTTGGCTCGAAAAGGTATTTTTAATAAATTGGAAAACATCGAGCCACTGCGATCCTGTCGAAGCACTTTCAGGCAAAGGTAAGCCCTGCCCTATTAACATGGCTGCGACCATTAACACAATACCACCAGCCATCAAAATGGCTTGAGCTTTATACCCTTTTAAAACAAATGTCGCGACAAAAGCCGTCACGATCAACGCTATAATAATAGATAACATACAATCCCTTAAATACAGTCCTGCGAATGATTTCGATATAAATAAACCCGTATTAAACGAGTAGTGGTAAGGCTGTTAGCGATAAAAAACTGGCAGCAAGTACCATCATTGGGGTTATTCATGGTGGAAATAATCGATAAATATAATACGGGCGTAGTCTACAGCGGGAACTGAATAAATAGTGTGATTACACTAACGAACGTAAGGTAGAATAAATACACATTAAAAATGAAACAAAAAGCACAAGACATTGAAAAATAAAGAATAATTCAAACATTCCGTATGGCTCAATTTATCAATGTAATATTGACAATTTAACACTCGCATTTAATTAAAAAATAAACTGAATCTATTTAAAATTTAACCTTTCCCATTGCTATCTTTATTTAACAATTATATAACTATATTTTCATTAATTCAGGCATTCATAGGACTACAGTAAAAATAATACTATTACAGAGCTCATTGATTACATACTGTTATCATTATTAGTACTTTTATTCCAAGAATCAGACTTAGCAATTATCTGATTAACGATCACCGCTAACTCTTTTCCTTTTAAGGTTAAACCATAATTGACCGTTACTGGGATCGTTTCTTGCTGCTCTCTCCAGATAAATTGTTCTGCTTCCAACAATTTCAACCTTGAGCTGAGAACTTTACTGGATACTAATGCTAATTCTTTTTGTATTTGTCCAAATCTCATCACTTCTTTCTGATTAAGTAAAAAGACAATATGTGCAGTCCATTTCGTCGATATCAACGATAAATATTTATCAACATTGCAGTACCCTTCAGGTGCAGTGACATGTCGCATTTTACTCTCCTCTACATTTTAGTTTTCTAAGGTATCATTTACTTATTAAAAACGCCCTACTAACTAAAAGGTAATTAGTTACCTTCTGGTAACTAATAGTAAAAAGGCAGTAATTTCAGTATCGTAACTTCATCGCTTAATACATTTAAGGAATGAAAGATGAATACAATCAAGATACTACTAATTTCAATATCCATTTTTATTTTTAACGCAAATGCCAATGAAGCTGTTAATTATCCAAAACCACAATCACCTGATGAGCTTCATTCTCTTTTCGCTCAATACTTTCAAGGCAAAAATCTTGAAGGACTAAAAACCTTATTTGCTAAAAATGCCAAATACATTCTTGATGTAGAGGGCAATACAGCTATTGGACAGGACGAAATCGCTAAAGCATTAAAGCCATACTTAAGTTTTGACAGTGAAATGTTGACATTATCTAAGTCTATTCATATTAATGGCAACATTGCTTTAATCCGTTCTGATTGGAAAGTCGCTAATAGTAAGATTAGCGGTACTGCGCTGGAAGTTATGCAGTACCAAAACGGTGGATGGGTCTACATAATTGATAATCCAAATGGGTATTAAAAGGAGCGACTCTCTAGAAAGACAATTCTAAATGCACTCACAGTTAGTTATGCCACTCTACCTATTTGATACTCAAAGAAAGTGTATCCAAAATCGTTTGTAGATATAGGGAAAAGCTGTTGGACGAATACCACAACAGCTTATTCATACATAAAAAGGTTACCCATTAAGTACAACACGATGCATCAGCTTCGCATCAAATCTGCCATTTCAAGCAGCGATTGCTCAATATAAATTCGCATCAACTCGAGTTTGTCCTGCATATCGGTTCGACTTGTTATATTGAAGCAGATGGAGTCATTTCGCTTAAAGTATCTAATTCCGTAACCATCATCGACAAGCGGACCGTAACCCGCTAATTCAACGCCATATTCTGACGTGGTGCTAGTACAAACGACGCTGTGAGTCAGGGCCTGATATCCTCCGTTGGTAAATATTTCTGGAAGCGTATCAATTCCGATGTCACGGCCAGCGACTTTATAGCGGTATTTAAGCGCGAGTAAATGGGTGTAAACCCCATGACCAAACCTGCACTCATTCGCCCTTTCGATGTGTTTTTGTGCTGCTTTAATAAGTGAATCTTTTTTAGCTTGAGTACTACAATCAGGGTCACGCATATTGTGAATAAACGCCATCGACTCAGGCGTAACGGTATACAAAACATCAAGACGCCCATCAAGAAACGTTCTGGTCATTACGGCTTCATAAGCACTGTAGCACTTTCCATAAAGCTTATATTCCGCTAATTGTAACGCCAACTGAACGAATGCATCGGGGCTCACGCCAAATTGCTTGATCTGATTCTTGCCAAACTGAGTGAAATTCAACACCCTAATTTGATTATTAGCCGAGTGTTGAGCAAACAAATCGACGGCTGCACGAATCGTCTGTATTAGTGCACTATCTAAATCAAACTTAATGTCTTCGACTGTTGAGGTCTGTGATCCCTTTCCCTCAACAGGAGCGTTCCTATCATCAAAAGAAATCTGATCAATCGTGTCATAGATATGTGCAACCAAACGAAGCATAACGGAACCATCAACCCCTGTATGCTCGAAATTGATCCCCGTTTTACCATTTTTAAAGACGATAAATTGCAGTGATTTATCGAAAAAACGATCTTTTCCATCTCCATGCAATAACTGCTTAGATACCTCAGTTATCTCTTCTGGGATATTTTCATCCAAACATAAGGCAAAAGCAGCGTCTTCAATGATTGTCATCGATTCTCTGTTATTAACCGATATCTGAAGCAAATTTGCCCTGCTTTTTGCCCAAGCATCTCGCGGCATTGTTGTTAGCACGCCTACGTTTTGCCCTTCCCCTGAAATAGAAAGAATGCAATCGAGATCGGATTCAATCGCTGATGGCGATCTGATATTTCCTTTTTCATCAAGAATATCAACCTGATATATACGCTGTTTATGCATTACCACAATATGCTTTCTGGACGATGAAACTTTGAGTTCATCCATGCCCTGTTGCGCTATTCTTGTTGAAGAAAAAAGATTGTTGTACTGATTCATGCAAAGCGGCATATCTTTTTGCATATCAACCGTGAGCTCTTTTTTATCAAGCAAAGAGATAAAATTATAAACGCTGACAATAAGCGCTGTGGCAATATTCGCTTGTGAGTTATCTTTTTCATTAAGCTTACTTTTCAAGTAATAAAAAACATTACTGTTGATCGCCAAAGGGCCTCGTGATTCCAAGTAAATATCTCGCCAAGCAGGTGCAGACCAGTTTGAAGGTGCATGTTTATTCCCCCATTCAATCAGCTCATTTTGTAATTTTTCGCCGTCTCCGTCAGGCAGAAGAAATTGCTCGATCACTTTTTTTGTTCTGGTTTGTTCTTCTTGTGTTAATAACGGCTCAGCCCATTCAATAAGCTTATGACAAGTTTGCTTTAAGCTTGGCACTGGCATTATCGGCAACTCTTTTTGACAACTAAATGTATTTCCCATTAATTTTTAACTCCTTGGGGGTTTGTCTATTTTTTAAATGGGTTTTGTTGAGCGCGATTATTTCCATCGCTAGGCGGTAAAAATAAAGTGACACGCAGAGTAAGCCTAAGCTCTAATAACGGCTTTTAAGGCTTATACCAATATCACTAATTATCTAAACACCTAATTAATGGTATTGGTATTACTCCGCGCTTTGTAATATTGAAGGCTGGTATTGGTATATTTATGTGCTGGTTTCGGTTTCTAGCGAAATATGCTTGCCTAACAAAGCGTGATAGAAATTATTGTCTGCTAATACACCAATCAACGGGCCATCTTCGGCCAACAGAACAGGTTGCCCTGTACGATAGCGGATTTCCAAACTTTCTCGCATGGATATATCCGGATTAGCTATCACTAGGCTATCTTGTTTCAACCCCTCAAAGCAGTCTCC
Organism: Photobacterium frigidiphilum; assembly: GCF_003025615.1. GTDB lineage: Bacteria > Pseudomonadota > Gammaproteobacteria > Enterobacterales > Vibrionaceae > Photobacterium > Photobacterium frigidiphilum. Next base: position 19,704 of record NZ_PYMJ01000050.1, on the reverse strand, counting down.
CGCTTGCCATACATGCAATGGCAATGCCTTACCTTGACGGGTAACCGAAGTAACATGCCCTTGAGGATCAGTATCGATATAAGTTTCATCATGCTGGCTTAACACCAGTTTACTATCCTGCGATTCTAGTGCGGTTACCTCTGTCATCAAAGAACGACCACATAACACATTCAATGGATTCGTGTGAGCCACAAACTCCGCAACGTATTCTGAATTAGGGTTAAGTACGATCTCTTCCGGCCTACCGTGCTGGATCAAACGTCCCGACTCCATAATGGCAATTTTATTACCCAGCTTCAGTGCTTCATCCAAATCATGGCTGACGAATACGATGGTTTTATTCAGCGTACGCTGCAGCTCGATCAGTTCATCCTGAAGCTGACTTCTAATTAGAGGATCAAGCGCAGAAAATGGTTCATCCATCAGCAAGATATCGCTATCCATGGTAAATGCTCTCGCCAAGCCTACTCGTTGCTGCATACCGCCCGATAGCTCGTGAGGATAATTATTTTGCCATTCAGCCAAGCCTACCATTTCCAACATTTCTTCTGCGCGGCGACGACGCTCTGTTTTACTTATACCCTGCATCTCAAGACCAAAAGCAGCATTGTCTAGCACTGACAACCAAGGCATTAAGGCAAATTTCTGAAAGACCATCGAAATACGATTTGTACGCAAGTGGCGCAGCGCTGCTTTATCGCAATTAGCAAGGTTAATTGGCTCGTCGCCATCCTTAATATTAAGAGAGCCGCGACTGACAATATTCAACCCATTAATAGCACGCAGCAAGCTCGATTTCCCTGAGCCCGATAAGCCCATCAATACGCAGATTTCCCCCTTTTCGATATCAAGGCTAACATCATGCACGCCCACTACATCGCCGGTAGCATCAATGATTTCCTGACGGCTTTTGCCATCATCTAACATCGCTAATGATTTGGCTGTTTGCTTACCAAAGATGACATCCAGATTTTTAATACTAATAGCACTCATGGTTATCCCTCTCTGCTCTGACTTGCTGGCGTTTTACACAAGCGATCCAAAATAATTGCAACCAACACGATAGCAAGCCCTGCTTCAAACCCCTGAGAAATGTTCACGGTGTTTAGGGCGCGAACCACTGGTTTGCCCAAGCCATCAGCGCCTACTAGTGCTGAAATCACCACCATAGACAATGACAACATAATACACTGCGTTATTCCTGCCATAATGTTTGGCATTGCCGCCGGAAGCTCAACTTTGAACAACAACTTCATTCGGCTGGCTCCGAATGCTCTACCTGCCTCAACCAGTTCTTCCGGTACTCGGCTAATGCCTAAATAGGTCAGGCGAATTGGAGCGGCAATGGCAAAAATAATGGTAGAGATAAGGCCTGGAACAACACCTAAGCCAAATAACACCAAGGTTGGAATAAGGTAGACAAATGTCGGTATTGTCTGCATCAAATCAAGTATCGGTCGCATGATGGTGTACAGCCAAGGTCTATGTGCCGCGGCAATTCCTATAGGCACACCCACTAATACCGAAAACATTGTTGCACTTAATACCAGAACAAAAGTCTCTATCATTTCTTCCCAGTAACCAAGGTTCATGATCAGCAACAGTGCAGCAACAACAAAGATAACTAATGAGAGGCTTCTGTGAAGGAACCATGCCAAAAGAGCAGTCATGACGATGGGAACCGCAGGCGGAAACCATTTAAATAAGTCGACCAATAACATAATCATTGATTCGAGGGTGTATGAAAGCGAGTCAAAAAATCCTGAGGCATTATAGGTAAGCCAATCGACGAAAGTTGCCATCCACTCACCTAGCGGGATCTTATGCTCTGTAATAAAGTCCACTGTTACTCCTTAATGGTCTAAATTGTATTTGTATATGTATTGGTATTTTAGGTCGTTCTGTATGTAACGATAGCGCCGACTTGCTGCCACGTATTACAACGGCAGCAGAGTCAGCATTTGGCTTTATGTTAGATATTCAGATAAGTCTTCACGGCTTCATCAGCATTGCTGCCATCACGAGCAGTTACTTTATCGAGCCATTTTTCTAGTATTTGCGGGTTGGCTTTTAGCCACGCTTTTGCTGCAGCATCTGGCTTGGCCTTGTCGTCTAAAATATTGCCCATCAATTGGCTTTCCATTTCTAGGCTAAAGCTCAGATTTTGCAATAACTGACCAACATTCGAACACGTTTTCAAATAGCCTTGGCGAACATTGGTGTGGACACTTGCCCCACCATAGTTAGGACCAAAAAAGTCATCACCACCGTCTAGATAAACCATGTCAAAGTTACTGTTCATTGGATGAGGAGCCCAACCTAGAAAGGCGATCCACTGTTCGCGGTCAACCGCTCGTTTTACTTGCGACATCATGCCAGCTTCACTTGATTCAACTAAACGGAAGCTTTTCAGATCAAATGCATTCTGATCGAGCATGTCTTGGATCAGGCGATTACCATCGTTACCCGGTTCAATGCCATAAATGCGACCCCGGAATTCATCCTTATGCTTGGACAGATCAGCAAAGCTACGTACACCGGCATCGTAAACATATTTGGGTACAGCAAGGGTGTACTTTGCCCCTTCTAAGTTAGCGCGAACGGTTTCAACTGAACCATCTTGGTGATATTTGGCAATATCTGCTTCCATAGTCGGCATCCAGTTACCTAAAAAAACATCGATATCTTTATTTGCCATTGCAGAATAGGTGACAGGTACAGACAACAGCTGCGTTGATGTTTGGTAACCAAGACCTTTAAGTACTTCGCTAGTAACCGCCGTTGTCGCGGTAATATCTGTCCAACCTACATCAGAGAAACGCACCGTGTCGCATTGAGCGGCAAAAGCGGTTGATGCAGAGAAACTTAATAATAAAGCGGTACTGCTTATGATTGTGTGCTTGATGGCTGTATTCGTCTTCATGACTTTTCCTTTTATCCATATTTTTAAGCTAAGGCTGCTTTATGCAACTATTAGTTTTTTAATGTAACTATCAGTTTTTAGGTTGTAGTAACCCGCAGGAAACGTAAAAACGTCCCTAACCAAGTCTGGTCGCTAGTTAATTAATTATTTTCTTTGTTAGGGAAACGTAGGGCGTTGAGCGGCACCATTACGTTGTTCTGTTTCCCATTGCGGTGCGATCCACGTCGGGGCGCTTGACGGTGCAAGTGGTGTATTCCCTAAGATGGCATCGGCTGCTTTTTCGGCGACCATAATGGTTGGAGCATTAAGGTTGCCATTAGGGATAGTTGGGAATACTGAAGAATCGATCACTCGTAAAGACTCGATGCCTCTGACCTGACAATCTTTATTCAGCACTGTCATTGGATCATTATCTGATCCCATTTTACAAGTACAAGACGGGTGGTAGGCACTTTCTACATTTTGGCGAACCCAAGCATCCATCGCTTCATCACTGGTAATATCAATACCGGGTTGAATTTCTTCACCGCGATAATCATCCATGGCTGGCTGAGCCAAGATTTCACGGGTTAGGCGAATACAATCGCGCCAATCTTGTTTATCTTGTTCGGTACTGATGTAATTGAATTCAATGTTCGGCTTTTGATGCGGATCGTCTGATGTTACCCAAATACGACCACGGCTTTGCGGTTTATTCGGACCAACGTGTACTTGGAAACCATGTCCATCAAAGGCGGCTTGGCCGTCATATCGCATGGCTGCAGGCAAGAAGTGATACTGAATATTTGGCCATTTTAGACCTGCACGAGAACGGATAAATGCGCATGACTCAAAATGGTTAGTTGCCCCCAAGCCATCTTTTTGCAATATCCAACGCGTACCAATCAAACCTTTACTAATCAGCCCCAATTTACTGTTCAGGGTAATTGGTTGGTGGCAGGCATATTGGAAATACACTTCAAGGTGATCTTGCAGATTTTCACCAACGCCCGGTAAATCATGTTTAACAGCAATGCCTGCTTGTTCTAATACCGCTTTAGGACCAATGCCCGATAATTGAAGAAGTTGCGGAGAACCGACTGAACCCGCTGATAGCAGCACTTCGGTGTTCGCATAAACAGACTGCACTTTACCGCCAACTTCTATCTCAACACCTATCGCCTGTTTGTTTTCAATCAATACCTTACGGGTTACAACACCCTTTTTCACCGTCAGGTTGCTGCGTTTCATAGCGCGGCGAAGATAAGCATTTGAGGTAGATGCACGTACACCTTTATCAACGGTCATATGCATAGGGCCAAAACCTTCTTGCTGATAACCATTATAGTCATCAGTTTTCGGGTAGCCTGCTTGTTGACCAGCATCGATAAACGCTTGATATAGCGGGTTAAGCTCCATATCGTTACCATTGCAGGTGCCAACAGGACCATCACCTCCGCGGTAGGTATCTTCTCCATGAATCCATGATTCAGCACGACGAAAATACGGCAGACATTCTTGGTAACTCCAGCCTGCAGCACCCTGCTCTACCCACTCATCATAATCGCAAGCATGACCACGCACATACACCATACCGTTGATCGAAGAACTGCCACCCAGTACACGTCCTCGCGGACAATGTAGGCTGCGGCTATCAAGACCAGCCTCGGGTTGTGTTTCGAATTGCCATGCATATTTTTCACTGTTCATTGGGTATGACAATGCGGTTGGCATTTGAATAAAGATACTTCTGTCACTTCCCCCCGCTTCAAGCAGTAAGATGTGATGTTCACCCGAAGCGCTTAAACGGTCGGCCAGCACACAGCCAGCGGATCCCGCGCCGACAATGATGTAATCATACGTTGTGTTCATTTGATTTCCCTTTCGATTCTACAAATAAGATTAAAGCCTGCTGCTGTTACCGATATCGACTGTTGCTTGTGATACCAGAACTTGTAGCTATCTGACGACTTAATCGTAAGGACATTCAAGATCGCCAAGTTCAATCATCACGCTCTTGTTCTGGGTGTAATGGTTAAGTGTGTCGATGCCATTTTCACGGCCAATCCCAGACTGTTTGTAGCCTCCCACTGGCATTTGAGCCGGCGAACCGCCCCAAGTGTTCACCCAGCAAATGCCTGCTTCTATTTGAGCAATAACACGATGAGCACGAGAAAGGTTTTGGGTAAATAGGCCAGCGGCAAGTCCGTACTGCGTTGCATTTGCTCGCTCGATCACTTCATCTTCATCAGTAAATCGCAATATCGACATTACAGGACCAAAAATCTCTTCCTGGACCTGAGGCATATCATCGGTACAATCGGCAAAAATGGTCGGTTGAACAAAATACCCCTTGTCGAGACCGTTGCCAGTTTCACGCTCACCGCCACAGATAAGCCGCGCACCAGATTCTTTACCCGCTTGAATAAAACCGAGTACTTTTTCCAGATGCTCACCAGAGATAAGCGCACCGATTTGGGTCGACATATCGGCAGGGTCGCCGATAACCAATTTGTTGGTTCGATGTGCTAGTTGCTCGATGAAATCATCGTAAATTGCATCGTGTACAAACACACGGGTGCCATTGGTGCAGACTTCGCCTTGGGTGTAAAAATTAGCTAGCATGGCTGCGGAAACCGCGTTATCTAGCTTGGCATCATCAAACACAATCAGTGGTGATTTTCCACCTAGTTCCATCGTAATATCTTTGAGTGTACCAGCAGCATCAGCCATTACTTTTTTGCCAGTCCCAGACTCACCAGTGAACGAAATTTTGGCAATATCTGAGTGACGAGACAACATCTGACCGACACGATAATCACCTTGTACAACGTTAAAAACGCCATCTGGCACACCAGCCTCGGTGAAGATCTCGGCTAGTTTCAATACTGACAACGGCGTTTCTTCTGAAGGCTTAAACACCATCGCATTACCCGCAGCCAATGCCGGAGCCGATTTCCACATTGCAATCTGAATGGGATAATTCCACGCCCCAATCCCAGCGCAAACACCTAGTGGTTCACGTCGGGTATAGAAAAACTGACCATGCCCCAAATCTTGTTGTTGCCCTTGAATCGCAGCAGCAAGTCCTGCGTAGTACTCAATAACATCTGTACCAGTAACAATATCGACCTCTATCGCTTCTTGGATCGGTTTGCCCGTATCTTTAACTTCCAGTGAGGCCAGCTCATCATTACGTTCTCGAAGAATGGCCACCGCCCGCATCAAGATACGACCGCGTTCAATACCACTCATTGCTGACCACACTTTGAAGCCTGCTTGTGCTGATGCAATTGCACGATCAACATCTTGAGCTGATGCTTGACCGATTTCAGCCAGTTGCTCACCCGTTGCAGGGTTAGAGGTTATAAAGGTTTCGACCGATGAAACATCAGTTGCTTGACCATGGATGTAAAGGGACTTCATTTTCATCAAAATGCCTTGATAATTAGTTTTTTATTATGAGGTTGCGTGTCAGTTTGAGTATGGGGCGAGTTGCTTTTCCAAATAATCAGAAATGATCTGTTGTGCTTTTTCGGGGCAAACCCCTTTAGGGTTCAGCGCGCCTCGCAACCAGATCCCATCGATTAGTGCTGCAATTCCCTGTGCGACAAAAAGGGCTTGTTCAGCGGGTAAAACTTGCTTTAGTTCATATCGAAGGTGCGACAAAAGGCGGCGTTCATTAACACGCTGGAGTCGATGTAGATCACCATCGTGCATTGACTGAGCCCAGAATGCTAACCACGTCTTAGTCACTTTGCTGTCGACTTGATAACCATCGAAATTAGCGGCAACAATCGCCTTGATCCTTGCTGGAACATCGTTACTGTCAACAACACGAAGATGCTCGATTGATGTGGCTGATAACTGACGTAACACCGTACGCATGGTTTCTTCCAATAAACCATGTTTACCACCAAAATAGTGATTAATGATCCCTGGAGATACACCAGCTTTTCGGCTAATCAAAGCTACGCTCGCATTCGATAATCCAACCTCATCAATAACGCTCATCGTCGCCTCAACAAGCTGAGGTCGACGTATTTCTGGCATCCCTACCTTTGGCATAAATGTTACTCAAATGTTTTTTAATTGAACGTTTAATTAAAAATAGACTTACATCTTCTCAAAGGGAAGTCAAAAAAATGTTTCGTGCAGTAATGAATTTCACAAATATTAAAACTCAATCAAAAATCATAAAGTGATGATTAACAAGGAAATAAAGGCAACTCCAGAAAGGCAAAAATTAATTAAAATGTTTTGTGTCGAAAACAACCAATGATGACTTTATTCAGCAGTATTAATGAAATTTTTGATTTGAATTTTTCAATGATAAGTATTTACCAGCCTCCCATTGACAGCGAGTGAGGCCTCATCGTTACAAAATGAATTTGAGAAAATGCCAAAAATCCGTTGGATATTGAAACTTTGCTACACAGCCATTTTAGAGCGGTTTTCTTTAACTCTAAGTTATGAACCAGTCTAAAATTGTCATAAAAAAATTCACATCCCAAAGCAAAGAAATGCGCAACCAACTGAAGTTAATTAAGGTTACCTGCTACATAACCTACCGCTCCTGAAAATTTATACGATACTTAAAAGACTTTTTTAATTACGCATTAATAAGGAGTTCATAATCACATTATGAATGATGACTTTATGGATAAAATATTTAAAACTGCAGTTATCGCTTGTTCCTCTGTCACTATGACACTGACTGCACAAGCTGCCGAGCCCACAGATACTGCCAGTCAGCAATTATTTGAAATCAAAAATACCTGTATCGTGCGCTTTGACGATGGCATTTCTAAGTTTGATGTAAAAGGGCGGGCCAGAGGAATGGTCGCCGCTGCTAATGCACAGGCCAAACACATATACAAACACTCTATCAAAGGTTTTGCCGTAAATATGAATTGTGGCAAGGCTAAAGCTGCCTTTGCTGGTCAAAATGATATTGTTAGTTTCGAACCCGATTCCTTAATGGTTCTATACCCAGGTCCGCCTTCGGGTAAAGGGAAAAAAGACTCTACCACCACCGAGTCTCAGGTTATTCCATGGGGAATAACCAGAGTTGGCTATCTACCAGTAGATCCACCAATAGATAATACAGGGCTTACTGCATGGATTTTAGATACGGGCATTGATTTGGACCATCCAGATTTGACTGTAGACGCCGCTCGTGGTTTTAGTGCATTTACCTCTCGTAAAGACAGTTCATATGATGATGGTCACGGTCATGGTACTCATGTAGCTGGAACTATTGCTGCCATCGATAACGAAATTGATGTTGTTGGTGTTGCAGCTGGTGCAACAGTTGTTCCGGTTAAAGTACTGAATAGCCGCGGCTCTGGTAGTACCTCAGGAGTGATTGCCGGAATTGATTGGGTTGCCGCCAATGCGTCTCCCGGTGATTGCGCAAACTTAAGTTTAGGCGGTAGTTATAGCCAAGATCTAAACGATGCTGTTGTTAATGCATCAACTTACGGCGATAAAGATATTTATTTTGCGCTAGCTGCAGGTAATGAGTCACAAAATGCGATGAATACTTCTCCAGCCAGTGCTGGTAAAAATGAATATGATAATATCTGGACTATTTCGGCAATAGATACAGAAGGTAATTTTGCCTCATTTTCCAACTTCGGGAATCCACCTATTGAATTTGCCGCTCCTGGCGTTGGTATTCTGTCGCTTAAAAGAGGAGGAGGAACCACAATCAAAAATGGCACCTCTATGGCGGCGCCTCATGCTTGCGCGGTGTTAATGTTAACAATGGGAGAGCCGGACTCTGATGGGACTGCTAATGGTGAAACTGATGGTAATCCCGATCTGATTATTCACCTTTAACAAGGTTACAAATAAAGGGGAGGGTCTTGAGCCGTGATTAAACCACGATAGACCGACCCCTATCCTTTATTTATCAACACCTATTTTGACCATAATGTGTGCATACGGGGTATCTTTCCACATCACATATACCGGATCATCCGGATTAGTGGAAAGACCTTCCAGCATTGCAGGATCGGGGACAGTGATCATCAGGTGGGGCCCTTCCTTCACCCAATCATCGCTGTTACCCGAGTTGGTGGCATAAGGATCACTGTTACTAGTCCCGATGGCACTCCCTTCACCAGCTAGCATGTAGGACACACTGATCTTATCGGGTTTGAAATCTTTCTTGTTCAGCATGGCTTGGATGAGGGCATCCCAGACTGGTTCGTTACACATCGGACCGATAATTTCCTGTTGAGGGTAACAGGTGTAGCCGTTTGAACCCTTACGCAGGACCTTGCCATCACCTGTTTTGATAGTGGCGTTTGCCGTGACTACTGCTGGACCAGCACTTTCTGCACTGATAATTATGGCTTCCTTGTCAGCAGCCATGACCAGGCTGCTTCCGAGTAGAAGACTAAGGCATGAGAGGACGAATTTATTATTCATATTAACCTCTAGTTCATTTCATTTTAAGCGAGAGGATATTCAAAAATACCCTACTGAAATTGTAGGTTACTCCGCGTACTCAACGGCAATATTTGTATCTTTATGCAATATAAATCAAACAGTATAAATGGAAGTGTGAAGGCACTAAATTAGCAGCAGAAAAAAATCATTGTTAATTTTCTGGCATTAGAGCTCTAAACTGCTTAATAAGAACAATTACCTTACTACCTGTTACAAAAAAGGCCGCCTGAGGCGACCTTTCCGATGATTGCATATTTGAGGTGCTTTACCGAGGTAATCTCATTACCTAAACATTAAAGCTGGCAATGGCTTTATCCAGTTCTCTCGTTTGATCTGCAATCGCGCTGGCAGCCTGAGAATTCTGATGTGCAGCATTTGAATTCTCTTCCGTGATATCACGAATAGACGTCACATTCTGGCTAATATCGGCAGCCACAATACTTTGCTGCTCTACTGCGGCTGCAATTTGAGTGCTATTGTCCAATACCTGCTGTATATCACCCATGATTTGTTCAATCTTAATTTCAGCACTATTAGCTCGCTCAACACTCTGTTCACCTTGCGTGCGGCAACTTGCAATTTGCTCAACAACAACCCCTGTCTGCTCTTGAACCGAACTAATAATAGATGAGATTTCTTCCGTTGATTGCTGAGTACGGGAAGCAAGCGTACGAACTTCATCGGCTACAACTGCAAACCCTCTTCCTTGCTCACCAGCTCGTGCCGCTTCTATAGCTGCATTTAGCGCCAATAGATTGGTTTGTTCTGCTATGCCACGGATCACTTCCAGCACCGTACCAATATTAACTGAAAGCTCTGACAAGCTAATAATTTCATCACCTGTTTTAGTTAACTCACCAGACAGTGAAGTAATATGCACTTTGGTTAATTTGATTTCAGCGAGACCAGCATCTGCAGCTTGGCTGCTTCGATTAGCATTAGCGGCTGCGCCTTCTGTCGTGGATGCGATCTCCCTGACCGTTTCTCCCATTTCAGTCACTGCCGTTGCTACCGAATCTGTCTCTAACTGCTGCTGAGCCAGAGCAGACTCTGTCGCCTGACTATTTTGCTGTAGCTGCTCAGAGGCAGCACCCAACTCGGTGATCGTAGACTGAACGTTGCCAATTAGCTGACGAACACTCGCTAAAAGGCCATTAAAATTAGACGCCATGTCGGCCAACTCATCTTTACCGCTCTCATCGGCTACACGGGTTAAATCATGGCTGCGAGAAATTTCTGACATCAAATTACTTAGGTTGTTGATGCTACGTTGAATACCGTTACTAATAAACAATGACAGCACAGCTAACATGATAACGACTATCACAACAGAGACTGTGATTATGGTCATTACACGGCTTTTAGCTTCTGTAAGCTCATTCTCTAACTGAGTTTCCAGCTCTGAGAACATAGCTTCAACATGGTGAGATGCTGTACGGATTTGACCTCGTAAACCTTCATCGTGGGCAAAACCAATCAGCCTCTTCTGCTCACTCATCTGATTAAATGTATGATTGAACTGAACAAGCTCTTCTTTAAGTTCTATATCTTGAATGCTACCAAGCTTCTTATATAAATCATGGTACTCATCAAAATATTTACGCTCATTTGAAAACGCAAACAGCTCTGCTTTAAGAATAAGAGAATAAACAACACTCTCGATTGCACCTTCGTGAACAGCATGCTCTATCAGGCTATCAGACTGTTCGAACATCGCTTTATACTGCCCCTCAGAATGCTTTAAACCAAGAGTTTGGTAGCTTCGGATCAGCTCAAGATAACTCGTTTTATAGTTCTGCATCTTGGGCATTAAGTTATTCAATTCCGGTACATTTACCGATAACTCATCCAGTTCGGCATTCAGCATTTGTGCCTTATTTTCAAAAACAGCATAGTTATCCAAAAATTTCTTTTGATATTTCAGATCTAAACGCGCCAAAAAATCTTTTTCATTTCGACGTAAAGTAAGCAGTGAAACCTCTAACGATTTAACATCTGTCACCGTTTTGTCAATTTTCATGATACGTTCATTAGCAAGGTTCGTTACCGCTAACACTAATAACAAGGCAAGTACCGACAATCCAGTCAGGCAAAGTAATTTATGTTTTATCTTCATTTGGTACGCACTCTCAACTACACAATAAGGGCTGTAAAATAAATCAATAGCCTTTTCAGACCATTTCTAATAAGTGGTTATTACACAAGGCTTTTTTATTTTATAGTGGCTAATATATAACTTGGCTATATTACTGTAACGGCAGTACGAGTGAAAAATTGAGGAATAACGCGATATTTTTTATCATAAGAGTAATTAGCAAACCATTTAATATGCAATTTATCCTTTAACATCCTCATGATAAAGGATATATAAGAGTAATCATTAGTTTAATAGTCAATATTTAGCAGTGCAAGCGGGAACATAATAAATATACAATACGTCTAACAATAGAACAGCTTGAATACTTTAGAAGTATAAGTATATGAAATCAAGGGGGTAATACTTCTATTCAAATACTATTTATTCACGTTAGACGTAAGCGGGAAGAACCGATTAATAATATTCGCTAAAATAGCCCCACACATAAGACCGCCGACATTAGCAGCTAAATCGAACCACTCGCCATAACGGTTAACATAGGGTTGTATTAACTCTATTCCGCCACTCCAAAAAATAAAAAAAACTGCAATAAATAGCCAATTTTTCGGTTTTCTTAGTGCAACCCCAAACATAAGTGCAGCATAAGCGATGAAATGATGTGTTTTATCCGTACCCGGAACATCAGGTAAACTCGGCAGTGGGCTGAGCGAAAGAAACGTAATAATAAATAGGAGAAAAAGCGTAATAACAATCCAATATTTGTAAACGAATCGAATAAGAGAAGTCATCTAACCTAGCCGCCCTACTCATTCACTTTCGATTTAAGCTCTGTTCCTGCTTCACGAAGTATATTTATAGGTGACAAGATCACCCCTTTCACTGCTCCTTGTGTGGCTTGCTGTGTAAGTTGTTCACTTTTTTCAACGATTTCATCTACCTTTGCAACAACAACCGGAACTTCTTTACGCAACTGTTCAGATTCATTCAAAACTGCTGGAATTGTATTTTGGCGATACGCTTTACTCTCAAGTAATACCATTGGAATCACATCTTTGCGATAGCTTTCTAACTCCAATAATGTTTGCGGTATCGTTTTGTTACTGACCGTATCGACAACTTGTATCACAGCTGGCATTGTCTCAGATCTGATTACTTTAACTTCTTGTAATACTGATGGGATTTTTTGATCAACCGAAGCAACTGTTTGATTAACGTCATCTATAGTCGTTTTCAACTCAGCGACAAGTGTTAATGCCTGTGGCGTGATTTCTTCAAACGTCTTTGCTACCAGTAGCCACTGATCTATTTGCAGTTTATCTGCTGTTTCATTTAAATCGCTCATTAATTGAGGATAGGTATCTACAACCGTCGTCACCGCACTGGTAAATGAATAAATGGTGTAACCCAAATAGAATATTGAGGTCGCTAATAGTGCTTGTATAACAATGCCTAAACGAGCCAACATATTCACATCCAATGTTTTATTTATGTCACCATACCTTAAGTAATTATAAAGAAACAATATATAATCATATCGTCAAGTATTGAGACATTCATATAATAAAAAAACAAAAACAACTACACACAGTTAAGCGTATAGCTGTTTTTTAATTAACCTCGTCTAGTTACCTATACATAAGTAACGCATCACTATGAGTAATTGTCGTCCATCACGTTAGAATCATCTTGTTGAGCTGTATGTTCATCGTTTTCATACGATGCACTGTCATCCATAGCATCAACGCCTTGGTCGCGGTTATCGCCCTGCATCCAGTCTCCCTTTGAGTCGTCTTCATCATGCATGGCATGGTTATCATCAGGAATATCAATCCATATCGTACTACCCGATGCCGCTGCAACATCAACCTCAAACGTTTCGCTGGTTGTTGCCGTGTCTACATCTTGGTTTCAAGCTTGTCCTCCTCGACCACCACCTGCACCTCCCGCACTTTGTTGCTCTGAGGTTACCCTCCTTTTGATTGATGCATATCATTGCAGCATTTAATTCATTGCCGTCATTTGCGTACAAAAAAACTTTCCTTTATATACATAAGAACAACAAAAATGGTTTGGCAAATATATTCAGCGTAATTTTACCATCAATAAAAAACAGTGATATTACGCACACTTAACGTCAATGAAATGGCTGTATTACATATGAAATATCGTTCAAATAATGAATTTTCAATAATTGTCGTTTTGTCTTGATATATAGTCAAAACTAGACCATACATTATTGTTAGCGAACCATTTTATGTTTGAGTATTAGGTTTCAACTGGGGAAAGAAAAGGGAAAATAATAATGATAAATTACACGGAATTCAGTAGCTCTATGGACGATGACGCCGACATGATTTCGATGATTATCGAGCTTTATAGTGAAGAACATGGTGATGATATACGCGTAATACAAAATAAATATGAAAATCAAGATGTTGAAGGGTTATTTAATACCATACATTCCCTTAGAGGCGTATTGCTTACTCTTTGTGAAGAAAAAGCCACATTACAACTAGAAACCATCGAAAACTTATGCAAACGTGGCGAAAAACCTGACGTACAACTTCTTGATGAAGCTTTAGAAGAAGTGGCTAGAGTTAACCAACAAATTTTAACGTTAACGGCATAGCAAATGGTCTAACGACAAGTCTTATATTGCAGCCTCAAATAACTGTTTATTACTCGATCATGATGGTGCACAAAAATACTTTGGCTTCCCAGATAAAGTAATTCAGACGATTAAGGGGTAAGGTAAATATTACACATTAGCTATATCGGCAAGGTAGTAACGGTGAAAGTAATACGCGGTATGAATTAGGGGGGAGAATAAACACCAACTCCCCTTCGCTTTACAGCTTAAAGAGGAGTTGGTGGATCGTTCGATAGCCCCTAATGCTTTATCAGGCTATCTGTATTCTGTCTTGCTTTACGCTTTAGCGTCTACCTTTCGGTATAGCATGGCTCGTTGGTTTATCTTGACCATTTTGCTTGTTTTTGAAATTCTTACGTCTTGCTGCAATTTTCGTTTCTGGCACGTAATTCAAAATAGAAACAGGCACTTCTTTTTGAGGAACAAAGCCTTCAATTTCTTTACGAACAATCAAATGACCTAGACGAGTTTCAATCGCACATAAGTGTCTGAAGTCATCACGTGATACAAACGAGATCGCCTCACCGGTTGCGCCAGCACGACCGGTACGACCAATACGGTGAACGTAATCATCAGCTTGATCTGGCAAGTCGTAGTTAATAACACGCGTAAGATCATCAATATCGATACCACGAGCAGCAATACCTGTCGCAACCAATAAACCCAGTTCGCCCGATTTAAAATCATTCAATAATTGTTCACGCACAGCTTGGCTTCTGCCACCGTGAATAGCCTCGGCTGCGATGCCACGTTTTTCAAGCTGGCTAACTAACTTAGCGGCACCATGCTTTGTTTGAATGAAAATAAGTGCTTGCTTCCACTCATTTTCTTTAATCATATGGCTCAACAATGCTGATTTTTTATCTTTATCAACGGTGATAAGCCATTGGTCAATTTTTGGCGTTGTTGTACTGTCTGGTGAAACCGATATTTCTACTGGGCGTTCAACCGCTGTTTTCGCTAAAATACGTACTTGAGCAGACAATGTTGCTGAAAACAGTAGGTTTTGTCTTTCTTTTGGCAAACGTTCAAGAATTTTATTGATGTCTTCGATAAAGCCCATGTCGAGCATTCTATCGGCTTCATCCAGAACCAATACTTCTAACTCATCAAAATGTAACGCTCTTTGAGTGTACATATCAAGAAGTCGCCCTGGTGTTGCAACCAGAATATCGACACCATCAATCAGACGCTGCTTTTGATCTTTATAGTCAACACCACCGTACATCGCTAACGAAGTCAGAGATAGGTGCTTGCTATATTGAGTAATGTTCGCGTCAACCTGTACCGCCAATTCGCGAGTAGGTACAAGAATAAGGGCACGAATACGCTTTGCACGTATCGGCGGCATATCACTGAATTTTTCTAATAAAGGCAGTACAAAACTAGCCGTTTTACCTGTACCCGTCTGTGCGGCTGCAATCAGGTTTTTACCCGTCAAGATGACCGGAATCGCCTTCTCTTGAATCGGCGTAGGGGTCTCGTAGCCTAATTCGGCTACTGCTTTTAAAATCGGGGCGCTTAATCCAAGGTTGGAGAATGACATTTGGCGTCTCAGGTATATGAAAAATAAACAAACTGTTAGGCTAGGTGCACTTACAGCAGAACTTGGATCACATTATACATGAACCAAGAGTAACAGGCATACCCTCATGTGTTTTGCTTAACTTATATCGTTTATCTTGTTTATAAGGAAGAACGTACTTTAGGCGGAACAAACTCCAGACGTAAAAAAGCCGCTAACAATGTAGCGGCATTATTAACGATCTTTTACGTACCGTAATGCCACGCTAAACAACGATACCATTCATCCAGCTCTAGACCGGCAGGTTACCCTGTAACGCATCTATCCGTTACTATCGGCATAAGAATAGCCTCCATGAGTTCACTTGGCCGCGCATTTTGTAACGATTTGAGTCAATGACTCTATCGAAAAATAATCAATAACCTCGCAAATTTTCGCCACAGTTCAGATACAAATAACGACGCTCTATCATAGAAAATCGATAGAATCAGCGTCACTACGAACTGCTTTCTATTGTTCTGATTAAAATTACCACAGGTTCACATATTGTGAACCACACTAACCGCAGGTTATCGAAGCAAGAAGATTAAGAGGTAGTAGACGATGAGGATTATGAACGTAGAAGTAATGCAGGAGGTCTCAAGACAGATTGAGGCCACTATGCCTTGGATCCATGGCATAACTTCAAGAAAGCAGTACGACGAGCTCATTGAGCTTATGGATTCGCTTGTCGAAGACTACGATACCAATCAGACACTTATTGACTTAATGTTTCCTGTTATTGAGCAAATATGAAAGTAAAGGTTAAGAATTCCAAGCGTTTAATGCCCATATTGACAGCATTAATCCAGCGGTCTCAATGCTCCGTCTAATCATTGACCAGAACGGGCTTACACAAAGTGATTTCAAAGCTGAGATTGGCGGAAAATCATCCGTATCAATGATTTTAAGTGGACAACGTTCAATGACCCTGCAACACATCAGAGCATTGTCAGCCCGTTTCAATATCCCAACATACATGTTTGTATAGTGACTGAGAAAGGCTTTTCATTTCCACGGTTTCTACTTTCATCGCCATTACGCTTTGAGGCAAGAACGTGTTAACCGATCACCGTTGACACGTTTTTGGACATTTCTGTGTTACGAATTCTGATTAACTCTACACTTTCGGATAAATTCTACTAAGTCAAAATAGATAGGTGCATACAAATGAGTGGCCAGATTGGCTAATCCACTACATTTATCTATCGATAACAATCGAGCAGAGCGTGCAGTAAAGTCGCGGTTATTGGGAGAAAGACCGTAGTCAAAACTTCATCAAGTGTCATTTATGAAAGAGTTTAAATGCGATCTCAATCGCAAATGACATTCTGAGCATGAACTAGGCTTCTGATCGATATCGCACAATAACAAGGAGTTGGCATGGGTAAATCCATTCTTTTAGTGGTTCACGGCATCGGTGAGCACACCGCAGACAGCATCAAAAAGACTGTTGTGGACGCGGCAAACGAAGCCCTTAAGCGTTACTCATTTATGAAGGAAGAAAAATTCGAGGATCATGTCGAGGTGATAGGCGTCAGTTATGACGATATTTTCGAGACCGAGCGAGAACTTATTGCCACTAACGCAAAGACCCTTAAGGAAATTTTGAAAGGCACGGACTTCAGTTCTACTTTGATAGATGAATTGGAGAGGATAAACGAAGATAAGTTTCTCACCACGCACGCGCTAGATGTTTTGTTCTACGCGGGGTTGCACTGCGAACAGGTGCGCTCTAGGGTGTTACGCTCTATCGCCAAGACGCTAGAAGGCGATGAAGAAGTGCATATCATGGCGCACTCAATGGGTACAGCGGTGGTTCAAGATACGCTGCACAAAGCCTTTACAGGTGGTTTTGATGGCATCAAAGATAGCAACCTCGATCCGCATGTTCATAAAATTAACAGCCTATGGATGGTGGCAAACACCAGTCAGGTGTTCTTTGATTGGAATCCCCTCGGCACCAATATCGATCCGCAGGAATCGATGGTGAATCCGTCCATGAATGAGTCAGGGTGCGTATTAAAGTTCTTTAATCTTCTACACCAATATGATCTGGTTGGGCAAGCCAGACCGTTTGAATCGCCTCCCAATTGGGAAGTGTTTAAAGACAACCCAGAAGACCCACAAACGCATTTCTATCACCATATCGGCACCGAAGATTTTTACACCAGTAAAAACCCACACGACCTTGGGCAATACATTGAAGATCCGAAGGTTAGTAACCTCTTTCTAAAGACAATGATGCCCACCGTGTTTAATCCAAGTCCTCAAGAGGAAAAGGAAGCCACGTTAAAAATTCCTAGTATTAATGAACAAGCAAAAGACATCATTGAGTACGCCAAAAACGGGCTAAAAGATGTAGATGATTTTAAGGCGTTCATAAAAATGATCCGCGACTTCAAAAATAAACTGGATGACCTTACTTAGAGGGAGATGGAGCATGAAAAAACAAATACTAACCACCACCCTGCTTTTACTCTCTAGTGCCGCTTTTGCGACCACTGAAGTCAAAGTTCCGCAGTGTAGTGAGGTGATGGCGGAAAAGCATTGGGCAAATCTCGAAATAGAGTCCAAAAAACTTGATGCGTTGTTGGCGTCTCCAAAAAGTACAGATGCCGATCTTGTCCTAGAGGGTTACAAGGCTTGGAGCACCGCCGTCATTGATTCCACAAAAGAGCTGGATTCGTACTTTGTCCCTAAGGATGGTAAAACCATCACGGAACTCACCCAAGTGTATGTGGAGCAGCACATCATCTCAGGTAAGTTGAAGCCCGATGATTACCCAACGTTCTTGTATACCAATCAACAATTTGATGCCCCAGCCACCACTAAGTTCACCCTTTATGAACGAGACGGGGTAAAGCAAGAGAGCCGATTTACCATTGAAACGGACTCGGTTAAGCAATGCGAAAGAGTGCTACAGTGTCAGGGTCGAACTCCGACCAAGACAACGGCATGTGATGTGTTGGCGAGAAGCTGGGAAGATACAGTTAACAAATACAAGGCAACGATAAAGCAGAGAACGGCGGCATTGGTTGGTAAATATGCCGTAGCCACCGAAGCAAGCTGGGCGAAGTTCCACAATGAGGCTCGGTATCAGTACCCATGGGAAAAGATGATCACAGCTTGGTGGTTGTCAAAAGAGTTGTCAGGTGACACCTTTGTCTCTCCACCAAGTTACCAAGTTCACTTTATCCGTCCTTGGGCTGTACTGGAATACGTCAACGATGCTGACGACGGTAGTCAATTTAAAGCAGCCGCAACGGTAGAGTGGCTGGGGGTAAATAGTTGGCAAACATGTAGCGTTATGGGGGTTGAGTTATTTAAGGTGCCTTGTGGTATGTCAGCGGTCTCCACCTTTTCCGATAGAGCGGGCTCAGATGACATCGGGCATGGGGCGATGCTTCATTTTGATAACCAGTACTCACTGGGTGCAACATGGCGCTCTAGTGGCGATGTTGGGTTCTTCCTAACTGTCGATCTGCTTAAGGCTCTTGAAGACAAAGAAGAGTCCATTAAGAAATGGCAAGCAAAAGCTGATGAGTACCTAAACTAGTAAACTTAAAGGCGGTCAACACTTTACGCTGACCGCCCTACATCAATTATTTCAACATCTCCGTATGGTGATGAAGTGAGCGTAACTTAGTCCACAATTTCTACTGCTATTGACTCTGAACGGCTTTGTTCTCGTTCTTAAATAAGAGAAGCTCGACCAGTAATCAACATTGTTAAGCTGTTTATCAGGTAGGGGGTAGATCTCCAATGTCATTTAGTAATTGGAGATATGTGCTTTTTCCCACTCACTAGCACTTTGATACATAACCTACTACATACTATATAAGTTTTAGTAAAGCAGTCCTTCATTAAGAATCAGTGAATGAGTAATGACTCTAAATCACCTTGGTCGGGTGGACGACACTTGTTGCCAAGTGCCGTCTCCCTAAGAACCCAGCGTGCAACTTTCACTGCACTAGGCTCAAGCCTCCACGAAGACATCGTTTGATGCCCAGCAACTTATAAAGCAGTCG
>NZ_PYMJ01000005.1 GCF_003025615.1 Photobacterium frigidiphilum | reverse complement strand
TCACCCGTCCGCCGCTCGTCAGCGAATTAGCAAGCTAATTCCTGTTACCGCTCGACTTGCATGTGTTAGGCCTGCCGCCAGCGTTCAATCTGAGCCATGATCAAACTCTTCAATTAAAGTTCTGTTGATTCTCTACTTAATAAAAAGCGTCGAATCGGCTCAATGATTTTTACTGATATTCTTGTTTCATTCTTCTCGCGAAGAAATGAAGCATAAATTGACTGTGTCATCTTGCGATGATTAAGGTCACTCAGTTCATTGATAAATCTTTCGACTTAAAATTTCACGAGTGCCCACACAGATTGCATGGTCAAATTGTTAAAGAACAACACTTAAAATCAAATTAATGCTTTAGCACCAACCATTCTTTGAAGTGGACGGACATTTTATCCAAATGCATTACCGTGTCAAGCACTTTGTAATGATTCGTTATCCGTGCATCGATTAACCGGCTATTCACCGTTTCGATGGGCTGCATTATAGATAATCAGAAACTCTTGGCAAGTAAAAAAAAACAAAAGAAAACCAACTGACTGCTTTCCCACCAAAGATGGCATTCTCGCACCAATCCGAACAATTTCAACACTATTATTTAAAGATCTTTACGAAGGGAGCTATCAGTAAATTAAGTAGTGAGCATCTACATTCTGGCATCAAGATTGTATGGCTAATAAAAGTGAAACTAACTTAATCAAGAGTATTTCAAATGAGTAAAGATATTTTAGCTTATAAGAAAGGAATACAAGTATGAACTTATCCCAACGATGCGCTTTCGGAGGGAAAGAGCATTGCCCATATCCAACATTAACAGCAAACCACTTTTGCCATCATATACCACTATGTATATATAGAGCCTAAACACGATGAAACGATGCAATCAATTATGGTTAGCGTTTGGCGGATGCATCTTAACTTATGTCGCGTGGGCTCAGTTGGGTACTGATAGCTTATTGCTCTGCGCAATCATTCTTTTTCCATTTATCATCAATCACTCATTTACTATATGCGTCTTCTTTATTCTTTTTTCTTACTTTCGCTTACATGAAGCTTTTCCTGTTTTAATGCCATTTCATATTCCATTGTTACTAGCAACTTTTAGCATTGCAGGGTTATGCATCCATCTATGGTTAAAACGAGATGAGATTCATTGGCATTCGTTGCAGACATTTTTTTTACTATTCAGTTTTTGGGTCTTCATCTCATGTTTGTTGGCGACGAATCGAGCCGAGGCATTCGCAACATTTAACAATAGCTTTATTAAAATAATCATTATGGTTTTTGCTATTAGCTGGCTACCGACTAAACAAAAACAATTAAAGCCGATACCTATTTTATTAATACTTTGTGGTGTCAGCCTCTCTATTCTTGCTTTATATAATCGGATCAACGGTATTGGGTTAGTAGAAGGTACTCGCGTCACTATTGGGCGAGATATCGGTTCAATCTTGGGTGATCCAAATGATTTATCCCTTGCTCTTCTATTCCCTCTTTCTTTTGCATTAACGAATATTTTTCAAGGCAACAAAGCACAGCGTACTATGACCGCCTTGTTTATGATCATTTTGGTCAGCGGCATTATAGCCACTCAAAGCCGAGGTGGATTACTTGGTATTACTTCCGCTTTCTTTACTTTAATGTTGCTACGCAGCCGCTCAATTGTCATTCCCTCAATAATCAGTGGTATTGGATTAATACTCCTCGTGGTATTTGCAGGTATAAGCGATCGATCTTCAGGAGGATCAGGAGAAGAAGGGATTGATGAGTCTTCAATGGGTCGCTTATTTGCATGGGAAGCTGCATTTAGAATGGCACTCGCAAACCCTTTGACAGGCGTTGGACTTGATAATTTTTATTTTAACTACTTTTTTTACTCCCCCCACTGGGACGGCAAGAATCATGCTGTACACAGTACATGGTTTCAAATTTTAGGTGAAACTGGCTTTATTGGCTTTCTCTTGTTTATTTGCTTACTTGTAGGAACTTTTACGCTGAGCTATCGGTTACTAAACCGCCTACGCAATCATGAAATGAAACCTATCGCAGAAGGGTTATGGATAGGGCTGATCACTTTTTGTGTTAGTGGCACCTTTCTCACCCAAGGAACAACATGGCCGTTATATATATTGATTAGCTTATTAATCGCCTTAGACAGGCTGACAAGTAATGTCACGACCGCACACTCAATATCGACACAATGACAATCTTTACGGCAGAGTTCACCCAATTTAAGGCTTAAATTGCAATTTGCAAAAACGGAAGTACAAAAAAAACTAAGGAATATTTATGGAATTTCTCGTATTTGGTGAAGATTGGGGGCGCCACCCTTCAAGTAGCCAACACTTACTTTCAGTATTAATGCATGATCATTCTGTAACTTGGATAAACTCCATAGGGTTAAGGCAACCCAACTTTACAATGCGAGATTTAAAACGCATTAATGAAAAAATCACTACCGCACTCACAAATTATGAACCACCAGCAATATCTATAAAGCCAAGAAAAATAATCAACCCCTTAGTATGGCCTTTAGCTAAAAGCGCTAACATGCTAAAAATAAATCAGTTTTTATTAAGACGACAAATTCCACCAAAGAAATACCATCGAATCATATGGGCTGCCCTACCTACAGCAGTTGACTATCTCGAGATAAGTGAAAGCGATTTGGTCATTTATTATTGTGGTGATGATTTTTCAGCCCTTGCAGGTGTTGACCATCAATATGTCGTAGAAGCTGAACAGCGCCTTATTCAAGTATCCGATATCATCCTTACCGCAAGCCCGACTCTGCAGCAAAAATTTCCACAAGATAAAACCTGGCTTCTTCCTCATGGTGTGGCTATCAATAACTTTAAACAACCGACCTCGAAGCCTACTGAAATATGTGTAGATCAACCTAGCATTGGATTTTATGGCAGCATTAACAATTGGTTAGATATTAAACTGCTAAAATGTTTAGCAGAATCTCGGCCACATATGAATTTTTACCTTGTAGGTAGAAAAGATGTTGACCCCTTTGAACTTAAGCAGCTCTCGAATATCCATTTTTTACCAGCCTGTCCTCACAATCAACTACCAGGGTATTTACAGCATTGGTCCATTGCCATTTTACCTTTTGTTGATAATCCCCAAATACAAGCTTGTAATCCTTTAAAGCTAAGGGAATATCTCGCTTCTGGATGCCCAGTAATTAGCTCCAACTTTCCTGCCGCAACGGAATACCAACCACTGGTCACCATTGCAACAACTGTTAATCAATGGCTTGAAGCAATCGATAAGTTAAGTCAGTTATCAGAATTAGAACGACAACATTATGCGAATAGAGCACAAGATAAAGTGAAAGATGAAAGCTGGGAAAATAGGGCCCAAGAAGTACTCCAATTAATTTCATCTACCTTAAAACAAAAGAAATATTCGAGTTAACCTCACATTAGGCATTTTTTTTGCTAAACCTTTCTGTATGCGGTAAACAAAAAGGAGAGACAGATGAAATGGATTGGGTACGTTATTTTAACGTCATTTTTATGGGGTTGTGCAAGTTCACCACAAACAAGCCAAAAACTGGAGCTATTTTTTAGCCCAGAACAAATATCATTAACAGCAGAACAAACACGAAAAATTAACGTTTTTTTAGACAATAATCCTTATAACCAACTAACGGTATACGTTGGCCCTGCAAACTTAGACGATAGATTCAAAGCTTTATTACAAAGCCAAAAACGTATTAAAGCGGTGAACAAATTATCACAAATGAAAAATATACCAATGCGGTTGGAGTTTGCACCACAGCAAGCAGCCGATACGCTGTTAATTCAGAGTCAGTAATATGCGACATTTATTGTTTGCTCGGCTCTACCCTTTGCTTCATGCCTTATGGCGCTATCGGTATTTAATTTTAATTCCGATCATTATCATGCCTATTCTAATGACAACGGGCGGCTTATTTAAAGCTAAGCGATACTATTCCGAGACAACAATTTTAGTACAAGAGTCTGCACTGCTAAATCCATTTTTGGAAGACCTCTCAATTTCGGTCAACTTAAAACAACGCATTAAAGCGTTGCAAGTCATCATTCATAGCCGAAATATTTTAGAAAATGTTACTCATGATTTAAATCTAGCGCCACCAGATGACTTACTACAAACAGATAATATGATTAACCTACTGCGTAAAAACTTATCTCTATCGCTACTTGGTAATGATCTTGTTCAACTTAGCCTAACCTGGCAAACGCCATCAGAAATTCCTTTGATTTTAAATAAAGTCTCTGATGTTTTTAAAGAAAAATTACGCGCTCCAGGACGAGCATCTGTTGATGGTTCAGAACTCTTTTTACAACGACAATTAGAAACAACCCAATTGGATCTCGAATTAGCTGAAAGTGCGCTGGCGAAATTCAAAGCAGCCAACGCTAATAACCTACCTCAATTACAAGGTGCAAAAGCACAAAATGACCGCCAGCTAGCCAATCAAACCCGTGAAACTGAACTGAATTTACTACAAGCTAAAAGTAAGCGAGCGAATCTCTACCAAAGGCTAGCCAGCACGAACCCTATCGTTGGCATCTTAGAACAAGAGATAGTCAAATTTGAGGCTGAACTTGCAATATTACGCGCGAGTTATACAGACCAACACTCATCCGTAAAAGGTGTGATCCGACGACTTAATCGCTTAAAGCAGGAAAGATCCCGTCTAGTTGATGAGCAACAAACGTTGAACCCACAGGAAATAAATCAACTGTGGCAGCGAATCGCGAACAGTAATCAAAGTAACGACCCAACTAAACAACCGATATTATTAAGTCAATTTGAAAAACTGCAACATGCAGAAAGCCAAATACAAGCACTAAGCGAAGAACTCACCTTATTAAAAGAACAAACCAACGAACTATCAGAAAAGCGGATGGAATTCGCTGATTTAGAAAAACAGTTGAAAATTTTACAGCGAAATTACGACGTTAAATCAAAAGTCTACAACCAACTATTTGAACGTTATGAGATGGCTAAAGTAACAGGGCACCTTGGACGCTTTGAAGAACCAGAAAAATTAAAAGTGATTGTGCAGCCAATAGAGCCTAAGAGACCACTGAATTGGCCATGGTGGATCAATTTTTGCTTGGGTATTGTTGTTGGTTTTGGATTAGGGGCTTCCCTTGCTGGAATTGTCATCCTCTTTGATACACGTCTTTATCAAACCAACCATATTGCCAAATTAACACAATCACAGGTACTGGTTCGAGTACCTCTGTTTTAGGGGGAGTCTAATGGAACACATCACATTACAAGTTGTTCAACATCTACAACCAGGGGGAATAGAAAAGCTCGTGCTAAATCTCGCTCGGTTTGCCTCCCCTTGCCATAACGTGTTTATCGTCGCGCTAGAAGGCAATAAAGAAACTGCCATAAAGCAGTGGCCTGAATTACGCTCTTTCGAATCACAATTATTTTTTCTCAACAAACCTATTGGTATGAATGTTTCAACGGTTATCAAGTTAAAGAAGTTGATAGCAAAACTGAATGTAACAATGCTTCATTCACACCATATCGGGCCTTTGTTTTATAGCCGGCTAGCATTGCTGGGACATAGCGCAACACACATACATACTGAACACGATAGTTGGCATCTCGCCGATAAAAAGCAGTGCCGCATGACTCGTTACTTACTAAATACCAATAGAGTAAAACTCATTGCTGATGCACCAAGAGTTGCCTATCAGCTAGAAAAGATATTATTACTCAGCCCAGATCATGTGATTTGCAATGGAATTGATACTCAGTATTTCACGCCAGGTAATCAGCTCATCGCACGGAAACAATTTAACCTACCGTTAGATAAGAAACTAATTGGCTGTGCCGGCCGACTGGTTAAAGAAAAAGGCATTGATACATTAATTAGAGCTCTTCATGACCTACCTGAAGATCACCACCTTGTTATAGCTGGTGATGGAACTCAATCACTACAATTACGCGCAGAAGCACAAAAATGGCTGGTTACCGATCGTATACATTGGCTTGGTTATTGCGCTCAAATGCGTAATTTCTACCGTGCGATAGATATCTTTTGTATGCCATCACGTCAAGAGGGGCTCCCTCTTGCATTATTAGAAGCACAATCTTGTGGCAATAGTATTGTTGCTACGACGGTAGGCGCTATACCTGATCTTATTTGCCCGCAAACAGGAATATTAGTTCCGCCTGATGATGAAACAGCGCTTACAAAAGCATTAATACAAGTGTTAGAACAAGACCCAAATGCAGCGAATCAAACAGTACAGTTCATTCAACACCAAGCAGACGTGAGAGCCATGACTGCTGCATATGAAGCATTATCTTGTTAAATAAACCTTAAACTCGAGGCTGTCATGATTTTAGGATGGATCATTTTATTTGTAATAACTGCCGTTATTATCTATCACCATTTTGTTTATACCGCAGCGTTAGTTTGGTTGGGAAACAAAAGAAAAGATGAAATAAAAGAAAAGCACAAAGACCCATTAATTTTTCCCAGTATCTCTCTCATCATGCCCGCTCATAATGAAGAGGCTTACATTGAAGCCAAGCTCGCGAATATATTAATGCTCGATTATCCGGCTGAAAAATTACAGGTTTTAATCTGCTGTGATGGTTGTAGTGATAATACCGCTGAAATTATTGCACAGTATGAATCACAATTTACCGCCGCGGGAATAAGTCTTAAATGCTGGGTCAAAAAAAACAACCGAGGAAAACTAGCCCGCCTCAATGAATTAATGACTTATGCAAAAAACAAAACCGATATTATTTCTCTTACCGATACCTCAGCTTTAATATCGATTGATGCTTTAAAACAAGTTGCTAGAAGTTTTGAAAATGAACAAACAGGTGCAATTACTTGCAGCTATTTACTCGCCTCTCCTTCTGAAGGTGAAAATCAATATTGGCAATGGCAGAATAATATCCGTTTTGCTGAGTCTCAATTAGGCAGCGTTATCGGAGGAAATGGGGCATTTTATGCCATGAGATCTCATCTCTACTCTCCCCTTCCCGAAGATACGATAAATGATGATTTCATCTTACCGATGATGGTATTAAAGCAAGGCTTTAACGTTATCTTTAATCAAAACATCAACAGTGTTGAGATTGCCCCGACAAGTCAAAATGAAAACCATCAAAGGCGACAAAGGATTGGAGCCGGTAATTTACAACAATTAGTACGTTGTCAATTCATCTTCACCCACAAAAGCCTGAGAGTCCGTTGGTTGTTTACTTCCGGTAAGGGCCTTCGCACAGTGATGCCATTCCTATTCGTGGGTTATTTTATTACTTCAGTATTAATGGCATTACAAGGCTCGGTATTGGCCTTGAGTATGGTGATTAGTCAATTATCCATATACGGCATTGCATCTCTACCGCTAATCAATATCCATTCAAAGATGATCAATAAAGTTCATTACATTATCGGGGCATACTATTCCTCTTTACTTGGCATGCTACGGTATTTGAACGGACAATTTAAGCAAGGATGGCGCCATTTACCGCCCCTGAGTAACTATCAAACACAATCGACCCAAACGATAAAGCGAATGAGCGATATCATTTTTAGCTGCATTGGTCTTACTCTAACACTGCCACTATGGCCATTCATCGCCTTCGCCATTAAATCTGATTCCTCAGGTCCTATCTTTTATCGTCAAATACGAGTCGGTCAAATAAGTGAAACAAAAGTAGAATTATTTGAAATATTTAAGTTTCGCACCATGACAAATGATGCTGAAAAAAAATCTGGCGCGGTATGGGCGACAAAAAATGACCCTCGAATAACCAATACTGGCCGTTTTTTACGAGCAACACGTTTGGATGAACTTCCACAATTCATTAATGTAATAAGAGGCGACATGTCCTTAATTGGTCCCCGTCCTGAACGACCAGAAATGTGCGGTAATTTGCAAAATGCATTGCCATTTTATTTAGAAAGAACGACAGGACTTCGACCAGGCCTAACCGGTTTAGCGCAGGTTAATAGTGGTTACGACAATGATCTTGAGGATGTAAAAAATAAAATAGCTTGGGATCACGCTTACGCCATCGCATTAAGCTCACCAATACAATGGCTTCGAATGGATTTGTATATTCTATTCAAAACATCTTACATCATGTTTGCCAAGCGAGGGCAATAACTGGCACACGCTTTGTATTACTGCTTATGAGTCCAAACATCCTATATAAGGCGGTTATATGTTAACTCTTTCCCAGCCAGCAGTAGCACTTTCTTTAGAGCATGAATTCGATGTCCAGAGTGCCAGGCAACTAGAAGTTGAATTTGAAACCTTAAGTAATACAGAAAAAAATGAGCTAGTAATTGATATGACACACGTACAATTTATTGACTCTTGTGGAATCGGTGCCATTGTTTTCTTATACAAACGTCTAAAAAGTCGTAATAAAAATTTGTGTCTACTCAATGTTAATGGTCAGCCTAGAAAGCTCATGCAAATGCTACGAATAGATAAAGTTATACCTCTGGTCACTTCTGCGGAGTTTTTATGATATGGAGACTGATCTGCTTGCTTACACCATTAGCCTTAGGAGGCTGCACTTTATGGCCGCCCGTAGAGGATAATGATCCAGATCCTCCGGTTCAAGTACAGCTTCGCCAACTAGAGCATCACAGTTTTGAACTGCAAATATTAGCAACTCGTGGTGCCAAGCTTTGTTTACCGGGTCAATATCAAAAGCTTGAGTACCTTTATTTAAAAGCGCGCGATGAGGCAAAAGCTGGGTTTGATAAAGATGCTGAAATCACCTTACTTCAATACAAGACCCAACAAGCTGTTATTCAAACTCAAATGGACTGGCTTGAATATCACACCACATGCTTTGACCATAGCTATTCAGAAGTTGAGCTAAAAGAAAAACTCCTTGTTTTCATGGCACTTGATAATCAATTTGCGTTAAATCGTGTAGAGCTCTTACCTGATTATCAACAAGCATTACGTTATGCCGCAACAATATTGAAGCGACAATCTCATTGGCACCTTCAACTTACAGGCCATACCGACTCATTAGGTACTAGTGATAGCAACATCCAACTAGGAATGAAAAGAGCTTCAGCCGTTAAACGATTTCTGATTGAACAGGGGGTTAAATCAAACCAAATAGCGGTATTTAGTGCAGGAGAAAGTATGGCTATGGATGATACTCACTCACGAACCCAACGCCTTGCAAATAGAAAAGTTGAGGCACAAGTTCTTGTTGAACATCACGCACAATCTTTACACCGTGTGTACTCACTAAAAGACTGGAACGCAGTAAGAGAATCATTATGAGAAGAATGCTCCTACTTCTTCTGCTAATAATGCCTTTTTCTTACGTATGGGGAGATACATTAACACCCGGTGATCGGGTTTTTTTACAACTTCCTGGTGAGGAGGCTTTTGATGATCCTTACACGATTAATGACCAAGGGCAATTACGGTTACCTGAAGTAGGCTTAGTCAATGTTGCAGGGTTAACCGTGATAGACGCCGAACAGCGTGTACGTCAAAAACTCGCATCTATATATCGCAACCTTGATGAATTTAAACTCACGATAATGGAGCAACTTATTCGAATTAAGGTGCTTGGCTATGTAGAAAAGCCAGGAACAGTATCACTTAAACCTGGAAGCAATGTACAAATGGCACTTTCCGCTGCTGGCGGGGCAAGACCAGGGGCACAATTAGATAAGTTCAAATTACTACGTAATAGCAATACCAAAATATTCAATTATAAAGCCTATCTAGATTCTGGCGATCAGACTCTGCTACCCAGCCTTAAAGGTGGAGATACTATTTTCATCCCTGCCTCTCCATTATTAGGCAACATCGAAATGAATTTTGATGATATGTCGATACATGAAAGAGGAGATGCCGACGAGGCACAAGGCATAACTATTTTCGGAGAGTTACGCAATCCAGGTACTTTCAGCTTCAAGCCTAATATGACGGTTGTCGATGCATTAATGCGAGCCAACGGTGTTACTCGTTATGCCGATGTAACAAAAATACGCGTGATTACCGATGGGATGTCTTATCGTTTCAATTTAAGTACCTACCTTGAAACTGGAGATACCAGTAATCTTCCTCCGATAAAACCAGGCACAACCATCTTTGCCCCAATTGAAGCACCTGAAAAAACGAGTACCGACGATACTCAAGGTGTCACCATTTTTGGTGAATTACACAAACCCGGCACCTTCAGCTTCAAACCGAATATGAACGTCGTCGACGCATTAATGCGGGCAGAAGGTGTTACCCGTTATGCTGATGTCACGAAAATACGCGTCATAACAGATAATGTTCCCAGCCAATTTGATTTAAAAGTCTACCTTGATACTGGTAAAACAGACAACATGCCAGAAGTTAAACCAGGTACGACCATTTTTGTTCCTATTGAAGTAAAAGATATCAACACAACCTCACGAACCATCTACGTGATGGGCGAGGTAAAAGCCGCAGGGCCCTATGAAACATCACCAGGTACAAGTTTCATCGATGTTCTTGCAAATGCAGGCGGGCCAACTCGTTTTGCTGATACTACGAATATAAAAATATTAAGTAATACAAAGGCTCCTATCGCAATTAACTTGGTTGAATATGCACAGAACCCAGCCCAATATACCCTTCCTACAATGTCCCCCGGAGATGTGATTTTCATACCTGAAAAAGTTGACCTTAATGAAAAGTCATGGCTAAAAGTGACCAATGATCGTGCAATCAAAATTATGGGGGCGGTCTATAAACCAGGTCGTTACGAATGGCATGACAGCATGACATTCATGGATTTACTCGCTCACTCTGGTGGCCCAAAACAACAAGCTAATCTCAGTAACATACGAATAATTAAAGAATCGACTGCTGAAAATAAAGGGCATGAGGTTCAGTTTTTCGACTTACAAGCGTTTACTAAACAAGGGAGCCCAACGAATTTACTTCCTAATTTAAATGCCAGCGATACAGTCATCGTCGATGAATTACCTCATGATCCTACCGATAATAAAGCCGGTTGGGTTAGACAGGCAGCTAAAGATTCCATTTATATTTTTGGTGAAGTAGGAGCGCCTGGTCGCTATGCTTTTAACCAAGAACTTGGTTTTTTAGATATTCTTTCCGCGGCCGATGGCCCAAATAGTGAAGCTGACATTCAAGAAATATTAATTAGCCACAGAAATGGTAAAACAAGTCGAGTGACACGTTTTGATTTAGCTCGATACTTTGAAACAGGCAATGAAAAGGTGTTGCCAAAAGTGAATGCTGGCGATGTTATTTATGTGCCAAAAACTGAAAGTGTCGCAGATACAAAAGCCGTCAAAGTCATTGGTGCCGTCAATACTCCTGGACGCTATAAATGGAATAACCAGATGTCTTTTCTTGATTTACTCGCGATGGCTGGCGGCCCAAAACAGGAAGCCAATATTAGTAATATTCGCATTATTAAAGAGAGTCGAGTTGGGAAAGAAAATGTCATTTATTTTGATCTCGAAAGCTTTATAAATGAAGGGGGTAGTTTTGCAGGTCTTCCTCGATTAGAATCAGGCGATACTATTGTTATTGATGAATTACCTCACGACCCTTCCGACAATAAAGCAAGTTGGATACGCCAATCATCAGATGATTCGATTTATGTATTCGGTCAAGTTGGCGTTCCTGGCCGTTACGCTTTTAACCGTGAATTAGGGTTTCTCGATATATTATCTGCAGCTGATGGCCCCAATGGTGAAGCAGACTTACGTCAAATTAGAATCAGTCATCGTGATGGCAATAAGACCAAAGTTACTCAATTAAATCTATCGTTATACTTTGAAACAGGTGATGAATCATTAATCCCCAAGGTTGTGCCTGGAGATGTGATATATGTACCTCGACGTCAAGGTGATTGGCTAGATAAACCTGCAGAACGCGTTGTTCGATTAATGGGGGCCGTCAATAAACCGGGGCGCTATTCGTTCAATACACAAATGAATATTTTAGATTTACTTGCTGAAGCTGGTGGGCCAACAGATAAAGCTTATATAGACAGAATAATGATCGTAAATACATCGTGCTGCGGTGATAAATCACAAACATTTAGCTTAAGAGATTATGTTAATGATCCCAGTCGTAGCCCACTCCCTCTACTTCGCCCTGGTGATACGGTGTACGTCCCAGATCAAGATGACTCAGTAACAGAGCAGTTCCGCCAAGGGATAAGGGATGCACTAGGTATTATCACGTTAATTGTATTAGGGGCAGCCTTATGAAGCCGTGGCTAAGCCAAGAATATGACCAATTATTCCAACAAATTCATCAACAAGAAGCGCGAGTCATTAGCTTTACTGGTGCAAGCCCACAATGTGGAAGTTCTACAATGTGCTATTGGCTTGCTAGACGTTGCGCTGAAGACAACAATAAAGTTTTATTGATCGATCTTGATCTATCGGGATCAGGGCAAGGAAATCACACCACAGACTGGGAAACGAATGGATCGGGTGAAATGGACGCTATTATTCATAAAACAGCACAACTCGATATTCTTCCCCCTCCTAAAA
Source organism: Photobacterium frigidiphilum (assembly GCF_003025615.1). GTDB lineage: Bacteria > Pseudomonadota > Gammaproteobacteria > Enterobacterales > Vibrionaceae > Photobacterium > Photobacterium frigidiphilum. The sequence continues at coordinate 259,047 of NZ_PYMJ01000005.1, read as the reverse complement.
ATCAAGAAACCACAATGGCTCTACGACAGCCTCAAACACTATTAAATACTATCCAACGGTGGCAACAAACCTATCACTACATTATTTTTGATGCTGGTACTGTTTCAGTGGCTAACTGGCGTAACCTTCCAGCAGCAAACATCTGTCATGCTAGCGATGCTGCTATCTTATGCATAGCGGCAGCAAAAACGACTGAAAGTGAAGTACTTACAAGTATCGATAGGTTAAAGCAAGGAGGTGTGAATTTATTAGGGTGCATCGTAAATGACCAACATAACCCATCGTTGGCCTGTGAAATACTACGAATCTTAGATACAAAAGCATCATGGCTTCCCAAAAAGATTAAAATAGGGCTCACCCACTATCTGAATCAAAACTCAATGCTACAAGGCAAATATCAATAGATGCAATAGATTCAGCAAACACAATTTCAGAACAGTCTGATGAGAACTCACAATTGATAGGCTTTTTCTATTTGTTCCCAGCGACTTTCACCACTGAAACCATCAACAATTCTAGTATGCGAATCTTTTGAAAGCGCTCTCCACGCAATATTATCGTAAGCATTCAACTTGCCAATTAAAATCGATAAGTTTTTCCAATCCGATTCTTCAACAATCCAATCACTTGCAACTAATTTAGAAAGATCACCTACGTTTGTCGCGATAACAGGAACGCCATGTGCCATCGCCTCTAACGCTGCCATTGGCAGCCCCTCAGCCCGAGAACTAATTACAAGCACATCAATCAAAGACCAATATTCATCCATGGCGTCAACTGCGCCATACCACTGAATGTTTTTTTTATTAATGAGTCGCGATTGTTCATCTCCATCACCAAAAACATGAAATTGGCAGCTGGTAAGCATGTCACTCAACTCAATATAGCGATCAATCCCTTTTTCATGACTAAGTCGACCAACAAAAGCAACTTGTAGAACTTGATGTTTAGATCGCATTTTAAACACTGGTAATTGCACAATGAAATTATTCAGCAAATGGCAACGAAAAGGGACTGTACTCTTAATCCTAGAACTGACTGCAAAATTATAGGAGAGAAAACTTGTTACTCGATTTAAATACTCATAAGACGCCAGTTTTCCACTTAATTTTTCTCCTGCATGGAAACTGCTAATTGCACGAAATGAATATCTAAGCCGATAAAACCGAGAGATTAAAGAAGCTTTATAGCCATGAGCATGAACAACATCAGAGGATAAAAGCAGACTAAAGAATGAAGAAGAGGCTATATCAGATAAGAAACGATACTTAATATTGTTTGCATAGAGACGTTGATATAGAGGGTGATCGGGATAATGGTCAACAAACAAAACTTCAATATCTTTGTTTTGTTGTTTAACTAGAAGAGCAAATTGCAGTATATGACTTTCGATACCACCAAAACCTGAACTGTCGATAAATAGATAAATCATGCCATTCTCCATGCTATGAAGAATATTACATGCAAAAAAAAAGCCGAGTTTAAAACTCGGCTTTCTCTTAATTTAGCAAACTAAAGCTTATTCAGCTGAAGTCGCTTCCTGAGCAGGACGATCTACTAGCTCGATGTAAGCCATTGGGGCTTTATCGCCAGTACGGAAACCGCATTTCATAATGCGCGTGTAACCACCTGGACGCTTAGCAAAGCGTGGACCTAATTCAGTAAACAATTTCGCTACCACTGCGTTATCACGCGTGCGGGCGAAAGCAAGACGACGGTTAGCAACACTGTCTGTCTTTGCTAGGGTAATCAATGGCTCAATTACGCGACGTAGCTCTTTTGCTTTTGGCAAAGTAGTCTTGATAATTTCGTGACTTACCAAAGAGCTAGCCATGTTGCTGAACATCGCTTTACGATGGCTGCTGTTGCGGTTGAGTTGACGACCACTCTTACGATGGCGCATGACCTAATCCTTCTAACTAGATATCAGTAACTATTAATCTTCAGCGATTGATGCTGGCGGCCAGTTTTCTAAGCGCATGCCTAGAGAAAGACCACGTGATGCCAACACATCTTTGATTTCTGTCAAAGACTTCTTACCAAGGTTTGGAGTCTTTAGAAGCTCCACCTCAGTACGCTGAACGAGATCACCGATGTAATGGATCGCTTCTGCTTTCAAACAGTTAGCAGAGCGAACAGTTAGTTCAAGATCGTCTACAGGACGCAGTAGGATCGGATCGAACTCTGGCTTCTCTTCTTTCTCTTCAGGAACTCGTACATCACGAAGATCTACAAATGCATCCAGTTGTTCAGCAAGAATAGTTGCTGCACGACGGATAGCTTCCTCAGGATCAAGTGTACCGTTTGTCTCCATATCGATTACTAGCTTATCAAGGTCAGTACGTTGTTCAACGCGAGCTGCCTCTACAGCGTAAGCAATACGGTCAACTGGGCTGTAAGTTGCATCAACTAACAGACGACCAATTGGACGCTCATCTTCTTCAGTGTGAATACGAGCTGATGCTGGTACATAGCCACGACCACGTTCTACCTTGATGCGCATGCTAATTTCAGCATGGTCATCAGTAAGGTGGCAGATTACGTGCTCTGGGTTCGCAATCTCAACATCACCATCATGGGTGATGTCACCTGCAACAACAGGGCCTGCACCAGACTTGTTCAGAGTAAGAATAACTTCATCTTTACCCTCAACCTTAACGGCTAGACCTTTAAGGTTTAAAAGGATCTCGAGAATATCTTCTTGAACTCCCTCTTTGGTGCTGTACTCATGTAACACACCATCGATTTCTACTTCAGTTACAGCACAACCTGGCATTGAAGATAATAAAATACGACGAAGAGCGTTTCCTAGCGTGTGGCCAAAACCACGCTCTAGTGGCTCTAGAGTTACTTTTGCGTGCGTCGTGCTAACTTGTTCAATATCAACAAGACGCGGCTTAAGAAATTCTGTTACAGAACCCTGCATTGTGTCCTCTCTTAACTATAGCTTTACTTAGAGTAAAGCTCGACGATCAAGTGTTCGTTGATGTCGGCAGACAAATCAGAACGTTCTGGAAGGCGCTTGAAAGTACCTTCTAGTTTGCTGTTATCTACTTCGACCCAAGTCGGTAGTTCACGCTGTGTAGCAACTTCAAGAGCTGCTTTAATGCGTGCTTGGTTCTTAGCTTTCTCACGAATGCTAACAACGTCGTTTGCCGCTACCTTGAAAGAAGGAACGTTTACGACTGTACCGTTAACTAGAATCGCTTTGTGGCTTACCAGTTGACGTGATTCAGCTCGTGTAGAACCAAAACCCATACGGTAAACTACGTTATCTAAACGACCTTCAAGAAGCTGAAGCAGGTTTTCACCTGTGTTGCCTTTAAGGCGAGCAGCTTCTTTATAGTAGTTACGGAATTGTTTTTCTAATACGCCATATGTACGACGAACTTTCTGCTTCTCACGAAGCTGAACACCGTAGTCAGACAGACGACCACGTCGAGCACCATGTTGGCCCGGCGCGTTATCAATTTTACACTTGGTATCAATCGCACGTACGCCTGATTTAAGGAATAAATCAGTGCCTTCGCGACGGCTAAGCTTCAGCTTAGGACCCAAATATCTTGCCATGTTCTTTCTCCAATATTCCTAGGAACGTTATACGCGACGTTTCTTAGGTGGACGACAACCGTTATGAGGAATCGGAGTCGCATCAACAATGTTAGTGATACGGAAACCCGCTGCATTTAATGCACGGATTGTAGACTCACGACCAGGACCAGGTCCCTTAACCATAACTTCCAGGTTCTTAACGCCATATTCTTTGGCCATTTCACCACAACGTTCAGCAGCAACCTGTGCAGCGAACGGAGTAGATTTACGAGAACCACGGAAACCTGAACCACCTGCAGTTGCCCATGAAAGAGCATTACCTTGACGGTCTGTAATGGTTACGATTGTGTTGTTAAAAGAAGCATGGATGTGCGCTACGCCATCAGCTACTTGCTTGCGTACGCGCTTACGAGCGCGAGTTGGTTGCTTTGCCATTGTACTCTACCTTATCCGACTATCTTTTGATCGGCTTGCGCGGACCTTTGCGGGTACGTGCGTTGGTTTTAGTACGCTGTCCACGTAGAGGTAGACTGCGACGGTGACGAATTCCACGGTAACAACCAAGGTCCATAAGACGCTTGATGTTCATAGAAACTTCACGACGTAGATCACCTTCTACAGTGTATTTAGCTACACCTTCACGCAGTTGATCGATCTGCTCTTCAGATAATTCACTGATCTTAACACTTTCAGCAATACCCGCTTCAGCTAAAACAGCCTTAGAACGAGTTTTACCGATTCCGTAAATCGCTGTAAGCGCGATAACAGAATGTTTTTGATCAGGAATGTTAATGCCTGCAATACGGGCCACTATTCACTCCTAGTACTTTACAAGAATAACCACTGCAGAGCCCGTTTAGGATACGCAGTGGTGGTACAATTCTTTGCACACACAAAAGATTGGTTGGCTAATTTAGCCAACCTACCTTCAATTTGCAAGAAATATTTCTGCTAATTAGCCTTGGCGTTGCTTATGCTTCGGCTCAATGCAAATTATACGCACAACACCGTTGCGCTTAATAACTTTACAGTTACGGCAGATTTTCTTAACGGAAGCACGAACTTTCATTGCTAAACTCCGTAAAGGTTATCTAACATCAAGGACTTAGCCTTTGAGGTTAGCCTTTTTCAAAACAGACTCATATTGTTGAGACATCATGTGTGTCTGAACTTGAGCCATGAAATCCATAATAACTACAACTACGATTAGTAGTGATGTGCCGCCAAAATAAAAGCGTACATTCCATGCAATCATCATGAACTCGGGGATCAGACAGATAAAGGTAATATACATCGCACCCGCTAAGGTTAAGCGTGTCATAACTTTATCAATATATTTCGCAGTCTGTTCGCCCGGACGAATACCAGGTACGAATGCACCAGACTTCTTCAAGTTATCAGCTGTCTCGCGAGGGTTAAACACCAACGCGGTATAGAAGAAACAGAAGAAAATAATCGCAGCTGCATAAAGCATTACATAAAGCGGTTGACCTGGGCTAAGAGCAAGCGAAATATCGCTTAACCAACCAAGGTTCTCGTTCTGTCCAAACCACTGAGCCAGTGTGCCTGGAAACAAAATAATGCTTGATGCAAAAATCGCTGGAATTACACCTGCCATATTAATTTTCAATGGCAAATGAGTGCTTTGCGCTGCAAAGACACGACGGCCTTGTTGACGCTTGGCATAGTTAACGACGATACGACGCTGACCACGCTCCATAAACACTACAAAATATATTACAGCGAAAGATATAACCGCAATTAACAGTAGAAGAAGTACGTGCAATTCACCTTGACGTGCTTGCTCAACAGTTTGTCCGATAGCTGGTGGCAAACCCGCTACAATACCAGTGAAAATAATCACTGATATACCGTTACCGATGCCACGTTCAGTAATTTGCTCACCTAACCACATTAAAAACATGGTACCAGTGATCAAACTAACAACCGCAACAAAGTAGAAACCAAGACCTGGATTAATTACCAGACCAGGAATCATACTTGGTAACCCTGTAGCAATACCAATTGCTTGGAAAGTTGCCAAAACAAGCGTGCCGTATCGGGTGTACTGGCTAATCTTACGACGACCAGATTCACCTTCTTTCTTCAACTCGGCTAATGCCGGATGAACTACCGTTAGCAACTGTACGATAATCGATGCCGAAATATACGGCATGATACCTAGAGCTAAGATAGAAGCACGCTCGAGTGCACCGCCAGAGAACATGTTAAACAGTTCAATGACGGTACCTTTTTGCTGTTCGAACAAATCGGCAAGTACAGCAGCGTCAATACCAGGGATAGGCACAAAAGAACCTGCTCGGAAAATTAAGATAGCACCTAATACGAATAGAAGGCGTGTCTTAAGCTCTGCTAGGCCACCTTGTGCACTACGAAAATCTTTTCCTGGTTGTTTAGCCATCTGTACCTCATCCTCGAGTTAATTATTCCTCGATTTTACCACCGGCAGCTTCGATTGCAGCTTTAGCGCCTTTAGTCACGCGAAGACCTTTAACTGTAACTGTGCGAGCGATCTCACCAGAAAGGACAACTTTTACAAACTTGATGTCTTTAGTGATAAGGTTTGCTGTTTTCAGTGTAGCTAGATCAATCACGTCACCATTGACTTTCGCCAGTTCGCCTAGACGAACTTCAGCTGTTACCAAACTCTTGCGAGAAGTAAAACCGAATTTTGGTAGACGCTGTTTCAAAGGCATTTGACCGCCTTCGAAGCCTGGTCGAACAGAACCACCAGAACGTGATTTCTGACCTTTGTGACCACGGCCACAAGTTTTACCCAGACCTGAACCGATACCACGGCCTACGCGCTTCGAAGAAGGCTTAGAACCCGGAGCCGGTGATAGAGTATTCAAACGCATACTGATTACTCCTCAATTTTAACCATGTAGTGAACTTTATTGATCATGCCGCGTACGCAGGCAGTATCTTCAAGCTCAACAGTGTGGTTGATACGGCGAAGGCCTAGACCACGCAAACAAGCTACATGCTTCGGTAAACGACCGATAGAGCTCTTTGTTTGTGTTACTTTAATAGTATTAGCCATGTCGATCACCCCAGAATTTCTTTAACAGAAAGGCCACGCTTTGCAGCGATCATTTCTGGAGAGTTCATTCCACTTAAACCAGCAATTGTTGCGCGAACAACGTTGATTGGGTTAGTAGAACCGTATGCTTTAGCTAGTACGTTACGGATACCCGCAACTTCTAGCACTGCACGCATTGCACCACCGGCGATGATACCAGTACCTTCTGAAGCAGGTTGCATGTACACTTTAGAACCAGTGTGGCGACCTTTAACAGCGTGGTGTAGAGTACCTTCGTTTAGCGCAACTGTAACCATGTTACGGCGTGCTTTTTCCATTGATTTCTGGATTGCAGCAGGCACTTCACGTGCTTTACCATAACCGAAACCGATGCGACCGTTACCGTCACCAACTACTGTTAGTGCAGTAAAACTGAAAATACGACCACCTTTAACCGTTTTTGAAACACGGTTAACAGCGATTAGCTTTTCATTCAAATCTGATTGAGTCTTTTCGTTAGCCATCTTTCCGCCTACCTTAGAATTTCAGTCCAGCTTCACGAGCAGCTTCTGCTAGAGCAGCTACACGGCCGTGGTATTGGAAACCAGAACGATCGAAAGCAACATTAGCAATGCCTTTTTCAATCGCGCGCTCAGCAATAGCTTTACCTACAGCTGCAGCAGCGTCTTTGTTACCGGTGTTCGCAATTGACTCACGGATCACTTTTTCTAGGGTAGAAGCGGCAGCGATAACCTCAGAGCCGTTCGGTGCAATTACCTGAGCATACACATGACGCGGAGTACGGTGTATTACTAGGCGAGTTGCGCCCAGTTCAGCAATCTTGCGACGTGCTCGGGTCGCACGACGGATACGAGATGCTTTCTTATCCATAGTGTTACCTTACTTCTTCTTAGCTTCTTTAGTACGCACGACTTCGTCGGCGTAACGAACACCTTTACCTTTATAAGGTTCAGGGCTACGGTATGCGCGAATGTCAGCCGCTACCTGTCCAATTACCTGCTTATCAGTACCCGTAAGTACGATTTCAGTTTGTGTTGGACATTCAGCTTTAACACCAGTTGGCAATTCATGCGCTACTGGGTGCGAGAAGCCCAAAGTAAGGTTAACAGTATTACCAGCAACATTTGCACGGTAACCTACGCCTTTAAGGGTTAGCTTCTTAGTAAAGCCTTCAGTAACACCAACAACCATGTTGTTCACTAATGCACGAGCAGTACCTGCTTGTGCCCAAGCTTTATCAAAGCCTTCGCGTGGACCAAATGTTATGGTGTTTTCTTCCTGAGTTAAAACTACTGCGCTATTGGCAACAAGAGCTAGTTCGCCCTTAGGACCTTTAACAGTAATTTCCTGACCGTTGAGTTTAACTTCTACGCCAGCAAGAAGTACTACAGGTGCTTTTGCAACACGAGACATGTCCTACTCCTATTATGCTACGTAGCAGATAATCTCACCGCCAAGACCCGCTTTGCGAGCAGCGCGGTCGGTCATAAGACCCTTGGAAGTGGATACAACAGCAATACCAAGGCCACCCATCACTGACGGTAGCGCATCTTTTTTCTTGTAGATGCGTAAGCCAGGACGTGAAACACGTTGGATTTGCTCGATAACTGGGTTAGCTTCGAAGTACTTAAGAGTAACTTCTAGCTCTGGCTTAACTTCACCTGTAACAGTGAATTCAGCCACAAAACCTTCTTCTTTCAAAAGAGCTGCGATTGCAACTTTTTGCTTAGAAGATGGCATTTTAACAGCAACTTTTTTTGCTGTTTGACCGTTACGAAGACGGGTCAGCATATCCGAAATCGGATCTTGCATGCTCATAGTCAATACTCCGTGATTCTAAATTGGTAACTAATTACCAGCTGGCTTTACGTAGACCCGGAATCTCGCCTTTCATGCAAGTTTCACGAACCTTGATACGGCTTAAGCCGAACTTACGTAAGTAACCGTGTGGACGTCCAGTCTGGTTACAGCGATTACGCTGACGAGATGAACTAGAATCACGTGGTAGAGACTGAAGCTTAAGCACTGCATTCCAGCGATCTTCTTCAGACGCATTCACGTCACTAATAATAACTTTTAGCGCTGCACGCTTTTCAGCGAACTTAGCTACTAGCTTGGCACGTTTAGCTTCGCGTGCCTTCATTGATTCTTTAGCCATATGTAACCCTTACTTTTACTTACGGAATGGGAAGTTAAAAGCAGATAACAGAGCTTTTGACTCTTCATCAGAAGCAGCAGAAGTAGTGATAGTAATATCAAGACCACGCACTCGATCTACTTTGTCGTAGTCGATTTCTGGGAAGATGATCTGCTCACGAACGCCCATGCTGTAGTTACCACGACCATCGAAAGAATTCGGGTTTAGACCACGAAAATCTCGAATACGAGGAACAGCAATTGAAATTAGACGTTCAAAGAAATCCCACATACGTTCGCCACGTAGGGTTACTTTACAGCCAATCGGGTAGCCCTCACGGATCTTAAAGCCAGCAACAGACTTACGAGCTTTAGTAATTAACGGCTTCTGACCTGCAATAGCAGTCATGTCAGCAGCAGCATTTTCTAAAAGCTTTTTGTCGTTGATCGCTTCACCCACACCCATGTTAAGTGTGATTTTTTCGATCCTTGGGACTTGCATGATACTCTTGTATTCGAACTTTTCAGCAAGCTCTTTTACAACAGTCTCTTTGTAGTAATCATGCAGTTTCGCCATAGTGTACTACTCCAAAATTACTTAATAGTTAAGCTATTAGATTTAAAGAAACGAACTTTTTTGTCGTCTTCAAATCGAAAGCCTACACGGTCTGCTTTGCCGGTTTCAGCATTGAAGATTGCAACGTTAGAAACATCAATAGCTGCTTCTTGTTCAACGATGCCACCTTGCACACCCATTGCCGGTACAGGCTTCTGGTGTTTTTTCACAAGGTTAATACCTTCAACGATAACTTTACCGGTTGCTAGAACCTTAGTTATTTTACCTTTCTTACCTTTATCTTTACCGGTAAGAACGATAACTTCGTCGTTGCGACGGATCTTAGCTGCCATTTTGTTACTCCTTACAGTACTTCAGGCGCTAGTGATACGATTTTCATGAATTTCGTATTACGAAGTTCACGCGTCACTGGGCCAAAAATACGAGTACCGATCGGTTGCTCTGTAGTATCGTTCAATAATACGCAAGCATTACGGTCGAAGCGAATGACAGAGCCGTCTTGGCGACGAACGCCTTTACGGGTGCGTACAACCACCGCCTTCAGAACATCACCTTTCTTAACTTTACCGCGAGGAATTGCTTCTTTCACAGTAATCTTGATGATATCACCGATGTGTGCGTAACGGCGGTGAGAACCACCCAGAACCTTAATACACATTACGCGACGAGCGCCGGAGTTATCGGCTGCGTCAAGCGTACTTTGCATTTGGATCATGTTAGTGCTCCGCTTATTTTAAAACATCTAGACCCACTACGGATCGATATGCCTTTTCTTCAAAGGCGGCGAATAATAACACCATTTTCGACCGATGGGTAGACAAAAAATAAACGGCCCCAATATTTTTCAGGGCCGTCTAATCATTTAGTTGCTAAGTTCGCTTAAACGCGAGCTTTTTCAACTACGCGTACCAATGTCCAAGACTTAGTCTTAGATAGTGGACGACATTCACGAACTTCAACAGTGTCACCTAGGTTACACTCATTGTTTTCATCGTGTGCATGAAGCTTAGTCGTACGCTTAATGTACTTACCGTACATTGGGTGTTTCACCATGCGTTCGATAGCAACAACGATAGACTTGTCCATCTTGCTGCTAATTACACGACCAAGCTGGATACGAGTTTGTTCGCTCATTATGCGCCAGCCTTCTCAGTAAGAACGGTTTTAACACGTGCGATATCACGACGTACAGCTTTCAGGTTATGAGTCTGCTGTAGTTGACCAGTTGCAGCTTGCATGCGCAAGTTGAACTGTTCACGTAGTAGGCTCACAAGCTCAGCATTTAGTTCTTCAACGCTTTTAGCGCGTAGATCTACAGCGTTCATCACATTACCGCCTTAATTACAAATGTTGTCTTGATTGGTAGCTTACGTGCAGCAAGGTTAAATGCTTCACGTGCTAGTACTTCAGGAACACCATCCATTTCATAAAGAACTTTACCTGGTTGGATTTGGGCAACCCAGTACTCAACGTTACCTTTACCCTTACCCTGACGAACTTCCAACGGCTTGCTTGTAATAGGCTTGTCGGGGAAAACTCGAATCCAGATTTGGCCTTGACGTTTCACATGACGAGTCATGGCACGACGAGCAGCTTCAATTTGGCGAGCAGTCAAACGACCACGACCAACAGCTTTAAGACCAAATGTACCGAAGCTTACGTCAGTACCGTTCGCTAGACCGCGGTTACGACCTTTAAAAGTCTTGCGGAATTTAGTGCGTTTTGGTTGCAGCATCAATAAACTCCTTATTTACGGCTTTTGCGCTGCTTCTTAGGCTTGTCAGCCTTAGGCTCTTCAATTGGCATACCGCCTAGAACTTCACCTTTGAAGATCCAAACTTTAACGCCGATTACACCGTATTGGGTGTGAGCCGAAGAAGTTGCGTAATCAATGTCAGCACGAAGAGTGTGTAGAGGTACGCGACCTTCACGGTACCACTCTGAACGTGCGATTTCAGCACCGCCTAAACGGCCACCTACTTGAACTTTGATACCCTTAGCGCCAAGACGCATAGCGTTTTGAACTGCACGCTTCATAGCGCGACGGAACATAACACGACGCTCTAGTTGAGAAGCGATGCTATCACCAACTAGTTGAGCATCTAGCTCTGGCTTACGTACTTCAGAAATATTGATCTGAGCTGGAACACCCGCGATCTTTGAAATATGAGCACGTAACTTTTCTACATCTTCGCCTTTCTTACCGATAACGATACCAGGACGAGCTGTGTGAATAGTCACACGGATGCTCTTCGCTGGACGCTCGATAACAACACGAGATAAAGATGCTTTTTTCAGTTCTTTAATAAGAAACTGACGTACCTTGAAGTCGCCATCTAGGTTGTCAGCGAATTCTTGGCTATTAGCAAACCAAGTGGTATTCCAAGGCTTAACGATGCCTAGACGAATACCATTAGGATGTACTTTCTGACCCATTGCTTTCTCTCCTAGTTAGCGATCTGCTACAACAACAGTGATGTGGCTAGAACGCTTCAAGATGCGATCGGCACGGCCTTTAGCACGAGGCATAATACGCTTCATGGTAGGACCTTCGTCAACGAAGATTTTTGCAACATTAAGATCATCAATGTCTGCGCCTTCGTTGTGTTCTGCGTTAGCGATAGCTGAATCTAGAACTTTCTTGATTAACTCAGCAGCTTTTTTGTTGCTGAAGTTAAGAATTTCTAGAGCCTGTGCAACTGGCTTACCGCGCAGTTGATCTGCTACCAAACGTGCTTTCTGAGGCGAAATACGAGCAAAACGATGTTTAGCAATAGCTTCCATATCCTACTCCTTAGCGCTTCTTAGCTTTCTTATCTGCAGCGTGGCCGCGATAAGTACGTGTTGGTGCAAATTCGCCTAGCTTGTGACCGATCATTTCTTCAGAAACGAAAACAGGTACGTGCTGACGACCATTATGGACAGCGATGGTCAAACCGATCATCTGAGGGATGATCATTGAGCGACGGGACCAAGTCTTTACAGGCTTCTTGTCTCCGCTTTCCACCGCTTTCTCTACCTTCTTCAGCAAGTGCAGGTCAATGAAAGGACCTTTCTTGAGAGAACGTGGCATGGCTTATCCTCTGATAATTATTTTTTATTACGACTACGTACAATGTACTTGTCGGTGCGTTTGTTCGAACGAGTCTTGTAACCCTTAGTTGGTACGCCCCAAGGGGATACCGGGTGACGACCGCCTGATGTACGACCTTCACCACCACCGTGTGGGTGATCGACTGGGTTCATTACAACACCACGTACAGTTGGACGGATACCACGCCAGCGTGAAGCACCAGCTTTACCAAGCTCACGTAGCATGTGTTCCGAATTACCAACTTCACCAAGTGTCGCACGACATTCAGAAAGAACTTTACGCATTTCACCAGAACGTAGACGTAGAGTCACATAAGTGCCTGTACGTGCAATGATCTGAGCGTAAGCGCCAGCTGAACGAGCCAACTGAGCGCCTTTACCTGGCTTAAGCTCAACACAGTGTACTGTTGAACCTACAGGAATATTGCGCATTGGTAACGTGTTACCAACTTTGATTGCAGCATCTTCGCCAGACTGGATCATGTCACCAGCTGACACACCCTTAGGTGCGATGATGTAACGGCGTTCACCATCAGCATAAAGTACTAGTGCAATGTTTGCACTACGGTTTGGATCATATTCCAAACGCTCTACTTTTGCCGGGATACCATCTTTAGTACGCTTAAAGTCGATTAGACGGTAATGTTGTTTATTACCACCACCGATGTGACGTACTGTGATACGACCGTTATTGTTACGACCACCAGACTTAGAGTTTTTCTCTAAAAGTGGTGCGTACGGCTTACCCTTATGCAGGTCAGAGTTAACCACTTTTACTACGTGGCGACGACCCGGGGAAGTCGGCTTACATTTAACAATAGCCATTCTTCTTTGCTCCTAGCCTTACTCTGCACTACCAGCGAAGTCGATGTCTTGACCTTCTTTCAAGATAACGTACGCTTTCTTCCAGTCACTACGACGGCCTTGGCGTGCACCTTGACTTTTGGTCTTACCCTTAGCAACAAGAGTATTTACAGACTTAACTTCAACCTCGAACAGTTTTTCAACTGCTGCTTTAATCTCTCTTTTTGTCGCAGTAATCGCTACTTTAAACACGATAGTATTCGCGCTTTCTGCAGCCATTGTTGCTTTTTCAGAGATGTGCGGAGCACGTAGAACTGTTAAAATACGCTCTTCAGTGATCATGCTAGCATCTCCTCAACTTGCTTAACTGCAGCTGCAGTCATCACAATTTTGTCAAAAGCGATCAAGCTAACTGGGTCGATTGTCGCTGCATCACGAACGTCTACCTTGTAAAGGTTACGTGCTGCAAGGAATAGATTCTCATCTAATTCGCCAGTTACGATAAGAACGTCAGACAGATCAAGCTCTTTAAGCTTAGCTGCTAGTTCTTTTGTTTTTGGTGCTTCTACAGAGAAGTTATCAACAACGATTAAACGCTCTTGACGAACTAGCTCAGAAAGAATGCTCTTCATTGCACCACGGTACATTTTTTTGTTAACTTTCTGGCTATGGTCCTGTGGACGAGCTGCGAAAGTTACACCACCGGTGCGCCATAAAGGACTACGAATAGTACCTGCACGTGCACGGCCTGTACCCTTCTGGCGCCATGGTTTTGCACCACCGCCAGAAACGTCAGAACGAGTTTTCTGAGCACGAGTACCTTGACGAGCACCTGCTGCGTAAGCAACAACTACCTGATGTACTAGAGCTTCATTGAAATCACGTCCAAAAGTAGTTTCGGAGACAGTTAGCGCATCAGCGCCTTTGACTACCAATTCCATTACTAACTCCTCGACCTACGCTTTAACAGCTGGTTTAACGATCACGTTGCCGCCGATTGAGCCTGGTACTGCACCTTTAATAAGAAGCAGATTGCGCTCAGCGTCAACACGTACGATCTCTAGGTTCTGAGTCGTAACACGCTCAGCTCCCATGTGACCAGCCATTTTCTTGCCTTTAAATACGCGACCTGGAGTTTGACATTGGCCAATTGAACCCGGTGCACGGTGAGACAAGGAGTTACCATGGGTCATATCTTGAGTACTGAAGTTCCAACGCTTAATTACGCCTTGGAAGCCCTTACCTTTAGATGTGCCAGTAACGTCTACTTTTTTAACTTCGTTGAACAGTTCAACATTTAGCTCAGCGCCAACTGTAAACTCTTCACCATTTTCTAGACGGAATTCCCAAAGACCGCGTCCAGCTTCAACACCCGCTTTCGCGAAGTGACCAGCAGCTGGTTTAGATACACGGTTAGCTTTCTTAGTTCCAGTAGTGATCTGAATTGCGTTGTAACCGTCAGTCTCAAGAGATTTAACTTGAGTTACACGGTTAGCTTCAACTTCAACCACTGTTACTGGGATAGAAATGCCTTCTTCGGTAAAGATGCGGGTCATGCCCACTTTACGACCGATTAGACCAATCATTTCTTACTCCCCTTAACCTAGGCTGATCTGGACATCAACGCCAGCAGCTAGATCTAGACGCATAAGAGCATCAACAGTTTTATCTGTTGGCTCAACGATGTCGATAAGACGCTTGTGAGTACGGATTTCGTACTGATCACGTGCATCTTTATTGACGTGTGGAGAAGTAAGAACAGTGAAGCGTTCTTTACGAGTAGGAAGAGGGATAGGACCCTTAACCTGCGCGCCAGTACGCTTAGCTGTTTCAACGATTTCCGCTGTTGACTGATCAATCAGACGGTGATCGAACGCCTTAAGGCGGATACGAATACGTTGGTTCTGCATGAGACAGAGCTCCAATTAAAATTTACACAAACAATATCGCCATTCTAATTCGAATAAACGAAAGAATGCCGATTGATTTATGTGAAACCGTAGTACCCCATTTGGGTACGTTGTCAGTCAATTTAATGACTGCGAACATAAGTCAGAGTATACATTATTAAGTCATATATAGATGACTTCTTCCTCAATGCTTATTGGTTCACAACTGTCTTTATAAGGACAGTGCGGTGCATTATACAGATCACACTTTAGAGTGCAAGCCCCGTTCGTAAAATAATCAAACAGGAGTGCTAAATAATAATTGATACCCATAATGGAATACCTAAAGCCGCCTCACCCTTACCGTATTCCATTGATATATAGGTTAATCTTCATCGACAATTTGAGCCTGATTGTAGTTTGCGATACCCATCTTATCTATCAAGCCCAATTGAGTTTCCAACCAATCGACATGTTCTTCTTCTTCTTCCAAGATATCTTGAAATAAATCACGAGAAACATAATCTCGAACTTCTTCAGAATAAGCAATTGCATCACGTAGATCGGGAATGGCTGCCATTTCTAACGCTAAATCAGATTCAATCATTTCTTGAGTATCTTCACCGATGTTCAACTTTCCTAAATCTTGTAAATTAGGGAGCCCTTCTAAAAACAAAATACGTTCAATTAAATGATCAGCGTGTTTCATCTCATCAATTGATTCATGGTATTCCTTATCAGCAAGGTGTTTTAATCCCCAGTCTTTATACATTCTGGCATGTAAGAAATACTGGTTTATCGCAACAAGCTCATTACCTAATATTTTATTTAAGTGTTGAATAATTTTGGGATCGGCTTTCATTGGAAGGCACTCCTCTGTCGGTTCATCTAAGAATAGAACCGATTTTAAGGGTGTCAAAGATAGCGGGGTGGCTACTAAGGGGGACTAACTGGCTTTTTCAAAGCTTATCGCTATTGTTTTTTCGATAATATTTTTCGCTTGTCGAATACATTTACCACATTGAGAGCCTAATGATGTAATTTCTCGAATGCTTCGTATATCACTGACTTTGTTCTGCTGGGTTAATCTTATGATTTTTTTATCGGAAATACCAAAGCATAAACAAACGTACATCGTGGTCTCACATAGTAATTAATCACGCAAAGAATATAAACGAGAATCGTTTGCATTTCCATTCAAAATACAAGAAATAGATAGATGATTTGGTTATTGAAAATAATTATTCGAGAGCATTTTAGAATAAGATTTAAATTCAGCAACTTAGACAGCGAAGATCTTTACAGAGAAATGAGTGAAATTTAGGCATTAAAAAAGGGAGCCTAAGCTCCCTTTTTGCGTTGTTCAATTATTGCAAATTAAGCAATGATTGTTGCAACAACACCAGCACCTACAGTACGGCCACCTTCACGGATAGCAAAACGTAGACCTTCATCCATCGCGATAGGAGCGATTAGAGTAACAGTCATAGCAATGTTATCACCAGGCATTACCATCTCAACGCCTTCTGGCAATTGAATAGTACCCGTTACGTCCGTTGTACGGAAGTAGAACTGTGGACGGTAACCTTTGAAGAAAGGAGTGTGACGACCGCCTTCATCTTTAGAAAGAACATAGATTTCTGAAGTGAAAGTAGTGTGTGGAGTGATTGAACCAGGCTTAGCAAGAACTTGACCACGTTCAACGTCATCACGCTTAGTACCACGTAGAAGAACACCAACGTTCTCACCAGCACGGCCTTCGTCAAGAAGCTTACGGAACATTTCAACACCAGTACATGTAGTAGTGGTAGTCTCTTTGATACCGATGATTGCAACTTCTTCACCAACACGTACGATACCTTGCTCAATACGACCAGTTACAACTGTACCACGGCCTTGAATTGAGAAAACATCTTCGATTGGAAGGATGAATGGAAGATCGATTGCACGCTCTGGCTCTGGGATGTAGTTATCTAGAGCTTCAGCTAGTTCAACGATTTTCTCTTCCCACTGAGCTTCACCGTTAAGTGCGCCTAGTGCAGAACCCATGATTACTGGGCAGTCATCGCCTGGGTAATCGTATTCAGAAAGAAGTTCACGAACTTCCATTTCTACTAGTTCTAGTAGCTCTTCATCATCAACCATGTCACATTTGTTCATGAATACGATGATGTAAGGAATACCAACCTGGCGACCAAGAAGGATGTGCTCACGTGTTTGTGGCATAGGACCATCAGTTGCAGCAACAACTAGGATACCACCATCCATTTGAGCAGCACCAGTGATCATGTTTTTAACATAATCGGCGTGTCCAGGACAGTCAACGTGTGCATAGTGACGAATAGGAGTATCGTATTCTACGTGAGACGTAGAAATTGTGATACCGCGCTCACGCTCTTCTGGAGCATTATCGATAGAAGCGAAGTCTTTTGCATTACCACCGTACACTTTTGCAAGTGTAGTACAGATAGCAGCAGTTAGAGTTGTTTTACCGTGATCGACGTGGCCGATTGTACCAACGTTAACATGCGGTTTTAGACGTTCAAATTTTTCTTTAGACACGATCGTGTTCCTTCCTAGTTAAGATACGCCCCCTACTAGGTTAGGGGACGCGTCCGAAGTTTGTATTTTATGCGTCTACAACTGCAGACGCAATATTGAAATTATGTTCGCTCTGCGATTATACGATTAGCAACATTCTTTGGTACTTCAGCATATTCACTAAATTCCATAGAATAAGACGCACGGCCTTGTGTTGCTGAACGTAAATCAGTTGCGTAACCGAACATTTCAGAAAGAGGTACTTGGGCACGAAGAATCTTAAGATTCGCCGGGCCATCATCCATACCTTCGATCATGCCGCGGCGACGATTAATGTCACCTACAACATCACCCATCCAATCTTCAGGTGTAGTTACTTCAACTTTCATCATTGGTTCAAGGATCACAGGGTTTGCATTTAATGCACCATCTCTGAAGGCCATAGAACCAGCAATTTGAAACGCAATTTCGCTAGAATCAACATCATGGTAAGAACCATCGAAGAGTGTCGCTTTGACATCAAGAATAGGGAAGCCCGCAAGCACACCGCTATTCATTTGCTCTTCAACGCCTTTCGCTACTGCGCCAATAAATTCTTTTGGTACAGAACCGCCCACGATTTCATCAACGAAAACAAAACCTTCATCAGGTTCTGCCGGTTCGATCTTCAGCCAAACATGTCCAAACTGACCGCGTCCACCAGATTGACGTATGAACTTGCCTTCAGATTTAGTTGTACCACGAATTGTTTCACGGTATGCAACTTGAGGGTTACCCACGTTGCAATCAACACTGAATTCACGTTTCATACGGTCAACAATGATATCAAGGTGAAGCTCACCCATACCAGAGATTAAAGTCTGGCCTGATTCATTATCGGTTTCCACTCGGAAAGATGGATCTTCTGCCGCTAGTTTACCTAGTGCAATCCCCATCTTATCTTGATCAGCTTGAGATCTTGGCTCAACCGCAATCTGGATTACTGGTACAGGAAATTCCATGCGCTCTAAAATAATTTTATTATTTAAATCACACAGAGTATCGCCAGTAGTCACGCTTTTAAGGCCAATTGCTGCAGCGATATCGCCAGAGCGAACTTCTTTGACCTCTTCACGTTTGTTTGCGTGCATCTGAACGATGCGACCTAAACGTTCACGTTTTTCTTTTACAGAGTTGTAGACAGTCTCACCAGATTTTACAACACCTGAGTAAACACGCATAAATGTCAATGTACCTACGAACGGGTCAGTTGCGATTTTAAACGCAAGGGCTGAAAACGGTTCATCATCATCAGAATGACGCTCTGCAGCATTACCCAGCTCGTCTTCACCAGTGATAGCTTTCACTTCAGTTGGTGAAGGTAAGAAATCAATAACAGCATCTAGCACAGCTTGAACACCTTGGTTCTTAAATGCTGAGCCACACGTTGCCAGTACGATTTCATTATTCAATGTACGTTGACGAAGACCTGCCTTGATTTCTTCTTCAGACAGCTCACCTTCTTCAAGGTATTTTTCCATTAGTTCGTCATTTGCTTCTGCAGCCGACTCAACTAAGTTCATGCGCCATTCATCAGCCAGGTCTTGCATATCTGCTGGAATGTCTTCATAGGTAAAAGTCATACCTTGATCTTCAGAAGACCAATTAATAGCCTTCATCTTGAGCAGGTCGATTACACCTTTAAATTCTTCTTCAGCACCAAGACTAAGCTGGATTGGTACTGGGTTCGCACCAAGACGGGTTTTGATCTGGTCAACAACACGAAGGAAGTCAGCACCAGCACGGTCCATCTTGTTTACGAAAACCATACGTGGCACTTCGTATTTATCAGCTTGACGCCACACAGTCTCAGACTGAGGCTCAACGCCTGAAGAACCACAGAAAACGACAACAGCACCATCGAGTACACGTAGAGAACGTTCAACTTCGATAGTGAAGTCAACGTGTCCAGGGGTATCAATGATGTTAATGCGATGCTCTGGAAACTGGGCTTCCATACCACGCCAAAACGTAGTAGTAGCAGCAGAAGTGATAGTTATACCACGCTCTTGCTCCTGTTCCATCCAGTCCATTGTAGCAGCGCCATCGTGCACTTCACCGATCTTGTGAGATAGGCCTGTATAAAACAGAATACGTTCGGTAGTCGTTGTTTTACCAGCGTCAACATGAGCACAAATACCAATATTACGGTATCGCTCGATAGGTGTTTTACGAGACACGGTTGTATCCTCTTACTAAGGGGGACCTTAGAGTATGGTTTAGATGCAACAGGAAACGCCTGCTGCATCCATTCGCTATTACCAGCGGTAGTGTGCGAATGCTTTGTTCGCATCTGCCATGCGGTGAACGTCTTCACGTTTCTTAACAGCAGTACCTTTGTTGTCAGCCGCATCAAGCATTTCGCCTGCAAGACGCTGAGCCATAGATTTTTCACCACGCTTACGCGCAGCTTCAACTAACCAACGCATAGCTAGTGCATTACGACGTACTGGACGTACTTCTACAGGCACCTGGTAAGTTGAACCACCCACACGGCGAGATTTAACTTCTACCGCTGGACGTACATTTTCAAGAGCTTTTTCGAATACTGATAAACAGTCTTCACCAGAACGCTCAGTCATAGTATCTAGTGCAGTGTAAACAATTTTTTCTGCAGTAGATTTCTTTCCGTCAACCATTAGGATGTTAACGAATTTTGCCAGCAAATCAGATCCGAACTTAGGGTCAGATAGAATTTTACGCTGGCCGATTACGCGACGACGTGGCATGGATATATCTCCGTTGTCTTCTTCAGGTTATCCAAAACTTTTCAGTTTTTTCAAATTTAATTTAAATGTTTGGCCTTACTTAACGGAATCCATTAAGACTTAGGACGCTTAACACCGTACTTAGAACGACCTTTCTTACGGCCATTTACGCCTGCACAGTCAAGTGCACCACGAACGGTGTGGTAACGCACACCGGGTAAATCTTTAACACGACCACCACGGATAAGAACAACTGAGTGCTCCTGAAGGTTGTGACCTTCGCCGCCGATGTATGAAGTAACTTCAAAGCCGTTAGTTAAACGAACACGACATACTTTACGTAATGCTGAGTTCGGTTTTTTAGGTGTAGTAGTGTAAACACGAGTACATACACCACGCTTTTGCGGGCACGCTGCTAGTGCAGGCACGTTGCTTTTTACAACTTGCTTTACACGTGGCTTGCGAACCAGCTGGTTAATAGTTGCCATTAAATAGCTCCTGAAATATTACTTTCGTAAAGTGTGAAAAATCTGCCTCCCAACAACAGGAGGACGCGAAATTTTAGGCGTCGCACATTAGGGTGTCAAGATGTATACAACGATCAATCAGGTGATCATTTCTTAAACAATCATGAAAATTGACAGTTCACCCGATCTAAAGCGGGATTTCACTCCCATTTCATCTGTGCTTCATGTTGAACAGACAAAGAAACAAACCCTGAATAATCAATAACTTCAAAATATTCATCAACTTTATCTACAATTCCTCTCGCCATGAGATCTTCTTTCAGTAAATATATTTTTACACCTGAAATTTTTATTGTTTTAGACCAAATATTTTCTCGTAATCCGGCAAAAACTGCATCTTGAAGCAATAAAATCTCATCATCTTGGCTTATATAGCGTAGACAGCTTTGCAAAGACTGGGTATGAAAAGGTGATGTGGTGACGGTATGAAGCATAAAACCCTCAGAAACTTAGAACACGGTGACAATGCTGTAATTTTGTTTTTATGCCAATTTCATCTAAGACAGTAATGTCGATAATGAAATCATTTTTAGTTAACCCACGCATATTCATTGAATCTTGGCAGACGTAAATATTATCAATGTCGTATAGCTCAAGCATTTTAAACGTCGCAATATAATCACGCGACAAAACAAGAGCAGGCTGCTGATTTTTTACTAATTGAAATACACCATCATCCATAAAAAATAAATGCAGGTCTTCACTGTAAGCCGATGTCGCCAATACCGCATCTAACCCTTCTCGACCGTTAGTTACGCCGTGAGGTGCAGTTCGAAATACAAAGCCTAATGGTTTCATGTTGCTCTCTTAAAATGCAGCTTAAACAAAGTTTTATTTAGAATTGAATAATCCGATCTGCAGTTAACATCGCTTCAGCTAACCCACCTAATCCAGCCTGTTCAAAGCCTGTTGCTAGGTTATCTGCTGATAACATGTTTTGTGCTGCTTCTTGCTTACCGACAACACCACGGCGTAATGCCGCAGCTACGCACGTTTGTAATTCAATTGAATGCGTTATTGAAAGTTGTTGCCAAGCGGCCACAAGATCAAATTCATCTGAGGCGGGTACCGTCAACGCTGAGCCATTTTGTACCCCCTCTTGGTAAAAGAAGATACGCGATAACTGATGGCCCTGCGCTAATAGTGCCAAGGCAAATTGGTAAGCTGAACGTGCTGCTTGTGTACCATAAACCGGCCCAGTAACCACCAACACGTAATTCAATGTCATTTTTCGCCATCCTCAGTCTTACGCTGGCGAATATATAAATACACAGTGTGCTTAGAGATATTCAGACGATCGGCAACACGGTTAATCGCGTCTTTAATATCGAAGATACCTTTATCATAGAGATCCATCACTATCTGACGGTTCTTGGCATTATTTGAAACACTTTTATCAGCGTTAATTTCTTCGATTGTACGCTCTACGGTTTGATCGACTAATTCATCTACATCACTTGCAAAGTTAACCGTTGATGCAGCTTGTTTTGCTTCATCTGTTGGCATAAATGATTGCAGAATCTGAGAAAAAGGAGCATCTAAATTAACGTTGATACATAACAGCCCAATGATACGGTCTTCACCATTGCGAATCGCAATAGTGATGGACTTCATTAAATCGCCACCTTTTGCCCGTGTAAAATAAGCACGCGAGAAATTACGTTCTGATCCTTCAATATCACGCAGCATGCGTAATGCTAGATCAGTAATTGGCGAACCGACTTTACGCCCCGTATTTTCACCGTTAGCAATTTTGATTGCAGAGGTATTGAGATCGTCCAAAGAGTGCAAAACAATTTCACAAAAAGGCCCGATCAAGGCTGCAAGACCGTCAACAACGGCTTCGTATGAACGCAAAATGATGTAGTCATGCTCAGTAAAAGTGCGCGTTTCCACTAAGTCATGTTCAATCATGACTTCAGAGCCAAAGTTATCTGTAGATGCCACTGCTAGTTCTTCCATTGCAAATATCCATTACATTCATAATCAGCCTAATGTGCATTAAGAGATAATCAATAGAATGGACATAAAATCAAATCCTGTTAGTAAGTTTATCAGAATATATATAAAAAAAGACCCGACATGAGTCGGGTCTTATCAAACTATATGCTAATAAAATTAGCTTTGATTGCACAAATTATTGCGTTTCAAGCTCTGTAGCTGGTTTATCTGCTTTAACAATCTGCAATAATTCAACTTCAAAAACTAAAGTAGAGTTTGCTGGAATGCTTGGGTTTGCTTGTGAGCCATATGCTAATTCAGGCGGGATAACAAACTTAAACTTAGAACCAACAGGCATTAATTGAACACCTTCAGTCCAACCAGGAATCACCTGATTCAGCGGGAACGTTGCTGGTTGATTACGCTTGTATGAGCTATCAAATTCAGTACCGTCAGTTAATGTACCTTTGTAATGAACTTGAACAGTATCTGTTGCTGCAGGTTTCTCGCCTTCAGCTGACTTTTCTACTTGGTATAGTAGACCTGATTCAGTCTTTGCTACGCCTTCTTGTTTTTCAAACTCTGCACGGAACTCTTCACCCGCTTTAATGCTTTGCTCTGATTCTACTTTTGCTTTCTCGGCAACAATATCAGATACACGCTTATCAAGATCTTGAAGCGCTTGTTGTGTTTCTTCTGGCGTCATACGGCTCTTATTAGCGAATACATCACTCACACCAGCAAGTACATCATCACTATTTAGCTCTAAACCAAGCTCTTTCTGCTGGTCTAAATTAGCTGATAAGTATTGTGCAAGTGATGCACCAATAGCATATGCTGATTTTTGATCTTCAGATGCAAACGCTTCTGTAGCTTTCTCAGAGGTTGCTTCAGCTGCTACCTGCTCTACTTTTGCAGGCTCTGCAGGTGTTGTTTCCGTCGTTTTTTCATCTTGGCAGCCAACAGCTAATAAAATAGTTGCAGCCAAAAGAGACATCTTTAGAACAGGTTTCATGTATTTCTCCGTCATTCGATGAGGCTTACCCTCATTTCTCGCTTTGCCTTTCACTGTAGATGTGAAAAACTTGCCATATTAATATACTAATACCAATCTGATTAAATTGCTGCTTAGTCAGTACGTTAATCAAATAATATTTTCTTACATGATAATAAAGTGAACCGGAACCAGACCTTAATGCGCAAAGTATTCCCTATAGTAGGCTTCATTTTGGCACTCACATCACTTAGTGGCTGTTTTTTTTCATCGTCAGAAGTTAACCGTTGGGTATTAGCTTCTGGTGGCGCCACCAGCTTTAGCCTCAGTCGTGATGGTCGCTTCGCTTTATTACACTCAACTAAACAAGGTATCTTGCTATGGGACTTACAGCAAAACAAAAAGTTAGCTGATTTTGGTTCTCAAGACCCACATCACAATACCGTCATTTCTAGTAGTATTTCTGATAACAACCGATTCGCCATTACTGCCACAGCCCAAAACTTTGCAGTATGGGATTTAGCGTGGGGAAAATCTGACGGGTTATGGTCTCTTTCCGATGGCGTTATTCGTGATGTTGATATCGCTAACAATGGTCAGCATGTTGTATTGGCTTTATCTAACGGTAAAGCCTTATACATCGACTTGGGCACTGGGCGACGCTTAGAGTTCCTTGCTCATCAAGAAAAAGTGAACTCAGTCGCGATTTCTGCCAATGGGCAATATGTTCTATCAGGCGGAAATGACTATTTTGCTTACCTATGGGATACCCGTTCAGGGCAGATCATTCATACCTTTGAGCATACTTCACGAATAAATCGAGTCGCCCTTCAGCGTGATGGTAAATTAGCGATGACGGCAGATGGGGGGAATGATATTTTTATTTGGGATTTGCAAACAGGGAAGAAACAAACAGCGCTTTCCATTCATTTACGTCAACAAAATTTATCCAGCGCGCGCTTTTCTGATGATGGAACAATGTTAGCAACTGGCACCCCTTCTCGCAGGGTGGAACTTTGGGATACCACAACAGGCAAGAACATAGGCCGATGGGAAGCGGCACCACTACAAGATGCTCGACCACCGTCAGCAGTGGTGTATGATGTTGCTATTACGCCTTCAGGGCTGGTAGTCTC
This sequence comes from Photobacterium frigidiphilum, assembly GCF_003025615.1. Taxonomy (GTDB): domain Bacteria; phylum Pseudomonadota; class Gammaproteobacteria; order Enterobacterales; family Vibrionaceae; genus Photobacterium; species Photobacterium frigidiphilum. Next base: position 234,046 of record NZ_PYMJ01000005.1, on the reverse strand, counting down.
TGGTACATCAGCTGGTATTGCCCAAACCTGGACAACAGATTAAATCCCATCAGAGTATTCTCTGAACGGTATAACATTTTTGGTACCTAACCTCATGACTGATATTGAAAAACTACAAGCTCAAGTTGACGAGCTAGAAATGAAGCAATCTTTTCAAGAACAAACAATCGATGATCTTAATGAAGCACTCACGGATCAACAATTTCAATTTGATAAAATGCAGGTTCAGCTTAAATTCTTAGTGGGTAAGGTTAAAGGCTTTCAGTCATCAAATATGGCCGAAGAATCGGAAGAGACTCCACCGCCACACTATTAAGTATTCTCGTAAACCAAATTCAAATAAAAAAACGGGAAGCAAGTGCTTCCCGTTTTTTGTTATTCATTAAGAGTAATACTTACTAAATAAAGATATTAGTGAGAACAGCCACAGCCGCCTTTTTCTTCGCCGCCACAGCAGCCTTCTTCTTTGTCTTCAGCGTGGTCGTGATCGCCACAGCTACCACCGCCACAACAACCACCACCTTGGTGAATGTGACCGTGTTCAATTTCTTCTTCCGTTGCAGCGCGAACAGCAACAACTTCAGCAGTGAAAGTCAGTGTTTGACCTGCAAGCATGTGGTTACCATCAACAACAACTTCGTCGCCATCAACTTCAGTTACTTCAACAGGAATTGGTCCCTGATCAGTATCAGCTAGGAAACGCATACCAACAGTAATTTCATCAACGCCTTGGAATACGTTTGCAGGTACACGTTGTACCATTTCATCTTCGTGTTCACCGTATGCATCTTCAGGAGCAACAGTTACTTCAAATTTGTCGCCAGCTTCACGACCTTCCAATGCTTTTTCTAAGCCAACGATTAGGTTGTCATGGCCGTGTAGGTAATCAAGTGGTGCTTCAACAGTTGACTGATCAACTACAGCGCCTTCTTCAGTTATTACTTGATATGCCAAGCTTACTACGATGTCTTTAGCGACTTTCATGTTTACTCCGAAAATTTGAGCTAGGTGTTAAGGCTGCATGATACCGAATTCTTGTACCAAGATGCTAATCATAAGCGATCTATTCAGGTTTAAAAATACCGATAACCTGCTGGCCCTTATCTTCAGCAAGGTGTTCACTTTGCTCTACAGACTTAGGAAGACGACGATCTACGTGATGACACTCTACGCATTCGACAATCTCAATTTCATTTTCTTTCCACCAGCGTAAGGTATCTTGCTTGCTACAAGCAGGACATACCGCACCAGCAATAAATCTTTTCTTTGCCATACTACTCATCCCTTTATTGCACGCGTCCCTTTACTACAACTTGCTGAATAACAACGATTCTGCATTGAGTATGATGTGTGCCTTGTTATAAACCCAGCAACATATCAATCCCAGCCATTGTGTCTATCTCGCTCACCACGCATCTCTCGGTCAAAAATTTCTTCGAGCTCTTTGCGGGCTTCTTTGGAACGAGAAGCAAGATGAACATCTTCCGAATGCTGCGGCAATAAATCTCGTAATGCCGTAGTGTCTAGTTTACGGAAGTGTGCTTCAGCGCGCTTGGCTTTGTATGGGTGCATGCCTAAAGATATGAGGGCTTGTCGACCTAAATCAAGAGCACCAGCAAAAGTTTCACGCGAGAAGTTATCAACCCCATGACTCAATAACTGGTGCGCCTCTACCCGGCTGCGTGCACGCGCCAGTACTTTCAGCTTTGGAAAATGCTGCTGGCAAAGGGTAACGACTTCCATCACTTCATCGGGTTCATCAGTACAAATTATAATGGCTTCTGCTTTATCAGCCCCTGCTGCCCGTAATAGATCCAGCTGAGTTGCATCGCCATAATACACCTTGTAGCCAAACTTACGTAAAAACTGAATTTGGCTAGGATCACGCTCTAATACCGTGACGCGTATTTTATTGGCAAATAATAGACGCCCTACCACCTGACCAAAACGGCCAAAGCCTGTAATGATCACTCGTGGCTCACGATCAATCACATCGCTTTCTAAAGCTTCATCTTCTGATTTAAAGGTATGAATAAACCAACGGTCTTGCAGTAAGAGAATTAAAGGCGTTGTCATCATTGAAATACTAACAACCACTAATAGGAATGATGACAACTGCGTCCCTAATAATCCTTCACCTTGAGCGGCGGTAAATAAGACAAACGCAAATTCACCACCTTGACTTAAAATTGCTGCCATCTGACTACGCGATTTAGCCCGAATACCGAATAGTCGAGCTAACCCATACAAGAGTAAACCTTTCACTATTACTAAGGCAGCAACTGCAGCTAATATTTGTAAAGGGAACTCGAATAACAGCCCCAAATTAACCGCCATACCGACAGAGATAAAAAACAGCCCCAGCAATAACCCTTTGAACGGTTCGATCGCAATTTCTAATTCATGACGGTATTCACTTTCAGCCAATAACACCCCGGCTAAAAATGCCCCTAGTGCCATGGATAGCCCTAGAGACTGCATACCTAATGCAATACCAATAACCAGCAAGAGTGCCGCGACATTAAACAGTTCACGTACCCCGCTAAGCACTACCCAGCGAAATAATGGGCGCAGTAAAAAATGACCGCCTACCAATAAAGCCGCAATGCCACCGATCATCCAAGCAAAATCAAGCCAACTGCCCCCTCCGCCTCCCGCTAAAATAGGTAACACCGCCAGCATGGGGATAACAGCAATATCTTGGAATAATAAGACGGAAAAGCTAGATTGACCGGTTTCGCTACCGTCGAGATTTTTCTCTTCAATAACCCGTAATGCAATCGCAGTAGAAGAAAGAGCCAATCCCATACCTATTACCAATGCATCTCGCCAAGTAATAGAAGGCATCATGCTACTGCAGGCCATAACAATGCCCGCAATCACCAAACTCGTCACCAATACTTGCCCGCCACCGAGCCCTAATATTGGGTTTCGCATCTGCCAAAGCTTTTTGGGGTTAAGCTCTAAACCAATCAAGAACAGCAGCAATACGACACCAAATTCAGAAAAATGCAGAATCGCTTCAACATCAGAAATTAGCCCTAACCCCCAAGGGCCAATCGCAATACCCGCGATGAGATAACCTAAGACTGAACCTAACCCTAAACGCTGAGCAATGGGCACGGCGACGACTGCCGCCGCAAGGAAAACAACCGTGACAGATAACACATCATTCGCCATTGTTTTTCTCCTTTCCTTTGCTATCAACGAATTGGGCTTGCTCGTTATCCACTAACGGATGCTTTAGCCACTCTCGATAATCGATGCAATGCTGCTGGCGCTCTTCAAGCGGTATGCGCCTAGCCCAGTGTAAAATCAACGGCTCTATCCATGTCATTTGGCACAAATCAGCCGTTAGCTCGAACGGTCGTAAAATTTCAGCAATGCTGCAACGGTTATAGCCATCAGGGGTATACGCTTCTGCCGCACCACCGGTTGTGACCACTGAACGCCAATATTTCCCTTTGGTAGATACCCCTTCGCCATGAGCAAAACCTTTGCTTAGCACAACATCAATCCATTCTTTCAATAAAGAAGGGCAAGAATACATATAAAGAGGATGTTGGAAGACAATGATGTCGTGTTGCTCAAGCAGCTGGTGCTCGAAAACCACATCAATAAAGAAATCAGGATAAGCGGCATACAAATCATGGACAGTAACATGCTGCAAGTTGGCAATACTTGCCAGCATCTCTTGATTCGCCACCGACTCTTGTGGATCTGGATGCGCATAAATCACCAGAATTTTTGGCTGTCCTTGTGTGGTCATAACGTCCCTTGCTACATCCTTGAATAAAAGTGTTCTTCTATATAGCCAAAATATTCTTAACTAATATGCACATAATACATAATTATGACTTGTACGGGATATTGATCGTGAGATTGCCCAAGACTTCTGACTTGATTTGACCGCATAATTATTACGGTGTTAGCAGTCAATCGCGGTTTGGTATAGACTGCCGCTAATTTCGAGCACTTTTTTTTGCGGAGCGGGCTACCCCGACACTATCGATGATTACCTTTTCGGACATGCAACTTTTACGAGGCGGTAAAGTCCTTCTCGATAACGCCACGGCGACGATTCATCCCGGTGACAAAGTCGGACTAGTCGGGAAAAACGGCTGTGGTAAATCCACCTTATTTGCTTTATTAAAAAATGAATTGAGTTTAGATGCCGGTAATTGCCAATTTCCATCTAACTGGGAATTAGCCTGGGTAGCACAGGAAACACCAGCACTTGAGCGCAATGCGATTGACTACGTGATTGATGGTGATCGTGAATATCGTCAACTTGAACGTGAACTAGCCGCCGCTGAAGAAAGTAATAACGGCATTAAAGTGGCCGAACTCCATGCCAAATTAGATACCATTGGCGGCTATACGATCAATGCGCGCGCGTCTGAATTACTCGACGGCCTAGGGTTTTCCCAAGAACAAATGCAATGGCACCTAACCCAGTTTTCGGGTGGTTGGCGTATGCGTTTGAACCTAGCGCAAGCGCTGTTATGTCGCTCCGATCTTCTCCTGCTCGATGAACCGACTAACCACTTAGATCTTGATGCCGTTATGTGGCTAGAAAAATGGTTACAAAGCTACCGTGGCACCTTACTACTGATTTCTCATGACCGTGATTTTCTTGACCCTGTGATTAATCGTATTGTTCATGTAGAGAACCAAACGCTAAACAGTTACACCGGTAACTATTCATCGTTTGAAGTACAACGCGCAGAAAAGTTGGTGCTGCAACAAGCCATGTATCAGAAACAGCAGAAGCAAGTTTCTCACATGCAATCGTATATTGACCGCTTCCGTTACAAAGCGAGCAAAGCGCGCCAAGCACAAAGTCGAATTAAAGCGCTCGACCGAATGGAAAAAGTGTTACCAGCTCAGCTTGATAATCCATTTTTGTTTGAATTCCGAGAGCCACAAGCGTTACCGAATCCGATTTTAATGATGGACCAAGTCGCTGCGGGTTATAGCAACAACCTTATCTTAGAAAAAATCCGCCTGAACCTCGTACCAGGTAGTCGTATTGGCTTATTAGGGCGTAACGGTGCCGGTAAATCGACTCTGATTAAATTGTTATCGGGTGAGCTTCCAGCACAAGCAGGCGATTTAACCTATTCACAAGGTGTGAAGATTGGTTACTTTGCTCAGCACCAACTAGAAACGCTGCGCCTTGACGATACGCCATTGCAGCATTTAGCCCGACTGGCACCGCAATCTACCGAACAACAGCTACGTGATTACCTCGGTAGCTTTGGTTTCAACGGTGAGAAAGCCCTTGATAAAGTCGGACCTTTTTCTGGTGGCGAGAAAGCACGTTTGGTATTAGCTTTACTTGTATGGCAACGCCCTAACCTATTGCTACTCGATGAACCAACCAACCATCTTGATTTGGATATGCGCCAAGCCTTAACATTTGCGCTGCAATCTTATGAAGGCGCGATGGTTATCGTTAGTCACGACCGTTACCTATTACGTGCGACAACGGATGATCTGTATCTGGTACATGATCGCCAAGTAACGCCATTTGATGGTGACCTATCGGATTACCATAAATGGTTAACCGAACAGCAACGTAATGAGCGCCGAGAATTACAAGCTGCGAAACCTGACGTTGGCAAAGAAAACAGTGCCGCATCACGTAAAGAGCAGAAGCGATTAGAAGCCGAGTTACGTAAGCAAACGGCACCACTACGAAAAAAAATCACGCAACTTGATAAGCAGATGGAAAAGCTCAGCGCTGACATTAGCGATGCTGAAGAGAAGCTAGCTGATTCAACTATTTATGAAGCAGATAATAAAGCCCTACTGCACAAGCAACTTAAACGTCAAGGTGATGCTAAATCAACATTAGAAGATGTTGAGATGGAGTGGATGGATCTGCAAGAAGAGCTTGAAGCAATGGAAGCAACGCTGAATGCAGAAAGTTGATTCAGTGATGTTGAATTCGCAGGTTTTTTGGCAGTTCAGCCTGAGTCATTATACTCAGGCTGGGGTGCAGCCTGCATGTTTAACATTGCAAGATTCTTATCAGGGCAACGTCAATCTTGCCCTGCTATTTCATTGGCTTGATACGCAAAAGGTTCATCTAAGCGATGCCGAACTACACTCTCTAGTGGGAAGCGCGGTATCAAGTGATATTCGGTTGCACCAGTACCGAGCTATGCGTAGGCAGCTTAAATCGCAATTAGATCTTGCGGGTTATAAGCAATTACTAACGTTTGAGCTTGAACTGGAACAAGACCAACAGCGCATATTGGTCACCCAATTCAATCAATTTAACGTCTCACCACCAAAAGTAATCTCCCCTTCACTACTTACCAATAATTTAGCGCGTTACTGCCTGCAACTAAAAGCCACGGTATTACTCTCTAAACTCCAAGCCGCATAATCACTTCTCTACATAAACACCTTACCAAATCATCACCACACAGCTGGCCGTTAATATGCCCATAGCAATATTAAAAACACGGCGTGTTTGAGGGCTATTAAGCCATCTACCAATCAAAGTACCAAAGCTTGCCCAGATAGACACACTAGGAAAGCATACCAAGAAAAAAATCACCGCAACCAAACCCGCGGATTGCCAATAATACTCGCCCGCCATGGTAAAGGTACTGATAGCCGTTACCGACATCATCCATGCTTTTGGGTTTACATACTGAAACATCGCCGCAGCCATAAATGTCATGGGTTCACCATCTTGCTGATCCGTTCGAATGCTTGATTTTGCTGATGCAATTTTCCACGCGAGATATAACAAGTACGCGCTACCAGCCCAACGCAAGATTTCATGCAAAATAGGAAAGCGGGTAAACATAACGCCGAGCCCAGCCGCAACCAATACAATCATCGAAACCAAACCTGAGCCGATTCCCATCATATGCGGTAACGTGCGCCAGTAACCAAAATTAGCCCCCGATGCCGTTACCATCAAATTGTTCGGACCAGGTGTACCGGTCATCGTTGCCGCAAAAGCCGCTAAAGACATAATAAATTGCCATTCCAACATCACTGTCACCCTCCTGATTCATGACTCATTACCAACCCATGCAAATTGTACCGATACAATTTGTCTGGGTTTTGTATTTTGATTGTTTTTCATGCACAATCAACCCTAACAGTTGGCTTAGCAGTGATCAAAAGGTTTATTGTCACCATGACAATTATGAATATTGTATTAGTACCCAATACCAGTGAGCACAAAAGTGATCCTATCTACCGCCAAGTTGCCGATGCAATTGCACAGCAAATTGACTCAGGGCAATTACAAGCTGGTAGTAAATTACCCACCCATCGCGCATTAGCGGATCAGCTAGCTGTTACTGTCGGTACGGTTACCCGTGCTTATGCAGAGGCTGAACGACGAGGTCTGATCGAAGCACGTATAGGCGCAGGCACTTATGTGTGTCAGGCGAATCAGCCAAGCTGGGTTTACAACTATTCAGAACAAGAAGAAGAGGAATGTAATTTCGGCTACAACATTCCCCCACGCCTTGATCGTTCAGATATGCTCAAACAAGCGATGGCAAATATCGCCGCGCATCCTGAGCAGCTGAATCAAATGATGTTGTATCAAGATCCTCAGGGGTTAACCGAGCACCGTGACATTGTGTGTAATTGGTTACAGCAGAAAGGATTTGAACTTGACCCACAACGTGTACATTTTACATCAGGCGGGCAACATGCAGCCCAATTAGTACTCGCAGCCTTTTGTCGTAGTGGTGATACGGTATTGGTTGAGCACGTTTCATATCCTGGGTTTTTAAGCTTGGCACGCCAGCAACAAATATCAATAAAACCTGTCGAAATGGACGAAGAAGGGCTCATACCTGCAAGCTTAGAAGCCGCTTGCCGTTTGTATCAACCTCGTATTATCTACAGCACCCCAACCTTACAAAACCCAACAACAGTAACGATGGGCGAGCAACGCCGCCAAGACATCCTCGCGATCTGCCAACAGCACCAAGTATTATTTGTTGAAGACGACGTGAATGGGCTATTGCCGACTGAGCGCCCCACACCAATGGTGAACATCGATTCAGAGCAAGTGATCCATATTGGTGGGCTATCTAAATGTTTAGCACCAGGATTACGCCTTGGTTATATTCAAGTACCCACTCGATTACAAAAACGCTTAAACGCAGCCTTACATAATCACAGCTTAATGATCAGCCCTTTGCTGACGGGCATCGCCTGTGAGTTGATTATTAGCGGGGATGCTGATCGTATCTTGCATCAAATACGTACTGATATTACTCAGCGTCAGCAACTCGTGGCTCAACACCTTGGACGCTTCGATATTCAACATAGCCCTCACAGCTTTCATGTGTGGCTGACATTGCCCGACTATTGGCTCTTAAGTGACTTTGTTCAAGCAGCTAATCAGCAAGGTGTCGTGGTGAAATCAGGAGAATTATTCTCACCACCAGGCAGTACCATTCCGCCAGCGATTAGACTTGCCATTAGTGCACCGTATACGCATAGGAAGTTGGAGCAAGGGTTGCTTATACTTTCTGAGTTACTTGAAAAAGATCCCATACACGATTTCACGCTCTGATAAGCGGAGAACCCTATGCCTTTTAAGCCAGCGAGCGGTCTCAAGAACGCGCACCTTCAAACCCTATTGCCGCGTTTTATTCGCCGCAAGCCATTGTTTACGCCCGTTACTCAGCGGCTCGAAACACCCGATGGGGACTTTTTGGATTTAGCATGGACAGAGCAACCCAATAACGATCACCAGCAGCCCTTAATGATCCTTTTTCATGGTTTGGAGGGTAGTTTCTGTAGTCCGTATGCCAATGGTTTATTGCACGCTGCAAAACAACAAAATTGGCTAGGGGTAATGATGCACTTTCGGGGTTGCAGTGGTGAGATTAATCGTCAGCCTCGTAGTTATCATTCAGGTGAGATCAATGACGCCACATTTTTTATCCAATGGCTAAAACAACAATTTCCTAACCGACCCTTTTTTGCCGTTGGGATCTCGCTAGGTGGCAATATGCTGGTGAACTATTTAGCCGCCAAAGGTGACCAATCTGGACTCACAGCTGCACAAGTTATTTCACCGCCATTAAATTTAGCGTCATGTTCAGAACGAATCCAACAAGGGTTTTCTAAGGTTTATCAGCAATATTTATTAAATTCGATGAAAAAAAATCTAATCAAAAAGATTACGAACCTACCCGATGAAATGCCGATTGGTCCACAACAAGTCGAAAAAATTCAGTCGTTATGGCAATTTGATGAACTGGTCACCGCCCCTTTGCATGGTTTTAAAGATGCGGCTGATTACTATCAACAATGCAGTGGTATTGATAAATTACAACACGTCAAAATTCCGCTGCGTGTTATTCACGCCAAAGACGACCCTTTCATGACCGAAGCGGTTATTCCGGCACAACCACTGCCTTCTCACGTGGATTACCACTTAACGCCTAATGGTGGGCATGTTGGCTTTGTGTCTGGTTCGTGGCGAAATCCTGATTTTTGGTTAGAAAAAACAGTGCCTGAATGGTTTCATCGACATATAAGCTAAAACCTAGCGCTGAAGCCTAACAGCTGACTGAAACAACTGATAAAATAGTCAGCTTAAATCACCTTCTCTTTTGTGCGCATTATGATTATACCTTGGCAAGACCTTACCCCAGAGACACTTACTAGCTTGATTGAACATTTTGTTCTACGTGAAGGCACTGATTACGGTGATAATGAACTCACCATGGAGCAAAAAGTACAGCATGTTCGCCAGCAATTAGATGCGGGGGATATCGTGATAGTATTCTCTGAATTGCATGAATCTGTCGATATTAAATTACGTAGCGAACTGGGGTAATCATTAACAACTCAAGATATGCGACTGATAGCAGTTTCAATATTTGAGAACGACTTTATCTTGACCTAGACTTAACACCCTGTTAATAACTTGTAGCGTAATCTTAACGACAGGATATTTCATGTCTGCAAAACACCCCATTATTGCAGTGACAGGGTCGTCTGGTGCGGGAACCACCACCACCTCTGAAGCTTTTCGTAAAATGTTCAATATGATGAACATCAATGCCTCGTGGCTTGAAGGCGACAGCTTCCATCGTTATACCCGTCCAGAAATGGATGTTGAAATTCGCAAAGCGAAAGAGCAAGGTCGTCATATCAGTTACTTTGGTCCTGAGGCCAACGACTTTCCGCAACTCGAAAAATTCTTTCGCCAATATGGCGATGATGGTAGCGGTCAGTTCCGACGTTACTTGCACACATTCGATGAAGCCGTACCATACAATCAAATGCCGGGCTCCTTTACCCCATGGCAAAAGCTACCTGAAAATACCGATGTCTTATTCTATGAAGGTTTACACGGTGGTGTGGTTGATGGTGAGGTAAATGCGGCTGAACACGTTGATTTGCTAATCGGCATGGTACCGATTGTAAACTTAGAGTGGATTCAAAAAATCGTTCGCGATACCCGTGATCGCGGTCATTCACGTGAAGCCGTAATGGAATCAATCGTCAGATCAATGGACGACTATCTTAATTACATCACGCCGCAATTCTCTCGTACTCACATTAACTTTCAGCGCGTCCCTACTGTAGACACATCAAACCCATTTAGCGCCAAGGGAATACCTAGCTTAGATGAAAGTTTTGTGGTGATCCGATTCCGTGGTATCGAAAATGTCGATTTCCCTTATTTACTGTCGATGATTCAAGGCTCATTCATGTCACGCCACAATACTTTGGTTGTGCCTGGCGGAAAGATGAGCTTTGCGATGGAGCTTATTGTTCGTCCACTCATCCAGCAACTGATTGATACCGGCAAAGTCGGTTAAACAAAGTCAGTAAAACCTGACAAGCAGTAAAAGCTAAAAATGAGTAACGGTACTATCAGTCCGTTACTCGATTTTTTTAGGCGTTAACGACCTCATAGGAATGGGTTAATTCAACCCCTTTCCCTAACATTAAGCACACTGAGCAATACTTTTCTAATGAATCACTAACCGCTTTAGCCACCAGCGATTCATCCAAATCATAGCCTGTTACGACAAAATGCAAATTTGCACCGGTAAATAATTTAGGTGATTGCTCTCGGCGTTCGGCGTCAATTTGTGCTTCACAGGCTGTGATTTTTTGTCCCGCAGATTTTAATCCGTCGACGACATCTACCGAGCTACATCCACCAGCAGCCATCAAAACGAGTTCCATTGGGCTTGGTGCTTTTTCGCCACCATTACCGTCCATCACAACACTATGACCCGAATTTGATTGAGCAAGAAAAGTCATTCCTTCTACCCATTTCACGCGTGATTTCATCGCATTCTCCAATTAACTAATGACTGTGTGATCATGTGCACACTTATGAGTACCAAATGACGGCTCCAGATAGATCAATATCAAGAAATGCCCGTCGAAAAAAGATAAACTCAAGGGTAATTATTCAGGTTAGCTTGCAGCACAGCGGCTGAATGAATATCCTAATCAGCGAACAATACTATTGTTAGGCCCACCGTCAAACTATAGGGATGTCGTTGTTGGGCAACAAACGCAGAGGAAGTTAGTAATATGGTACCAGGTAAACCTCAAACAGATCCTACTCTAGAGTGGTTTCTTTCCCATTGCCACATCCACAAGTACCCTTCAAAAAGTACTTTGATTCATGCTGGCGAAAAAGCAGAAACGCTTTATTACATCGTGAAAGGCTCTGTTGCCGTATTGATTAAAGATGAAGAAGGTAAAGAAATGATCCTTTCTTACCTTAATCAAGGTGACTTCATTGGTGAGCTTGGTCTATTTGAAGAAGACCAAGAACGTACTGCATGGGTACGTGCAAAATCACCTTGTGAAGTGGCTGAAATTTCTTTCAAGAAATTCCGTCAACTTATTCAGGTTAACCCTGACATTTTAATGCGTCTATCTTCTCAGATGGCAACTCGCTTACAAGTGACTAGCCAGAAAGTAGGTGACCTTGCATTCTTAGATGTTACAGGCCGTATCGCACAGACATTGCTAAACCTTGCTAAGCAGCCTGACGCGATGACTCACCCAGACGGTATGCAGATTAAGATCACTCGTCAAGAAATCGGCCAGATCGTTGGTTGTTCTCGTGAAACAGTCGGTCGTATTCTTAAGATGCTAGAAGAGCAGAACCTTATCTCTGCTCATGGTAAAACTATTGTTGTTTACGGCACTCGCTAAACATCCATAAATTACCTTTCTAATAAAGCCGCTTTGAGCGGCTTTTTTTATATCTCTGTTTGTTATATAGACTCACAGCACGGTAACTATTTCCCTTCCGACCCTAGTCCAATAACACCCTGCGATTAACACAATGCATGATTAATCCCTCAAAGGCATATTTTGTCGTTCTCATCACAATCAATTCACTTGCCATGCTCTGAAAGAGTGCTACATTATGCACATGCTTTTATATTGAGACGTCTGATATGGATATCGAACGCTTTGCGCCAAATACACACCTACCAACGCCCACTATCATTACTTCGTTTCCCACAACAGTTGAAATGACAGGGTTCAGTGATCAACGTCATTACCTCGAGCAACAAACCAATTTCAGCCGACGTCATCACAGCACCGATAACGGTGAGCTATGGGCAAATACCTTAGATAGCTAACATTAAAAAAGCAGCGACCAACGTCGCTGCTTAATCAATATTAATAATAACCACCGCTAACCAATTAGCGGTTAGTTGGTGCTCTCAAAAATCTTATCGGCAGAGGCTTCTACAAACCCACCGTATAGCTCGCCATCAACTTGCGGATAGCGCTTGGCAAACTCGTAAAAACCACCCGGAATGTGTTTTACACCATCAAGAAAACCCACTGCAACTTTATCTGCCATGGTCGATGACTGCTCTAACATCACTTCAGGATCGCCTTTCACTTCCCCACCAGATTCATTAATCGCAAAACCGTTATGACGCAGTAAATGATTAACATCACGTACTTCCGTAAATTGCTCAAGCTGATTAATGCTAACCGTAAAGTGATTGGCACCAAAACCATGCGCTGCCACCCACCCTGCATATTCACTTTCAGCCGCGAGCATCTCATACGTCTCAGAGTCGATATCCCATAACCGTCCACCATAGAGGAATGACGGATCACGCAATGCCGCTTCAGGCGCTTGGTCAACTAACTCGCGTAGTGCTTGCTGTAATTGCGCTGAACACTGCCCTACCATCAACTCACTAATAAACACCTTAGGGGCCGCTGGGTTGGGATGTTCAAAATGCTCGGCATACAGCTTCTTGGCTTCAAAGCGGTATTGACCACAAGGTTTGTAGCCAATAGCAATAAAAGGGGCCGCCAGTTTATCTAGCCCCACCTTAGGTAAGTTAAAGGTACGCAACGCAATATGATCATTGAGTAAAGGTTCATCTTCGGTCAATAGTGCATGTACTTGCTCTGCAGATGGACAAAGACGCTGGGTATAGTCTTGCCATAAGGCGTTAAACAATTGTTCCACTCTTTCCATGATGAATCCGTCCCGTTTGCTGAATTAGTATTGTGTTGATTAACGTGCAAGTTGATTACGGTGCCAATTTATTAAAGTGCAACTCGATTAAAGTGCAATACCTGGCGACAGTTGTGCCGGTAATTCTGTTTGCTCGCCTTCCATCGACGCCATAGGGTAAGCACAATAGTCTGCGGCATAATAAGCACTTGGGCGTAAATTACCTGACGCCCCAGGACCACCAAACGGTGCATCACCACTAGCGCCTGTAAGCTGACGATTTCGGTTCACAATGCCGGCGCGAATATTATCGATGAAATATTGCCACTCGCTATCATCCGTAGACACTAAACCGGCCGATAAACCATAACGCGTGTCGTTCGCTAGCTCTACGGCTTCAGGTAAGTCCTGATAACGCACAACTTGCAGTAATGGACCAAAATACTCTTCATCCGGTAGCTCAGCCACGTTACTGACTTCAATAATGGCAGGAGAGACGACCGCACCTTGCCCTCTTATCGCTTCTAGCAACACTTCAGCGCCAAGGCTTACAAGGTTGGCTTGTGCTGCGATAATACCGTCAGCTGCGCGTTCAGAGATTTGTGGCCCCATAAATGGCTGAGGTTCTGCGAATGGCCCGCCAATTCGAATTTTAGCAGTTGCTTCCACCAAGCGGTTTAAAATCGCATCGCCTTCAATGCCCTGCGGCAAGTACAAACGACGTGCACACGTACAACGTTGACCTGCACTAATAAACGCAGACTGAATAATCGTATAGACCGTGGCATCTAACTCACCATAAGACTTAGAAATAACCATCGGATTATTTCCACCCATTTCAAGGGCTAACATTTTGCCCGGTTGTCCTGCATATTGGCGGTGTAAAATATGTCCAGTATTGGCACTACCTGTAAACAATAGACCATCAATGCCTTTTGAGCCTGCAAGTGCTTCACCCGTAGGGCGTGCGCCTTGCACCATATTCAATACGCCTTTAGGTAACCCAGCCTGTTCCCACAGTTTCATGGTTTCTTGAGCCACTTTCGGGGTTAGCTCTGATGGTTTAAATACTACAGTATTGCCCGATAGCAACGCAGGAACGATATGACCATTCGGTAAATGACCAGGGAAGTTATAGGGTCCAAATACCGCCATAACCCCTAATGGACGATGACGTAGTACCGCAGCTGTACCTGCGATGTCTTTTTGTTTTTCACCCGTACGTTCATGGTAAGCACGTAACGAAATGGCAATTTTACCCACCATTGCACCGGCTTCAGTGCGGGTTTCCCATAATGGCTTACCCGTTTCTTCTGCAATGGTATAGGCGATGTGTTCACCATGTTCTTTAACCAATTCTGCAAATTTTTCGACGACAGCTTGGCGCTCTGATAAATCGGTTTTGCGCCATGTTGTTAATGCTTCACGGGCAGCACTGACCGCTTGTTCAACTTGCTCTGCAGTTGCAGCATCACCTTGCCAAATTTCTTCGCTGCTAAATGGGTTTAACGAATTCATCGCTTCGCCCTTGCCTGCTAACCAGTTTCCTGCAATCCATTGAGTCATGATGTTCTCCTGTATCTGCCCGTTATACTCATCTGAACAAGTATTCTTTCTTTAAATAACTGAATACTGTAGTCGCTGTTACCGCTCGGCTTACTGTTCGATTAAACGAACATGATCGCCATTTTTCACTTGCAGAGCCGCTGCCATTTCAGTGGTAATCTGCGCGATATTGTTCTCTTCATCAACATTCACTTTGCCCACCACAGCTCGGAAGCCATCAAATGAGCCATTGCTGATGATGAAATTTTTTCCACTGTGATGTTCACCTACCTCAACGGTACACGTGATCGAGTGGCGTACCGATTCAATATTACGTACGTCACATTCAACCGTTGGACCGGCATCAAAAATGTCGACATAACCGCGGCAACAGAAGCCTTCTTTTTCTAATAAACGTAATGCTGGGCGGGTTTTTTCATGTACCTGTCCAATCACTGCTTGTGCTTCAGGACTCAGTAAGCTGACGTAAATCGGTAGCTTTGGCATTAAATCAGCAATGAAGCCTTTTGCACCAATTCCCGTTAAGTAATCAGCATGCGTAAAATCAATAGAGAAAAAATGCTCTTTTAGCCAATGCCAGAACGGGGAATTCCCCTCGTCATCGGATACGCCACGCATTTCTGCTAAGACGGTTTCAGAGAAGCGATGGCGATGCTCTGCCATCATCAAGAAGCGACATTTAGACAGCAAACGACCATTCAAACCTTGACGCCACTCAGGGCGAAGAAACAAGGTGCACAACTCACTGTTACCCGTATAGTTATTACCAAACGTCAGCACTTTTACAACGTTATGCACGCCTAAACGACGCGAGGCATGAACAACCGTGCTGAGGTGATAGGTATAGAAAGGATTATCAAGACCAATTGCAGCCTCTATTGCCGTTGTTCCTGCAACCTCACCCGTTTCCGTATCTTCCGCAACCATCAAGTAGCCTTCCGTTCCCGGTTCGGTTACTTCTTTGCCGAAGCTTTCAACTGAGTGTGCAATCCTGTTACGCAGCATTTCTTCGTTAACAGGTAATGACGTGAAACCATGGCCAGATTCTTCCGCACAGCGCATAAGCGCCGGGTAATCGGCTTCGGTAATAGGACGAATAACCAGCATCGAACTCCCTCCTGATGCAGGTAGCGACAGGGTCGCTATCTATAAATTGAATGGGTAAACCTACTCACTTCCCTTCTCTCGCTTGTAAGATAAACAAGAAAAAAACAGGGGCACACAGCATGTCGCTATCTGCAGTATTGAGTAAGCAACAGTGGCCAAGCTCCTGCTAGCCACTGTATGAAGCAGTTAAATGAATACGCTAACTGCTGATATATATTTTGATACGACTTATTTATTATAAAGCTTAGCAATAGCCCGTTCTAAACGCGCCATGCCTTCATCAACGTCAGCTTTATCAATCACCAGTGATGGCGTGAAGCGAACAACGTTAGTGCCTGCAACCAATACCATTAGCCCTTCTTCAACAGCAGCAAGCAATACATCACGCGCACGCCCCTGCCATTCTTCATTTAGCGCAGCACCGAGTAATAAGCCTTTACCACGCACTTCGGCAAAGATTGGGTACTTAGCATTGATTTGCTCAAGCGCATCACGGAACCACTGCTCACGCTCTTTAACGCCTGCGAGTACTTCTGGTTTAGAGACTTCATCAACAACCGCTTCAGCAACAGCACACGCCAATGGGTTACCGCCATACGTTGAACCGTGGGTGCCGACTTTCATATGTTCAGCCAATGCTGTCGTTGTCAGCATTGCACCAATTGGGAAACCGCCACCTAATGATTTTGCAGTGCTTAAGATATCAGGTGTTACACCCAGACCTTGGTAAGCATAGAAATTACCAGTACGCCCATTACCCGTTTGTACTTCATCAAAGATTAATAGCGCGTTGTGCTTATCACACAGTTCACGAACACCTTGCACAAACTCAGAGGTTGGCGAGATAATTCCACCTTCCCCTTGAAGCGGTTCCATCATAATTGCACACGTGCGATCTGACATGATCTCAGCCAGAGCCGAAAGGTCGTTATATGGAATATGGGAAATAGCTTGCGGTTTAGGACCAAAACCATCGGAGTAAGCTGCTTGACCGCCAACGGTTACCGTAAAGAATGTACGACCATGGAAACCTTGATTGAACGCGATAATTTCTGATTTTTCAGGACCAAATTTATCAACCGCATAACGACGCGCTAACTTCAATGCCGCTTCGTTAGCTTCTGCACCTGAGTTTGCAAAAAATACTTTTTCAGCAAAGCTGTGCTCGGTTAACTTCTTAGCAAGACGTAATGCTGGTTCGTTAGTCATCACATTACTTAAGTGCCATAACTTTTCAGCTTGCGACTTAAGTGCATTAACCATCACTGGATGACAATGCCCTAAACAACTCACGGCAATACCACCGGCAAAGTCGATATATTCGCGATCGTCTTGATCCCAAATTCGAGCACCTTGTCCCTTCACTGGAATAATCTGCATAGGGGAATAACAAGGTACCATTACCTCATCGAATAATTTACGTTCTACTTTATGTTCCATTGTCATCACATTATCCTTCTGTGCATGTCGCCATAAGCATAGTATTTACATTTTATTAACCAATTCCAATAGCAGAATATTTTTTTTATCTGAAGCTGAAAATGATTAAATGGGAATAATGTACATATTTATGCGGGTTATAGGAAAACTTATTAACCCGAGATCAGATAAAGCTGTTTTTCCATATAGGAAATAACATCAGCAGTGAAATATGTTAGTGAATAAAATTGCTCGAGATACCCAGCAGAAAAAGATAATGAAATGTTAAATAAAGTGATGAAGATCGCGATTATGAGGAAGATGAAAAGCGTTAAAAATCCAGAATGACACTTTTTATTTTATTTTGTAGGACAAAAACACCTTTAGCGACGGGCTAAAAAGTTGGCTAATAGCTGGTGACCTTGCTCTGTCAGAATGCTTTCAGGATGAAATTGCACCCCTTCAATCGGTAATGTTTTATGGCTAATCCCCATAATTTCATCAAACTCACCGTCGCGCTCTGTCCATGCCGTCACTTCAAAACACTCTGGTAAAGTATCAGCTTTTACTACCAAGGAATGGTAACGCGTCACCGTTAAGGGGTTATTAAGGGTACGGAAAACACTGGCATCAGTATGCATGATAGGCGATGTTTTGCCATGCATTACCTGACGAGCGCGCACCACTTGTGCACCGAATACCTGTGCTATCGATTGATGGCCTAAACAGACACCAAGAATGGGTAATTTACCAGCAAAGTATTCTATCGCTTGTAACGAAATACCCGCGTCATCTGGCGTGCAAGGGCCCGGAGAGATAACCAGATGAGAGGGGTTTAATGCCGCAATGCCAGCAATATCAATTTCATCATTACGTATAACTGTAACCTCTGCACCTAGCTCACAGAAGTATTGGTACAGGTTATAAGTAAAAGAGTCATAGTTGTCGATGATTAGCAGCATAGCAAGTACCCAGTATGGTTCGGCGCTCTATTTTGCTATAGGAAATAAGAAAGGCAAGCCCAAGATAGCTTGAGTTTGCCTTTTTAGGTTAAATCATGAAAAGTGCTTTACTGAATACGACACGAATCGCCGTTATAAACCGCTAGAAATAAAGGTATAAAAAAAGCCATGAATCACTTCATGGCTTATTTAGGCATACATGCGGGTCAATTATGGACGAGCAACAAAACCCACGGCTTCGTAAGCTTTCTTTAATGTTACTGCAGCACGAGCAGAGGCTTTTTCAGCACCCGCTTTCATAACGGCATCCATGTAGGCACGGTCTGCTCGAATACGCTTGTATTCTGCTTGTACGGGCTCAAGCATTGCAACGATGGCTTCACCAACGTCTTTCTTGAAAGGACCATACATTTCAACACCGGCATATTGTGCTTCGATGTCAGCAAATGTTTTACCTGTTGCGCCTGAGTACAGACCCATAAGGTTAGCAATACCGGCTTTATTTTCTACATCATGAATAATACTTGGCGGATTTTGTGCGTCTGTCTGTGCTTTATTGATCTTTTTCAGAATCGATTTAGGCTCTTCAAGAAGAGTAATAACGTTTTTACGGTTATCGTCTGATTTAGACATCTTCTTTGTTGCATCTTGTAGGCTCATTACACGTGCATTCATCGCTGGAATATACGGTTCAGGCACTTCAAAAATCGGCTGGTCTTCGCTACCGTATAAATTGTTAAAACGGTTGGCTATGTCACGTGCTAGCTCAAGATGCTGCTTCTGATCACTGCCTACTGGTACTTTATGCGCACCGTAAAGCAGAATATCGGCCGCCATTAATACTGGGTAACCATATAAGCCAACATTCACATCATTCGCGTGGCGTGCTGATTTATCTTTAAACTGCGTCATACGGTTTAGCTCACCCATTTGGGTGTAGCAGTTTAGAATCCAACCTAGCTGAGCATGCTCTGGTACATGAGACTGAATAAATAACGAACTCTTCTTTGGATCAACACCAACGGCCAAACAGATAGCCAAAGCATCTAACGTTGCTTCATGCAGTGCTTTTGGATCTTGGCGAACGGTAATTGCATGAAGATCGACCACACAGTACTGGCAATCGAAATCATCTTGCATTTGTTCCCACTGACGCAGCGCACCCATGTAGTTACCAATACTCAATTCACCGGAAGGCTGCACGCCACTTAAAACAATGGGTTTACTCATTATGGGGGATCCTTTGTTACCTAAAATATTCAGCGACATTCAAGCCGCTGACAGAATTCAATATGTTTACTTGATGCCTAGTTTAACCGGAACAAACCAGTAGTACTAGCAAGCTAGTTTAACCACATCGATTAATTGACTGAACTGATCTAACACAACGTCTGGGTTACTAGCACTGATAGGTTGACCGTAATTGTAACCGTAAGTCAGACCAACAACACGACATGTTGCTGCCTGTGCTGCCAGAATATCATTACGTGAATCACCAATCATCAGCATTTCGCAAGCGGCTAACTGATGTTTTTCCATTAACCAATGCAGTGCAAATGGATCCGGCTTTTTTAATGGGAAGGTATCGCCACCAATCACATCAACAAAATACTCACTAATACCATGCTGATCAAGTAAATGTGGCACAAACTGAGCGGGTTTATTGGTCACAATTGCCATTGGAATATTAGCTTGGTGAAAAACTGCCAGTGTCTCTTTTACACCAGTATACAAATGGCTTTGCTTATGGCCACCTTCATCATAAAAGCGATCAAATAATGCTCGAGCTTCTTGATGAAGTACAGGATCAAGCTCTGGGTCAAGCTCGAGGCTTTGGCTAAGCGCACGACCAATCAGAATATCAGCCCCATTACCGATCCACGTTGTTACTTGCTCAACGGTTACTCTATCACGACCTAATGCCTGCATCGCTTTATCAGCAGCTTCAGCCAAATCAGGAACGCTATCAAGCAGCGTTCCATCAAGGTCAAAAGCAATAAATTTAATGCCTTCAAATTGCTTCATGCTTAACGCTCAACCTTGGCTAGCTCTGCACGCATTTCATCGATCGCCACTTTATAATCAGGCTGGTTGAAGATTGCAGAACCAGCAACAAACATATCTGCGCCCGCTTCAGCGATTTCACGAATATTATCAGCCTTCACACCACCATCAATTTCTAAACGGATGTCGTAACCTGATGCATCGATACGTTGACGTACTTCACGTAGCTTATCCAATGTATTTGGAATAAATGATTGACCACCGAAACCAGGGTTAACTGACATCAGTAAGATCATATCGATCTTGTCCATTACATAATCAAGGTGATGAAGTGGAGTTGCAGGGTTAAATACGACACCCGCCTGACAGCCACACTCCTTAATTAACTGCAAAGTACGATCCAAATGCTCTGTTGCTTCAGCATGGAAAGTAATCATTGTTGCACCCGCTTTAGCAAAGTCAGGAATGATACGATCAACTGGCTTTACCATTAGGTGAACATCAATCGGCGCGGTAATGCCGTAGTCACGTAATGCTTTACATATTGGCGCACCAAACGTCAGATTGGGTACATAGTGATTATCCATCACATCAAAGTGCACCACATCGGCACCGGCAGCTAATACTCTCTCAACGTCTTCACCAAGACGAGCGAAATCTGCAGATAAGATAGATGGAGCGATCAAAAAGTCCTTCATGTTCAGCCTCTATACGTTACATACGATACGGTCGTAAAATCGGCGCAATTCTACCCGATCCTGTTAACGATGTCTTAACCGATCTAGTTAGGTTTTGTGACTATGCTTAAAAGAATAAAATGAGAGCGAGTGCATTAAGAGGAAAAGTTGAATGGATTCAGAGAAAAAAACACCACCAAAGAAACAGAAAACCCACGTAGCAATCAGTGTTATCGCTGCTTTATTTGGGGTGCAATCAGAAAGGAACCGCCAACAAGACTTTAATCAACAAAGTCCTCGACCATTTATTATTGGCGGTATTATTGCTATTGGGCTTTTTGTCGCATTGCTGATTACGATAACGATATTGGTTACCGCAAAACACTAGCCAATAAATCAGCAGTTAGGTGATTTTTCTTGTGACTTAAATAAGGCCAATAACTCATCGACTTTATTGCGTCCACTGCCATTACGGCTGATGGTTCGTCTTACTTTCACGACTGACAAATCTGCACCATGATATAAACGACGCGTTAACTTGGTATCGTGATTAGAAATAAGCACTGGAATTTCACGTTCCGTGGCGGCTTTTTCTGCCACATCGGCTAAGTCGGCCTGATCATCAAGACTGAAGCCATTACCGGTATAAGAGGTAAAATTAGCTGTAGAGGATAAAGGGGCATAAGGTGGATCGCAGTAGACAACACAACCTTTACGGGCGCGAGAAAACGTCTGCTGATACCCTTCACAAACAAATGTCGCTCGCTTTGCTTTCTCGGCAAAAAAGTACATTTCTTTTTCTGGGAAATAAGGCTTCTTATAAGAGCCGAACGGAACGTTAAAGCCCCCTTTTTTGTTATAACGGCATAGGCCATTAAAACCATGACGATTCATGTATAAGAAATACAACGAACGCACATAAGGGTCTTGGGTTTTATTAAATTCTTCGCGAATTTTTAAATATTCTTCTTTTTGATTAAATTCCGGCGTAAAAAGCTTTCGTACATCTTCAACGTACTTTTCTGGGTCATCTTTAAGAATGTTATAAAGGTTGATCAGATCTGGATTGATATCTGCCAATAAATACTGTTCAAAATCAGTATTCAAAAATACCGACCCCGCCCCAACAAAAGGCTCAACTAATTTACGCGCAGGTGGCAGGTGGCGTTGAATTTCCTCGACTAGAGAGTACTTACCCCCAGCCCATTTCAGAAATGCACGATGCTTCTTCATTCAGCTAACCTACTACCTATACCACCACGAAAGGTTGCGGATTGTACCTCATTTATTACCTTGTCTGTACCTATTACCGGAAATAACTACGCTCAAACAGCAAGGATATTACGATTATTTAGCTTGATCTATTTCACGATGAATTTGTGCGTACGATTTAACCCAAGGCTGTACCGCTTGAACACTATCTGGCAATAACAATTCTGCACGCCTTGCCGCTACTATGTCTTTATAATTACCCGTAATAACGATAAACCATGCTTCGCCCTTTCGACGGGTTTCATACAAGGTCGCTATATTTTGAATCTTATGTTCCGCAATGAATTTCTGTGCGGTGCTAAGAGATTGTAATGCTGCAAGTTGTAAAGCGTAATGACGAGAATTCACACCTTTGAGCTCTTCGCCCAATACATTAACCACAGGTGCTGATGTTTCTTGCTGAGTGGACAATTTAGGTGCTGCCGTTTGATGTTGAGGACTAACAGAATCATTCGATGCCGTTGCTACATCATTAGTATTCACATCAGTAGTATTTACATCAGTATTGCTTTGTGTTGTTTCTAACGCTTGCTCACTTAACATCGCATCAACCACTTGCGAAGGCACGACAACACGCTGACTATCGTCATTGCGCCCAACCGTTAGCCCTTCACTCGATATCTCTTGCGGTAACACACGGGCGTCATCTATCGCCCTATCTGACGAACTCAACGCGACTTTTTTAGCCTGCTGTGCAGCTGTTGTTGCTGATTGAGCGGTATCACCGTCATCATAATGCCCCGTCTTCAGGTTTTCTGTTGCAGTATCGGTAACGATCGGGTTATTTGCACTTGGTGCTGGTTCATCATTCGCAGGGAAAAACCAAAAGACTACACCGGCAGTTAATATAGCTAACACGACTACAAGTAATGCCAGCGGAGAGAGAGTCCGTGATGAAGAATTAGCCATGTTGTTATCCGTATTATTTAGTTGCATCAACGCGCGAGGTTTGGGTTCAGCCAAGGCGGCTTTTTCCTTTAACTCACGTCTTCCATTTGCATCTAACGCATCGCTAGACAGCACTACTTCGATGAAGGTTTGCACTTCTTGTTCCGTTAAATCAGAGATTTCGAGTTCAAGTGGCATTTGCCCCTGCCCATGAGAGACCTGATCTAAGTATTTATTTAGCCGTCCTGTTTGGCTAAAGAGTAATACATTAATTTGCCATAATGGCTCACTTTGGGCACGAGTGATCACAGCCCAAAGTTCAGCAATCAATACTGGGCTTAATAGGTGCGCATCATCAATGATCAATAAGACATTACATCGATGGCCTTCAAGCATCCGCTCAAGGCTTTGGATTAATGGATCTTGATCATTGAATAGCGGCTGATTAACTAACTGTTTAAGCACGATCGAGCGATGTTGGCTATCCGTTTGAGCAGGATGGCACAATAACAAGGCTTGATTACAGTTTTGAGAATAGTGTTCAATATAGTGCTGAGCAAGCCACGTTTTACCCGCACCTTCTGTGCCAGTAATTTGAATAAGATTGGAATTAAAGCGGGTTAAAAATTGAATGCGCGAAAGCAATTGGATCTGACTATCCAGATCCAACTCTCGAGCATTACTGCCGTTGGTCATGACCGCCGACAACTTTATGCATTAATCACACGGCGTAAAACGTCGTGTGGTACATCTGATACAACTTCAGCAGTACCAATAGATGTGGGTAAAACGAGGCGCAATTGACCTGATAAAACTTTTTTATCACGCATCATATGCTTGATAAAGCTATCATAATCCATCGACGTCGGTTTACTTATTGGCAACTGTGCTCGTTCATGCAAACGGGTAATACGGTTCACATCCTCTTCTGATAACAAACCCTGCTCATGAGCAGTTTTTGCCGCAAACACAGTACCCACTGCAACAGCTTCACCGTGTAGCCAGTTTCCGTAGCCCATTTCAGCTTCAATTGCATGACCGAATGTATGACCTAAATTGAGCAAGGCACGAACACCAGACTCTTTTTCATCAGAAGCAACAACATCAGCTTTAATCTGACAACAACGACCAATTGCATAACACAAGGCTTCATTGTCTAAAGCTTGTAGCTTTTCAATATTCTGTTCTAACCAAACGAAAAACTCATAGTCAGCGATAATGCCATATTTGATCACTTCAGCCATACCCGAAGCAAACTCACGGGCTGGTAATGTTTTCAAACACTGATTATCAATAACTACCGCTTTCGGTTGATAAAACGCACCAATCATATTCTTGCCCAAAGGATGATTCACAGCAGTTTTACCACCTACTGATGAATCGACCTGAGACAACAATGTCGTTGGTACTTGAACAAAATCAACACCACGTTGGTAACTTGCAGCAGCAAAACCGACAACATCACCAATGACGCCACCCCCTAGTGCCACCATCACCACATCGCGACCATAATTACCTTGCAGTAAGAATGTCATGATCTGATTAAATGTTTCTAAGGTTTTATATTGCTCGCCATCCGGTAATTCTAATAATGATACTTCGCACTCTAAAGCACGAATAGTAGCCATCACTTGCGCTGCGTAAAGTGGTGCAACAGTTTCATTGCTGACCACAACAACACGTCGTCCTGCACTTATTGCAGACGCAAACAACGCCGGGGTGTTAAACAACTCGGCGCCGATAGAGATAGGGTAGCTTCTGTCACCTAGGTTGACGTTGATCCGTTCCATGGTCAGCTTCTCTTGTTTAGTAATTAACGCTCTTCAAGCATATTGATGATTTGGTTGGCAACTACTTTGGCGCTCTGATCATCAGTGCGAACAACATAGTCGGACACTTCTTCATACATTGGATTGCGTTCTGCAGCAAGAGCTTCAAGTACTTCACGTGGAGCATCCGTTTGAAGCAACGGGCGCTTTTTATCTCGTTGAGTACGTGCTAACTGTTTCTCGATTGTCGTTTCAAGATAAACAACAACACCACGAGCAGATAAGCGGTTACGGTTCTCTTTACTGATAACAGAACCACCACCTGTCGCGAGAACAATTCCTTGCTCTTGAGTCAGATCGTCAATAACACCTTCTTCGCGAACACGGAAGCCTTCTTCACCTTCTACATCGAATACCCAGCTTATATCAGCTCCGGTACGATCTTCGATAACGGTATCAGAATCAAAAAACTCCATGTGCAACTGTTGTGCAAGGTGTCTACCAATAGTACTTTTGCCGGCACCCATAGGTCCGACCAGGAAAATATTTCGTTTTTCAGCCATTGTTAGCAATTTTACGCGCGGTTAATAAAACGACACCGCCCGCAGGCCATCAATAAATAAGCCCGAGGCGCCAAGTTCCTCACATATAATTCGTGATAAGACCGAAAATTATCTCAGGACTGACTGCCACTTGGCAATAGCTAGAGTGAATCATTCGTAAAGATTACTGTAAAACTATCTTAGGAGTGATAAAAATCAATAGCTCACGCTTACCCATTTCTTCCAAAGAATGCCGGAAAAGTGCCCCTAAATACGGTAAATCCCCCAATAATGGTACTTTCGTGACACTTTTATTCACCTGATGTTGATAGATCCCACCCAATACGATTGTTTCACCATTTTCGACCAAAACTTGGGTTCCGATGCGCTGAGTGTTGATTGAAACCGCTTCACCAATGCCCGTAACCACTGTTTTACCGGGTTCATCTTGAGTTACTACCAAGTCGAGCACTAATTTATTGTCAGGGGTAATCTGTGGCGTCACCATCAAACTCAGTACCGCTTTTTTGAAAGCAACCGATACTGCACCACTCGAAGATGCCTCCAAATATGGAATTTCTGTCCCTTGTTCGATATAAGCCGTCTGCTTGTTTGTGGTCACTAATCGTGGGCTTGAAATAATTTCAGCTTTAGATTCAGATTGCAGTGCCGACAGCTCCAAATCGAGCAAAATATCACCAACCTTGGCAACTTGGAAAGCAATTGATGATGCTCCCGCTTTTTGTGCCGCTAAATTTACATTCAAAAAGTCATCCACACTGACATCATCTTTTAGTAAACCAACCGACCCTAAATTGCTTTCAATTGACCCACCCAACGTAAAGTTACCATTGTGCTTAGAGACTCCCCAGCGCACCCCTAACTCATCCACATCACCTTCATTAATCGTCACGATGCGTGCTTCAATCTGCACTTGTTTAACCGGAATATCTAAAGCACTAATAATATTTTTGATGCTCTCAATACTGCTTGGTAAATCTTTAATGATGATTGAATTCGTTCGGTCATCGACGTGTAATGAACCACGTTCAGATAGCATGCTAATACCATCTTCAGTGCCTTCTAGTAAATCAGCGAGGTCAACCGCCTTCGCGTAGTTGACTTGAATCAGCTCGGAACGCAATGACGCTAATTCATTTTCTTTACGCTTCGCTTCTAACGCTTTTTGTTCATTTTGAGCCAGCTCAGCTTTAGGAGCCACCAAGACCACTGAATTATTAACACGCTTATCCAGCCCTTTCGCTTGCAGGATAATATCCAACACTTGCGGCCATGGCACATCATCAAGACGCAATGTCACGTTACCTTGCACCGTATCAGAGACGACTAAATTAAAATCGTTATATTCGGCGATTAGCTGTAAAACATTGCGCACTGGCACATCTTGGAAGTTAATCGAGATCGGTTTACCTTTATAAGCTATTCCTTCTTTTTTGGTCTCAGTCTTCTTTTCAGTCGTAATCATCACATTAAACTGCGCACCTTTCAGAGTGTAGTCGTAACGAAAAGCACTGTTCATTTTAAGAATTAACCGTGTTCCTTTCTCTATTTTGAAGGTTTCGATTGAATTTACCGCAGTCGCAAAATCGGCAACATCTAAGGTATAAATCATTTCATCACTGATCGATGTATCTAAGATGTCAACAAATAGCTGTTTACCTGATTGGCGTATATCAACTAAAGATTGCGATTTTGCAAATTGGACATTTAGCACACCCTGCCCTTTTTTATCCCTTTTAAAGTCAATCGTTTTCACTTGATTATCAATAAGCACCGTGGCTGTTGCAGGAACAGCCAATGGCAATATACAAACGATAAGCAAACATAAATGCTTTAAAACATTGGGGATGAATAAAATCCGATTCATTAGCTTTGTGCCTCTACCTTGATCACTGCTGACTAAGAGCAAGATGGGTTGTTCGTTTTAACCAACACCCCGCTCCATCAGGTAAAATTTCGTCAATATCAATACTTCGAGAGCCAACACGCTGGACCTGGCCGTGGTTTAATCCGAGGTAATGCCCTTCCTTAATTTTCATCAGTTGACCTTCCGGCGTGTAAATCAATGCCCATAGCTGCTTACGGTCACCCAGCACCCCTTTCATCGTGAGCGTATCGAGCGAGTAGCTCTCTAATGCCATAAATTCTCGTTGTAAATTCGGTTGCCAGCACGACTTGTTACTCGTTTCAGCAGTATCCATTTGTTTAGGATAAGGGCGCACAAAAGGAACACGTGAATCCGTCATCACAAATTCATCCGCAATAAATTCAAACTGGGCAGGTAACGGCTCAATTCTAGCTTTTGCCGCCGAATGCGTATTAGAGATAAATATTGAAATAGAATCATCATTCGCTCGACACCCCACAAGCAATAAGCAAAGCATTATCATCAAGTAACGAGGAAACATCATAACTTCGCCTTTTCTGGCGTCGCTTTGAAACGGTAAGTGCTGGCTGATACTGTCAACGATAAAGTGTTTTTATTTTGAACATGTTCGGTCACTTTCAAGTCAACATCTTTTAGCGTCACAATACGGGGGAGTTGTGCAATAGATGCTGCAAATTTACCAATTTGCTCATAATTACCAGTCAATTGCATATTTAAGGGTAGCTCATAATATTGCGTTTTCTCGATACGACCCGCCCATTGAATACCTTGAAACTCCAATCCATTATTAACACCAATATCATTAATACCTGATAGTAAACTGGCTAGCTCCTTCTCAACGGGTAACTGTACAATCACAGTTTGGTACCGCTTATTTAATTCATCAATCTGTTGCTTTACAGTCGGCAAAGCGGCGACTTGCGAAGCGCGATTGATAACACGTGAACGCAATTCCACTTCGTGCTGTTTTAACTGGGTTAACTCACCTTGCAACGGAGTAAGCCAATACCAATACCCCACAGCAACAACAACCAATGATAATAAAAGCGCCACCACAGATTGAGGCCCTAGTGGCCACTCGGTTATTTCATCAAAGTCTAAATCTTGCAAATCATTCACTGTGTACCTCCTTGCACACAGTGAGCGTGTTATCGTTGCTGCATGAATTCCCGTCAGCTTTATTGACTAGCTCATACCCAACATCATACGTAGACGCCACCATGGCTGGTGTTTTCATCGTGAAAGAGGCTTTAAAGCTGGTGAGGTCTTCTGAATTGATCCCTTTTGTGGCTTCAATAGAGTGCATGGCAACATCTTTTAACCATTCCGAACGTTCTGCATTAGACAACAATGAAGCAAGTCGCCCGTTAGAGTCTCCGACACCATTGAGCAAAACGTTTCCCTCTTTCAACGAGATATTGTCGAGATATACCCCTTGAGGTACTAATGCGGGCAGCATGCTAAAGAGATGGGTGACACGATTACGTTCAGACTGAATGTCTTCAATAATGCGTAACCGGCTATTTAATACTTCCCGCTGCTGTTCCAATTCTGGTAGAAAGGACAGCTGACGATCTAACGTATCAACTTCTAATTGCAGCTGATCATTACGCACTTGCTGCAGCTCTTTTTGATACCCAATAAATTCAGCCGTCAACCAATGACCAGCAGCAGCAACAAAAACAGCCACCCCTAATAAACTCATAAAACGTCGCTTGTGTTGTATTCGCTTTTCTTCCCGCCATGGGAGTAAATTCAGTTTAGCGATCATTGATTCACCCCTCGAATAGCCAAGCCGGCAGCCACGGCAAACTGGCTATTCAATGCAGTATCAGAGACAGCCTCTAACTTTTTATGTCGAATAAAATGGGCAAAAGGGTTCATTAACTCGACCTCAACACTCAGTAAACGCTGTAAAAGCTCACTCGAAATAACATGTTGCCCGCCCCCACACAGCCAAATCCCCTTTAGAGATGATCGCGGGTGGGTGGAATTATAAAGCTGAAACTGTCGCTTCAGTTGATCCGCTAATTGCTGAGTAAAACGCTCTATCTCATCACTCGAAAGCGGCTCTTTCATAACGGGTTCATCGTCATAAAGATCATTAACTAAGGTGTTACGGTGCGGGGATGAAGAATACTTACGTAATCCAAACGCGATTTCTCGATGATACGCTGCCGCATTTTGAGGCTTGATGCAAAATTCAGTCAGACAATCCCCAACATCAACGACGCCCCACTGTTCATGGATGCCAGACATCTCAGCACTATGCTCAACAAGCCATAACAAAGCGTGGGTTTGTAACTCCATCACCTTGGGTGATAATCCCGCTTTTTTAATGGCGACAATGCGGGTATCTACCGTCTCTTTTCGAGTAGCAAAAATCTGATAAGGCATGGTCGTGCTGGCGTCAGGAAATGTATTGGATTCCAAAGGGAAGAAATCTACCCACAACTCTTCAACAGGAAAAGGAGAAGAACTCCCTAAGGCTTGAGAGACTGCGAATACCGCTTCATCCTCTTTAAGGTTGGTATCTAGCTGGATAACTTTGCTAATTACCGCACTGTCTGGTAGCGCCAATGTCACTATTTTGGATCCAAAAGGTAAACTCTTTTTTAATTTACGTATTGCTGACAACAGCACAGTGGAATCTACGCTATGCTGCTCGTTTATGACGGGTGACGTCAACACAACCTCAGCATAAGCGGCTAATTCCAACCGTTCTTTTTTTTGAGACAAAGCAACCGCTTTTACGCTGTGATTGCCAATATCTATCCCAATACTTAATGGGTTCCGAAACATACCGTGCTATGCTCCCTGATAATGGAAAAGCAATTTCTTTCAAAAAAAACACCATCCGGTGATGCTCACTTTATTTAATTATTTTTTTAACTACTTGTTGAAAGATAATGAATAATGGCCGGTTGAACGATGGCGTAACGGGAAATCTCAAGTGAAGTTCATAAAGCGACTACTTATACTTGCAATAATTTGCATAACTCTTGGAGTCAGTACAATTTTTGGCTTTTACCTCTATGTAAAGCCAGAACTCCCAGATGTGACAACACTCAGAAATGTGGAACTGCAAACCCCTATGCAGGTCTTTAGTGCCGATGGTGAATTGATTTCACAATTTGGTGAAAAACGCCGTATACCATTAGCGTTAAAAGACATCCCACCTCAAATGATCAATGCATTCATTGCGACAGAAGACAGTCGGTTTTATCAACATCCTGGCATCGACCCTATTGGTATTACCCGTGCTGCTTTTGTGGTGCTGACGTCAGGCTCAGCCAAGCAAGGGGCGAGTACCATTACTCAGCAGCTCGCGCGAAACTTCTTCTTAACGAATGAAAAGAAGATCATGCGTAAAGTGAAAGAGATCTTTATTGCGATTCACATCGAGCAACTGCTAACGAAAGATGAAATTTTAGAGCTGTACCTCAATAAAATTTATTTGGGTTACCGCTCTTATGGTGTTGGTGCAGCAGCGCAAGTGTATTTTGGCAAAGAGATTAGCCAATTAACCTTAAGTGAAATAGCGGTTATTTCAGGCTTACCAAAAGCACCTTCAACCATGAACCCTATCTATTCATTGGATCGTTCAACCACACGTCGGAATGTGGTGCTGGGTCGTATGTTTGCAGAAGGGTACATAACGCAAACCGAACTCAATCAAGCCCGTTCAGAGCCAATTATTGCTCGCTACCACGGGGCTGAAATTGAGCTGAGTGCGCCTTATTTTGCTGAACGCGCTCGTTCATGGCTTGTTGAACGCTACGGAGAAAATGCATATACCTCCGGCATGCGCGTGTATACAACGGTCGATAGCAAGCTACAAAAATCCGCGCAACATGCGGCGATATCAAACTTGCTAAACTACGATCAACGCCACGGCTACCGTGGTGCAATCACGACACTATGGCAACCTGGTCAAATGGCAATGGCGGAAAACGACATCGTCGAGCACCTAAAGAAACAACCAAGCTACGGGGATCTAACCCCAGCCGTTGTAAC
The DNA here is from genome assembly GCF_003025615.1 of Photobacterium frigidiphilum. Lineage (GTDB taxonomy): Bacteria > Pseudomonadota > Gammaproteobacteria > Enterobacterales > Vibrionaceae > Photobacterium > Photobacterium frigidiphilum. The sequence continues at coordinate 202,440 of NZ_PYMJ01000005.1, read as the reverse complement.
CAATGTCGACAAGAAAACAGCTAACGTCGTCATTAAAGGCGGTGAAAATATCACTCTTGAATGGGATGGTATGAAGTGGGCGCGTAAATTTGTCACAGATACTCGCCAAGGAGCAGCACCTAAGAAAGCATCCGATATTTTAGCCTCTGGTCAACAAGTTTGGGTTCAACCTAAAACCAAGCAAGCTGAAGACGGTACAGAAAGCACATATTGGGTACTGAGCCAAGTTCCCGATGCCAATACAGCATTCGTGGCGGCCTCTCCGCAAAACGGTGCAGTATTAGCAATGGTGGGCGGCTTTAACTTTGCACACAGTAAATTTAACCGTGCAACTCAGTCTGTACGCCAAGTTGGTTCAAGTATTAAACCCTTTATCTACTCTGCGGCAATTGATAACGGTATGACGCTGGCAACACTGGTTAATGATGCACCAATCAATCGCTGGGATCAGAGCCAAGGAACTGCGTGGCGTCCTAAAAATTCACCACCCACATACAATGGCCCTACCCGCTTGCGTCTTGGTTTAGCGCAATCGAAAAACGTTATGGCGGTGCGCGTATTGCGCAGTGTCGGTTTAGATCAAACCATCGGTTTCCTAACACGTTTTGGCTTTAAACGTGATGAGATCCCTCGCGCTGAAGCTATTGCTTTAGGAGCAGGTAGCCTTACGCCAGTTGAAATGGCGCAAGGTTTTTCCGTTTTTGCTAACGGTGGTTACTTTGTTAAACCGTATTTCATTGAACGTGTAGAAGATGCTTACGGTAATTTAATTTATCAAGCAAACCCTAATATTGTCTGTAACGACGAATGTCAGGATGAAAAGCAATCTACTGGTGAATCCATAGCGACAAACCGTGCCGTTATTAACGACATCGTAATTAGCGAACAAGAATTAGGGACTGCAGGCAGTGCCCAAGAATCTGATCAACAGCCCGTTAAATATGCCCCGCAAGTTATTTCAGAATCGAATGCTTTCTTAGTTCGTGAAATGATGGCGAGTAATATTTGGGGCGGAGGCAACTGGCGGACAGGTACTGGCTGGAATGGTACGGGGTGGCGAGCTCAGGTACTTAAACGCCGAGATATTGGCGGAAAAACCGGTACAACCAATGGTTCGAAAGATGCTTGGTACTCAGGTTTCGGTCCTAATATTGTTGCAACCGCATGGGTTGGTTTTGATAAACATAGCCGTGAGCTAGGTAAAGCATCATGGAACAATAACCTAGGTAAAGAGCAAATATCTGGCGGTGAAGCTGGTGCTAAAACAGCACAACCTGCATGGATTGAGTTCATGAAGGCTGCATTACAAGATGTGCCAGTGCAGACTAAACAATTACCCGAAGATATTGTGACAGTACGTATAGACCGTGAAAGCGGCAAGCTATCGAATCGCAATGATGCTAGCTCGATGTTTGAATATTTTAAAAAAGGCACCGAACCAACAGAAACGGTCAGTGAAAGTGGTTCTGAAAGTATTTTTGAAGCAGACAGTTCTGACGAATTGTTCTAACCCGTTATTGATAACAATAACGAAAATACAATGAGGGTTAAGGCTGTTTGCCGATAACCTCTGTATTAAAGAGAGCGCCAATACAATACCAGTATTGACGCTCTTTTTTTATGCCTCAACAACGCGTTAATCACTATTGTTCAAAATACGTCACCATGCGATCTTTAATTTCTGCCGCTATTTTTTCATAACGAGTACGTAATGGTGAGCCAGGACGATAGCATAATGTAATTAAACGGGTCGGGATCGGATCGTGAACCTTGATATAACAGACACCATCACGGCTACGTTCTTTCGGGGTCGCAAGTTGCGGCAATAGCGTTATTCCACTTCCTGCTGCAACCATATTACGCAATGTTTCTAGGCTCGTTGCTTTAAAGCGCCCATCCTCTTTCGCCCCTGCCGCAAAGCAAAAACCCATTGCCTGATCACGTAAGCAATGTCCATCCCCTAGCATCAAGAGCGTTTCACCATGAAGGCTAGCCATCTCCATCTCGTCTTTTTCAGCCCAAGGATGTGTATCAGGCACGGCCACGACCATAGGTTCATCATAGAGTGGTAATTCAATGAAGCTTTCTGTTTCTTTTACTGCCGCCAGCAGAATGCAGTCTAATTTACCTTCTTCTAATAAATGCGTTAATTGACTGGTTTGTGCTTCATGAAGAAACAGTTCGAGATCAGGAAACGATTCCCTAAACATTGGAATGATTAATGGCAATAAATAGGGACCAACAGTAGGAATAAACCCGATATGAAGTGGTCCACTCATACTCTCCCCTTGCTGACTCGCCAGTTCCGTTAATACCTTCACTTCCAGCAGCACTTTTTGTGCTTGAGCAACTAGGCTCAATCCAGCATCAGTAAAAAGTACCCGTCGACTGGTGCGTTCTAATAAAGACACCCCTAACTCGTCTTCCAATTTCTTGATCTGCCCACTTAATGTAGGTTGGCTAACAAAACACGACTCTGCGGCTTTTCTGAAATGTTTGTGCTCTGATAAAGCGATAAGGTATTCAAGATCACGAATGTTCATATTGCTTTGACCCCCAACGATAGGTATAAACTATCAAAACCATAGCAGCAAACGATTGGAGCTATCAAGCCAAAAATCACATAATCATCACATCAAAAGGGAGCACAGATTGCTACGCTCCGATTGAATCGAATAAATATTTTAAATTTAAGGAATTACATTATGTTCGCATCTAAAGAAGGTCAGGCTGTACCACAAGTAACATTCCATACTCGCCAAGGCGATGCATGGGTAGATGTTACAACAGAAGAGCTATTCGCAAACAAGACTGTGGTTTTATTTAGCCTACCAGGTGCATTTACGCCGACTTGTTCTTCAAGCCACCTACCTCGCTATAACGAGCTAGCATCAGTATTTGCAGAGCATGGCGTTGATGAGATTGTGTGTGTGTCAGTTAACGATACGTTTGTAATGAACGCATGGAAAGCAGACCAAGAAGCAGAAAACATCACATTCATTCCAGATGGTAACGGTGAATTCTCGAAAGGCATGGACATGCTGGTTGATAAAGAAGACTTAGGTTTTGGACCTCGTTCATGGCGTTACAGCATGCTGGTTAAAAACGGCGTTGTTGAAAAAATGTTTGTTGAGCAAGAAGAACCAGGCGACCCGTTCAAAGTCTCTGATGCTGATACTATGCTTAACTACGTTGCACCAAACCACAAGCTACAAGAATCAATCACCGTATTCTCTAAGCCTGGTTGTCCATTCTGTGCAAAAGCAAAGCAGAACCTAATCGACAAAGGCCTTCAGTACGAAGAAGTGGTACTAGGTAAAGATGCAACAACTGTCAGCCTACGTGCTATCACAGGTCGCAGCACAGTTCCTCAGGTATTCATCGGTGGTAAGCACATCGGTGGCAGTGAAGAACTAGAAACATACTTAGCTTAATTCGAGCGATAGCGCTCAAGTAACATCCGTTACTTAAACCAGAAAAGCCAACAAATAATTGGCGAGACAATCTGTATTTTTCGTCTCGCCTTTTTTGATTTTGCTCGGAGATGCCAAAATGAAAACCTTGAATGTTGATGTAGCTGTTATTGGTGGTGGTACTGCTGGTCTTGGTGCTTATCGTGCAGCAAAAGCACACACTGACAGTGTTGTGATGATTGAAGGTGGCAAATACGGCACCACATGTGCTCGCGTAGGTTGCATGCCATCGAAGCTACTTATCGCAGCCGCTGAAAGCGTTCATCAAATCGAAAAAGCACCAGGCTTCGGCATTCACCCTCAAGGTGAAATCGTGATTAACGGTCAAGAAGTCATGGCTCGCGTGAAAAGCGAACGCGACCGCTTTGTCGGATTCGTTTTGGAAGGGGTTGACGAAATTCCAGCCGAAGACAGGATTATTGGCTACGCAAAATTCGCCGATGACCATACCTTAATGATTGATGATCATACTAAGGTCATTGCTAAGCGTATTGTTGTCGCAACCGGTTCTCGCCCTGCTTACCCAGGAGTATGGAATGAGCTCGGTGATCGCCTAATCATTAATGATGATGTTTTTGAATGGAATGACTTACCTAATTCAGTCGCAGTATTTGGCCCAGGTGTTATTGGCTTGGAACTAGGTCAAGCGCTTAAGCGTCTAGGAGTTGAAGTCATTATGTTTGGTCTAGGCGGCCAAGTAGGTCCACTGACCGATCCTGACGTCATGGCTTACGCTTATAAATCTTTCAATGAAGAATTCTACCTTGATGCTGATGTGCAAGTAGAAAGCATGAAACGTGAAGGTGATGTGGTTGAGATTCAATATATTGGTAAAGAGGGTGAGCTAAAAAAAATCACCGTTGATTATGTATTAGCAACAACAGGTCGTCGTCCTAATGTTGATCAGTTAGATATCGACAATACCAGCTTAGAACTTGATGCGCGTGGCGTACCAGTGGCTGATTACTACACCATGCAAACATCAGTAAGCTCGATATTTATTGCGGGCGATGCAAGCAACCAACTTCCATTACTGCATGAAGCAGCAGACCAAGCACGTATCGCAGGTGATAATGCGGGTCGCTATCCTGAGATCCGAGCCGGTCTTCGCCGCTCAAAGATTTCTGCGGTATTCTCTGATCCACAAATCGCGATGGTGGGAGAAACCTACAAAGAACTTACGACACGTTTAGGTACTTGCGGGTGCTTTGAAACAGGTTTCGTTTCTTTCGAAGGGCAAGGTCGCTCTCGCGTTATGCTACGAAACAAAGGCATGCTGCATGTGTATGGTGAACACGGTACAGGTCGCTTCCTTGGGGCCGAGATGATTGGTCCAAACGCTGAGCATTTAGCACACCTATTAGCATGGGCACACCAGAATAAAATGACCGTTGCTGAAATGCTGGATATGCCATTTTACCATCCCGTCATTGAAGAAGGTGTACGTACTGCACTGCGTGATCTGAACGCTAAATTGCACCTTGGTCCAGATATGATTAAACACTGCCTAGACTGTGGCCCTGGTTGTTAATAAGTACGACGCACAAGCACTCTTAATAACCAGTAAAATAATCCTGTAAAATTCTTTGCCCTCCCCCCTACGGAGGGCTTTTTTCGTTACACCGAGATCGTCGAGCGGTACAATACTAGCGACATTCGTTAATTAGAGTGAGCCTGATGGGATGTAACCTCTGTAAAAATTACGCATTCGACCAACAAGAATTTAAAAACAAGCTCGGTCGCTGCCGTCAATGCATGTGGCAACTTGCCTTATTAAGTAGCTTGAGTTGGGGAGCTTGGTGGTATTTTTATCAAGATACCCCCACGGTAGTTGAATCCATAACATTAATATTCGCAGCCAGTGCTTTCTCATTATTACTTGGCGCTCACCTCATCACTGCATTGATTCGATACGTACGCCAATAAAAAATCCGGTACTACATTTTACATAGTTACCGGATTGATTCGTGCTATCTCACTCTCGCATTTTAATTAGCCGTACAACACGGTTACGCGACGCTCACCGTTGGGATTGCTTGTTCGCAACCTAAACGCACTTCTAGTGCCACTTCATCACACGCATGCTGACGTGGACAACGGTCACAATCTTTCATCACTTTTTCTGGCAGTAATGATTTCGAGGTTGGAATAAAACCCTGCTTCATGAAAAACTCTGGCAGTCGTGTCAGTACAAAAACCTTTTTAATTGCCATTTGATCGGCTTTCTCAATCAAATGTTCAACAATCGCTTTCCCCTGACCTTGTTCTTGCCAACCCGCTTCGATTCCTAGCGAACGGATTTCAGCTAACCCTGAATCATAAACATACAACGACGCACAGCCCGTTACGACACCATGGTGTTCTGCCACGGCAAATGAGCCAATATCTCGGACTAATTCATTACGTTTTCTCGGCAAGTTTTCACCCAGCCCAGCCCAGTACACCACCATGCTTTCAATGGCATCAAGATCAGTTAAACGCGCACCACGTACTTTCACGCCCGGTGAATAACGTTTCTCTAAACGCTTCTCGACCTGCTCAATCGCATAATCAACCTGATTGGGTGCGACACCGCCTAAGGCACAACGCTTATCAAGACATGACTGGATAGTAAGGATTGAATAAACATCCTCTTCAATAACCGCCGAGAACTGTTTCATTTCATCGAGAGACAATTCTTCTAACGCGCAGCCTTTCGCAATGGCAGCAACAACGGCAACCCCCACAATATGGTGAGCTTCACGGAATGGAATGCCTTTCGATACCAAGTAATCAGCGAGCTCGGTTGCATTCGAATAGCCTTGCATAGCCGCTTCTAGGGTACGATCTTTATTCACCTGAATACCGTCGAAACATAACGCTGCCATTTCCATACAGTCATGCCAGCTATCAAGCGCATCGAAAAGACCTTCTTTGTCTTCTTGCATGTCTTTGTTGTATGCCAGAGGTAGGGCTTTAACGGTCATCATCATACCCGTCATTGCACCGTAAACACGGCCACATTTACCACGGATAAGTTCAAGAGCATCAGGGTTTTTCTTCTGTGGCATCAGAGACGATCCTGATGTCACGGTATCTGCTAACTCGATGAAGTTTGATTCACCTGAGTTGTAAAAAATTAAATCTTCAGCCATACGCGAGAGGTGAAGCATAGAAATAGAAGCAACCGAAAGTAGCTCCATCACATGATCACGATCAGACACGGAATCTAAACTGTTACGTGTTGCACGGTGGAAGCCTAAACTGTGCGCAAGTACTTCACGATCAATTGGGTATGCCGTTCCCGCTAGCGCACCAGATCCTAACGGACAAGTATCCAGACGATCTAAAGCATCAGTTAAACGAGAATGGTCACGCTCAAACATCTCAACATACGCTAAACACCAATGTGCAAAAGTAACAGGCTGAGCACGCTGCAAGTGCGTATAACCGGGTAATACCGTACCTTGATGAGCACGAGCCACAGAAACAAATTGATTCTGTAATTTGTCGAGCATAAGCAGAAGCTGCTGACCTTGTTGACGACACCACAGTTTTAAATCGGTTGCCACTTGGTCATTACGAGAACGCCCTGTGTGTAATTTTTTACCCAAATCACCCACTTTGCTGATCAGTTGCTGTTCAACCCAACTATGGATATCTTCAGCATCCGAGCGCAAAATTTGCTCTGGATCTTCCATTACCGCCAGTTTTAGCTCATTCAATGCTAATTCTAAACGCTGCTGCTCTTCTTCTGTTAAAACATCAACCTGTCGTAATGCTTTTGACCATGCAATAGAACCAACGATGTCTTGCTCCGCCAAACGGTAATCAAAACGTAATGAATCGTTAAACTGCTTAAACCGTGTGTCAGCTGCCTGACTAAAACGTCCGCCCCATAATGCCATGGTACTACTCCTATGCTTTACTGCTCGACTTGCTCATTGCTTCATTATTGTTGTGACTGCTCACCTCACCTTCTGCAATATTCAGTCAAAAGGCAAGATGAAAGTCACTTTGTTATTTTTGTTTTTTCTGTTTATTCAATGCACGGATACGACTTGCTAGCGAATAAAGGCGAATGAAACCACCAGCATGGCTGTGATCGTAAACGTCATCTTCACCGAAGGTTGCAAACTCTTCAGAGTACAAGCTATTCATTGAACGCTTCTGAATCACTGTAGCTTGACCTTTATACAGTTTCACTACAACTTCACCACTCACATCTTGAGCCAATTCATCAGCTGCAGCTAGCATCGATTTACAAAGCGGGGTAAACCAACGACCATCATAAATAAGGTGTGACGCTTTAAGTCCTACCGTCTCACGGAATTCATACGACTCTTTATCAAGCACTAATTGCTCTACCGCACGTAACGCTTCGTTCATGATTGTGCCGCCTGGCGTTTCATAACAACCACGAGACTTAATACCAACCAAACGGTTTTCAACGATATCGATACGGCCCACACCGTGTTCTGCCCCTTTTTCATTTAGGTAAGTAAGGGCATTAAACGGCGACATTGCTTCACCATCGACAGCAACAACTTCACCTTTTTCTACCAAGATAGACACAGTTTCAGCTTTTTCTGGTGCATTCTCAGGATCTTTTGTCCATACCCAGCACAGTTCGTTCGACTGATTCCAGGTATTTTCTAACACGCCACCTTCTGTTGAAATGTGCCATGCGTTTGCATCACGAGAGTAGATTTTTTCAAGTGATGCCGTGCAAGGAATATCACGCTCGGCAAGGTAATCTAGCAATGCTTCACGGCTACGTAGATCCCACTCACGCCACGGTGCAATCACCGTTAGTTGAGGAGCAAGTGCTGCATACGCACCTTCAAAACGAACCTGATCGTTACCTTTACCGGTACAACCATGACATACCGCATCAGCGCCGACGGCTAATGCACATTCAACTTGTGCTTTCGCGATAATAGGACGTGCCATTGACGTACCCAACAAGTACTTACCTTCGTAAATAGCACCTGTCTTGAGGCTTGGGTAGATGTAATCTGCTACCATTTCTTCTTTTAGATCCGCGATGTAACAAGATGATGCGCCAGATGCGATCGCTTTCTCTTCAATGCCTTCAAGCTCTGCTGCACCTTGACCAACATCTGCCACAAAAGCGACAACTTCACAGTCATAGTTTTCTTTTAACCATGGGATGATTGCTGATGTATCTAGACCGCCGGAATAGGCTAATACGACTTTAGTTACCTTACTCATGATGCTCTCCTTGTGCCTGTTCGACGGTCATACCGCTCAGGCGTTTCTTATTAAAATTACTTATTAAATACAGATTTAAATCGGTGTTACATATTTAGTTTAGCTGAGTGTCTCGCTTAAAGACCTAGCTCGAGAACCTAACTTGAGAACTTGGTCCCGATGTTTTGCCCATCAAACAAAGCTGCTAATTTATCGGGGTAACGCCACGTCGCTACTTCGATAGGGCGACCTAATGCTTTTGCCGCTTCAATAGCCGCACGAACTTTCACTATCATGCCGTCAGTAATAACCGCTTGCGTAATTAAGTCTTCAGCTTGTTGTTCAGTTAGCGCTGAAATTAAATGACCTTTGCCATCTAATACGCCACTCACATCAGAAAGCAGGACTAACTCAGCATCTAATGCCGCAGCCACTGCCACTGCCGCTTGATCGGCATTGACATTCATCAACTCACCATTGGCATCTAAACCAATAGAGCTCACTATTGGTAAATACCCAGATGCCATAATCTGACTAACCAGAGCACCATTGCCAGGTACAGCTTTGCCAACTGATCCTAATTCTGGGTCTAGTTCAGTAATTTGACACAAGCCACCATCGGCTAAGCTTAAACCCACCGCCGCGACACCAGATTTAATCGCTTGCCCTTGCAACATTTTATTAGCAGTTCCCGCTAACGCACCGGCAATGAAAGGGATTTGCGCTTTAGGTGTCACTCGCAAGCCTTCTTTCTTAACCGTTTCCAGTTGCAGCTTCTTCATCAAATCATCAACAAGATAACCACCACCATGTACCAGCAGTAATGGACGCTGTGCCGACACTTGATATGCGCTAATCGCTGTAAATAACTTTTCAAGGGTGTCGTTACATGACAGAACAGCACCACCTAACTTAATAACTAAAGGGATCTTGCTCATAGTGATGCTCCTATACCAACGCCGTTAATTGCGGAAATGCATTTCGAATATTTATGCACTGCATCGCTTGTGATGAAGCACCTTTCAATAAGTTATCAATCGCAGATGTTAAAATAATGTGCTGACCTTGTACCTTCCAGCCAATATCACAGAAACAAGTATTAACAACATTTTGGATACTTGCTGTTTGTTCCCCCAGTAAACGAACCGCATGGGCATCGTCCGATAATTGATATGCACCAGCCATACATTCAGATACCTGTTGCATATTAGCACCATCTGCTAATTTCGCTGTAATCGTTGCAAGAATACCGCGCTTAAAATTACCAAGATGCGGTGTAAAAATAACGTCACAGTCAAGGTGGCTAGCGATTTCAGGCTGATGCCGGTGAGTAAATACACCGTAAGCTTGTAGGCTCACTTCGCAATAACTATTCACCATTGATGCTTTACGACCTGCGCCTGAAACACCACTGACAGCATTAATAACAGGCCATTGATTTTTATCGATAAGCCCAGCGTCAAGCAATGGCTTCAATGCCAATTGTGAAGCGGTAGGGTAACAACCCGGAACCGCAATTAACTGGGCCTGTTTTACGGCTTCGCTGTTCCACTCTGCAAGTCCGTACACCGCTTGCTCTAACCATTGAGCATGCTGATGTTCAAAACCATAATATTCATTATAAAAATCATCAGCTTTAACCCTGAACGCACCAGATAAATCAAACACCTGACATCCTGCGGAAAGAAAAATAGGGGCTAGGTTATGGCTAACTTCATGCGCGGTTGCAAGCAGAACAATGTCAGCTTGTTTGGCAATAGCTTCTGGGTTGGTTAATGGCTGTAAAGGTAGATCAACAATGCCTTTTAACTGACCATGTAAATCACTAATAGGTTTATTGGCATCTAAACTATTGGCTGAAACATATAAGCCAGCGAGTTCAAGATGTGGATGTACGTGCACCATTTTTGCTAGTTCGGCACCGGTGTAGCCGCTAGCGCCTACAATAAGGGTGTTCAACATAATGATTTCCGTTTATTTGGCTTTGATTGTTAAAGCTTTTGGTTTGAAACAGCGCTGCTGATGCAGCTAATGATGAGGTGCGCGCGAGGCACCAAGCGATTAAGACTTAGCGTCGTCGGAGGGAATCTTGATTGTTAATCATCGCTTGGTTCATGTTAATTTTTCCTACGTCTTGTTCAAAAAACTGTTTGCTATCCATGCAAATCGATACGAACGCGAAGAATAGATTTTTATTCACGCCTTCTGAATTAATATGTTTACCGATTAATCTATTCGCTGTCAACAGCGGAAGCAGAAAAAATGCCATTTCTCCTCAATATCCGCTTATATGAAGTCTCATTTATCCTTATTCCACCAGATTCATTGGTAAAACCGTCGAAAGCACAAATCTACACACCATCATGACCCTTCAATCTACCCCTCATTAAGTTTGACCAATTTCGCTGAGTTTTCCTTTCTTTAATAATAAGGTTGCTAAGGCGTAATTCCTGACGGCGTAATGATGACAAAGCAAACCACTATGGCTTCATTTTTAGACCAAATAAGTAAAAGCACACAAAAAACGTGCTTTATGACCCATTTTTACGAAATAAAGTTTCAGGCTTGAAGCAAGTGTATGACTAAAATCAAATCTAGCTCGATTTATTACTGATAAATGCAATCGATGTTGACCTGAAAGTGGGATCGCGGCTAGATTGTTATGTATATGGATGAATTTGATGTAACAAAATTACGAGATGGATGCGATATGAATGAAAAGTACAGTGCGTTAAGAAGTAACGTAAGTATGCTCGGCCACATGCTGGGGAATACTATTAAAGATGCGCATGGTGAGCCTCTATTTGATAAGGTAGAAACCATACGTAAGCTGTCTAAATCTGCTCGCGCAGGTAATGATAGCGATCGTGCTAAGTTAATCGACGAGTTGCAAAACCTTCCCGACGATCAACTCCTTCCTGTCGCTCGCGCCTTTAGTCAATTTTTGAATTTGACCAACATCGCCGAACAGTATCATACAATTTCTCGCCACTGCGAAGAGCAAATTTGTAGCCCTGATTCTATCGATTCTTTATTTGGTAAACTAAATGCTAACAGCATCAGCCAACTTGATTCCATTCAAGCGGTACGCGATTTAAATATCGAACTCGTGCTAACAGCACACCCAACAGAAATTGCTCGACGTACCATGATCCACAAATTGGTACAAATTAATAAGTGCTTATCAAACCTTGAGTTGAGCGAGTTATCTCACAGTGAACGTCAACGCGTTGAACAGCGCCTAGAGCAGCTGATCGCGCAAGCATGGCATTCCGATGTTATCCGTAAGCAACGCCCGACTCCGCTTGATGAAGCAAAATGGGGATTTGCCGTTGTTGAAAATTCCCTTTGGCACGCTGTACCTGAATTTTTACGTCAATTTGATGAAAAACTCATGCACCATCTTGGTGAAAAACTGCCACTCGATGCATCTCCCGTAAAATTCACCTCTTGGATGGGCGGTGACCGAGACGGCAACCCGTTTGTCACCTCTGAGGTAACACGTGAAGTGATGCTACTTTCTCGCTGGAAAGCAGCTGATTTATTCTTGGGAGATATTCAAGAGTTAGTTAGTGAGCTCTCAATGGTTAAATGTAATGACCAAGTTCGCGAACTCGCCGGTGAAGAACACGAACCTTACCGCGCTATTTTAAAAGACTTACGCACCAAACTAACCAATACCCGTGATGTATTGGCAGCCAAGATTAATAAGCAAGATGCGCCAAACCTCGCCACTATTGATGATGTTGATCAACTCTGGACGCCACTGCACGCTTGTTACCAATCACTGCGTGAATGTGGCATGGGCATTATTGCAGATGGCCTATTGCTTGATGTTCTTCGCCGAATTAAATGTTTCGGTATCCATCTTGTTCGCCTTGATATCCGCCAAGAAAGTACTCGTCATTCAGATGTTATTTCTGAACTTACCCGCTACCTAGGGTTAGGTGATTACGAACAGTGGAATGAACAAGATAAAGTCGCGTTCTTAGTTCGTGAGTTAGCATCTAAGCGTCCTCTGTTGCCACTAGCTTGGCAACCCTCGGCAGAAGTACAAGAAGTACTCGACACTTGTAAAGCCGTTGCAGAGCAATCTCGTGAAGCATTAGGGGCTTATGTTATTTCTATGGCACGCACGGCATCTGATGTGCTTGCTGTTCACCTACTACTGAAAGAAGCGGGCTGCCCATTCCGTCTGGATGTGTGCCCACTGTTTGAAACACTTGATGATTTAAATAACGGTGCATCCGTTATTAAAGAATTAATGAGTATTGATTGGTATCGCGGTTTCATTCAAAACCATCAAATGGTAATGATTGGCTACTCTGATTCAGCCAAAGATGCTGGCGTAATGGCGGCAGGCTGGGCACAATACCGTGCAATGGAAGAATTAGTTGAAGTCTGTGAAGATGCCAGTGTCGAACTAACGCTATTCCACGGCCGTGGTGGCTCTATTGGTCGTGGTGGTGCACCAGCGCATGCTGCACTACTCTCGCAACCACCTCGTAGCTTAAAAGGCGGTCTACGCGTTACAGAGCAAGGTGAAATGATTCGCTTCAAGCTTGGTCTACCTGATGTGGCCGTAAATAGCTTAAGCCTATATGCGAGCGCGACGCTAGAAGCGAACCTATTACCGCCACCAGCACCGAAAAAAGAATGGTGCGATTTGATGGATGTCCTGTCAGAGGTCTCTTGTGAATCATACCGTAACGTGGTTCGTGGTAGCGAAGAGTTCGTTCCTTACTTTCGCGCTGCGACGCCAGAACTCGAGCTGGGTAAATTACCGCTGGGGTCGCGTCCTGCAAAGCGTAATCCTAACGGTGGTGTTGAAAGCTTACGTGCAATTCCATGGATTTTCGCATGGTCACAAAACCGCCTGCTACTGCCTGCATGGCTAGGTGCTGGTGAAGCCATTCAATATTCTATCGACAAAGGGCACGCGCAGCTATTAGAAGACATGTGTCGTGAGTGGCCATTCTTCTCTACACGCTTAGGCATGTTAGAAATGGTCTACACCAAGACGAATGTGGGTATCGCTGAATACTATGACCAACGCTTAACAGACAAGTCGTTATGGCCGTTGGGGCAGAAATTACGTGATCAGCTACAGCAAGATATTAAAGCCGTTTTAAACGTAGAAAATAACGCACACCTCATGGAGCAAAATCCTTGGGGCGCTGAAGCAATCCGCTTACGTAATATTTATGTTGAGCCACTCAATATGCTACAAGCTGAATTGTTGTACCGAACCCGTCAACAAGACGAACCATCGCCGATTTTAGAAGAAGCGCTCATGGTCAGTATTGCCGGTATCGCAACAGGTATGCGTAACACGGGTTAAGCTAACAAAACAATTAACCTCTCATAAAGGTCGCTTTTGCGGCCTTTATTTTATGCTACTCACAGCCTTGCTTACCTTTGAATATCAGCATTATTCTGCTCGACACATTCAATCCTCTTTCAATCTCAACAATGAGACATCCAATTCACTAGCCACTGCGCTAGAGTCAAAAAATCGATATGAACTTAATTGTTTAAAGCTTAAATGCAGTGCCGTAATAAATGACAGATTCAAACATAGGTCACAAGATATGTAATTTATTGCATTGATGAATAATAAATTTAGTCAGCTAGGTATCGATATTGAGTATATTAATGATACTCTGTGTGATCTCAGTCAAGCAGTGCAACAAGACGATTATAAAACGCCAAAGAGCGAAGGGTAACGTCCGTTTGATTGTTTTTTTTATTTTGTCGTATTTTATCGGATAGAAGAGATGTCACTACCTCACGTAATATTAACAGTGCTATGTAGCAGAGATGCTACTGGTTACGATATAACAAAAGAATTCTCACACAGTATTGGTTACTTTTGGAAAGCGAGCCACCAGCAGGTGTACCGTGAACTAAATAAAATGGCCGGCAACGACCAAGTAACTTGTCAACTAGAGCCCCAAGACGGTAAACCAGATCGCAAGGTCTATTCAATTACTGACCTAGGACGCCAGGCATTATTTGAGTGGTTCCAAGAACCAGCTCGTAATCCAACTATTCGTGATGAGTTCTCAGCGAAACTGCTTGTTTGTTGTGTTCATAATTCTGAACCCATGCAACAGCAACTTGAAGCGTTAATCGAAGAGTCTCATACCTTAATGGGTCACTACGCTGAGCTTGAAAAAATCCACTTTGCTAATCACAAAGAAATGGATCGTCAAGCGCGCTTAGATCGCCTAACACTTCGTCGCGGTGTACACAACCGCCAAGCTTGGATTTACTGGGCTGAAGAAGTATTAGTAGAATTGAAAGACATGGATAGCGCTGACAGCAACATTCAAATCAATAAATAACATTTACCTGATATTTATCGATAATAAAAAAGCCGCTATTAGCGGCTTTTTTTAATTACAAACAATGCATTTTGGGAGGCATGATTTATTTAGCTTCAACTTCGGCACGTACACCTAGTGTATGGCAAATCGCATACGTCAACTCTGCACGGTTCAGTGTATAGAAGTGAAAGTCTTTCACCCCTTCTCGGCTCAGTACTCGAACCATATCAATTGCATTACTCGCACCTAACATCTGACGACTAAGAAGATCATCATCTAAGCCTTGGTACTGCTTCTCTAACCAACCTGGGATCTTCACGTTATTTGCCACTGCAAAGCGCTTGGCTTGCGTCATGTTAGAAACAGGCAAGATACCAGGTACAATCTCAACATCGATAGCAGCAGCCACACAGCGGTCACGAAAACGTAAGTAGCTTTCTACATCGAAGAAAAACTGGGTAATGGCTCGGCTAGCGCCCGCATCCACTTTACGCTTTAGATTAATCAAATCTGCCTGAGCACTTTTCGCTTCTGGGTGCACTTCAGGGTAAGCCGCAACTGAAATATCAAAATCAGCTTCTTTACGTAGTAACTCAACCAAATCGGCTGCATACATGTCAGGCTTAGCACCTTGAGCGGGTAAATCACCACGTAGCGCGACGATATCACGAATACCATTGCGCCAATAATCTCGAGCAATAGTACGCAGCTCGTCACGGCTCGCATCAATACAGGTTAAATGAGGTGCCGCAATCAGCCCTGTTTGATCTTTAATGTCTTTAATAATTGAGTGGGTACGATCACGCTCACCGGAATTTGCTCCGTAAGTAACAGAAACAAATTTTGGCTTCAGTGTTTTTAAGCGGTGAATTGAATGCCATAAGGTTTCTTCCATCTTTTCACTGCTTGGTGGAAAGAATTCAAAAGAAACATTGATATCACCGTTAATGTCAGCAATGTTCTGGTTTAACGAGTCTAGATGACTTGCGTGAGAATATCCCATAGTGAATCCCTTCCTTTTTGGCCGTGTGGCCAGCTCCCAAAATGGTGACGTCTTAAATAACCGTTTAGACGTCTATATGTCTATATGTCTATATGTCTATATGTCTATATGTCTATATGTCTATATGTCTACAGAATGTCGTGTAACCAATTTAATGTCAACAAAGTGATCATGAATTTTTTTCAAGTTCACATTGCATAAACTTCAACATAGTAAATATACGCCAAATAAGCAAAAACCCGCATATAGCGGGTTTTTAATATCAATCAGTGATTACAACCGATTCGATACCCTACGGTAAACATTCATACCGTGAAGGTAAGTATTCATCCTATTTTATAGAAGAGCAGCAAGACGATTAATATCAGACAACAAGGCACCAGCGGTGACATCACGCCCCGCACCTGGGCCACGGATAACCAACGGATTATCACGATACCAACGGCTTTCAATCGCAAAAATATTATCACAAGGTAATAAATTGGCTAATGCATGCTCTTGAGGCAACGCTTCTACGCCCACATTGGCTTTGCCATTTTTATCTAAGCGAGCAACATAGCGCAATACTTTATCTTCTTGCTGTGCTTTGGTTAAACGTTCAAGTAACAACTCATCCAGTTTTTCGGCCTGTTCAAAAAAGCCATCGAGGCTCAATACAGCTAAATCATCAGGCACCAAGGATTCGACTTTCACCTGCTCAGGTTCAATCTCTAAACCTGACTCACGCGCCAGTATGACTAGCTTTCGCATCACATCGCTACCATCCAAATCATGGCGAGGATCTGGCTCTGTTAAGCCTTGCTGCCAAGCCTGCTCAATTAACTGAGAAAAAGGTAATGCGCCATCATATTGCTGGAATAACCACGATAACGTACCCGAAAAGATACCTGAAACCGCGATAATGTCATCGCCACTCTCACGTAAATCACGCACGGTATGGTTAACGGGTAAACCAGCCCCTACCGTTGCGTTATATAACCAATGACGGCTGGTTTTAGCAAAAGCATCTTGAACCGCATGATAATCTTTACTCGAGGCTGATCCTGCGACTTTATTTGCAGAAATCAGATGCAGACCACTTTCTGCAATGCAGGGGTACCTTGCTGCAAGTTGAGCACTGGCTGTCACATCTAAGACAACGACATCGTCATAATCACTCGACGCTAATGCGGAAAATAACTCCCCATCAGCATAATTAATGGCTTCATCATCAAAGCTATTGAGTGCACGTTTAGGGTTGATACCGCTAAAGTCAATCCAATGACGGCTGCTATCAACAACCCCAACCAAGGTGAAGCTCATACCATGGCGTTTTTCTAGCTGTTCTTTTTCTCGCTCAAATAATTCGAGCCAGCGGCTACCGATATTGCCTTTACCACATAAAACAATGCCGACACGTTTCTGGGCTTGGAATAAACTTTGGTGAATACGGGCTATCAAACCTTCGGTATCGACTTTACGCAATACGGCGATCAAACTTAATCCTGACTCCGCTTCAGTCATGAACTCAACAGGCAGTCCTTTTAGCTGCTGATAAAAGCCATGGCAATGCACTGGATTATTGACGACGCCGGCACCGACTGCCGCAACCATAGAGAAACCTTCGCGCAGACGTAGCTCTGCCGCGACACCACGATTCTGTAATAGCTCTAATACGCAGTTCACCATTTCACTGGTATAAGCCAATAAAATACGTCCTAACTCGACTTCAGCACTCTGCGCTAATGGCAATAACTGAGCTCGCTGCAAAGTACGTTCTATATCGGTTTTTATTGCATCAAAATCATGAGAGCGCGGTACATCTAATTCAATTAAACAGACTTCATCTAATGAGGTTACGATTTTGGCGCCACGTCCAGATGCCAACACTCGCTCGACACGTGTCGAACCTGATTCTGGTTGATGGCTGCATCGCAAAGTGAGATCAATCGTGCTTTGCGCAACAGGTTGAAGTGTTCGACTGTGTAAGACTGGCGCGGCAAGGCGGGCAAGTTCATCAGCTTCGTCTAAGCGTAATAATGGCAACAAACATGCGTCAGCAACTTTGCGAGGATCCGCGCTGTACACACCCGCTACATCACTCCAGATCGTAACGCGAGAAACGTCCGCTAATGCCCCAATAACCGTTGCCGAATAGTCCGATCCATTTCGCCCTAGTAGTACCGTTTCTGACGCTTGGTTACGCGCCATAAAACCAGTGATCACAATACGGCACTTATTATGCTGAACCAGTTGTTGTTGTAATAACGGCCTTGAAAGTGTGCGATCTACTTCTGGCTGTACTGCACGTTCAGCACGCAGGAAGTCACGAGAATCTAAACTGACCGCAGACATATCATTGCTATTAAGCAATGCCGCTAGCAGTCGCGCCGACCATAGCTCCCCATGGCCGAGTATCGAAGAACGTACTGCCTCTGTGATTTCTAATCCACTTAGCTTTGACAGTTCGCTTAATTCAGTGTGTAACTGGCTCAGTAATCGATCAGCTTGCTCGCCATTCACTGACGCTTCAATTAAGTGTTGCTGAAACTGACGTAGCTCTTGTAATGTTTCATGCGCTTGACGCCCATCTTTACCAAGGCGCTCTACCCATTCAATTAGGCAATTGGTGGTTTTGCCTGCCGCAGAGACCACAATAAGATCATTCGGGTGGGAATATTCTCGCAGAATATCCGCAACACGGCGGTAGCATTCTGGATCTGCCAGACTACTGCCACCAAATTTATGCAATTGACGTTTCACTGTTTGAACCATTACACCGCCTCCGCAGCCAGAGTAAATGCTTGTTCAAGATCGTTAATTAAATCTTGAGGATCTTCCAAACCAACAGAAAGGCGTAATAGTGACGTTTTAATACCGGCTTCTGCTTGTGCTTCATCAGACATAGCACGGTGTGTCATGCTTGATGGATGCGCAATTAAGCTTTCGGTTCCACCTAATGATTCTGCCAATGAGAATAATGTTAACGCTTCAACGAAAACTTCAAGTTGGCGGTAAGTACCTGCCAGCTCAAAGCTAAGCATAGAACCAAACCCTTTTTGCTGACGCGCTGCAATGTCATGACCTGGGTGCTCAGGCAAACTAGGGTGATAAACTTGGCCAACCAGAGCATTTGTTTGTAGATACTTAAGGATCTCGGCACCATTCTCTTCATGCATCCGCATTCTTGCACCTAACGTACGCAAACCACGTAATGTTAAGTAAGCATCAAACGGTGCACCCGTTGCACCAATGCAGTTAGCCCACCAAGCAATGTTTTCTGCTTGATCAGCATCTTTTGAAATTAAAACGCCACCCACAACATCCGAATGACCATTGATGTATTTCGTCGTCGAATGCACCACAAAATCAGCGCCTAATTTAATAGGTTGCTGTAAAAGCGGAGAAAGAAAGGTGTTATCAACGGCAACCTGTGCGCCAGCCACTTTAGCTTGCTTGCACAATGCTTCCACATCAATCACACGTAATAATGGGTTCGACGGGGTTTCAACCCAAATAATTTTAGGTTTTTTTGCCAGCGCTTGAGTAAGCGCTACGGGATCTGACTGGTCGATAAATAAAACGTTAAAATCGCCTTTATTAGCACGCGTATTAAACAGGCGGTAAGTACCACCATAACAATCATGCGGGGCAATAATTAAATCATCAGGGCTAAGCAATGCCGATACGAGCAAGTTAATTGCAGCAGTTCCGCAACTCGTCACAACGCCACCTGCACCGCCTTCGAGATCAGATAAGGCATCAGCTAACATGTTCCGTGTGGGATTGCCTGATCGAGAATAGTCGTACTGCGGTAACTCACCGAGTTTGGGGAAACTATAAGTCGATGTCAGATAGATAGGTGGAACAACAGCGTTGTGCTGACTGTCTGATTCAATACCTGTGCGCACAGCGATGGTGGCAAGTTGCTTGTCACTCATTATTACCTTCCTTGTTTCAGGCTTAGCCCGTTCCTGAATAAAATAGCAACAACAACATTACCGACATTAAACTAAGACGTCAACACTTCTAGACGTCTATATGTCTTTGCATGTGGCAGTAAATCCGGCTAAAATTCGGGTTATAATTATTTAGCCCTAATATCGCTGAGAAGGTAGAACATGGCAGAGTGGAATGGCGAGTACATCAGCCCATACGCGGAACATGGTAAGAAAAACGAACAAGTTAAGAAAATTACTGTTTCGATTCCATTAAAGGTTTTAAAAATCTTGACTGATGAACGCACTCGTCGCCAGGTAAATAACCTGCGTCATGCAACAAACAGTGAATTACTGTGTGAAGCATTCCTACATGCTTATACAGGTCAGCCGTTACCAACTGATGACGATATTCGTAAAGATTGTCCAGATGCACTTCCAGCAGAAGCGAAAGCGATCATGGATGAAATGGGTATCACCTACGAAGACATCAACGAATAACAGCTCTTGGCCGTTAGTCCGATACAAAAAAACCAGCCTATTGGCTGGTTTTTTTATGCATGACGAAAGACAAACCTAATTATTTGTCTTCCATGTAGCCAACAGGCATATCAATTTGAGCAACGCCCGAATCGATAGCAGCTTGCGCTACAGCTTTAGCAACACGTGGCAGTAAACGTGGATCCATTGGCTTTGGAATAATATAGTTAATACCGAACTCAAGCTCATCTACGCCCGCCGCTTTCATGACTTCTGCTGGTACTGGCTCTTTCGTTAATTCACGAATCGCCTTTACCGCTGCTAGCTTCATTTCATCATTAATTTCGCTCGCTCGTACATCTAATGCACCACGGAAAATAAACGGGAAACAAATAACGTTGTTTACCTGATTAGGGTAATCAGAACGACCAGTACCCATAATCAGATCATCACGAACAGCATGTGCTAGCTCTGGTTTAATTTCAGGATCAGGATTTGAACATGCAAACACAACGGGCTTATCAGCCATTAGCTTAAGCGCTTCTGGTGCCAGTAAGTTAGGACCCGATACACCGACAAAAATATCCGCACCGTCAATAACATCTTCAAGCGTACGCTTATCAGTGTTGTTAGCAAATAGCTGCTTATATTCGTTGATGTCATCACGACGAGTGTGAATAACACCTTTACGGTCAAGCATATAGATTTTCTCGCGCTGAGCGCCAGATTTAATCAACAGTTCCATACACGCGACAGCAGCCGCACCAGCACCTAAACATACAATGACAGATTCGCTAATTTCTTTGCCTTGAATTTCAAGTGCATTCAACATACCTGCAGCCGTTACGATCGCTGTACCGTGCTGATCATCGTGGAATACAGGAATAGAACAACGCTCAATCAGACGTTTTTCAATTTCAAAACAGTCTGGTGCTTTAATGTCTTCAAGGTTAATACCACCAAAGGTATCTGCAATGTTTGCCACTGTATCAACAAACTCATCAATGGTGCGGTGCTTCACTTCGATGTCGATAGAATCCAAGCCAGCAAAGCGCTTAAACAATAAAGATTTACCTTCCATTACAGGCTTCGATGCCAATGGACCAAGATTACCTAAACCTAAGATAGCTGTACCGTTGGTAATAACCGCAACCATGTTACCTTTGCCAGTATATTTATAAACATTTTCAGCATTTTGCGCGATTTCTCGAACGGGTTCAGCAACACCAGGGCTATATGCCAAAGCAAGATCTTGAACAGTATCTGCTGGCTTTGTTAGCGCAATGGCCGTTTTTCCTGGTACAGGGTAAGCATGGTAATTAAGAGCTTGTTGGCGAAAATCTTCCGACATAATGTTCTGGTCCTAGGTAACAGGCGGTCTCGATCCTGAATGATAATGATGTTCAGTTCGGTATTGGGAGATGGATCATATTATATAGCGCTACAAAATCCTAGCGCAGCGCAACGGGTCAAGCCAATTGAATCCTTATATATGATAACTCAACCAGATAACTGGGTGTAAAACGTGCCACAAAAATAAAATCGGCTAATAAAGAGGTGTGAGCCATCACGCACAGTAATACCTGCATCGTTTTAGCTTAATAAAGAAATATGAGGAATACCACTTACTATTTGAATCCAAGCCAAATAACAGGCAAAAAAAAGGGATGCATAAGCATCCCCTTTCATCGGAATTCAATGGGCAATTACTTGCTACCAAGAGCACCGAAACGTTTGTTGAACTTATCAACACGACCACCAGAGCTAGCTTGACGCTGCTTACCAGTGTAAAATGGGTGACATTTGTCACACACATCAAGGTTTACATCTTTAGTCATAGTAGACTGAAAAATGAATGTGTTGCCGCAAGAACAACGAGCGTTCACTGCACTGTAATCTGGGTGGATACCTTGTTTCATGGGAAAACCTCAAGTATAAGGCCGCGTCGCTCTCCCGATCCAAAGCCGGGCACCACACGTCGTTAAAATAGTATGCCGCATAAACGACAAATTAGGGCGCGTATGATAATCAATCATTCCACGGAGATCAACAGACACGCTACTATTTTCATCGTTTATCGACTAAGTATAACTAAGTGCTCTATCAATGGCGGATAGATTACTAATCAATTTGGGATAAACTGTCGTGCGTTGTACACTTCAAACTCAATCAGTAAACCATCTGTGACGCTTTAACAGCATAATGCTTTAAAATAGTCACAGCTTCATCTTCGGTTAGTTATGACACCCAATATTGCCAGAGTGGCACTTCCTGTTCCATTGGACAAAACATTTGATTACCTTATAAAAGCAGGCTCTTTTCCTGTGGTAGGAGGTCGAGTAAAGGTGCCATTTGGACGCCAACAACTGGTCGGTATTGTTATTGAAATCACCGATAAATCTGATTTCCCAATCGCACAGCTTAAACCCATTTATACCGTCATTGATCAAGCGCCATTATGGACTTCACCATTATTTAGCTTGTTATCTTGGGCAAGTAATTATTACCAATACCCATTAGGCGATACGTTAGCCAACTCAATGCCGGGGTTACTACGTAAAGGGCGAGCAGCATCAACGGGCACACTCAAATACTGGGCAATAACAGAAGCTGGTCGCGAGCAGCCAATCACCGCACTTAAACGCGCGCCTCGCCAAGTACAAGTGTTGAATATATTAAGAAATGGCAATCGTCGCCATGAAGCTCTGCTCGCTGAAGAAGTCAGCTCTGCCACGTTAAAAACACTGGTAGATAAAGGCTGGATAACCGAATTACAAGAAAAACCCCGCCTTGTCGATTGGCACAAGCATTTTGCGGTCACTGAAGAAAAACCCCGCTTGAATGAAGAACAAGCCTTAACCATTGCGACAATTAATGCCAACCCTGAATTTGGCTGTTACTTATTAGAAGGGGTAACGGGTTCAGGTAAAACCGAAGTGTACCTGAATGCTTTAGAGCCAATATTAGCGGCAGGTAAACAAGCATTAATACTCGTGCCTGAAATCGGTTTAACCCCACAAACCATTAACCGTTTTCGTCGTCGCTTCAATGTGCCACTTGAAACCGTACATTCTGGTCTAAATGATACAGAACGCCTATCGTCATGGTTAGCTGGTCGAGATAATCAAGCAGGGATCATTATCGGTACGCGCTCTGCTTTGTTTACGCCTTTCCATAATCTGGGCATCATCATTGTCGATGAAGAGCATGATGCGTCGTATAAGCAACAAGATAGCTTACGTTACCATGCCCGTGATCTCGCCGTTATGCGAGCGAACAAAGAAAACATTCCGATTGTTTTAGGATCAGCAACCCCTGCGCTAGAAAGTTTACACAATGCTAAAACAGGTAAATATCATCACCTTCATCTTACTCGCCGAGCTGGTAACGCCCAGTCTGCTCGTCATGGGGTACTCGATGTAAAAGGTTTATACCTTGATGCAGGATTATCTGCCCCATTAATTGCCCAAATGCGTAAACATTTAACGGCTGGCAACCAAGTCATTCTGTTCTTAAATCGTCGAGGGTTTTCCCCTGCCATGATTTGCCATGAATGTGGCTGGTTAGCAGAATGTGACCGTTGTGATGCGTATTACACACTGCACCAGCAATCTGGAGAACTGCGTTGTCACCATTGCGGTACTCAACGACCTATCATGCACCAATGTAATAGTTGTGGCTCGACTCAACTCAATGCGGTCGGGGTGGGAACAGAGCAATTAGAGCAGCAATTAGCGACGTTATTTCCTGAATACAAAACAGTACGTATTGATCGCGATAGCACTCGTCGAAAAGGGTCGCTAGAAGATTACCTAGAAGCCATAAAGAACAATGAGTATCAAATTTTAATTGGTACTCAAATGTTGGCAAAAGGTCACCATTTTCCAAATGTTACCTTGGTATCACTCATTGATGTCGACAGTGCGTTATTCAGTAATGATTTTAGAGCATCAGAACGTCTTGCTCAGTTGTTTATTCAAGTGGCTGGTCGCGCAGGCCGTGCCAGTAAACCAGGGGAAGTACTGCTGCAAACTCATCACCCAGAACATGCTTTATTACAAGCATTGTTACACAAAGGTTATGATAACTTCGCCGATAACGCACTAATAGAACGAAAAGAAGCCTTATTACCACCTTACACACATTTGGCATTATTTCGTTCAGAAGCCAACAATAGCGACCATGTTTGCCAACTTTTACAACAAATACGGGGCATATTTGAATCTAGCCCACTGTTTAACCAAGACATCTTTATTATGGGCCCCAACCCTGCCCCTCTTGCACGCCGTGCAGGGCGCTATCGCTGGCAACTGCTTCTTCAGGCTCCGGATCGTAAAACCTTACAACGCATGCTAGCGATAGCTAAACCCGCGATTCAACTACTGCCCTTAGCGAAAAAAGTACGGTGGTCGATCGATGTTGAACCGCAAGATTTAACTTAAAATGAACAATGCGATGTAAGTCACGTATTGAATGTAATTTATGCTTATAAAGCCATGTTTAATCAACAACAGAGCGCATACAATAAGATGCTTGCTGGTCACGGTATCTGCTCATTTTGGCTAAGATCCTCCAGCATATTAAGAGAGAAATAATAGAGAGGAACTGCAAATATGGCGACAATGAAGGACGTTGCCCAGCTAGCTGGTGTGTCTACGGCCACGGTTTCCCGTGCGTTAATGAATCCAGAAAAGGTCTCGGCATCGACCCGTAAAAAAGTCGAACAAGCCGTTATGGAAGCTGGTTATTCCCCCAATTCACTGGCGAGAAACCTGCGCCGCAATGAATCAAAAACCATCGTTACTATCGTACCCGACATCTGTGATCCCTACTTCACAGAGATTATCCGTGGTATCGAAGAAGCGGCAATGGAACACGGTTACTTAGTCTTGCTCGGTGATAGCGGACAACAGAAAACCCGTGAAAATTCATTTGTTAATTTAGTCTTCACCAAGCAAGCTGACGGTATGCTGCTGCTGGGCACTGATTTACCGTTTGATGTCAGCAAACCCGAACAAAAAAACCTACCTCCACTAGTAATGGCATGTGAATATGCGCCAGAACTTGAGCTGCCAACTGTTCATATCGATAACTTAACTGCCGCCTATGAAGCCGTAAACTATTTAACTCAGATGGGCCATAAGCGTATTGCGCAAATTTCTGGTCCTGATCAAGCAGCACTGTGTCAATTCCGCTCACAAGGTTATCAGCAAGCACTTCGTCGTGGTGGTATAGAGTTGAACCCTGCTTACACCGTTAAAGGTGATTTCTCGTTTGCGGCAGGTGCACGGGCTGTTACAGCCCTACTTTCATTGCCTGAGCCACCAACAGCACTATTCTGTCACAGTGATGTGATGGCCATTGGTGCAATGCAACAAGCCAAACGTCTTGGTTTACGCGTACCGCAAGATCTGTCCATTGTGGGCTTTGATGATATTCAATTTGCAGAATATTGCGATCCACCGTTAACCACCGTTTCTCAGCCGCGTTATGAAATTGGTCGCCAAGCAATGTTGATGCTACTTGAACTATTGAAGGGCAAAGATGTTCGTGCTGGCTCGCGTTTACTTGATGCAAAATTAGTCATTCGCGAAAGTGCCGCGCCACCATCAATGTAATCACACGCAGAAATAAGTGAGCTTATTAGTTTTTTGGACATAAGCTCACACTTTCCCATCGTAAAAAAGCGATTATTCCTCAAGTGATTGATTCAAACACTAGTCAGGTACCGCGCAAGTTTGTACCATAGTCTAATTGTGATTCTTGTAATGTTTTATCATTGTGGCCACTAAAGATTATGTGAAACGCGGACGCTCGCCAAAAAAGCCAGCCCGCCAAAACCGAAAAGCCCCAGCTTCCGCTGGATTCCCTGTAAAATGGGGACTTATTGCACTAACATTAGTCGGTGCGCTCGGCTATGGGTTGTATTTCTTATCCAGCTCTCCTGCACCTGCTACTCAGCCAGTACCAAAAGCTGAAGCAGTGAAACCTCAGCCAATATCGAAACCAGAAAAAACCACGACGAAAAAAACAACTCAACCCGTGGTTAAAACCCCAAGTAAAGCCAAAGAAACCAGCACATTGCCGCCAAAGCCTGAAGAAAAGTGGCGTTACATTGAAGAATTAAAAAACAAAGAAATTCAAATTGAAGCAAAAAAAGCCGATAACAAGCCGACCAAGCCTTACTTGATGCAATGTGGGGCATACCGTAGCCAAGATCAGGCTGAACAGCGTAAAGCGATGATTGCTTTTCAGGGGTTAGATAGCCAAGTTAAAGCATCGGCCGGTGAAAAAGGCACATGGTACCGAGTCATCATTGGGCCTTATCCCAAAAAGCGCCCAGCTGAAAACGACCGAAATATGCTAAAACGGGCAGGTATCGCACCTTGCGCGATTTGGTTCTGGGAATAACAATTCCAGTTACTACCTCTAAATAGATTTGAAAAAGGATGCCGAGGCATCCTTTTTTGTTACCTCGGCATACCTTGAAAAACAAATACACCACCCCCAGATATACTAATAACATCGTTCTCGGCATTAAGCCGATGAGAATCAAAGGGGTTCAACCGTGACAACAATCGTATCTGTACGTCGAAACGGTAAAGTCGTAATTGCTGGTGACGGTCAAGTCTCTCTTGGCAACACAGTAATGAAAGGCAACGCTCGTAAAGTACGTCGTTTATACAACAACAAAGTACTTGCAGGCTTTGCAGGCGGCACCGCTGATGCCTTCACTCTATTCGAACGTTTTGAGCGTAAGCTTGAAATGCATCAAGGTCACTTGCTGAAATCAGCAGTCGAACTTGCTAAAGACTGGCGCACCGATCGTGCGCTACGTAAATTGGAAGCTATTTTAGCTGTTGCAGATGAAACAGGTTCACTAATCATTACCGGTAATGGTGATGTAGTTCAGCCTGAAAATGATTTAATTGCGATTGGTTCTGGCGGTAATTTTGCTCAAGCAGCAGCAACCGCATTATTAGAAAATACCGATTTGGGTGCGCGTGAAATTGCTGAAAAATCACTGAATATCGCTGGCGATATCTGTGTATTCACCAATCACAACCATACCATTGAAGAGCTAGAAACTAAGTAAGGAAGTTGCAATGTCTGAGATGACTCCACGCGAAATCGTCCATGAGCTTGATCGTCATATTATCGGTCAAGATAAAGCTAAACGTGCTGTAGCGATTGCGTTACGTAACCGCTGGCGTCGCATGCAACTTCCAGAAGAGCTGCGTGTTGAAGTTACACCTAAAAACATTCTGATGATTGGTCCAACGGGTGTCGGTAAAACCGAAATTGCTCGTCGTTTAGCAAAATTAGCGAATGCACCCTTTATCAAGGTTGAAGCCACGAAATTCACCGAAGTAGGCTACGTCGGTAAAGAAGTTGAAACGATCATTCGCGACTTAACTGATGTTGCAGTAAAGATGACGCATCAACAAGCGATGAGCAAAGTACAATTTCGCGCAGAAGAATTAGCTGAAGACCGCATTCTTGATGTGCTTCTACCACCCGCTCGTGATCAGTGGGGGCAGAATGAAGAAAACGATACTGACTCTTCAACACGTCAATCATTCCGTAAGAAATTACGTGAAGGCAAGCTTGATGATAAAGACATCGAGATGGATATTGCTGCACCGCAAATGGGTGTAGAAATCATGGCTCCTCCAGGAATGGAAGACATGACAAACCAGCTTCAAGGTATGTTCCAAAACTTGGCTGGTAACACAAGCAAAAAACGTAAAATGAAAATCAAAGATGCCATCAAAGCAGCGACAGAAGAAGAAGCCGCTAAATTGGTTAATCAAGACGAATTAAAAGAACAGGCAATTTTCTCGGTAGAGAACAATGGCATTGTTTTTCTTGATGAAATAGACAAGATTTGTAAACGTGGCGACTCTTCAGGTCCTGATGTTTCACGCGAAGGTGTTCAGCGCGATCTACTGCCATTAGTCGAAGGTAGCACCGTATCAACTAAGCACGGTATGGTAAAAACGGATCATATCTTGTTTGTGGCTTCTGGCGCATTCCAAATGTCGAAGCCATCAGATTTAATCCCTGAACTGCAAGGTCGTCTACCCATTCGAGTTGAACTTGAAGCACTAACGAGCCATGACTTTAAACGTATTCTGACCGAGCCTAACGCTTCTCTAACCGAACAGTACAAGGCATTGATGGCGACAGAGTCTGTCAATATCGACTTCTCTGAAGACGGTATCAATAAAATTGCTGATGCGGCATGGCAAGTTAACGAGCGTACTGAGAATATCGGTGCACGTCGCTTACATACTGTTATGGAGCGTTTAATGGAAGAGCTGTCTTTCGACGCCACTGATAGATCAGATGAATTAGTGATGATTGATGAAGCTTATGTTAATGAGCGTCTCGGTGAACTGGTCGAAGATGAAGATCTAAGTCGCTTCATTCTGTAATAGAAAAATAGCAGCAGGTGAAAGATAACCTACTGTAAAAGCATTAAACGGTGCCATATGGCGCCGTTTTTTTGTTTTTAAACAAACATTGATCGGATAAATTTGCCCCTCGCTATAATTGCGCCATAATACCCTTTCTACGGTTTTTTAAAGCACACTGATTATGAAATCATCTTCACTCGCAATTTGGCTCGATGCAGCAAGACCTAAAACCTTGCCATTGGCCATCGCATCAATTGTATGCGGCAGTGCAGTGGCAGGATGGCAAGGAAGTTTCTCTGCTTCAATTGCAGGGCTCGCTCTGCTAACCGCACTTTTACTCCAAATTTTATCTAACCTCGCCAATGATTATGGCGATGCGGTAAAAGGTACCGATAATGATGACCGTATTGGCCCACAACGTGCAATCCAATCAGGATTAGTCACCAAAGGGGCAATGCAAAAAGCCATGGCATTGAATATTGTACTTACAGTTACCAGTGGTTTAACGCTCATTATTCTCGCCTGTAATAACCTAAAAGACATGTTTGGCTTCATGCTATTAGGTGTAATGGCTATTGCTGCTTCCATCGCTTACACCGTGGGTAATAAGCCCTATGGCTACCGTGGTTTGGGCGATATATCAGTACTTACATTCTTTGGTTGGCTTGGCGTAGCAGGAACCTATTATCTGCAAGCTGGGCAAATTGACTCTATCATCATGTTGCCTGCAACGGCCTGTGGTTTACTTGCTGTTGGGGTGTTAAATATTAACAACCTACGTGACATTGATAATGACCGTGCCTGTGGCAAGCTTACGCTAGCAGTACGCATGGGGCCTGATTGGGGGCGTAAATATCACCTATTTTTACTGACTGGCAGTATTGTTTGCCTTGCGCTCTTTGCAGGGTTAGAACTTCGCTCACCGTTTGGTTGGTTATTTATTTTAAGTGCGCCTTTGTTATTTCAACATGGGAAACAGGTTTTTCAATCAACAGATGGAGCCGCGCTTCGTCCTATGATGGCAACCATGGTGAAGTGCGCACTTCTGACTAATTTGTTATTTGCCGCAGGCGTTATACTGGCTTAAAACGTTTAACCTCAGTTGCATCGGTTAACGAGCTGGTTATAATTTCAACAAGCGAATTACTTTCGAGCATAGGGCTTATCGATAAGCACCTGAAAGTATTGAAATGACAGCACCCGTTTCTTTTACTACGAGAAGAAGTTAGCGTATGGAATATAACACGTCCGAACTATGTGACATTTATCTGGATCAGGTTGATGTGATTGAGCCAATGTTCAATTCTTATGGTGGTCGCAGTTCCTTCGGTGGACAAATTACTACGGTAAAATGTTTCGAAGATAATGCGTTACTTCGAACGGTATTACAGCAGCCCGGTGTCGGTCGCGTATTGCTTGTTGATGGTGGCGGCTCACTACGTCGAGCGCTCATTGATGCTGACATTGCTCTGATGGCAACAGAGAATGAGTGGGAAGGTTTAATCGTCTACGGTAGTGTGCGCAATGTCGATGACTTAGATGAACTCGAGATTGGTATTCAAGCGATAGCGTCAATACCTGTAGGAGCGGATCAGCAAGGTGTAGGCGATGTTGATATTGCCGTAAACTTTGGTGGCGTGACGTTTTTACCAGAAGATCATATTTACGCTGACAACACAGGGGTTATTCT
The DNA here is from genome assembly GCF_003025615.1 of Photobacterium frigidiphilum. Lineage (GTDB taxonomy): Bacteria > Pseudomonadota > Gammaproteobacteria > Enterobacterales > Vibrionaceae > Photobacterium > Photobacterium frigidiphilum. Next base: position 171,935 of record NZ_PYMJ01000005.1, on the reverse strand, counting down.
GTCGCCAGAACCACTCGATATCGAATAATCGAACTGGTGTAATAACCCACAGTGCTAATAAAGAAACAGAGCCATCGGCTCTGTTTTTTTTATTCTACGTGATCCATCTTGCCTAACAAAGTGCGAACACGTTCTTGCCACGCTTGATGATCATTTTGTAATTTATCATTATCTTGTGCAAGCGTTTCACGGTTTGAGCGTAACTCATTTGCTTCAGCCGTTAAACTTTCGTTTGTTTCTTTTAATTCTTCAATTTCCATCTGAAGCAACGAAATTGTATCAACAGCCATTTGTACTTTGGCTTCTAGCTTTTCCAGCATTTCTAATGACATATTGTTCACCTGATATAAGCCCGTATCTCTCTTAAACCGTTAAGGGAGTAATACGAGCATGGTTAAATTCGTTTATAAATCTATTCTAACGAGGCAGCCGCTCTCTGGCATCCACTATTCCACCAGTTAGCGGTAAATGGATAAATTTCACACAGTATTGTTGAAAATTTTGCAAATAAAAAGAGCTGAGCTCTTATTTTAAAAGGTTTCGCGCCACTTTAGCCTTTGCGACCAGTACATCTTACAAGACAACTATTTTGCCCGCTACGCAATATAACTCGGTTATGAACGTAATGCCTATTTACGATTACCCAATAAACTTGGATTAATGCCTAATAAGCACACTTAGCCACAGTATTGTTTGACAGCGTCATCGGTAATCTAACTATTAAATCAACACGCTAGAACAGAAGTGACATATTTTCAGGATTTTGAACTCATCGGACCAAAACGAAAGTTGATTGCCATGCAAATCAACTAACCTCTTGGTCTTAAAAGAAAACAACGTTAAATTAATGTAAATGCTTAAAAGTGCGATCTAACTCTATTTTCATGCAGCATTCACATGCTAATTTTCATCTTGATCGTATCTCTCTTGGAGTTATCCAAGAATTCGCCACCTTGGCGCACCCGACCTCTCTTACGGTCGGGTTTTTCCTTTATATCAGCATGTTAACTGAAAATTATCATTTCACAGAATGAAACTGGAGTCATATATCTCTAATGTGTGCGTTCAATCATAAAAAAGCAAACGCTTGCCTTTATGAGCGAAATTATACAAATTATATGCTCGAACGCACATTATCAACTCAAAGATATGTTAATAATATTCGAGTGATGTAAATTGACGCTCGAATAAAAAATATAAAAATACCCCTACGACATATCCATTATCAACAAGAGGACTGAATGATGACTAACTCGAAACAACACACGTTACTTGGCGAGTGTATTGCTGAGTTTATAGGTACCGGATTACTGATTTTTTTTGGTGTGGGCTGTGTAGCTGCACTCGTACTGACTGGCGCTGAATTTGGTCAGTGGGAAATAAGTATCATGTGGGGCTTAGGTGTGGCGATTGCAATTTATTGTACCGCTGGTGTCTCTGGTGCACACATAAACCCTGCAGTAACGATTGCCTTAGCCTTATTCCACGGCTTTGATAAACGCAAAGTTGCCCCTTATATTGTCGCTCAAATGCTCGGTGCATTTTGTTCAGCGGCATTAATTTACGCTTTATACGCCAACCTATTTACTGACTATGAAGCAGCTCAACAAATTGTACGAGGCTCTGAAGCTAGCCTTGCCACTGCAGGTATCTTCTCTACCTACCCTCACCCTGCACTTTCTTTTGGTGGTGCCTTTGCAGTTGAATTTGTTATTACAGCAGTACTAATGTTTGCAATTCTAGCGATTGGCGACGAAAAAAATGGTGCTCCACGTGGTGCTATGGGTCCTCTTTTAATCGGTATTTTAATTGCCGTTATTGGTGGTTCTTTAGGTCCACTAACGGGTTTCGCAATGAATCCAGCACGTGATTTCGGTCCTAAATTCTTCGCTTTCTTAGCTGGATGGGGCGATATGGCTCTGACTGGTGGTAAAGATATTCCTTACATGATTGTGCCACTTTTAGCGCCTATCTGCGGTGCTGCATTTGGCGGATGGCTATACCCTAAAGCTATCGCACTTTACCTACCAGGCAACAAATGTACAATTCCAAACCAGTGCGAAGGTACTGACGAGCAAGATACGGCAAAAGCTTAATTACTTCTCTACCCTATAATTAGAACTAAAGGACATTCATCATGACTACTGAGCAAAAATATATTGTTGCACTTGATCAAGGTACAACCAGTTCTCGTGCCGTCATACTGGATCACGATGCGAATATCATTTGTTCGTCACAACGCGAGTTTACTCAAATTTACCCGAAAGCGGGTTGGGTAGAGCATGATCCACTAGAGATTTACGCGACTCAAAGTTCAACATTAGTAGAAGTATTGGCTAAAGCAGGCATCCGATCTGACGAAATTGCGGGTATTGGTATTACCAACCAACGTGAAACTACCATTGTTTGGAATAAGAACACTGGTAAGCCCGTTTATAATGCGATTGTTTGGCAATGTCGTCGTACCGCTAGCATTTGTGAAGAATTAAAAGCGCAAGGCTTAGAAGAATACATCCGTGAAAACACCGGCCTTGTGGTTGACCCGTACTTCTCTGGTACCAAGGTTAAGTGGATTCTCGACAATGTTGAAGGTGCTCGTGAAGAAGCTGAAGCTGGCAACCTATTATTCGGTACTGTTGATACCTGGCTAATCTGGAAGATGACTCAGGGACGTACATTCGTTACTGATTACACTAACGCATCACGTACCATGCTATTTAATATTAATACACTGCAGTGGGACGAGAAATTACTTAAAGCGCTGGATATTCCACTATCTATGATGGCAGAAGTAAAAGCGTCATCAGAAGTTTACGGTAAAACCAACATTGGTGGTAAAGGCGGCACACGTATCCCTATTTGTGGTATTGCTGGTGATCAGCAGGCTGCACTCTTCGGTCAGATGTGTGTGGAAGCTGGTCAAGCGAAGAACACCTATGGTACAGGCTGTTTCTTACTGATGAACACAGGTAAAGAAAAAGTCACGTCTCAAAATGGCCTTTTAACAACACTTGCTTGTGGTCCTAAAGGTGAAGTTGCTTATGCACTGGAAGGGGCGGTCTTCATGGGTGGTGCATCTATTCAGTGGCTTCGTGATGAAGTGAAATTACTGGGTGATGCAAAAGATTCAGAATACTTTGCAGAGAAAGTGGGCAGTTCAAATGGCGTCTACGTTGTGCCTGCCTTTACTGGCCTTGGTGCCCCATATTGGGACCCGTATGCGCGTGGTGCCATCGTTGGTTTAACCCGTGGTGTTAATTCTAACCACATCATCCGTGCAACACTTGAAAGTGTGGCTTACCAAACCCGTGATGTTCTTGATGCAATGCAAGCAGATTCTGGGATCAAGCTTGCGACATTGCGCGTTGATGGTGGTGCAGTAGCCAATAACTTCTTAATGCAATTCCAATCAGATGTATTGGATACGCAAGTATTCCGTCCTGTCGTAACAGAAGTAACAGCATTGGGTGCTGCTTACCTTGCTGGTTTAGCTATCGGGTTCTGGGACAGCATTGATGAACTTCAAGATAAAGCAAAGCTTGATCGTCAATTCATCCCTTGCGCGAATGATAAGAAGCGTGACCGTCGCTACCGCGGCTGGCAGCGTGCAGTAGAATGCGCGAAAGGTTGGGCTATCGATGAAGAAGACGAAGACGACGAATAATCACGCTGATTAATCTTTAAAAGTCTCGTTAATAAAGGTCTGCAAATTGCAGACCTTTTTATTGCCTAATTTTTAACATCCCCATTTTATTCTTTACATCAATATTCTTTATTCTTGCCTTTTGGGCTAAAAATACGATGATTTTGCTGTTTTTGAATAAACGCAAACGTTTCACTGCGAGCTATGATAAAATCCGCGCCAGTTGAACACCCATACATTAACTCACTGATTTCTATTTCTGGAGTAACCATGAAACGCGATTTAGCAATGGCATTTTCTCGTGTAACTGAAGGCGCAGCACTTGCTGGCTACAAATGGCTTGGCCGTGGTGACAAAATTGCAGCCGATAATGCAGCTGTAGAGGTGATGCGTACCCTTCTTAATCAAACTGAAATTGAAGGTGAAATTGTTATTGGTGAAGGCGAGATCGATGAAGCACCTATGCTTTTCATCGGTGAAAAAGTCGGTCTAGGTGGCGATGCCGTTGATATTGCCGTTGACCCAATCGAAGGAACGCGCATGACAGCAATGGGACAAAACAATGCCCTTGCTGTTCTGGCTGCTGGTGAAAAAGGCTCGTTCCTGAAAGCCCCAGATATGTACATGGAAAAATTGGTTGTTGGCCCGGAAGCGAAAGGTTGCATCAACCTAGATCTACCACTCGCAACAAACCTCGAAAACATTGCAAAAGCACTTGGTAAAACACTGGATAGCCTAGTCGTTACAACATTGGCAAAACCGCGCCATGATGGTGTTATTGCAGAAATGCAAACTATGGGCGTACGTGTCTTTGCATTCCCTGACGGCGATGTAGCGGCATCTATCTTAACCTGTATGCCAGACAGCGAAGTAGACGTAATGTACTGCATCGGTGGCGCACCAGAAGGTGTGGTATCAGCCGCTGCAATTCGTGCTCTTGGCGGTGATATGCACGCTCGTCTTCTACCTCGCCATGAAGTAAAAGAAGATAACGAAAATAACCGTCGCCTAGGTCAAACCGAAATTGACCGCTGTAAAGAAATGGGTATCGAAACTAACGTGTTATTACGCATGGAAGACATGGCGAAAAGCGACAATGTTATTTTTGCCGGTACCGGTATCACGAAAGGTGATCTACTTGAAGGCATTACCCGTAAAGGTAATATCGCGACCACTGAAACACTATTGATTCGTGGTAAGTGCCGTACCATTCGCCGTATTAAGTCAACGCACTACCTTGACCGTAAAGACGAATCAATCAAAAACCATATCGTTTAAATTGAACTCGCTTTAATAGATTCCAATAAAAAGACGTACTTCTGTACGTCTTTTTTTATCCTACTAAACACGCCTACCCCTTTAATATTTCCATACAATATTTCTATCTATCAGCAATTAATGCTGAACTGCTCTATTCTTATTATGTAAAGTCGTTGCTTTATATACTTGGCTAGTTACATAATAGTCATAACTAAGGAAGAAGCAGGCCGTTATGAAAACCATCGATAAAATTCTTTACCACATGAAGCGTAAAGGCCCTGTGACAGCAAAAATATTGTCACAAGAATTTAGCCTCACCACCATGGGGGTACGTCAACACCTGCAAGGGCTTGAAGATGAAGGGTTAGTGGATTTTCATGATGTGAAAGTCAAAGTAGGCAGACCAACGCGACATTGGAGTTTAACGCCTCAAGCACATAGTCGCTTTGCCGATCGTCATGGCGATCTCATTATTCAAATGCTTGATTCTGTCGAAGACATTTTTGGCAGCGTTGGTTTAAATCAAATCATCGAACGACGAGAGAATCAAACCTTTGAACAATACCAATACGCGATGGCAAATAGCTCAACTTTAAAAGAAAAATTGGAAATACTGACTACACTGAGGGAACAAGAAGGCTATATGGCTGAGTTGCAGCAAAATGGTGATGAATTCATATTATTAGAAAATCACTGTCCAATTTGTCATGCTGCAAAACGCTGCCCTTCATTATGTAAGTCTGAGCTTTCTGTATTCAGACGCCTTTTAGGGAACAATTGCTCCATAGAAAGACACGAACACATTATTGCCGGAGAGAGGCGTTGCGCTTATCGAATACATAATTCTGAATAAAGAATTGGGAGAAAATTATGGCTGACTGGATTCCTGCGGAAGTTGTTACTAATCGTCACTGGAACAATGACCTTTTTAGTTTAACTTTACGCGCTAATATTGAACCATTTAAAGCAGGACAATTTACCAAACTCGGTTTAGAAATTGACGGTAAAATGATCCAGCGAGCCTACTCCTTCGTTAATCCTCCCAGTGAAGCCCTTGTTGAAATATATGCCACCCGTGTGGCTGATGGCTTGCTTTCGCCTCGCCTTCACGCCCTACAAGCAGGCGATACGGTATATGTATCTGCTCGTGCAAATGGCTATTTCACTCTAAATGAAGTACCCGAGAGTGAGCATTTGTGGATGCTTGCCACAGGTACGGCAATTGGTCCTTATCTTTCTATCTTATTAAATTCAGATACCAGCGCGAATAGCGTTTGGAAACGCTACCGTAAAGTCGTGCTTATCCATGCCGTGCGCTTTGCGTCTGATCTTAGCTATCAAGCTGAAATAAACACACTAAAAGAAAGGCATCCCGATCAGTTCATCGTGCAACCTTTTGTCAGTCGAGAACCCGCAATGCTCAGTTTGCCGGGGCGCATACCTCAAGCCATTGCTGATGGGATGTTAGAGCGCCATGTCGGCCTACCTCTGAACCCGACTACAAGCCAAATCATGTTGTGTGGCAATCCTGAAATGGTCAAAGATACGAAAGCGGCCCTTGAAGCCAAAGGGTTTGAGAAAAACCTACGCCGTAAACCAGGACAAATTACCATGGAGCATTATTGGTAGTAGTACCTGTCACTTATTGATGATAAATCGTTTTTTATCTCGCCACTGTCTCACCTAATGTCTCAAAAACAAGTCAGTCTAGGGTTTACTAGACTGACTACGCTTATCTAAATCACTTCACTCTTTTTATTACCCTGCTGATTAAAGCGAGGTCATAAAAAGATGGCACAGATAGAGGGCGTTGCAATGCAAACATTACCATCTTTTGACGAATTAAAAGCCATGGCAGAGAACGCACCGCATGAACTTGAAGCCTTGCGACAAAGCATGAGTGAAGAGATTATCGAACAATCTAGCCAATCAATGCAGCCTCGCTTACGTGCGCAAATGAACCACATTAACCACGTTATCGCACGTGGTAAAAACCCGAACCACATCAATATTCTTTTAATGGCAGAGTTACAACAACAACTAAAGCGCTTTGCCCTAGCGTTAAATGACCCACAAGCTTTAACTGAACATACTGCAGAAGTAAAAGCGTTTACACGCCCAGCCCATCAATCTGAGAGTTAGAAACTAACCTTTAGAAAACTATCGACATCCATATCGCGCACATCGACTGTTAAACTATTAATTTCGCAAGCATGTGACTCTAATACACTTAATAGGCTTCGCGATAATTCACGTTTTTTCTCAGGTGTTCGCCCTGACAGTAAACTCAGATTGAGATGAATAAACGTTTTACGATCACCATCTTCGCCAACGAACCAATTATGGCAAGGGTAAGAACGGGATTTAACCGATTCAGGTTCAAACAAACCACTCTCTAATAAAGCTTGATGGAGATCTTCCAGTAAGTCTCTAATATTCACACGCTCTGCTACTGGGTCAGAATACTCCATGACCAAATTAGGCATAACGACTCCTCCATGATATGACCTTTAATTTCAGCTCATAATTTACCCGATCTCATCGCAAGAGGCTAAACTATTGGCTGAAAATTCAACCAAAGATCACTCTCTTTTTAAGTCGTAATCGATTAGGCACATACAAATGCTAATTTCATCAATTCACTAACAATTACGAACCGATCACAAATCGATTTGGATTTATTCAGAAATAATTCCGTTTTAGAGTTCACTTTTCCCCCTGAAAAAGGTACAACGAGCTCATTAATGATTTTAGACAGTAAAAATATCACCTTACACTGTTATATTTTTACTCAATTACTTTAGTTAATTTACATCAATGATTTGGAGAAAAACTATGCGTCATCCTGTAGTTATGGGTAACTGGAAACTAAACGGCAGCAAAGAAATGGTTGTTAATCTACTAAACGGTCTTAACGCTGAACTTGAAGGCGTAACAGGCGTTGACGTAGCAGTTGCTCCACCAGCACTTTTCATCGATCTTGCAGAGCATACGCTTACTGAAGCTGGCAGCGCGATCATCCTAGGTGCTCAAAACTCTGACCTAAACAACAGCGGTGCATTCACTGGCGACATGTCTCCAGCAATGCTTAAAGAGTTCGGCGCATCTCACATCATCATCGGTCACTCTGAGCGTCGTGAATACCACAACGAATCAGACGAGTTTGTTGCTAAGAAATTCGCATTCCTAAAAGAAAACGGCCTAACACCTGTTCTTTGTATCGGTGAATCTGACGCGCAAAACGAAGCTGGCGAAACAATGACAGTTTGTGCTCGTCAACTTGACGCTGTTATCAATACTCAAGGTGTTGAAGCTCTTGAAGGCGCTATCATCGCTTACGAACCAATCTGGGCTATCGGTACTGGTAAAGCAGCTACAGCAGAAGATGCACAACGCATCCACGCTCAAATCCGTGCTCACATTGCTGAGAAATCTGAAGAAGTTGCTAAGAATGTTGTTATTCAATACGGCGGTTCTGTTAAGCCAGAAAACGCAGCAGCATACTTCGCACAACCAGACATCGATGGTGCTCTAGTTGGCGGCGCAGCACTTGACGCGAAAAGCTTTGCCGCTATCGCTAAAGCAGCAGCTGAAGCAAAAGCGTAATTTCTATTTTTAGAATAACGTGAGAAAAGGTCAACTTCGGTTGGCCTTTTTTGTTTCTATGTCGATATTAACGTTCAATTCTCCAGCCATTCCACTCAGTGCTTTCGTTATCCCCGCTAAATAACAGATATAAAAAAACCGACACGATGGTCGGCTTTTATTACAACAACATAGTTACTGTTTAAAACAATACATGTCGATTTAGAACAATTTGTCTGCTAGATCGTAAAGATCTTTACGAACAGGGCGCTTCATGTTCTCAATGGCGTCAATGATATCGTGGTGAACCATCTTCTCATTCTGAACACCAACACAACGACCGCCTTCACCTTGTACAAGCAACTCAACCGCGTAAGCGCCCATACGTGATGCAAGAATACGGTCAAATGCCGTCGGCTGACCACCTCGTTGAATATGACCCAGCACAGTCGCACGTGTTTCACGGCCGGTTTCATCTTCGATGTATTTTGCTAGTTCATTCGCATCTGTCATCAGCTCTGTAAGCGCCACAATCGCGTGCTTTTTGCCTTTGTAGATACCTTCTTTAATTTTTGCGATCAGCTCTTCTTTATGAAGACCAGTTTCTGGCGTAATGATGTACTCACAACCACCTGCAATTGCTGACATTAAAGTAAGATCACCACAATGGCGGCCCATCACTTCAACGATAGAAATACGCTGGTGAGAAGAAGACGTATCACGAAGACGGTCAATCGCATCAATAACCGTATTTAAAGCAGTAAGGTAACCAATCGTGTAATCAGTACCAGCTACATCATTATCAATCGTGCCTGGAATACCGATACATGGGTAGCCCATCTCAGTTAGCTTCTTAGCACCCATGTATGAACCGTCACCACCGATAACAACAAGTGCATCGATACCGTGCATCTTCAAGTTTTGAATCGCCTGAGCACGAACCTTTTCGTCTTTGAACTCAGGAAAACGTGCAGAACCAAGGAACGTACCGCCCCTGTTAATCACGTCTGATACACTTGTGCGACTTAGTTTTTCGATACGGTTCTGATGAAGGCCTTGGTAGCCGTCATATATACCGTAAACTTCTAGACCGTCTGATAACGCGGCACGTACAACACCGCGAACCGCTGCATTCATACCAGGTGCGTCACCACCACTGGTCAAAACACCAATCTTCTTAATCATGGTTACCCTCTGACTTTGGGAATTGAAAATTCAAATCCGGAACGAGTTACCGAGGTTCCCCCTCTCGGTACCATAAGTGGAGCTGTCCAACTTATGCTCGTATAAACTGTAACTTTCCTACATATGTAGGAGTATTACAATTTTGATAAAATTTTTTGTTGATTCATATCACGATCACTTCTGACTCATGCGTTCAGGTGTCGTTAATTCAACATCTAATACCCCGCAGTATAGCTGTTTTGTGACGAAAATTAATAACAAAAAAGACGGTTCATGACAATTTACTCTAACAAAACTGCATAATTAGCCAGAATAAAACCCAAATATCAGATAACAAAAAGCCGCAAACTAAGTTACGGCTTCGATGAATAACAGGGGGAACATTTATTTTTGACGATCAGCCATACGTGCTTGGCATTTCTCAGCACGCTCAGCCTGAAGAGTTTGGTATTGCGTCTTCTGCTCTGGCGTTAAGATATTAAGCATTTCATGACGCTTTTCAAGCATTACCACACGTCTTTCAACTTGAGCCGTTGACATCTGCTGGGCTAAATCACGCACTGCATTTTCATCAAAATCGCTAGCAAGCACTAATTCTTGCATCTTATCGTGGTTTGCTCTCATTTCTGTGTACTTTTCAAGGCGCTTACTTTTCATTTCATCACGATTCATTTCACGCATTGATTTCATTTGTTCTTTTTGCGCATCAGTCAGATCTAATTGACTAAACACTTTACGACCATCTTGCATACCACAACCACCCTTTCCACCGTGATGATTGCCACCGCCGAATGCAAGTGCCGACGCCGAGCCAAGAGCCATAGGAAGTGCAATTGCGATTACTAATGCTTTCTTAAATGAGGTCATGTTGTTTCTCCAAGTATCCGTTGTTGGTGTATGGAGTAATCTTACTCTGCGCAAGGTAAAGCGCTGTCTATTGAACGTAAAACTGCGTAAAGCATGCACATATAAACTTGGCTCTATGAAGTAGATTAGAGATACTTATCTATATCGAACTTATGATGCACATATCGCCGTCATATAACGGCATCTATTTAAGGCTTTAATTATGGCAAAGATTCTTTTAGTTGATGACGACATCGAACTGACCTCTTTATTAACCGATATCTTAGAGATGGAAGGCTTTGATATTGTCGAGGCAAACAATGGCATTGAAGGCTTAGAAAAAATAGATGCCAGTATCGACTTGATTTTACTTGATGTCATGATGCCAAAAATGAACGGCACTCAGATGTTACGAAAACTAAGAGAGAGCTTTGCCACGCCAGTATTGATGCTAACGGCAAAAGGTGAGGAAATTGACAGAGTAATTGGTTTAGAGCTGGGTGCCGATGACTACTTACCCAAACCATTCAGTGATCGGGAACTGCTCGCTCGCATACGCGCCATTTTACGCCGAACTCAACTAACAGAAAATAACCTGCGCACTAACGAGCCGGAATGCCTGTCTTATCAAGACATCGATATTTACCCAGGCCGCCAAGAAGTCTTTTGCCTTGGTGAGTCTATCGAGATGACAGGCACTGAGCTCGCGTTATTAAGTTACCTGATTCAGCATCCCGGTAAAATTATTGCGAAAAATGAACTCAGTATGGAAGTGTTAGGTAAACGTCTGGCTCAATTTGATCGCGCTATTGATATGCACGTATCTAATTTACGAAAGAAATTACCAGAACGCGTAGACGGTAAACCACGCATCAAAACCCTACGCGGCAAAGGCTACTTATTGGTTGAGGAACTATAATGCGATTCCCACGGTTTTCTAGTTTATATGGCAGAATTTTTGCGATTTTTTGGCTAACGCTGCTCGTAGTGGTAGTCACTCTCGTACTGCTTCCTAACCTTGATCCGCGGGCGCAACATACGATTCCAGTACAACATTTAAAACGCCTGCAAGATTCTGCTCAAGATATTTCAGAACGTATCAGTAACGAGCGAGGATCGTTAAAACAAAAACTTAAACGCTATACCGATCGGGATAATCATAAAGGTATCCAGCTGTACTTTACCACTGAAGACGGTGAAATTATTTCCCCTCACGGACGAAATAAGGCGTTACGCAATTTTATTACGGTTGCCGATGATCCACAAAATCCAAGGCAGAAACTTTATGGTCGCTGGATGATGGCTGGGCCATTAAAAGTCACCGATCAACAGCAAACTACGTTGATGTATATCGGGCGAATATGGCGTGAAACGCCCCCTTTCTTCATTAAAATACTCGATAAGCCCTTCCAACTATTTCTTGTTACTATGTTAGTCAGTACCCCTTTTCTTTTATGGTTAGCTTGGGTCGTTAGCTTACCGGCTCGTCGACTACAACGAGCAGCAGAGCGAGTCGCGACAGGGCATTTTGAAGCCGACCCTAAACTTGAAACCGGCCCTCGTGAATTTAAACAAGCCGGTGCCAGCTTCAATCAAATGGTGTTGGCAATCAATCAAATGATTAGCGGCCAGCAACGCTTATTATCAGACATATCACATGAGTTACGTTCCCCTCTAACCCGTTTACGCATGGCAAATGCACTAGCAAAACGTAAGCAAGGTGAGAGTAAAGAACTAACACGAATTGATACCGAAGCTGAGCGATTAGAAAAAATGATTAGCGAGCTGTTGGAATTATCACGCATGCAAGTCAATAGTCACGAGCAACTAGAAAACTCTGATGCACACAGTCTTTGGTATGAAATGCTAGAAGATGCCCGTTTTGAAGCCGAGCAAAATAATAAGTCATTAACCTATAATGAGCTAAAAGAATGGTCAATTAACGGTAATCCTAATTTACTCATCAGCGCATTAGAAAACGTGATCCGCAATGCTATCAAATATGGTAACAATACAATAACACTGCATTTTTCAGTTAAAGAAAAGCAGCTCACTATTGTGATTGATGATAACGGTGAAGGCGTTCCTGATGATGAACTCGACGATATCTTTCGTCCATTTTACCGAGTATCAACCGCAAGAGATCGCAGCAGTGGTGGTACAGGTTTAGGGCTTGCGATTACAGAAAGTGCGATTCGCCAACATAGTGGGGAAATTCATGCGAGCAAGAGCCCCATTGGTGGTCTTAGGATCACTATTCAAATACCGTTAAGTCAGTCTTATTAAGTAAAAGGAATGGTATAAGCATTTGCTTGTTGAAGGTGTGCTTGTCACAATAACCGCCACCTTTCTGTAATGTATTTTCTAAACCTATGTTTGATATTGCCCTTTACGAACCTGAAATCGCCCCTAACACGGGCAATATAATCCGTTTATGTGCCAACTGCGGCGCCAATCTGCACCTTATAGAACCACTAGGGTTTGATTTAGAAGAGAAGAAACTGCGTCGAGCAGGGTTGGATTATCACGATTTGGCTCACGTATACCGCCATAAAGACTTCGCGGCCTTTAAAGAGGCAATGGCTGGACGTCGCTTATTTGCCTGTACGACCAAGACAACGAACTACCATACTAATGCGCAATTTGCGGAAGGTGATGTACTCATTTTTGGTCCTGAAACTCGAGGATTACCAGCTGACTTTATTGAAAGTTTGCCATTAGAACAACGCTTACGTATACCGATGCACCCAGACAGCCGCAGCCTGAACTTATCGAATGCTGCAGCCATTATTGGTTATGAAGCATGGCGTCAACTCGGCTTTAAAGGATCAATCTAGCCTCATTATCTCACCAGACAATAAGGTTAAGCATATAAAACGAGAAGCAAATAATCGCTTCTCGTTTTTGTATACACTACGGCAGAGTAGTGTTGGTGTTAAATGCCATCACCAGCAATAAAGGTTTGCGTACTCCCGTTAAATTGCTGATCCATATCCATAGCAGGCATATCGCTACTAGGACGACCCACCACTTTAGCGGGCACACCAGCCACTGTGGTATGAGGGGGAACGGGATTTAATACCACCGAGCAAGAGCCAATTTTCGCCCCCACACCGACTTCAATATTACCCAGAACTTTCGCACCCGCTCCTATCATCACACCCTCTCGAATTTTAGGGTGACGATCGCCGCCAACTTTACCAGTACCACCTAAGGTAACATCTTGTAAAATAGAGACATCATTTTCAATCACGGCCGTTTCACCGATAACTATACCTGTTGCATGGTCAAACATAATACCTTGCCCAATAACCGCAGCAGGATGGACATCAACTTGGCATGTTACTGAAATTTGATTCTGCAGGTATACCGCTAATGCAACGCGTTTTTGCTTCCATAGCCAGTTCGCAACGCGATAGCCTTGTAAAGCATGATAACCTTTTAGATACAACAGAGGGATAGAGTACATTTCTACCGCAGGATCGCGCTCAACAACCGCTTTAATATCACAAGCAGCAGACTCAGTGATCATACAATCGGCCGCAAAGGCTTCTTCAACCACTTCACGTACAGCCATTGCAGGCATCGATGGTGTCGCCAATTTATTAGCCAAAATATAACTCAGCGCGGCGGCTAAGTTGTCATGCTTGATAATCGTCGCATGATAAAAACTGGCTAACATAGGCTCTTGTTCTGACTGCGCTCTCGCTTCTAGCTTGATTGCTTGCCAGACCTCGTTCTGTTGGCATTCCCTCACATCACCCTCGGTTTATCTATGTTAGTAATGGCTATACCCAAGTTACCTCAAGATGCTCGTTTCAGCGAGAATTGGGTATATTGTCTTATAACTTTAACTTGCTCAGAAAAAAAAACAACGTGCGCTTTTCAGCTTACGTTGTTTTTAATAGAACTATTTCGACTATGTTAGTCGCCACCCTCATGAAAATGAGGCTAACAACACCATAATCGACTACTCATATTTTTTATCACGCGCTAATAAGTCTTTCGCGGCTTCTCTTGCATCTTTACCCTGATATAACACCTGATAAATTTGCTCTGAAATAGGCATTTCAACACCATAGCGCTGAGCAAGCGCCCAGACTTCTTTGGTATTACGGTAACCTTCGACAACCTGACCGATATCTATCTGCGCCTGATCAACCGATTTACCCTGCCCTAACGCTAAACCAAAACGACGGTTACGTGATTGGTTATCTGTACATGTTAGTACTAGATCACCTAAACCTGCCATGCCCATGAATGTTTCTTTTTGAGCACCTAATGCAGCACCAAGACGACACATTTCAGCAAGACCACGTGTAATCAATGCAGTTCGTGCATTGGCACCAAAACCGATACCATCAGACATACCAGCACCAATCGCAATCACGTTTTTCACTGCGCCACCCAATTGCATACCAATAAAATCACTATTGCTGTATACACGGAATGTTTTACTGCAATGAATTTTCTCTTGAAGGTCTTCAACAAACGCCTCATCAGGAGAAGAAACAGCAATGGCTGTAGGCATACCCGCCGCTAGCTCTTTCGCAAATGTTGGACCAGATAATACAGCTAAAGGCACCTCGGTGCCCACAGCTTCAACGGCCACTTCTTTTAATAAGCGGCCCGTTTCAGGTTCCAAACCTTTCGTAGCCCAACAGATACGTGAGTCTTCACGTAAAAATGGCTTCACATCGCTTAATACCAAACCAAAGACATGACTCGGTACTACCACCAATAAATCACGGCTTGCCTGTACGGCCATTTCTAAATCCGCAGAAAGAATCAGCGACTCAGGAAAAGTAACGCCAGGCAAAAAGGCTTCATTGGCACGGTCAATTTCAAGCTGAGCAATATGTTCTGCATCATGTCCCCAAAGGATGACATTTGCACCATTACGCGCTAACGAAATTGCCAGCGAGGTACCATAAGAGCCGGCACCTAACACTGTCATTGTGATCGCATTATTTACGTTTTGATTCATAGTGACTTATCGCTTATTACGCTTCTTCAGTGCTTTCAGTGTTTGCTTCAGCTTGGTTCTGTAGGTAATTCATGAACAAAGCATCAAAGTTAACAGGAGCAAGGTTAAGCTGTGGGAAGGTACCTTTAACCACTAGGCTTGAAATAGTTTCACGCGCATATGGGAATAGGATATTCGGGCTGAATGCACCCAGGCAATGTGCAAGCTGTGGTGCTTCCATGCCAGAAACCGTGAAGATACCACCTTGCTGAACTTCACAAAGGAAAGCTGTTTCTTCTGCATTTTTCACAGTCACTGTTAGGCGTAAGATAACTTCGTAAACACCTTCACCCAGCTCACGGCTTTGAGTATCAAGATCCAACTTCACATCTGGGTTCCATTCTTTCTGGAACATATCAGGTGAGTTAGGCGCTTCAAAAGAAACATCCTTAAGGAATACACGCTGGATCTGGAAATTTTGTTGTGCTTCGTTATTTGCTACTTCAGCCATCTTTTTAGTCCTTTTATTCTTTCTATCCCATCACATGAGATAATTCATACATTCGCAAGTGTGATGATAATCATCACACTTTACATAAATTCTCGCTGCTCATGAAATGGCGACAATTACTTCTTACTTTTACTGCGTACAAGAGGTAATTTTGCTTCATTCCAAGAAATCAGACCATCTTTCAAGACATTGACGTTTTCAAAACCCGCTTTTTTCAATAAATTTGCGCTGTCTTGTGCTGTCTGACCTGTCTTACATACCACAATGATTGGGGTAGTTTTATACTTTTCAAGTTCAGTGATGTTTTGTTCTTTAATTTGGCTTGGTAAAGTGTGAAGTGCGTTAGAAATATGTCCCTGACGGTATTCATCACGAGTACGAATATCAAGAAACACACCGTTTTCACGATTCACTAATATTGTCGCTTCATTGGGATTCACTGTTGTGTAACCCGCTGTTTTTTGCTTTACAATCGACGCAATAATTGCGACAACCAAACCAACCCAAACAAGGGCTAAAATAGGATTACCCGTAACAAACTCTATATATTGCTGCATGACTTCCGCTCTATTTACCTAATTGGCACAATGTACCTAATATTAAGACTAATCACGCCTTAAAAAGGAATCTGAGTATACCTCCGTCAACTGCCTTGTACAGTAACAGTCAACAATTCCGCGCACTGGCTCACTCGTTGTTAAATGAACGCAGCATGCACAGTATAAGAGGTAAACAAGCTCTCACCAATCAATGAAATAGAAAAAAACTGTGACCAAGGGCTTACACTCAGAGCAATAAATACATATATTTTGTTAGTAACATAACAATCCATTGACCGTATACTTTGATCTCAACCTACCGTTTATCGGGTAAACTGTAGTAAAATTACAATCAATCTATACCTATTGCCTTAAACATCTATCTTTATTTCAGATGCTTAAGGCAATGTTTATAAGAATTCATCAATTATGAGGGACAGTTAATGTCTGCTAAAAAGCCACTTGCTTTAGTGATCCTAGATGGTTGGGGTTACCGCGAAGATAATTCAGATAACGCAATCGCTAACGCGAATACACCCGTTATGGACAGCTTGATTGCTAATGAAGCAAACACACTAATTTCTGCATCAGGCCTTGATGTGGGCTTACCTGATGGTCAAATGGGTAACTCTGAAGTTGGCCATACCAACATTGGTGCGGGTCGTGTTGTTTATCAAGACCTGACTCGTATTACTAAATCTATCGCAGACGGCGACTTCTTCGAAAATGAAGCACTGACAACTGCAATGGATAAAGCAATCAACGCAGGTAAAGCCGTTCACATCATGGGCTTGATGTCTCCAGGTGGCGTTCACAGCCATGAAGATCACATCGCAGCCGCTATTGAAATGGCAGCTAAACGCGGTGCAGAGAAAATTTACCTACACTGCTTCCTTGATGGCCGTGATACTCCGCCACGTAGTGCACAAAACTCTTTAGAGCGTTTCGATGCATTATTTGCACAATTAGGCAAAGGTCGTACAGCATCTTTGGTTGGTCGTTACTACGCAATGGATCGTGATAACAACTGGGATCGCGTAGAAGTAGCCTATAACCTACTTTCTGCCGCTAAAGCGGAATTCACTGTTGATTCTGCAGTTGCAGGCCTAACTGATGCATATTCTCGTGAAGAAAATGATGAGTTCGTAAAAGCCACTGAGATCCGCGCTGAAGGTCAAGAGTCTGCTGCAATGGTTGACGGCGATACCGTTATCTTCATGAACTACCGTGCTGACCGAGCTCGTGAAATTACGCGTGCATTTGAAGCTGACTTCACCAGTTTTGCTCGTACACAAACGCCAGTTTTAGCTGAATTTGTGATGCTTACACGATACGCAGCAAACATTAAGTTACCTGCAGCCTACCCACCAGCAACCCTAGAAAACACACTTGGCGAATGGTTGTCGAAGAAAGGTAAAAAGCAGTTACGTATTTCTGAAACCGAAAAATACGCGCACGTAACCTTCTTCTTTAACGGTGGCGTAGAAGACGAATTTGACGGCGAAACACGTTCATTAGTGGCATCGCCAAAAGTTGCTACGTATGACTTACAACCTGAAATGAGCGCACCAGAACTAACAGAAAAGTTAGTCGCAGCAATTAAAAGCGGTGAATTCGATACGATCATCTGTAACTACCCTAACGGCGATATGGTTGGTCACACTGGTGTTTACGGTGCCGCGGTACAAGCATGTGAAGCGTTAGATGGTTGCATTGGTCAAGTTGTTGAAGCAATCAAATCTGTCGATGGTCAACTATTGATCACAGCAGACCACGGTAATGCTGAAATGATGATCAACCCAGAAACAGGTGGCGTACATACTGCACACACAAACTTACCTGTTCCTCTTATTTATGTTGGTGATAAATCGCTAACTCTAAAAGATAACGGTAAGCTTTCTGACCTAGCACCAACCATGCTTTCATTATCAGATATCGAAATCCCTGCAGAGATGACTGGTCAGGTACTGTTTGATCTGAAATAATCAGTCCCATGCGGGATATGATCAAACACCTCAACCAAACTATCCACGCCAGTGCATTATGCACTGGCGTTTTCTTATGCCTGTCATTTTCAGCATCGAGCGTAGCCTCAGGGCAAAATCAACTCGATGGGGTAAAACAGGAAATTTCACGTCAGCAAAATCAATTAGACAACCGTCAACAGACATTCAATTCGCTACAGAAAGAACTTAAGCAACAAGAGCTTGGTATTTCACAGACAGCCAAAAAAATTCATCTGGCGGATAATAAGCTCTCTACGTTGAAAACCTCCATTACCCAGCTTGAACGCGAACAACAGAAGCTTGAACAATTACAGCTGGGGCAGCAAGAAATGCTGAAAGAATTACTCAATGCGCAATATCGACAAGGTAAAAATAGTCAGCTGTCGAACTTATTAAGCGGCGAACAAAGTAATGAACTAGATCGTATGACGATCTATGCCGAACGCTTAAGTCAAGCGCGCAGCCAAGCACTCAGTCAATTAGCAGCGACCGATACAGAATTACAGCTTAAATACCATCAACTAAAACAACAGCGCGAACAACAGCAAATTGTATTGGCGCAGTTAAAAACAGAAAAAAGTGCGCTTGAATCAAAGCAAACCACACGTAAGAAAACCCTGAAAAACATTAAAGGGCAGATCAGCTCAAGCAACCAATATATCAATGAATTGCAGAGCAATGAAAAACGTCTGGTTACCGAGATAGCAAAAGCCAAGGCCGTAGCAGAAGCAGCAGCTAAAGCCGCGGCAAACAAAGCACCGATGGATGGTTTGGCGAGACACAAAAGAAAATTACCTTGGCCCGTCAAAGGCTCTGTCTTGCATTCATACGGTACGAATCAGCAAGGTGAACTGCGCTGGAAAGGGATGGTTATCGCACAATCATCAGGCAGCCAAGTGAAGTCCATTTATTCTGGTAAAGTGGTTTTTGCCGATTGGCTGCGTGGTTACGGGCTTATGATGGTAATCGATCACGGTAAAGGTGACATGAGCTTCTATGGTTACAATCAAACACTGCTGAAAAAAGTCGGCGATAATGTGCGCGCTAGTGAGCCGATTGCACTGGTTGGTGACAGTGGTGGTCAAGAACGCTCCGCCTTGTACTTTGAGATCCGCCGTAAAGGGGCGCCGACCAATCCTAAGTCGTGGCTAAAAAAATAAAATAAAACGGGCTACTTATCGGGCTAGACTCAAACAGTCAGCCCGACATGATTTCGATATTCACTTCAAGGAAGAAGGCTATCAGACAATCTACTATGCGAAGGAACGTAATCAAAACAGCATCACTGATTCTACTTCTGTTTACATCAATCAGTATTCACGCCGCTCAATTAGCGATTATTATCGATGATTTAGGCTATCAGGCAATGCCTGAATTACTGTCAAAACTTCCCCCAGAAGTTACCATATCCATTTTACCAAATACGCCGTACGATTTGACTGTCGCAGCACAAGCAAAAAAACAACAAAGAGAAACATTGCTCCATATGCCCATGGAACCGGAGCATTTAGCCCCACTCGAAGTTAACACCCTAACCTCTACGATGTCACAACAGACCTTACAACACACCTTACGCCAAGCACTAACCCGAGTCCCAGATGCGATTGCTATCAATAATCACATGGGGAGCGCCCTCAGCCAAAATATACAAGCGATGGGCTGGATAATGGCAGAACTCAAACAACATAATCTTTATTATCTCGACAGCCGTACTACAGCTAAATCCATCGCACAACAACAAGCCACTAGTCATAGCGTATTGTCATTGCGCCGCCATATTTTTCTCGACCATTATCAAACTAAAGAATTTGTCACAAAGCAGTTAACGAGTGCAATAAAACGGGCGAAGAAATACGGCTATGCAATAGCAATTGGGCACCCTCATCCAATTACACTGTCCACTCTGAATGAATTACTTCCAGGCTTAACGAAAGAAGATATTACCTTGGTGCGGCTGTCGACGCTTTTTGCGGAGATTTGAACTGTCATAACGAAAAAAATCAAGATGGGACCACAACCATGCATCCCATATTCATTACTCTTGTCGCCAGAATAAGTGCTAGGTTAAATCGTGTTGTACTTGCTCACTGTAATGTAATTCAAGTTGCTTAACCCTTTCTCTGCCTTTCACTGTCGTTAGCGGTCGAACAATACTCAAAACCTGAAGCACGCCTTGATAAATCACAGTTTTGGTGATTTTAGCACCGGGCACTTGAGTGGTTTGGTAGAAAATCCAACTGGAAGCAACCAATTTCAGGGTATTCGCGAGACTGAGTAACTCACCGTCATCAAGATCAAGTAGCTCACTCGATTTAAAGCTATTCATCAACAATACTATGTTGGTATGCAGCTGTTCTTGTGCTTGCAAATACTTACATTGAAGCGCTTGATCTCGGCTTAAAATATCGGGTAAATTGGCATAAAAGAAACGGTAACGCCACATCAACATAAACACAGCATCAAGATAAACCAATAAGCTTTCAGCCGTTGCATCAAATTCAGCTTTTGGCTGAAAACGAGTACTTATATCTCGGGCGTACTCATCAAAAATACAATGTATAATCTCTTCCTTATTGCGGAAGTGATAATATAGATTGCCAGGGCTAATGCTCAAATGAGCAGCAATGTGGTTCGTCGTAATATTGGGCTCACCACTCTCATTAAAGAGTTCAAGGGCGGCCTGAATAATTCTATCGCGGGTCTTCATTCGATCTCACTTCTTTCGCCCATTAGCAATCACATGATATTATCATAAGTCATGACACATATTTACAACAGTGACTATATGCCGCTGTTACCAACGCATTCAATATCAGGATGGATCATGATTATTGTAACTGGTGGTGCCGGCATGATCGGCAGTAACATCGTCAAAACCTTAAATGAGCAAGGTCATAACGACATTTTAGTCGTTGATCACTTAAAAGACGGCACTAAATTCGCCAATCTTGTTGATTTAGATATTGCCGATTACATGGATAGAGATGATTTTATCACCCAAATCATGGCAGGTGATGACTTTGGACCTATCGAAGCCATTTTCCACGAAGGCGCTTGTTCAGCGACGACGGAGTGGGATGGCAAATACATGATGCTAAACAACTATGAATATTCGAAAGAATTACTGCATTTTTGTTTAGAACGCCAGATCCCATTTTTATATGCCTCTTCAGCAGCCACATATGGCGGTCGTGACCATGATTTCATTGAAGAAAAGCAATATGAAGGCGCACTCAACGTTTACGGTTATTCAAAGCAGCAATTCGACAACTATGTCCGGCGTATTTGGTTAGACGCCGAAGAACGTGGCGAGAAACTGTCTCAGATCACAGGTTTCCGTTACTTCAACGTGTATGGTCCTCGTGAACAACACAAAGGCAGTATGGCCTCTGTCGCATTCCATCTACACACTCAAATTACTGAAGGCAAAAACCCCAAGTTATTTGAAGGCTCAAATATTTTCAAACGAGATTTTGTCTATGTGGGTGACGTTTGCAAAATGAATCTATGGTTCTTAGGCAAGAGCATTTCAGGGATTTTTAACTGCGGAACCGGTAATGCGGAATCATTCCAAGCCGTTGCTGATGCAGTCATCAAACATCACTGCAAAGGCGAAGTAGAAATCGTCCCTTTCCCTGCACATTTAGAAGGTCGTTACCAAAAATATACACAAGCAGATCTCACGAAAGTACGTGCTGCTGGCTATAATGTGCCATTTAAATCAGTTGCCGAAGGTGTCGCTGAGTACATGGCTATATTAAATAAATAGATCGCGAAGAAGCTCAATGAAAGATCACTACGATAAACAAGCATATAACCCTGAATTCAAATGGGGATTTTTACACCCCAAATATTGGGGTACTTGGCTAGCCGTAATGCTAGCATCACTGCTTTGCCTGCTACCACACACTTTCAGACGTGCTATTGCCACTCTGTTTGCCAATCAATCCATTAAGTTAAAAAATAAATCAAACCGCCGTGCTCGCGTTAACCTTGAGATGTGTTTTCCAGAAAAAACACACGAGGAGCGCGAAGAAATGTTGCGACAAAGCACCATTACAGCGGGCACCTTTCTAATGGGGTTTGCCTCGTTATCTGTTCGCAATAAACAGTGGCTAGAAAATAATACGCTGGTTCGCGGTGAAGAACATTTAACATCACTGACAGATCAAAACCAAAGTGTTATTTTATTAGTTCCTCACACTTGGGCCATTGATATTCCCGCCGTACTGCTTGCGTCCCGTGGGCTCCCCGTTTCAGCAATGGCCAAGAAACAAAAAAATCAGGTATCTGATTGGTTAATGCACAAACAACGCGTGCAATACGGTGGTCGAATTTACGAACGTGATGGAGGTATCAAGCCTTTCATTAAATCGATTCGCGAAGGCTACCTTGGTTATTACCTGCCCGATGAAGATTTAGGCCCAGAGCACAGTGTATTTGTTGATTTCTTTGGCACCACCAAAGCCACAATGGCAGGCTTAGGCCGTTTGTCAAAACTGAGCCGCGCCAAGATTGTCCCTCTGTTTTCTATGTACAACAGTGCAACCGGAAAATACGAACTCGATTTTTACCCTGCACTACCATTCCCTACTGGCAGTGAAGAGAGCGATGCTCGTATGATGAATCAATGCATTGAACAATACGTTACGGAACGTCCAGAACAATATATGTGGATTTTACGTTTATTAAAAACTCGCCCTGAGGGCGGGAAGAATCCATATCAGAGCAACAACTAATATGAATAAAGCAAATATTTTTAAATTACTGATGTTATTGCCCTATATCTGGCTTTCTACCGGGTTGTTAGTGCTGCGTAATAGCGACAAAACAATGATCATCATGATGGTGATCGCCATAATCGCCACCCTAATTCATCGCGGATTGGCTCCAATTAAAGAAAACCTTAGAAATGACAAAACCTTATGGTTGCTGTTAGTTATTACTGGGTACGCATTATTTTCTTACTATTACCACGGCGGTAGCTCGCGAGAAATTCGCGCCTTGATTGGCGCCTCCTTGTTTTTAATTTGCTTCCCAAGAGAGCTGTTAACCCAAAAAGTATTATTAGGTTTAACACTTCTAGGATCGTCTTTATGTCTAGCATATGCATGCTACTATAATTTATACCTTAACGTTGGTCGTAGTAATTGGCCTATCAATGCTATCCCTTTCGCAACCATGTGTGCAGTATTTGGTGTGCTGGCTATTGCACAGTTATCAAGAACATCATCATTAAGCGTGAGATTACAAGCAATCTTAGCACTCACGTTGAGCCTCACAGGCGTCATATTCACAGAAACACGTGGTATTTGGCTCGGTTTTACCATCACCGCGGCCATCATTCTTTTGCTCAAAGTCAAAAATAAAGGCATCAACTGGAAGTATGCCACTATTGGGCTTACCGCGTTTCTAAGTATCGGTTTCATGGCTAAACCACAACTAGAACAACGTATTGAACAAACCCAAGCAGAAGTAAATGCAATCACATCTGGTAACTTAAATACCTCTATCGGTTTACGTTTTCAAATGTGGAAACTGGCACCTGATATGCTACAAGATAACTACATCTTAGGGTTAGGGGATAGGCATGCATTACGATTCGATGAACTTTACAAGCTAGGCTTTATTTCAAAAGAACTATTTAACTTTAAGCCCGCACATTACCATAATCAATACTTAGACAAATTGATTAAAAATGGGGTGTTCGGTTTATTGCTCTTTTTAGTCTTGATTATTGTTCCAATAACACAAGTAAAATACGTTTCCACGAATAGAAAATACAAAATAATTGGCATAGTTAGCTTGTTCGCCATAGCTTCATTGACTGATGTGCCATTCAACCATGGGCAGACATTATCAATGTATTTATTACTCATTTGTGGTTTGATAAACTACAACGACAAAGAGAAGAGTTTGTAGAATGAGCTGCGATATTTATGTAATTAATTTAGCGTCTTCGCTCGACAGAAAAAATAATATCCAAGCCCAACTCACCAAGCTTGGCTTACAACCTCACTTTTTTTCTGCAATTAATGGTCATACTGAACAACACCCTCTTTTTAGTATGTATGACGATAAATTGAGTAAAAAATACAGAGAAAAATCACTCAGTAAAGGTCAGATAGGTTGCTACGCCAGTCACTACCTTATGTGGCAAAAATGTGTAGATCTCGATCACCCTCTTATCATCATTGAAGATGATGCACTAATACACTCAGAACCATTCCTAGAGTTCATCGAAAAAACATCTACACTAGATAAAAAATATGAATGCATTCGCCTCTTTTCTAATAAAAGAAAAAACTATTGTTCTGAGGTAGAACAACAATTTAGCTCTACATCCATTTGTAAATTCAACAAAGGACACATGAGTGCAACAGGTTATTTTTTAACACCTAACGGTGCGAAGAAGCTACTTCAACATTCTCAGCGTTGGTACATGGCAGTAGATATTTACATGGATCGTTTTTGGGTAAACGAAGTTGAATGTTTTGGTACCATTCCCGCCTGCCTAACCAATGACCCTATTTTTGATTCAGATATAGGATATGGTAAAAAACCACCTCGTAAACTATTCGCACGTTTAAAGCGAGAATGGTTCAGCGTTAAAGAACTACTGCGTCGCGAAACCCATAATTTCAAATATAAAATGAACCATAAAGTGAAGTAATCAGATGAAAATACTCATTGCCAGCTCTTACAAACACGCCTGGAACAGCGTTCGCCCTGAGGCAGAGATGTTCATCGAAATGGTCAAGCAAGGTCATCAAGTCACCGTCGTGACCCAAGGTGACGCAGATTATGTCGCGCGCTTTCGAGATAATGGGGTAAAGGTCATTGATTGCTATCCAACAAAGAAAATTTGCCCTACGACGATCAAAACGATCCATCACGAATTGAAAGACGGGGATTATGATATTTGCTATGGTTTCAACTCAAAAACCATCCCAAATGCCGCTTTCGCCTGCATTGGTACAAAAGCCAAAATGGTCACCTATCGTGGTACAACGGGAGGGCTATATCGTCATGATCCAAGTGCCTATTTAACCCACCTTCACCCAAAAGTCAGTGGTATCGTCTGTGTGTCCAATGCTGTTCGTGATGATGTTCGCCAACGTGTGTGGCAATTTAAGGAAAACGTAACCACGATATACAAGGGTCACCAACTTGATTGGTACAAAGTCGAACCCACTAAACGTGGAGACTTCGGTTTAGGCGAAGATACGATTGTCGCGGTATGTGCCGCTCATGTTCGCCCAAGCAAAGGCATATCCGTTCTGATTGAAGCGACTCACCACATTAATAACCCGAATTTTCATTTGTTATTAGTTGGCAGTGGTTTTGAACCCCATTTAGATCAAATAAAACAAAGCCCGATGTCTTCGCGTATTCATGTTGTCGGTCACCGCCAAGACGTGCCATCAATCATGGCCATGGCAGATTTTCAGGTACAACCGTCAATTAGCGGTGAAGGGCTTCCTCGCACAATCATTGAAGCTATGGCAAATGGCACAACATCAGTGGTTACTACAACAGGGGGTTCCCCTGAACTCGTCGATGACGGCGTCTCCGGTTACGTCGTTCCAACAGGAGATGCAACAGCCTTCGCCGAAGCAATGAATAAACTGATCAGTGATAGAAAAAAAATTCACACCTTTAGTCTTGCGGCCAAACAAAAACTCAATAAAGAATTCAATGCAACGCAAACTGTTGAAAAACATATTCATTTTTTCTCATCATTATTAGTTAACGATTAACTTAAATAATCAATTTTCAAGGGATAATATGAAAATTTTTGTATTAAGCTTATTAAATAGTGTAGAACGACGAGAAAAAGTATCTACGTTATTAAAAGAACATAAGCTTAATTTTGAATTTATTGATGGAATTGATGGGCGAAAAGCTGATCCTCACCTTTTAGCTTTATATAATGAGCGAGAGTTCATCTATAATTATGGGCGCAAAGCCGTACTGGGTGAGCTAGGGTGTTACGCGAGTCACATGCTAGCATGGAAAAAATGCATAGAACTCAATGAATCTATCGTTATTTTTGAAGACGACTTTCGCCTAAAAGAGGGGGCAGTTCAAGCACTCGACGAATGTGAAAAACTTATTGATGATTATCATTTCATTCGCTTAGAAGATGGTAACAAAAAACCTCAATATAAAGTTAAGTCAACCAATGGAATGACCCTTTTCAATTATTTTAAAGTCCCTCAATGCGCGACTTGCTATGCGATATCTCCGATAGCCGCAAAGAAACTGTTAAATAATAGTGAACATATCTCTTTGCCTGTCGATGTTTTCATACGTAATGTTTGGATGCATCAACAACCCATATACAGTCTTGAACCATTTCATGTCACTGTGGGTACTGACACTTCAATAATAGGTAAACGAAAAAGAAAGCAAAAAAAGAGTCTTGTCACTCGACTCATGTGTATCAGTTATAAGATACGAAGTATCATCTTCAATCTATGTACTCAAGGGCTTTTCTTTCTACAGAATAAACGTAAAAAACTGCGATAACCTTATATATGAAAAGTGCTATCGCAGCATTGCTTAACTTCGTCCTTTTTCCAACAACCACAAACCCACATACTTGTTGAAGTTCACTTGAGCGTAGGTCATCGCCATGATGAAGCCTACGCTGCCGTCCATGAAGCCGCGGCGTAAAATGTAAATATGGAAAAAAGTCCAAATAGCCCTTAGCAAAGCTAATCCCAACCCGTGCGAACGCTTACCTTTACGGTGATATTTTTGCGCCCCTAGCCAAGCATATTGCGAAGACTTATCTAAACCATGCCCATAATCACGATGAGTATAATGCAGTAATAACCCCGAAAGAGATCCGATACTACCTTCAACCGGGATTACCGTTTCATGTACTTCATCTAGGGTATAACGTGAGCCCTCACGTTTGAATAAACGCAAAACTGAACGTGCGCTGCGACCATATTTCAAGGTTTTACCATAGAGAGTAACCCCCCAAGGCAATTTGTAAGCCGTCGGTTCAATTACGTCCTGATCAAGAAGTGCCACTAGCGCCTGCTGCATATCAGCATCTAGTGCTTCATCGGCATCTATCGATAGCACCCAATCACATGTGGCTTTATCCAGCGCACGCTGTTTTTGCTTACCAAATCCTGGCCAATCAGTAATCGACACATTGTCGGTATATTCTTGGCAGATCGTCACTGTTTCATCCGTAGAACCGCTATCCAGCACTATAATTTCATCAGCAATAGTAGCCACTGACTGTAAACACGCTACCACACGGTCCGCTTCATTTTTTGTAATTAATATGACCGATAACGAATGCTTTCCCACTATCAACCGACTCCTATACTTCTATTTAAGATACTCAACTATATGCTTGTTTCGTTGTTGATATAATACTTGAGTAATATATTTACTTCGGTATGTTTGCTTAGAAACAACACTTTCACAAAAGATTGAGAAATCATCATCAAGCTCAGCATAATGATTATCCATTTCGGTAATTGTTTGCCAAACATTTTGATGCTGCTCTTTCTTTACCACCTCATTAAATAAATAAAACATCCAAAAATAAGGCGTACAGTATTTTTTTTCTAAAAACGATAATAAAGAGAACCCACTATTACTGTAGTGGATCAAACCTGTATTTTTCGCTAACAAACGAGTAGATTTCAACCCTCTCACATCGAGATTTACATCTCGTTTCTTAGTCAAATAACAAAGACTCTCCTGTAACAAATCTTGAATAATTGGGTGGCCTTTATATGCAGCTATAAACCAAGAAACTAGTTGCCGATCATCTGATGATTTTTCCCGAAAACAAAAAAATCCCGTTGATGATATATCTAACCATTCAGTTAATGACCTTTTACAAAATGTTGTTGCATCAGCCCACACCCCACCAAAACGACTGAGTAAATACAGTCTTAACAAATCACTTTTTCCAGCGGAACCAAGATCGATAGTTACTGCGTTAAATACAGCAAAAAAGTCAAATCCAAGGTAGGATTGAATATTATTATTATCAAGTAAAATAACTTGATAATCAGGATTATACTTAACCCATGTTTGATAACTTAGCTTAACAAGATCCGGAGCACTATCTAGCCCAGAGTCCCAAAACATCCAAACAACTTTATTTTCCCCGTCAGAAATAACTGGCTCCGATAATAACGATAACGCTAGCTGGGCACCTTGAATTTCTTCCGACGTTAAGTGCACTCTCCGCTTAAACCGACATTTAATAACTCTCAGATACTCTTTCATTTCACGATGCCAGAATGCCATAACCTATACCTCAATAGCCCAACGTTTAGTACACCTAAATTTTAAAATTACCGTGAGTAATCTACACTTTACCCGACCTCATAATGATGCAAGTAATCATTCAGTTAAATCACGGTCAGCTTCATTTTTGGTAATCAAGATGATGAATAAAGTGTGCTTTCTCATTGTGTTTACCACTTCCAATAATGCATTTTTTTGCGCATTTTTAAATTACGAAACAGGTTTGCTGGTTTTGTATTTTGCCAACCCGCCGCTAACA
The DNA here is from genome assembly GCF_003025615.1 of Photobacterium frigidiphilum. Lineage (GTDB taxonomy): Bacteria > Pseudomonadota > Gammaproteobacteria > Enterobacterales > Vibrionaceae > Photobacterium > Photobacterium frigidiphilum. The sequence goes on along the minus strand of NZ_PYMJ01000005.1, from coordinate 142,845 downwards.
TCTCAGTCACCACCGCTAAAACACGTTGCGAAGATTGCCCATCTAAATAAGGCGTAATATTCGGTCCATATTGTTTAATCGCCGATAGTAGTTCATCACTAGGCGCTAATGCTTGCTCTATAGCACCAGCTAATGCATCCGGTGTTGTAATATTGATAAAACAGGCTTGTGGTTCACGGTTATTTACTGTCACTACCGGCTTATTGAGCAATAAAAATTCTTGAAAAATTGAAGAGTTATCACACACCATTACATCTGCACGATGTAATAATTCAATCACTTTATCGTTATCAAAGAAAGTAAGATTCTCACTCTCTAACTGACGGTATTTCTCAGCTGTTTGCGGGTCGATTTTGGGATGTAAAGTTACAAGCCAGTGCCAGCATTTATCTTGGCTGAGTGCTTTAATTTCATCATACACAGAGGCGGCACACGACAAGCTGGGGGTAAATGTGGAAGCAAACAGAATTTGAGGACGAGCAAACGTCTCGGTTTGTTTGTAATTCAACAAACTATCGAGTTTAATCCATCCCGTTTCTTTCACCTGAAAATAACCACGTTCTTCGGCGAGAGGTTGCAGCATCTTGGTACGTCCATGACCTTCAGTACAAAACAGATCAAACATGCCGCGCTCTGGGTATTCATTACCTCGCTTACTTTCATTTAACCCATGAAAGACTTCAACTTTTAATCCAGGAATAAAAGAAGGCACGCGATCACCCGGTACAAATACCGCATGTGGTTGGTAGTCAACCGCCGCTTTCACTGATGCACAGCATGTTTCATTCAGAGCCAAAAAAGATGCCGATACATCATCACCCACCAATAACCATTGCACTTGATGACCAGCAGCGATAGCAGCAGCTTGAAGAGGACGAAGGATAGCAAAAGAGTAATTTTGCTCGACATAAAGCAGAAATCGATATGATCCGCCGTCAGCCGAACCACCTGCTGTGGATGATTGCATTCCTTAAAAACCCTAACAAAAATGAATAATTTCAGTTCGCAATTTTAGCGCATTACTAGCCAGTTATCAGAAAAAATCTTATCAAGGTGATCACACCTTCAACAATAGGCTATCAGTAATTTAAGGTTCTCGTTTACAATCATCAATTCCGACTCATCACGCTTAGGTAACTGTGTGTTCATTCGTTGCTTATATACCTTATTACTCGCCTTGGCTTCGCCATTTCTCCTTTTTGGTTTGTACAAAAAAAAAGAAGGAAAGCCTTCGTTTGGCTCACGCTGGAAAGAACATTTTGGCTTTACCCCGCCATTAACAACCAAAGCGGATCAATCACCAATTTGGATACATGCAGTCTCTGTAGGTGAATCCATTGCTGCTATTCCAGTGATAAAGGCACTTAAGCTGCAATACCCAAACACACCAATAGTAGTTACCACCACCACCAGCACAGGTGCAGAACAAGTTTCAAAACTGGGGGGCTTGGTAGAACACCGCTACATGCCGTTAGATTTCGCATGGTGTGTACGAGGCTTTTTAAAAAACATTCAGCCCTCAGTCATGTTAATCATGGAGACTGAGCTGTGGCCCAACACCCTCGCGACCGTCCATAAGAACAAGATACCAGTAATGGTGATGAACGCCCGCTTATCAGCCCGTTCCGCTGCTCGTTATCAACAATTCCAACCTGTGTTTAATTTACTGGCTAAGCACCTCGATCATGTATTGTGCCTTCACTCCGATGATGCAGAGCGCTTCAAACAATTAGGGCTACCAACCGAACGCGTATCTGTGACTGGTTCGATAAAGTACGACATTGAAATAGCCGATACCATCGTGCAACAAGCCAATACTTTACGCGACTCGATAGGTATACAGCGACCAGTATGGGTTGCCGCCAGCACCCACAAAGGGGAAGATGAACACGTTTTAGCGGCTTTTCAATCAGTACTCAATACCAAACCAGATAGCCTATTGATCTTGGTACCTCGCCACCCAGAACGTTTTAACGATGTGGAACAATTGTGCACCCAAAATGGCTTTGAGTGTGTTCGTCGTACACAAACTAAACCTATCACCGCAAGTACACAGGTGTATTTGGCTGATACGATGGGAGAGATGCTAGTTATGTTGGGGGCTGCCGACATTACATTTATGGGAGGAAGCTTGATCGGCAACGCTGTCGGGGGCCACAACTTATTGGAGCCAGCGGCATTAAGTAAACCCGCGATTACGGGGCCTAGTTACTACAATTTCACCGATATAACGGAGCAACTGCGCCAAGCAGAAGCGGTGTGGGTATGTGAAGATAGTCAAATGCTAGCGCAACAGCTTATTCAGTTATTCGATCACCCCGAGCAGAAAGCGACAATGGGGAAAGCAGCCTTGGCCGTGGTCAAACAAAACCAAGGCGCTGTAAATAAAACAGTATCAGCTATCGTGGATCAATTATCAGGCAGCTCATAGCCCTGACACAGTACTTGCCAGCTTGCGGCAGAGAAATGAATGTTACGCTTGCCTTGCTCTTTGATGAAAGAGCGATGTAAGCGTGACAAATTCTTCGCCTTCCACGCTTCGCCCTCTTGCGTATAGCATTTATCAAAATCGATCAGCCACACCAATTCACGACTATCCACCAAAATATTGTGCGCGTTAAGATCGGTATGGCACACCTGTAAATCATGCATCTTACGAACCGTGCGCCCAATGGCACACCACACATGATCAGGTAGCATTGCTTGTTGCAACAAAGCCACTAAATCCTGAGCACTCTCAATCTTTTCGACCAGTAAATCTGCTCGGTATACCAGCCCATGACGTGTTGCTCGTGCAGCTACCGGGCGAGGCACATTCACCCCCCCAGCGGCAAGTGTCGACAGTAACGCCACTTCTTCAGCACAACGGGTTTTTTCCCACCCCGTGAACACATAGGCATCTTCAATCAATTTACCGAACAACCCACCACGGCGATAATGTCGTAATGCCATAGGTAACGTTTCACCTTGAACAAACCACGTTGTACCACGCCCTTGCGCCGAACCAATCACTCTTCCTTGCTGCTGCCAAAAAGACGCATCAAAACATGCTTTTGGGTCTTCTTGTAATAAGTTCGGATCAAACCAAATGCGCTGGTTATCAAAACACAATTCTTCCACGGTAAAACTCCTGATAGATTAGGCGCCATCATTTTACAATCCCCTGAATGAACTGCATAATTACTTCTTCAATTTATTCTTGGGTATCAGCCATGGCACTATTTTCTTCTCCTCCAAAATCGCTATGTATTCTACGACTATCTGCGATCGGAGATGTTTGCCATGCTATCGCTGTTGTGCAAGCCATCCAACAGCACTGGCCAGACACGGACATCACATGGGTCACTGGAAAAATAGAAACTCAACTCATTGGTAATTTACCCGGCATCAAGGTTGTTACCTTCGATAAGAAAGCGGGTTTAAAAGGCATGCAGGCAGTGTGGAGTGCATTAAAAGGACAAAAGTTCGATGCATTACTGCATATGCAAGCCGCAATACGTGCTAGTGCATTATCTTTAGGCATAAAAGCGAAGTACCGTGTTGGTTTTAGCCGTAATCGCACAAAAGAAGGTCAATGGCTTTTCACTAATAAGCATCTTCCTAATACTGACTCATTTCATGTTTTAGATAACTTTGCCGATTTTGCACGTTATATTGGTGTGCCGTTTACCACACCAAGTTGGAATATCCCTCTTACAGATGAAGATATTCAATTTGCCAAACATTATACGGCAAATAAAAAGACCTTACTCATCTCGCCTGCCGCAAGTAAAGATGAACGCAATTGGCTTACAGAACGCTACGCCGACATCGCAGACTATGCCAACCAACAAGGGATGCAAGTGCTGTTGTGCGGCTCTCCTGCCCCTAGAGAAATAAATCTAGGCAAAAGCATTGAGCAACATTGCCAACACCCCGTCGTAAACCTAATTGGCCAAACAAACCTAAAACAATTAACGGCGCTATTGGGGCAAGCTGATGTCGTTTTAGCTCCGGATACGGGACCAGCACATCTCGCGACAACACAGGGCACACCAGTGATCGGCCTCTATGCGCACAGTAACCCAAAAAGAACGGGGCCTTACAATAGTCTTGATATTGTCGCAAGCGTTTACGAACAACATGTTGAAGAACAGCAAGGTAAACCAGTTAATGATTTACCTTGGGGTACTCGCGTAAAGGGAACGGATTTAATGCAAGACATTAGTATCGAGCACGTTAAAAAGATCCTAGCAGGCTTACTCTCAACAGCAACGCAACGTTAACGTATTTAATTGACTGGAAGATGAAAATGACAACACGTGTAATTTACCCAGGTACTTTTGATCCAATCACTAACGGTCACCTCGATTTGATTGAGCGTGCGGCAGCAATGTTCGATCATGTGGTTGTTGGTATTGCAGCAAGTCCCAGCAAGAAACCCTTATTTGATTTGCAAGAGCGTGTTGCGCTAACACAAGCCATCACCAAACACTTACCGAATGTCGAAATTGTTGGCTTCTCGGGTCTACTCGTTGATTTTGCGAAAGAGTCTAATGCAGACATATTGGTGCGTGGGTTACGTGCAGTATCTGACTTTGAATATGAATTCCAGCTCGCAAATATGAACCGCCGTTTAATGCCAGAGCTAGAAACCGTCTTTTTAACGCCTTCAGAAGAAAATTCGTTTATTTCGTCAACCATCGTTAAAGAAGTCGCGTTACATAAAGGCGATGTTAGCCAGTTTGTTGATTTGCGAATTACTGGTGCACTGAATGCTAAGTTACATACTAAGTAACTAAAAATGATACCAATTAAGAAAGGAGCCTAAGGCTCCTTTTTTTATATCTGAATATAATCTAGCTGATTAGCACTTGTAGAATACACGATACCAATCAACGAACGCTTTCACGCCCTCTTTCACTTTCACTGCAGGCTGATAATTGATCGTCTTGAATAGGTCTTCAGTATCAGCATAGGTCGCATATACATCCCCAGGCTGCATTGGCATGAAGTTTTTCTTCGCTTCAATACCTAGTGCATCTTCAAGCGCTTCAATATAATCCATCAATTTTACAGGGCTACCATGACCAATGTTATACACTTTATAAGGTGCAGAGCTTGTTGCAGGCGAGCCTGCTTCAACGGTCCAGTCAGGGTTCTTCTGTGGGATCACATCTTGAATACGCATGATACCTTCGACAATATCATCGATATAGGTAAAATCACGGCGCATATCACCGTTGTTGTACACATCAATTTGCTCACCATCGACAATCGCTTTAGTGAACTTAAACAGCGCCATATCAGGACGCCCCCAGGGACCATAGACGGTAAAGAAACGCAGCCCAGTGGTTGGAACATCGTATAAATGTGAATACGTGTGTGCCATCAGTTCATTCGATTTTTTTGTCGCAGCATAAAGAGAAATCGGATGATCGACGCTATCACTGGTATTGAATGGCATTTTTTGATTCAGACCGTAAACCGAACTCGATGAAGCATACACCAAGTGTTTTACCTTGTTATGGCGGCAGCCTTCAAGAATCGCGAGGTGCCCAACCAGGTTACTATCAGCATAAGCCATTGGGTTATCTATTGAATAACGCACGCCCGCTTGCGCCGCCAAATGAATAACACGGTCAAACTGCTGATCAGCAAATAACGCAGCCATACCGTCACGATCGGCCAGATCTAATTCTACGAATGTAAATTTGTCATGCTCCGCACGATCAAGGCGTGCGTGTTTTAATGAGACATCGTAGTAATCATTCAGATTATCGATACCAATGACTTCATGACCTTGGGCGCAAAGGCGCTCAGAGACAGCACTACCGATAAAACCAGCAGCACCAGTTACTAAATATTTCATATAAACGCTTCTTACCCAAACAGAAATCTAACTGTTACAAATTCAACAATGAATGGATCATAGCACTGCACGTGCTTGTACGGTATGGCATCTTCCGATAAATACCATCAATAATGTTGAGGCCCAGGTTAAACCTAATTGATCCTACTTCTGGCACTCACTGCAAAACACACTGGCTCGCTGACCAATTTTCATTTCACTTAACGGATTATCACAGCGGGGACAGGGCTTTCCGCCTTTACCGTAGACTTGCAGCTCCTGAGCAAAGTAACCGGGTTTGCCGTCTGCATTTTTGAAGTCTTTCAACGTCGTTCCGCCTTGTTCAATCGCAAACGCGAGTACCGATTTAATTTCATCAACAAACAACGCGATTTTTTCAGGTGATATTTCACCAGCAGCGCGTTTCGGATGGATACCCGCACTAAATAACGACTCATTCGCGTAAATATTCCCGACGCCCACCACCACTTTATTATCCATGATGAACTGCTTTATTGCCGTGCGCTTACCCTTCGCCCTCTCTTGTAAGTATTCAGCGGTAAAATCATTGCTAAGCGGCTCAGGGCCGAGTTGACTCAATACTTTATGGTCAAGGTCAGGCAATTCCCATAACCACGCTCCAAAGCGACGAGGGTCGTTATAACGTAGCACCTCACCACTCGATAGCACTAAATCAACATGGTCATGCTTTTCTGGCGGAATGGAAGCAAGTAAAATTCGCAAACTCCCCGACATACCAAGGTGCACGATGGCATACCCCACATCGGTATGTAACAGTAGATATTTAGCTCGACGAGTCACCTTTCGAATCACCTGCCCTTCTATTTGCTGAATTTCCTCAGGGATCGGCCAGCGTAATTTAGGATTCCGGACAATAATTTTAGTCACGGTTTGACCAACCACATGCGGAGTGATCCCCATACGGCTTACTTCAACTTCCGGTAATTCAGGCATTATGTCTCTCGTCTATTGTGAGCGGAGGCTGGCACCTTCATGAACATTGTCGTCTTCATGAACATTGGCATCGCATTAAAGAGGAAAAAGATAAGCTTCCTCTACAGATATAGCGATCCAACTACCCTGCCAGCTCTTTAACAACCAGAACTGCGGCTGTTGATATACCGTCACCCGTATCGGTTCTTCGGCTGATTGTAACCAGATTTCAACCGTACGGGGTGACGTAAGCTGGCTTTTTAACTTCACCATCATGTCATCATTCACTGGCGTACCAGCAATAGACTGCCAATGATCAACCCATACTTGAGGCTCTGTATTGATACTCGGTACTGATACCCAGATACCCTCTTTCTTCATAATTTGATGATGAGGTAAGACTAATTGAGAAATAGTCGCTTTAGCGGGTAATAAAGAATGCAAAATGGGCGACGCTACTTCAGCAGGTGACGCTTCATCAGACGACGCTAAGCGGGCTTTAATTAGATCGGGCAGCTGTATCATAGCAATGAAGATAACAACCGCGACTATGATGACATTATTCCAGCCACGTCGTGACAATCTCATTGGGCTTTTCCTTGCGTATGTCTTGTCGTAATAACAATTAGTATAGCGTCGAGTGTTAACGACTTGAATCATAACACTAAAGGAATAAGGTCAATTTCGCGAGGAAATAAATAATTTTGGTAGGTAATATTGGAGGCAAATTTTAGGTATAAAAAAACCCAGTCTAAACTGGGTTTTTATCAAAGAATGTCAAATCAATTACTTGATTTTAGCTTCTTTGTACATAACGTGCTGGCGAACTACTGGATCAAATTTCTTGATCTCAAATTTGCCTGGCATGTTACGCTTGTTCTTATCTGTAGTGTAGAAGTGGCCTGTACCAGCTGATGATACTAGACGGATCTTCTCACGAATGCCTTTAGCCATTGTTCAAATTCCTCTTAAACGTTCTCGCCGCGGACACGCATCTCTGCAAGAACGATATCAATACCTTTCTTGTCGATGATACGCATACCTTTAGCGGTAAGACGTAGTTTAACGAAGCGTTTTTCGCTTTCTACCCAGAAACGATGAGTTTGCAGGTTCGGCAGAAAACGACGCTTGGTGGCATTACGTGCGTGTGAACGGTTGTTACCCGTTACAGGACGCTTGCCAGTTACTTGGCATACTCGGGACATTACTGTCTTCTCCAAATCGTTTCAGCTCGATATCTACTATGATTAATTCAATGTGAAAAAGCTTTTCACATATAATCATAGCTATCAAAGGTCGCGCATTATACTAAGTCAAAACCAGTTGCTCAAGTCCCGAGCGACCCTTTCTCATCTTTTTTATCAAAATTAGCTTATTTTATAGCCAACCTTGTTCGGAAAAAGAGACAATATCTCCATCACCTACAATAAAATGATCTAGTACACGAATATCGACTAAAGCCAGCGCATCGCTGATTGTTCGTGTAATTCGGAGGTCTGACTGACTAGGTTCAGCTACGCCTGACGGGTGATTATGCGCTAAAATAAGAGCGGCTGCATTAAATTCCAACGATCTTTTTACAATTTCTCTTGGATAAACCGCGGCAGAATTTATTGTTCCCTCAAATAAAACTTCTCCAGCAATCACCCGATGTTGATTATCAAGAAATAAAACGTAAAAAACTTCACGATGCCGATCGCGTAATAATTGGCTCAAATAATGCCGAGTATGCTGTGGGCTGGTCAGCACATCTCCTTCCTTCAGTGTTTCTTCCAAATGTCGCTGGCTCATTTCTATTATGGCTTGCAGTTGAGCATATTTGGCTGGCCCCAAACCTTTGTGCAAACAAAAGAGTGTTTGATCTGCGGCAAATAACGCTCTAAGCGATCCAAACTCTGCCAATAAATGGGTGGCAAGCTCAACCGCATTCATTCCTTTAATGCCAGTTCGTAAAAAGATCGCTAATAATTCCGCATCGGATAATGCTTTTGCGCCACGTGTTAGCAGCTTTTCCCGTGGACGAGATTCTTCAGGTAATAACTTTAATGACATGCATCCCCCTTTTGGTTGTCCTTTTAAATGAGGGGGTTTTCTCTGCCTGTTCAATTTATCTTGTGGGTTATGGGAATGCCTTCGCACTTTCTATCGAGGCTTACATAATGGGCAATCACCTTTCCCCGCGCCTTCACACTTATGACCAGAAGTGTGTTCCCGATGAATCCATAGCCCTTTAGTGATATCGTATTTAGTATATGAGCAAGGTTTTTTGGGTTTGGATCGCGTTGATTTAGACGCAATATGGATTTGGGTAAAACAATGCAAACACTGGCAGGAAAGAAAATACTTCTTGGTATTAGCGGCGGTATTGCCGCTTATAAATGTGCAGAATTGACACGTCGTTTAATCGAGCGCGGCGCCGAAGTACAGATAGTAATGACCAAAGCGGCAAAAGAATTCATTACACCACTCACAATGCAGGCCGTTTCTGGTAGGCCCGTATCAGACAGCTTATTAGATCCTGCTGCTGAAATGTCGATGGGGCATATCGAGCTGGCAAAATGGGCTGACTTAATTTTATTAGCTCCAGCCACCGCTGATCTTATCGCCCGAATCAGTGCGGGCATGGGGAATGATCTACTCAGTACATTATGTTTGGCAACAGACTCCCCCATTGCCGTATCACCAGCAATGAATCAACAGATGTACCTCAATGTAGCGACACAGGAAAACATTGCGACACTGCAACGCCGTGGCTTCCATATTTGGGGACCAGCCAGTGGTGAGCAAGCTTGTGGAGATGTAGGGCCAGGTCGTATGTTAGAGCCAATGCAATTGGTACACTTAGCGGAAGATTTCTTTCAACCCGCCGATCTAACCAACCTCAGTGTTGTTATTACTGCCGGTCCAACCCAAGAAGCCATTGATCCGGTGCGCTACCTTACCAATCGTAGTTCTGGAAAAATGGGGTTCGCGATCGCGGAAGCAGCCGCTAAACGCGGTGCAAACGTTACGCTCATCAGTGGACCAGTGAGCCTTACGACACCTGTTGGGGTGAATCGTATCGATGTAGCAAGTGCTGAACAGATGCATCAAGCAGCAATCGCACAGGCGACTGAGCACGACATTTTCATTGCCTGTGCTGCGGTGGCAGATTTTCGTCCTGTTGCGGTCGCAGAGCACAAAATGAAGAAGAAGTCAGATGAAGATGAGATGGTACTAAGGCTGGTGAAAAATCCAGATATCGTCGCAAGCGTTGCCGCTCTATCAGTGCAACGTCCCTTTACTGTTGGGTTTGCCGCAGAAACGCAAGACGTAGAGCAATATGCCCGCAGTAAACTGGCTCGCAAGCATTTAGATTTAATCTGCGCCAATGATGTGTCTCAGCAAGGGCAAGGATTTAACAGTGAAAACAATGCACTGCACTTATTCTGGTCAAGCGGCAATAAAGCCCTGCCGTTATCATCAAAAAATGCACTGGGACAACAGTTAATCACAGAAATTGTCGCGCTGTATAAAGAGAGCAAGCATAAAAGGAATTAAGCTTAAATTTTTGACTCGCGCGTAGGTAGCGAATTTTCTTTACCGGTATGCATTCAAAGTAGTATTGCCAACACCTTAATCTGACTAGCAATTAAACGAAATAGACCAAATATAAAGCGTAGGCCTTAAGCTTACGCTTTTTTTGTCGATAAATAGATCAGTATCGACAGCTTGCGCTTTTCACAACGCAACTGCATCGCTAAGATAGACGGGTTTCAAACTGCAGCTATATGCAGTCATTTTTGAAAAGGAACGGTTATTCATGGCTGGCAACAAAAAAAACAATCGCCGCGAAGAGATCCTTCAAGCATTAGCACAAATGCTTGAATCAACTCAGGGCAGCCAACGTATTACAACAGCAAAACTGGCGGCACAAGTCGGTGTTTCAGAGGCGGCACTGTACCGTCACTTTCCGAGTAAAGCCCGTATGTTTGAAGGCTTGATTGAGTTTATTGAAGATTCAATTTCTACCCGTATCAACCGTATCCTTGATGATGAAAAAGATACCATGAACCGTCTACGCATGGTGCTTCAGCTTATTCTGGTCTTTGCAGAACGTAACCCAGGCTTAACACGCATCATGACAGGTCATGCTCTGATGTTTGAACAAGACCGTCTACAATCGCGTATTAATCAGCTGTTTGAACGCATTGAAACCCAAATTCGTCAGGTATTACGTGAGCGAAAATTACGGGAAGGGAAAGGCTTTCCTGTTGATGAAAGCATACTTGCTGCACAATTGCTTGGTCAGGTTGAAGGCAGTTTGAACCGCTATGTGCGTTCTAACTTCAAATATAAACCTACCGAGAACTTTGATAACTACTGGCAACTATTAAGTGCTCAGCTAGGTTAGAAACAGTTACGAGTAACGAGATCCTAGTTACTCGATTCTCGAGATAAAAAAGCGAGAGGTTAATACCTCTCGCTTTTTTTGGAGCCTAGATCCATAGGCGTCTCTTACTTAAACGTTCTTCCTAGAATCTAGGTTCTCGTATCTTATATTCTTATACACCGTACTCTGCACGGTACGACTTCACGGCTGCTAAGTGTGTATCCATGCCGTCTTGTTCAGACAAATACGTCACAACATCACCCAGTGATACAATCGAAATAACTGCGCAACCAAAATCACGCTCAACTTCTTGAATTGCAGATAGCTCGCCTTTGCCTTTCTCTTGACGGTCAATGGCCACTAACACGCCCGCAAGATCAGCACCATTCGCTTTAATAATTTCCATTGATTCGCGAATTGCAGTACCTGCCGTAATCACATCATCAACCAACATGATACGACCTTCAAGCTCGCTACCAACTAAGCTACCACCTTCACCATGTGTCTTCGCTTCTTTGCGATTAAAGCAATATGGCGTATCGATATCATGGTGATCAGCCAGTGCAACCGCTGTTGTTGTCGCAATTGGAATACCTTTATACGCAGGGCCAAATAGCACATCGTAATCAATACCGGCATCAACCAAAGCTTCAGCGTAAAAACGGCCTAGGCGCGCTAAATCACGACCTGTATTAAACAAACCGGCATTAAAAAAATACGGGCTAATACGGCCAGATTTCAGTGTGAACTCACCAAACTTCAAAACACCTTTTTCTAGGGCAAATTCGATGAACTGACGCTGATATGCTTTCATTGTAATTCCTTAATATTGATAAATAGGTGATATACCCAAGCTACCTCAAGATGCAGGATTCAGAGTGATCTCAGCGTATCTAATTCAAGGAAAATGTGTGTAGGAATGGCATTCCCTTTCAAACACATTTGACACAGAAGTAGATACGCTGAATCACTCCCGAAGGGCGAGTTTTGTTGGGCTCTATGCGGTGTTACTTATTTTCAACTTAGAACGACTAGGTCTATAAATAAGTGCCTTGCCTAGAGTCCAACAAATTCTCGCTGAAACGAGCACCTTGAGGTAACTTGGGTATACGTCTTACGCGCTACATCTATCGAATGTAGTCAAAAGGACACCATTCCACAAAATGCAGACAAAAAAAAGCGACTCAATCGAGTCGCTTAATAATTAACTTTCTAATGCCTGTTTCTGCATTATGACGATATCGGCAATGCCGTCTTTCGCCAGAGCCAGCATGGCCAGTAATTCTTCGTGGCTAAACGCCTCGCCTTCTGCTGTCCCTTGAATCTCGATCATCTTACCTTCTTCGGTCATGACCACGTTCATATCGGTTTCAGCCGCTGAATCTTCAAGATACTCAAGATCGCAAATGGCTTCGCCTTTATAGATACCCACCGACACAGCAGCAACCATGCCTTTAATTGGGCTCTTTTTCAGAGTGCCTTTCTCAATCATTGAGTTGACGGCATCAACCAAAGCAACCATTGCACCGGTAATAGAAGCAGTACGAGTGCCACCATCGGCTTGGATTACATCACAATCAACGGTGATCATTTGTTCACCCAACGCTTCCAAATCAACCGCAGCACGAAGGCTACGTGCAATTAAGCGTTGAATTTCCATCGTACGGCCGCCTTGCTTACCGCTTGATGCTTCACGACGGTTACGAGTATGAGTCGCGCGAGGCAGCATGCCATATTCTGCAGTAACCCAACCTTGTCCTTTGCCTTTTAACCAGCGAGGTACATTTTCTTCCACACTTGCTGTACAGATTACTTTTGTATCGCCGAACTCGACTAATACTGAACCTTCAGCGTGTGCTGTGAAATTACGAGTGATCGTAATAGGGCGTACTTGACTAGTGCTTCTTCCGCTTGGACGCATCGGGGGTTTACCTTTCGCTGGGCTACATTAACCGGCGATTATAGCCAGTTCTCACTCGCAGTGCACGTTAAACCCGACCGCGAACCGACCCCATAATATCAAGTGCACGTTGCGCTTCATTTCTTTTATAAGTAATGGTGAGTATAATCACCGTAACCTTGTAACTACGCGCCTATTCTTTCTATTACGCTTCCTGCTCGATAGCAGTAATCCTAATAAGTAGTTACATTCCATCTATATAAAGGGCCATCAGCCAATGATTCATAGCATGACCGCTTATGCTCGTCGCGAAGTTAAAGGCGATTGGGGCACTGCCGTTTGGGAAATTCGTTCAGTTAACCAACGTTACCTAGAAACGTACCTTCGTATGCCAGAACAATTCCGTAGTTTAGAACCTGTACTACGTGAGCGTTTTCGTAAGCGCCTAGCTCGCGGTAAAGTTGAATGTAACCTGCGTTTTGAAGCGAACCAAGCAGCAAGCAGCGAACTCACCATCAATGAAGAATTAGCGAAGCAAGTCATTAAAGCCGCTAAGTGGGTAAAAGACACGGCTGGTGAAGGCAATATTGGTCCTTTTCAGGTATTGAACTGGCCTGGTGTAATGGAAGCTCCAGAACAAGATTTGGATGCGATCAATAAAGATTTGTTAGTTGGTTTTGATGAAGCAGTTACTGACTTTATTGCCGCACGTGCCAGCGAAGGCGAAAACATGAAGGAATTGATTGTTCAACGCCTTGATGCCATTACTGCTGAAGCAACCAACGTACGCACACAAATGCCTGAAATTATTAAATGGCAACGTGAACGTCTAACCAGCCGCTTTGAAGATGCAAAAGTGGAGCTGGATGCTGGCCGAATTGAGCAAGAACTGATCATGATGGCACAAAAAAGTGATGTCGCTGAAGAGCTAGATCGCCTAGATTCGCATGTGAAAGAAACACAAAAAATCATGAAGAAAGGAGGCGCATGTGGCCGTCGTCTTGATTTCATGATGCAAGAATTTAACCGCGAATCAAATACGCTAGCATCAAAATCAATTACGACAGAAATCACAGCATCTGCTGTTGAATTAAAAGTGTTGATTGAGCAAATGCGCGAGCAGATCCAAAATATCGAATAAGATTTGAGTTAGTATTTTACTGAACTTAAATCATTAAAATACAATAACTTACCAAAGTTAGCCTTCTGCTATCGTAGTATAAAACCTACCTTTAACCATCTCATGATAGTTAAAGGTAGGTATAGTAGACTTACTCTAGCAGTATAAGTCTGATTAAGACTGGTGGCGGTAAAACACAACACCATGCTGATGGTGAAGGCTTGTAACTTGTAGTTCCTGCATCTGGGTACAGCGAGCTGGATGCTTCGCTTTACATCCAATAAAAAGCGCCATGAAATGACGTTAGGCAAAGTACAAGACCTTTCCTTATCTAACCCGCAACCAAGATGAAGCAATTTCGTGGATGACTTAGATCCCCAACTCGCCAAACAACGTGCCGAAGAAGTTGCCATCAAAACCGTTGATGATCTCTTTACTGATTGACATATAGGCAATGTAAAACGACTCAAGCAGAGCCATAGTGTTAGCATTATTTTTGAAGTCTTTAATATCCACCGCAGTAGCTATAAATATTGACGAAATCGGAATCAAAAAATAGATGCTGAATATGTTCAATTATGTAGTGAAGTCAAAACTGCTTACATAATCAGTAAAGGCTCCGCAGGTGCTAGAACGATATCAATTAGGACGGCAATAGGTTTTCCTCTTAGCTGTTATCGTGCTAATAACGTAATGAAGAAAACCTATTGGTATTGGTTGGGTAATGTCATTATCGCCTGATACACAACTGACAGGTAAAGCATTATCAATGGCTGTTGAGCTACATGAATACTCTAAAAATATCTTGTTCCATAGTGATCAAGGTAGTCATTATACAAGCATCAAGTATCGGCAATTACTTTGGCGCAATCAAATAGAACAAAGTATAAGTCGACGTGATAATTGTTGGGATACTGAGCCCTATGGAACGCTTCTTTCGAAGCTTAAAGACCGAGTGGGTACCAAAAACAGGATATGAACATTTTGCTGATGCTAAGAAAGATATAGCTCAATATATTATTGGTTATTACAGCAAGATTAGACCGCACCAATATAATGGTGGTTTAACACAAATGAATCAGGGCAATTATTTAATGAAAGCTCTAAAGAACAGGCCAGTTTTCCTTGACCACTACAATAACGGCACACTTGGAACCATCTCATCAATAACTCAACTAGACGGTGATGTGCGGCTATCAGTCATGCTAGATGATAAGCGACCAATTTCTTCCTTAGCGTCAGAATACAGCGATCAAATTGGTCTAAATCTCTGTCACGCTTATGCGTTAACTATCTTTAGCTCGCAAGGTACAACCGTTGATCGCAACACCTTTACTCTCTAGGCACAGCGAGAAGCCTATGTTTCCCTCAGCCGCCATAAAGATAAATCACACATCTACGTCAATGAAGCTGAAATAAATGAGCGAATAAGGTCGTATGATGATTGTATTGAACCCAGTAACGATTTAAGACAAGCGGCATTGGCAGAGTTAATGAAGCAAGATCGTCATGCGTCTTTGGCTATTGAATGTATGGAAAAACGAGAACATCAAATTGCATTAAATGAGTCAACTTCATCAAGGAAATATTAACTTCAGAACTAAATTTAAAATCAGTTCTATAATGCTAGGCCATGCGTTCCAAATAGAAATATCGCTTATACTTGTAATAATTCAGAAATTAGACATCCAATCAGAGTGAAAGGATGTCTATGGGTTATGAATTACACAACAAATCAAAACTCATATCCGTGATGATCAGTCATGAACTCTTTGTAAGTCGAAGTGTCATATCCACATCGGCTAAGCCAGCTAATCATCTCGTCAGCATAAGTATTCAGGACCGTTTTATCCTGTTCAAGGATATAGTCAACATCAGAAGTTTTTGATAATTTATCTAACGCCGGACTTGCTATGGTACCAAAGTCAATATCATTGATTTCTGGTATATTTTCTCCAGCCAGACCTAAACAGTCTGGAATAACAGTTTCTTCCTTTTCAAAACAAAACACAAATGAATGCATATCAGCATCACGTTCAAACAGATCAACTGAATATTTCATACTACTTTTCAAAGTGACATTGAAATTTCTTAACGCTGCTTCTTTTAATATCCATAGAACCAAGCATATTTGTAATATCTGATTAATTAAACATTTATCTTCAACACCGTTAATATCTGAATTATCTGATTCATCTGAAAAATATGTATAAACCTCAGAGAAACATTCTTCAATTTTACATTTTAATTGTTCGGTACCAAGAGATTCATTTATTATCGTTTCAAATTTAGCAACAATAGAGTCAGTTGTGCTATCTTTATTAAGTCTTGTGGTAATACAAAGTAACCACGGTAAACCAACGACCTTTTGCATTTGATAATCAAGCAAATTATACATTGACATCAATGTATTATAAGACATGACATTATTGCAAAAATCTAAATTAATAAAATGATATTCGCCGAAATTCTTTACTCTTATCCAAGCATCAGAGTTTCGTTTCATTAAGTCTTCAAAATTAAACTTCTCAATTTTTGACTTACCTTCAATTCTTTCATTATCTAGAATTTTTGACAATTCACCTTCAGCTTTAGCAAAGTCAGTACTACTATTTATAAAACCATGAAAACCCAACCTTTTACTACCACTTCTTCTACTATTTATCATACCTTCATAGATATAATTGATATCAAGTAGATCTCCGCCTGGCAATCCAAAATAGTTCATAGAATCAATATTGTTATATTTACTACTTCCCATAAGTCTTTTAAATTGTTCTAACCATTGTTTATCTCTAATAAACTGCTTTCTTGGCTTATGCCAAGGCTTAAATTCTTTAGATAGAGGCTGAGTGATTGAACCAAAAACTTCATCATCAATTAGAGAGTCGTCAGAATCAAATAAGTTCATGTTCTAGCCCTCCAACTGTAGTATTTCAATCAAATCTATCACCAACAACTCTTGCCTTTCCACCGTTAGGTTTTCCAACAGATTATATGAGTCTAAGATTTGAAGTATCGCCTCTGATTTATTGATTATTTTCTTTTGTTTGATCTTATTTCTTTTTATAGGCTCGAATACTCTCTCAATTCTATCCTGTGATACGACAAAACTATCTACTGAATTTTCTACTTTACAAACAGTTGCCTCTTCTTCTTGCTCACCAAATACAATTAGATTAGATCTTTCATGCGGATCTTTTTGGTTAAAAACGTAACTTTTGGATACAATTTCATCTAACGCTTTTGAAAAGTCATCTTCATGAAAATTTTCAATTTCTTTCTTTTTCTCTCTCTTTATTTGCTTATATCTATTTACTACTTGTCTGATAGCACTATGTAGCCATCTCATAACTATCTGATAATGAGGGTGAGCTATATTAAAAGATTCACGATCAATGTTTAATGCTGAATCTAGACCTTTATGCACAAAGATTTCAATTGTAAGTTGACTTTTTATAGTATGTTCAGCTACCTGATGCTTCATAAATGTTTCATCAAACATAATACCTGAAGCGTCATTAATTCGAATTAATGAACCATTATGATCTCTTGGGCTAACTTTTGGTGTCCACAGCACATATGCTTCAAATTCCAAATCACCCGCTGAGTCTTCCAATGCCATATTGGATAAATTCGTCTGATACTTACCAATAAACAGTATTGGCTTTTTAATCATAGCTTTTGACTCAGGTAAGTTTGTAAACCTAAGCGGCCTAAATAATTTTATACCATCAACTAAGACATTAAATTCAGATTTTTCTATCTGGGCGGAAAAACCAAACTTATCTCCTAACTTATCCTCTTCATCCAACAACTCATTAGCATCATTTACCTGACCTTTTTTCCTATTATTAATTACGTATATGTCAGATATATCTTTTTTAGTTAGATTAAAAGGGTGCTTTTCTACATAGGGTAAAGGAATTGATAGGCCAAGAGTCCACAACATATTAAGATAGTTATCTAATACTAAATTTAATTTAGGACTAACTGCATTTTTTGTTTTATCCAAAATCCCTTCATACAGTTTTTTAAATCTATCTTCAGATGAAGTACTATCGGTCCAAGGTAGTTCGGGAGCTCTCGCCATTTCTTGTTGATAAACACCCGTTCCATCAGAATCCGTTTCTAGATAACCAACATGAAAATCAGGAAGTATCGCTTTAGAAGAATCTAGAATATCATCTACTTCTTCATCTAATTCAGTTTCATTCTCTGTTTGCCCCCAAATATCGACACTGCGCAATTGATCTTTCGCACTTCTTTTAATATTGCTCAATATGATATCTGTACCGTGAGCATTAATATTTTCAGTTTTTTCTGTCCAAATATCAACATTACCCGTTTGAAAGCTTTTTCCCCGTTCATCATCTGATTTTTTTTCTATGTTTTCTTCAGAGTAATTAAACAGTGAAACTTTCGCCCTTGAATAAAAAGGGTCTCCTTTTTGTTTAGTTATAATTTCAAAATCTCTAGTCAACTGAGCAACACTGAAAAGGCCAATACCAATTTTACCGATCAGCTTTCTCTTTTTATTTAGACTTAAAGAAGGATCATGCTCATCTGTTACTTTTAATTCTTGTCCTTTTATCGTTCTCTTTGCACTACCACCGATATGTCGAATCATATTAACTAAAGTATCAATGGACATACCGTTTCCATCATCTCTAATAGTCATAGAATTAAAGCGCGGTACATCTGTACTAACGTAGACATTCTCAGCATCAGCGTCGTAAGCGTTAGAAATTAGTTCTCTTATAGCTGAACCAGGTAGCCGATAAATACCATCAGTAACTCTCGCCAAAACCTTATCATCAGTTTCAAGCTTCGTTGTTTCACGGCTACCGCTTTTTATTTTGTTAATTAGCTCTACTTCTAATTCATTATCATTAGTCATTTTATATCCAGCCAACTACTTTATATTGAAAATTAATTTTCCAAGCGCCTCACCTAAAAGAGGAGGTACAGCATTCCCAATTTGGGTATATCTTGGGCATTCCTGAGTTCTTCTTTCCCCACCCGTCGTATACTTACCCAGAATATCAAAATTATCAGGAAATGATTGAATTCTAGCCATCTCTCTTACAGTAAGTATTCTTGGCTCAGAATAGTGCAGTAGGTCGTCAGGTAAAGTCGTTAATGTTTTGGATGGCTCGTTAGCGTTAAGTACAGTTATTGCTTGTTTCTTCGTTCCAATCTCCAAACGCATCGCATCATTCAAACTCACACCTGGTTTGCAGATCTGCTGAATTCTATTGAACTTCTCTATAGTTGTGTCTTTGTGACGTGCAAGTCGAAGACTATTGGGTTTATTTTTACCAGCATTTTTTCTTATAACTCGAAGGTACTTTGATGGTTTCTTTGGTTGGATGTAGTTGATTTGTTTAAACCCACTAACTTCACTTCCTGAGTGATAAACCAATCCATTTGTCTGGACTAATAAATCACCAATAGCATCACTGACCTTTACAGGACGCAATGGGAGCTTTTTATCAATCAAAAATTCTCTTTTTGTATCTGCTAATACTTCGAAGGGGTTTCTAAAATCTTTGCCGACAAACTCTTTTCGGACTCCGATCATAATGAATCGAGTTCTTTTCTGAGGAACACCAAAATCTGCACTACATAGAAAGTCTGTAAATACTTTGTAGCCAAGTTTTTCAAGCTTAGCTTTTACGATCATCGAATGAGGTTTTCTAGCCTTCTTACCTTCAGCTGGTTTGAAAGAGGCGTTAAATCCACGAACATTTTCTAATAGAAGATACTTAGGTGAGATAATTTCAACCATTTTTATGTATTCTTCTGATAGCTTGTTACGAGGATCTTTAGCATTTCGTCGACCAGCTAAAGAGAACCCCTGACATGGAGGCCCTCCAGCAATTAGGTCTACTTTACCTTTTAGCGCAGATAATTGTTCAGAGTATTTTTCAAGTAAGTCCTGAATAGTAGTTTCTTGTTTTGGTAACCAATCTGGCCAATTAAAATGAGCATGAACCCCATCAATCAGATTATGTTTAAAAGTAGAAAATGCCATTGAATCTTTTTCTACAGCAAATAGACCCTCCCAACCTGCATTACCAAGGCCTAGCGATAGTCCACCACACCCTGAGAAAAGGTCAATATAAGTGCCTTTTTTATGTAGCTCCAACTTATTTGACATTTACAAAAATACTCTTAAATTTTAATTGCATATAGATACTAATATTTTAAAGTAATTCTGGCAAAAGACCAGGACTAAAAGCTTTGCGCTTTGTGAGTTAGCATTGAATAAATTTTTAGATTCGTCAAAAAAACCTACAGGTAAACCAAGAAAATTAACTTGCAACACGTCATGGTGACACACATATTGATTAACATTTTAAACACCAAAAAATCAATAACAGGCTGATGTGCATCATAGTCTTCAATTAGCACTTCCATCGTATCTAAAAGCTCTTGATATTCGCTCATGCTGCACCTATTGAATCTCAATATTGAATTGAAAAGTTTGTTTCAGCAATGTCTGCATCTCTGCCTTTCTCGGCACATGATCTTCGGCAAAAAATCGTTTTGGATCAACCGTCACAAACCCCCAAAACTGTAGAAATCGTTCAATAAAGCGCGATTCAATCAAAGTACTCAGTAACTGGCTTGGCGATAAGCGTTCTTCGGATGAACAATCGAGCAGTAAATCAGGAAATGCTGTGGCCACTTCTTCAATCAATTGATCAACACTGGCATGAGTTTGCAAACGCCAAAGCATAAAGAGCCAAAAGGTTCTTAGATCAATATCGTGCTCCCATCCGTCTAGGTAGCCCCAATTGTATTGACTGGTTGCAGCTTCAAGCATGAGGTTGAAAAAAGCATGAACACCATGGCTTTGATACTGCTTTTGCGCAGATTTTTTCACATGATAACGACCACTTCGACGATAAATAATGCCAGCAATTTCCGCCAAGATACGGGTATAGTGCAGCGCATTAAATTTATCTTCGTTGTTGCCGGAAAATTCACTTATGCTGATATTCGTTTGATGTCGAGAGACAGCAAACTCGGGCAATACATCACTGGCTTGCTTAACCAGTTTTGTGGGCAAGTTGCCTTTACTGGTCGCCTTAAACGAACCGCCATTCTGCATGGCTTCGTCCAAAATGAGCACTAAATAGCGCATTACAGGGCTAGTAGATAAATCATCTGTCGTGCTTATTGTGACCCAATCCAATTCATTGAATGACGCATACAACCAATTAGCCATTTGTGTTGGCGAGAGGCCACAAAAATCCGTATTCGGCCGATTATTACATTCATTCATTTTGTGCTGCGTAACTACATTTAACTCCTCCAAAGTTAAATCAGGGTTCATCGCAACGATTTGCTCGAAATCATCGAACACCTCTGCATGCTGTTTTGAAACACTGTTCATGCAACAACGTTTGTACTTGTTCCCACTACCACACGGGCAAGGTTCATTTCGGCATGGCTTCATATTTTATCTACTCGCATATTTATCTTAACTCTACGTCACCTCAAACAAGAAGAGCCGCGTTTTCTTGCTTTCGTTGAGCTAGTGTTTTCTCTATCGCTAACAAGGTTGTCTTGCTGATCCCTTGTTGCTGTGCAAGGTGCGTAAACTGGCTAAGCGCCTCAACGACTTCATGGATGCAATGCCGCGCCTCTTGCCAAGTAGCAAAACCCGCACTGGCAGCCAGCTTTTGCATCGCCTTAAGCGGTGGCGCTTTTCCGTACCCGCCAAAGGCCGTTGCATGTTCATTAAAAGGATGAGGGCTATAAGTCACATCATAAAAAGGAGCTGGCTGCCACTGACCATCATCAGTCTGTAAAAAAGCCCAGTTTTTACTGTGATCATCTTGGTTGGCGGCAAATAAATTAAATATAGCGCGACGAAATTGTAGTTGCCCAGCAGCAGGTGACATACATAATTGGCGACTGGCCTTAATTAAATCGACATAATCCAGACTTGGGCTACGAAAATCGGCATCTAATAGGCCACAAGCACTGTGCATATGTAAGCGGCCGGCGCTGTTCAAACTCGGAATATAATCAAAGCGTTTTACTGCAAGCCAAGCCATCGCGCCGCTGCTTTGTGGTGCGCTAATAAGTTGCCAGTTGGGCGGTTGGCATTTTGCTTGTTCCGCCATCTGTAAATAAACCGCTTCACACAGGCCCTCTTCATGGCCAAGCGCGAGGTTCTTAGAGGTAAACTTGACCAGCCAAGCTTCATCATCAGGCATAGCAAAGGTACGGCAATGGTTAGCATCCCCAGCGGGCATATAGATCTGTGCTTTTGGCCGAGCACCACCAGAGCTCCCTACGGCAACCAAGGTCGCCAGTACCTGTTGGGTGCTACCGCCTAAGTCATCCGTCTCTTTATAGTCAAGCACGGATTGATCAAATAAAGTTTGTGCTTCCAACCCTAGCGTTGCTAGGTCAATATCAGAGCGTTCATCTAACGAGAATTCCGATACGGGCGTAAAGGATAAGGCGCCCATTCCCTGGAGCCCAACAAAAGCCAGCCGATCCATCGCGGTTAGCTGTGCTGGCAGAATTCCCTGCTGACGAAACACGCGATCTTGTAACAGTAATCCCCAACCATCGGGAAGGCTATCGCCAAAAACACCATGAATACCCTGATGCGGTTGTCTGGGCGCAGGCTGTAGTCGATCGTCAGCTTGCAGAGTAAAAGGTGATAAATTACCAAACTTCCCGATATATTTTTCATCGTACTGGAAGAAAACCCCTTGTCGGTTTTGAGCCAACACGCCCACCGGGACAACCTCACCCGTTGCGAGAGTACGCTGAACACTCAGCTTCTGAATCGGTTTAAAACTCATCTTTCAGCACCTCTTCTATACTGGTCGGTAAAGCTGAGCGAGCAGAGCTTGCTTGTGTCAGTTGATAGAGCCGATCAAGTGAGTCCAACGACTGCCACAGTAGCAGTAGCTGGCGAAATGAAATTTGCCCAGTAAGTTCAAACTTTTTGATGGTTGAAGCGGGCACACAACTGCGCTTGGCAAGCGCTTCACGCGACAGCTTCGCCTCTTTACGCAAACCACGCAGATGAGTAGCAAAAGCCTGGCTAACATCGGTATCATCTAAAAGTGAAAAACGCATATAAAGCCAAAAAAAAGACACAGTAATGTCTATTATAGCCCAAACTATCGATTAATGGACACAGCAGGGCCCAAACATATAGAGCAAACACTAACCTGCCTAGCTAAAAACGTTGAAAACTGGTATTTTGTCGTAGGCAACAGCACTTTGCTTCCGGTAACAGGCAGTAGTAATACTGCCTTTTACGGTTCATCATCACACTCTTTAGCGTTAAAATTCAAAATACGAATAGTCTGAGATTAGCCATAAATCCATCTAGGCTTAAGTTGACGGCTTATAAAGTCGCATTAACCGTATAAAAGATGAAATTTCCAGCAATCAGATAATTTCAATTTTGCGCAATTCGTGATAATCTGCGCGCCCTTCTAGCACTGAGTGAAAATAGGCAATGAGCAAAGGTACTCTATACATCGTGTCGGCACCAAGTGGCGCTGGTAAATCAAGTTTGATTAATGCGTTGCTTGAAACTAATCCGACCTATGACATGAAAGTATCCGTTTCCCACACGACTCGCGGTATGCGACCTGGTGAAGAAAATGGTGTTCATTACAATTTTATTAGTGTTGAAGAGTTCACAGAACTAACCGAACAAGAGTCATTCCTTGAACATGCTGAAGTATTTGGTAATTATTACGGTACATCACGCCCTTGGATTGAAGACCAGCTGAACAAAGGTATTGATGTCTTTTTAGATATTGATTGGCAGGGTGCGCGTCAAATCCGCATACAAATGCCAGCGGCGAAAAGCCTCTTCATTTTACCACCTTCAAAAGAAGAATTAGAGCGTCGTTTAAATGCTCGTGGTCAAGACAGTGAAGCCATAATTGCACGTCGTATGCAAGAAGCTCGTTCTGAAATTTCTCATTACAACGAATATGACTATGTTATCGTGAATGATGATTTCGATGCTGCGTTAATGGACTTTAAAGCCATTATTCGTGCAGAACGATTGAAGCAAGACAAGCAAACTGCTAAATATAACAGTATGCTAAATGCTCTACTGGCAGAACAGTAAGTATTTATATACAATTTTCTTTCTCATTATATAACCACTGGAGTCCTCCATGGCACGCGTAACCGTTCAAGACGCTGTTGATAAAATTGGCAACCGTTTCGACCTGATCCAAATTGCTTCACGCCGTGCGCGTCAATTGCAAACGGGCGGCAAGGATCCATTGGTACCAGAAGAAAACGACAAATACACAGTGATCGCACTTCGTGAAATCGAAGAAGGCCTAATCACTAAAGATATCCTAGATGCTCGCGAGCGTCAGGAACTGCAAGAGCAAGAAGCAGCAGAACTAGCTGCTGTTAGTGCAATTGCAGGCGACCACCACCACCACCGTTAATTCAGGGAACCGGGCGAATTGTATCTATTTGATAGCCTGAAAGAAGTCGCAATCGAATACCTGCCAGAGTCTCAAATTGAGGCTCTTCGGCAGGCGTATCTCGTTGCGCGTGATGCCCATGAAGGGCAAACCCGCTCAAGCGGTGAACCTTATATTATCCACCCTATTGCTGTTGCCCGCATTCTTGCGGAAATGCGCCTCGATCAAGAGACGCTCATGGCAGCCTTACTCCACGACGTTATCGAAGATACCGAAGTCACGAAAGAAGACCTTGCAAGTCGCTTTGGTGATACCGTAGCCGAACTCGTCGATGGTGTTTCAAAGCTGGATAAACTTAAGTTTCGTGACCGCAAAGAAGCTCAGGCCGAGAACTTCCGTAAAATGATCATGGCGATGGCTCATGACATTCGCGTTATTCTTATCAAGCTCGCTGACCGTACGCATAACATGCGCACGTTGGGTGCTTTACGCCCAGATAAGCGTCGCCGAATTGCCCGCGAAACCTTAGAAATATTTTCTCCCCTCGCTCACCGTTTAGGTATCCATAACATCAAAACAGAACTCGAAGAGTTAGGCTTTGAAGCGTTATACCCAAATCGTTATCGCGTTCTTAAAGGGGTTGTTGCTGCTGCGCGTGGTAACAGAAAAGAAATGATCAATAAGATTCACGCTGAAATCGAGGGACGTCTCGAAGATGCGGGGATCGAAGGCAAAGTCTTAGGCCGCGAAAAGAATCTTTACTCCATCTATAACAAGATGAAAAACAAAGAACAGCGATTCCATTCTATTATGGATATTTACGCTTTCCGGGTTTTAGTTAAAGATTTAGATACTTGTTATCGAGTATTAGGGCAAGTACATAACTTGTACAAGCCGCGCCCAAGCCGCATGAAAGACTACATTGCCATCCCTAAAGGCAATGGTTACCAGTCATTACATACTTCATTAGTTGGCCCTCACGGTGTACCTGTCGAAGTACAAATTCGTACTGACGATATGGACCAGATGGCTGACAAAGGTGTTGCTGCTCATTGGTCTTACAAGAAAAATGGCGAAAGCTCTGGCACAACCGCTCAGGTTAAAGCACAGCGCTGGATGCAAAGTTTACTTGAGCTTCAACAAAGTGCCGGTAGTTCATTCGAATTCATTGAAAACGTTAAATCTGATCTGTTCCCAGATGAAATTTACGTCTTCACGCCAAAAGGCAGAATCGTTGAATTGCCTGTAGGTGCAACGGCCGTTGACTTCGCGTATGCAGTACACACTGACGTAGGTAATGCCTGTGTCGGTTCGCGCGTTAATCGTCAACCTTATCCATTAAGCAAGCCACTGAAAAACGGTCAGACCGTTGATATTATCAGTGCGCCCGGTGCTCGCCCTAATGCAGCATGGCTTAATTATGTAGTGACAGCACGTGCACGTACGAAGATCCGTCAGGTTCTTAAAACCATGCGCCGTGAAGAGTCCATTACATTGGGTAAACGCCTAATCAACCATGCACTTGGTGAACTGAATATTGATCAAGTTGATTCAACTCGCCTACAACAACTACTGACCGATCAGCGTCTAGAAACATCAGATGATTTGCTGGTTGAAATTGGTTTAGGTGAGTTAATGAGCATTGTTGTAGCACGTCGCTTACTTGGTAATACTGAAGATAGCCATTCTACAGATGCTAATACGGGTCGTCGGATGCCGATTCGTGGCGCCGATGGTATTTTAATGACCTTCGCCAATTGTTGTCACCCACTGCCGGGCGATGCAATTATGGCGCATGTTAGCCCAGGTAAAGGCTTGGTTATCCACCGCGAAGAATGCTCTAACATTCGTGGCTACCAGCGTGAACCTGATAAATATATGCCTGTTGAATGGAGTGAAGACTTCGAACATGAATTTGTAACCACCTTAAAAGTGGATATGCAAAATCACCAAGGTGCACTGGCTGATTTAACCAATACCATTGCAGCAACGGGTTCTAATATTCAAGGTTTGGCGACAGAAGAAAAAGATGGCCGTTTATATACCATCACTGTTCGTCTCACGACTAAGAGCCGTATTCATTTGGCCAAGATTATGCGACATATTCGTGTGATGCCAAATGTTGTACGTGTGGCACGACAAAAGAACTAATCAGCAGACATGAAATAATGAGAATACTATACACTCATATTTCATCTCTCTAAGATAAAACAGACGCCCGTTTACGGGCGTTTTCTTTATGGTTTAGATAAAAAAGATATTATGACTCCTGATCGTTACCAACGTATTCATTCAGTACTCGCCACTCGCCAACCAGATTTAACGGTTTGCATGGAAGAAGTACATAAACCTAATAATGTTTCTGCCATTATCCGCACCGCTGATGCTGTGGGTATTCATAAAGTGCATGCTGTTTGGCCCAAAGAAAATATGCGAGTACTGAGTAATACGTCAGCCGGAGCGCGTAACTGGGTTGAACTCGATACCCACGACAATATGGTCGATGCCATTACGCACCTAAAAGCGCAAGGTATGCAGGTATTAGCAACTAACTTGTCAGATACGGCAATTGATTTTCGTGATGTGGATTACACCAAGCCGACGGCAATTATCTTAGGCGGTGAAAAAAATGGGATCACCGCTGAAGCATTAGCGATGGCCGATCAAGATATCATCATCCCTATGGTTGGCATGGTACAGTCTTTGAATGTATCGGTAGCAAGTGCCTTAATCTTGTATGAAGCACAACGCCAGCGTCAAAATGCAGGGATGTACGAACGCGAAAAAACTTTATTGCCAGATGAGGTGGTTCATCGCATTCTATTTGAACGCGGTCACCCTGTATTGGCAAAAGTTGCTCGCCGAAAAGGGCTACCTTATCCACCGCTTGATGATGAAGGTCAGATTGTGGCTGATGATAATTGGTGGGCGACCATGCAGGCTATCGAACCTAAAAAGAACAAATAAAAGAATAAAGGATCAACATAAGCAATGAGCGGACAATTATTAGAAACCATCGCCCTGACAGAGTTGTCTGGCGTTGGCGCTAAAATGGCAGAGAAACTCGAAAAAGTCGGTCTAACGTCGGTTCAAGATCTGCTTTTTCACCTGCCCCTCCGCTATGAAGACCGTACTCGTATCTGGCCAATTGCTCAGGCGATGCCCGGTCAACACATTGCTGTTCAAGGCGAAGTGCTCAATAGCAGCATTACGTTTGGAAAACGTCGTATGCTAACGGTCCGCATTGCCGACGATAGTGGCTCTGCAACATTACGCTTCTTCAATTTCAATGCGGCAATGCAAAATAGCCTAGCTGAAGGTAAACAAGTTAAAGCGTTTGGCGAAATTAAACGCGGTAAATTTGGGCTGGAAATCATCCACCCCGATTACTCGGTGTTTGCAGAATCAGCATCACTCACTGGTGAAGAAACACTGACGCCAGTTTACCCAACCACGGAAGGACTACGCCAGCTCACTCTGCGAAATCTGACCGACCAAGCACTGAGTTTACTCGACAAAGCTGCCGTTACTGAGTTACTGCCTGAAGGCTTATACGACCGACAAATGACCATGGCACAGGCGCTGCACGTAATGCACCGTCCCACCCCAGATGTCTCTCTCGATCAACTCGAAGCCGGTAAACATCCAGCACAGCACCGATTAATTCTCGAAGAGTTGTTAGCCCAAAACTTATCGATGTTGGCCGTTCGCAGTAAAAGCCAGCAACATAGTGCGTGGCCATTAGCAGCATGTAATAACCCAGCAGATAGCCTGAAAGGAAAATTACTGGCGAGTTTACCGTTCAGCCCAACCAACGCCCAACAACGTGTGGTGGCAGACATTGAAGCTGACCTTATAAAACCGTTACCCATGATGCGCTTAGTACAAGGTGACGTAGGCTCAGGCAAAACATTGGTTGCCGCACTCGCTGCCTTACGTGCGATTCAACATGGTTTTCAAGTCGCCCTAATGGCGCCAACAGAACTGCTGGCTGAACAACACGTCCAAAACTTTGCCCAATGGCTAAACCCAATGGACATTCAAGTCGGTTGGATGGCCGGAAAACTCAAAGGCAAAGCCCGCGAAACAGAGTTAGCCCGCATTGAAAGTGGCGAAGCTAAAATGGTGGTCGGTACACATGCCTTATTTCAAGACCATGTCACCTTCAAAAATTTAGCGTTAGTCATTATTGATGAACAACACCGCTTTGGGGTACATCAACGTTTAGAGCTACGAGAAAAAGGGGCAAATGAAGGGCGTTATCCGCACCAGCTCATCATGACCGCAACCCCTATTCCACGCACGCTGGCGATGACGGCTTATGCCGATCTTGAAACCTCGGTCATTGATGAGTTACCACCAGGCCGTACACCCGTTCAAACTGTCGCACTACCCGATTCTCGCCGCGCTGCCATCGTAGAGCGTATTCGTTCAGCTTGTCAAAATGAAGGACGTCAAGCCTATTGGGTGTGTACCCTTATCGATGAATCTGAAGTATTAGAAGCCCAAGCGGCATCTGATACCGCCGATGAGCTGACCGCCCAACTGCCCGAATTAAACGTGGGATTAGTGCACGGTCGAATGAAAGCAGCAGAAAAACAAGAGATTATGCGCCGCTTTAAAGCCAGAGAGTTGCAGCTATTGGTCGCAACAACGGTGATTGAAGTCGGGGTAGATGTACCGAACGCTAGCTTAATGGTGATTGAAAACCCTGAACGCTTAGGGTTGGCCCAGCTCCACCAGCTACGTGGTCGGGTTGGTCGAGGCAAAGTGGCGAGTCACTGTGTTTTGCTATACCACGCGCCATTATCAAAAACCGCGCAGAAACGGTTGGGCGTATTACGCGATAGTAGTGATGGTTTTGTTATTGCTCAGCGCGACCTCGAAATCCGAGGGCCAGGAGAACTGCTTGGCACCAAACAAACCGGTATTGCTGACTTTAAAATTGCCGATCTGGTACGAGACCAACACTTGATCCCACAGGTACAGAAACTGGCACGCTACATTCACCAGCAATACCCTAACAATGCCAAAGCCATTGTACAGCGCTGGTTAGGACAACGAGAAAATTACTCAAACGCCTAATGCACTCAGTCATTTCTCTCACTCATACAAGGCAGCGTTCTAATCAATTAGCGCAGCCTTGTTGAAAAACCATCACGAAAGCATGTAAACATTATGTTATTCCGCTCGCTTTATGCCTCTTACTGCTTTTCTATTCCTCACTGTGATCTCGGCACACCTGTAAAAATCTCGCCTCTAGCCCATTAGCTACTTTTTTAGCTTACTGATGCTGTTTTATCGTGAAAGAAAAATAAATCATCAACAAACAAAGCAAACGTTTGCTATTTACGGCAAGATAATTACAATAGCGCACAAATTTCACCCACTTTCACTTCTCCTTGTGTTCGTTTGGATCTGAGTAACAGCAATCACAGAACTATCCAGCATTCACGTATCAATGCCCATTCAGCGCATTCGATCGGGATTAAGAAGTAAGCTTAAGGAATAAAACTGCCATGACCCGCCAGCATTGCGACATTGAAATACCACGAAATTCAGATCTCATTTACCGTTTAGAAGATCGACCGCCGCTACCACAAACACTGTTTGCGGCCACTCAGCACTTACTGGCTATGTTTGTTGCTGTGATCACACCGTCGTTGATTATCTGCCAGGCATTGGGTTTACCTGCAAGCGATACCAATACCATCGTTAGCATGTCTTTATTCGCTTCTGGTATTGCTTCATTTATCCAAATTCGTACATTTGGCCCTATTGGCTCGGGTTTACTGTCTATTCAAGGTACCAGTTTCAACTTCTTAGGCCCTATTATTGGGGCAGGCTTAGCCCTAAAGGCTGGTGGCGCGGATGTTCCGACGATGATGGCTGCCATCTTTGGTACCATTTTGGTGGCTTCATTAACCGAAGTGTTCATCTCTCGCGTACTGCAACACGCACAACGTATTATCACCCCGCTAGTATCAGGTATCGTTGTCACCCTGATCGGTCTAACCCTGATCCAGATCGGTCTAACATCAGTGGGTGGTGGTTATGCCGCGATTAACGACGGCAGCTTTGGTAGCCTTGAAAACTTAATGCTTGCAGGTACAGTATTAGGTTTCATTGTTTTATTAAACCGCGTCAAGAATCCTTACCTACGCGTTTCATCGATTGTGATCGCCATGGCGGCAGGAACGGTATTGGCTTGGTTCACGGGTATGCTCAATCCCCCTCAAGAAACGCAACATGCCTTCATGGCGATTCCAATGCCGATGCAATATGGCCTGGGCTTTGATTGGGGACTGCTTATTCCGCTAGTGATCGTTTTTGCGATTACATCACTTGAGGCAATTGGAGATATCACCGCAACATCAGAAACCTCTGAACAACCTGTTGCTGGCCCTCTTTATTTGAAGCGTATTAAAGGCGGCGTATTAGCCGATGGCATTAACTCAGCCATGGCATCCGTATTAAATAGCTTCCCTAATTCAACCTTCAGCCAAAATAACGGCATCATTCAGTTAACAGGTGTAGCGAGTCGTTATATCGGATATTTCGTTGCAGGCATGCTGGTGCTGTTAGGTTTATTTCCTGGGGTTGCAAACCTTGTTCAGTTAATTCCAGAGCCTGTACTGGGCGGTGCAACGATTGTGATGTTCGGTACAATCGCCGCTTCTGGCATTCGTATTATTTCGCGCTGCGATCTAGACCGTCGTGCCATTCTTATTATGGCGTTGTCTTTCTCTATGGGGCTGGGCATTGCTCAGAAACCTGAAATTCTGCAATTTATGCCAGATTGGGTGAAAGGTATTTTATCGTCAGGCATGGCAGCTGGTGGTATCACTGCAATTATCCTGAATCTTGTACTTCCTGAAGAGAAGAAAAACGCAGACTAAGCCTTATAGACTGGCAATCGACATATAAAAAAACGCGCATAATGCGCGTTTTTTTATTCTACTTACCTTTTGATTTTACTTAACCAAAGGCAAGGTGATCTGGACTTTCAAACCACCGTCACGACGATTAGTCACGGTAATCACCCCATCGTGTTGGTCGATAATCCGTTTTACTATTGCTAAACCTAACCCGGTACCTTCAGCATCACTGCCACGAGCAGAATCACCACGGGTTAAAGGTTGGAACATACGAGAGACCTGATCTTCTTGGATCCCAGGCCCATTATCTTCCACACAATACCATGCTAATTTTCGATCTGCGGATGTACCACTTGAAATTTTAACCCAGCCATTGCCATAGCGAAGGGCATTCACCACTAAATTAGCAACACAGCGTTTCATCGCGACAGCATTCGCCTCAATGCGTCCCGGAGTATCACTCAACCCGAGTTCAACTTCGTTCTCGTACCCGCCTTCACTCTCTGCGACTTCTTGTAACAAGTCATTCAGATCAATAATTTCCATTGCTGGCTTTTTGGTTGATTTAAGATAGTCCATAAACTGACTAATGATCTCATTACACTCTTCTGTGTCTTTGGTCATGCCATCGGCTAAATAACTGTCTTCTGGCGACATCATTTCAGTGGCTAAGCGAATACGGGTTAACGGTGTGCGTAAATCATGGCTAACGCCCGCCAATAATAAAGCACGATCATCTTCAAGCTGTTTAATCCCTTCAGCCATCTGGTTAAAGGCCTTGGTTACCGCGCGGACCTCTGACGCCCCTTGTTCAGGTAAAATAGGAGGGATCTCGCCACGAGCAACTAATAATGCAGCCCGCTCTAACTCAACCAACGGTCTGTTTTGCATCCGAATAAATAACCAGCCCCCCGCAATCACCATAAAGGCAATAATCAGGCTATAACGAAACAGCGGTGAGAAGTCTTCTTCTTGCAGTTCCGATAATGGGATCCGCATAAGGTAACCAGGCATCGCATCACATTTCATCCACAACACATAACTTTCAGCACCCAGCACTAAACGTACTTCCGTTTTAGCATCAAGTTCCTCAGACATTTCTTCACTGAGATACTCGATTTCTGTGGCACTGTTATATTCTTTAAGATCAGGGTCATCGATTGAATGCAATGTCACGCCAAGTTGAGCCAGCAACTGGCGACGCACTGGCTGTTCGAGGTGGAAAATTTCACCGTCATCGAGATCCAGATCCAGATCCTCTTGCAACATCAAGCGCACTTCATACGCAATAATACGATTAAATTGCTGCAAGCTAGGAAGAAGGGCGTAATTAAGCACGGTCAAATACGAGAAAATCTGACTTGCTATAAGCAAGCCAGATAATAGAACAAGCGTACGGGTAAATGTACTGCGGGGAGAAATTCGCATGGTTTACTTCTCGTTGCCATCGGGAACGAAGACGTAACCTAAACCCCATACTGTTTGAATATAACGAGGGCGACTTGGATCTTCTTCAACCATTCGGCGTAAACGAGAGATCTGCACATCAATAGAACGTTCCATCGCAGAATATTCACGACCACGCGCCATATTCATTAATTTATCACGCGACATAGGTTCACGTGAATTGGTCACTAACGCTTTTAATACCGCAAATTCGCCAGAGGTTAGCGGCATAGGCTCTTCCCCACGGAACATCTCGCGCGTACCTAGATTCAAACGGAATTCACCAAACTCAACGATTTTGCTATCAATACTTGGGGCACCAGGTGCTTCAATCGTCTGGCGGCGTAACACGGCACGAATACGAGCCAGTAGTTCACGCGGATTAAACGGTTTTGGCAAATAATCATCTGCGCCAACTTCTAACCCCACAATACGATCAACTTCATCGCCTTTTGCGGTTAGCATTAAAATCGGTAGCACACTATTGGCATTACGTAAGCGACGACAAATAGATAAGCCATCTTCACCTGGTAGCATTAAATCTAGCACCATTAAGTGGAATGTTTCACGGGATAACAAGCGGTCCATTTGCTCGCCGTTTGCGACGCTACGTACTTGGAAACCTTGTTCCGACAAGTAACGTTCTAATAATGCGCGTAAACGCATGTCGTCATCAACAACCAGAATTTTATAATTTTCCTGCATATCTCACCTTACCTGCATCGATCGTGTTATCGAGTTGTGTGCGTATCTTACTCGAGTCAACCTGACAGAAGCTTAATTTCGCCGCTAAATGTAACCGTAAATTGTAACTGGGTATGTCTGTTTATTGCTCATCAATGCTTTTTACATACGTTTAGCACATATGGCCACAAATGAAACAGTACCTAAGTTACCTTAAAGGATAGAAAATTTCTAAATCGCTATCCATACTATGAACCAGAATGTAAAAATTATCTAAATCAATCTGCGAAATACTCGATGAAGGTACAGGACGAACCATGAAAACCAATTTAATTACCCGTGAAGGTTATGACAAACTCAAAAAAGAGCTCGATTTCCTTTGGCGAGAAGAACGTCCAGAGATAACCAAGAAAGTCACTTGGGCTGCAAGCCTAGGTGACCGTAGTGAAAATGCTGACTATCAATACAATAAAAAGCGCCTACGGGAAATCGACCGCCGAGTACGTTATTTACGAAAACGGCTTGAAATCGTCAAAGTCGTCGATTACTCCCCTCAGCAAGATGGCAAAGTATTTTTTGGCGCATTTGTTGAAATTGAAAATGAAGAAGCCGAGCAGAAAGCATTCCGTATCGTTGGTCCAGATGAAATCTATGGCAGGAATGACTACATTTCGATTGATTCCCCAATGGCACGCGCGTTATTAAAGAAAGAGATAGATGAAGAGTTTGAAGTGGTGACCCCCCAGGGCAAGAAGCTGTGGTTTGTAAATACGATTCGCTATGCGTAATTAGAACCAACAACAATCGGATAAACCTCACAAAACCAACATTATCGAAACCACCAGAACAGCACTGCCCGATGTAATCATTGAGCAGGCTGATAGTTAGCACAGTATGAGGTTTTTCTTGATGTCACATCACACCACTTTACTTACCTTCACTCTTTAACTCTTGCTGGCACATTAGCTCTTGCTGACATAAGGTAAAAAAAGCATGTGCTTGGGGTGAAATATGGCGATCTAACAATCGAAAAATGCCAATTTCCCGCTCAACAACGGGGTCAATCAATGGGATCCACACTAATGTTTTCACATCGGTCGGAAAAGCGAGTTTAGGCAAGGTGGTAATACCGATACCCAACTCTAGTACTGAAAATAATGAGGTAATATTTTCAACCGAATACAAGGCACTTTCTGCCAATACCCGTGCGGGGGTCGGCGCCAATAATGTGCAGGTGCCATTTTTTATAAACGGATAGGCTTCAAGCTGCTGCCACGCCAGTCCATTTTTAAACGCTGCTAGCGGATGGTCAGATAAACACACCACACCTAATGGGTCTGAAATTAAAGGCGTAAAATCAATACGGCTATCATTAATATGCAAGCAGTTCCCCAGTGCAAGGTCAACCTCGCCAGCTAGCAACCGCAGCTCAACACCAGCCGCATTATCATCAATTAACGACACTTCCACCTGTGGGTGACATGCCGTAAAAGCCGCTAATACTTTCGGGATCAGCTTAGCCGCAACGGAAGGAACACTGCCAATACGCACTTGTCCTAATTGCCCAACCGCTGCCGCACTCAGATCACACGTCAAACTCTGATAATGATTTAAGAACTGCCGGATCTTGGGCAAACATATTTCGCCAAACGGAGTGAGCTTCACTTTATGCCCCGCTTCAAACAAGGTCTGCCCCAGAATTTTCTCGAGTTCTTTCACTGCCGTCGATAAGGCAGCTTGGGATCGGTTTGCCTTGCTGGATGCAGCACGAAATCCCCCTTCATCCACTACCAGTACAAAATATTTTAACTGCTGCAGCTTAATATCCATTTCTCTACGTATCCTTTATCACCCGTTTGTGAGTAGCCGAGCTTCATCCTCCTTCTATTGATAAATAAAACTTATCAATTGTCAAAAATAAAGCGTTAGATTTATCACTATTTTTTGTGCATGATTTAACCACATTGAAACATATACGCAACATAACGGAATGACCTATGCCAGCCCAACTAGCCAAAACACCTGTAAAAACAGAGCTCTTCGCATCTAAAGCACCCTTAGAGTGGGCTGTCGTGAATAACGGCACATTGTATACAGCGCAAATCCCAATTGATCAGCAAGGTGTCGTTGTTGAAGGTGGTATCGAGGCGCAAACACGCCAAACCATGAATAACCTGGTTCATACCCTTGAATGCGCAGGCGTTTCTACCGATGCGGTATTACAAGTACTGATCTATGTTACCGACCGCAGCTATCTTGCGACCGTCAACCAAGTCTACGCAGAATACTTCAACGCCCCTTTCCCTAACCGTGCAGCCGTTGTTGTAGCAGGTTTAGCGCGTGAAGAAATGCTGGTTGAGCTCGTGGTTTACGCTGCCGTCGACTCATAAATAGCCTTCGCGGCATTAACGCGAAGCAGCAAGAACATTACGCAAAACGTAAAGAATCGCCCTAATTAAATTACGCCACATAACAAGGATTTCTCATGACATTTGAAGCTGAAAAAGCCCTCTACATTGCTGGTGAATGGCAATCAGGTATCTCTACTGTAGCCAACATCAACCCTTCAGATATCTCTCAGCAATTAGGTAATTTTGCACAAGCAAGCCAACAGCAAGTGCAGCAAGCGATTGATGCGGCTAAAACAGCGCAGCCTGAATGGGAAAAAACCCCGTTAGAGCACAAGCAAAAAGTATTGCAAGCAATCGGTGATGAGCTTATTACCCGTTGTGATGAATTAGGCTCCTTGCTCTCAAGCGAAGAGGGCAAACCGTTTGCCGAAGGCCGTGGTGAAATATTCCGTGCAGGTCAATTCTTCCAGTACTATGCGGCTGAAGTACTGCGCCAAATGGGCGATCTCGCCCAATCGACTCGCCCAGGGGTATCGGTAGAAGTGAGCCGCGAAGCCGTCGGCGTTGTCGCGATCATCTCTCCTTGGAATTTCCCAACCGCAACGGCAGCATGGAAAATTGCCCCTGCGCTGGCCTTTGGTAACAGTGTGATCTGGAAGCCAGCCAACCTTACTCCAGCAAGTGCTGTTGCATTAACTGAAATCATTCATCGCCAAGGTTTACCTGCCGGTACATTTAACTTGGTACTAGGCAGCGGTTCTGAAGTCGGTAATACCCTAATTAATTCAGACCAGATTAATGCCGTTAGCTTCACAGGTTCAGTCGATACAGGCCGGAAAGTCGCTATCGCAACAGCACCTAACTTTGTTCGTTGTCAGTTAGAAATGGGCAGTAAAAATGCCTTGGTCATCGCTGATGATGCCGATATTCATACTGCTGTTGAAGCCACGATTATGGGTTCATTTTCGGGTGCAGGTCAGAAATGTACCGCTTCTTCTCGCTTAGTCGTACTCAATAGCATTCATGATGCGTACGTTGATGCCTTAATCAAACGCATGAGCACATTAAAGATTGGTCACGCCCTGCAAGATGGCGTGTTCATGGGGCCAGTTGTGGATGACAAACAACTCGCATCAAACATGTCATGGATAGATAAAGCTCGAGGTCACGGTGCTGAGTTAGCCTTTGGTGGCGAGCAGCTTAACCTAGAACACGAAGGTTACTACATGTCACCGACCTTGTTCTTGAATACGAAAAACGGTTGGGATGTAAACCAAGAAGAAGTCTTCGCTCCGATGGCGAGTGTCATTCGCGTCAACGATCTCGAGGAAGCAATTGCCACAGTCAACGATACACGCTTTGGCTTAACAGGCGGCATCATCACGCAAAGCCTGCGCACCAGCGCATTGTTCAAGCAACAAGCACAAACAGGCTGTGTCATGGTGAACCTACCAACAGCAGGAACGGATTATCACGTGCCGTTTGGTGGCCGTAAACAATCAAGCTTTGGCCCTCGTGAACAAGGTCAGTACGCAAAAGAGTTCTACACCATTGTGAAAACCGCGTACCAGCGCCCTTACTAAGGAACGTCTTATGTATCAGGATCGTATCATTATTGATGGTTTGCAGTATTGCAATTGGGATCGCGCGTATTTTGAAACACTGAAAGCGAGCGGCATTACCGCTGTTCATGCCACGGTGGTTTACCACGAAACAGCACGCGAAACCTTAACGCGCTTTGCAGAATGGAATCTTCGTTTTGAGCACAACAGTGATCTCATTATGCCGATTATGAGCATGGAAGATGTCACCACAGCCAAAGCAACCGGGCGAGTCGGTATTTTCCTTGGTGCGCAAAACTGCTCACCGATTGATGATGAAATAGGCCTGATCAGTGTGATGCGCCAACAAGGGTTGCTGATCATGCAGCTGACTTATAACAACCAGAGTCTACTGGCGACAGGATGTTATGAGCAAGAAGATGCAGGTGTGACGCGTTTTGGTAAACAAGCGATTGCCGAGATGAATCGAGTGGGAATGATTGTGGATATGTCTCACAGTGCTGAACGCTCAACGCTAGAAGCTATCGACATATCTTCTCGCCCGATTTGTATCAGCCATGCAAACCCGAATTTTGCGCACCCAGCGTTACGAAATAAATCGAATGAAGTTATTCAATCATTAGCCAATCGCGGCGGTTTGATTGGATTTAGTTTGTACCCGTTTCACTTACCCAATAGCAGCCAATGTACCTTAGAAACATTTTGCCAAATGGTCGCAGATAGCGCCGAATTAATTGGCGTAGATCATCTCGCTATCGGCAGTGATTTATGCCTGAACCAACCACAAGAAGTGCTGGAGTGGATGCGAAATGGTCGTTGGTCGAAAGCCATGGACTACGGTGAGGGCTCGTCAAGTAATTCAGGCTGGCCTGATGCACTTCCGTGGTTTTGTGACAGCAAGGGAATGGAAAACATTTACCACGGCTTGATACAACAAGGCTTTAGCGAAACTGAAAGCAGCCAAGTCATGGGAGGAAACTGGTTCAACTTCTTACAGGATGGCTTAACACCAGTCAGCTAAACTCAATCATGGCCTGCGCATAATAATTGCCTTAAGCAGGCCTATAGCAAACATTTTGTCCAAGCAATACCAATAACGACGCCTGGAGATACACAATGTCCGACTTCACCAATGCTGTAAAAGCTGAACATATTCCAACACCACAATCGACAGCCGAAAAACTCGGGCTCGATAACCCCGCCTTATGGATGAGCGGTGGGTTTATTGCCCTTTTTGTCATGCTTGCATTGTACGACAATGCTTTACTCTCAGAGTTAGTCAATACTGGCTTTTCTTGGTCGGTGACAATTTTTGGTCCTTATTGGCAAGTATTATTATTACTTACTTTTTTGATCAGCCTCGTTTTAGCCGTAGGCCATACCGGACACGTTCGCTTAGGCGCGCTTGATAAGCCTGAAATAGATGGTTTCCGTTGGATGGCGATCATCCTATGTACCCTGCTTGCAGGAGGCGGAGTATTCTGGGCTGCCGCCGAGCCTATCGCTCACTATATGAGCCCGCCACCATTGTTCGGGGCACAAGAAAGCCCTCAACAAAATGCAATTAATGCCTTATCACAATCATTTATGCACTGGGGATTCCTCGCATGGGCCATTCTTGGCAGCTTAACCTCAATTGTATTAATGCATCTGCACTACGATAAAGGATTACCACTGCAGCCGCGTACTTTGCTCTACCCCATTCTAGGTAAACGTGCATTAACAGGTTTAACCGGTGCAATGATTGATGCTTGTTGCATTGTTGCTGTCGCCGCGGGAACAATCGGCCCAATCGGGTTCCTAGGGTTACAAATCAGCTTTGCATTAAATGCGCTATTTGATATTCCAGATGGCTTTACCACCCAATTTATCGTGATCCTTTGTGCGATTGCGATTTATACCTTATCAGCCTTAAGCGGTCTGAATCGCGGGATTCAAATTCTGAGTCGCTATAACATCATTTTAGCGGTTGGTTTAATGGCCTACATCATGATTGTTGGCCCTACAAATTTCATTGTAAATAGTTACATTCAAGGTGTCGGCAGCATGATCGACAACTTCATTCCGATGGCAACCTACCGCGGTGATGAAGGTTGGCTAAGCTGGTGGACAGTATTCTTCTGGGGCTGGTTCATCGGTTATGGCCCTATGATGGCGATCTTTATTGCCCGTATTTCGCGTGGTCGTACTATCCGTCAATTAGTGATGGCGGTGAGTGTCATCGCGCCGATTATTACTTGCTTCTGGTTTACAGTCGTCGGTGGTTCTGGCGTTGCATTTGAAATGGCCGATCCAGGTTCCGTCAGTAAAGCTTTCGAAGGTTTCAACCTTCCTGCCGCCCTACTCGCCATTACTCAACAACTGCCGTTCCCATTAATTGTCTCGATTCTATTTCTTATTCTTACGACGATCTTCATTGTCACAACTGGCGACTCAATGACCTACACCATCAGTGTGGTGGTCAGTGGCGACACCGAGCCAAATGCTGCTATTCGTATATTTTGGGGAGTGATGATGGGAGTAACAGCACTCATCCTAATCTCCTTAGGCTCAGGTGGCGTCTCGGCATTGCAGTCTTTTATCGTCATCACTGCAGTCCCCGTTTCTCTTATCTTGTTGCCATCGCTGTGGAATGCCCCAAAAATGGCAAGGGAGATGGCAAAGGAACAAGGTTTATAACGCGCAACTTATCTACTTAGGTCGGGCAGTGAACCTTGCTGCCTTTATCAATAATGAGTGACTAAAACTCAAATAATAGAATCATGGTGAGCAATATGGATGCACATCGTTGTACTGGAACCCAATCACAGTTACGCCACCCAGATACGGTAATGGCGCCAGAACGATTGGGAGCAATGCATCAGAGTCGTATCAGTTTTGTACGTAGTTTGATCCGTCGTATGGCTAATCAGAAATGGGCTGTATCTCAAGTTCAATGGGATATTTCCGAACAAGGGTTTGGGGTGGCGGTATACCGCTTAGAGACGCCAAACCATCACTACCATTTAGTGGTGTTTTCTGATGCTATTGCCGATGAAGACCGTAACGACCGCGTGATCGCTGAAAAGTGGGATGTAACGTTTGCACTGGTACAGGGTGATATTGATAAAGCATTTTTAAGCCAGTTACAAAACAATGTGCCACTCCAAGAAGCAGGCCGTAACTCAAGCCAAGTATTGGTGCTTGCTCGCGCCAATAAAAGTGTGCGGGTCTTTGATCATTTAGTCTCCTCGCTGGCTGAAGGGCAACAACCTGACTCACAAGTCTTAGCTGATGTTGGCTATATCCTGCGCACCACGGCGGTGTATGGTAACGGTAAATTTGGCATTGCTGATTTTGAGATTTTAGACGAAAACCCAGATTTCAATCTCTCTTTCAGCGCTCAAATGTGCGCAGTCTATATGTTGCGCCAATTCAGTCTTGATTGGGTGCACTTCTTAGCGAAACAGAAAGGTGGTACTAAAGCCGCTCAGCTGGCTCGTCCATTACAGCGTTATTTAGGCGTAGGTAATGCAACAGGGCTTGGCATGGCACCTTACCTAATTCGTCATCCGCGTATTGTCGATCAATGGTTGTCAGAACGCGAAAAAGCCCTTGCAGCAGTATCTGCATGCACTATTACGCCTGTTGCCAACAACACTATTTCTCCATTATTGCACCGTGCCATTGCGCACCTTTCGCAAGTTGTCACCATTAACGAACATCAACAAAAATTGAACGCAGAAGCGATCAGTGACATTCACAATATCATGGCTAAAATCACTGCAGCTCAACAAAAGAAGTGGCTATGGAAACAGCTAATTGAAGATAACCAGCAATACTGTAACGAAGCCCAAGAAATAACTATTTCGTGCATCATGGAGCTGTATCCAGAATTAGTTGATAGTCACGAAAACAGCATGAATGCCGATGAAACACTGGCATTGGCCCCCGGAATTACCGTTCAAAAACTGACGGAAGTATTGAAAGAACGCTACCGCTGGGCACTAGATATCGACTTTTCCTCTGCCGAAAATAGCTATTGGTTTTGGTACCGCTCTGAAGACAAAGAAGAACCAAGAATGGGGATTCGTGGTGAAGAACCCGGTGATGATCGTGAGTTAGCCCTCGATATCGCGCGTCAGGTTTATCGTTTACATGCTGCATTGGCTGCCGTAGAACCATCGCAAACCTTGGCTGAGTTTCTGCTACATCAGCCACAATATCGTTCTATTGCCCGTCGCGCATGGACTCTCGGGCATTGCCCGATGGGTGATATTCAAATGAATGTCTTAAACCAACATGCCTTACCAATGCACCTATTACGTTGCAAGTTAGCGATGTTTGGCGCCACAAAGTTTGACCCTCGATCAGATCGTTGGGTGCGAGTCACCTTCTTCCAAGGGGCTCCTTTAACTGACGAAATTCACGACCAAGAGTGGTTATTCCCACTATTGCCCACAAACACTGAATCAACACCGGAGGCACAAGCATGATGCAAGTATCACATAACGAATTGGTCGTACTCAGTGCCAAAGCCTTCGATGGATTGCACCGACATTGTGGTGAATCAGACATGATCGCCAATATGGTGGCTGATTTAGAAATGGCCGGGCTAAATGGTGTCCAACATTTTGTGAATGCCCTCGCCTTCATGAAAAATGAAAACGATGGCCCTGTACAGGTTGATGCTTTTACAGGCTCGCAGCTGACGGCGAATCTGCACGGGTGCAGTATCTTATGCCACTTACCGACCTTATTGGATTACACCATTGAAAAGCTGGTCGACAAGCCCACAATTACCTTACACATTGAGCAATGCCATAATCGCTGGCTAGCCTTTGGTGAGCTGGTCAAACTGGCTGGTAAAGGCCTATCGGTAAAAGCGCAGTGGTATAACGGTAGTGATCCTAAACATGTGGTGTATGTACTGAATGCGGGGTACATCTTGCCTGATATTTACCTCTCAACGGCTGATCCGACAATGAATAAGCACTCTTTGACGATAGAAATCAGCAAAACGCCTATTCCACAACCGACAGTGACAGAGCACCATCAGCACATTTCATCTGCCAGCCTCGCCGCTGCAAAACAGCATGCTTGGCAACATGGTGTGACGGTGAAGAAATCTGACTGGCTCAAGATCAAGCAAACGGCGGGGGGCATTTTAGTTGAATCCAGTGATGCTTCACGCCTTGGCGCAGGTGAATCTCATCTGCCCTGTGCATAACACCGCAGTACTGTTGATTTTAAAGCCTAACGAATAAAAACAAACCAGCCTGCCAGCAAGATTAATCGTTTGCTGGCTTTTTCTTACCGAGAAGCTGGGCACTGACACACTCTTAACATGCCATACCTTGTCACCACCAGAATCCTCCGTAGAATACAGTGCATAGTTTATGGCAACCAAGAGATACCAACGGATGAGCAACTCTATCAATCAGATGATTGCCAGCGAACTGAATGTTCGCCTTGAGCAAGTTACAGCCGCAGTCACTCTGTTAGATGACGGTAATACGGTTCCTTTTATTTCGCGTTACCGTAAAGAAGTCACCAACGGGCTGGATGATACTCAGCTACGTAATCTGGAATCCCGCCTAGGGTACTTGCGTGAAATGGATGATCGCCGCAAGACCATCCTTAAAGCAATTACCGAGCAAGGAAAACTAACCCCACAATTGGAAGCTGAGATTAATTCGGCTGACAGCAAAACACGCTTAGAAGATCTGTACCTGCCTTATAAACAAAAGCGCCGCACCAAAGGACAGATCGCGATAGAAGCCGGTTTAGAACCGCTTGCCGATACACTGTGGCAGCAACCAACTAACGATCCAGAAGCAACAGCGGCTCAATATATCAATGCAGACAAAAACATTGCTGATACCAAAGCGGCACTCGATGGCGCGCGTGCCATCTTAATGGAGCGTTTTGCTGAAGATGCCGCCCTGCTGCATAAGATCCGCCATCAGCTGCAAACCAATGCCGAGTTCACCTCGCGCATGGTGGCAGGCAAAGAACAAGAAGGCGCGAAGTTTAAAGATTATTTCGAGCATAATGAACGACTCAAAAACGTACCATCACACCGTGCGCTCGCCATGTTCCGTGGTCGTAATGAAGGCTTCCTGCAACTGTCTTTAAACGCAGATCCTAATCAAGAAGAAGGCGTACGCGGCTCTTACTGTGAAATCATTATTGCTGATCATTATGGCGTCAAACTCGGTACACAACCCGCCGATGCATGGCGTAAGCAAGTCATTAGCTGGGCATGGCGCATTAAAATATTAATGCACATGGAAACCGAACTAATGAGTGCATTGCGTGAAAAAGCCGAAGACGGTGCTATGCAGGTCTTTGCTGACAACCTGAGTGATTTGCTGATGGCGGCACCAGCAGGTCCACGTACCACATTGGCACTCGACCCAGGTTTACGTACAGGCTGTAAAGTTGCGGTGATCGATACCACGGGTAAATTAGTCGATATCGCCACCATTTACCCACACCAGCCACAGCGTCAAGTTGCACAATCTGAGGCAGCAGTTTTAGCCTTATTAAACAAACACCA
Source organism: Photobacterium frigidiphilum (assembly GCF_003025615.1). Taxonomy (GTDB): domain Bacteria; phylum Pseudomonadota; class Gammaproteobacteria; order Enterobacterales; family Vibrionaceae; genus Photobacterium; species Photobacterium frigidiphilum. Next base: position 98,765 of record NZ_PYMJ01000005.1, on the reverse strand, counting down.
AGTCAACTTAATTGCTATCGGTAACGGAACTGCTTCACGTGAAACAGATGCCTTTGTTGCCAAGATCTTAAAAGACAACAACCTCAAAATTCAAAGTGTCATGGTCAGCGAAGCAGGCGCATCGGTTTATTCGGCCTCTGAGCTTGCAGCCAATGAATTCCCTGATCTGGATGTAACGATCCGTGGTGCCGTCTCAATTGGTCGCCGCCTACAAGATCCGTTGGCAGAACTGGTGAAAATTGATCCTAAAGCCATTGGTGTCGGTCAATATCAGCATGATGTAAGCCAAAGCATGTTGGCTAAACGTCTTGATGCTGTCGTGGAAGACTGTGTAAACGGCGTGGGTGTAGATGTAAATACGGCATCAGCAGCCCTACTAACACGAGTGGCAGGCTTAACCAAAACCATGGCGCAGAATGTGGTTGACTATCGTGATGAGCACGGCCGTTTCGAAAGCCGTACTACCTTGAAAAAAGTCGCACGTTTGGGGCCAAAAGCTTTTGAACAGTGTGCGGGTTTCTTACGAATCATGAATGGTAAAAACCCACTCGATAGCTCGGCGGTTCACCCTGAATCGTATGCTGTAGTGAAAACCATTGCCGCGAATAACAGCAAAGCGATGGATGCCATCATTGGTAACACAGAATTTTTACGTAGCCTAAATGCTGCTGACTATACTGATGAAAAGTTTGGCCTACCAACGGTTACCGATATTATCAGCGAGCTTGATAAGCCCGGTCGCGATCCGCGTCCTGAATTCAAAACGGCCACGTTTGCTGAAGGTGTTAACGAAGTAAAAGACTTAATACCAGGTATGATTCTAGAAGGTGTTATTACCAACGTGACTAACTTTGGTGCCTTCGTTGATGTCGGTGTTCACCAAGATGGTTTGGTACATATTTCCGCGCTATCAGATAAATTCATCTCTGACCCACGTGAAGTCGTTAAAGCCGGTGATGTGGTGAAGGTCAAAGTGATGGAAGTGGACTTGCAACGTAAACGTATTGCCATGTCGATGCGCATGAGCGACGAACCGGGACAAGAAAAACTCGCTCGTAAGCCACAGCAAAACCAAGCACGCAGCACTGCAAACCATAATGCACAGAGTAATAATCGAGGTAGTAGTAATAACCCAAAGAGTAACCAAGGTAATAACTCAGCAGGCGGAGCTATGGGTGGTGCGTTTGCCGCGGCATTTGCCAAAGCGAAGAAATAAACCCATATAAGCCTTAACAATAAGAAGAGAGTCAGTATGAAAATACTGGCTTTTTTATTGCGTAATCAAGATGCAGTAAAGAGATTGGTCAAAAGGCTATAAAGTAAATGGCTTACAGTACCACTAAGTATTCAGTCGGCGGATTAGGCACCGTCGCTTGTGCATAACGGTGAGCCACGACCCCTTTTGTCCGTTCGTTATTACTGATTTGCTCAAGCTGATCCAGTATTTCTCGCGGCAGTTTAATGTGCATTGAATAACCGAGTTCGGTCACTGGCGCCATGTAGCTATCGGCAGATAGGGCTTTTACTAACAGTTCAAATTCATCTTGATAGCCATACTGTTTTTCAATGGTCTCAGGCAGCTCACTGTAATCTGGGTGCTCACTCGGATCCCATGCTGGCTTTTTAAACTGTTTTTCTTCGCTGCTTAGCGGCTTTTCACGGGGAGACTCTGCCGCTTGAGTAGGAGGAACAATTTTTTCACGCACACGGTTATCCCGCGCAGCCTGTTCGGTTGGCGGATTAACAGAGGGAGCAACAATCGGCGCTCCAGCATTGGCTGGCGAAAAAATCATACTGTGGTATTACCATATCCTTGTAAAACGCGATCGCTATATATCAAGATCATGAGTATATACCTAAGCGAGCGGTTTAGGCGATGGCAAGTAATACCGTTGCTACAGTTCCTATCGCCGAAAGTACTTGTCCCGCAGTATAAAAATCATCGGAGTTGGTTTTTACTTCATCAGGATGATCCATCCCCAATGCACCATAAGCAAAAGATTCTGCGACACTGCTGTCTTCTTCTACCGTGCCATCTACATTTTTTTTAGCTTGTGTTTGTGTATCCGCTTCAGCGGCCAACTTACGTTTTGCATCATCAGAGATACTCACTGTTGTACCCGCAGCTTTACTCACACTGGCATTATCAGCCTGTGATTTTTCGGCATCCGTTTTTACCCCCCCCGCAGTTGAGGTTTGTAATGTTGCCGGAGAATACGTTGAACTATTCCCTACACTTCCTATTGTCATATGGCCTCTCGTAAATAGAGTAACTCCATTAAAATCCCTATCGGCAAAACAATCAAAAAGTTTAACTTTTAATCACCAATTCCCTATACACACGACATAATCAGCCTTATTTGATGAAATCTTTCAGCGTTTGCACGAACTCCTCTGGGTGAGAAATAAAGGGTGCATGCGACGCTGCGGCAAAGATCTGCCGACAAGACTGAGGCGCTAATTGGTCCATATCTTTCGCCACTTTAGCGGGAACCAAAACATCTAACCGCCCATATAAGCGTAACCATGGTTGGGTTATACCACCTAACTGTGCGCGTAAATCAACATCAGCCAGTAATCTGAGCCCTATTGATAAAGCTTCAGGATTAGGCTGTGGCCGTGATAACACCGCTTGCTTTAGCAATTTGATATCTTGTCTTGCTGTTGGGCTACCCATTGCTTGTAGCGCTAGAAATCGCTCGACGGTCAATTGAAAGTCATCACCGAGTTGACGTCGAAAATCATCTAAGACCTGAGGCTGAATGCCTCGCCATGTGCCTTCAGCTGCAAAACGTGGTGAACTTGCTACTGTAACTAAACGAGTAACACGCTCTGGTGCCAGTAAAGCCGCTTGTGTTGCCACTAAACCGCCCAATGACCAACCTAACCACGTTGCAGATATTGGTGATTTATCAAGCAACAGTTGTGCCATTTCTTCAATACTATCGGCAGAGATATCATGACTGTGACCGTAACCCGGCATATCAACCCAGTGCACGCGATAAAAAGGAGTCAGTAATGGCAATAATTGCTGCCACACCGCGCCATTCATTCCCCAACCATGAATGAGAACCAGATCCGAACCTTGCCCTTCAGTTTGCCAATGTAGCGCCGTTGTCATTTACACTTCCTTTTTTAAATCACATTGTCGAAAACACTTACCTTATAAGGATGGCAAGGATGTTATCCGTTTCATCGCTAAGATCAATGGTTCTTAAATTCAATCAGCATCGATGGATCAACCAGCAATGTCAGCTATGCCAATTGCCCCTGTCGAACAATGAGTCGATATGGTGTCGACATTGCATCGCCCATTTCCCTCAACCACCATACTGCGCAAGGTGCGGTACCACCACCGTCAACCCTGTAGCACAATGCGGGCAGTGTTTACGTTCGCCTCCGCCGTGGCATCGTCTCTATCGATTAGGCGAGTACGATTTCCCACTCAAACAGATTATCCATCAACTTAAATTCAACGGTAAATTTTGGTTAGCCAAACCACTGGCTGATCAATTCGTCTTATCGATTGACCAACCCGCTCCTTTGATTTTACCTGTGCCGTTACATGCAACAAGGCGCTTTAATCGTGGTTTCAATCAAAGTGCACATTTAGCGTGGGCAATCGCCGAGACCACAAATAGCCAATGTATCGCCGATGGCTTCAAACGCCAACGCTATACCAAGGTGCAAAAACAACTCACTAAAAACGAACGGAAGAAAAATGTTCACCAAGCCTTTATACTTAAGATAAAGTCGTTACCCAAGCATGTCGCGATTGTCGATGATGTTGTGACAACGGGTAGCACGGTTGCCGAACTCACCCGTTTGCTCCTGAATAACGGTGTTGAGCGGGTTGATGTCTACTGTATTTGCTATACGCCCTCAATTAAATGATCGTGAAAGTCAGCAAAATTGGTGACGAAAACATGGTTACGAAGATTAAGGGGTGATAGAAAGTACGTCTAAGAGTAGAATAGATTAAATCTTACTAAATAGGTCAGGTATTACGTCGTGTCTATGATCACTATTACTGAAAGCGCTCAGCAGCACTTCGGCAAGCTTCTTGCCCAGCAGCCTGAGGGTACAAATATCCGTGTCTTCGTGGTAAACCCAGGTACTCAAAATGCTGAGTGTGGTGTGTCTTATTGTCCACCAGAAGCGGTTGAAGCGAGCGATACTAAAATCGAGTTAGCGCTATTTGATGCTTACCTTGATGAACTAAGTCTGCCTTTCTTGGATGATGCTGAAATCGATTTTGTTACCGACAAAATGGGCTCACAGCTAACCCTTAAAGCGCCTAACGCTAAAGTACGTAAAGTGTCTGACGACGCAACGCTAATGGAGCGCGTTGATTACGCAATCCAGACTCAAGTTAACCCACAGTTAGCGGGTCATGGCGGTAACGTATCTCTAGCTGAAATCACTGAAGACGGCGTCGCAATCCTCCAGTTTGGTGGTGGTTGTAACGGTTGTTCAATGGTTGATGTGACGTTGAAAGAAGGTATCGAAAAAGAACTTCTTGCTCAGTTCGCAGGTGAACTGACAGGTGTTCGTGATATCACTGAACACGCACGTGGCGAGCACTCGTACTACTAAGTTAAGTTCCCTTTAACGTAGTCGCGAGAGAATAACGACAAAAAGTCCTTATTCCTGCTACAAAAAAAAGCCGCATTAAGCGGCTTTTTTTATTATTCAGCGGTCAGTAAATCAATCTAATCTACTGTGACCCAACATCATTATTTAGATTAAGGTGATGGTGACATTACGACGTCCCCAATTCTTGGCTGCTTGAATATCTTTACCCATATAGATATCAATTTTACGCGTCCAACGCTTATTCATTTTATCCATAACGGTATATTCACCCGGCAAGCCTGAAATCTTCACTTTAGCGCCGTGAGTCAGCCCCATACCTAGAAGATCACGCGATACTGCAATCACCTTCATTCCTGGTTTTAATCTATCGCCCCAAGCCGCAATGGATGGATTAGCGTTGGTTTGTGCTCTTACTGAGTTATATGCCGTCGCTGTTACTTTAAGGTTCTTTACACTACTTGCCAGTGCATTTGTTCCCCAGCCTAATGACATTACCGCCAGTAAAAACACCCAAATCGTTCGTTTCATTGATATCACCTGTTTAACAATTGTGCACATTTTAAACAGATCAATAACTAAATGAATAGCATTTTTTGTTGTAAAAAGAATCAATATCAGTTGAATATTTCTAACTAATTGTTTGCACTCGCCGGAGACAGAAAAATATTTTTTTGCCATTGGTAAGAAAATATTACAGCCAACCCAATTCCACGCATTGCCATAAATCCTAACATGGCTGCCCACAGGGCATGATTGCCGTAACTATTAAGCATCCACCAAATGGCAAAGAAAAAACACATCGCAATAAACATACTGTTGCGCATTTCTTTGCCGCGCGTTGCCCCTATAAAAATACCATCCAGTAAAAAACACCACATCGCGACTAAAGGGAATGCTGCTAACCAAGGTAAAAAGCGCATTGCTTCTTGCTGAACTGCCGGAATATTAGAAATCAGCCCTATAATTTCTCGACCAAAGACACTGAATGTAAATGTTAGCACCAAGGAAATTATCACACTCCAAAACGTTGTTCCCACTAAATAGCGGCTAAGTTCATCACGATTTTTCGCCCCAACTGCTTTACCAACCAGTGCTTCCATCGCATAGGCAAAGCCATCCATTGCGTAAGAGACCAACATCAAAAAGCTCATTAATACGGCATTCGCCGCCACCACGTTGTCGCCTAACGTCGCCCCTTGAAAAGTCATAAACACAAAGGTCAGCTGTAAACATAAGCTGCGTAAAAAGATATCGCGGTTTAGCTTCAATAAACGCCCCATGCCATGACGTACACTGCCTAATTTTTCACGTATGGCAGGTAACGAATGGGCAATCCACTGACGAGATACAAACCATAAGCCCAGTAACATGCCACTGTAATCGGCAATAACAGAAGCGACAGCGGCCCCTTGCACTTTCCAACCAAAACCAAGAACAAACAAAACATCCAAGCCGATATTGACTAGGTTCGTCACAATCAATAACCACATGGGTGATTTGGCGTTTTGAGTCCCGAGCAACCAGCCCATAATCACAAAGTTTGCCAAAGCAGCTGGCGCACCCCAAATACGGATTGAAAAATACTGCTCTGCGTACATTTTCACTTCTGCACTGGCAGTGCTGAAATGGAAAATCAAAGTGGCAACTGGCTGATGAAACACAATAAGTAACAATGCCAACAACCAAGCTAATGCCATTCCCTGCACAAATGTACCGGCTTGTGCTTCTTTATCATGGGCACCGTACGCTTGCGCACAAATACCCGTTGTTGCCATCCGCAAAAAGCCAAGCAACCAAAACGTCATGTTAATCATGGTGCCGCCCACAGCAACACCCCCTAAATACCACGCATGATCGAGATGACCAATCACAGCAGCATCAACCAGCCCAAGCAAAGGCACGGTAATGTTGGACAACACCATAGGAATGGCTAACGCAAAAACTTGGAAATGGAGCGACTTGTCTCTTAATGCTGCTAGCACTGTGAACCTCAAACGGATAACGGTAGGGATTTGCTTAAAATAGCAGCACAGTGTAGCGAGTTGTTGCCAATGACAACAGCCATCAGCAGCAGATAAATCAGAACATCAAAGACGTTATCCAATGATCGCCAAGTAAGACCACGAACAGGGCTAACAAATGCCAAATTGAATACTTAAAGGTGGCCCAGGCATGCCCCTTTGAATCTGCAAACTTCAACTTCAATGCATAGCCGATAAACCCTAGATTCAATAAGCTACTCCCCACTAAATAGACACCACCGCTCATTCCCGTTAGCCAAGGTAATAGACCAACGATAAACAACATAACGGTGTATAACAGCACCATGGTTTTCGTAAATTCAATGCCATGGGTAACAGGTAACATAGGAATACCCGCTTTGGCATAGTCATCACGACGATGGATAGCAAGTGCCCAAAAATGAGGTGGCGTCCAGGTAAAAACCAACATGACCAATAACAAGGCGTGAGGATCTAACTGCCCGGTTACCGCTGTCCAACCGAGCAATGGTGGCGCAGCACCAGCAATACCGCCGATGACAATATTTTGCGGTGTCGCATGCTTTAACCACACGGTATAAACCACCGCATACCCCACTAAACTGGCCATGGTTAACCAAGCCGTTAGTGCATTCAATTCAAGCAAGATAACAAAACCCGCCACCATTAACGTAGAAGCAAACACAACGGCTTTCCACGTTTCAATGCGCCCTTTCGCTAATGGCCGGTTATAGGTTCGCGCCATCTGAGTATCAAAGCGGCGATCTAAAACATGATTAAAAGCGGCCGCGGCCGCTGATTGAAAACCAATACCGATCAAACCCAAGATAACCGCTTTTGCCGGGGGAACACCCGGTACCGCTAAACACATACCAACCAGTGCGGTCAGCAACAACATGGCCACCACTTTGGGCTTCGTCATCGTGAGATAATCGCGCCATACACTTGGCTGGGAAGTGCTTCTTGTTGTCGCATTTTCGGCTACCGTTGATGTTAGCGGTGCATTACCTAACGCTTGTGATTTAGCCATGATTTCTGCCCTCCCGTGCAAATAGATGCGATCCTTGCAGAGTTTGTTGCCCGCAATAGATACGATAATTGGTTGCAACAATACTCAATAATAAAACGACACCCATTACGTTATGCCCCACAGCGACCAGCAAAGGTAAGCTCGCCACAATATTCGTGATCCCTAAACTCACTTGCACAATTAACGCAGCAGTGAGGGTGAGTCCATATTTTCGTAACCCAGCGGTACGTAGCAAAAAACCAATCAATAATATTAATATTGCCGTGGTCACCATCGCTCCTATTCGATGAGCAACATGAATCGATACACGTTGATGATAGTTAAGCACCCCATATTGATAGCTATCATGAACAGGTTGAATCGGTTCAAATGCCGTTGGGTCAAAATTACCTTGCCAATCACCTTCACACACAGGCAATTGAGTACACGTCACTGCGGCATAATTCGCAGCTGTCCACCCGCCCAACGCAATCTGACCCATCACCACAAATAACGCACCCAATGCTAATACTTTTAAATAACTTGAAGATGACCGCGGTGAATGCAACATTGAAGAAAAAATAGAGGTAGATTTACGATCTTGTTGCCGGACTCTCAGTACCAATAGCAATAATAAAGAAGCAGTGGTAAAGCCGCCTAATAAATGCCCCATCACCACAATAGGCATCAGTGCCATGGTGACCGTCCACATACCAAGCAAGGCCTGAAAAATAACAGTGACTAACAATAAAGCAGGCAATAATTTGGGGGCGTATTTGCGTCGCCAAGCCAGCACATTAATCAGTAAAATTAATATGCCTAAACTACCTGCAAAGTAACGATGCACCATTTCATTCCATGCTTTTTCAACCTCTAGCGGCGCAGAGGGGAAAATTTGTTGTGCGGCCAATTGCTGTTCAGTGCTTTGGGGGACCGAAATAAAACCGTAACAGCCAGGCCAATCTGGACAGCCTAAGCCAGCTTCAGTCAAACGGGTATAAGCGCCTAAGGCGATAACACAAAGAGAAAGAAGAAAAGTAAAATAGATAAGAGATTTAAAGCTAAATAATTGCATCGGCTCCATTCCTTGTGCCTATCAAATCGACCTACTTTGGTATCTATATACTGGGATTTAACCGATTCTCGAGAGCTTTAATAGCCGTTTAAGATCACGTAAAACATCTTTTCCCTGCGCTAGAATCTCAGCCTGCCCTGTTACCAAAGGATACGCCATCATGACGTTACCCAATGGGTCAGCGATATAGATCGCATTCATACCAAATTCCAGTGTTTTTATTTGTGAAACAACCTGCTGAGAAATGGCGATGAGTTCCAACCCATTCATTTGTTCTTCATTAATTATTTTTTCATCAACAACTTTACCATTTCGTTGCAAACCATCAGTAATCAACACCACACTGTTTACGCGATCTTTATAGGCCCCTATCGCTTGTGGTACTTGGCGTAAATTAAATAATGCACCCTCACATTTTTCATCACACGATTCAGGTAACAAATACACTAATTGCCACGTCTCTGGCTCACTTAACCATTCTGCGGTGAGTGGTGACGCTAATAGCTGCCCGCGATTCGTCACACCACCTTGATACCAATTTAAGTCTAGTACGGTTTTTGCCAATAAAAACGGCAAAACAAAGACACCGAGTAATAACAGCAACATCCTATTTTTTTTCATTTAACATCCCTTTATAGCGGTATCTCGAAAATATCATTCCTGACGGTGACCCGTGCTTGGTAGTTTTAACCACCAGAACGCTAAACCTGACACAGCGATAGCTAACAAAAACCATTGCAATGCATAGGCGTAATGTTTTTGTGGCCCCATTACCACGGGGGTCCATGTTTGCTGTAAAGCGACAGGGCTGTCAGGCTCAATTTGTAATATCCACGGCTGGAGGGGCAGATTCATAACCGTTGATAATTCATCCATATGTAGATTTTGAACCCTTAACGGCCAATCAAAATCCAGTGACTCAGCTGACAGCTCAATAAGTTGTGACGGCTTTGCAATAATGCCTGTAATTTTAAGCTCGCCATGGTGCTCAGGCAGTACTGGTAATTGCTCACGATATTGCGGAGCTGCAATCCAACCGAGGTTCACTAAAAACCACCCATCATCCACCGCAAAAGGATAGAGCAAGTGATAACCAGGGCGACCTCGATACAGTTGATTATCAAGTAACACGGCTTTGCTATGTTCAAACTTGCCATGAAGGGTTAACCCATACCAACGGGGGTCAGCAGGTAAGCTGGCAAGGCTGTAGTAAACCTGTTCGCTGCGACGTTCTAAGGCAATATTCAATGCTTCTTTTTCTTGCGCACGCGACATTTGCCACAGACCCAACTTGACCAATGTCGTCATTACCGCCAAAGTAAAAAGTATGAAACCAATCCTTCGCATACTTACCTTTCACCCTTGGAGACGCCATGCTCATTAAAGCCACCATCGTCTGCCTATTAATATTTATTGTGCTGAACCTATTTCGAGCATTGCCAATGATGCTTAAGAGCAAGGCTGAGCCATTATCATCCAATAAACCGATGTCGCACTTCCTTGGCCGTCGTCTTCTTCTGTCCGTTTTTATCTTTGCCCTATTATTACTGGCAATAACCACGGGGATTATTGAACCGAACCCTCGCCCCTATTAATTAATGAGCCGATAATTAATGAGCCGAATTTAATTGCCAACAAGTAAATCTTAGCTGCAACACTTGCTATAAAATATAGACGAAAATAAATAAGCACAGCCAAACCACATCGACAAAGTGCCAATACCAAGCGCCTGCTTGAAAAGCAAAATGCTGATGCGGCGTAAAGTGTCCTTTTAAAATACGGCACCACACCACGAATAGCATGATCGTACCTAAGGTGACATGCAGCCCGTGAAAACCAGTGAGCAAGAAAAATGTATTGCCATACACCCCAGAATCGAGTGTTAAGTCCATTTCTTGATAAGCATGGATATATTCCACGCCTTGCAAGTAAACAAACAAACTGCCAAGCAGAACGGTTAACAACAAGAATAAGGTCAGCCGTTTACGGTTGTTTGTCTCTAAGGCCGTATGCGCAATATGCACCGTGACAGATGAAACTAATAAAATCATGGTGTTGTATAAAGGCAAACCGATAGGCCCCATAGCTTGAGTTTCGCTGCCGTCGGGGGTTTTAATCAATGGCCAGTGTGCGACAAATTCTGGCCACAGCACTAAATTCGTCATTTCATTATTCCCAGCCCCACCCAACCAAGGCACTGAAATCATGCGGGCATAAAATAGCACGCCAAAAAAGGCAAAGAAAAACATCACTTCAGAGAAAATAAACCAACTCATACCTTGGCGAAATGAACGATCCATCTGTGAACTATACAAGCCCCCCATCGATTCTTGAATCACATCTCGAAACCAACCCGTCAGCATAAAAAGAATTAAACCAACACCGGTCAGTAAAATCCACGGTCCTTGTCCATTGAACAAATCACCGACCGTTGCACCAGCCCCTAACGCGATCAGAAATAAAGCAATAGCCCCGACAATCGGCCATATGCTGGCATCAGGTACATAATAATGTTCATGGGGTTTATTCGCTGATTGCTCAGGAAGAGACGATTCATGTTCACTGTAAGGATTAGACATCTTTACAACCTCTTTTTTTTCATTGCGTTAGCGCTGTGCCCGCAGGCTGTGCGTTATATAAGGTATAAGCCAAAGTTAATGTGTTTATATCTTCTGGTAGGTCAGGATCGATATAGAACACTAAGGGCAACTCTGCCGATTCCCCTGCCTCTAAAGGCTGATGGTTAAAGCAAAAGCATTCGATCTTATTAAAATAACGAGCAGCTAAACCTGGAGAAACCGACGGCACAGCCTGCCCTATTGATGCGGTCGCGGTCAGGTTACGAGCAGCATATTTTATGGTTTTCGTTTCACCCGGATTCACCACAATACGGGTAATTTGCGGTTCAAATGTCCACTGCATCCCCGGACTGATATAAGCCACAAACTCCACCGTCACCTCACGTTCACTGACAATACGCTGGCTCTGTTCCGTTGGCGTATTTGCCGTTTTACCGTTAATTCCCGTGAGATCACAAAACACGTCATAGAGCGGCACTAAAGCAAAAGCGAAGCCAAACATGGCGACAGACATCAATATTAAAGACCAAAAAGACCGCTTTTTACGCTGCTGTTTTACATCTAGCTCTGTACTGGATTTCTGCTCTGCTTTCTTTTCTGAGCTACTCATAACGTATCCCTGCGAAGTTCACCAACAGATTAAATCAATGAAGCGAATAATAGGGCTAATCAATTTTGGGTGGTGTTGAAAATGTATGATGAGGTGCAGGTGAAGCGACCGTCCACTCCAACCCTTCAGCCCCTTCCCATGGTTTTGCTGCTGCTGGCTCACCACCACGAATACACTTAATCACGACCGCCAAGAAAATCAGTTGAGATAAACCAAACATAAAACCGCCAATACTGACTACCGCATTCACATCGGCGAATTGCAGGGCATAATCAGGGATTCGACGTGGCATACCCGCAAGCCCAAGAAAATGCATAGGGAAGAATAGAATGTTCACCGATACGACAGAGCACCAAAAGTGCCATTTAGCCAGCCGTTCATCGAACATATATCCCGTCCATTTAGGCATCCAATAATACGCCGCAGCCATGATGGAGAAGATGGCACCCGACACCAGAACGTAATGGAAATGAGCAACCACAAAGTAAGTATCGTGATATTGAAAGTCAGCAGGGGTAATGGCCAGCATCAGCCCAGAGAATCCGCCTATGGTGAACAAGACAATAAAGGCGATAGCAAATAACATCGGCACTTCAAAGGTCAACGAGCCTCGCCACATTGTCGCCACCCAATTAAAGACTTTCACCCCAGTAGGCACCGAGATCAACATGGTGCAATACATAAAGAACAGTTCAGCCGCCACGGGCATACCTGTAGTAAACATGTGGTGTGCCCACACCAGAAAACTTAACCCGGCAATCGACGCGGTTGCATACACCATTGAGCTATAGCCAAAGAGTTTTTTACGCGAAAAGGCAGGAATAATGGCCGAAATAATACCGAAACTCGGCAAAATCATGATGTAGACTTCGGGATGACCAAAGAACCAGAAGATATGCTGGAACATCACCGGATCGCCGCCACCCGCCGCATTAAAGAAACTCGTCCCGAAATATTTATCAGTCAGTATCATGGTTACGGCACCCGCCAATACGGGCATAACGGCAATTAATAAGAAAGCAGTGATCAGCCACGTCCATACGAACAAAGGCATTTTCATGTAAGTCATACCCGGAGCTCGTAAGTTAATAATGGTCACAATCACATTGATCGCCCCCATAATTGAACTTATCCCCATGATATGAATAGAAAAAACAAATAACCCCGTACTAGCAGGACTATACATGGTCGACAGTGGTGCGTAGAACGTCCAACCAAAATTAGGACCGCCCCCTTCCATAAACAGCGATGATAGCAACAACGTAAATGCAAACGGTAGAATCCAGAAGCTCCAGTTATTCATTCTTGGTAACGCCATATCTGGCGCACCAATCATCATTGGAATCATCCAGTTAGCCAGCCCAGTAAAAGCCGGCATTACAGCACCAAAGACCATGATCAAGCCATGGACAGTGGTCATTTGATTAAAGAAGTTGGGTTCAACTAATTGTAATCCGGGCTGAAATAGTTCAGCTCGAATTACCATTGCCATCGCTCCGCCAGTTAAAAACATGGCAAAACTGAAGATTAAATATAACGAACCAATATCTTTATGATTGGTCGTAAACAGCCAGCGTTTAAAACCGGTAGGTTGATGATGGTGTTGTGAATGTTGATCATCTGAAAAACCGTTCTTTAACGAGCCGTCTTCTAAGATACTGCTGTTTGAGTTGCTGTCTTCAACGTCAGTTTTAACTTCTTCTCGTAACATATCCGTCATTGTCTGTTGCTCCCTTAAAGCTCTTTGCCGTTGAGCACAGCCTGCACTTCTGCAGCTTGTATGGTTTCACCCGTATCGTTACCCCACGCATTTCGCTCATAGGTAATAACAGCGGCTAATTCTTTCAGGCTTAACTGAGGCCCGAATGCCTGCATTGCTGTCCCTTTTTTGCCATGAACAACGATACTGATATGCTCTAATTTCTTAGCCGGATCAATCGAAATACCTTGCCCAGCTAACGCTGGGAATGCCCCTGGAATACCAGCACCCGTTGGTTGATGACACATAGAGCAGCGCGCGAGATAGGTTTTTTCACCCAACGCCATGAGCTCTTCCATCGGCATTTGCATTGACAATAAACGTTGCTCTTCTTCATACGCTGCTTGCTGAGTGGCTTTGGTTGTTTTTAGCCAAGAATCATAATCACTCTGAGATTTGGCAATCACCACTATGGGCATAAAGCCGTGGTCTTTCCCACACAGCTCGGCACACTGCCCACGGTAAATACCGGGCTTATCGATACGTGTCCAGGCCTCATTAATGAAACCAGGGTTAGCATCTTTTTTAACCGCAAACGCAGGTACCCACCAAGAATGAATTACATCTTGAGAGGTAATAAGAAACCGGATTTTTTTGCCAATAGGCACAACTAGAGGGCGATCAACTTCAAGTAAGTAGTTTTCACGTTTATCTCGTTCGTTCTTAATTTGCGCAGAAGAGGTTGCCAATAGTGAGTAAAAATCGACATCTTCGTTGAAGTAGTTGTAATGCCACTTCCATTGAGAGCCTGTTACTTGAATGGTGATATCCGATTCTGACGTGTCTTCCATTGCTAACAGGGTTGTTGTAGCAGGAATGGCCATGGCAATAAGGATAACGAAAGGAATGATGGTCCAGAGTATTTCGACTTTGGTGCTTTCATGAAACGAGGCAGCGACCGCACCACGCGATTTCCGATGATGGATAATGGCCCAAAACATGATGCCAAAAACAATAATACCAATGACCACACAAATATAAAAAATGGTCATGTGTAGGTCATAGACTTGTTGGCTAACCCGGGTAACCCCTTGGGTCATGTTTAACGGCATACTTTTCGTTTCGGCAGCCACAGGCAATGCCAAAATACTTAACAATAATACGCTGATCAGTCGACGAATCATCTCCCTGACCTCTCCTTTTGTCATCCTGACATTCATCAAGAACTGTTCAATGAAAACACTAACTTATAGCGAAAATCAGCCCGTTCACGCGTAACACTCAAACGATGATTAACACTTTGTTTACATTTAACTTAGGACAAAACAGAAGAAATGAGCAAAGAATTACTAATAAAAAATTAATCCGGCATGAACGTAGAAAAAATAGATACTAAATCAGTAACAAAAGGAAATATGACGCTAAAAGTCACGATCTAGAAGCGAATGTGCACCAATACTGGGGTAACTCGGTATTTCAAACTTGGCATTCTTGCGATCCAACGCTGCCAAGATCGCCAACGCGGACAATCATGATCTAGCGGACTATAGCGACTGATTAATTCAGCCCATGGCAACCAATTCAATACTTGCTGTGCTGGGTCTTTAAACCCGTGACTATATTGTTCAGCCCCCATCTTTTTAGCTAATGCAGAATCACAACGATCACCTGCCAGAACTAAACAGGCTTCAATTTGACTAAAGTGGCAGCCAATACGCTGAATAAAAGTGGCTAACTCTTGGCTTTCACATTTCAATAGTGCTTGATCGCACAACAATAAAACGGGGGTATTTTTCTGAGTCGGTAGTGACGCTAGCCATGATAAATCGGTAACGGAGCCACGTTGCATGGTATACCGATCACTGCGATGAAAAAGCCTCTCACGCCATAAAAGATTCTCATCGGTATCTAATTCAAACCAACGACAACGGCCGTTATCTAAACGATAAAAACGGGTATCAAGCCCCGCCCCAACATTGATAATAAAACCATTGGGATGACGGCGAAGAAATTTCAAGACTTGTTTATCACACTGTAAGGTAAGCGTGGCATGCAGTAATTGACGTTCAGAAACATTGCCAGCCAGACAATCAGGAACAAGATGGCACTGGCTACACGCAGCAGCGGCGATGGGATCATAAATAAGTCCATCATCAGCCAAACTTTCTCGGCTTCTAAGCCATAACGGCTGCAGCAATTCAGAAGGTATGCGATATCGAGAGGAATTAACCATTATCATCTCCATGTGATATGAATTAGATGATAATGACTATCATTAAGTTTTGCAAAGTATTCTCGATACTAATGCAAAACATAATGATTAATTAACATTTACAAGGATCGATTACATCCAGTCAGCAGTACGAATAACACCAACAGCAATGCCTTCAATCGTCAATTGCTGATGAGTAAGATCAACAACAATCGGAGCAAAATCTTCATTTTCAGCATGCAACAAAACTTGCGAGCCTTGTTTATCAAGACGCTTTACTGTTACATCATCATCAACACGAGCAACAACCACTTGCCCATTATGAACATCTTGGGTTTTATGCACAGCAAGTAAATCGCCATCCATAATACCGATGTCTTTCATACTCATGCCATTTACACGCAATAAAAAATCAGCGCGCGGCTTAAATAAGGTTGGATCAACTTCATAATGCGTTTCAACATGCTCTTGAGCCAAAATAGGTTCACCAGCAGCAACACGACCAATTAATGGTAAGCCTTTTGCCTCAACTTCATCATGGAGTAACACACGAATACCTCGTGATGCACCCGGCACAATTTCAATTACTTCTTTACGTGCCAAAGCTTTTAAATGTTCTTCGGCAGCATTCGCTGAACGGAACCCCAATTCACGAGCGATCTCAGCACGTGTTGGCGGCATCCCACTATCTTCGATTTTTGCTTTGATCAAATCAAAGACTTCTTGTTGGCGCGGCGTTAACGGCTTCATGATTCACCCTGTTTGTTTATACAGTCTACTGTGAGTATATCCAGTGTTTACAGGCTTGAAAAGTTAATTGTTCACGAAAAGACCAATCCGTATAGAAAGCACAACGATTTAATACAGTAAAAGCGTTCAAATTAACGCAAATATTTAATTAATTACTGTGATTAGATCGTTAAAATTAGCCATGCTCAAACAAAGATTATCAATGAAATAATAAATAGAATAAAAGATTATTCAAAATCATAATTTGATATCAATATCTCGCATTTTCGCTGCATGAAAGCAGCCATTTTCTGCTATCCTTGCCACGCATTAAGAATTCGAGGCTAGTAAAAGATATGTCAAGTTGGCAGAAAATCTATCAAAAATTATTGAATTTGCCGCTTTCCGTGTTGGTTAAGACCAATTCAATTCCATCCGATCCCGTTACAGATTTAGAGTTAGATATCGAACGACCAATCGTTTATATCTTACCTTTCCGTTCAAATACGGATCTGATGACACTGCGTAGCAGCACCCAAGAACTAGGTCTACCCGACCCACTGACACCACTTGAAATTGGTGGTCAAAAATTCTCGCGGTATGTTTTCGTAGCAAACGGTCCAAGTATTTTTGGTACCGATCGAGAATTACCGAAAGAATCACTTCAGTTATTCACCAGTTTACTTGAGCAGCATAAGCAAGATTCTGAGCTCGATATTCAGCTCATTCCTGCCTCTATTTTATGGGGACGAAAGCCAGGTAAAGAAAGCCACAGAGGGCCAGTACTGCGCCCACTCAATGGTCCTGAGAAATTTACCGCTATTTTGGGTCATGGACGTGATTGTTTGGTACGTTTAAGCACGCCTGTATCATTGCGTTATATGGCAGATAATCACGGCACTGATGACGCAATCGCGCAAAAATTAGCACGTGTGGCAAAGATTCATTTCTCTCGCCAACAAATTGCGGCTTCAGGCCCACGCTTACCCGATCGCCAAGCCTTATTCAAACGCTTACTGGCATCTAAAGCTATCGAAAAAGTGGTTCGTGAAGAAGCTGAAAGCCGTGATGTGCCGGTAGAAAAAGTCCGTAAAGAAGCCATCGACATGATGGAAGAAATTGCGGCTAACTTCTCTTATTCACTGATTAAAAACGCCGAACGTTTTCTCGGTTGGTTGTGGAATAAACTCTATCAAGGGCTGAATATTCACAACGCTCAGCGAGTACGCAAGTTGGCACAAGATGGTCACGAAATCGTGTATGTTCCGTGTCACCGTAGCCACATGGATTATCTACTTTTATCTTATGTTTTGTATAAAGAAGGCTTAGTACCACCACACATTGCTGCGGGTATTAACCTGAACTTCTTCCCTGCTGGACCGATTTTCCGCCGTGGTGGTGGCTTCTTCATACGCCGTAGTTTTAAAGGTAACCGCCTATATTCAACGGTTTTTCGTGAATACCTAGCAGAGCTTTTTGCGAAAGGCTATTCCGTCGAATACTTCAGTGAAGGTGGTCGTTCACGTACCGGACGTTTACTACCTGCGAAAACAGGTATGCTTTCAATGACAATTCAAGCGATGTTACGAGGCTTAAATCGCCCTGTTACATTGGTACCGGTCTATATCGGTTATGAACACGTTATGGAAGTGGCCACTTACGCAAAAGAGCTACAAGGTAAGCGCAAAGAAAAAGAAAATCTGGGTCAAATTTTACGTACATTACGTAAATTGCGTAATTTTGGGCAAGGTTATGTGAATTTCGGCGAGCCAATTCCGCTGAATCAATACCTCAATGATAACGTGCCAACATGGCATGATGACATTGACCCAATCGAACCACAAAAACCAAGCTGGCTAAATCCCGTGGTGAACGATCTTGCCGTTAAAATGATGACACACATTAATGATGCCGCTGCGACCAATGCCCTCACATTGTGTGCATTAGCATTATTATCATCTCGTCAGCGTGCACTTAGCCGTGAAGAACTTGAACAGCAGATTGATAGTTACCTGCAAATTCTGCGTAACGCATCATATTCATCACAATGTACGATGCCAGACGAAGATGCAAAAACCTTGGTCGAACACGCACTAGAAATGGACAAGTTCATTGTAGAGCGTGATGGTTTAGGTGAGGTTATTTCGCTTGATCGTCAACAATCTATTTTGATGACTTACTACCGTAATAACATTATTCACTTGTTTGCGTTGCCGTCTTTAATTGCACACATCATCGTTCAGCATCAAAGCTTATCCAAAGATAAGCTTTATGAACAAGTGCAGTTACTGTATCCATTCTTAAAAGCTGAGTTATTCTTACGCTTTGAGAAAGATGAACTGAATGCTGTTATTGACTCCATCATTAGTGAGCTGGTTCGTCAGCGTTTACTATTAAGTGATGGTGACACTATCTCGATGAATAATGCCCGTATTGGACCGCTACAGTTGTTAGCCCGTACGATCACTGAAACGTTGCAACGCTATACCATCACCTTAACGCTACTGCATGCAGATCCTCAAATGATGAAGAGTGATTTAGAACAGCAAAGCCAAATGATGGCACAACGTTTAAGTCGCTTACACGGGATTAATGCACCAGAATTTTTCGACAAAGGTGTCTTCGCGATATTAGTGAAAACGCTACGCAAAGAAGGTTACCTCAATGATGAATGTCATGCGGTGTCTCGCCAAGTAGAAAACCTTGCCGATCAATTAACGGCATTGGTTTCACCTGAAGTGAAATTAACCATTCAAGCGGTAATGAATCGCGATGAAAAAGCGTAATTCAATTCACTGTTAATACGCTGAGATACACCTTTAAACGAAAAGCTGGCATTGCCAGCTTTTTTCTTACCTGCGATTTCTCTTAAGCATTTTATAAGCTTTTGGGTTATGGGGTTCCTAGTCGTCCTAAACATGTACATCAGCCCTGACAACGTACTAGCGACTAGCTGGCAACCGCCGTATTCATTACGATACGTCTAAAAACGCAAGCTTTTAGGTTACTGGTATATAAAACCTCTAAAGCTGTACCATTTTATTGGTCTCGCTAAAAACCAGCCTACACCCCAGAACTGATAGGCTTCAGCTAAGTTAATGATTCATTAAAGCAATGCCCGTTTAATAACAAGAAATAGACGTTTCTTAGTTTGATGGTGTTTTTTAATTAAAAAGCTGTACAGCCACTGTAACAATGACGATTTACACAAATCACAAACAATAAAAAAGCACCTATAGGTGCTTTTTTATAATGTATATCTAAGTAACTTCAAAAGGCTTTGCGCATACAGGCCGCTCAATATCGTTATTTATTGCATCATCACACTAATGGCGATACCTAAAAATATCAGCATGCCAACATAGTTATTATTTAAAAATGCTTTAAAACACGGTTCACGTTCACGACTTCCAATCAGTCGTTGCTGATACACAAACAAGCCTGACGCCATTAATAAGAACCAATAATAAACTTGATGTAAATCGAGGCTATGTCCAATCAAAATCATGATCACTAAAGTGCTTAACTGCAATACACCAATAATAATCTTATCAAAGCGACCAAATAAAATAGCGGCGGATTTGATGCCAACTTTTAAATCGTCATCACGATCGACCATGGCATACTGAGTATCGTAAGCAATCGTCCACAATATATTGGCGGTAAATAATAACCATGCAACAACAGGTAACTCACCCGCTTGTGCGGCGTATGCCATTGGAATTGACCAGCCAAATGCCATACCAAGTACCAGCTGCGGTAAATGGGTATAACGCTTCATAAATGGATAAGCGGCAGCCAATGCTAGCCCAACCACAGAGAGCATAATCGTTAAGTTATTCATGGTCAGTACTAATAAAAACGACACTAATACCAATAGGCCGAATAATCCGAGCGCTTCACGTTCCGACACCTTGCCCGATGGCATTGGTCGTTTAGCTGTGCGTTTTACATGGCCATCAAAATTACGGTCAGCAAAATCATTAATCACACAGCCAGCCGCGCGCATAAAAACAACGCCAAGCACGAAAACCACCAGCACATGTGTATTGGGTAAACCATCTGCGGCTAAAAACAGTGCCCACAACGTTGGCCATAACAAAAGTAAACTACCAATAGGGCGATCAAATCGTGCCAGCTGACAAAATGCTTTCGCCTTAGTCATTGCTAACATTGTCTCTCCTTTGAATAAACTGGGGCTTGTGCCAAAAATAATTCAGCAACCAGCAACGGTTTGTTATTTATCCATAAACGTGAACGGCGAGCCCATAGTGGCTGTGCTTGTGTTCCTGTATTCGCAACTTCCAATGCATCACGACGCGCACTACGATCGGTAAATACCCGAAAGCCTAATGGCATCTCACCCAATTGTTCAAGATCACTCTCTTGCCCAGTAAGGGTGGATAGCGGAATTAAAGTACGAGCAAATACCCACGGTTGTCCGTCTCCCATCAAAACAACTTTACGCAATAGACAATCAACATCACCGATCAACTCACGTTCATCAGCCGATAGCATCGTACTATCGATTTTCTTCTGCTCAATGAGCGACACGGTAAATTCATCGCAATGACGCTGAAGTCGGCGTGATAATGAATTAGGTTCAAGCAACCAATGCCCAAACGCTGTGCCTTCTATCGCGAGTGAAAGGGGTGTTTCCCACTGCGCATTATCCAATAATGGTTTATACAACTGCTTGAATTTCGACATCTTTCCAATTCGTTCGCTACAAGCTTATGATTAAAATAGCTTGGTAGAATGCGGTTAATTTATTACCATGATGATCTGCTATTGTAGCAAGCCGTAACGAGTAGGAATATCGTTACGGTCGAAAGATAGCAATTCATTGCGACAAATTCAGATAAACCCATGAGTGTAATGATGAAATCGACAATCTTTGGCTTCACCCTTTTTTTGGCTAGTTTTCTAGCTACCCAGTATGTTGCAGCAGCAGATGTACCCCTGTCGCAGCCTAATTATTCTTATTACACCTTAACCCCCGACATAACGACCAACTACGTTACTCAGGGTAAAAAACTTGGCTATTTGCGGTTACAAATCGATTTAATGGTATCTGATCCCAGCTTAATCAAACAGGTGGAGCATCATACGCCATTAATTCGTGATGCCATTATCAACATCATTGGTCAACAGCCAGAAGCAAAAGTGAAATCATTGGCGGGGCGTGAAGAAATTCGGCAAGCCTGCCTAGCCAAAGTGAATGAACTGCTGATCACAGAGACCCGACAAAAACTGGTAACAGAGTTATTGTTTACGAAGTATCTGTACCAATAACCGCTGATAGTCGTTATAAAATTTATGACCGGCAATAAAAAAAGGCGCTCAATGAGCGCCTTTTACATATCTATTTTTTATTTATCAAGCAGCAAGCACATAACCTTAGCCAGCTTTAACCCATCTATCGCTTATGCCGCGACATTCGCTTCTAATTTTTTAGCCGCAATAGATAGTGCTTTATCCGTAATGTACTGTGCCACCGCTGCGATTTGCTCATCATTTAGATACAAACCTAATTTACTACGACGCCACAATGCATCGATTTCATTTTGCGCAAATTCTTGCTCAATCATGTAATCGAGTTCGCGAGCATAAAGGCCTTCACCAAAGTGCTGCCCCATATCGACTTCACCATTGACTCCCTCTAACAATCTCACCGCTCGGTTACCGTAGTTCGTTGCCATACGCTCACACGTAAAGGCAGATAACCATGCATGCTGCTGTTGCAGCTTCTTGGCCAGCTGTGGGATGCTAAAGTTCGCTTCACCACCCGGCAAATACGAATCAGCGGTCCAACTTGGGCCCATGTTGGAGAAGAAAGGCGATAGCTTAGTCATCGCAGCCTCAGCAAGCTTACGGTATGTGGTTAGCTTGCCCCCGAAAATCGATAATAAAGGGGCGTTATTCGCTTGCTGTTCAAGCTCCAAGGTGTAATCACGGGTAATTGCTTGGGGTGAGTCTGATTCGTCATCACATAGCGGACGAACGCCACTGTAGGTCCATACCACATCAGTACGATCCAGCTTTTTCACAAAATTGGTGTTGTAAGCTTTTAATAAGTAGTCGATCTCGTTGTCATCAATTGCCACATTACGAGGATCACCATTGTATTCAACATCTGTCGTACCAATAATCGAAAAACGATCTAAATAAGGAATAACGAAAACAATTCGATTATCTTCATTTTGCAAAATATACGCTTGCGGTTCATCGTGTGCACGTGGCACGACAATGTGTGAACCTTTAATTAAGCGAATATTGCGCGGAGACACTTCTTCCATGCTGTTATCGAAGAACGCTTTCACCCAAGGGCCAGCCGCATTCACCAGCGCACGTGATTTACGTACAAATATTTCGTTCGTTTGGACATCGCGAATGGTCACCAGCCAAAATTCACCGTCACGTACCGCTTTTTCAACTCGGCAACGATTACGCACATCACCGCCTTTTTCAGCCACTTCCATTACATTTAAAAGTACCAAACGCGCATCATCTACCCAGCAATCTGAGTATTCGAACCCTTTGGTTATTTCTGGAATTAATACTGAATTTTGACCAAATTTAAGACCATGACTTGCAGGTAATGTCGTGCGTTTACCCAAGTTATCATACATAAATAAGCCAGCACGGATCATCCAAGCCGGACGAAGGTGTGGGCGGTGAGGCAAACGAAAACGCATAGGGCGCGCAATATGAGGAATTTTTTTCAATAGCACTTCACGCTCTGCCAGTGCTTCGCCAACTAAACGGAATTCATAGTGCTCAAGATAACGAAGACCACCATGGATAAGCTTCGAACTCGCAGAAGAAGTAGCAGAAGCAAAATCATCAGCTTCATATAAACCGACAGTCAAACCTCGTCCAGCAGCATCAGCGGCAATACCTGCGCCATTAATACCACCACCTACTACAATTAGATCCAAAATCTGCGTGTTTTCTGCCGTCATGCCATCCACCTATCCCATAATATGCTTGATTTTGATAATTCGAAACCAACGCGAACATCAAAATGTTCGTTTTGATTCGATATCGAGCATCATAACTGACAATTAACTCAAGATCATCATTATTATTTGCGATTTGTTATAAAAATATGACCAATTCGTCAAATAATACCCATAAAAAACGGACTGCCATTGCTGGCAGTCCGTCCATGAAAGCTGAACGACACAATTTCGTATCGATTATCTCTTTTCGTTATCGCTTTTTATGATCAATCTGGAGCGTTGTTTTGACCAACCACTTCCATATGGATTTCATGCTCAGTAATCAGCTTCGCTAACGCTTCAGGGGGATGTTCGTCGGTAAACAGCATATCAATTTGGCTAATATCACCCAGATTCACCATCGCATTACGACCAAATTTAGTATGATCGGCACCCAGCATCACGCAGCGACTGTTTTCGATAATCGCCTGTTTCACGCGTACTTCATGGTAATCAAAATCAAGCAATGAGCCATCAAGATCAATACCACTGATCCCCATGATGCCGAAATCTAACCGGAACTGGGAAATGAAATCGAGGGTTGCTTCCCCCACAATACCACCGTCGCGGTTACGTACTTCACCACCCGCTAAGATAACGCGAAAATCATCTTTCCCCGTTAATACACTGGCGACATTCAAGTTATTCGTCACGATACGTAAATCGTTATGATTAAGCAGCGCACGGGCTACAGCTTCAGGCGTTGTACCAATATCAATAAACAGCGTGGCCCCATCGGGAATATGCTCAGCCATGGCTTCTGCAATGCGGTCTTTTTCAACCAGCTGCATGACTTTACGCGTGTTGTAAGACGTATTAACGGAACTGGATGGAATGGTTGCTCCGCCGTGATGACGACGAATCTTATTTTCGGCGGCGAGCTCATTCAGATCTCGTCGGATTGTTTGAGGACTCACGTTAAAACGTTCAACCAGGTCATCAGTACTGACATAGCCCTGAGTTTTAACGATGTCGATAATTTCTTGATGTCGTTTGCTTTGCTTCACTGCTAACGCTGCTCCTGGTTACAACAAGGCTCCGCGAATGCGGAGCCTTAACATATTACCTACAGCGGTAGAAAGATGCCAATGATGGCGATCTTAATCATGCATTTTGTTGTGCGCGCTCAATGGCACGTTTCTCATGCTCTTTGTTTTCACCCATCAATGCCAACACGAGGAAGAAGATAGACAAACCACAGGCTGAAGTCAGCACCATGAAGCCACCATCCCAACCAAAGTGGTCAACGGTATAGCCTAATACGATATTTGCTACTACCGCACCACCAAGGTATCCAAACAGACCTGTAAGGCCAGCTGCCGTACCCGCCGCTTTCTTAGGTGCTAGCTCTAACGCATACAGACCAATAAGCATTACCGGGCCATAAATAAGGAAGCCGATAGAAACCAGTGCTGCCATATCAATCATTGGGTTACCCGGAGGATTAAACCAGTAAACCAATACCGCAATCGTTACAAGTGACATAAATAAGATGCCTGCAGGTGCACGGCGACCTTTAAAGAATTTATCTGACATCCAACCACACAATAATGTGCCTGGAATACCCGCCCACTCATAAAGGAAATATGCCCAAGATGACTTATCTACTGAGAAGTCTTTCACTTCACTTAAGTACACAGGGGCCCAATCAAGTACGCCATAACGAATCAAGTAAACAAATGCGTTTGCAATGGCGATAAACCACAATAATTTGTTGTTAAATACATACTTGAAGAAGATTTCCTTGCCGGTCATCTCTTTTTCATGTGATTCATCGTAGTTATCTGGGTAATCGTTTTTGTATTCTTCAATGGCAGGCAAACCACAAGATTGCGGTGTATCACGCATGGTGATTAATGTGAAAGCTGCAACCAACAACGCGAAGAATGCAGGTACATAAAATGCCGTACGCCAATCATCGTTAAATGCCCATAAACCCAATAAGAACATTGGACCGATTAAACCGCCACCTACGTTATGCGCGACGTTCCAAACCGAGACTAATTCACCACGTTCTTTGCGTGACCACCAGTGCACCATTGTTCGGCCACAAGCTGGCCATCCCATGCCCTGGAACCAACCGTTCAGGAACAATAAGATAAACATGGCACTAATACTGCTTGTTGCCCAAGGCATAAAGCCAAAGCACAACATCACTAACGCCGACATGGTCAAACCTGCCGCCATAAAATAGCGCGGATTAGAACGGTCTGACACACTCCCCATTAAGAACTTGGATAAACCATAAGCAATAGAAACAGCAGCCAAAGCAACACCTAAGTCACCACGGCTATAGCCATATTCTTCAATCAAGAAAGGCATGGCCAAACTGAAGTTTTTACGGACTAGATAATACCCGGCATAGCCAAAGAAAATACCCATAAAGAGTTGCCAACGTAGACGTTTATAGACAGGATCTATTTGTCCACCAGACAGTTGCGCAGTATGAACCGCGGGTTTAAAGATGCCAAACATAAGGTGTTCCTTTAAAAGTTATTGTTATTTTAGCAAGGACGATTTTTAAACAGAGTACTGTTGTCACGATATTGCTTTTAACAAATTGTTGCTTCAGCGATGGATTTTTGCGCGAACGCAAGCTATAAACGAGCAAAACAATCGATTTCGCTCAATTAGCGCGGATTATTACGCGAATGAAAAGATAAAGATGTGAAAACAATCATAAACGAAGATTTATTTTTCAAAAATGAGACATCTTGCCTTAAAAAGCAGACAAATAAATAGAAGTGCTTTTGAAATCAGAGACTAATGCCATTCGCAACAGGAAATGGAATGACATTAATCTTTAGAGGAAGGGGATTATTGGTGGTTCGACTTTCCAAATTTCGCATCAACCAGTGCGATTAAACACCCACTGATCAAGCCAAATAAATGTGCCATGTTCGCTATCGACATTCCCATCGGCTCAGCAAATCCAATCACCAGCCATGCCAACATAAAACCGACATACGCTTTTGGCATGGTAAGATCCCGTTTAGGTGCTAACCAACCCATCCACCAGATGTAGCCCATTAGGGCGTAAACAACCCCAGATAAACCACCAAAATTAGGACCATGAAGCCAAAATTGAGCAAACCCTGATACCAACGCTGATATCAAAAAGACTTGAACCAGTTTTGCACTGCCGCTATGTCGCTCTAATTGCCCGCCGAGGATCCACCACCACAAGCAGTTAAAAATAATATGTAAGGCAGAAAAGTGAATCAAAGCGTGTGAGAAAAATCGCCACACTTGCCACTGATCGCCATCCATAAATGGGAAATGGAATAGATCAAAAATCGGCTGCTGTAGACCGAAGAACCACAATACATAAATCGCGATAACCACCACCATAACCGATAAGCTAAACGGTCCTGCCTGTGATTTAATCATCCCCATTAAACTCGGGCTACGATAATTGAATTTTGCCGTACGGCTTTCAGCTACATCCCAAGATGCGGCTTGATACTTAGATTCATTCGGGTTACTCAAAAAAGTATTGAGTTCAGACTCTGCTTCAACCTGATGTTGGATATCAACTAACCAGATGGCAAAAACACCTTCAGGTTCAGATGCTAAAGACAGTGTAATACCACGCGACGCCATATAATCGATAAACGCTTGCGCCTGACGAGGATTATGGAATCCAGCTAATCGATGCATCTTTTACTCCGACAAAGTATCAGATCGGCAATTAGTTACCATTAACCGATCTGTTGAATAATTGGTAAAGCCTGACGACGCCAAGCTTCAAAGCCACCATCCAAACTATACACCGCTTCAAACCCTTGGTTAATCAAATATTGCGCAGCACCTTGGCTGCTAATGCCGTGATAGCACATCACAATCACAGGTTGTTCAAAATCAACCTGATTCATTAATTCAACCATGGTGTCATTCGTCAGATGATAAGCATTTTCAGGATGTGCTAGCCCAAATGATTGAGGGTCACGAATATCCACTAACACTGCCGGTGAATCCTCTTGTTGCAATAAGCTATATGCTTGATCAACTGAAATATGTTCGAACTGTTCCATTGTCAGCCTCTTGGTTCTGATAGTCGATATCGATCTTCCCCATTATCAAAGTGTGACGATCCTCCGTTTTAGGATCCCGCCGATAACATGAATAAGGAAATATCCTTGTTACGTATTGTACCTTACTCAGTTACTCACAACCTTGCACAGAATGTAGGGGCTTATCCACACTATAAAGTTTACCGCTATGGTAGGTGTCACGGGGCTTTAAAAAAACAGAAGTGTTACCTTGCAACCAAGACGAACAAAAAACAACCAGCTGTGGAAAAGCCTGTGGATTGCGTTGATAATGTGTTTTCAGATAAAAGGATCCACTACATGTAGTGAGGATCCGATCATAAGCTGTGCATAACTAGCTATATAGCCCACAGGTATATTCACAAACGTGAGTTACATCTCAAAAACATCCCCAAAGATATCCCAACCGGAATAGCACCGTTTATCAGCATAATTTGATGATACTTCAAGGTGAAAGCACCAACAGATCGATAAATTCAATGCGTTAGAAAAAGTTACGCACCGAATTTTAGCCACAAAAAAACCGACTATGATAAGTCGGTTTTTATTTTACGGCTTGTGGATAGCTTATAACGATCTAGATCATCGTCATCACGTCGATCCTAGTAAAAATCGCCTACTGCTTCTTTCAGCTTCTTCATGGCGTTTTTCTCAAGCTGGCGAACCCTTTCGGCAGATATACCGTAGTGATTAGCTAAATCTTGTAAGGTCGTCTTTTCATCATCTAACCAACGAGATCGCACAATGTGCTGACTGCGCTCATCCAATCCTGCTAATGCATTAGATAGACGGTTGTTAGTATGGTTTTCCCAGTTATTTTCTTCATAACTTAAAGCAACATCAGAAGCTTTATCTTCAAGGAAATAGACAGGAGCAGTGTAGCCTGCATCACGATCATCATCTTCATTTGGCAGTTCAAATGCGGGATCTTGTGCTGCTAAACGTGATTCCATCTCGCGTACTTCAGATGGATTAACACCCAGCTGTTCTGCAACCATTTCAACTTCTGCGTTGTTAAACCAACCCAGACGTTTTTTTGACTTACGTAGATTAAAGAATAGTTTACGCTGCGCTTTGGTTGTCGCAACTTTCACGATACGCCAGTTGCGTAAAACATATTCATGTATTTCAGCTTTAATCCAGTGTACAGCGAAAGACACCAAGCGAACCCCTACTTCAGGGTTAAAGCGTTTTACCGCTTTCATCAAGCCGATGTTGCCTTCCTGTATTAGGTCGGCTATTGGTAAGCCATAACCGGAATAGCCACGAGCAACGTGTACAACAAAGCGCATATGTGACATTACCAAGCCTTTCGCAGCTTCAATATCGCCATCATAATGCAGACGTTCAGCTAACTCTTTTTCTTGCTCTGCGGTAAGCATTGGGTGTCTATTGACTGTCTGGATATAACTATCCAAGCTACCAGCAGAAATTAGAGCCATTGAAGACATCTCTTTTGCCATTCAAAAAAACCTCGTGTGTTTTTTATACCAATATAACGTTATCTGAACACCTATAACGTTATCTGAACCTGTAATAATGCCAAGAAAATAGGTCGCTTTGCAAGCGAGCCGCGTAATTTACACCATTTTCTAACAAAAAAATGTCAGATAGGTTCAATTTCTTTCAAATGACGCCCCGCAGAGAAGCGAGCAGCAAGCAATCCAAGGAAGGCCGCAGTCATCATTAAAATCAGGCTTTCATCCCAACTTAAACCCACTAAACGAAAATTACTGTCGTATAACATCGCGAGTTTTTCAACCGCACCGTCAAGAAGTATAGTCACTATTGTCGTAAGCACCCACGCAATAACAGCTCCAATTAAGCCGTACCAAACACCTACATATAAGTAAGGTCGCAGAATAAAGCTATCTGTCGCCCCCACCATCTTCATCACTTGAATTCTATCTTTCTGATTCAACACTTGAAGACGTAGGGTGTTACCCACAATTAAAAAGACCGCAAACAGCATTAACCCAGACATCAGTAACGCCAAGGTAACAGAGAGATCCTGAATTGCAGCTAACCGCTGTAGCCAGTCACTGTCTAATCGCACTTCATCAACCGTAGGCCCGGTGCGAATTTTAGTGGCGAGTTGTGCTGCTTGTTCATTATTTTGCCAATCAGGTGCTGGGCGCACAATAATGACCGCAGGTAATGGATTCTCATCCAGTAAACTGAGTGCTTGCTCAAAACCTGCATGCTCTCTGAAATCTTCAAGACCTTGGTCTGGTGAAACATAGGTTACCGCTTCGATTTCAGGCCACGACTGTAACTGCTCAGAAAAATCAGCGCCGACTTGCTCTGAAGCATTATTATCTAAATACAACGTAAGTTGTGTCGGGTTTTGCCAAGCCTGCGCCACCAAGGTGACGTTTTTCGCTAATAAATAAAACGTTGAAGGTAACGTTAAAGCAAACGCTAAGACCGCGAGTGTTAAAATATTACCTAACGGACGCTTAAAGAGATCATTCAGAGCTTCAAAACACTGCTGTTTATGAATCGTAAAAAAGCCAGTTTGTTTACGCGCCACGAGCAAGCTCCCTTAAATGTCCTTGGTGCAAATCTAATCGACGATAATTATGTGTCGATAATAACGACGTATCGTGTGTCGCCATCAATACACATACCCCAACGCGATTAAACTCTTCAAATAAACGCATCACCTGTTGTGATAATTCGGCATCTAAATTACCCGTAGGTTCATCTGCTAATAGCAACATGGGCTTGTTAACCACAGCCCGAGCAATGCCGACTCGTTGCTGTTCACCGCCGGATAATTGAATCGGTAAACAACGCGCTTTATCAAGCAGCCCCACTTTATCCAGGGCTGCTGATACACGACGTTTCACATCATTTTCAGACACTTGCTCTACCCGTAAAGGTAAGGCAACGTTATCGTAGACACTGCTGTCCATCAATAATTTGTGGTCTTGAAAAATGATACCAATATTACGACGTAAAAATGGTATCTGCTTATTGTCGATACGTGTTGTTTCGTGACCATTAAAAAAGATATGACCATCACTTGGTCGCTCTATGGCACAAATCAATTTCAGCAGGGTACTTTTACCTGCTCCAGAATGACCAGTTAAAAAAGCCATATCTGCTGACCGCAGATGAAAATCTACTTTTTGTAGCGCTTGGCTACCGCCACGATAGGCTTTACTTACCTGCTGAAATCGAATCACACGTTATTCCTCGTCACTAAATAGTGCTTCAATAAACTCATCTGCTACAAAAGGACGCAAGTCATCAATACCCTCACCAATGCCGATATAGCGAATAGGGATACTGAATTGATCTGCGATGGCAAAGATCACACCACCTTTTGCCGTTCCATCAAGCTTAGAGATCGTAATACCTGATACTGGTGCCACTTCACTAAACAATTTAGCCTGACTGATCGCATTTTGACCAGTACCCGCATCAACGGTAAGCATAATTTCATGCGGTGCAGCAGGGTCAACCTTCTTCATTACGCGTACAATTTTGCGTAATTCTTCCATTAGGTGACCTTTGTTCTGCAATCGACCCGCAGTATCAGCAATAACCACATCAACGTTACGTGCTTTTGCTGATTCTATCGCATCAAAAATCACAGACGCACTATCGGCACCAGTATGCTGAGCCACAACAGGTACGCCATTACGCTCACCCCAGACTTGAAGCTGCTCAACAGCTGCTGCACGGAATGTATCACCCGCCGCCAACATGACAGATTTACCTTCACTCTGGAATTGCTTCGCTAGCTTACCAATCGTTGTGGTTTTACCCACACCATTAACACCCACCATTAAAATAACAAATGGCTTTTGGGTGGTATCAACAATCAGCGGCTGCTCAACAGTTGACAGCATGTCGGCCAATTCTTCTTTGAGTAAACCATAGAGTGCTTCACCGTCTTTAAGTTCTTTACGGTTGGCTTTGTCTGTCAGGTTCTCGATAATTTTTAATGTAGTATCCATCCCAACATCGGCAATAAGAAGTTGCTCTTCTAGCTCTTCAAATAATTCATCATCGATTTTTTTACCGCTGAAAAGACCAAAGAAACCTGAACCAAAATTGGTTTTGGTTTTCTTTAGGCCACGCATTAATCGAGCAAAAAATCCGTCAGATTGAGGTTTTTCTTGCTCGTGAATGATCACTTCAGCCGCTTTTGCTGCTTGTGCTTCAGCTTCTGCCTTGGCTGCAGCCTCTGCTTCTTCCGCTTTTATCACAGCTAAAGCTTCTGCTTCTTCTGCCGCTTTCGCTACAGCAAGTGCTTCTGCCTCTTCTTCGGCCTTGGCAATTGCGAGTGCCTCAGCTTCTTCATCGGCTTTCACTTGTGCAAGTGCATCAGCTTCTTGCTGAGCTAAAGCCTCTTTATTCTCCTTATCGTCTGTTGATTGCAGTGAATCAACATCCACCTCATTTGTTTGATTTTCTATCGTTTGTTCGGTTTGCTCGGTCTTCTCTTCAGATCCAAAACCCAGCCACGAAAATAATCCGCGTTTCTTTTTCTCTGCCATTGGCAAATCCTAGCCCTTGATTGGTACAATTTGCAGTCTAAAAACAGGTGTATACTATCATTTTCTAAACGGTCAAAAAAATCTATGACGAGACACAAGCAGCAAACAGGCCGAAATATGCCAAATAATCGCCGAGATGGGTTCGTTAGAATCATCAGTGGGCAGTGGCGCGGACGTAAATTACCGGTCCACGACGTTGAAGGTTTAAGACCCACCACTGATCGCGTAAAGGAAACTGTTTTCAACTGGTTAGCTCAAGACATTTATCAAGCTAAATGCCTTGATCTGTTTACTGGTAGTGGTGGTTTAAGTTTTGAAGCTTTGTCTCGTGGTGCCGAAAGCATCACTATGCTTGAATTAGACAAAAAAGCCGCAAATCAACTACAACAGAATTTAACGACTATTGGTGCCACCAATGCCAACGTTCTAAACACCGATAGTCTAAAATATTTAGCGCAAACAGGCACGCCCCATGATTTGGTGTTTATCGATCCGCCCTTTCGTAAAGATTTGATACAAAATATTATCGATCTATTGGAAGCCAACAACTGGCTCACTCCCCATGCAATGATTTATATTGAAGCGGAGAAAGAACTGGGTGAGATCGTAACGCCTTCACACTGGCGTTTACATCGTGAAAAGATAGCAGGCCAAGTCTGTTATCGTCTATTTGAAAGAGAGAAAGTATGAAAGCACTCATTGCATTAGCTAAAGCCGCTATCGGTTTTGTTTGGCTAATACTGATTATTAATATTTTCTCCCCGTTTCCGGGTGTTGCAGCGATGGCACTCTACATCATGGCAGGATTCCTCTTCATGATGCATGGTTTGCAAATGCTCATTTTTATCGGCGCATTTGGCGATAAGATTAATATGTCAAAATGGGAAATGTGGTCAATTTTAATTTTCGGGGTTTTTGCACTGCTCGATATCCGTCGTAAACACATGATGTAAAAAAATGGGCAAGCATCGAATACCGATACTTGCCCATTTCACAATTAGCTGATTTTACAGATTCCAACTCAATGCAAACCCGTCATGACTACAAGCCCGCCATAACTACAAACCAATAGATAAATAGGCGCGTATACCATCTAAGAACATCTGCACTGCAATCATCACCAGTAATAATCCCATTAGCCTTTCAACCGCTTTTAAGCCCTTCTCGCCTAATAAACGGTTAAAAACTTCGTGGAACATCAATATCACAAACGATGCACCCCAAGCCAACAAGAGTGCTAGCACCCAATCCCACATCCGAGTTGGATCTTGATTCGACAATAACAATAAAGAAGCCAACACTGACGGCCCAGCAATCATCGGGATCGCCATCGGCACTAAAAATGGCTCTTCACCTGCCGCTAACCCTGTTACTCCACCGGGTTGTGGAAAGATCATTTTTATCGCGATCAAAAACAGTATGATGCCACCAGAGATACTGACTGTTTCTGTCGAGACATGTAAAAATGACAACATCTGTTTGCCGCCAAATAAAAACAGCAACAGAATGATCAGTGCAAAGCACAGTTCACGTACCATAATAATACGGCGACGTTTCGGCTCGATATGTCGCAGGATCGACAACATTACCGGCAAATTACCCAGCGGATCCATGATTAAAAATAACATGACCGCTGCAGACATTATTTCCACAGGGTAAACCTCAATCAGAGATAAATCGTAAGATTATTTCGAAGTAGATACATAATCAGCTGAACAGCTGAATAAGAAAGGCGGAGTATAACAAATGAACAAAAAGGTGACGATAAAAAACATCACCTTATTTACGATATAACCGTTCTATTTTTCAAGCCGTCATTAATGGCTACACATACGCTCACGGTTCGCTGTAATCATGTCACCCTGAAGTACCACTTTCTGACGATCGAGCAAAAATGACAACAACGCATCAAATGTTAAGTCTTGTTGGCTACAAGTATAAAAGCGTACACCTTCACCATATTCTGCTTCAACAGCATGCTTAAGTGAAGCAAGGGTGTATTCTGCATCTTCTGCAAGCAACAAATTAAGTACCGTATGGGCGTGAATTGATTGGTTCATGATTACACTCTTTACGTTATGGGTATTGAACTATTAAACCATGCTAATTTTTTTTTGATTTGATGCAAAACAATTAAGTGCATTTAAAGTACATGTTATGATTTGGCTTCTATCTATACTATTACGGCTTTTCACACCCACACTGCCAACATATTTCAAACTGACCTTCATTTGTCTCATTACACTGCGTACAGATCCAATCACGGTATTCAGCCTGTTCATAATCTTGCAGTAGGCGACCCGCCTGAGCAATACACTCTGGTTCAACCCATAAGCCGACTTCAACGGCATTTGCAGGTAATTCCCCCACAGCTGAACCTAAACTCTCGCCAGTAAGCCTAACAGCAATACATGCACTCTCCAGCATCCCTTTTAAACTGTGTGCTTCTAGGTTATTGGCCGCACTGTACACTTGAATCCATTGCGTCGACATTGATTGCTCCTTTTATTTACCTCAATAGACCGAGCATTGAGTATTCTTCTTTCTTTTATTTTAGATATAAAAAAACCGCTGATAACAGCGGTTTAATAAAAGCAAGACGATTTATAGCAATAATGAAGCAACAAACAATGATTGTGCCAAAAAGTATGTACCCATTATGACACTGACAGAATGCTTGAAAGAGCCACGGAAGTGCTCAATCGCTAATAAAATATCAGACACCACAAAAATCAGCGCACCAACAAGTGCCAATAGCCCAACGGTCGATTGAGCCGTTAACCAAAACTCACCCGCCGCCCACGCCATTTGAGTGATCATCGCGATATAAACCGCAACAGGTAGGATTAAACGCCCTAAAGACGGCAGCAATAACAAAAAGACAATAACCCCCCCAGCAAATAACATCGCGGGTAACCACCACACGATACTGCCAGAAAGCTGACTCCAGAAAGCCGCCGAGTAAACGACATGGGCCAATAAGAAGCTGATGAGCCCCTGAACAAAACGCTTTTGGGGCTGCATTAGCAACACATCCCCAATGATAGAGAATAACAAACCAACAAAAATGGCTTGTTGATAGAAACTGCCTAGCCCTGTTTGCCAAGCAATAATCAGTAACAACACCATGGTAAATGGCTTGAATAAGTAAAACTGCCATTTGGGCCCATGATAAGCCGCATTAATATGTAATAAACCCGATAGAGAGATGGCTAACCAAACCCACATAGCATCACCGATATAGTTATAAGCCAAGACAGTGTAGAAACCCAACCGCAATTGTCTAGCGTAATACCTTCATAACTAGACCCCGCTAGAAAAACCATTATGAATTTTAGCTATATCTACCTTTAGCTGCATATTTAAACCTCTGACATTATGTAGACCCGACATACTCATCGAACAAGTAAACTATGCCTTTAATCAACCTAATATCTGGATAACTCACCAAAATAAGCCTTGGTATTCTCCTCGCCTGACATTCTTCATCATTTGGTATGACTTCCAATGAAAAACCAGCCTTAAATCGCTTTACATAAACAATAACAACAATAACAACAAACAATCAAAATCAATCACTTAAAAGCATAACGACCAATATAAACACCAAAACCCAAGCCAAGCTTACCAAACATGCCTCATCGTTTTATACCATGCCATTAAATTCAACAACCTGAAATAAAACAGTGGTTTATTGCGTGTTTTATATAATACAAATCTAATTATGCCATCTTTACAAAATACCAACCCGTCTAAAAGATACCTAGCCACCTCCAGCCCAATAATGATCCAATAAATAAATAGTTAATTTTGTCATGACGAAAAGCAATATTAATGGATACCACATTAGCATTTAAAATCAACAGGTTACATGAAAACTCAGCAGCAAAAAAACAAATCGTTCAAATTAAGAACACACTAAAAAATACAGTTTATAGGAGCCAAAGTGGATAATTAACTCCAGTTAAAACCCTCTTTTAATGCAAAAAGTCAACTTTGGCTTGCCTAAGCACCAAAAAAGATGCTATTCTCTTTATCAAGATGAATACAGCAGCTAACCAAGGAGACCTACTATGTTCACTTCTTCTCAAAAACAAGGACTTGTGATGATCGCAATAGTAATGGGCCTGATGACACTGCCTGTAATCTATTAAGTTCAAAAAAATTCCATAAAAATGGCGCCTTTCGGCGCCATTTTTGTTTCTACTGCTCATCCATATCACATTCCAATCATTCCTCTTCTGAATGATGCTATTTAAGCTGCAACGAAGGGAAATTAACTCTTAAAACCGATACCTGTTTGTTCATGATGCAGAGCAACGATATTGTTAAATCAACGTCTTGACTGCAAATCCATCAATTCTCACTGACATACGCATCTTGACGTAATACCCTTCAGGATAAATCCGTAGTCAGCATTTTTGGGTAAGAAAAATGAATATAACGATAAAAAAAGGCTCTGTTGAATAACAGGGCCTTCAGAATGAGATCGTGATATCGGTGCACCCTAAAGTGCTAGCTTAATGTGATGCCAATGGACTGAATAAAACCATATTGCGAGGGCTGTAAAACCGAATACGAGAAATACTGCTACCCCCCATATAAAACGTCCACTTCGCGGGGTAAGCTCTTTTTCACATAACTTGCATGCAGCTAAAAACCCTTTTTTGTCATCAAGTTGATAACCATCTTCGTGAACCGTTTTATTACGAACCGATGCGATAAAGCGTAACTTAGGCACAATTTCATGCGGTAAACGTTCTTCACTACTGCTAATTAACTGATGCAGTCCTTTTCCTTCAGCGTGATAATGCTGACGTAATAAATGCTCAATACGTCGAGTTCGCGTTACCACCATTTCAATATTAGCCATAAGCAGCCTCTCTTCCTGTTCTCTCTACCTTACAGCGACTTAAATTCCATTCAAAGCATCGTGACACTGATTTACATTAGATTTTAGCTTAGCCTTCAAAAAATTAATTTCACTAGGTAGAAAGTCATCTGATTATTCAATATTTTCCGTTACTGGTCAGCTTGATAAAAGCTCACCGTGAAACAGAGCGCATTAAATATACGTCTGGATCCAATTTTCAGATATTCATACATCAAAAGGTGCTTTCAGATCACTATTTCCTCGTCTTCTGATATTTACTACTGTTCTACTCAACAATAATGGTGGCTCTATCACCTGTATCCACACATTTATTTGACTATCAAGGAGGTGAGTTATGCCGATATGGATTGTTTTCGTCATTATCACGCTACTGGTTTTTTCAGTTCTTTATTATGTTCGCTTTTATCGCCGGCATGTCATCGGTGAAAATGCCGTTGAACAAACCCTTAATGTGACGATTCTCGACAAACAAAGCTCTCCAATCATTGGTGCAAAAGTCGGAGAAGATAACGAAGAATATTGGATTTATGTTCAACCAACCGCTGGCGGGCCCAAACGAGAATTCATGGTAGGCATTCATTACTACCATGCACTAAACTCTGGCGATCAAGGCACGATGACGTATAAAGGCAGAGACTTTTTACATTTCGCCTTACAACGAGATTAAGCCGTCATCTATCGACTAATACAATGATGGTAACGCAGTACAAATCACCCTCGCGTTATCATCATTGCGCTTTGCTTTATGACTACGGGACCAACCATGCCGTTTTAGGGCTTTTGGCCAACAACCAGCTGGATACTAAGGCCAAACCGCCACAAATGAACGTCCAAAATGGAATCATGATTATTGGGTGAGTAAAATACAGATCAAACGCCCGAACAGGCCATAAAAAAATAGGATGCAGCAAATACACCCCTAGGCTGTATTTACTGATAAACGCAAATTTCGACTGCCAAAAATTCCCCATATTCTCGCCATAACGCTGACATACAGCAAATATCATCGCGGCAATGATCACGGTATTCAGCGTTTTATACGACATCCATCGACCCACCGTATATTCACCCAACGCCAAGCTCTTGCTCACGACCATGTAGTCGGTGAGTAATAATGCCGCGATACCCAAGGGGAATAATAGTATCAGCGGTGGCCAGCGATACTGAAACAAACAATAGCCGATCAATAGATAACCACTGTAGAGCACCAACTCCTGACTCCATGGACCATCAATTTTAAAGAGGAATAGCGTGGTCAGTGTTAGCCAAAGGCACGTCATACCAATCACTGTACTTTGTTCATACTTACGAACAAATATTTGAAACAGAGGAATAATAAAATAGAGCGGAATAAAGTAGTAGAAAAAGCCGAGGTGATAATATGTTTCGTGAACAGGTAAAGCTTTCAATGTATCGAGTGCCACTGCGCTATCAAATCCGGCGAGGGTAAAACCCGACAACCCAGCATAGAAGATAGACCACACAATAAAAGGTAAGAGCACTTTACCCAAACGCCGTCTGACATAATATTTGGTATCGAATTCACGCTTATCACTCAGCATTAATGCACCAGTGATCATAATGAAAATAGGCACAGCCCAACGGCTAAAACTGTTAAACGTTATTGCTGTAATCCACTCCCCGTTCGGGATAATACCCAGTTCGTCACGATACGGACCCAGCACATGAATAACCACAACCGCCACCGCAGCCAAACACCGCAATATATCGAAATACCAAACTTTTTGCCTCACCCTACCTGCTCCTTGTATTCAGTCATAAAGTGAAACACGCGCAATCAAAGCGGCGTGTTTCGACTTTCTTGTTTGAATATAGCAGTCAGTAAAAGTAAGTACCTGAACTTACTCTTACAATTTGGTACAGCTAACACAAAATTAACATGGCTAAATTATGGTTGTTGGCGGGTTGCTGCTAGAACAATCTCACGGATACACAGGTTTTGTGGTTGTTGGTACGCATAGCTGATTGCATTCGCAATATCTGAAGGGGCAATCACCCCTCCCATGCCTTCTTTCCATTCTTCATAGCCATCTTTAATGTCGTTACTTGTCGTATGGCTAAGAAGCTCAGTTTCTACAGCGCCAGGAGCAATCGTGATGAAACGTACATTGTCATCAGCCACTTCTTCACGGATATTTTCAGTGATCGCATGAACCGCAAACTTAGTACCACAATATGCGGCATGGCTTGGGAATGTTTTGCGACCAGCAACAGAGCTAATGTTGATCACAGTACCGTGTTGACGTGTTTTCATATCTGCTAGTACGACATGGATACCGTTTAGTAGACCCATTACGTTCACATCGAACATAGTTTTCCATTCTGCGGGATCTTGGTCATGCGCTAAACCCAGTAACATCACGCCTGCATTGTTAACTAAGCAATCAACAGGGCCAAACTGTGCTTCAGCTTCTTTTACCGCAGCAGCAAATGCTGCTGCATCGGTCACATCAACTTTACGGCACATTGCATTGGGTAAATTCAGAGCCTCAAGACGTTCAACTCGGCGTGCCAACAGTAATAAAGGATGACCTTCTGCTGATAATTTACGAGCGGTTGCTTCACCAATACCAGAACTTGCACCAGTAATAACAATTAGAGACTTAGACATAGATAAACCCTTTCATAAATATAAGAAGATATTTCATCGCTATCACTGCTAGGTGATGTTGATGCGGTAAATATAGATGTTTTATCTCTAACTGAAAAATATCATTTTCTTCTGATTATCATCAAAAAAAACTATGGATAGAACATTCGATACGTACTAAATCAGCTATTTTTTTTCAAAAAAACCATTTGAAACATCGTTTTAATGCTTGATGTCTCATTTTGTCATATCAAATATCCACATAAATAATAAGCCATACTGTATTCGTAGCCATCCGTTATAGGACAAAGAGTTAACTGGCGCAGGAGGGGCACTCAAACGCATATGCCCACCGAATAACTTACTGCGGAATAATATTAACACCGCGACATCTGACTATAAATTTAACGCTATCCAGACAAAAAACCAACAATTGAAACATTTAGAAACAAATATGCCTTTGTTTATAGCATTAACAATGGCGTAACCTTCCGCACCAGAGAAGAAGTACCCATTGATGGGATTAAAACGATAACGGAGGGAGTGATGCACTCATCAGCTTCACAACAAGCACCGCAACAACAGAAGAAAACGGTATTTACCCGGTTTCTTGATACCGTAGAATTTCTCGGTAACCTTTTACCTCACCCAATTACTCTTTTTGCACTTTTTTGTGTGGCGATTTTAGTCGCATCTGGTATTGCCGGCTATTTTGGCGTTGCTGTTATCGACCCTCGTCCAGAAGGCGCAGCAGGACGTGCAGCTGATGGCATGATTCATGTCATTAGTTTATTTAACGCAGAAGGCTTACAGCTTATTGTTGCTAACCTTGTGAGTAACTTCACTGGTTTTGCACCATTAGGTACGG
Source organism: Photobacterium frigidiphilum (assembly GCF_003025615.1). Lineage (GTDB taxonomy): Bacteria > Pseudomonadota > Gammaproteobacteria > Enterobacterales > Vibrionaceae > Photobacterium > Photobacterium frigidiphilum. The sequence goes on along the minus strand of NZ_PYMJ01000005.1, from coordinate 58,316 downwards.
TACTCGTCGCCATGCTGGGTGTTGCGATTGCAGAATACTCAGGCCTACTATCTGCCGCTATGCGTGGCCTGGTGATGGGTGCATCTCGTCGCATGGTAACGCTGGTGGTGGTATTTGCGGGTATTATTTCGAATACCGCATCAGAGCTTGGCTACGTGGTTCTGATCCCTCTTGCAGCAATGCTATTCCACTCATTAGGTCGTCACCCTCTTGCGGGTTTAGCAGCGGCATTTGCGGGTGTATCGGGCGGTTATAGTGCCAACCTATTACTAGGTACGGTTGACCCACTGCTTTCGGGTATCACTGAAACCGCAGCACAAATGATCGATCCGAACTACCTTGTTGGCCCTGAAGCTAACTGGTACTTCATGTTTGCATCAACATTTGCAATCACTATCATGGGCGCATTTGTTACCGAAAAAATTGTTGAGCCGAAACTAGGTAAATACAACATAGAGGAGGCAAGTGAAGACCTTGGTGGCGATAAAATGGGTCTGCTTACCGATCTTGAAAAGAAAGGTCTTAAGCTTGCTGGTCTGGCTGCTCTTGTTGTATCGGTACTGTTAGCAATGACTATCGTTCCAGCAGATGGCATTCTTCGCCATCCTGATACAGGCTTGGTATCAGGCTCTCCGTTCCTTCGCGGTATCGTTGCGTTCATTTTTGTATTCTTTGCTATCCCAGGTTTTGTTTACGGCAGAACAGTCGGCACAATGAAGAACGACCGCGATGTGATCAACGCGATGTCTAAATCAATGTCGACCATGGGCATGTACATTGTGTTGGTGTTCTTTGCTGCACAGTTTGTTGCTTTCTTCAAATGGACAAACTTCGGCCAAGTCTTCGCTGTTGGTGGTGCTGACTTCCTACAGTCTATCGGTCTAACGGGCCCGATGCTGTTCTTCGCCTTCATCTTGATGTGTGGTTTCATTAACCTGATGATCGGCTCTGCGTCTGCACAGTGGGCAGTAACTGCACCTATCTTTGTTCCGATGTTAATGCTAGTCGGTTACGCACCTGAAACCATTCAAGCGGCATACCGTATTGGTGATTCTGTCACCAACCTAATCACACCAATGATGAGCTACTTCGGGATGATTCTGGCTGTTGCTACGCGCTACCAGAAGAACCTAGGGTTAGGTACTTTGATTTCAATCATGCTGCCTTACTCAATGATATTTGTTATTGGCTGGAGCATCATGTTCTACGTATGGGTATTTGTTCTGGGTATCCCGGTAGGTCCAGGTTCAGCAACCTACTTTAATATCGCGGGTTAATCACTCTTAGATATAAAGCATCTTCAGGCCGAGATCGTTATCTCGGCTTTTTCTTACCTGCGGTTCAAGGATATCGGGTGAAACGCCGCGTGAAATGAGCGCCTTGCCTAGAGCCCAACAAATTCTCGCTGAAACGAGCATCTTGAGGTAACGTGGGTATAAATACTTTTTCATCGCTGGGCTACCTCTTATGGATCTGCGTCTACTTCGTTTCTTTGTTGCCGTTTATGAAGAAAAGAATATTACTTTTGCGGCTGAACGTTGTTTTGTTTCTCAGCCATCAATTTCCAATGCGATTAAGCAGTTAGAAGAAGAGCTCAGTACTCCATTATTTATACGCCATAAGAAAGGCGTAAATCTTACAGATGAAGCTCATTACCTATACCCATTAGCGATTCGGCTACTTAACGACATCAATCGTTTGCCACAATTATTTCAGCAACGAACAGAATGCTTACCGCTCACTTTGGGCAACTTCCCCGATCTGAGTCAAAGCCAACTGGCACGCTTCTTAGCCTTATTGACCCAACAAGTGCCCAATGTGCTGTTAGAGTTAGTCGATCACAGTGCTGAATCTGATGCGCGTATCACATTGGATATGTTCAAAGCTGATGGTGAGATTTTCTTACCCCTGTGGGATGAAGATTATGTGTTATGCATGCTACCCAGCCACCCACTCGCTGCACTGAATAAAGTAACGCCACAGCAACTACATCAGCATGACTTTATTGAGTGCCCACCGTGTGAAGCCCACCAGCAAACAATTGGCTTATTAGCCTGTGATGGTTTGGCGGTAAATTTAGTCGCCAAAGCCGAACATAAAACGCAGGTAATGCACCTTGTTCAAGCAGGATTAGGTATTTCATTTCTACCAACTGGCGTACTAGAAACAGCCAAAGAGCTGGTTACCGTCCCCCTTGATGGACCTCGTATGTTTCGCCGTTTGGGGTTATGTTACCCCGCCAATAAAACCCTCAACCCAGCGCTATCGGCTGCAGTAAAAGTACTCAGTCAATACGCACACAGCGATCTGGTCGGTACGGTGCTTACCGAGCAAAACACCGAGAGTTAAGTTTTATCTATCGCAACGATAAGTAAAATCGACTGTTTCAAATTACTGGTCAGATTTATGCTTGTGCTTCTATAGGATTTGAAGCACAGGTTTTGCCCATGAATAGCACCCCATCAAGAGCACTCGTCGTAGAAGGCGGCGCAATGCGCGGAATATTTGCCAGTGGCGTATTAGATGCTTTTCTTGAAAATGGCTATATGCCGTTTGATTTTGCAATGGGGGTATCTGCGGGCTCGACCAATCTATTAGGGTATTTAAGCGGCAATCATGGTCGTAGCCACCGGATCATTACTGATTACTCACGTCGCCCTGAATTCATCAACTTTTCTCGCTTTACCCATGGCGGACACTTAACCGACATCCGCTGGTTGTGGAATACAACGACCCGAGAATTACCGCTCAATTTATTTCAATTCGAACAACGCAACATTCCCTTTTTTGCAACGACCACAAACGTTGAGACTGGGCAGGCAGAATACACCGAGGTCACTCGCAACAATGTGGCAGAAGTCATGATGGCATCGTGTGCTTTACCGCTCGCTTATCGTGACTACCCAACCATAAATAAAACGCCCATGAGTGACGGCGGTATTGCTGATTCAATTCCGGTTATCGAGGCGTATCGACGTGGCGCACGCCAGATAACCGTCGTACTTTCTCAACCGTTAGGTTACCGAAAAAGTGATACCAAAGTGCCATGGCTATTACGATCGATGTTTCATCATCACCCACAATTAGCCGAAGCCTTATTACACCGCGCCAAGCGTTATAATGAAGCATTGGACTTTATTCAACATCCTCCCGCTGATTGTGAAATAACCATTATTGTACCCAATAAAACCTTTCAAGTGGGTCGTCTGACACGTCACCTGGGCAAACTGGAGCATGGGTATTTACTGGGGCAACAAGCGGGATATCGACTTTGCGGGGTAGTGCCTTGCCATGGTGAGCATTGCTTTGATGATACTGCGTTGATGGTTTAAGAGGTTAAGACTACGACAGATTTTCGTAGTTATTGGTCCAATCAAGCGCCTGCTGATGGCTACTGGCCACCAAGGTTTCTGGTATACCTAATTCAGTACAATATACACTGACCTTGCTCCAATCAGCCTGCTCATAAGCATCTAACAGTGCTAAGACTTGCCCGAGCTGACCTTGATGATGCAATAAGGCGGTTTGTACTTCATCTTGCAGGGGTAACAGCGCCAGCAGCTGATCGAGTGAGCTGTCTAATAATGCGTCCAATAATGAAAACATCCCAGTCAGAAATGCCTGTTCAGATTTTGCCTTTAAATTACTGTTCGCCACCAAGACTTCGCACATCCGTGCCCGCTGCAGCGACATTGAGTACAACTCTTTCGGTTTGTTTAATGCGGCATGTGCGGTTGCAACCACCCCCACAAACATGCGTACTTTGTCTTCGCCCAAATACACCAATGCTTGTTTAAATGAACTGATAGGCTCAACGGTGCGCGTTGTTGCGGTATTCACATAACGCAGCAATAAGTATGACAACGAGACATCACTGGCAATAATCTGCTCAACCATTTTAAAGTTAACTGGCTCACGGCAAATTTCTTGCAGTAAGCGAACCGTTGTAAGTTTTTGGGGCTCAATTTGACGATTTTTCAGCAATTCTGGCTTACTGAAAAAATATCCCTGAAAAAAGTGAAAGCCCGCATCCAGTGATATTTGAAAATCTTGATGTGTTTCCACTTTTTCAGCTAAAAACTTTATTTTCCGGTGCTTATTTTCAGCCACAAATGCACACGACTTTTCGAGACCTAACTTGATCAAATCAAGTTTAATAATATGTACATAAGGTAGAAAACGCTGCCATTCAGCCGAAGCTTCAAAATCATCTAATGCAATCACGTAACCATTACGGTGTAAGTGCTTAATCGCAATAAATAACTCGTCATTAGGAATGCAAGTTTCAAGCACTTCAATCACCACTCGCCTTTTGGGCAGCAGTAGTGGTAATAAACGAATTAAGCTTTCATGAGGAAAATTAATAAAAGTACGTTGGCCAGCTGTTGCCAGGTTATCGCCCACTGCCATATAGTTTTCAACCAACAAACGACAGGTCGCTTTATTGGCTTCAATTAATGGAAAGGCATTACTTTCACCGTCGCGGAATAATAACTCGTAGCCGACGGTACGTTGCTGACGATTTAAGATGGGCTGGCGTGCAACGTATGAATACATGACGACTAAAGTATCCTGTTATCCGTAAATGAAAATTAGCATTAAGCACGTGCTGATGCGAGCAATGCACCACAACCAATAAACATCGAGCCAAACACACGGTTCAACGTGTTCATCACACGAGAAGATCGTATATACCCTGTCAGTTTAGAAGCTAGTGATACATAACACAGCATAACGCTGGTATCGACCAAGACTGTTGTCGCACCCAAAATAATAAGCTGCATCATTTGCGGTTCATTCGGATTAATAAACTGTGGAAATAAGGCCACCAGAAAAACAATCGTTTTAGGGTTGGTCATATTCACAAATACGGCTTGGCGGAATAATGATTGAGCAGACACATTGTCGGCGGGTGTATCGAGACTAATAACGGCTTTTTCTCGCCACTTTTGCACGCCTAACCAAACAAGATAAATCACCCCCACCCATTTGATGACGGAAAATGCCATCTCAGATTGAGCAACAATCGCCCCAAGGCCAACCCCAACCAGTATAATATGAAAGGCCAATCCCGCTTGTAGGCCGACTATCGACGCTAATGATTTACGAAAACCATAAACCATGCCGTTACTGATCGAGTTCACTGTGCCCGAGCCTGGTGCAACGCTAAATACCACTGCTGTCGCTAAATATGCCAACCAAACTTCAATATCCACAACCACACCTCATAGTGAATTTGTTTAAGTTAAAACTATCAATACTACCCATGATCCAAGCAAGTTAACCGTAGAATGTCAGTGAAAGCAACCTGTGGATCATTATTCTGCCGTATCACTTTACGATATACTCTATTATCAAAGAGATTAGTAATATATAGGCGACCTATCTATGATTTAACTGTAATCATTAATTAAAATTAATGACTCTATAATCAAATGGCTTTCATTTTTATTATTCATTTCCTATTTCGTCAGGCCGAGAGAAAACATGACAGCTCAACCTTTACATTATTTTGATTTTTCACAAGAAGACAGATACGCCGAGACAATGTCTGGGCCAGTAGCTGAAATGTGGAAACAACGCCAGGAAGGCACATTCAAAGGTGTCGATGATCTCAATATTGGTTGGGTAAGCCTGACGGGTTACAACCATGATAAAGCGATTATTGTGGTGAATGGTCGTATCGAAAGCTATTGGAAATACCAAGAACTTTTCTACGATTTAGTCAAACAAGGGTACGATGTATATGCCATTGACCATCGCGGTCAGGGTATCTCCGATCGTTTAGCCAAAGATAACGAATTAGGGCACGTTGAAGAGTTTGATGATTACGTTACCGATCTAAAAACCTTCTTTGATACCGTGGTAACCCCTAAAAAGTATAAACAACACTTTCTGCTTGGTCATTCAATGGGGGGAACCATCTCAACCCTATTCTTGGCAAAATACCCATCATTGATTAAACGTGCGGTACTAAGTGCACCGATGCATGGTATTCAATTGTCTAATTGGATGAAGCCAATCGCTTCCCCTTTTGCACGTGTCGTTGAGCAATTACAACGCCAACCTAATTATGCACCAGGGCAAGTACCTTATTATCCCAAGCCTTTTCTCAATAATAAATTGTGCCAAAGCCAGATACGTTATCAATGGTTTCGCGACTTATATGAAAACAAACCAGCATTAAAAATTGGCGGACCCAGTGCTCGCTGGGTATGGCAAGGTATGGCGGCCGCGAATCGCTGCATTACACAAGCAGCGAACATAGCTACCCCTATACTGCTCATTCAGGGTAGCGATGATAATATTGTTGATAACCAAGCACACCATCGTTTTTGCCAAGCCATGAACCAAGCCAATCGCTCGTGTGAATTAAAAACCATTAATGGCGCACGTCACGAATTATTGTTCGAAAAAGATGCTTATCGTAATACCGTGTTGGCCGCGACTTTTTCTCATCTGAACCAAGACAACAGCACGCCATCAACATAAGTAAGTAAAAGCGGAAATTATGAAATCACACATTAGCCTCTTTTTTCTGACGTAAACTGGTTTAGAATTCATCATACCAATCAGGTACAGAGGTTATTGTGTGTATCTGACCCCAGCTTTCATTGCGAGAATATTCATGTACAAGATTGTTGCTTCAGATCTAGACGGTACACTACTTACTCCTGACCACAAAATTGCGCCATTCACTAAAGACGTCTTAAACCGCTTACACCAGCAAGGTAAAGATTTTGTGTTCGCCACAGGCCGCCACCATATTGATGTTGCAGGTATGCGTGAACATATCGGTATTCCTGCGTACATGATCACCTCTAATGGTGCACGTGTGCATAATTGTAAAGGCGAGTTGATCTTCCAACAAAATGTTCAAGCAGAAGTCATCGCAGGCGTGATTGCATTAACCAAAACGGATCCAGCACTCAAAATCCATATCTATCGCAACGACGATTGGCTATTAAATATGGAAGATAAATCGCTAAGCGAATTTCATGATACGTTTAGTTACCAACTTTTTGATGTCGAAAATCCTCCATTAGAAGGTGTGGCTAAAATATTTCTCACTCGTGATGACCACGATCATGACAAGCTGGTTGAATGGGAAGATCGCCTTAATGAACATTTTGGCAGCCGTGCTAATATCGCATTCTCGACCCCTTGGTGCTTAGAAGTGATGGATGCTGGCGTATCAAAAGGTCATGCGCTAGAAGCGGTTGCGAAAGAAAAAGGCTATGCATTGCAAGACTGCCTCGCATTTGGTGACGGCATGAATGATGCTGAAATGCTGTCAATGGCAGGTAAAGGGTTAGTGATGGAAACCTCTCACGACAAAGTAAAAAAAGCCTTACCGAACAATGAAGTTATCGGCTCTTGTGCTGATGAAGCTGTGGCACATTACTTAGCAGAGAACCTGTTATAAGCATAAATTCGCGATAAATCACGTGATATAAAGGCTGCCAACACAGCCTTTTTTGATCATTGTCGTTTAGTAAATCGATAGTTAGAGCTGCCCTGTCATCTGTAATATTGCCTGCCACTGCGCTTCAGTCACCGGCATAATGCTCAATCGATTACCCCGTTTCACCAAAGGCATCTCTTCTAACAACGGATTGGCTTTCATTCGCTTTAGTGAAACAAGCCGTAAATGACGCTGATATCCCACATCGACCATTACCCAACGAGGATTTTCAGGATCAGATTTAGGGTCAAAATACGGGCAGGTCGGATCGAATTGAAAATGATCGGGATAGGCTTCTTTCACAACGGTCGCAATACCAGCCACCCCCACATTTTTACACGATGAATGATAAATAAAGATCTGATCGCCTAATTTAACCTGATCACGCATCATATTCCGCGCCTGATAGTTACGAACCCCTTCCCAACACGAAACTTTTTGCTGCTTTAAAGTGTCTATGGAAAAGGTCTCTGGTTCTGTTTTAAATAACCAATAGCCCACAATCATTCTCGTTGAATACCATTCTGGATAAGTAATCAGGTACTTGTCTAGATTGGTATAATATAAAGTACTTTCACTTAAGCCTAACATGAAGAGGGATTTGCATGACACATCCACGGATGCGAACAGCGTTACCTATTGCCGCTCTTATTGCCTTAACAGGCTGCTCTACATCTACCCCTTCGTCATCCACATCGGGCATGATCGATCTCACCCCCCCTAAAGAGCCAACGCAACTCGGTAGCAGTTCAACGACGACTGCAAATACAGAGACAGTTAATACAAGCATTCAGACAAGTGGAAAAGTGCAAGCCTTTATGATGCGAGGCATGGTGACGCTCGGTCATGAAAGTAATAGCATTCAACCTTGCGGTAGCACGCAACAATATTGGCTAACAACAGCAATATCTGACCGTTCTGCGCTTGAAAAAATCACCCCAAACGGCTACCAAGTGATGTATGGTGAAATGATTGGTTTCTTAGAACCCGCTCCCGAAGAAGGCTTTGCCGCTAACTACGATGGTCGCTTTACAGTAAAACAAATCAACATGATTTCTGCTGAAATGAGTGGCGGCTGTAAACAACAACCGCACACGACACGTGCCTTTGGCAACGAACCCGGTTGGGCTGCTGAAATCAAAAATAAGCAAGTCACCTTAATTCAAATGGGGAAAGAGCGCCAAAACCAAGCAATTACCTCAACATCATCCATCTCGGGTAAACAACAATATACGGGGAAAGATTTCAGCCTAACCCTAACCAAAGCGCAATGTAACGACACCATGAGCGATGCGTTATTTGGTTGGCAATCCACATTAGAGTGGCAAGGTAAACAATTCAAAGGTTGCGCGACCATTGGCGCTACCGATGTCACTTTGAATTGGATTGGCGAGTATCAAAGTGGCACTCAAACCACCCAGAATACGGGTTTAACCACCACGTTAGTACTTAAGCCAGATCATTCAGCAACCACAACGTACGCCTATACGAATGGTGATAATAGCCTTGTTGAAACAGGATTCTGGCAACAAGCCAATCAAAACACTGTGCAAGTTATGATGACCCGCCATCAAGGTCGTCGTTTAAATGGCGAACGTTTATTTACATTAAACGGCAAAACGCTAATCACCACAGAAGAAGTGGTTAACGGTCATGCTTATAGCCTTGGTCGTGACGGTTTACGGCTCGAGAAACAATAAAGCTGGATTCAAGCAATACATGTGTGGCTTGATATAATATTGCGGTTACCTTTGGGAAGTGGAGCCGCTTCCCGTTTACGTTATGTCATTTTTATTTAAAGAGAACATTTATGCCTTGCCCGCGCTGTGGTTTCCAACACAACTGTATTTGCCATGCAGAACCCCAATCTCTCACCAGTGCTGCGCATTTTGTATTACTGACTCACCCCAAAGAACTGAACAAAGACACCAATACCGGAGTCTTAATGGAACGTACCCTGCCTCATTGCCGCCGCGTCATCTGGGATCGAGTAACGCCGCCAAGCGAACTCATCCAACAATTAACGGACCCTCAATTTTCCCCTTGGTTATTATTTCCTAGTGATGAAACGCACCCAGCCAGTGATTTTCAGCCAACGGATCAGAAAATACCGCTGTTTGTCATTCTTGATGCGACCTGGCAAGAAGCACGAAAAATGGTACGTAAAAGCCCATGGTTAGCCGCGCTGCCACGCATAAGCCTAACGCCAAACTCCATGTCTGAATATCAGCTACGCCGTAATCAGCAGGCTGGCAATTTGTGTACTTGTGAAGCAGGCATAGCATTACTTTCATTGATCAACCAACCACAACAAGCAGCCAAGCTAGAACAATACTTCAGTACCTTTATTGAAGTATTTAATGCAGAGAAAAGTGGTCATACTAAACACTGAGTTACTACAATCACGACGATTATTGTACAAATTTGCATCGCACGTTAAATGCACTATACTAAAACCGACTAATCAGTCGGTGACGGATATTATTTCGACACGGCATCGAACTGTTCAGGATCTTTGTGACCAATCACTCATGAGGCAATATCAATGACAGTAGCAGAAAACGTCGTCACCAAATTAGACATCTCGGCAATGCAAAATACATTACACGAACAACGTGCGAGTTATTCTGCTCACCCAATGCCAGACTATGCTGAACGAATCACCCAGCTAAAGGCGCTTAAAAAAGCCTTGTTAGCCAACAAAACAGCACTATGTGAGGCACTGAATCAAGATTACGGACAACGTAGCCAACAAGACAGTCTAATGGCTGATGTACTGCCCTGCGTCATGAATATTAGCTACACCATTAAACACTTAAAAAAGTGGATGAAACCCTCGAAGCGCCATGCCGGCTTATTGTTAGCGCCAGCCAAAGTGGAAGTGGTATATCAACCGCTCGGGGTGATCGGGGTTGTAGTACCGTGGAATTTCCCAGTAATGCTCAGCCTTGGGCCATTAATCACCGCCTTAGCGGCGGGTAACCGCGCCATGATTAAGCTCAGTGAATTCACCCCAGCAACCAACATCGTACTGCGTGAATTGCTGGCATCGGCATTTGATAACAAACACGTGGCGGTTTTTGAAGGTGAAGCCGATATCGCAGCAGCCTTTACCGCATTACCGTTTGATCACCTGATTTTCACCGGTTCAACGACCGTTGGGCGCCATGTTATGCGCGCAGCAGCTGATAACCTCACTCCAGTCACACTCGAGCTAGGTGGCAAATCACCCACCATTATTGCCCCCGATATACCATTGAATGTCGCGGTTGAGCGGATGATTTACGGCAAAAGCCTCAATGGCGGGCAGATTTGTGTCGCCCCTGATTACGCATTAGTTCCTGAAGATAAAGTGGACAATTTTGTTGCAGAGTACAAAAAGCAATTCAATAAGATGTACCCAAAGGGTACGAATAACAAAGACTTTACGTCGGTAATTAATCAGCGCCAATATCAACGCCTAACCGCTTGGCTTGAAGATGCAAAAAGCAAAGGCGCGACGGTGATCCCTTGCCATGAAAATAGTCGTGATGATCAGCAACATCGTATGGTCACCCATATCTTGTTGAATACCAATGATGATATGACCGTCATGCAAGATGAAATATTTGGTCCAATATTGCCAATCGTGCCCTATAAAACAATTGATCAGGCAATCGACTATATTCAGCAACGTCCTCGTCCGCTGGCGTTATACCTAATGAGTTTTGATCAACAGCTGCAACAACGCATTAAAACCACCACCCATTCTGGCGGAATGTGTATTAACGAGTCAGTCTTCCACGTTGCTGCCGATGATGCACCATTTGGTGGTATCGGTCCTTCCGGTATGGGGCATTATCACGGTAAAGAAGGGTTCTTAACGTTCTCGAAAGCGAAAACAATTTTGAGTCGCGGTAAAATAAATACCGCTAAATTAGTGACCCCACCTTATGGTGGCTGGATACAAAAGCTGATGTTAGCTTTCTTCCTTCGATAAATTTGGGAATTTAATCTGTTTATGGTTACAGAAAAGAAACAGAAAATTTTGGATACCGCCCTTTTGCTCTTTGTCGAACAGGGAATTCAAGCAACAGCAACAGCCAAAATTGCCAAGCAAGCAAACGTGGCAACGGGTACGCTATTCCATCATTTTTCAAATAAACAAGAATTGGTGGTGACGCTATACCGTTCGATCAAAGATGAATTGAGTCAGTCCATTAGCCAAAATACTGCTGATAACGTTGGTTCATTGGACAATCAAGCGGATGCTTTAAAATCCACTATTGAAAGCTATTGGCATCAAGCAATTGAATGGGCAATGAGTCACCCACTAAAATGGCAGTTTCTGCAGCAATTTGCCAACGACCCACAATTTAAAATTAGCCAACAACAAGATGTTATGACGTCATCAATGGCGTTTTTAGTTGAAGCGATTAAGCAAGGACAGCAGCAAGGCGTATTGGCATGCTTGCCAATACCTTTAGTACTTAATTATTGCCATTATCACTATTTAGCGGTGACAACCTTATTTATTGAACAACCAGAGCTATTCCAACAGCAAAGTTATCAAGACGGTGCTTTCCAGATGTTTTGGCAAGGCTTAGTCGCTAAACCATGATTTAAAAGTGGCTAATTAAAAAGCAGAACGGGAGCCTAAGCTCCCGTTTTTGATTCATTGTATAATACGGTTTTCACCACATCGTAATGATTAAGCTTGTACGTCAGCGTATTGGTTTAACTCTGCAATACTTACTGTCGTAATGAACTCACCGTCTAAGTAGAAGTTCACGTTATCGCCAGCTTTCTCGCCACGTAGTCGCGCGGTTTCACCATTTTGGTAAGACACGTTCATTTCTAGGGTAGAATCGTCAAGCTGACGGAATGTAGCCGCTTCAATATTGCTGTTCTGCACGCTTGCTAGCGGCACCGTCGTCATTGATTTATCTAATTTACTGTTGATCTTAAAGATAGCATCAACAGGCATATCAGCCACTGCGGGTGATTTACCTGTAATAGGGTTTTTACCGGTCCAGAATTCAATTGAGTTGAAGATAAATAAATCGGCTGCTGCAGCAATACCATATACCGGGCTTAACAGAACAAATAGACCCGCACGACCATAACGGTTATCGACAGCTGATAAGTTTGCTTTGGTCACCATTTGTGAGGTGCCCATCTGACCAATACAACCGGTTAAAGAGGTTGCCAATACAGCCATCGCCACAGCTTTCAGTGCGATCTTTTTCATTTGTACGTTACTCCGCGTTAAAATTAAAATGGATAAAAAGTCGGCGGATTATAAGCACTTTTGTGGATATTACGAGTCAATTTTTTGTGAATAGTTCTGAAATCAAAACAATGTAGGCTTTAAGCTAAATCAAGGTAAAAAAACGGTGATTTACTATCAAACCGTAATAAGACAAACACCTGATTAATTAATAATAAATATATAAAAAGCGGCTAAATAGCCGCTTTTAGGTTTACTTTTGTAACTTGCCACTTTTAATGCATTTAAGCGTATTGACCAGCAACATAACCTGAACTCCATGCCCATTGGAAGTTGTAGCCTCCCAACCAACCGCTCACATCCATCACTTCGCCAGCAAAGTACAAACCAGGAACCTGTTTCGCTTCCATCGTTTTTGATGACAGTTCATCAGTATCTACGCCACCTAATGTAACTTCAGCAGTGCGGTAGCCTTCCGTGCCATTTGGAGCAATAGACCACGAGTGGAAATACGCATCGAGGCTTGCAACCTCTTTCTCATTATATTGCTTCAATGGCTTATCGGTAATGTCACCACGCTCGATAAGCACTTCAATTAAGCGCTTAGGCAATAAACGCGACAGCGCTATTTTTAGACTTTGGTTCGGATTACTTTCACGCATCGCACGCAAGGTATCGCTCAACGATACGTCAGGCAGCAAGTTAATTGTCACTTTCTGACCCGGTGTCCAGTACGATGAAATCTGTAAAATAACCGGACCAGACAGCCCACGGTGAGTAAACAGTAAACTTTCTTTGAAATAAGTACCGTCTTCCGCTTCAATCGTCACTGGAACCGCAATACCAGACAATTCAGCAAACGCTTCTTTTTCTTCTTTATGCAAGGTGAAAGGCACTAAACCCGCAGTGGTTGGTACCATTTTCAACCCAAATTGCTCTGCAACCTGATAACCAAAAGGCGTTGCACCCAGCTTAGGCATGGATAAGCCCCCCGTCGCAATCACTAAAGACTCACATTCAACCGTATCGGTATTCAGCTTTAAGCGAAAGCCAGAGTCAGTTTTAGTGATGTCATGCACATCACAACGGTAACGCTGTTCAACCGTTGGTAAATCACATTCAGCCAATAACATTTGCACAATTTCTTTGGCTGAATCTTCACAGAATAGCTGCCCGTGCGAGCGCTCTTCGTAAGCAATATTATGTTTCGCAATCATCGCGATAAAATCCCACTGGGTATATTGCGATAAGGCTGATTTTGCAAAATGTGGATTACGACAAACAAAATTACTGGCTGTCACATCATAGTTAGTAAAGTTACAGCGACCGCCACCAGAGATCAGGATTTTACGCCCTGGCTTCTTTGCGTGATCAACCACCAGCACAGAACGACCTCGTTTGCCTGCTTCTGCCGCACACATTAACCCTGCAGCACCTGCACCAATAATTACAACATCAAACTTGTTAGCCATTTCTGTACCTAAACTCTGGATCATCACGGAATGAAAAAGGGATGCAATACCATAGCGGTTAGCATCCCTTTGTGTTCTGCGCGCATTTTACGCGGCTATGGCGTGAATACCAAACCTAATCTCCTATTCTAGGCTAAATTAGGCTGGCTGCTATTCATTGTAATATCGGCATCGTGCATGTGTAACGTTGTGGTTGGAAACGCAAAGTCAGCACCGTTACGATGCACAATATCCACGATTTTCAGCATCACATCTTGCTGTACTTCTTGATATTCAACCCAATTAACGGTTTTGGTAAAGGTGTACACCAATATATTCAATGACGATGCACCATACGTATCAAAACAAACGATCATGGTTTGGTTACTATCAATATCGGCATGATTTAATAGCATGGCTTTTATATCAGACGCCACTTTGCCCACGACAGCCGCATCTTCATAACGTAACCCGACACTTTGTTTAATTCGACGGTTCGTCATACGTGAAGGGTTTTCAACCACGATAGAGCTAAAGACAGAATTAGGCACATACAGCGGTCGCTTATCAAATGTGCGAATAACCGTCATTCTAAAGCCGATGCGCTCAACCGTACCTTCAATTTGACGATCTGGGCTGCGCACCCAATCACCCACTTTGAAAGGGCGATCCAGATACAACATCATGGCACCGAAGAAGTTAGCCAACATATCTTTTGCGGCCATACCGACAATTAAACCACCCACGCCACCGAAGGTCAGCACACCCGACAAACTCAAGCCAAGGTTCTGCATCATCACTAAGCCACCAATGACCATTACGATCAAACGCAGTATCTTAGAAATAGCATTAATGGTGGTGGTATCTTTCGCTTTAGGTAATATACCAGCTTCGACATTACTGACCAGGCGTAACAGTATCCAGACGAAGGTCCAAACTACGATTAAATGTCGAACAACAGCAAGAAAGGTGGTGGGGTAGCTTGTGGTGTTATCAATCACAATGCCAAGCGATAATACGGCAGGCCATAACCATATCAGCCAACAGACAGGACGACGAACCGCACTTACCAGTGCATCATCCCAAATTAAGCGGGTGTTTTCGGCAATCAAAGAAAGACGGCGGGTAACAAGTAGCCATCCACCCCATAAAATTGCACTTAACGCGAGTAACAAACCCACATTGTACATCCAGTCGTGATTCACACCTTGTTCAAGGGATGACCACCATTGAATAAATCTTGTCATAAAAACCGTTAGCCAATATGTCGATAAAATAAACTAGGCATAAAGCTAAGCGGTTCAATTTCAATAAGCAATCAATAAAGTCCGTTGAACAAATATAACGACACAATTTGCCATTAGATACCAAGAAACGCGACGGCAAAGATCGAGATAAAGAAAACCATGACAAACGTACTCGCAAGGATGAAAAGCTTGCGAACTTTCACACATTTAGTCATGAATAACGGATCATGATGATTCTGATATTGCTGACTACGAATGTAGTGAAAAAGACGGACTTGCTTACTGACATTCCCTTGAGAAGAGAAAAAACCGCGACCATCAACTTGCTGATAAAGTAATGGGTCACAATCTCGCATTACCCGAAGCAATGTACGCAAGGTACTCACATATCGAGACACATTCACAACCATGATCAAAAAGAGTGCAAGTAGAAATGCATCACCACTAATATTCATCATAAAACCCCCAAACAACATCAGTTACAGGCTGGGGAAGAGAGGGCGCCGTTTAATTGCGCCCCTAAAACACTTAACCAACCGTTGTATCCATTACAGATGTCGAGCCAGCCTTCGCCATTGCTGCAAGATCTTTATCAATAAAGAATAAAGCTTTGCCATCTTCGCCAACTAACTCAATCTTATCCAAAATGCCTTTAAACAACTTTTCTTCTTCATGCTGCTCTGAGACATACCACTGCAAGAAATTAAAGGTAGAGTAGTCTTGAGTCGTAAATGCAACATGAGCTAACTTATTAATTTGTCTAGTAATTAATTGTTCATGTTCATATGTTTCACGAAATACCGCGCCCAAAGATTCAAACTCGTGCTTTGGTGCTGCAATTGCACCCAACATTGGCATAGAGCCCGTTTCACTCACATAAGTGAACAAACGCTGCATGTGTTCCATTTCTTCAACTGCATGTGAACGTAAAAACTCAGCAGCCCCCTCGAAGCCCTTATCTTCACACCATGCGCTCATTTGCAGGTATAGGTTTGAAGAAAAGAACTCCAAATTAATTTGCTCGTTCAGCTTTGCAACCATCTCTTGAGCTAACATTACACAACTCCTATCTATTAAAGTGTAATCAACACATTGCCACTGTGCACAATTGAGTTTGCAACTCATGCCCACAATTGCCGTGAAATTATCAATCAGTATCCCATAACATACGGGTAAGATTAAAAAAAAGACTACTTTTGTAATAATTAATTAACGCACTATCTTCCTATAAAGGATGCGATCTAACCGATATTTTTCAATCATACTCAATGCTAGCATGATTAAAACCACGATAAAGGAGTGCAAGTTATGGCTTATAAACACATTCTAGTTGCAATCGACCTCTCCGATGACAGCTTCATCCTCGTCAATAAAGCAGCTACACTCGCCAAAGAGCTAGAGGCCAAATTGTCTTTGATCCATATTGATGTCAATTATGCCGAACTTTATACTGGTCTTATTGATATCAATCTCTCTGATACCCAATTCAAAATGTTTGATGATGCACAAAAGCAGCTCCAAGCACTGGCAGAAAAAGCAAACTACCCTGTTTCTCATACCCTAGTGGGCAGCGGTGATTTTAGTGATGAAATTTGCCAAGCCATCAATAACCTCGATATCGAGTTAGTGGTATGTGGCCATCACCAAGATTTTTGGAGTAAGATCCTTTCTTCAACCAAGCAATTAATGAATGCGACCCCCGTCGATTTATTGATGGTGCCTTTAAAATAAAGCCTACCCTATCGATCGGTTTTCCTGAATATTTCAACAACGGCGCTTGATACGATCAACGCCGTTGCTCATTGATTGTTTGACCATAAAACCGTGGCTTTTGGCTATTCCCCTACCTTTTATCCATATTTCAACTGAATCATTTCGGTTAGACTATCGCCCTCTATGGATAATAAATTAAATAAAAAATGGGATATTTATCAGCAATCACCCTGTTATGGGCATTTTCATTTAGCTTGATCGGTGTGTATTTGGCCGGTCAGGTTGATGCATGGTTCTCTGTACTCACACGTGTCGCCCTTGCCGGCTTGGTTTTTCTTCCCTTTTTAAGAAAGAAAAATTTACACGCTAAACTCGCCATTAAGCTAATGATTGTCGGGGCTTTTCAGCTCGGCATCATGTACTGCTTCTATTACCAATCTTTCTTATATTTAACCGTGCCGGAAGTACTACTGTTTACTATTTTCACCCCAATTTACGTCACCCTGATTTACGATCTACTGCATAAGCAATTTTCAGTGTGGTATCTACTGACCGCTGTTATCGCGGTAGTTGGGGCTGCAGTTATTAAGTTTGAAGGGATCAACGAGAACTTTATTATTGGGTTCTTTATCGTACAGGGAGCAAATTTATGCTTCGCTATCGGGCAAGTTGGCTATAAGCACATCATGGAACAAGAGCAGGCAGATCTACCGCAACATACAGTATTTGGTTTGTTTTATTTAGGGGCTATTTGTGTCGCATTACCGATGTTTTTATTATTCGGCAATATCGAGAAATTACCGACAACCAATACCCAATGGGGCATTTTAGTTTACTTAGGTACGATTGCTTCTGGTCTGGGTTATTTCATCTGGAATAAGGGGGCTACCATGGTGAATGCTGGCGCGTTAGCCATTATGAATAATGCTCTGGTGCCTGCGGGCTTGATCGTAAACCTAGTGATTTGGAATCGTGATGTCGATTACTCTCGTTTAATTATCGGTGGTGTTATTATTCTATTTTCATTGTGGTTCAATGAAACGTGGGTGAAGCGTAAAGTCGAGCAGACCAGAACCGCATAAGCTAATAAGCCAAATCACACATAAAAAAGAGGCGAGATACTCGTTAACATTGAGTATCTCGCCTCTTTTCGAAGTTCAGCTATCGCAAGTATCCGTTATTTCTGAGAACAGCTATCAGCATCGGCTTTACGTGCTACAGCATCTTCTGCTAACCATTCAGCAACCGATTTAGCAAAGTACGTTAGTACACCATCAGCCCCTGCGCGCTTAAAGCACATCAGTGATTCCATCACGGTTTCACGCTCTTTCAGCCAACCATTTTGAATTGCAGCCATGTGCATCGCGTATTCACCCGAGACTTGATAAGCAAACGTCGGTACTTTCAGCTCCGTTTTCACGCGACGAACAACATCAAGGTACGGCATACCTGGTTTCACCATTACCATATCAGCACCTTCATTCACATCCATTGCGACTTCATGCAGGGCTTCATCAGAATTAGCGGGATCCATCTGGTACGTTTTCTTGTCACCGCCTTTAAGGTTGCTCGACGAGCCGACGGCGTCACGGAAAGGGCCATAATAGTTAGACGCATATTTCGCAGAATACGCCATGATCTGGGTATGAATGTAACCCGCTTCTTCCAATGCCTCACGGATTGCGCCAATACGACCATCCATCATGTCTGACGGTGCTATCACATCAGCACCCGCTTCAGCATGTGACAAGGCTTGCTTGATCAGTACTTCTGTTGTCACGTCGTTAATTACGTAACCGTCTTCATCAATAATGCCGTCTTGACCGTGTGTGGTAAATGGGTCAAGGGCAACATCAGTGATCACGCCCATTTGAGGCACATGTTCTTTTAGCAAGCGCACCGCACGCTGTACTAAGCCTTCAGGGTTGTGAGCTTCTGCGGCACAAATGCTCTTAAAATCTTGAGAAACAACCGGGAATAACGCAATTGCTGGCACACCTAATTTCGCAAGGTATTCAGCTTCTTGTAACATAAGGTCGATAGACAGTCGTTCGATGCCCGGCATTGACTCTACCGTTTCACGACGATCTTTACCCATCAGAATGAACATAGGGTAAATCAAATCGTTAACAGAAATTTGGTTTTCAGCCATTAAACGACGGCTAAAGTCATGCTTACGCATACGACGCATACGGCGTGCCGGGAAAGCGCCTTGAATAGATACTGACACTGCATATTCCTTGTATGGTTGATTCACTACTGTTTGTTAATACCATTCTGGATGAATGTCTAGACTGGTATAAGCTTATAATAATGCGAATGTCGTGGCATTATTATCTTAATTCGATAATACCACCCTCATAAAGTTTCGGGAGGTCCGATCACAAAAAATGCCTGCGTTGTCGCACGTGAATTACACACTACTTCGGCAGCCTCTTGCTGACGACACTGCGCTATAACACTGGCAATATGGGGCAAATATTGCGGTTCATTACGGCTAGATTTTGGCTTTGGCCGATAATCGCGCGGTAGCAGGTACGGGCAATCCGTTTCAATCATCAAACGATCATCGGGTATCAGATGCACAATATCACGCAATTCCGTACCACGACGCTCGTCGCACACCCAGCCTGTAATGCCGATATGCAAATCAAGATCTAAACACTCTTTTAGCTCTGTTTCGCTGCCTGTAAAGCAATGCAAGACGGCTGCTGGTAATTTCGTGCGCCATGGCCTTAGTATGTCGATAAAGCGCTCGTGAGCATCACGACAATGCATAAAAACAGGCAGGTTCAATTCTGCCGCTAACGCTAACTGAGCTTCAAATACCGCTTCTTGTTGCGGTCTAGGAGAAAAGTCACGATTAAAGTCGAGCCCACACTCTCCAATCGCCACCACTTCAGGTGTTGCTGCTAAAGCACGAATGTGAGGAAGCGTTAAGTCTTCAACAGACTTGGCATCATGCGGGTGAACACCTGCTGTGCTGTAACAATATTGCGGCCACTGCTGCGCCATTTTTTGGGCTTGCTGGCTTTCTTCAATACTGGTGCCAGTTAAGATTAAGCCAGTTACGCCCGCTTCTTTAGCACGCGTAATAACATCGTCACGATCTTTATCAAAACGACTGTTCGTTAGGTTAACGCCAATATCAATCATTTTAAAACCTAATAAATCCAATAAACCTAATCAATACAAACAAAAAAACCGGCTCATCACCGGTTTTTATTATCACAACAGATTACTGTTATTCGCTTTGCTCAATATCGTCATCTTCTTCTTGGTCTCGCACATAGAAACGCGAGAAGAATAAGCCGACTTCAAACAATATACACATTGGTATCGCGAGTAATGTCTGAGAAATAATATCTGGCGGAGTCAGCATCATTCCCACGACAAATGCAGCCACTACAATATATGGTCGCTTTGTCTTTAAGCTTTGTGGGTCTGTTGCCCCCGTCCAGCATAAAAGAATGATGGCTACAGGTATCTCGAATGCAATCCCAAACGCCATAAATAGCGCCAAGACAAAATCAAGATAACTGGCTATATCGGTTGCAACCTGCACCCCTTCCGGCGCAATTCCCGTAAAGAAACTGAACACTAAAGGGAACACAACGAAATACGCAAATGATACGCCACCGTAAAACAGCAAAGAGCTGGAGAACAATAACGGCATGATTAGCTTACGCTCATGCTTATACAGACCTGGCGCAACAAAGCCCCATACCTGATATAAAATCATAGGTACAGCAACAAATACTGAGGTAACCAATGTGAGTTTTATTGGCGTAAAGAATGGCGAAGCAACATCTGTTGCGATCATCGTAGCCCCTTCAGGTAAACGTTCTACCAAAGGTGCAGCCATGAAAGCATAGATGTCGTTTGCAAACCAAACGAGACCAAGAAAAACCACCAAGACACTCAAGATAGAACGCAATAGGCGATTACGTAGCTCAACTAAATGGCTAAATAATGGCTGCGTTTCTTCTACTGTCGACATAGTGATGTAATTTATTCCTGCTTTTGAGAAGTCGTTGTTGAGGTTGGCTCGCTTTTCTCAGCATAGGGACGTTGAACATCTGAAGCGGCTTGCTTCAATTCTTCAACCGATTCACGCAATTCTGGCGATAAATCTTTCATTCCCATTTGTTCGGCTTTTTTAAGATTCTCTTGCAGTTCCTGAATTTTCAGTTCTTGCGACAGTTCATCTTTCACCGAATTTGCCATATTACGAGCGGCGCCAACCCAACGCGAAACACTACGAATCGCGACAGGTAGACGCTCTGGCCCCAGTACTACCAATCCCACCACAGAGATCAGTATTAACTCCCAGAACCCGATATCAAACACGCGTTAAACCTGCTCTTTGTCTTTTTGGTTCTTTTGAACCTGATCTTCACTTTGCTGTTCTTCTTTAGACAGAGTTTTCTGTTCGAAGTCAGCGTCAGCCTCAGTGTTGTCTTTTTTCACGGTTGGCTCTTCATCACCAATCGCTTTTTTGAAGCCTTTTACGGCCGATCCAAGATCACCACCAAGAGAACGTAATTTCTTTGTTCCAAATAAAAGAACAATGATCAGTGCAATAATTAGCAACTGCCAGATACTGATACCACCCATGCTTGTTTTACCTCAGCTCTTTGTGGTTAATGACTAATGTTATGTTGAAACTTTTAATGTGTATATTGTCGCTTACTTTACCGCTATTTGCGGCAAGCTCGCCAACCAAGTAACCAAAACGTGACGCCCATTGCAGCAGACGCTACAGGAATCGTTTCAACATGGTTACTAAAAAGTATGGCAGAACATACCACCAGAGTCGCGCCGATACCAAAATAGAATCGGGCAAGCCCTTGATAGCGCCGACTCTCCATGAAATTGTCATAGAGTTTATCGATTCGCTGATTCATTACCTTGCCTTGGCGCAAACTGTCGTAAAGTAATTCTGGCAATTCTGGTAGCTTTTCAGCCCAGAAAGGTGCTTTGCTTTTGACTGCCTCAACAATGGCCTGCGGCCCCACTTGACGAGACATCCAATCTTCAAGGAAAGGCTTTGCTGTGGTCCATAAATCTAATTGTGGATACAGCTGACGTCCAAGCCCTTCAACATATAATAACGTTTTCTGTAATAACATTAACTGCGGTTGCACTTCCATATCAAAGCGACGCGCAGTGTTAAACAGATTCAATAGCACATGACCAAATGAGATGTCGCATAACGGCTTCTCAAAGATAGGCTCACATACGGTACGAATCGCAAACTCAAATTCGTCAATATTGGTGTCTTGTGGCACCCAGCCCGAATCCACATGCAATTCAGCGACCTTACGGTAATCACGGTGGAAAAACGCCAACAGATTCTCTGCTAAATAACGCTTGTCGTCACGGTTTAACGTACCCACAATACCGCAATCTAATGCAATCCACTGTGGTGTTTCTGGATTTTCATAGGAAACAAAAATATTCCCAGGGTGCATGTCTGCATGAAAGAAGCTATCACGAAAGACTTGAGTAAAGAAGATATTAACCGCATTTTCGGATAACAACTTCATGTTGGTGCCATTTGCAATCAATGCATCAATATCTGAAACTTGAATACCGTAGATGCGTTCCATCACCAATAAATTAGTACTGCTGTAGTCAATGAACATCTCTGGTACATACAGAGTATCGCTGTCTTCAAAGTTACGGCGCAGCTGGATGCTATTCGCCGCTTCACGCATCATATTCAGTTCATCAAGCAACGTTTTTTCATACTCACGCACCACTTCAACTGGGCGTAATAAACGGGCTTCTGGCAATAAACGGGCAACGATATGTGCCATACGATACATCAGTTTGATGTCAGCTTGTATGACAGGAAGAATGTCAGGGCGAATAACTTTTAACACCACTTCGCGCCCATTCTCTTTCAAGATCGCAGTATGGACTTGAGCAATGGAAGCTGAAGCTAAGGGTGTTTCATCAAAATCATCAAACCAGGTTTCTATTGGGCCACCTAAAGATAGCTCCATGTGTTCTTTGGCCAACTTACCATCAAACGGTTCAACCTGATCTTGTAACAAAGCCAGTTGATCGGCGATATGCGGAGGAAAAAGATCACGGCGGGTCGACATCATTTGCCCGAACTTGATCCATACTGGGCCAAGTTCTTGTAAGGCTAAACGTAGACGTTCACCGAGCGATTTTTCTGGGTGCTGATTCTTAATCCAAAATAATGACTTACGCGCCATTTTCGGCATTTTCGTTCGCGGATCGTCAGGTAAAAAGTCATCGAGCCCATAACGTAACTGGACTTCAATGATTTTATAAAGACGCTTGAATTCAGATGGCGTAATCATGATGGATGACGCTCTAACAACTGATTAAATCGCGCTTCAAGGCGTGAAAAATCTGACTTTAAATCATCCACTTTATCGGCAAAACAGGCAATTTCTAAGGCTTGTGGTGCTAGCTTCCACTCTTCAGTAATCACTTCCGCTAAGTCACGCTGACGACGTTCCACACTGCGCTGAATAAAGCGTGCACTGTTTTTCAATCCGCTTACAACGGTGTGTGCAACGATATCACCGGTATATTGAGAAAGTTTCTCTTCAACATCAGGTTTTAGACCATTAAGCAGCGCAGAAAATTGCTGGGCTAACTGAATATCACCCTCTAATGAAAGCTTATCGGCTTTAATCAGTTGGGTCAGATTCGCCTGCTGACGCAGTTCAGAAAGCACACTTAGGTTAAGCGCTAATTGACAATCAACATCACCGTCATAAACCGCCAACACATCAATTTGCTGACTAAATATGAAAATCAGTTGTTTACCAAATTCGTTAATCGTTACGCTAATAATTTTTCCGCGTAAACGCGCTAAACGACGCTGACTGTCAGCATCGTCTTTTAATAACGTATTAAGCGAAGTTTCTACCGCGCCAGTGACCAAAGCATCAAATGACATACTGTCCTCAGAACTTAAAACCACGATGCAGCGCAACAATACCACCGGTTAGGTTGTAATAGTTGGTTTGCTCAAAACCTGCATCATCCATCATACCTTTTAAGGTTTCTTGATTCGGATGCATACGGATAGATTCAGCGAGGTAACGATAGCTTTCGGCATCGTTAGCAATCAATTCACCCATTTTAGGCAGTAAATGGAAAGAATACGCATCGTAAACTTTAGATAACGACTCAACAACCGGCTTAGAAAACTCTAACACTAATAAACGACCACCGGGCTTCAGTACACGATACATCGAGCGTAATGCTTTCTCTTTATCGGTCACATTACGTAAGCAGAAGCTGATCGTAATGCAATCGAAGTAGTCATCAGGGAAAGGCAGTTCTTCTGCATTCGCTTGTACGTAACCGACGTTACCGACAATACCGGAATCACGCAATTTACTGCGTCCCACCTTCAGCATTGAATTGTTGATATCAGCCAAGATAACTTGACCCTCATCCCCAACAATACGTGAGAATTTAGCGGTTAAATCACCCGTACCACCGCCTAAATCCAATACGCGATTACCACGGCGCACACCACTACAATCAATAGTAAAACGCTTCCATACTCTGTGAATACCCAGCGACATCATATCATTCATAATGTCGTATTTAGCTGCAACGGAATGGAATACATCCGCGACTAAATTCACTTTGTCGTCCTTGGCTACGGTTCGATAACCGAAATGAGTCGTATCTTGTGTGGTGTCCGTCATGCTACATCCGTTATGCTTATAATTTGTGTAAATAACCAGCGTAGTGTACTTGATGGTTGAGCTTTGCTCAAAGCACTACGACAAATCATTTACTTCTGAACGCTCTGAATTACCCCTTTCGGGTAGTTCATTCAAGGTAGATTGCGCTTTTTCTACCAGAATTGGGTTTATATCACGCTTAACTTCAACCCCAAGCTGCTTAAATCCTTCCGCTTGGCGAATCACATTGCCTCGGCCTAAGGTCAATTTATTCATTGCCCCTTGATAACTTTGGCTCGCCTTATCAAGTGATACGCCTACTGTTTCCATATCGGTCACAAACAAACGTAATTTGTCGTATAACTTACTGGCACGTTCAGCAATTTGTTTGGCATTTTGATTTTGACGGTCATTGCGCCATAAGTTGTTTATCGTACGTAGCGCCACCAGCAATGTTGTCGGGCTCACCAGCATAATGTTCAAATCCATGGCATCGCGGATCAAGCTTGGGTCAGTCTCGATAGCAGCTTGGAACGCAGGCTCTACTGGTATAAACATCAAGACATAATCGAGGCTATGTAGCCCATGAAGCTGATGATAATCTTTACGGCTTAATCCGCGCATGTGCGCTCGTAACGAAGCAGCATGCTCACTTAACGCCAACTCGCGTTCAGCGATAGTGTCGGCATTAAAGAAGCGTTCGTACGCGACCAGTGACATTTTAGCATCTACCACCACATCTTTATCTTGCGGTAAATGCACCACAACATCGGGCTGGTAGCGTTTTCCTTCTTCATTTTCTAAGCTGACTTGCGTTTGGTATTCGTGCCCTTCACGTAAACCGGATTCACTCAGCACCCGTGCCAGTACTACCTCACCCCAATTACCCTGCGCTTTATTGTCCCCTTTTAACGCTTGAGTCAGGTTAACGGCTTCTTGTGCCATCTGTTCATTCAAGTGTTTAAGGTTATTAATTTCATGCACTAAAGTATGGCGTTCACGTGATTCTTGGCTGAAATTATCATTCACTTGTTTCTTAAAGCCTTCAAGCTGTGCTTTTAATGGGCTAAGAATCGATTCCATGCTGAGTTTATTTTGCTCATCAACCGTTCGGGTTTTCTGTTCAAACAGTCGGTTGGCTAAACTTTCAAATTGCACCCGTAAACGCTCTTCTGCATTAACGAGCAATGCAATTTTTTCTTCCGCGGCTTTTTGTTCTTCAAAATGACGCGCTTCTTGTTCTCTTAAGTCCCCTTCAAGCCCGGCATTGGCTGCTCGTGCATTTTCCAGTTGTTCAGAAAAGTATTGTTTTTCATTTTTCAACGCTTCGAAATGACGCATCTTTTCTAATGCACCAGCAAGACGACCGTGCATTTGGCGTAATTCGTTGGTCAAGCGATCGCGCTCGACATCCAGTTCGTCTAATTCATCATTTCGTTCAGTTAATTGCGCTTGAATTTGCTGTTCACGGCTTTGTGCCAACTGTACGCCTGCATCAATCTGCTGTTGGAACAATTGCGCCTGTTGTTGCAAGCGCCCTTTCATCCAGATTGCGGTTAACACACTCGCAATAGTTGCACCGGACATTGCAGCCAATACCGCCAGTACACCACCGTTAAGCCATTCAGCCATCATCATTTAAACCTGAAAAAAGAGAAATATCAGACATAAAGGCTAAGTGGATACTGGATAAATGTCCAGCAGTTATCCGTTAGTGAAAACCAAGTGAAAAATAGTGACAAAAATTACGCGGAGACAATCACAGCGTTGAAAGATGTGATCTAGTTGTTAGAAAAACAATCGCATAGACTAGCGCACTGATCCCCCGTCTTATTATTAACCGAATCGTAGGAAAAAAATGAACGAACGTCATGCGCTCGGATATGGCTTAGCGGCTGTATTACTCTGGTCTACCGTCGCAACCGCCTTTAAGATCACCCTTGAATATTTCACCCCGATTCAAATGATGGTCGCAGCCAGTATTGTTTCAGCTATCGCGCTGACGGCAATTGCACTCTATCAAGGCAAGCTGCACTTATTAGGCCGAACGTTTACCGCCCGTCCTTTTTATT
Source organism: Photobacterium frigidiphilum (assembly GCF_003025615.1). Lineage (GTDB taxonomy): Bacteria > Pseudomonadota > Gammaproteobacteria > Enterobacterales > Vibrionaceae > Photobacterium > Photobacterium frigidiphilum. The sequence goes on along the minus strand of NZ_PYMJ01000005.1, from coordinate 31,471 downwards.
ACCTTACGCTTGGTTTGATCAACCCTTTTGCTTATTACCTCATCTTATTTAAATCGTATGAATTGCTGCCTGCTTCTCAAGCTCAACCGCTCAACTATAGCTGGGCAATTACCCTGACATTAATGGCTGCGGTATTCCTCGGTCAGAAAATTCGAAAACAAGATTGGGCTGCTTGTGCACTGGGTTATTTCGGTGTGATAGTGATCGCCACCAAAGGCAATATTACCGCGTTGCAGTTTGATAGCCCATTAGGTGTCGGACTGGCATTATTTTCAACCATTCTATGGGCGATGTATTGGATCTTAAATGCCAAAAATAAAGCCGACCCAGTGCTCGGGGTATTATTGGGATTTTTGGTATCGTTACCTTTCTCGATTGGCTTAAGTGTGTATTTGGGCGGGTGGAAACCAGTGCCATGGCAAGGTTGGGTAGCCGTGAGTTACGTCGGCCTATTTGAAATGGGAATCACCTTCGTCTTGTGGATAAACGCATTACGCTTAACCAACAATACGGCGCGGATCAGTAACTTGATTTTCATCTCACCGTTTATTTCACTGCTGTTGTTAGCAACGATTATTGGCGAAGAAATTCACCCATCAACTTTGGTCGGTTTGGTGCTGATAGTCTGCGGTCTCTTGATCCAACAGTGGAAAGGCAAGAAAGCCCCTGCAGCAAACACGTCGAGCTAATGCATCGAACGAATAACAAGACAAAAAAAAGCCTGTCACAAAGACAGGCTAACGTTTTACAGGGTTGTCGAGACCCAGCGCCTCTAGAAGAGCAAAGGCGTCTAGTTATAAATATTTACTTAATTTGCTGCTACCGTGTGCCATTTACGACCCACTTTAGACCACAGAATCAATAAGCCAGGAATCACTAGCCACATTTGAAAAGTCAGTAGCATCGGTGGTGTAAAGTCTAAACGTTGCGTCAAACTCACCATCAAACCCGCGCCACTCATTTGGAATAAACCAAGTAATGCCGCAGCGGTTCCTGCACGGTCACCAAATGGTGCAAGTGCTTTACCTGCCGATGAACCTAGAACAAATGCAAAGCCAAATGAACAGATAAAAATAGGCAGCATAAATGCCCATGCTTGCGCGATGTTGCTCAATACCAGCATTGCCGCACCAGCACCAATTAATAAGATCAGCCCTGTTTTAAGTGTACGACGAGTACCAAAGCGATCCATGTATTTGGGTGCGACCATACACGCTAAAATATTGAGTGCGGCATTAATACCAAACCAAATCGTGAATTGCCCCATATCCTGACCGAGCTCCATCATCAACCAAACCGGTGCTGATGTAACGTAAGCCAGAATCACTGCCATCGCTAACATACATAGCGTCGCATGGAATAAGAAAACCGGTTCGCGCAATACTGACATATAACGTTCGAAGCTAATCATCGAACCTTCAATATTGGTATCCGCTGGGCGTGTTTCTTTAAAGCTAATAGCAATAAAGCTACCCGCTACAATCGCAAAACCCGCCATAAAACTAAAGTTAGAACGCCAACCAAATTCATGGGTTAACCATGAACCAAGAATCGGCGCTAAAGCTGGAATGAAGCAGATTGCCCCGTTTAAATAGCTGATCATACGACCGCTACGTTCAGGACCAAAACTATCACGCACTGCCGCAAAAGCCGCAACCGATGTCGCACAAGCGCCGAAGCCTTGTAATAAACGCGCCACCAGCAATAAATCTAATGTTTGTGCCCAATACGCCATTGCAGCACTCAATGCGTAAATGGTGATACCACCCAACGCAATAGGGCGACGGCCAAAGCGATCAGCTAATGGACCCGCCAATAGTTGACCAAGACCTAAACTAAACATGAACCATGTAACGGTATCTTGCACACGTGTTGTATCTACCGCAAATTCCTTTGCCATTGCTGGCAAGGCAGGTAAATAAATATCGATCGCAAGAGGACTAAATAAAACAAGTACCACCATTAAGGTGATTAATCTTGTTGCTGATACGGCTGTTGATTGACTTGCCGTTGCTGTTTCTGGCTGCATGTTACTTTCCTATTTAATGACAGCGGCAGTCTAAGGCTTTAGTGATATGAATAGAAATGGTTTATATTCAAACCAGAATTTCCATTTTGGAATATCACTTTTTGCAGGGGTGCACTGTGTCATTCGAAAAGCTTGCTCGACTTGATCTTAATCTCTTAGTTTGTCTGCATGTATTACTTGAAGAGTGCAGCGTGACTCATGCTGCAAAACGCCTTAACCTCAGTCAATCGGCGGTGAGTAAAACCTTAACGCGCTTACGTGACCAATTTAATGACCCTTTGTTTACCCGTTCTGCTCACGGTATCAAGCCCACCCCTCGTGCGTTGGCGCTAGTCCCATTATTAGAACAATTATTACGAGATGTCGAAAATCTTACCGCTCCCGCCATCTTTGAGCCAAAGAGTAGTGATCGTCATTTCAAAATGGCACTGGTAGAAAGTGCCTATCCTTTATTTTTACCGCAATTTCTTGGTGATATCTTTTCTGAAGGCCCCAATATAATTCTCGATACCCGCGCGTGGGAGCGTAATGCTTTTGATAAATTGCAACGCGGAGAAATCGATTTCGGGATCACTGGTAAAGATCTTAACCCCAAAGATGCAATGCTAACGTTGATGCCACCTAAAGGCATCATTTCTCAAGAATTATGCCGTGACACTCAATGCTGCCTCGTACGCAAAGCACACCCTATTTTTGGCTCTGACAGCCCTGAATGGGATCAAGACTACTACCTTAAACAGCGCCATATTCAGGTGCGTTGCGGGCAAGATGACCGCTGGTTATTGGATTATAAATTAGCAGAACAAGGTCTGACACGTGATATTGCAATGTATGTGCCCGACTTCAACAGCGCGGCTAGCCTATGTACCCACACAGATTTAGTGTTTACCGCACCGAGCCATTTCGCGAATTACATTGCCGCGCAATTAGATTTGGTCGTACTCCCCTTGCCATCAGAGCTTCCTGCTATGGCGTACACGTTATTTTGGCATCAACATCAAGAAAAAGACCTTGGGCATAGTTGGTTACGTCAAATTATCATCAGTCGTTGTCGTGATTTATCTTCCGTCTAATTGCAGCCAGTTAATAAAAGCGATAACGTAATACGACATGCCAGATCAACTGAGTGCGATAAACGAGATATAAAAAAGTGCATCTCATTGTTCAATAATTAATGTTCTGTAGTTAACGTTAAGTAATCAACACTTAATTATTCCGCTGGCAACTTTCCGTCACACGGATGGTGACATACAACAAGGAACCTCAAAACATGCAAGCAGTTATTTCACAACGTATTGAGCAGATCCGCCAATGGTTGGTTAACAATCAACTCGACGCTTTGCTTATTCCTCATGAAGATGAATACCTCGGCGAATACATTCCCGCGCATAATGAACGTTTACTTTGGGCGACAGGCTTCACTGGCTCTGCAGGTATGGCAGTGATCACTCGTGATAAAGCCGCCGTTTTCGTTGATGGTCGTTACGTGGTTCAAGTACGCAAGCAAGTACCTGGCGATGTGTTTGAATACCGCCATCTTATTGAAGAACCACCAGTACAGTGGGCGCAAGATAACCTTGCTGCTGGTAGTAAAGTCGCTATTGATGCTCGCCTTCACAGTGGTGCTTGGTTAACGCGAACGACAGAAAGCCTTGCCGGTGCATTAGAGCTTGTATGTATTGAGCAAAACCCTATCGAAATGCTATGGCATGATCGTCCTGCAGCAACATTGTCTAACGCCAAGTTAATGGGGCTAGATTTTGTTGGCCAAAGCAGTGCTGACAAGCGCAGTGAAATTGCAGCAAAACTTACGAACCTAAAAGCTGAAGCAGCGTTATTAACACAAGTCGATAGTATTGCGTGGTTATTAAACGTACGTGGTAGCGATGTGCCAAGCCTACCGGTTTTGTTATCAACAGCCATCATTCATGCTGACGCAAGCGTCGATTTCTACATTGACCCAGCTCGCTTACCGGAAGAGTTTGCCTCACACGTTGGTGATGGTGTTCGTATTCATCAACCTGACGCACTGGAAACAGGTTTACAGGCATTAAGCGGCAAGCAAGTATTGATTGATCCGGCAACAAGCAATGCATGGGCAGGTCAAACATTACATGCTGCAGGTGCCAATCTTATTGAAGCCGCTGATCCTTGTTTACTGCCAAAGGCACAAAAAAATTCAACTGAAATGGCAGGCATGAAAGCCTGTCATATTCGTGATGGTGTTGCAGTCTCTAAATATCTAGCATGGGTAGATGCACAGGTTGCCGCGGGTAATCTACTCGATGAAGGCACGCTATCTGATAAGCTATGGCAGTTCCGTATTCAAGATACCAGCTGTACTGATGTAAGCTTTGATACGATTTCAGCTGCTGGCAGCAACGCTGCAATGTGTCACTACAATCACTTAAACCAACCAGAACCTAGCGTACTGGAAATGGATAATGTGTACCTTGTCGATTCAGGCGGTCAGTACCCAGATGGCACAACCGATATCACTCGTACCATTGCGATTGGTCAGCCAGGCGATGAGGTTAAGCACACCTTTACCTTGGTATTAAAAGGTCATATCGCTTTAGCATCAGCTCGCTTTCCAAAGGGCACGACAGGCTCTCAGCTTGATGCACTAGCCCGTCAGCACCTATGGGCAAATGGCTTCGACTACGACCACGGTACTGGGCATGGTGTGGGCCACTTCCTTAGTGTGCATGAAGGACCGCAACGTATTGCGAAGAACTACAACCCAACAGCCTTGCTTCCGGGCATGGTGTTATCGAATGAGCCGGGGTACTACCGCGCAGATGCTTTTGGAATTCGTATTGAAAACCTAGAGTTGATTGTTGAAGTAGAAACCCAAGGTGACATGACCGTTATGGGCTTTGAATCGTTAACGCGTGCACCGATTGATCGCCGTTTAATTGATTTAAGCTTGCTGAATGACGTTGAATTAGCTTGGCTAAACAATTACCACCACACGGTATTTACCGTGATCAGCCCATCTCTTGAAGGCGATGATCTCGCATGGCTTGCACAAGCAACAGCCCCACTGAAGCGCTAAATCATTCGTTGATTCATATTCAGTAAATAGAACAAACTAAAACGCCCGTATACATGTTTAGCGAAGATTCGCTGAAGTATACGGGCGTTTTTTATTGCGCTAAACATGACGCTAAAAAATACTAATTCTAGCTGGCATTAGCCGGAGTAAGCATGGTGCCAATCTTTCCATACCACTTCAAAACCATTCTGCTTAACGGCAGCTGCCACATCAGCAACCGAACGATCATCACTAATCGAGAATTGCTCCAGTTCTGGTTCATCGTTAGCATAACCACCCGGTTGAGTTTTCGATCCTGCCGACATACTCGTTACGCCAAGTGGTAATACATTATCGCGAAACTCGGGTGATTCTCGGGTCGACAGCGATAGCTCCACTTGCGGGTTAAACATCCGATAGGCACAGATCAACTGAACTAATTGGCGATCACTCATTATAGATTTAGGCTGCAACCCCCCTTCACACGGGCGTAACCGCGGGAATGAAATAGAATATCGGGTTTGCCAATACGTGCGTTCAAGGTAATCAAGGTGGGTCGCCGCAAAGAAGCAATCAGTCCGCCACTCTTCAAGCCCAATCAGCGCACCAATCCCGATTTTATCTATCCCAGCTTTAGCCAAGCGATCGGGCGTGGCGAGGCGATATTCAAAGTCCATTTTATTGCCACGCAAATGGTGCTCGGCATAAGTCGGCGCACTATAGGTTTCTTGATACACCATCACGGCATCCAACCCTAAGGTTTTCAGTTCAGCATATTCTTCTTGCTCTAACGGCTGTACTTCCATAGCCAGATAGCTAAATTGCTGTTTGATCGCAGGCACACTTTCGCGAAAATACTCCATGCCCACTTTGCGTTCATGCTCACCCGTCACCAATAATATGCTATCAAAGTTCATAGCTTTGATAGCTTGGCATTCTTGGTTAATTTCTTCCAAGGTAAGCGTACGGCGCTTAATCCGGTTTTCCATTGAAAAACCACAATAAGTACATGCATTCGCACAAAGATTAGAAAGATACAAAGGCACATAAAACGACATGGTATGTCCAAATCGTTTACGGGTTAATACCGCAGACTGCTGTGCCATTTGTTCTAGATACGGTTCAGCGGCTGGAGAGATCAACGCTTTGAAATCTTCCAAATCACGCTTCGGTTTACGTAATGCACGCTCTACATCTGTCGCTGTTTTACTATAGATTGATAGACGTACATCATCCCAATTCAGCTGCTTCCAAACATCAACGTAACTCATGCACAACCCTTATGCGGTTTGATCTAAGAAAGCCGTTAATGGGCTTGACGCAATGGCATGGTTTACCGTGCCAGCCAAACCTGCTTCATACGCCATACGCCCACTTTCAACCGCAAGCTTGAATGCTCGTCCCATGGCAATAGGATCGGCTGCAGCGGCAATCGCCGTATTCACCAGCACAGCATCTGCCCCCATTTCCATGGCTTCTGCAGCATGAGATGGCGCGCCAATACCAGCATCAACGATAACTGGCACTCGCGCCTGATCGATAATAATTTCAAGGAAATCACGCGATGCCAGCCCTTTATTAGAACCAATTGGGGCACCTAACGGCATTACAGCAGCACAGCCGACTTCTTCTAAGCGCTTACATAACACGGGATCAGCATGGCAATACGGCAAGACGATAAAGCCCAGACGCACCAGCTCAGCGGCAGCAGCCAATGTTTCGATTGGATCGGGCATTAAGTATTTTGGGTCTGGGTGAATTTCTAACTTCAACCAATTAGTGCCCAAAGCTTCACGAGCCAGCTTCGCGGCAAAAATCGCTTCTTTCGCATTTTTCGCACCCGAAGTATTAGGGAGTAAGTTCACTCCAGCTTTGATCAATGGAGCCAGGATGTCGTCGTCACGGTTATCAATATCAACGCGTTTTAACGCCATCGTCACCAGCTCAGATCCAGACGCAATAATGGATGTCGCCATCACTTGGCTATTGGCATATTTACCGGTTCCGGTAAAAAGACGAGAAGAGAACGTTTTATCTGCAATAGTTAACATTTTAGCCTCCAGCTATAGCTTGAAATAAAGCAATACGATCACCAGCACTCAATATCGTGCTACCCCATTGGCTACGCGCAACAATATCGTCATTAAGCGCAACGGCTGTTGCTTGTAAGGGCATTTCTAATTCAGTAAGTAGCGCTTCAAGGTTTAAGTCTAATGAACACTCGACAGGTTTCTCATTGACCAAAACTTGGATCATTACATCGGTTGAATTATCGGTATGGGTTGTCATTAGCGACTTACTCTCCGTTGTCATTGTGCTGGCGGCACACTGGACACTGTGGATCTGCGGCAATATTAAATCGCTGCCAAGCCATGGTTAATCCATCAAATTGTTGCAGAGCTGCAAAGGCCACACTGCCTGCACTGGTGATACATTTAATCGTTTCTAAAGCTTGCATCGTCCCCATCATGCCAACCACTGGGCCAGCAATGCCTGAGTTACTGCAATTTTGAGGCTCTTGCACTGCATCTGGCTGATTCGGGAACAAACAGTGATAACACGGCCCTGCTCCAGAACGATTATCAAATGCCATTAACTGACCTTGCCAGCGAATAGCAGCCCCTGATATCAAGGGCTTTTTCGCTTTAACACACGCTTGATTAACCGCGTGACGCGTTGGTAAATTATCAGAGCAATCCAACACAATATCTGCCAGTGCAACTTCAATGGCTAACCGCTGATCAGCCAATCGCGCCTGAACCGCTCTGACTTTGATATAAGGGTTTAGGGCCTGAAGGTGCGCAGCTGCCATCTTGGCTTTGCTTTTACCTTGGTCGGCATCACGGTAAATAACCTGACGCTGTAAGTTTGAGCTATCCACCTCGTCATCATCGGCAATCACCATATTACCGACCCCTGCCCCCGCAAGATAAAGCGCGGCCGCAGAGCCTAATCCACCAGCACCGACAAGCAATACGTGTGCTTGAGATAAGGCTTGTTGCCCAAGCTCTCCGATTTCTGGCAGCATAACTTGGCGGTTATAGCGTAAAAATTCTTGATCAGTCAGCATCAATACGATCCGTTATTTTCTCGTTAATCGCGTCAGGAAATTCAGGACGTACTAATAACTGATTAAATGCATCAACCGCCATAGCAGGATCACTCGCCTCGGTAATTGCACGTACCACAGCAACACTACTAACCCCTGTACGCCACACTTTTTCAGCTCGAGGTAAATCAATCCCGCCAATTGCAACGGTTGGAAATGTATCGCCAATTAACTTTTGGTATAACGCCAAACGGTTCAACCCTTGCGGTTTTGATGGCATTTCTTTAGTCGTGGTAGGGAAGATATGACCCAGTGCGATATAACTTGGTGAAAATTCAACGGCACGCAAGATTTCGTAATAACCATGCGTCGACAAGCCAATTCGCAAACCTGCTTGCTGAATCGCCACTAAATCTGCCGTTTCAAGATCTTCCTGCCCAAGGTGAACACCGTATGCTTGGTGCTTGATCGCCAGTTGCCAATAATCGTTCACAAAAACTTGTGCTTGGTACTGGTTACCGGCTGCAATAATTTGCTGCACCTGAGTTTCAAGCAGTGGATCTTGCGGGTTTTTAATTCGTAATTGCGTGGTTTTTACCCCAAGTTCAAGTAGACGCTCGACCCACTCAGCCGTATCAACCACCGGATACAACGCCAATTGCAGTGAATCAGTGGCAGAAAACGGTTCAACTGCCACTTCTTTACTTTGCCAACCTAGCGTATCCACTTCTGGATGATTCGCCGTTAACGGACGTGGAAACAACTCACGAGATACTGGCCAGCTAACTGCACCGTGACCATCTTGGTGGGAGCTTTGATATCCACGCGCATGAGCACGTGCTAATGTCACGGCATCTTCCAAAGGGTAATCTAAGGCTAATGCACAAAGTAACATTGCACGTTGCGGCTCTCCTGCTCCAGCATGATGGCAGTAAACCGCACGAGCTTCGCCATTGTGATGCCAAATATCAACACAGCCTTTTTCAGTAGGAAGGCCACATACAATCACGCGACTGTCTTGCTCTACCTTTACTTGCATCTCCCTAACGCTGGGGTACGGGGCATACCATTGATCCAGTATTTTGAATCCGGTGAAATCAGCCTCAGCCTGATTAAAAATCAGGCTGAGCTGACGCTCTTCAATCTTAATGTCTACAACACCCGATTCACTCACGCTAACACTAACGGTGTTGCCAAGCTGATATTGGTCAGCATTGGCAAGCAGTGGTTCAACATGCATCAGTAGTGGCGTTAAGTGATCAGGTAAACATAAAGAGCTCATTAGATTTCCTCTTGAACAGGGTGATATAGCTCACTGCCTCGAGAACGGAATTCATCGGATTTTTGTTGCATGCCTTCTAACGGGTTATCAAGCAATTTAACTGCTATATCACCGTTTTCTTCTAACCCTTTGGCATAATCTCGCACTTCTTGAGAGATTTTCATCGAGCAGAATTTAGGCCCACACATCGAACAAAAATGCGCGACTTTTCCTGATTCTTGCGGCAAGGTTTCATCATGATAGGCACGTGCCGTATCAGGGTCTAAGCCGAGATTAAATTGGTCTTCCCAGCGGAATTCAAAACGGGCTTTTGATAATGCATTGTCTCGAACTTGCGCACCCGGGTGACCTTTAGCTAAGTCTGCCGCATGAGCACATAGCTTGTAGGTGATCAATCCGACTTTTACATCATCTTTATTGGGTAAACCGAGGTGTTCTTTTGGAGTGACATAGCACAGCATGGCGCAGCCGTACCAACCAATGATTGCGGCACCAATACCCGACGTTATATGATCATACCCCGGTGCAATATCTGTCGTCAGAGGACCTAAGGTATAAAAAGGGGCTTCATGGCAGTGCTTAAGCTGCTCGTCCATGTTCTCTTTGATCATGTGCATCGGCACATGACCAGGGCCTTCAATCATTACTTGAACATCGTATTCCCACGCGACTTTAGTCAACTCGCCTAACGTACGTAATTCACTAAATTGTGCTTCATCATTGGCATCTGCGACTGATCCCGGACGTAAACCGTCACCAAGAGAAAGTGAGATATCGTACTGAGCACAAATTTCACAAATTTCACGAAAGTGCATATACAGAAAACTTTCTTCATGATGAGCCAGGCACCACTTCGCCATAATAGAACCACCACGAGAAACGATGCCCGTCACGCGCTTGGCGGTCATCGGTACATAACGCAGTAATACGCCAGCATGGATCGTAAAATAATCGACCCCCTGCTCTGCCTGCTCTAAAAGCGTATCGCGGAAGACATCCCAATTCAGATTTTCGGCAACCCCGTTGACCTTTTCCAATGCTTGATACATTGGCACAGTACCAATAGGCACCGGGCTATTTCGAATAATCCATTCGCGGGTTTCGTGAATATTACGCCCAGTAGAAAGATCCATGACGGTATCGCCTCCCCAGCGGGTTGACCACACCAATTTCTCGACCTCTTCTTCAATAGAAGAACTTACTGCCGAGTTACCAATATTGGCATTCACTTTTACCAAAAAATTACGACCAATGATCATTGGCTCTGATTCTGGGTGATTGATATTAGCAGGGATAATCGCACGACCTTCGGCGACTTCCTTACGCACGAACTCGGGGGTAATTTCAGGGGGGAGATTGGCGCCAAAGTTAATGCCTGGATGCTGCTGGTTAAGCACTTCATCAGCATATTTGGCACGACCCATATTTTCACGGATCGCAATATATTCCATTTCAGGTGTCACAATGCCTTTGCGTGCATAGTGCAGCTGAGTAACACAGTGCCCTTCTACCGCTTGGCGGGCTTGAATTCGCGCATCAAAGCGCAACTCATCAAGGGTTTCATCCGATAAACGTTCTTTGGTATAGACCGAATTTGATTGCTCCAGTAATACGGTGTCGCCACGTTCTTCAATCCAACCTGAACGTACTTTTTCTAGACCATCATAAATATTAACGGGTTGATTCGGATCGGTATAGAAGCCAGACGTATCATAAACCCGGATCGGTTCATTCGATTCTAAAATGGGATCTTTTTTACTACCGCCGACTAAGCTATCAGCCAATGAAATTTCACGCATCGGTACTTGGATGTCTGCTCGACTACCTTGAACGTACACTTTTTGTGAATTAGGGAAAGGTTGTACAGTCAGTGAATCTATAAATTGTTTAGCTTCCAATCTCGCTTGTTTGCGAATCGACATAGCAAATTCCTCTGTATCCATGTAGGGAAAGTTGCTTGACGGGTTGGTGCATAAACAAGAGGCGTACACAGAGTATGTGCAGCGTTATCTGATGCGCTAACTAAGTATAAATAATGTTTTTTATACGAATACAGTTAGGCAGAAGATTTTCTCTTGTTCCCTTCGCAGGTATTAGCCTGATCAGGTTCAACGGATCCCGTAATACGGTCTCAGCCATGTGGCACTCCGACAAGTTGAATAGAGAGTATATGCAAGCAAATTAGAAGCAGCAAGTGCTATCCGCAGAAAACGATACCTGACCTAAAAAACGATTCAGGCCACACTGACGTGTAGCCTGAATATTATTTAGTGTATTTTTTCACTAAGCTTTTCAGTAGCGAGGAATGTGTATCGCGTAGTTCACCCAATTTATGGGGAATTTTAGGTGCCCCCTCTAGATCGAATAACTTCGGCACGGCCACTCTCTGTGATGAGTAAATACCAGTATGGCCACTGAAGTAATACGCGGTATAGCAGGCAATCGCAAAATACAACATGTGATCGGCACCGAACAACTCAACCCCCATAATGGTACAAGCGAGTGGAGTATTGGTCGCCGCAGCAAACACAGCCAAAAAACCTAAGGCAGCAAAGAGATCAACTGGCGCACCCAACACCCAAGCAAGGGTATTGCCCAGCGTTGCGCCGACAAAAAATAAAGGTGTTACTTCACCACCTTTGTAACCAGCTGCCAATGTGACGGCGGTTAGCAGCAGCTTTAACAGCCAGCTATACCATTCTGCACCACCTTCCGTGAAGGCACTGAGAATACTCACTCCACCTTCTCGGCTCGAGTACACGCCAAGGCCGATATAGTCATAGTTGCCGATAAGCTGAACAGCAGCAATAACTATCAGCCCACCAACTACCACGATTAGGTAAGGGTTTTTCAGCGTCGCCTTAAAGATATCTTTAAATGCATGGGTCAGCTCGCCAAACAGATAGCCAGCCAAGCCAAAGACGATTGAGGCCACCACAACCTTCACTACCATCATAATGTCTATTTTGACGGCATGCTCAAACAATGTGATGGTTTCAAGGAAGTCGATCCGGTAATGCGTATGATGGGCCCCCCAGGCGCTGCAGACCACATCAGCAAGTATTGCCGCAAATAATGCAGGAATGATTGCATCATAACGAAGGCGTCCAATAGCCAGTACTTCAAGAGCAAATATAGCGCCTGTAAGCGGAGTACCAAAGACTGAACCAAATCCAGCTGCTACACCTGCAATAAGGATCAAACGAGTATCAGCTTTATTGAGCTTAAAGACTCGGGCTAACCAATGCGTCGTTGCCCCGCCAATTTGTACCGCTGTTCCTTCTCGTCCAGCAGAACCACCGAATAAGTGAGTGATCACTGTCGTGAATAAAACTAATGGTCCCATCCGGATAGGAATGCCAGCTCCTGGCTCATGAATTTCATCCATGATCAGGTTATTTCCCCCTTCAGAGTTTTTACCTAAATTTCGGTAAGAATAAACGATGACAATACCGGCCAACGGCAATAAATAAATTAACCACGGACTATCAATACGCGTAATCGTAGCGAGGTTTAAAATCCACAGAAAGAAAGCATTGAGAGAGCCGACAATTACGGCAACAGGAATAATCAGAAGTGTCCATCTCAAAATATGGACAAAGGTTTTAGGGTTAGTGCTTAATGGATGTGCCATACCAGTATCTATCTTAATCAGAGTTATATTCAGGATAGGCGCTATGGCTAATGACCGGGCCCCACCATAGACGGATCTATCCTACTACAGCAGGAGTCATTATCTCAGTCGAGCGGTTAAAGGTGGAACTCCATCACCCGTAATGAACCCAAAAGCTCATTACTAGAATAGAATTCTAGCGAGAAATGGCTTTCGCAACAAGTCCTGAGCATAATTTTGAGCAATCGAGAGTACTTTGATTAATTTAAGGCAGTAAACGAAGAGGAGAGAAGGTAATTTACCAATACCTAGATAGAACAAAGCCTCGTCCGAAGACGAGGCTTAAAATCTGGCAGGGGTGGAGAGACTCGAACTCCCAACACGCGGATTTGGAATCCGCTGCTCTGCCAATTGGAGCTACACCCCTAGATGTGCTGGTTATTGTATACCGCTGGCAGAGAATTGCTAGTGGCAATAACGCAAAGTTTTCAACTTCTTGTTCAAGTGTTTATTTTACGAACAAAATAATTCTATTAACAACCACTTACTGCTTAAAGAACCAGCTTCAAGTCATAAAAAAGGTGACCCGAAGATCACCTTTTTTGTTCAGTAACGTCAGACGTTAGCCTTTATACAGTTTCGGGTTAAATACATCACGTAGCCAGTCACCCAGTAAGTTAATCACCAATACCAGCGAGATCAAAACGATGCCAGGGAATGCTGTGATCCACCAAGAACCAGAGAAGATGTAATTAAAACCAATACTGATCAAAGAGCCCAATGACGGTTGATCAACCGGTAAGCCTAAACCTAAGAAGGATAATGCCGCTTCTGACATAATCGCATTCGCGACTTGTACTGTTGAAATAACCAAGATAGGTGACAAACAGTTAGGTAAAATATGGCGGAACATGATACGTAGCGAACGGAACCCCATTACACGCGCAGCTTCAACATACTCTTTCTTCTTCTCGGCCAATACTGATGCACGCACAGTACGTGCATACTGCGGCCATTCAGCCACACCGATAATCACCACCAGCATGATCACCGCATATTGGCTGAACAATTCAGCACCTAATGCCGTTCGGAAAATCGCCGACACAATAATGGCAACCATCATGGTTGAGAACGAAAGCTGCACATCAGCAAAACGCATCAAAAAGCTATCGATGCGACCACCAAAGTAACCCGCACTTAAACCAATAGTCACACCCAGAAGTAACTGAAGGCCAACAGCTAATAGACCAATGGTTAGCGATAAGCGAGAACCATAAAGAATGGTAGAAAAAATATCTCGCCCCTGATCATCCGTACCTAACAGAAAGCGGCTATCACCCTCTTCCATCCAAGACGGTGGTAGCTCAGAATCCATGATGTCAATCGCCGACAAATCATAAGGGTCGGTTGGCGAGATCAACGGTGCGAATACTGAAGCAGTCACAAAAGTAAGGAAAATAGCAAAGCTGAACATCGCGACTTTATCTTTTAAGAAGTAGTACACGATATCTGAATTTTTAAAACGCTCCCAACGGCTTGGAGTGGCGACTGTTGTTGTATTCATAACTTACTCCCCTTTGCCTGTTAGATTAATGGTCGGGTTAACCAAGCCATATAGCAGGTCAACAATGGTATTGGTTACCACAAAAATTAAACCCACAAAAATGACGTATGCTGTAATTAGCGGGGTATCAACCCGGTTAATCGCATCAAGGAACAATAAGCCCGTACCCGGCCACTGGAATACGGTTTCGGTCAAAATGGTGTAGGCCACCATAGTACCAATTTGAACCCCACCCACAGTCAGTACTGGCAGCATGGTATTTTTCAATGCGTGTTGATAATAAATCTTACGGCTGGATAAACCTTTTGCGCGGGCAAACTTAATGTATTCAGAGCTTAACGCTTCTAGCATTTCTGAACGCACCAAGCGAATAAAAAGCGGCAACATAATAGAAGCAAGCGCGACACAAGGCAGCACTAAGTGCTTAAGACCATCGATAGTGAAATAGCCCGACTCCCAGCCTAATAGGTTATAGGTTTCACCACGGCCAAATGAGGGTAGCCAACCCAACTCAATGGAAAAGACATACATCAACATGATCGCGGTTAAAAAGACGGGCACCGAAATACCGACACTGCTTAAAGTCATCACAATTTTAGTAAATGTGCTATTGGGGTGGATAGCGGAATAAACCCCCAGAGGTATCGACACCACAATAATGATGAGCGTGGCGCCGAACACCAGCTCAAGCGTTGCCACTAGCTTGTCCAGAATCACTTCTGCAGCTGGGCGCTTAAAGAAATACGATGTGCCTAAATCACCTTGAACCGCGTTAACAATAAAACGGCTATATTTAGTCGCAAACGGGTCATTAAGACCAAGTTCATCGCGTAATTGTTGACGTTCAGCTTCTGATACAGACTGCCCTACCAGCTCTCGCAGTGGGTCGCCAAGGTTATCCTGAATGGCAAAAGCCACCAGACTGATCACAAACATCACTATCAGTGCCTGAAACAGGCGCTTGACCAGAAACGAAAACATTCCCTGCCCCTTCTATCATCCTTAAAAAGTGCCGAAGTGAATACTTCGGCACTGGTACACATATTACTATTTATCGAAATTTACTTTTCATCAACCACGAGATCGCCAAAGTATGGGTAATCCATCGCGTTCACAATCGGTTTAATATGAACGTTAGATTTAGCACCCCATGCTAGGTTTTGCCAGTGAAGAGGCACAAATGCCGCATCGTTGTATAACGTGGCTTCTACGGTTTGCAGCATTTTACTGCGTTTAGCCGGATCCGTTTCTACGTTAGATGCATTAACCAATTTATCCACCTCTGGGTTTGAGTAATAACCACAGTTGTATTGGCCTTTCCCAGTTTTCTCATCACGTGTCATGGTTAAGAATTCAGAAAAGTTTGCTGAATCTTCAGTATCTGAGTGCCAACCAATCATCATCATATCTGCTGAACACAGATCGAACTCAGGCCAGTATTGCGCTTTAGGCAATGTTTTCAGATCCACTTTAATACCGATTTTAGATAACATTGCCGCTGCCGCTTGGGCAACTTTTGCATCGTTAACATAACGGTTGTTTGGTGCCATCATTGAGAGGTTAAAGCCGTTCTCGTAGCCTGCTTCCTTCATAAGCTCTTTGGCTTTTTTCAGATCGTAACGAGGAACAAGATCTGCCTCATAACCCGAATACCCAGCAGGACCTTGCTGACCCGCCGCTGTAGCAAAGCCTTTCATTATTTTCTTCACGATGCCTTCGTTATTGATTGCATGAACAATCGCCTGACGAACGCGTACATCTTTTAGTGCTTCATTGCTGGTTTGGTTCATCTGGAACGTGATAATACGTGTGCCTGGCAGCGTAACAAGATCGATACCGTCAGCTTTTTCTACACGCTTATGATCGTTAGGTGCAACGGGGGCAATCATATCAACACCACCCGACAACAACGCTGCCACGCGAGTTGCATCTTCTTTGATTGGAATTAACGTTAGCTTATCAACATTACCTTTCGATTCGGTATCCCAGTAATCTTTAAAGCGTTCAAAAACAACCTGCACCCCTTGTTCACGCGAGGTCACAATAAAAGGACCAGTACCCGAAATATGGGTCGATGCAAAAGAGTTACCGTGCTTCACAAGCAGTGATTTATCTTGGCCATCTGCAGTTTTGCCCGAGTAGAACTTGCTATCCATAGGGAAGATGTAAGTTGCCGTTTGAAGCACTAGCGGGTAAGGACCTTTTGAAATCAGTTCAACCGTATAGTCATCCACTTTTTTCATTGCGGTATACGGTTCGAAGATTGCTTTGAAATCGGGTGATGATTTAAGACGGTTAAATGTCCAAACCACGTCATCAGCAGTTAACGTATTACCAGAGTGGAATTTCACCCCTTTACGCAGTGTAAAGCGGAACGTATTGTCATCAATACGCTTCCAGCTTTCAGCTAGACGAGGCTCAAACTCCAAATCTTGAGTAAAACGCACAAGAGGGTCAAAAACCATATGAGACATTTGCAGCGTACCACCAGATAGCTGCTCATGGGGATCCATCGAAACCGGATCAGCGGCGTAACCCACTTTAATCTCAGCGGCGGCGACATTGAAACTTAAGCCTGCGGCAATTAACGCAATTGCTAATTTACTCTTGAGTGTTTTCATTGCATAACTCCTTTATGCGGGGAGCGAACTCCCTTGCTGTTGTGTTTGCTTCTTATTAGTTTTACTAAACCCAGCCAAGGCAATTGCAATAGCCATAACCGGTACAGATGGTTAAGCTAATTTCAATCCTTCCTGACTCATCCCTTTAAATTCAGGCATTAATGAAATCAGGTGTTTGCTGTACTCATGCTGAGGTGCAGTAAACAGTTGCTCGGTAGGCGAGACTTCCAACAGTGTTCCTTGCCGCATTACACCAATACGGTCACACATTTGTCGTATAACGGGTAAATCATGGCTAATGAATAGCATGGTAAGGTTTAACTCATCCTGCAGATCTTTCAGCAGGTTAAGGATCTGTGCCTGTACCGATACATCCAATGCAGATGTCGGCTCATCACAAATTAATAAACGAGGGCGAGTAGCAAGCGCACGAGCGATAGAAATGCGCTGACGCTGACCACCAGAAAATTCATGGGGGAATTTCACACTTGCTGCACGACCTAAACCAACATGATCCAATAAGTCATGCACAATTTGACGCGTTTGCGCTTCATTATCAGACAGTTTATGGAAACGGATAGGTTCGGCAATAATATCGAATATTTTCATCCGTGGGTTCATTGAAGAATACGGATTCTGGAACACCATCTGCATCTGACGACGCATTGGGCGGCGTTGTTTTTCACTTTTAAGTGCCGTAAGGTCTATTCCTTCAAACGTCACCTTGCCTGAATTAGGCGGGTATAGCCCAGCAATGACACGTGCAATCGTTGATTTACCTGAACCAGATTCACCCACTAAACCAAATGTCTCACCTTCATAAATTTCAAAGCTAACATTATTAGAGGCTTGCACATATTCACGGCGACTTTCAAAAAATGAATCTTTCGTCGTAAAGCGTAAATTCACGTTTTCAACCTGAAGCAAAGCACCTGTGTAATTGCGCTGGTCTTCACTTTGACCTAACCAATGCGTTTTTACATCAAGTTTGGTTAATTCATGCGCTTCTTCGATATAGCTAACTAACGGGAAACGACTAAGCTTCACATCAGAACGAGGGACCGCAGAAATTAAACTTTTAGTATACGGGTGGTTAGGGCGACTCAATACTTGTTCAGTCGTACCGATCTCAACCAAATCACCACGATACATTACCGCAACCCGATCGGTTACATTCGATACAACGCCCATATCGTGAGTGACCAGCATACAGCCGACATTCTTCTCGATACAAAGGTTACGAATAAGAGTAAGGATTTGATCTTGAATTGATACATCGAGTGCGGTTGTTGGCTCATCGGCAATGATCAGATCAGGCTCACCTGATAGTGCTATCGCAATCACCACACGTTGACGCATACCACCAGAAAACTGGTGCGGATATTGTTTTATACGAAGTTCTGGTTCAGGAATACCAACCTGCTCCATTAAACTGATAGCACGCGTATAGGCTTCAGCCTTCGTCACCTCTAAATTCGTTAAGATAGTTTCTGTTATCTGTTGCTCAACCGTAAAGAGCGGGTTTAACGACGTCATCGGATCTTGGAAAATAAATCCAATCTTTGAGCCTCGAATCTTTCTCATCTCTTCTGATGATAAACCTGAGATTTTATCGCCATCCAGATAAACGTCACCACTTGCGACCTTTCCTGGTGGGCTCAATAAATCAATCACAGCATTACCTACTGTCGACTTACCGGCTCCTGACTCACCCACTACACCGACTATCTCACCGCGTTCAATAGAGAACGAGAGTGATTTAACAGCGGCATGTACCCCATGACGAGAGGGATATTCTATACGGAGATTTTTTACTTCTAATAATGACATTACCAGACCTCAACTGCTTGGCAGCTTTCTGCCCTGTCTGAAAAATTGAATCCTTTCACTTCCAGTACGAATAGCTGGACATAAGTACGTCCAATAATCTGTCAAAAATTTCACAGAAAAGCAACAAAACAAGCTGAAAAACTGAAAAATAGCGTAAAGAACGAATAAATACTCAATTCAAACCATACGAAAAGCGATTATCCAGAGGTTGTGAAACACCATCAAGGTGCTGCTATACAAGGTTGAATTAAGAATTTTCATCTAGAAAAAGCCCTATATCTTATAACTTAAAATAAAATCACTATGAATAAAAAACCAAAAAAACTCACGCAAAATTTAACACTATATAAACATACCCCAACAATACAGGCCAAAGCAGCCATTTAAACCACACAAAAAGATAATATCGATATATATGTTCAAATGATAAGTGCCAATGCAGTGAATACCACCAATGCATGTATAGGTTTGTTTTTTTACTCGCCTCAAAGCCACATGAAAATAAAATGCAAATATATCAGTAACTTGAAATAATAACTAAGGTGATTGGAAGGAAAAGTACATCACTATATGGATTAAACGTCAGCAATCAATGAAAAAGAAAAATCACGAATAATTTAGAGGGAAATGATAACAAGCGGCGATTTTTAATAATCGGAGGAGGTAATAAGAGGATTTAAAAGATAAAAAAAAGCCTCGTCTTTCGACGAGGCTTTCTAATGGTGGTCGGTGAAGAGGGATTCGAACCCCCGACCCTCTGGTCCCAAACCAGATGCGCTACCAAGCTGCGCTATTCACCGACAATCGTTTTAGGCTTAAAGCCAAGGGAGTGAAACACTACCTAAATATGGGGTGGCTAACGGGGCTTGAACCCGCGACAACCGGAATCACAATCCGGGACTCTACCAACTGAGCTATAGCCACCATTGTTAGTGGTCGGTGAAGAGGGATTCGAACCCCCGACCCTCTGGTCCCAAACCAGATGCGCTACCAAGCTGCGCTATTCACCGACTAAATCTTGCTTTTTAAAGGCTATCGCCTGAGAACACTGATTTAACAATCAATCTTCTAAAATATGGGGTGGCTAACGGGGCTTGAACCCGCGACAACCGGAATCACAATCCGGGACTCTACCAACTGAGCTATAGCCACCATTGTTTCTATTTTACCAATTTTTTATACCGGATGGTGCGCCTGAAAGGATTCGAACCTTCGACCTTTGGCTCCGGAGGCCAACGCTCTATCCAGCTGAGCTACAGGCGCCTTGCCCTGTCGGCGGAGGTGAATATTACGGATCAGGGGAGTATTCGTCTAGTCTTTTTTTTGTTTTTTTTACTGTATGCTTCAATTTTAAACAATTAAGTATTGATTAGCTTCATACAAATACAGCCACTCTGTTTATCACTTTAAATTTAACAGATATAATAACTTGGTTTTTACATTTTAAACATTTTGTAAATAATCACTGCCTAGTCTCAACAGTTCGATTAAAAACAATTCATTATATACGGCTGCGGCAATAGCACATAAATAATTTGGAAGTGTAAGGTGAGCTCAATGGAATTATCTCTTCGACAGTTAATCGTCGCGACAGTAGCAGCATTAACGTTTGCTGGTTCAGTTGCTGCGGCTGATATGTCAGACGACGCTATCGCAGAACGAATTAAACCTGTTGGTTCGGTTTATTTAGAAGGTGATGCCCCTATAGATACAGCTGCAACATCAGGCCCTCGTTCAGGTGATGCCGTTTATGGCACCTTCTGTATCGCCTGTCATGGCTCTGGGGTTTTAAGTGCACCAAAGCTAGGGGATGCGGGCGATTGGAGCCCACGTTTAGCCAAAGGGATGGACGTATTAACAGATCATGCTCTTAACGGCTTTAACGCAATGCCAGCTAAGGGCTCATGTATGGATTGTAGTGACGATGAGATCGTCGCAGCAATCAATCATATGATTGAAGGCTTATAACCCGCGCATTTAAGCTGTTCAAAGATAAACGACACAAACTAAAAAGGTTAGCCTCTCGGCTAACCTTTTTTAATGCATGTATATTATTATTAACTTAATTCTTCTTAAACATAGCAGCCCGCAAGTTCGCAATATGTGATTGCCCTTTTTGCATTCGCTCTTGTTGGGTGACAGGGCGCTTTTCAACATCCCAATGCAGATCATCCTGTGGTAGCTCATACAAGAAACGGCTCGGTTCCGGTTTTATCAACTCACCGTATTGCCGGCGTTCTTTACACAAGGTAAACGTTAACTCTTTTTGAGCCCGCGTAATGCCAACATAAGCTAAACGACGCTCTTCCTCTACGTTACCTTCATCAACACTGGTTTGGTGAGGCAAAATCCCCTCCTCTGCGCCAACAAGGTACACATAGGGGAACTCTAAACCTTTAGATGCATGGAGCGTCATTAATTGTACTTGATCGGCTTCATCATCATCTTCACCACGCTCCATCATGTCTCGTAGCGTTAAACGCTGAACGATCTCTTTTAACGTCTTAACTTCATTGTCATAGTTATCGCCCTCTAAATCCGCGGTCACCCAGCTATACAACTGAGACACGTTTTTCATTCGCATCTCTGCCGCTTTGGGGCTTGGGGAGCTTTCATACAACCAATCTTCATAATGAATATCACGCACTAATTCACGAAGAGCTGCGACAGAATCACCCCGTTCAATATTCTCTGACATTTCAACAATCCAGCGAGTAAAACGCTGCAAGTTCTCTAATCCGCGCCCCGTCAAGTGCTGCTCTAACCCAAGTTCAAAACTAGAAGCAAATAAACTTTTGCCACGCATATTGGCGTAAGTACCCAGCTTTTCTAACGTTACTGGACCGATTTCACGGCGTGGCGTATTCACGATACGTAAGAAAGCATTATCATCATCAAGATTGGTTAACAGGCGAAGGTACGCCATGATATCTTTAATTTCAGAACGAGAGAAAAATGAGGTGCCGCCGGAAATTTTATACGGAATTCGGTTTTGCATTAATGACTTTTCGAACAAGCGCGACTGATGGTTACCACGGTATAAAATCGAATAATCTTTATATCCCGTGTTGTTCAAGAAGCGGTGCGCAATCAATTCGCCGACAACCTTTTCGGCCTCATGATCTTCATTTTTTGCCGTGATCACTTTCAGCATTTCGCCGTCGGGTATTTCAGAAAAAAGTGCTTTTTCAAATAAGTGCGGATTGTTAGCAATCAATATATTGGCAGTACGTAAAATACGGCTGGTTGAGCGGTAATTTTGTTCGAGTTTTATCACACGCAAACTAGGAAAGTCTTTCTGCAATAATCCCAAGTTCTCTGGCTGAGCGCCACGCCATGAATACACCGACTGATCATCATCACCGACCACAGTAAAACGAGAACGCTCACCGACTAACAGTTTCACAAATAAATACTGGCTGGTATTGGTATCTTGATATTCGTCGACCAGTAAGTAACGAATTTTATTTTGCCAACGCTGACGCATTTCTTGATCGTCACGTAGCAGCAATACTGGTAATAAAATTAAATCATCAAAATCTAATGCGTTATACGCTTTCATTTGTCGCTGATACAGCTCATAGCAATGAGCAAATAACTGATCACGCTCTGATTGGGCATAAGCTTGTGCTTCTGCAGCCGACAACATCTCATTTTTCCAATTGGAAATCGCTGACTGTAATAGCTTTAACAGATCTTTATCGCCATCAAGCTCTGCTTCTGTTAATTCTTTTAACAAAGCCATTTGGTCTTGATCATCAAATAACGAAAAATTGGCTTTCAGACCAAGAGCTTTATATTCACGACGAATAATATTTAAGCCCAAAGTGTGAAATGTCGATACCATCAAACCTTTGGCTTCTTTCTTACCCAAAGTTTTCCCAACACGCTCTTTCATTTCACGTGCGGCTTTATTGGTAAAGGTTAAAGCAGCAATGTTGCGAGCTTTATAGTCACAATGCTGAACTAAGTACGCAATTTTATTAGTGATTACACGAGTTTTACCTGATCCAGCGCCAGCCAGAACAAGACATGGCCCAGATATGTATTTCACTGCTTCTGTTTGCCTTGAGTTCAGTTTCATCTGCTTATCCTGTTTCGAATTTTTATCGTGTTAACACCAACAGGCGCATTGTAGCGGGTTCTTACAACTTGTCTATTAAGCCCTCATTGAAGCATTCACGAAACTAAAGGGGGATAAGAAAACACTTGCACAAAATTTTATGCCATTTAAAATAATGAATGAACATTCATTCATTATTTTATTTAACATTGAATACCCCATGAGTAATAAAAAAGAACGTATCTTACTAGCAACAGAAAAACTGCTCGCCGAGTACGGATTTCATGGGCTTTCCATGCAAATGGTTGCCAAAGAAGCTGGGGTCGCTGCGGGGACGATTTATCGTTATTTTGAAGATAAAGATGATCTACTCTACCAACTCCATGATCATATTTTAGGTTATGTTGCGAACAAACTGACACTTAATGTGTCTGATGAAATGCCGTTGAAACAACGATTTCGCACCATGTGGCTAAATATATGGAATATGGCAACACGCGATGATGCACCATTGATCAATCGAGGCCAGTTTGAAAACTTACCTCGCCGCAATAATCACGAACAACGTTTATTAGAAAAAAAAATGTTTGCACAAGTTGATCGCCTCTTTGATGAGGGGAAAGCATGCGGTCAATTTAAAGATCTCGATAATGAAATACTAAGTGTTTTAAGCCTTGAGCCTAGCAGTTGCCTGGCTCGTAAACATATGAAAGGCCTTGTAACTGTCACCGATGAAGCTATCGACGCTACCATCGATGCCTGTTGGGATGCCATAACTAAGCATTAATATTAGCAATTCCGGAGCACACCCTAAAATGAAAAAATGGATAGTGATGCTACTTGTCGCGCTACTGCTGTTCGGCAGTGTGATAGGTTTTAATCTGATTAAGCAGCGAGAAATAGCAAAATACATGGCAAGTATGCCTGAACCTGATTTTCCAGTAACAGTCATAGACGCCAAAGCAGGAAGTTGGGTTCCTGTGATTGACGCTATTGGCTTTATCGAACCCAATCAAGGTGTAATGATATCAACAGAGGCATCTGGTGTTATCGATGATATCGACTTTGAATCTGGCGCAATTGTAAAAGCGGGTCAAAAGCTGATCGCACTTGATTCTGATGTTGAAAATGCCAACTTACAAAGTAGCCAAGCACGCCTTCCTGCTGCAAAAGCAAAGTACATTCGTTATCAAGGTCTTTATAAGAAAGGGTCTATCTCGAAAGAATCTTATGATGATGCTGAAGCGTCTTACTTTTCGCTGGTTGCTGATATAAAAAGCCTAAAAGCAACGATTGATCGTCGTACTATTAAAGCGCCTTTCGATGGTGTTGTTGGCTTACGTAATATTTTCCTTGGTCAATATATTCAGCCAGGAACTGACGTTGTACGTCTAGAAGATACAACCTTAATGAAGTTGCGCTTCACTGTGCCACAAACCGACATATCTGAAATCTATCTTGGTCAAGAAGTCGATATATTTGTTGACGCTTACCCTGAAACACCATTCAGAGGAAAAATCAGTGCCATTGAACCTGCCGTTAACTACCAAAGCGGTCTAGTTCAAATTCAAGCTGATATTCCAAACAACGATGGTCAGTTACGTTCAGGTATGTTTGCTCGCGCTAGTATTATTCTGCCAACGATAGAAAATCAAATCATCCTACCGCAAACAGCCATTACCTTTACGTTATATGGCGATAATGTTTACGTGGTAAATAAAGATGAAAATGGCGACTTACGCGCGCGCCAATCTGTTGTAGAAACAGGTGAACGTGACGGCGCCGTTGTGCACATTTTAAAAGGTGTGAAGGTTGACGATACCATTGTGACTTCAGGTCAGGTTCGTCTAAGTAATGACGCTAAAGTGCATGTTGTTGAAAGCAACGCACTAGAAGCGCCAGCTGAAATACCAATGCTATAATCCGGAGGATTAATGCGCTTTACAGATGTTTTTATTAAGCGTCCTGTTCTGGCGGTATCAATCAGCTTTTTGATTGCTTTGCTTGGCCTGCAAGCTATTTTTAAGATGCAGGTTCGAGAATACCCCGACATGACCAATACCGTAGTAACGGTAACAACCAGTTACTACGGTGCAAGTGCCAATCTTATTCAAGGCTTTATTACTCAGCCTTTAGAACAAGCGATAGCACAAGCCGATAATATCGACTACATGACATCATCCTCAGTGTTAGGTTCTTCAACCATCACTGTCACGATGAAGTTAAACACCGATCCAAATGGTGCACTGGCTGATATTCTAGCGAAAACTAACTCAGTACGATCTCAGCTACCGAAAGAATCTGAAGATCCCACTGTTACCATGTCAACCGGCTCTACAACTGCGGTTATGTACATCGGTTTCACCAGTGATGAGTTAGTATCAAGCCAGATTACCGATTACTTAGAGCGCGTGGTTAATCCACAGCTATTTACAGTAAATGGTGTATCGAAAGTCGACCTATATGGCGGTCTAAAATATGCGCTACGTGTATGGCTAGATCCACCTAAAATGGCCGCTTACAACCTAACAGCCACTGATGTAATGAGCGTATTAAATGCGAACAACTATCAGTCTGCTACGGGTCAAGCGGTTGGCGAATTCGTTCTGTATAACGGTACTGCCGATACACAGGTATCAAATACTGATGAGCTGGCTAAGTTAGTTGTTTCAACGAAAGATGGCCAAGTTATTCGCCTAGGCGATATCGCAAAAGTATCATTAGAAAAAAGCCACGATATTTATCGAGCTTCTGCTAATGGTGAAGAAGCGGTTGTTGCTGCAATAAACGCAGCTCCGAGTGCTAACCCGATCAATATCGCAGCAGATGTACTAACATTATTGCCTGAATTAGAGCGCAATATGCCAAGTAACATCAAAATGAATGTGATGTATGACTCAACCATTGCGATTAACGAATCAATTCAAGAAGTAATCAAAACTATCGCTGAAGCGGCATTGATCGTATTAGTGGTTATTACCTTATTCTTGGGTTCATTCCGTGCTGTTTTAATCCCAATTATTACTATTCCACTATCACTGATTGGTGTTGCTTTGGTGATGCAGATGTTTGGGTTCTCATGGAACCTAATGACATTGCTGGCAATGGTATTAGCAATCGGACTGGTAGTAGATGATGCGATCGTTGTTCTCGAAAACGTCGACCGTCACATTAAGCTAGGTGAGTCACCATTCCGAGCAGCAATCATTGGTACGCGTGAAATCGCAGTTCCGGTTATTGCCATGACGCTGACCTTGGGTGCGGTATATGCTCCTATTGCAATGATGGGTGGTATCACTGGTTCATTGTTTAAAGAGTTTGCTTTAACACTGGCTGGGGCTGTATTTGTCTCAGGTATTATCGCACTAACATTATCGCCGATGATGTGTTCGAAAATGCTAAAAGCAAATGAAAAGCCAAGTAAATTCGAATCAACTGTCCATAGCTTCTTGGACCGCATGACTAACCGCTATGAGAAAATGCTTGGCGGCGTAATGACAATGCGTCCTGTCGTTATCGTATTTGCAGCGATTGTATTAGTAAGTCTACCGTTCCTATTTAAATTCATCCCAAGTGAGCTTGCACCTTCTGAAGATAAAGGTGTATTGATGATGATGGGTACCGCTCCATCAAACGCAAACTTGGATTACATTGAAAATACCATGCAAGAAGTTAACAAAATGCTGAGTGATCAGCCTGAAGTTGCTTATGCCCAAGTATTTTCTGGTGTACCAAGTTCAAACCAAGCCTTTGGTATTGCATCAATGGTACCGTGGAGTGAACGAGAAGCGAGCCAAGCAGAAGTTGTTAAGCGCGTTACTGATTTGGTGAAAGACGTTCCTGAAATGGCAGTAACAGCCTTCCAAATGCCTGAACTACCAGGTGCTGGTTCTGGCTTACCGATTCAGTTCGTAATCACAACACCAAACCAGTTTGAAAGTTTATTCCAAGTAACAACTGATATTTTAACTGCAGTTAAAAACAATCCAATGTTCGTGTATTCGGATTTGGATTTGAACTATGACTCTGCAACCATGAAAATCAGTATTGATAAAGACAAGGCCGGTGCTTACGGCGTCACCATGCAAGATATTGGTATGACGTTAAGTACAATGATGGCAGACGGTTATGTAAACCGTATTGACCTGAATGGTCGTTCTTATGAGGTTATCCCTCAGGTGGAACGTAAATATCGCCTAAACCCTGAGTCAATCAAAGGCTATTACGTCCGTGCTGCGGATGGAAAAGCGATTCCTCTTGGTAGCTTAATTACGATTGATGTTGTGGCTGAACCTCGTGCACTGCCTCACTTCAATCAGCTTAACTCTGCCACTATTGGTGCTGTACCTGCACCAGGAACGGCAATGGGTGATGCGATTAACTGGTTCCAAACAGAAGCTGTAGATAAATTACCATCAGGCTATCAGTATGACTTTATGGGTGAAGCGCGTCAGTATGTAACTGAAGGTAGTGCTTTATACATGACGTTTGCACTGGCACTCGCCATTATCTACTTAGTGCTGGCGATTCAATTCGAATCTTTGCGTGATCCACTCGTTATTCTGGTATCGGTACCACTTGCGATTTGTGGCGCATTGATCGCCCTTTCGTGGGGGGCTGCATCAATGAATATCTACTCTCAGGTAGGGTTAATCACACTCATAGGTTTGATTACCAAGCACGGTATTCTTATCTGTGAAGTTGCCAAAGAAGAGCAGTTACTGCATCAGAAAAATCGCATGGAAGCAGTTATGGAAGCAGCGAAGGTTCGTCTTCGTCCAATCCTAATGACAACTGCAGCGATGATCGCAGGTCTTATCCCGCTGCTTTATGCTTCGGGAGCTGGTGCTGCGCAACGCTTTAGTATTGGTATCGTAATTGTTTCA
Source organism: Photobacterium frigidiphilum (assembly GCF_003025615.1). Taxonomy (GTDB): domain Bacteria; phylum Pseudomonadota; class Gammaproteobacteria; order Enterobacterales; family Vibrionaceae; genus Photobacterium; species Photobacterium frigidiphilum. The sequence continues at coordinate 3,497 of NZ_PYMJ01000005.1, read as the reverse complement.
GGTCTAGCAATCGGTACAATATTTACCTTATTCGTATTACCCGTGATTTATACTTACTTAGCAAGTATTCACAAACCTTTACCTACCTTTATGGAGGATAAGGATTTGGAAAAGTTAAAGCGGGCTGACGAAGCAAGAAATGCTTTGAAAGCTCGTGATTGCTAACTAAATAAATATCGATTCAGAGGCCGCCATTGTGCGGCCTCTTTTATTTTCACGATTCAACGACGACAATTGCGCTACGATTGAATAAAATAAGCACAACAAACTCTAACCCGTGACGGAGCTACTAAAGCTATGTTTGATCCAAAAAAGCTTGAGCAAGTTGCTAAGCAGATCCAAGAATCAATGCCTCAGCCAGTAAAAGAATTAGGCGTTGATATAGAACAAAAAGTTCGCCAGGTAATTCAAGCACAACTTGGTAAATTAGATGTGGTTAACCGTGAAGAATTTGATGTGCAAACTCAAGTTTTATTACGTACTCGCCAAAAGCTCACTGAGTTAGAAAAGAAAATGGCAGAACTTGAAGAAAAACTTACAACCAAATCTAAAAGCGAAGATTAATAATCACGGTTTATAGAATGGTTGATGGTCAATAAACAAATAAAAAGCCCAGCACGGTTATGTGCTGGGCTTCTTTTTGTCTGTGTACTTATCGGAGATTAATCACCAACAGCAATACGCTTCATGTCTGTCATGTAACCACGTAATTCTTGGCCAACCCACTCAACAGGGTGGCTACGTAATGTCTCATTCACAACAATCAGTGTTTCATTACTAACTTGGTTGCTCACGTTACCCAAACCACGGCCGATAACATCGGTATCAACATCTGCCATGAACTTCTCACGAAGTAGTGGGGTTGCTACGTTAGCAAATAGGTAGTTACCATATTCAGCAGTATCTGAAATTACTACGTTCATTTCATACAGGCGCTTACGTGCCACTGTATTTGCAATCAATGGTAGCTCGTGTAGTGACTCGTAGTAAGCAGACTCTTCAACGATACCTGATGCCGTCATTGCTTCAAATGCAAGTTCAACACCAGCACGAACCATAGCAACCATCAAAATACCGTTATCGAAATACTCTTGCTCTGGAATTTCAACATCAGTTACAGGATAATTTTCGAATGCAGTCTCACCCGTCTCTTCACGCCAGCCCAGTAGGTTAACATCATCGTTAGCCCAATCAGCCATCATAGTGCTAGAAAAGTGCCCTGTAATGATGTCATCCATGTGTTTGTTATACAGTGGACGCATTAGATCTTTAAGTTCTTCAGAAAGCTCAAACGCTTTCACTTTTGCAGGGTTTGATAAGCGATCCATCATGTGTGTAATACCACCAAACTTCAGTGCTTCAGTGATCGTTTCCCAACCATACTGTAGAAGCTTACCGGCGTAACCTGCATCGATACCATCAGCAATCATTTTCTCGTAACAAACGATTGAACCTGCTTGTAGCATGCCACACAAAATTGTTTGCTCACCCATAAGGTCAGATTTAACTTCGGCAACAAATGATGATTCTAATACGCCAGCACGGTGACCACCAGTTGCAGCAGCCCAAGCTTTAGCTATTTCTTGACCATCACCTTTTGGATCATTCTCTGGGTGAACGGCAATAAGCGTTGGAACACCAAAGCCACGCTTATATTCTTCACGTACTTCAGTACCTGGACACTTGGGTGCAACCATTACAACAGTGATATCTTTACGAATCTGCATGCCTTCTTCAACAATGTTGAAGCCATGCGAATAACCAAGGGCAGATCCTTCTTTCATCAGTGGCATTACCGTTTCAACCACATTCGAGTGCTGCTTATCAGGCGTTAGGTTAACCACTAAGTCTGCAATTGGGATTAACTGTTCGTAGCTACCTACATCAAAGCCATTTTCTTTCGCATTCTTGTACGACTGACGTTGCTCATCAATCGCCGCTTGACGTAACGCATAAGAAACATCAAGACCAGAATCTCGCATATTTAGGCCCTGATTTAGGCCCTGCGCACCACAACCAACAATAACTACTTTTTTGCCTTTCAGGTAGTCAGCCTCTGTTGCAAACTCATTACGATCCATAAAACGACAACGACCTAGTTGTTCTAACTGCTGACGTAAGTTTAAGGTATTGAAATAATTAGCCATGGTGACACTCTCCGTGAATTCTGCTCTTTAGGTCGACACTCTCTTGTCGAATAACCTGATAGTAGATCAGGTGTTTCATTGCGCAAAGTGATATATTCACAATAAGTAATTGCAAAAAATGCAACGAGACTAATGAACATAAAAAACTTACAGTTATTCCTCCATTTGTGTGATTCAAAAAGCTTTAGTAAAACCGCACAGAAGATGCATATAAGCCCTTCAGCGCTAAGCCGAATCATTCAACGATTAGAAGATGACATTAACCAAACTTTATTTGTACGCGATAACCGAAGTGTAGAATTAACATCAGCAGGAAGAAAACTATTACCTGTAGCATCTTCAATCGTGACTAGCTGGATAGAATTAAAAGCAGAATTAAAAGACGAGACCCATTTACTTCAAGGTAAGTTAAAAATGTTTTGTTCTGTCACTGCAAGCTATAGCCATTTACCAGGTATTCTCAACGAATTTCGTCTTACCTACCCACAAATAGAAATTCAATTACGCACTGGTGATCCGGCTGAAGCGATAGATAAAGTCATCTCTGGTGAAGTTGATATTGCCATTGCAGCAAAACCAGAGATTATGCCATCAAAGCTAACTTATATAGAGCTTGACCAAGTACAGATGTCAGTCATAAGTCCACTTATAGCACCACCTGCAATTCAAAAATACCTAACAGGCGATCCTGATTGGCAATCACTCCCTTTTATCTTACCGGAATCAGGGCCCGCTCGATCTCGTGCAGATAAATGGTTTAAAACAAAAAAAATTCAACCATCTATCTATGCGCAAATATCAGGGCATGAAGCAATTGTCAGCATGGTTGCGCTTGGATGTGGGATAGGTATTGCACCAGACGTCGTCATCAACAACAGTCCAATGAGCAATAAAGTACAAAGGCTAACCCATGAATCAATTGAGCCTTTAAGCTTAGGCTTGTGCTGTAAACAGTCACGAGAAAAAGAGCCTTTACTACATGCTCTATTACAGCTTTTTTAGAATCATCGTGGCGAATTTAACTTCAATACTTTTCTACAGACGAAAAAAAGCCCTAATCTTTCGATTAGGGCTTCTTCAATAATGGCGGAGTGGACGGGACTCGAACCCGCGACCCCCGGCGTGACAGGCCGGTATTCTAACCAACTGAACTACCACTCCGCAGTGTCTATTCAGCATAATGCTATTACTTAACATAAAACGAGTTACCGTGTTATGTTTGCCTTCATCTTTTAAAAAGAAGAAAACGAATTGGGCGCCTGGCGATGCCCTACTCTCACATGGGGAGACCCCACACTACCATCGGCGCAACTGCGTTTCACTTCTGAGTTCGGCATGGGATCAGGTGGA
>NZ_PYMJ01000049.1 GCF_003025615.1 Photobacterium frigidiphilum | reverse complement strand
AGTCGATCGCTCAATAACATTTTTAACCAAAGTGATCGGCATCGATGTTATTAGGTGATCGCCATGAATGGTATTGGCTGATCGGCATCAGTGTTATTGAGCGATCGGGATGGATGAAAATATGCACGTGAGATTGCTCTCTTACATTCATCACAATGTTTACACTAAGGTGGCAGCAATGATAGTGATTCAAGCATTTGGTTGGGCATGTTTGTATAGCATAGTTGCAACTAAGAAAAATAAGCGTTAGCGGCTGGCTTTGCACCTAATTTCTAACATGGGAATCTACCAAACTGGCGGTATGCCGCAGCAGCGTCTTATCAGGAGGCATCATGCTTGATATTACCCCTTATACTGAATGCATCAATCAGGTGCACCCCGCCATGGTTCAAAAAATCATTGCGGTCGAATCAGCCAATAACCCTATCGCCATTAACGTCAACATCCTTAAAGGCAAACCCAAACCTCGATACACCTCGCCCAAAACAAAAGAGGAGGCGATTCGGTTAGCCAATGACTATATCAGGCAAGGGCATTCCGTGGATTTAGGGTTGATGCAGGTCAACAGTAACAACCTAAAGAGTTACGGTGTCACTGTCAGCGATATGTTTAACCCCTGCAAGAATATCAACGTCGGATCGACAATTTTGTATGAAGCCTATCAACGCGCACTTCGTGTGAAGAAAACGCCACAGATAGCATTGCGCCATGCGCTTTCCATCTACAACACCGGCAACATGACCTACGGGTTTAAAAATGGGTATGTGAACCGCTACACACCGTATGAAAGCCCCAAGACAGCCCCTGCCTCACTCTATACCAACGAGACGACTATCCCACTCGGCAATCTTTATGATTAAAAAGGAAATGAGAGAATGAAGACGTTTGCCTATCAAGAGCATAAACAGACGCAACCTGTTATAAAACGCCTTGTCGCCCTGGCGTTTTTTTTATGCTTTGCGTTACTACTCAACACCCTAACAACACTCTATGTTGAAAACTCGCTGTTCCATTCAATGACATTCAAGCAGAGCCCGTTCAACTGGATGCTCTGGTCCATCAAGCTCACGCAATTTAAGCTGTATTTTCGTGACGTATGGTTAGTGCATCTCGCCCTGTTAATCGGGGGGACACTCCTCTTTTGCCTCGCCACGTTGACCCGAAAGGTCGCCACGGGCAACAAGACCTCGCACGGTACAGCGCGTTGGGCGACACGGGAGGACATCAAGCAAGCGGGCTTACTCAATGGTCGAGGGGTCTATGTAGGTGCGTTTGAATCCAAGAAAAATACCCTTGAATATCTGCGTCACAATACCAATGAGCATGTGCTCTGTTACGCCCCGACGGGCTCAGGTAAAGGGGTCAGTTTTGTGTTACCAACGCTATTAAGCTGGCCAGCCTCGATGGTGGTGCTCGATAACAAACCTGAACTGTATGAAGAAACGGCGGGATGGCGTAGCCAACATGCTAATAACATTAGCCTCAAATTCGACCCTGCCCGTCGAGACTCCGTGAAGTTCAACCCGTTGGAAGAAATCAGAACCAATGACTACGATGCGTCAGGGCGTTGTACCTTGGGGGATTTTGAAGTCTCAGACACCCAAAATATCGCCACTGTTATCACGAATCCAAACGGTAAAGATGAACTGGACCACTTCAATAAGAATGCCTATGCACTGATTGTGGCCCTGATATTACACACCTTATACGTTGAAAAACAAAAAGGCGCAGTTACCAGCCTGAGTAAAGTGGGGGACATGCTAAAAGACCCAAACACCTTAGATATTTACGCCATGTTATCTATCATGATGACCACGCCTCACATGCAGCTTAATAGCGAACAGCCCATTTTTTCCATCGGTAAAGCCGATGCCGAAAGCCTACAACATTGCACCAAGACCGATACGCACCCTATCGTGTTAAAAACAGCCGCAGATATGTTTAAAAAACCCGATCGTGAACTCGGTAATATCATCTCGACCGCCTCTGAAAAATTTAACCTGTTTCTCGACCCTATCGTGGCTGAAAACACCTCACGGTCAGATTTTCACTATGATGATTTACGTGACAACATTCAGCCCGTTAGCTTATTCATCCAGGTGCGAGATAACGACCAAGAACGGATGCGCCCCCTCGTCAGGTTGATATTAACCCTCATCCTCAAACGCACGACGGAGCATAAGAATCCCCACAAGCACCGTTTACTGTTACTGCTCGATGAATTCACGGGCATAGGCAAGTTAAAGGCATTGGAAACCTCCCTGCACTTCTTACGAGGTTATGGGGTGAAGGTCTATATCATCATTCAAGATAACGTGCAGCTCTATCAAACTTACGGGCGGGACGAAACCATTACATCAGGGTGCGAGGTAACGATTGCCCTTGCGCCTAACAAGCCTGAAACCGCTCAACTGTTATCAACCATGACGGGAATGGGGACCGTTGTGCAAGAAACTCTGACCACATCAGGTAAAAAGCTGTCACAAGGTCAAAACATCAGTCGAGGCATCGTGGAAAAAAGCAGACCGCTATTGACGGTGGATGAATGCTTACGTTTACCGCCAGCAGTAAAAGATGAAAGCGGAACCCGAATAATCAGCGCTGGCAAGATGCTTATTTTTGTTCGTGGCTACCACCCTATTTTAGGGACGCAAAGTTTATATTTTAAAGATCCCATCTTCATTGCCAGACATGCAATCACACCGCCGTCAACGCAATCACAAATCGACATGATATGACCCCATACAGGCGAATTCAAACATGAGTAATAAACCCGCTGCACCGTATAACGATATTCCTGCAAGTACAGAAAAACACATCCCCATCAGTTTGATTGACGTACCGAGGAATAACGACAAACCCAAAACCTGTATCGCAGATAGGTTTCTTAATGAGTCTCTGGATCTGAATAGTCGCTTTGAAGGAACATTTCATGATGTAAGGTACGGTGTTTTCACTGCGATTGAATTAACACAACTCAAGCTTGAAATTATCACATACCAATACGGCTATGATGTCATTCAACATTTACGCCAGGAACAATACATAACAGCTAAAGTACGTTTCGATATCGAATTGAAACCTTTTTTAGATAACCCCACAGGCCTTATGCAAACGCGACGTATAAATAGATTATTAGAGCGGGTTAAAACAAAACTGGATACTGGAGGGAAGCTGTCCTTCATCGAGCACTTCACCCATTTGTTTATCATTTTAAAAAACAAAAAAGGGTATCGCTATTTCACTGGAGAGAGTGCGTTTGATAACTATCGGTTTGAAACCATTCGTTATGCTAGGAAGCATTATGACTAATTAATATCACGCGATAACAATTAGTCAGCCCGTTCAATTTAATTAACCATCACAAGCGAGAGTTATATGGGTTTCCCCAATAAAAACAGTCGCCATACAATGGCAAACGGATCACTTCAAGACTATAAAGGCGTATACCAAGAAATGTGCAAGATGGCGCTGTTCTTAACCAATATTATCGCCGGCGATTTAGTTGATAACCCCCAACATATTGACAGGGAAGAATTAGAAAACGTTCTGAGGATAACCCACGAACTATGGAAGCTATATCCAGCTACCTTATCCGAGCACGATAGGTTATTAGAACAACTCCAGACTTGTATCAATCATTTTTCAACGTCGATGAATACTCCCCTTACGCATTTTATTGATCACGATGAAAGTGTAAATATTCAAAGACTTAATACTCATAAAAAACAGAAATATTAACGACACCCATTCCCCTATTCCAAGTCATGATCACTTTTACATTAAGGTCAATTATTATGACGATTGAAAACCGCGATCTTTTCTTTGAACAGATACGCCAATATGAATCCCTTGTCGCTACAGTGAGGGATAAAAAAACACAGGCAGAGCGTAAGCAATATAATGCGCAAGTATCGCATTTAAGCCACTTAATCCGAGACTTTATGTTTACAAACAGCCTTGATTACGCCGTTTTTAAACAGGACCGTTTAATCGATATTTACCATGGCACGAGTGACGTACAAGCCGTAATGGTTAACGAAGCAAAAACGAGAGGTCAGTTTTCACCCGACTTCACGGTCTACAGGGTATCGGGGTGGAATCCTGACGGTGAATATTCTGTTGGTATCCTTTGTTGCCCCACTACCTTAAAAACGTCGTATGGCCTACCTATCAAACAAATCGCCGTCTTTAACAGCACCCTTGAACATTTCTATATTGAAGACCGTTATGACGCCTTTGATGCTTATCCTTCCATGTCAATATAGTGAATATAACCCTGACTTAACGCTCCCACTCATTATCTTGCTCATGACTGCGTTGCGGGTTCAGTGAAAGCGATACCCCTTTATGGAGTGACTTATAATAATCAAGCTCACTACGCGGAAAGGACTTAACGTACATCGTATCCCGCTGCTTGAGTAGCACAACGGATTCATCACGCACATTACGATACCCCTCAAAAGAAAAGGTGCCGGTCTGTTTCTCTGTAAACGGTTTATGAATCGGTATCGAGGTGATTTTTTCTCGGTCTTTATTGCGTTTATCGATGAAGTCTTCAAGCGGTGACTTCATACCGGCTAACCGCACGTTCAGACCATTGTCAGTGATACAGGCTTCAACCTTGCGCTTAAAGGCATCATCGCCTTGCACGATGATATCGCGCCCGTATTTCAGTATGGCCATTTCAACCAAGGGCTTAACAGAAACAGTGTCGGCGCTCGTAGATAATTGCCGTCCATCATCACGTACCGTCTGGCCGTGATACTGGTAATGCACATGGCCATGTTTATCAATCGTTTTAGACGGGGCCGACAAAAACTTATCCCCTTCTCCTGTAATGCCATTCGTTGATATGTTGGGCTGCTTGTGACGTAACTTAATGAGGGAGGCTTTATGGCCATCCAAAGCACGCCATTGCAGGTAATCACGAAATGTCATCGAAGGGTGTTGCTCAAACGCTTTTTTTCGCTCATTCGCATAATGGGTGGTCACTATTTTTTGTGCACCTTTATGGTTGGCCGACAGCCGTTTGTAAGCGTCACGTTTCAAATACCCACTAAGGGCCGTCGCTTTGAGTTTTTCGCGGGCTAAGGCATGTTCAACCCGCAATGTTAATCGTTGTCTGGCCGCAGTCTGTTTCAATGTGGCCAGCCTGGCTTTTCGATTTTGTGCCTGCTCTTGCTTATGCTTTTGAAATGCCGTGTACAGATAGTCATTTTTATCATTCACATACCGCGACGGTTGACGAGATTTTGTCGTTGACGGTGATGAAAACGGGCCCAACGTGGATGCTAATTTTTTAAGCGACAGGTTACGTGACAGAGAACTGGCCTTAATGGCCGCTTTATCATCCGTGGTTTTTATGACCAAACCCGAACCAGCCCGCTCCAATTTCAATCCATAGTGCGCAAAGACTCGGTGAATATCAGACCAACTTTTAGCTTGAGGCAGGACGTTTTCAAGCTCCTCTTTAACATATTCAGACGCCCAAGAAAGCAAGCTTTGCTCACCGGAATAATGGTCGAGACCGTTCGCTAACTTACGATCATGAAAATTCATTTTATGGGTCATCGTGAGGTTGTGTTTAACTTCCAACATGGCACAACATTTCATCATGTCATGACACTCTCGATATTTAGAGGTGATTTTATACGTATCGGGATCGATTTTATTGATCGCAACATGTAGGTGATAATTATCGGTGTTGGTATGCGTCACACTAATACGCTGATGATGACCAAGTCCCACAGATTCACACAATGATTGTTCGATATCTTTTAATTGTTCAGTCGTGGGTATTTCACCGACAGGGAATGAAATCATCATGTGAAACGTTTTGTCTGATTTCGCACGGTCATTACGATCTTGAATAATTTCAATTTCTTTCAAGGCAAGAAGGGGTTCAAGCGAATAACAGTTTGTGATAAATACCTCCCCTACTTTTTCGCTTTTGTTTTCATCCAGCATATAGGAAACCAAACCACGAACAGAGCGTGTCGCTTTTTTACTTAACACTTTTTTCGCAATCATAACTGTTCAACTTTTAATTTAATTAATTGCGTTGTTTGTTTAAGCGAATCTTCAATATGCTTTAATTGTTCTTTGGTATAACCCCCTTGATGCGTTTTAAGTGTCAGGCGTAATAAATTACCCAACCGTGATAAATCCGCATTCATTTTTAAAAGCTCTAACACCAAATCAGAATCCAACTGTGTTTTTACGGGCTTATTCAATGCGCAATGACGAATATAACTGGAGAGTGACGAGCAACCAGATTTAAGCGCCAGCGATTCCATTTTTTCTTTTTCCGTTGACTTAACGCGCAAGTCAATTCGTGTTGTTGATGTCATAGCAGTTCCTGAGCAAATAACATTTGCGAATCTTTTAGACGGTAGTCGCAGCGTTGCAAACCAAGTTGTTTTGTGGGGAGACGAGTTTACTCGTGTACACACAAAACATTATCTTGCCATTTACTTTAGAGTGTATTTGTTAAAAATCAACCACTTCGCATTAAGTTGCATTGATTCGCACTAGTTCGCATTAAATTGCATTACAGCAAAACAACCCTCTCTCATCTCGCGTTAATTCGCACTAAATCGCATTAATTTGCGTTATAGGTCAAACATAATGAAAAAAAGAAATGGCAAATCTGAATTCATTAAAAATATTGATGAAATCACAGAAGAAATAAACAAAGGCGTCAATGGCATTCGTATTTATGAATCACTCTACGAAGAAGGAAAGGTCTCGTTTGGGTATTCTCAATTCCAACGCCATTTAAACAGCATCATTGGCAATAAGGATAAAACAATACATTCAGAGCAATATAAACCATCTAAGAAGACAATAAATCCAGCACCAACAAAACACGATTCACTCAGAAGGAAAAAGAATGTCATTCATGACCCAACGATGACTGACGAACGTAGAAAAGAATTATTTTAATAAGGAATGAATAACATGAGTAATATCCATTTTTTCTTACAAGGCAAAGGCGGCGTCGGAAAAACACTGACCAGCAGTTTTACTGCTCAATATCTAAAAGAAAAAAGTAATGACATTATCTGCATTGATACTGATTCAGTTAACCATACCTTCTCTCAATATAAAGCACTTAATGTGATGGAATATAATATTTATAACCCAGAAACATCATTCATTGATGAGACTGTCATCGAGGAAATGGCAGAATTTATTTACAAATCAAATAATGAACATATCGTCATTGATAACGGGGCAAGCTCCTTTGTCCCCTTACTTCAATATTTAGTCGATAACGAAATAATCCCATTACTTCGTGAAGCGGGACACAATGTTTATATTCATACCATCATTACTGGCGGACAAGGTATAGAAGATACCGCAGGAGGGTTGAGAACCATTATCAACAGTTTTAATGACGTCAACATCCTCGTTTGGCTCAATTACAAGTTCGGTGAAATACATATAGACGGTAAAGACTTTACAGATTGGGGGGTGTACACAACAAACAAAGAACGTATCAATGCCATTATCCCTCTTGATTTTCATGCCAGTCAACTCTACCAAAATGACTTGAATGCTATGTTAGCGAAAAAGCTCACGTTCGATGAAGCAAGGCAGTCCGTCAAATTATTTAGCCGAACCCGATTGAAACAAATGAAAACTCAAATTTTCAATAGCCTTGAAACCGCATTATATCCAAATATTAAAGCCATCGACGCTGAATAATTTTATTCCCAATGCTTGACCACATACCCACAATCGCTCACGAGATGGGCTTTAGGTCTCTTGCCGCTCATGTGGATATGTGGACAAGCTAATCAGGAGGACGCTGTATGTCTGATAAACCCAACAAAGCAAAAGAAAAGCTCAAAAAAGAAATCACCTCACTGTTACAGGCTGAATTTGGTGGGGAGATTTTAGACGATGAGCCGATTGTACAAATCGCCTTATCAAACACGGCCGTGTTTGAAGTGCTGATTGATAAAATCAGTCAATATCAGGAAACAAGAGAAGAACAACTGCTGGCCAGTTTTTCTCTTATCGAAGAGAAAAACGCCTCTGCGTTTGATGATTTCTTACGTGAAATTAATGAAATACAAAAGAACGCCTGGGCGGTTCAACAAAAGGCATGGTTTGACAGTGCCAATCAATTAATAAAAAAACACCTCATCAAAACCGAAACCCTGCTCAACGTAGGTAAAACAGAAAACCGTGATAAAACCACGCTCTTTCAAGCCCTATCAATGCCCCTTTTATTGCTGCTATCCATCAGCAATATTGTTTTGCTGCTCATGATGCTTTATCAGCAATGAGTCCGCATTAAGCGGTGTCATTAACCCACAGCTAAGAGCGGCTTAACAGGGCGCGAGGGCGTCATGCGGGCGAGAATAGTGTATAGCACGCGACATCCACATTGGCACTCGCTTGATGTGCTTGTCGCTGCGCTCTTTCTTGCATCTTTCGCGCAGCTCAAGATAACACTGAGGTTAAGTGGCCACAGTAGGCTTATGCACATATGCACGGGAGAAGAAGACATTAAAACGATCGCATTTGCCGGTGTAGATGTGTGTAAGCCGTCGGATTTTTTACTCATACGGGCTTTAAATCAAAATGATGACGCTTATCCGCAGGACACAATCCTAACAGGAGACACCAAATCAAAAACTGCCCGACCAAACACCCTATCGCGCCCCCCATCAAATACACCGCGTTCAATGACCCCCACCCATTTTCAATGTAGCACGTTGCTGCAAACCACACCGCCCCCACAGTAAGCGCCATCGGGGCAACATTCCACACCACAAACCGTAATACCCCATGCGCCATCATTAACACCCATACCAACACAAAGCGAAGCAGGTCAAACACCCTCATGATGTTACTTTTAGAGGGGGGCGAAACCACACTCGATTCATCATATGACCAATATTCACAGTCCCCCTGGTTATCAACCATCATGATAATGTCTCGATGGTCATTAAGCTGAATGACGAATGACCGTCCCCCTTCATTGCCATTTTCTGTTACCTGACATGGTTCCGCCGCCAAGGCGAGCGGTTCAAATTCTTCTTTGGTCATCGATGTGAGTAACGGGGAATTGTCCATAAGTCACCTTCTTTTTTGCGACAAAATAATACGAACCATATTCGTACTGTCACGCTGAGACTGCACTCCCCCCGCTGGAAGCTTGCGCGCAGAAGGGGGGCTGAATTTACAAATGAGACCAATAATGACGCTGGCCGTTAACGTCTACATGGCTGCTCATCACAATATGACCATTAAGCCAAATTGAAAAACTCACACCAAATTCATCATTTTTCTGCTTGAGTTGCCCGCGTTCGGTGGCCATGGCCACACGATCGAATTCTTGCTCAGTGATCGGATTTAACACTGCTTTTTGATTATTCACGATTGGCCTCCGACAGCTTGCTGTAGCGATTGACAAAATCCCTGAAAATCTGACCAGGTGCGGGTTTTACAATGCACCGGCATTAATAACGTTGAAACAAGAATGACTTTTTTCTTGCGGTTCATCTTATTTTGTTTATGATCGTTCGTTGTAATCATTTGATATTCTTCACCGTATAGATTTTGATGACTCGCCCCTTCTAGTTCGTGCTAGAAAGGGGCACTCCGCTACTTTTTCAATAAAAACGCGTGTGCTTTACTGGCGAGACTGGCCGCCTTGAAAATAAACCGCTTGTCGTCATTCAGTTTCTTGAGCCATCCCGCAATATAATCCTCATGCTGTACCTCGCCAAACACCCCTAAATCAGCACAACAGAACGCCGCACCTAATTCTGCGACTAACTCCTCAAACGCATAATCTTTAGAACCAAATGAATTTTTCAAATCACGATCTAATCGGCTTTTATGACCAGACCAATGCGATAACTCATGAAGCGCTGTTGCGTAGTAATCATTAGACGATACAAAACGGTCTTTTGTCGGTAACGTAATCGCATCAACACTCGGAGAATAAAACGCCCTCACGCCTAGATGGCTAATCGTCGCGCCAGTCTGCGCTATCGCTGCTTCAACGTGGTCAAACGCCATAAAGTCACCTTGAACTGTACGCGCCTCACTGACCGTCACTGAGGGCTTGTCGATGTTCTCGATTTGGTCGAGATTAAAGACCGTGAAGGATTTCAACATAGGGATCATGTCTTTTTCGCCTTTGTCGTTATCTTTTTCTAGCATCTTATAAAAGATGATTGCCGTACCTTTTTGCCCCTTGATCACGTTTCCGCCTAATTCGGCGGCTTGCTTGTAGGTCAACCAGTAAGGGCTTGAATACCCTTTTTCGACAATCTCAGACCATAACAGCAGAATATTCACGCCTGAATACTGATGCTTTGTTTTGAAATTCATGGGTAACAGGGTGCATTCCTGTGTTCTGTCCCACGGACACGCCCACGGTTTAACGCCACTTTCTAACGCTGAGATAATGCGATCAGTGACAATCTGGTACATGTCTTTTGCCACTTTCGCCACGCGACGAGGCTTGCGCTTTGAAGAGATATTTTTGTTAGAGTCCTTCGGCTCCAAGGTCGAAACCTTGGTCGCCTGTTGCTGCTTAGTGATTGTTGAGTTGATAGCGGTCGAATGTGTCATGGCAGTGCTTCCTGTTTAAGTGTGTGTTCATTTCCGTTCTTCGCCTGACTGTTCGATTTCTTGCCATCGTTCTGCTTTACAAGGGCGCGAAGCGTTTATATACCCTTGTGAATCAGGTTGTGGTGAGAAACGATTAACAGGCAGTCGCGGAAGGGGAAATGAATGGACACACAGGAAGCACAATGACGCATGAGACCGGTAGCGACGATTACAAGCACTTAGCAGGATAAGGTGAAAGCTCTTGATGTTATGAGTTCGACGGTAGGAGAAGGATTGCTGTTGATAGCCCTGACCGTTACCTTTGGTGAAGACAACTTGTTGGCTGAGTTTCACTAGCGATATGAGAATGGAACATGCGAAAGAGAGCGAGTGAAATAGGGCAAGCGTAGCGAGGTTACCCCGAAGGGGTGCTGCTAGAATGACTTTAGTTTTTTACATTTTGTTTTGGTGGAGAGTAAACTCATGAATCCGTCATCGAGCTAAGGTCGATGACGGTAAGCGTGATAAATTAGACTAACAACTCTTTAAGAACAGAATAATCCCACGTTGACTCGGCTTTATTTATTTTTCTAAATTTCACTAATAAAAAATCAAGGGGGTTTTACTACTCACAAAAGTGAACGAGAGAGTAGCGTTGAAGACATTAGTTTAATCGAAATATCCTCAAACAAAGAAACAGCAAAAAGTTCTTATATAACTAAGACTTAAATAATAACAAAGGGAAATGTTCACGATGAACATAACAGAAATCATATCGTGTATACGTTATTATGTTGATCGAATTTGCTCTAAAGCTATTTGTATAGCGTTATCAAGAATACTTTCATCTTCCGCAGTTAAGTGAGAGAAATCATAGCCAAAATTTCGACCTTTCTTACGTTTCTTGGCATATTTATTTTTCTCCTTGAACTCTATCAAAGCCGTTGTCTCCGTACGCATTGTCTTTTTCTTCGGAAGAATTACCAATTGCTTAATTTGAGCCATTACAGACTCTACATTCCCCGACTTAATAGTCTTTATCAATTCCGCTGAATCATCACGTATTTTCACTTCTAAAAATAGCTTATAAAGATCGGTATAATCCTTCACCGTCAGCTCATTTATATCATCAAAGTGAAAGTAAATTTCCTTACTAACAGACGCAGCTTGAAGTGCACGAACAATTTTCGTTCGACTATAACCAAGTTCTTTAGCTATCTCATCTTGCGTTAAACCCTTATCTTTATAAGTAGCGGCCCTTACACCAATCTCATACAACGTGTGCTCTTTAGCACTTTGTAATGCCTTGGCTAACGCTTTCGCATCTGCTGGAGTAATGCCCTGTTCGTCAGTAACTAGTGCATCTAAATGGGGTATAGCCCCTTTTTGGAGCAAAAAATATTCCTTCCGGCGGGAGCCATCGAGGAAATTTAATTTTTCCTGCCCACTCAATGCATCATTGTAACGATACATAATTACAGGATAAAACTGCTGATATTTCATTGTATCTAAATCAGATAGATTCATTTCGTTAAGCAAGTCCTGATCACGCCCGTTTACCTCGAAATCAACTACTGTCTTCTGTACAACTTCTTCGTAGCTCAACCTCTCCTTTTTGAATTTAATTTTTCGTCCTGATTCTAGCGTCCAAACGATACCAAGCGGCACCTGTGAAAGATTGTTGCTACCAGAGGTTGGAATTCGTTTTTTCATAATTAATTACCCCTTAATCGCTATTCGCTTAATTTCATTCATGAACTGAGAACAAAAGGCACTGCTAGAAACGATCGCTTTATCAAACTGTTTAGCAGTAGTGACCGACTGAGACTTCTTCAAGTCCAATATTGTGCAACCTTTAACACTCGCCTCAAGAAATAGTTCACTTTGCGCTAACTGGGCAGTCATGAGGTTATCTTTCAACCCACGAATAAGTTTGTTTAAAACATTCTTATCATTGGAGCTAACTTCATTAAAGTTAACAGCTGCAAATTTGTACCATTCAATATTACACCCTTTATTTGGTAGCTCTGTGAAACGTTTTTCTAATGACAATGCGTAGTTAGCCGTTGAACTAAAATCAAGTTCGTGTGGTGTGACTGGAATAAATAACCCATCAATAGCCTCAAGAACAGCCCATGTTAAAGGACTATCTTGTGGGGGTGTATCGATGATGATTAGGTCGAATTTATTCTTTAGAATTGGGATAATCTTTTCTCTGAACGCAACTAAAAGAGACATTTTATTCTCATAGTCCAAAGAGCTAAAAATATCAGTAAACCTATCGTCATCAGGAAATGCTGGAAACACCTTCATATTTGGTAAGTGCGTATCTACAGGTGCTGCATTAACTAAATCATTAAACTCATAGCCCTGATCTAAATAACTACGAACAATATTGTCTTCTTCTACCTCAGCCAAAAGGAAATCAACAATAGTTATATATACGGCTTCTTCATCACCATTCTCTGACGATTTAAGCTTAAGATTAATACCTTGCGAGCCTTGTGGATCCATATCAATCAAGAGGACATTAGCATAATCATCAAGATCCAGAGCTGCATTTGTCGATAACAAGGCACTAGTCGTCGATTTCCCCGTTCCTCCTTTATGATTGACAATACCAATTACCTTAGAATTATACTCGTCAGAATATACCTTATATCCCCAAGCTTCTTTAAGATTGTGAATATCATGGCGAGTATATAAATGTGTTTTATTTTGATAGATAGGATCACCGATAACACCGTTATCGACAGCCTCTTGTAGTCGCTTATTAAAGGTTGGTTTCGACAAATTAAAGAGTTTTGTTAATTCAGTCTTATTTAAGCAATGGTTGTAAATTCGGCTATCTAGTCCCTCAATTAAATCTTCATCAGATACATGTACACGCATAACATCTTGAAGTGACGCGCTTTCCGAACGAAGCGACCCTCCCAACTTGCCAAATTCAACTGCAATACTCATTTTAATAGTCCTTATGTAATCAGTAGTTACAATCCTACCTCACAAAAACCACCAAGACAATAATTTTACCAATTTTAGTAAAATTTAATACTTATTGGTAAATACCCTTTCATTAAGGTTACCCCATGGTTTTTATACATAGATAGTTAGTATCTACGTTAGCGTTACAACCTTATTTAATTAAACCCAAAAGTAGTCTGACACTGAGTCGGTATACAGTGAATGGTAACTTTTTAGATTAACCCCATCGAAAGTTTACCAGCAGAGACAAATTCTTTACCACCAACAAAGGAAAATGGGAGTTCGGCGGTTTAAAATGCCGTATGAGTTATTATTACTTACCAGAAGGTGGAGAAGTAAAAACTAAGGGTGAAGTAATATGTGGGCTTGCTGCTTATTAGAATGCACTTCTTTTAACTCAGCTAACTCAGCATTGAATAATTGAGTGTCATTGATAGTATGAACAAGCGCAGAAACTCGATCTGATTCAATCAACATAGATACCGGTGCAGTTTGCTTCCCGTTTGCCTCAAAACAGTTCTCTAAATGATCCTGTAAAATATAAATGACATCAGGCTTAGCCTTAACGGACTCATCGAACAACTTCGAATCAAAGCCATGCTCGTGTAACAATATATTGAGTAAGTCATATAAACGCTGTGCATCGTTTGCTTTAGCCTGATAACTCAGCGATAGGGTATAGAGTTCATTCAGCTTCGCTTCCAAGTCCCCACCTTTACGCTGACCCACTAAAACCATTCGCTTAATGTCACCCTTAATAACTTTGTATTCAGGCTGCTTGAGTTTGGGTTTGAGGTATTTACACAGAAGCGTGTTGCGTTTAGCCAAAGGCACAAAATGATCATTACTTGCCACTTGGCCATACAGGTGCAACAAACTATTTTCGATCACATCAGAGAGGAGTTGGTGATAATTTTCTTTAGACAAAACGATGAGTACTCACAACAAATGGAATTCAACCTACAAGGAGAAATGGGGACGATCTCCTCAAAAATCAATCGATATGAAACTAGCATTATAATGAAATAAGAAGAGTGATCGTTTTAGCGCTTTGGGGTTAAAAATGCGGTCAAATGAAACTTGGCTTTTTGATAACAATTTAGTCACAAAAATGTGGATAGTTTTGGCTTAGTAAAGATGTGTTTTTGAAGGGTAGGGGACGTAATTTAAATGAGATGGTATTCGGTTAGTCGTGTTATGTACATTATGTAAAATGCGGGCGTTTTGGTGAAAATTAACTGTCACAACGGTAGGTTGATTGAATTTTCGCCAGCAACAGCAATACATTAGCTTCTATAGCGAAACCGTGGCTTGAGGATAGAGAGTAAGGTAGAATACGCGCGGGTGCTCTTGGCTTTCAGGCTTAGAGCATAACTCTTCAGATTGTTCGAAGCCGGAAAGACGAAAGCCCCATTAATTTTTCAATTAACGAGGCAATCTGATGAACCTAGACAATTCTGATGTTAGCCTCTCTTACCAAAGAGGGCAAGCTATGCTGAAAAGAAATTTCCCAATACGTTTATTAATTGTGTGTTTCACACTTTTAATAGCATTGGCGCTGGTCAGAGATGACCTCTGTTCCATCCAATATCAGGATGGAAAGAAACTCTTTAAGGCCGTCTTGTCCTACGAAGTAAGAGACTAGCCTAAATGGTGGGGTTCGCCCCACCATTTCAGGTTTTGTTTGGTAACATTGCCAATGAGCACCCAATCCTTTTCAGCAATGTCAGTAAGTTATGATAAATCGAGCCAATCTGTGACCCACTTAAATACTCGAACCAAAGAAATTACGCGGAAAACCAATTTTAATGTTTTTTGAATCATATACAAACCTTAATAGTTCAGAGAAGCAGAATACTTCCCTTCCATAAGGGTGTAGTGTCAAAATCCGACACTGTCTGATTTTGACTTTATACCGTGAGGGAGCGATATCGTTGGTCAGCCTTTCCAAGCACATCAATAATGATATAAATCTGAATGATTTCATCATCTAATCCCGCGATCACTGTTAATTAATCTTTTCATTACCCAGTTTTTCAATGTATTTCGCTATGTTGCCATCGAGAGCCTGGCGTAATGCCTTGTTCTCGTCGCTTAACGCATCCACTTTAGACAGTTCCCCCCGCAACACTGATTCACTCACCTTACTGTCAGTCAGTTCATTACGAACAAGGGTTATAGACTCGGACAACGTGTTATTCGCTTGCTTCTGCTCAAGTAGTTGAGATTCAATATTGGTTAACAATCGCTCTGAGGCTTTCAATTCGGCATTGGCGCCAGCCAGGCTTTGTTTGGTTTCATCATGGCGTGATAACTCAGCAATAAGCTGTGTTTGAGACGTCGATAGTTCAGTCTTCGTACCATCCAGTTGCTTGACCAATTCACTTAATTTATCATTGGCCGCCTCTAATTGTGCCGTTGTGCTGGCTAATGACTGTTTGCTTTCGTCATGTTTTGCCACCTCTGCAGTAAGCACATTTTGCTTATCAGCATACTCGACCTGTAACGCCTCTAAGACTTTTTTAGTCTCACTAAGCACAGTATTGACTTGCGTGATTTCTTTGCCGTGCTGCTCAGTGGCATCGTGCGCTTTCTGCTGTTCGCGGGTAAGTTCAAGCTCACTGGACGATAGCTGCTGACGAAGGGTTGCTCGTTCATCGATGTGGGTTTCACGCTCACTTTCTAAATGCAGTATCCGTTTCTCAGCATCAATAAGTCGTAGCTCCGTGGTTTCAGCTTTAGTAAGCACCTCTTGAGCGAGTAGTTCTTGAGCTTCTATCTCGGCCTGACTTTCAGCAATACTTTGATCAATACGTTCTGTTGCCGCTTGCTGTGCTGCCGTCCAGATCGTTTTTAATGCCACTTGCATCGCATCAGATGCACTAGCAGGTAGCACCAATTCATCAGGTAAAGCCGCCTCTTTAGCCAGCATACCCGCCTCAGATTGCTCCCAATTCTTTAGGTACTTTTGAATAGTGGTGTAACTACCTTCACCAAGGGTTTTGTGCAGCTTGAGAACCGTTGGCCACTCACCTTGACCCACAATGCGATTCGCCAACTCAAATACTTTTTCTTCCTTTACTTTAGCCGCTACCATCAAAATCCCCTTAGTAAGAACAACCCAATCAACTGTTTTCATTGTATAAAAAAACAGCATCACTGTAAACATGATAATTACGGTATTTACTGTAATTATCGTAATTACAGTAAATACCTACAAATGTGACCCGTTAAAATGATAAGGAGGGATCCGCAATCAGATAATATTTGATTGCGATGGTGGCGAGTAATTAACACCGCACCTGGACCCATTAGCAGGAAAGTGTACCAATGATTAATCATTAAATTTCAATTGGTTACTTATCGACTGGTACATTTCAACACCAATATTACCAGCCGACTTACCACAAACAGCCATCGAAAAGCTCAAAAGAGCCGTTTTATTCGTAGAGCCATTCATCCGCTTCTTCAAACATTTCTTCCAATAGTTTGCCGACAGCTTCTTTTTCACCTTTTGATGCACTTAACACGGTCAAATTGTTATTGTTCCCTTTGCGTAACCGAATGTGTGTCTCAGGCCACCGAGCATGAATGCGTCGAGTAAACTCATTTTCTAGTTTGGTAAATCCATTTTTCGGTAATCCTGTTTTATTCACCATCAGTTCAATTTTCATATAACACCTTCAATTAATACTGTATATAACCACAGTGATTATATACACAGTATCATTAAACGCAACGGCTCCATGTCACATCTCATACGTCTAAAAGTGATTGATTTAATGTGTTACAGTGTCACTCTTAATGTCATATAAAATGATCTTCACTGATCAAAAAGATCATAGGCAAATATAAACACGCCTACACTCTTATATTGAGCGCAGCGAAATATACTAGGCAAACTACCACTGAGATTGAATTAACCGCTTCTGATGCGTTTCAGTGCGAATGTGGCGGTATTTACTCCCTTCTCCTTCCTGCAAAGCGGCTCTTTCTCTGCTAAGGGTTGAAATAAATAAAAAGTTAAAATGTCGGATGACAAAAGATAGTTACCACGCGTTCTTTATGGTTTCAGGATTGAGGTGGTGAAGATGTTGTTGAGTGATTAGATTACCTCGATGGGGCCCGTTCAATTGTGTGATGAATGTGAGGGATCGATAATATTGAAAATTGAATGGGAGGTACTTGATAGCAGCTTGCTGCGTGCTTTTCTAATCAATAGATATTTATATCTCTGAAAGGTTCTTTGGTAACCAAAGACAAAAGAACTACTTGCGCTCCTATAAGTGATATCATACTTTTAATTTATATTTATATAGACAGGGTTATCCACATCTTCATTTGATTGTGAGTAAATTGGTCTCATAAACGGTCGCGTTCATGCTGATCATGCACTTATTTAACAAAATAACAGGTCTGAATAACGGAAAAGAAAGGAAGCAGAGACAGGTATGATCGCAAAAGACCGCAATTAAGCGGCATCAGTTCAGTGTAGTTAAATTAATGCTCGGAGAGGTAGTTAGCCCCATAGATAGACGGTTCAACGGCTTTACCTTGCGGATAGCGCGCTTCATCACCCCGCTTCAGGTTTGCCCTATTCCGTTTTTTACGGAAGTAACTGTTACTAAAGGCTTCATACACAATCCATACATTGGACAGGCCAGCCTTAATACGTTTGGCTATCCCTTTCTTGAACGAGTCTTTCACATCATCTTGCTCAAACAAATGTGAGAATACGTTCATGAATTTCTGGGTTATGGATTTATAGGCCGCCTTAGAATAGATCTTAGGTAAATCGTCATCGAGAAGGTCAAGATTGTCCAATACATCACGATCTGAGACAAATACAGCGTCCACAACCAAAAAATCAGCCATTTTAAACAGCTTTAAAGTTGCAAAGTAACGCGTTTCACTGATAGCCTCATCCCAACACGTGACATACATACGACGAATAGCATCATGCGTCACCGTATCCATGTGTTCAACTTTACCCACACCCACTTGTAACGACTGTGTTTCCAAGAAACAAAAGATCGCCGTCATCACTTTTACGCAACTGATACGCTGGCGTTCTTGTAAGCCTTTAAGTACGGATTGGCAAAAGTGTAAATCATGCAATTTTTTGCTATGACAGTGGGGATTATCAATAAATTGACTAAACGCCAACAAGAACCGCTTGTGATAGTGGGTAAAGAGGGCTTTTCCTGACGGGCTGTTCTTTTTTGAACCGAGCAATGTAATACGTTGAGATACACGCTTTTGCTCGACCGAGACCGTTTTACTGGATTGGTTTTTAGGGTGTTTACGTTTAGAGGCGGTCATGACACACATCCTCAACATAAGTACACAAAGCAGCATACGCTAGGGCATTATGGTGATCGGGATTGTGTCTGGTTCTTCGAGGCTGCGAGCAGCCGTATAGAGGTCTGGTCATGATATTGATTCCGCCGATTGAAAGTCTGCTTGGTTTCCACGCCAAACATTGCAGATCACTATAATCAGAAGTCGCCTAAAGATCAAACACTTGATCGACAAATACAAAAAAAGCTAAACCTCGGCGGAAGTTTAGCTTTTCTCGGAATGTTATGTAGTCGGATTGGAGATCCAACACATTCTATCTTCTAAAAAATACACTACATAGATAACTATGTAGTAATGTGCTATGTAATGCACTCTTACTTTAGAACACTGCAAACATTGTAGTTCTTTAATATGCAGCGATCAAGAACAGTTTACTTTAATAAAACTTTCATTATACTTCTATTGACGCCCAAAAAACTCGACCTATTAACTCAAAATCATCAAGCCCACTTAAATTATAAACCTCATCATCATATGATTTATTATAACTTTGAATTATTAATTCATATGGTGTTTGTTTTAAAGACTTGATACGTAGAAGTCCATTTTGTTTAAAAACATACATTTTCCCATCTTTTATTACACGTTCATGGCGATCTAACGCAATAATTGAACCTTCCGGGACTATTGGCTCCATACTATCGCCCGTCACAACAATACATACAATATCATCAATATTTCTTCCCTTTATGATATTAGTAGGTATCGCTGCATAACCTTTATCTTCATCATCTACACAGCTCCCCACACCTCCTGCCGCACAAACATTAGGATAAAAAGAAACTAACACACATGCCACATTTGATTCTGGCAACATCTGAATTGGTGGTTTTATGGCTACAGTTAGCCAATCAACAGTTACATCCAGCTCTTTACTTAATTTAAGTAGATGTTTCCCTTTAGGTTCATTTTCCTCTCTTTCCCATTGAGAAACAGCCGTAGGCGTTACGCCTACTCGTGTTGCAAGTTCTTTTTGAGTCAAACGTTTTTTCAAACGTAGTTCTCTAATTCGTTCGCCAATACTATTCATACAACAACTTTAAAATACTGAATCTAAAGTTCCCTTACATATCAACTTAATAAAATAAAGTTTTAAACTTTACTTTGATATTCGTCTGTTTTATGATTCATACCATGATCATCCATACAGTACTCCTTTAGCAGTACAAAGGGCCTGAGTATGACTAGTAAGAAGTACATATCAGTCAATGTGTTGATGGACGTTAAATGTAGCAATATGCTCACACGTTCAGCCAAAAAAAACATGCGCTGCAAACGTCACGAAGCAGCCGCAAGACTTAAAGATCATCTTTTACGTTTCGGCGGTGAGTGGACTGAAAAAACAACAACAGAAAAGCAGTAATCTGTTTTTTTAAGTTAAAAAATCCCTGACAGGGATTCTATATCAATACGTCAAACACTTTATGTAGACCTTAAGCACCAAGAACGGGGCAGGCGGGTTAAGCCTAAAAACATTTGGAGTAGCCTTACCTTGGGCGACAACCGGCTATAACGGGAATACAAGGTGATTGACCGTTTCAAGCATAGAGTGTCCAAACGCTGCTTTAGTCAAGTCGTTTAAATTGCGTTAAACATAAGCGAAATCGCAACGGGGCATTGAAAGATGCCTACTCATACAATGAATTTTTGAATGGTTTCAATTCAAAAATTTATTGAAGAGGACGAAGTAATGAAAATTATTTACGGAAAACTACCTTACCAATATTTATCGACGATGGCTGGACTTAAGGGGCTGACTGCGCAGTCCTATCATGGCTACGCCATCTTAAAAGTAAAATTTATTGCTGAATTAGAACAGGGGGTGCTTTTTTCTGCCCTCGTTGATAATAATGAGTTACATCAGTACCCAGTGTTTACAGGGGTAATTAATGACATCATCATCAATAATAGAAATACACGTAAGGTTTCAATCCACAATATTGACACAACAAAAAACGCACAAAAAAAACGAAACCGAAAAATCAAAAATCTTAGTTTGACTGAACGTAATTGGAAACAATTCATTGGTCGACGAAAAACGATTGTCGATATATATAGATCAATAAATTAATTGGGCAAATCCAGTTCTAAAGTAAGAATACCAAATAAGTCCGTCATTGATACGCTTAGTCTTAGCTTACACTTACCTAATTTTTAGCGTTATCAATGGCGGCATCCTCATTCATCAAGGAAAGGAACGTGTGAGATGGCAATAAAGAATCTGTCCAACGCAATAACAGCACTTCGAGCTCAAGTTCGCGCACGACACGGTGCGGATAAACACGCTTTATCAATAGCAACTCAAGCCGTTAAAGAACAGGCCCCGTTTACACAGATGATACAGCAAGCATTGATTGGCAATAAAGACGGTAAAACATTATCCAATGTCACCGCCCAGTGGGTTAATCAACAACACAAACCCAAAAATTAAGTGGTAATGGTCAGTGTGATGACACGACATTTAAAAGGAGAGAGACCGATGAATCACCAATTAAAACAACCTACCTTCACCCCTTATTTCTTCAATAAAAAACAATCAGGCTATCACGTTGTCATACTTGGCAAGATGGGGGCGGGAAAATCATCTCTGATCGAAAAAATAGCACAGGGATACAGGGTGGCGAATGAGCAATAATGCCGCGAATCATAACCGAATAATGAAATGGGGTGATTATAGTCACTCAAAACCTAGAATTTACCTCCCTAAACCCTACATCACGGCAATCGCTAAACTCATCAAACAAAGTACCGACTTAAAGCACAGGCAATGCGTAACGCTTGTCGGTAACTGTTTTTGTGGCGTTGATAAATGCTTTAACGAATACCATGATTCACACCGGTTTGACATCGACTTCCGTACTGCCATGGAAGAGCATGTTGATATTGTTTCCGAATGTATTAACGAGCTCTCAAAAAGGACGGGCGTCAATACAGAGCGAATACTGGCGATATTAAAACAGCCCATCCAGACAAATAAGTCAAACAAACCGTTTGTTGCACGTCATACAACCTAGCCTTTATCTACACACTTGTTCGCAAGGGTGTTCTTTTCCCGTCCAACCAAATAACAAAACGCCATGACGATGATGACGTTTTATTATTTACACGGAGGTAACAATGAAACTATATATAGACCCTATTACATTAGGGATTGGGCTGGTTATTTTTGCATTTACATTGCCCTCTTTTTTCTTAGAAGAACAATGCAGTGTGACGTTTATTAATGAAAATGGGGTGAAATACGATAAGACAATTTCGTGTGACGATGCAGAAGTATTGACGGCTTATACTCCTAGCGACATCCGTTTTGTTGCTACTAATACAACCCTTTCAGATTAAGTTAATAATACAAAAAGTGGTCACTATCATAGTGACTTTGTTGTCTGCACGACACCGACCATCAAAAGCCATAACCTAGCCTTTATGGAGGTCTGACATGAATAAAAACGAATTTCTTTTAGCTTACCCATCCGCGCCACCTAATAAAGCAGCCCGTGAAGCCGCCTATTGCCAGCGACCATGCCACGCAAGACGACGGATTGAAACACTCCGTGATGCACAATCTTTCGGCTTATCACTGGCGGATATTGAGGGAGGAGGTGCCAGTGAAACTCGATGTTGATTTATCCGCGCTGCATAGCGCTGTCGCAAGAATGACCCTGCCGCAAATCACCGCCTCACGGACAACCACCGTCACCCATTCTATGTTGAAGCGTTATCACATCGTTCATAGCATGGAGCCCGACAGTTCTGAGTGTGCCATTAGTTCAGCACTATGGTCTTCCCCCTTAATTCCGGCGGTGTATTGCCTGTTTCTTGCCGAAGAAAGCGAAGGGTTTCACCTGTCCACACAGGACATCGTGACCCTGTTAGTCCGCTTTTATGGCTTTAAGCGCGTGCCACTCGATGACACGGCGATTGAGATTGAACTCTATCGTGCCCGTGACGAGCATTGCGCCCTCGCTGCCGATATTTTGCAGCAACCACTTTTACACAAAGAGGGGCTAAGTCGAGCCATCAGAGACTGCAAACCCATTGGGTTTGAATCGTTTGAGGATTTGATAGCACGTCAATAATCCCTCCCTTTCTCTTTAACCCGTGAACCTTCACGCTTAACACAGGAAAACCCCATCATGCGATTTAGAACATGGTGTCACCAATGGTCACAAGTTTGGCTGAAAGCCAATATTGCCGTATTCGGTTTTATGCCCTTTCTGGCACACGCTTCCAACACCGGCATGCCCTATGAAGCCCCGTTAGAAAAGGTAGTGAACTCCATCACCGGCCCCGTTGCGTTTGGGGCCTCGGTTCTCGGAATTGTGGCCGCGGGGCTGGGCCTGATTTTTGGCGGAGAAATGAATGGGTTTATCCAGAAATTGATGATCCTTTCTTTGGTCATATCCGTCATCGTCATGGCCACGAACTTAATGTCTTTTCTGTTCAACGTGTCATCAACGCTGATTATCTAGGAGAAATATTATGGAAGCCGATGAGCCCTTAGTCTGCCGCCCTGTCTTTGCGTTTAACCGCAGCCATTTGTTCCTGGGCGGTGAACGCGAGTTGGTCCTGAGTATGGTGCTGCTGTGTATCGTGCTGATTGTGGCTCTGCAAAATATCTATACCGCCATGCTGGGCGGGGTGTTGCTCATTGTGTCCATCACGGTGGCACGGATGATGGCCAAATCCGACCCGCAATTAACCCAAACATACCGCCGCTTTGCACGGTATCAACGGTTCTACCCATCCAACGGCATGAAACACTACGGGGGATAACATGTTTAATTTGAAAAGCTACCGTGATACCCAACAAGGCACGCCGGATTTACTCAATTGGGCGGCCATGGTCGATAACGGGGTCATGCTCAATAAAGACGGCTCCTTTACTGCCGCCTGGATGTACACCGGATTGGATGCCGCCACGGC
Organism: Photobacterium frigidiphilum; assembly: GCF_003025615.1. GTDB lineage: Bacteria > Pseudomonadota > Gammaproteobacteria > Enterobacterales > Vibrionaceae > Photobacterium > Photobacterium frigidiphilum. Next base: position 4,911 of record NZ_PYMJ01000049.1, on the reverse strand, counting down.
CACCAATGCCGACCGCAATGATGTGGTGTATCGCGTCAACCGCGCCCTGTCATCACTCGGGTCAGGCTGGATGATCCATGTGGATGCCATTCGCCAGCAAACGGGGGCGTACCCGCCCCCTGAAACGTCGCATTTCCCTCACCCTGCCTTGCAGCTCATCGATGATTCACGCCGGATTTACTTTGAAGGGCAAGGGGATAAATACACCTCGACAACCGTCATTGCCGTGACCTATATGCCACCGGTCAAAACCCTGTCGAAAATCACCGATTTGATGTTTGAGCATCAAGGTAACCCAACGGGGATGGCGACCAAAAACTTGGCCCGTTTCAATGAGAAATTAAAAGACATCGAAGGGCGGTTATCCGCGTCCCTGCGATTAACCCGCCTTGAAGCCCATCAAGAGGATGAGCGCTGGGTTGACCCGTTTCTCTCCTACCTGCGCTATTGCCTGACCGGGCATTGGCACCTTATCACTGTACCGATGGTCCCCATGGCCATTGACAGCTTGATTGGGGCGGTCGATATGTGGACGGGGTTTGAGCCCAAAGTGGATGAGTGTTATGTCTCACTCATCAGTATCGATGGGTTTCCGCAATTAAGCAGCCCGAACCTGCTCAATGCGCTGGACTACATGAACGTGGAGTATCGCTGGTCTACCCGTTTTGTGTTTTTTGATAACAGAGAAGCCATTTCACTGCTCAAGACCGAGCGTAAAAAATGGGAACAAAAGGTGGTGTCGTTTAAAGACAAGTTAATTAAAAACCCCAACCCACCCATTAATGCCGATGCACTGAACATGGTCAATCAGTATGAATCGGCCAGCACGGCGTTATCGGCGGGCGAACTGCAATACGGCCATTACACCAGTACGTTTATCTTGCGTCACCAAGACCGGCAAGTCCTGGCCGAAATGACCGAATACACCACCAAGACCCTCAACCTTATCGCCGGCTTTTCATGCCGCGTCGAAACGGTCAATGCCACCGAAGCCTTGCTCGGCACACTGCCGTCAGATGCGTTGCACAATATCCGCCGCCCTTTATTGAGTACCGACAATCTGTGCGACCTGCTGCCGCTGGCCAGCATTTGGACGGGCAGTGAAACCTGTCCCTGTCCGTTTTACCCTGACAACTCTCCGCCTCTGATGGTGTGTACCGCACAGGGTAATACCCCGTTTCGGTTGAACCTGCATGTGGAGGATGTGGGGCATACCTTGCTGTTTGGACCCACGGGGAAAGGCAAATCCACTGCATTGGCCATCATGGTGGCGCAGTGTTTCCGCTACCCCAAGGCGCAGGTCTTTGTCTTTGATAAAAAGCGCTCCATGTATGCCTTGAGTCAGTTGGGGGGGACCCACATTGATATTGGTGATAACAGCGCCCCGTCATTGGCACCGCTGTGCGATTTAGATAATGACTTTGAGTGGTGCTGCGATTACATCGAGCAGTTATTGGTCCTGCAAAGTGTCAATGTGACGCCCGATATGCGCAGTGCGATTTTCGCGGCATTGACAGCCATGCGAGGCAGCCCCATTCAGACCTTGTCGGAATTTAAAGCTCAGTGCCAACACACGGCGATAAAAACCGCCATTGAATATTACACGGTAAAAGGGCGAAGCGGGGATTTGCTCGATGCGCAAGAAGACACCTTGTCGCTAGCATCATTCATGGTGTTTGAAATAGATGGCTTAATGAAACGGGGCGATAAAGACGCCATTCCCGTGCTGTCTTACCTCTTTCGCCGTATCGAGCGGTCGTTAAACGGTCAACCCAGTTTCATTGTGTTGGATGAAGCCTGGGTCGCCTTTAGTCACCCGATATTTCTCGCCATGTTAAAAGAATGGTTGAAGGAATTACGCAAAGCCAATTGTGCGGTGATTCTGGCGACGCAATCGCTGAGTGATGCGATTAAATCCGGCATCTTGGATGTGTTGGTTGAATCGTGTCCGACCCAAATATTCTTACCCAACGAAAAAGCCCCGCAGTTTGCCGAGACCTATCACCAGTTCGGGCTCAATGACAAACAAATCGAATTACTTCGCCATGCAACACCCAAGCGTGATTACTACGTGTGTCAACCCACGGGCAACCGCTTGATTGACCTGTCACTGGACCCCATTGCACTGGCGTTTGTCGCAGCAGGGAGTAAAGACGATATTCAGAGAGTAAAAACATTGGTTCATGAACATCAGGAGAGTTGGTATATCACATGGTTAACCGAGCAAGGACTGTCGTTCGCGCCCTAGCCGCGTTTTGGTTACACGCCTGGCAACAACTGGATGCTGACCGATTAGACGCCAAACGCATGCGGTCAGACGACCGTTTTTTACACTAAGGAGAAAACCGTGAATCACTCCCGATATCGTCTAGCATGGCTGCTCGCCGCTGCCGTGTCATCCACCCTGCCCGCCCCCGTGATGGCGTGGCCTGTAGTGTGTGTCAACTGCGCGACCAATATTCAGGCCATGCAAGAAAGTCTCGCTCAGGCCAGAGATTATGTGGAATCGGTGCAGCAAACGTACAATTTAGTACAATCGCTGAGAAACCAAACCACCAACTTACAGCGCCTTGGCAGTATGGATTGGGGCAATACCGAGCAGCAGTTACGTAACCTGTCGAACATTGCTTCACAAGGGCAAGCTATCGCTTATTCGACCGCCAATTTGAATACCCGCTGGAATCGGCACTTTCAAGGCATGGACGGCTACGAGCAACAATCCATCGACGATATCAACGCCATCGGCCATTACCGCACGCGGGGAGACACCTTGCGGGACACCGCAAAGAGTGCCTTGTCCGTGGCCAATACGATGACGGAGTATCAGCAAGATGACAATGCCACCCTGCAACGGGCACAAAGCCATTCAGCCGGTGCAAAAGGGGCATTGCAAGCCGCACAGGCCAACGGGGAATTATTGGCACAAGTCTCAAGGCAACTGCAAAAAATTCAAACCCTCCTGCAAGCTGACATCCAAATGAGCTCAACCTATATCGCCAGTGAAGTGGACCGATTGGATGCAGAAAAAGTGGCCACCAATAAGTTACACCGTGACGCGCCCACGGTGGATGTAACCGATGGGATGGATTGGTCCACCCAATGGGGTGCAGGCAATGGGAGTTGGTAACGCATGAAACGGGAATTACGCTCCTTGCACCACCATATGCAGCAAGCCGGTATCACGCAGTATCTGGAGGATGACACGGTCACGGAAATCATGCTCAACCCCGACGGGCAATTATGGATTGAAGCCTTTGGTCAACCGATGCGCTGTTGTCATGTCGTCTCGCCGGATGATGCGCTGCGCATCATCCATGCCATTGCCGATTGTCACCACCTCATTATTGACCGCCAGCACCCACTATTAGAATGTGAACTGCCGCTTGATGGCAGCCGTTTTGAGGGATTGGCGGACCCTGTTGTGGCACAAACCAGTTTTGTTATTCGCAAGAAAGCCACGCGGGTGTTTACCCTGGACGAGTATGTCGAGGCGGGGAGCTTGTCCCCCGCCCAATATGACGCCATTGTCGCGCTCATTCTGGCCCACCGTAACATTGTCATTGTTGGGGGTACGGGCTCAGGCAAAACCACGTTAGCCAATGCGGTGTTAGCCAAAATCGCTGACTGCTTTCCTGATGAGCGGTTCATCATTTTAGAGGACACCAATGAAATTCAGTGCCAAGCCAAGAACTTTGTAGTCATGCGGACCTGCGATAAAGCCGGTATCTCGATGCAAACCTTGTTGCGGGCCACCCTGCGTTATCGTCCCGACCGCATCATTGTCGGGGAAGTGCGGGGCGGCGAAGCCCTGGATTTACTCAAAGCCTGGAACACCGGCCACCCTGGCGGGGTCGCCACCATTCATGCGGATTCAGCCCGTTTGGGGTTAGACCGACTTGAGCAATGTATCAGTGAAGTCGCTGTCACGATTAACCACCGCATGATTGCGGCTACTGTGCACGCGGTGGTCTTTATTAAAAAAACGGCTGAGGGCCGAAAAATACAAGACGTTGTCGAGGTGCAAGACTACCACGACGGCCATTACCGCTTTCATACCTAGGAGCACCCTATGCGGGTTGTCATACTCATTATTGGCCTGCTTTTTAGTGGGCTTTCTTATGCACAAAGCCCTGGGCTACAAAACAATGCCCTTGATGATTTGCTCGGGCAATTCCACACACAAACCGCGCTGTGGGAGCCCATTATTTTGCAATCCATGTGGGGGCTATTTTGGGGGCTGGCGGTGATTAGCCTGGTCTGGAATGCCATTCAGTTGGTCTTGCACGACAAAGGCATGGTCGATTTTATCGCCTTCCTCTTTAACCGCGTCATGACCATTGGCTTGTCCGTGTGGCTCATCACCAATGCCTCGGCCTTGGCGTGGGCCATCATCAACACCTTTCAAAAAGTCGCCGGTCTGCTCAGTACCAGTCAAGAAGGGTTCAGCCCCTCAAATGTGTTTGAACTGGGTTTGAGCATTGCGCACAAGGTCTATAGTGCGGCCAGTGGGTTCAGTGTCGGCGATACCCTGATATTGGGAATATGCGCTGTCATTATCCTGGTCGTCTTTGCCATGATTGCGGCTGAGATGTGCATCCTAATTGTCGGGGCGTACGTGTTGGTCAGTGGCGGCATCATCGTCATGGCTTTTTTAGGCAGTGAATGGACCCGAGACCATGCCATCAACTACTTCACCACCGTCTTAGGCATGGCGGTACAACTGTTCGTGATGCAACTCATCATCATTATCGGCTACAGCATGTTCAGTGGTTTTCTGACACAAGCCGGTGATGGCAGCGCGGATTATCTGGTGATGGTCGGCATGTGTATTGTCTATTTTGCCTTGGTGCGGGTCGTGCCGAACATGGCAACGTCACTTGCCACAGGACGCTTTGTCTTCGGCAGTGGGTC
>NZ_PYMJ01000048.1 GCF_003025615.1 Photobacterium frigidiphilum | reverse complement strand
CATGATTTCTTGGTACTCCGATATTGAAGTAGAAATCATTGGTATAACGTTCAAATTTGCCAACACCTTGATCATTTCCGCTTTGATGACAGAAGAAGCACCTAGCTTGACCATAAAAAAGATCATGCCCGTCATTTTCCTGGTCAGTAAAACCATCTAAGTCGAACAGCCCATCTTCATCATGTTTTAACGCTATATCTCTTTTAGAGTCAAAGCGGTTGTTATCGCTAGACATTTGCCAAGCAGCTAAAGCGACTGAAAATCTCGCAAATATCTCATCTACTTGACGGTAACTGCAGCGAAGATGCTCTCCCCAAGCGTATTGGTATAACTGTCTACCCCATGTAGTTCCTCTAACCTGCGTACAAACTTTAAACTTACCGTCTTTTGCCTGTTCAAGTGGATTAATAAATGGGCTTGCATGTGCCTGATCAGCAACGGGACCTAAATATTTTTTATACATACTTTCGTATTTACTATTTAGACCCGCGAATACATCAATATTATGCACTGTTTCAATTAAATCACCTTCAGCGCGACCATTCCAAAATGCACCACCACACGGTGCAGGGGCAAAACCAGGACAAGCCACGTCAAAAAGTTTCAACCCTTCAGGATCTCCCACCTCATTTAAAAATTGTGCATACTTATTTGTCGGTGGTTTAAGGTTACCAACCATAACCCCATCAGAGCCCGTTACAGCCACATCTTCAAGATTTATATTTGAATCACCATTAGTACCACCAGTATCAGCGGTATGACACGTAGAGCATGACATATTTCTTTGTAATGATATTTTTTCAAAAAATAGACGCTTACCCATTTCCTCTAGGTATGTTAAATCATTATCACTTGCATTAGCGGCATTGGATAGAAATCCCACACCAACCATAAGGCTGAATACAGCACTATAATGTTGTATCCTTTTTTTCTTTTTTAACATTATATCATTTGATATTTTACTCATTACGCCCACCTGCTTTCAACCTAGATTAAAATCATTGATAATAAACAAAAATTAAACACAAACCGCATGAAAATAAAACTAACAGAATAAATCTAGTATATTTCGCAGTTGCAATTGACATCAAAAACTATAATTCTCACACAAAAGACAGAAGTTATAAGATTACATTTAAAACCAATACACCACTGTACAACTTGATTATTACAAAACATTAAAAAAGATAACTCAAACAAATTAAATTAATAAAAACAATAAGCTACAACAACAACCCATAACGATAGATAGTATCAATAATAACAACAAATCTCACTTCTCACTCTTTACATCTTATTTCTCACACTGTTAACTCCTCAACCAAATTAACGACAAAATAACAATTTAAAGAATAATTAAAACTAAACCACAAACCAATTAAAACTACTAGCTTATTAACTTTCCACCCAGTCAATTATTTATAAATTATTTTGCTTATTACCGAGGAATTCATTTAAAATATGATGCATTCTTATTTCGTCATTATTTGTCCTATCAAAATGAAATCTGTGCTGTGTATACGAGAAAAGTTGACCAACTTATATTAGTATCAGAATGAATCGCTGGTACCCTGATTTATTTTTTAATCAAATATTGAACAACAAGCGCGGAATAGTCCGCCTACGGCGGAAGCTGCTGGATTCAAGCAATAAGTGCAACACGCTTGTCAGTAAAGGCCTCAAAGGGTTCTGTCGCATCTTGGTGCTCAATAAACAGCCATCATTACAATTGTCACCCGTTTTGACGAACGGATGACAAATCAACAGGCCTATCAGAGATGATAGGCCTGTTCCTTTATCTGACCTTGAGCTTCCCGATGCCCCCTGAATTTCGCCAACAAACAGTTTCCTTCCGGCGATCCGCTGGTATGTGGCCTACAAGCTCAGTTACCGAGATATCGAGGAGTTATTGGCAGAGCGCGGGGTTCGAGTTGACCACGCAACTATTCATCGCTGGGTGTTGGAGTATGCCCCTCAGCTGGAAGCCGCGTTCCGTAATGGCAAGAAGCGTGCTGTCGATAAATTCGGTGACACAATCGATTTTATGTTAACTGAAAAACGAGATGAAGCTGCTGCCAGAAGATTCTTTAATAAAGCAATAGGGCAGCATGGTTTACCTGATAAGGTGGTCATTGATAAGAGTGGTAGTAACGCCGCCGCTTTAGATACCTTGAATTGGCAGATTTGGTTTGCCGGCATAATCGGCGGATTTATTGAGGTACTCCAAGTGAAATATCTTAACAATATCGTGGAGCAAAGCCACCGAGCGGTGAAATGGAAGATGCGTACCGCGCTAGGATTCAAATCTATAGAGGGGGCTGAGGTGCTTTATTAAAGCTAAGCGTACATTTCTTCTCTGTTAACCAGCGGCCATATTCGTTGTCCAAGTTTTTACACTTCTACAAGGCAGCTCTGGCACCGTGAATAAGAAATGTTCGCAAGTATCTATCTCCTCGCTTGCTGATACCCAATAAAATCTGCTTGGGAGCAGTTTTACGCGCTAGCAGCCTAATTGTATCTGAAAATCAGTACGCTTATACTTTTTCATAACTTTGCGACACAACCAAATTCTCGCTGAAACGAGCATCTTGAGGTAACTTGGGTAATATCGCTTTTATTCGGTGTGTGCAATTAGGCGATAGGAGCAACATGGCAACTCTCGTCAATACGGATTTTTCCTGTTCCCACATCGGTTTGATATTTAACTGTAATAGGAAACTGAGCAGCACCAAATATAAATGATGTTGTACTTTTTCCTGAAATCGATGTTTTTAATTGGTTATTGCCGCCTGAAATAACCCTTAATTGGATGTGCTCTGCATGTTCACTGCGTATTGATATACGTGTATCAGTTCTTTGTTCAACACATTCAAGTTGAAAAGGAAGGTCGTCAGCTGCTGTCGCTATTGTGCTAAATGAAAAAGCGGCGATAAACGCCGCTTTTGAAAAGGTATTATCCATATTAATACTGGCTGATATTAATATCGTTATAAGATGAGTTATATAGGTTTACCCAAGCCAGATCATTTGTATTTTGAGTTACATCAACGTCATTGCCGTTAGTATAACCACTACCTCCGCCTGTGTTCATAATAACTGTTGTTTTAGATTCATGACCGTCTTGATCAATATCGATATAGTTATGGTCGACATTTTCTGATAGTAAGCTGACATATGATTCATTGTGGGCACCATCTTGATCCACATCTACGTCATTTCTATCACCACTCTTAATATATATATTGCTTAAGTTGTCATAACCATATTGATCTACATCTATATAATTATGATTTGCACCATAACTAATTGTATTATCACTTACATTTCTTGCACCACGCTGGTAGATATCTACATCATTATGATCGCTACCATGAATATTTACTCTTGCTTTATTTTTAGTACCACGTTGATAAATATCTACATCATTATCGTCACTGTAATGCATATTTACTCTTGCTCTATTGTCAGCATAATTGCCATATGATACTTGAACAATATCTACATCATTATCATCACTATATTGCAGATTAACCCATGCTGAGTTGTCGTCGCCAGGATTCGCCATTACGCCACCAGAAACTAATAAAGCTGAAATTGCTAATGCTAACTTATTCATGATACTTTCCTTAGAATGATTTAGTTTACATATATATGTTTGTTCATACCATTAACGATAATAATGTGGTCGTTACCATCCTGATTAACAGAATAATCAGAGTGACGAACATTACTTTTCTCTATAACATAAGCGGTGTTATTATTGTCTTGTTGATTAATTAACTTTTCATTACCATAACCTTTTTGAACAAGGTAGGCAGTATTGTTATCGCCATTTTGAATGATGATGCCATCATTATACAATCCCGCCTGTAAAATGGCGGCTTCATTATTATATCCATTTTGATTTATATAGGCACGGTTTCCATTGCCTATTTGGCCAATTGTTGCGTTATTATCATTTCCTTGTTGTTTTATTTTTGCAGCATTTCCTTTATGATTACCAAAGCTTTTTTGAACGATGGTTGCATTACTGTTTGATGCTTCATTAAGATTAACGACGGCAACATTATCGAAGCCTGATTGTAATTCAGATAAGTTTCGTAATTCATTTCTTGCTAAATCTTCCGAAAAAGCATGACTATTTAAACTTACGAATAACAAACCTGATAAATATAATGTGTTTACTTTGTTTAACGACTTCATGTCTAACAGGCCACTAATCAATTTGTAATTTAATTATCGGATTTATCTGTATTAATTAAATGAACTTTTCTACGGTTTGAGAAGGATTATTGTGAGTTATTGGTTGAGAGAAGTACTCATTAATAATGATAAAAAGGGTGATAAATAAGAAAGTCATCTAATAGGAAAGTTTAGGTTTAGATGTAACTCATTCTATTGTAAGGTTAAAGTTGTAGTGTATATCCCAATTAACTTAATGGTTCTTTTAAAATCACGCTTACTTTTGAAGTAAATGTTGTTTCAAGTACTTTATCTTGTCCAGTTCGTACCAACTATGCGATATTTTGGTGGCTTGTGTTGGGTGCACTGCATCGATGAAAAGCATTGATTTATCTTTGCTAGCGCTCCCATACATACGTAATAATTTTGTGTGTATGGTGATACGCATTTTCTGTTAGATACATTATTAGTTCTTGAGCTTGCAGCGTTGATAAATAGCCTTGTGAACCACTATCTTCAGGTTTAAGTTTGTTCAATCACGGGCATCTTTATGTGGTCACGCACTCGTTCATTACGAGTCTTATCAGATTGTATTCATAATCAAGGGATGTATGGTATGAGTGAGAGGGGGCTAGAATTGAAGATAAAAACGCCCTTAAAATGATAAAGGGCGCTAGCGACTGAACCTGAAATCAATCTCAGGTATTATTTAATCATAAAGAGAGAATTACATGATAGGGAATGATTTACTTAAATAAGCCTGAATAGTTGGGTGGTTAATGTCTTCTGAACGTGCTGGTTGCCATAGCCCTGTTTTAATACCACCAACGATCACATGGACAACGGCTGCATCAATGGCAGACATCACAGCGAGGTTGACAGGTTCATTAGTGGAATAACCCAGTTCGGCTTCAAGTAAGTCTTTGTAATCAACGAATTTGAATACGCCTGTTTGTAATTCCTTCGATAAAATGGTTTTACTTGTAGTAACGCTCAGTAGAATTTTACCGCTTCGCACGTCAACAGCACGTACATTTACCGTGACTTGGTCGGTACGGTATTTACCTGATGCTCCAATGCCTAAGTATCGTGCACCCGCACCACCTGTTTTAACATTGGTGTCGTAGGCAACAATGCCGCCTTCCATCATAATATTGGCTGAGGTTAAAGAGGGAAGATAATCACCATGGTTAGTGGGTGCTTCATCCTTTTTTTGTGCTGCTCGAATTATCTTACGTTCGGTTAGTAGGTTTTGTAAGCCTTCACGTTCGAGTGGGATAAACCATCTTGAGTCTAATAGCGCTGTGGTTAGCAAAGCCGCACCGCCTTGAGGCACTGCGGTTGAGAAGTTACTGTTGGGTTGTGGTTTATATTGCCCTGTTTGATCTCGGAAATCATAAACAGATACAAAAATCTTTCCTTTAGGTATAGGTAAGGATACAAGATCTTTATATGTTGAACCTCGTGCCATAAGTGAAGGTTCACTGCTGATTTTGGGAGTACCTAGCGACATTGAACACCCTGATAGCGTCAATAATGCAATTCCGAGTAATACAGCTTTCATGATGAATATCCTTATTGGTCGGGTACTAGACCGCTAACTTGAATCGTCGATGATTCGCCAGTTTCTTTATCCGTGATTTGAATCAGCAAGCTGCCATTGTCATCCACTATATTAAGAACAAAGTCATCTGTGGTTAATTGCCCAGTATTACCTGCCCCCACATCAGATAAGAGTTGGCTAATTAATCGTGATTCTAAGCTTGCTGCTAGCCGTTCAAGATCGGATTGCTCTTCAATCCCTAAATCATCAATGGGCGCTTTATAGTCATTAATGGCATTTGCTACGCCGAGTAAATGGCTACTGTTTAATGGGTTGCCGCCAAAACTGGGATTAATTGGAGAATAAACAAGTTCCGTGGCTGAAGCTTTAGTTACGCTTATGCACAATAAAGCAAGAATACATATTTTCCCTTTCATGATTCGCCCTCCTAGATTTCATCATGACCAACATCAAAAGTGTCTTTTAAGTAACGTTCAATTCGCCAGCGAATAACATAAGAGCCTACAACTTTTACAGCTTCTTCTGCTTTCGTTTCTGCTTGCTGTCGACCTGGCGATAAAGCGGTACGGTAAATAGGTGTTTGCCGATGAAATATGGTAATAATACTGCCTGATAATGCGGTTGCTCTCTCTTTCACCGTTAAATTTTCAGTTAAGTCTTCATATTTATCATTCAACATTTGAGAGAAGATGGAATAAAAATCCGCCCCCAATCGTGTCATGGTTCTATCAATGACAACTCCACTTATTTCATTTAAATCATCTAAGCTATCTTTATTTTCGAGTGGTGCTTTGTTTTCTAATGGTGCGCCATTTTCGACTGCGTGTGTCGTACCAGTAAAGGCCATGTGAATGACAAATAGGATAATAAATTGAATTTTCATGAGGATATGTCGTTATAGTAATGATTTTTTGCCCACATAAAGGCTTGTATTCTATTTTTTACTTTTATTTTTTTAAAAACATTATGAAGGTGTGTTTTTATTGTATTTTCACTGACATATAATTTTTGTGCGATTTGAACATTAGATACACCTGAAACTAATAATTTCATAATTTCTTTTTCACGTGTTGTTAATTTAGCATCGTGTTTAGGTGTAATCGGTTCTTTACTGCGATAGGCGCTGATTAAGCGTTGCGTGACTTTACGGCTAAGCCATAGTTCACCGTCTATAATAGTACGCATACCTTTAACAACGGTGCTTAGCTCATCTGTTTCAAAAAAAATACCAACAATATTAGGCCACTTGGCAAGTTCTTCGATATCAATATTATCTTTTGAGTTAATAAACACTTCTTGAGTGATTAACGAATGTGTACAAACAAAATCGATGTATTGGTCGTAGCTATCATCAGTGATTTTTGTGTGATCAATGATTATGGTTACTTCATTAAATTTAACCAACTCGCTCTTTTTCAGTTTATCAAACGTTGTACATTCGATACTGATATCAAGTGATTTCTCCAGATATTCCTTGAATAACGAAGATTGAAGGCTTGAACAAGATATAAATAGGAATTTATTGTCTTTTTGTTTGTGCATTTCTATTCCCTCTTACAAGCTACGGCATTGTGGTATTAATATTACCGCTCAGTTTTACATCCTACTTTGAAATAACTGTAGTGCAGGTCAAAAAAATGACACTGTATAAAAGGTAATGTTTTTATAATCGATAGCCGTTCAGTTGTATTTTGTCTTTATATTCAAATAGATATGACGGTTAAATATATTGTGTTTTTTATGGGGAAATGCGAATGGTATTTTTTTATTGTATAAATTTTTGATTTTATGAAATCACAGCAGATATTGACAATGAAATGCTTTTCTTTCGCTTTTATAGGCTGTGATTCATTGACTGCTTATAAGGTCAAAGCGTATACCCAAGCTACCTCAAAGCCCAAGATTCAGAGTGTTCTCAGCAAGTTTTGTTGGGCTTCATGCTGTGTTACTTATTTTCAATGTAGAACCACGAGGTCTATACCCAATCAACTTGAAGATGCAGGTGTTGAACACCGGAAAGTTATCATTTAGTCGAGACGTCAATGAGCCTGGGCGTTGTTGAAGCGCTCAGATAATGCTCAATTATTCCATTAACACTGAGTTCAGTTATCATGGCCAATCTATTTATACAGGTTGGCTGTTTAACAAATGCCTTACAAATACAATAACGCCAAACGCCATCATTTCAAGAAGCATACCTACGCCTTAAATAACTATCGTGAGTACAATCAGGCGCTCAAGCAACGCGGGCGGTTAGACATTTGGATTTCTGACGATATCATCAAACATTAGCAACATGACGATCGCATTTATGATGGTACCGGCTCTTCTGTTAAGTACCCTGACAACACCATCGAAGCCTGCCATTACATCCGACTGGTGTATAAACTTCCCCTACACCAAGCTCAGGGGTTTATTGAAAACTTACTGATAAAGCTTGGCATGGACAACCTTCAATGCCCTGACTATACGTTGTTATCAAAGCGGCTGAAGCAACTTAATCTTACGGTGCCACGATTTAGAAAGCATGAAAGGCCAGATGAAAAAATTGCTGCAATAGCCATTGATTCAACGGGGCTCAAGCGATTCGGAAAGGATGAATGGCATCAAGAAAAACATAAGGTTAATGCAAAACGCAGCTGGCGAAAGGCGCATTTTGCTGTTGATGAAGCTCACTTCATTCAAAGCGCAGTACTCACCGATAAAAATACGATGGATGCTCAGGTTGTCAGGACGTTGATATGACCCCCACTGTCAATTAAAAACATAGAAGTTTCTGCTCCTACATTTCAGAGCCTTTCGTTTGTTTTGAGATAGTGTTAACGCATAGATGAAGCAAGTAATTTCGTCGGTTTTCATGCTGATATTCGTGGATTACTCATCACTCAATGAGCAGAGCCTACCTTACTTGTTCCGTCGTGGCACCTGGCTTCAGTCTATGCTCGTGGTTCAATAAAGCGTGAGCTTTATTGCCGTCCTAACGCCCTCGGTGGTTGCGCCACACCCGATGCTTCATCCAATGCGATAACACTAATTTTTTTCTCATGCCGGTAGCCTTGCTATTCGAGCTTTTGGATCGACTTCGCTCACGACAACTTCTCTTGCGATAGCCCAGATGTAAGCGATCATTTCTCTTGCTATCGCGGCGACGACGATATTTCGGTGTTTACCTTTTTGCAGTAAACGCTGGTAGCGACGGCATAACCTCTGTTGTGCATGCCAAGCGATATCGACAATCTCCTTAGGCAAACCTTCTTGTCTGTGTTGCAATTCAACAGAGATATTCGCCTTGTGTCTATAGGTGTGCGCGCCCTCGATGAGTAATCGCCTCGCTCGGCTATTGCCACATTTGGTTAAACTTCCGCGTCTGGTTTTCCCACCACTCGAGCTTTCAGTAGGGACTAACCCTAGGTAAGCCATGAGTTTTCTGGGATGATCGAAGCGACGTAAATCACCCAGCTCGGCAATGGTGCCCAGAGCGACGAGCAGTCGCACGCCCCGCATTGCTTGGACTGCTTTCACAACAGGATAGTAGCGCCAGTTTTTTACTTGATGGAGAAGTTCATTATCCAGTCGTTGTAACCTTTGTATTCGCTCACTGATGGTGATGATCATTTCTTGAAGCACAATTTGCTGGCTATGATGAGGTAAAATGAGGTCTGTTAGCCACCGTAGATGCTTTTTAGACCAGTTATCGTTTACCGTAGCTTGAATGTTATTACGAAGAAGGAAACCTTTTAGTTGGAACTTCGCATCTTTTAAGTCCTTCATCGCAGTTTCTCGGGCTCGGGAAAGATCTCGAATGGCTTCATCTTCCGCCTCTGGCACGTAGATAGGAGTCAGCTCTTCGGCCTTAAAAAGCTTTGCCAGTTTTGCTGCATCGCGTTTGTCCGTTTTTACTCGGTCGCCTGTTTTTTTTGGAATAAGTGAAGGGGCGATAACATAACAGCAGTGACCAAGACTGGTAAGTAAGCGGTATGTCCAGTACCCACATGGCCCAGCTTCATAGATGAAATGGAGTGTGGCTTTTGGATATTTAGACTGTAACTGTTGTGCGAGTTTAATTAACGCCGACTTATTGGACTTAATTCGGCCTAAATGGTCAGGTTTTGCTCCACGATGACCTTGTAGAACTGCGACTTGTATAAAGGATTTGTGAGTATCTAAGCCAATGAAAACTATGGTATCGTTGTTCATGCTAGCCTCCAGTTTAGTTGTTTTCACACTAATTATGGCTCTGGCGTCAAGCTAACCCACGATCTTGGAGGCTAGCACCTCGTGGGGTCATTATGTCTATGGAGTGGGATGGTTCATTACATTAAACCCGAGCCAAACAGAAATGATGCTGAGAATATTGAGCCATGTGCCCGAAAAGCACTTCAAAATGGTACGTTATTTTGGTTTTTTATCAAATCGCTTACGTGGAAGTTTGCTGCCATTGATATATAAACAGCTAGGGCAAGAGGTCGTAGCGGCTAAAACCTTTGGTTTTGTCGCGATGATGAAAGCGTTCTTGAAAGTTGATCCTTTCAAATGCATTTTGTGTGGTGCTCGAATGGTGTTTACGGGTTTTATAGCAGGGTTGAAGGTAGGTCGATTGGTGTCAGCGATAGAAAATATCGTTTTACAGAGGTCAATTTAAGTTAGTAATCAGGGAAGATCTATTCGAAAACTGCTTTTGTGGTCATAACGCCTTCAATTCACTCCGAATCCCCTCATTTTTTGATTCATCCATAATGAAAAAGGTCAAAATGACATTTTGCATTGATCTTTTCTTGATGGATAGCAATCTTTCAGATTCCTATCCATAAATGACGGTAAAAAGGCAATATCTGTTTAATAATGCGGCGTTGAATGGCGACGAAAGAAGTGCGGGCAATAACAGAGGTGAAAAATAGTCAGTTTGCGCTAGCCTATGTTCATGGTAAGGAATATTGAAATTCCTTACCATCGAGCCGGAACGCCGCTCTCAGAGTTGACAGCTTCGACGTTGGTACAGGCGAGTATGATGCCGGCCTGATGGCCGGTACGGGATAGGTGTATTCAAATGACGAGAAAAAGGCCATATCTGTTCAATAATGCGGCGTTGAATGGCGACGAAAGAAGTGCTGGCAATAACAGCGGTGAAAAAGAGTCAGCGAGTGCCAGCCTCTGTTCATGGTAAGGAATATTGAAATTCCTTACCATTAAACCCTATTAGATAGCAAAATCTTCTAGGTTTTTATCTTGTAGAAACTTTGGCGTTCTACCTTGGCCTGTCCATGTTTTTTCTTCACCGCTATCATCAGTGTATCGATACTTAGCAGGGCGCGGAGCACGTTTCTTTTTTACTTTCTTTTCAGTAGTAAAACTACCGATTAATTCTTCAAGATCAATGCCATCTTCGATAAGCATCTGACGATAAGCTTCCAGCTTTTCACGCTTTTCCTTTTCAGCTTCATACTGCTGAGCCTCTTCTTCTTCTCGCTCATTGACGACAGTTTTCAATTTACCTAGCGCATCATTAAGTTGGTCTAAAGAATATTCACGACAAGTTACGCGCAAAGAACGTAGGTTAAGTAAAAGCTTCATTATTTCCGACATTAAGGTTTACCTCTACATTAAAACTTATTTTTTGTAATACTAATAGTATTACAATGATTCAATCATTTTTACTAATTCTTGTCCGTCAACGAGCCCTAAGTTATTTAAGCGAACGAGAGCACGTAGCAACTTCGCAGGTGTAACTTTTGCCGCAGCCTTGGTCTTAACATTAGCTACAGCCATAGCAATCTCAGCCTTATCGTAATCACTAAATCGATAGCATGTAGGCGGATCTTGTTTAGTTGAAGACTTTTTCACAGTCGCTATGGTCGTAAGTGGTTTGTCGCTTTTAGGTCTATCTTCACGACGTTTTCTATTTTTTAAGTCCATACCCCCTCCAAAGTATTACTAAATATCTATTTAAACAAACCAATAATTTCTTTTGCCAGCGATTTATAATCATTTATAGCTGTAGACCCTTTTTTATACTTACTAAGGGGCATCGACATAAATGAAGCCTGACCAATATGCTCAGACCGTCTAATACTTGTTTTTAGAATCCGCCCTTCGGCTATCTGTAAAAGGTCCTCTTCAATAGCCCCATTGATAACTTTGTTTTGCGCGGCAACTTCGTTTCGGAAAACATAATAGTTTAGGCTTTGATCTTGGCTAACTTCATTCAAAGCATCTAACAAATCTTCAAGGCCATCTAATGCAAAAACGCCACTATTAACAGGCATCAAAAATAAATCAGCAGCCACGATTGCATTCGTCGTTGTTAGAGATAAATTAGGGGGGCAATCTAAAAGGATGTAATCAAAATCATCTTTTAATTTATTAAGGTGATTAGTTAATCGAACTTCCCTAAAGCTAAGTGTTAATCCAGCTTCAATAACTCTACTTAATCTAATATCAGTAGGAATGTAAAAAAAGTTCTCACTATCATATGCAGACCGAATCATAGCTCGAACATCTGCTTTATTATCTTTAGCAAAGAGGTCCATAACATTTGGATCAAAGCGCACTTCACCGCCAGAAATGACTTTTGATAAATTTCCTTGGGGATCAAGGTCAACAACAAGTACCTGTTTCCCTTGCTTAGCTAATACATCAGCTAAGTTTATTGTTGTCGTGGTTTTACCAACGCCACCTTTTTGATTAAGAACAGCTATCGTTTTCATATTGCCCCCTAAAAAGTAATACTAATTGTATTACTTCCCTGACAACAAAAAAAACGTAACAACCTATTTTAATAGGCAAATATTATGTAGTGCATTATTTAATCGTAATTGGATGTAACTCAATATGTGCTTGCTTGGTCTTTTCATTACATTCTTTCAATGTCGCGAAGAACAATTTAGTGTTATTGATAATTTCAACCAACGAAGAAACCGATTCATGTTCAATCAACATAGATACCGGTGCAATCTGCTTTCCGTTCGCCTCAAAACAATTCTCTAAATGCTCCTTCAAAATATAAATAACACCAGGCTCAGTCTTAACTGACTCATCAAACATCTTCGAATCAAAACCATGCTCGTGTAACAATATATTGAGTAAGTCATATAAACGCTGTGTATCGTTTGCTTTAGCCTGATAACTCAGCGATAGGGTATAGAGTTCATTCAGCTTCGCTTCCAAGTCCCCACCTTTACACTGACCCGCTAAAACCATTCGCTTAATGTCACCCTTAATAACTTTGTATTTAGGCTGCTTGAGTTTGGGTTTGAGGTATTTACAAAGAAGCGTGTTGCGCTTAGCCAAAGGCACAAAATGATCATTACTTGCTACTTGGCCATACAGGTGCAACAAACTATTTTCGATCACATCAGAGAGGAGTTGGTGATAATTTTCTTTAGACAAAACGATGGGTACTCATAACAAATGGAATTCAACCTACAAGGAGAAATGGGGGCAATCTCCTCAAAAATCAATCGATACAAAACTAGCATCATGGCAAACGGAGAAAAGTGATCGTTTTAGGGGGTTGGGGTTAAAAATGCGGTTAAACGTAACCTGGCTTTTTGATAACAACTTAGTCACAAAAAATGTGGATAATTTTGGCGTAGTGAAGAGGTAGTTTTGAAGGGTAGGGGGCATGATTTCAATTGGACAGTGTTCGCCGGTGATGATTATGTACATTATGTAAAATGCGGGCGTTTTAGTGAAAATTAACTGTCACAACGGTAGCTTGATTGAATTTCACCCCAAAACAGCAAGTGAATTGTCCTCGATATCAAAACAGTGACTTAAAGAGAAAGAGTAGGGTAGAATACGCGACGGGTGCTCTTGGATATCTGTCAGGAGCATAACAACAGTTTTGTGAATGTCAGATAGATGAAAGCCCCGTTAATTTTTCAATCAACGAGGCCAACAGATGTATCTAGACAATTCTGATGTTAGCCTCTCTTACCAAAGAGGGCAAGCTATGCTGAAAAGAAATTTCCCAATACGTTTATTGATAGTGTGTTTCACACTTTTAATAGCACTGGCGCTGGTCAGAGATGACCTCTGTTCCATCCAATACCAGGATGGAAAGAAACTCTTTAAGGCCGTCTTGTCCTACGAAGTAAGAGACTAGCCTAAATGGTGGGGTTCGCCCCACCATTTCAGGTTTTGTTTGGTAACATTGCCAATGAGCACCCAATCTTTCTTCAGCTACATCGAAATATTTCACCTTATGCCCCGAGCTAGCAAAAGGATATCGTCCATATCTGATTTATATCTCGCTTTATAAGCCCCAATATTTCCAAAATCACCAAAAATAGCTTTTCCAACATCGTTGGATAACTCACACGCGGTATTATCAACACCAAGTTCAACAAAAAGATTCTGAAATACTTCAAAAGCTGAGTCATGATTAAAAAAAACAGAACAATCTTTATCTGCATAACGTAAAACTTCTTTTAATACATAACTATCAGATATGAATTTTTCTTGATAGCCATAAATATGGTCTATCAAAAAATTAAAGCTTTGAGGTTGATATAGCACTGCAATATCTAACCAACGAATAGCTGATATTTTTTTTGTCACCACAAAATGTACCAAAACCGAACATATTATAAATAATCGGTTACGGGCCTTATCATTGTAGATTTGTCTATCAGCTAAAGAAATTAACAAGACGGCCAATTCACTAGATACTTTTGATTTAGTACCATATCGTAGCTCTAAAAGGTTAGTTACACCTTTTAATAACGAGATAAGACGAGGTCTCCAAACACTATCAGCTAAACTGAAATTAGGTTGTGATAATCGATCTACTTCCAGTAACTGACGGCTTTCAATTTTAGGCAAATATTGCTTAAAAATACTAAGAGCATCATCATCAAGCGAGTCCCAATCATGACTGATTGCTGTAACTGCTATTTTATTACTTTTAATCAAGTAGTTAAGATTATTGTTATTTTCAAAACCGAGGAGATTCGCATATAAATCAGCCGCGTCACGCCCACTAATTAACTTTTCCCCAAAAACATAATCTATCGCATGAATTAAAAATTTACGACGAGTTTTAAGAATTTTAGACATACTTTTATATTCCGTACTGACGCCGCCACTCAACATCAGCCCTTATATAAAAGCATTAAGTTGAAAATTTAAAATTCAGCTATTGTCCATGTGGCTCGGAATAGGTTGCTGTTCCCCATAACTTTATACTGCCATAAAGTTATGATAAACAGCAACAGATTTTATATAAAATGATAAATACGGTTTTGTCGCAGAGTTTAGTCTAACTACACGCGCACTGATTTTCAGATGTAATTAGGCTGCTAGCGCGTAAAATTCATCCCAAACAGATAAACATTCAGGGTTGTCGAGCTGTCCGTTTTTAATCATCGACCACAGCTCCACGCCAGCGAGTGTGGCCTTTGCTCCTTCGTCTGATTTCCATCCTAAACATTGATTCATTTTACCTTTCACCCTGCGGTGGCTTTGCTCGACGATATTGTTCAGATACTTGATTGAAAGGATTTCAATTAAACTTAGCATGTGCCCGTTATTCCAAAGCTCAACATTGATATGATGCAGTGTTAACGCGTTGGAATGGCTGCCGTCAATAACCACTTTCTCTGGTATTCCATGTTGACAGATGGCCTTTTGGAAAAAGGCTCTAGCCGCTTTTTCATCCCGCTTATCACGCAGTAGAAAATCAATCACATCACCGTGCTTATCAACGGCCCGGTAGTAATATTTCCATTGGCCTTTGACGTTGATATAGGTCTCGTCCATCCGCTACGAAGACGCGACTGCCTTTTTCACCTGTCGGGCACGATGTTCTAGCAATGGCGCATATTTGATGACCCAGCGGTTCAATGTTGAGTGGTCAACATTGATACCACGCTCTGCCAATATCTCTTCAATTTCACGGTTGTTCAGCTTGTATGTGATATGTTAAATAGGGTCTAAATCGGGAATATTTACTGACGCGCTACGCTTGTCGGTCACGATGCCACAACGAACGCAACACAGTTGCTTGTTCATTGTCACATCGCAACTTAACAGTGATGTTGAAGTACAAAAAAACCCGCACTAAGGCGGGTCAAAAATATTTTTTTGTTCAGTTAGTCTTTCTTGCGGTTGTTACTGAAAATGTTGATGCTAATGTTTCCGATCGAAATCTTGACACTAACAACCCACACTAGAGCAGCAATCAAAGCACAAATGACAATCGTTGAATCGATAATCACTGAGCACTCTCCAATATTTGGAGCCGTAGCGAAGAATCAACTTCTAACCGAATTGAAGCTTTGCAAGATGTACTAAGTTGAGTACAGCATACGACTGTTAGATTTATGAAATCCATTCTATAGGCTAGAAACTGGCTACCACACCAGCCGAATGGGACATAAAGGGCAGAACATAGTCCCACCCTAACAATGCAAAAGCATTGTTAGGGTGTCTAGAATCATAATGATGACTTACTTAGCTAAATGATTATATGAGAGAAATGTATTTTTTGGTAGGTCATATTCTCCAGACACAAAAAAACCGCCGTTTGGGCGGTTTCTTTGTATCTGATAGTCAAGCCGTGGTAGGTGCTTAACTAAAATACTGTACTCAACTTAGCAAGGTAAGCATATGACGGAGGTGTCAATATGTCAATATCCGACACCGTCTGATTTTGACTTTATACCGTGGGACTAGTTATCCATTAGGTTGTACTAACTACCTAATGGTGATCCCGGGTATGTCACTCGCTTCTGGCTCTATATCGACGGGCGGCCTGACCAACGACTCGAACAGCACCTTTCCAAGCACATCAATAATGATACAAATCTGAATGATTTCATCATCTAACCCCGCGCTCACTGCTAATCTTTTCGTTACCCAGTTTTTCAATGTATTTCGCTATGTTGCCATCGAGTGCCTGGCGTAACGCCTTGTTCTCGTCGCTTAACGCATCCACCTTAGACAGCTCACCCCGTAATACTGACTCATTCACCTTACTGTCAGTCAGTTCATTACGAACAAGGGTTATAGACTCGGACAACGTGTTATTTGTTTGCTTTTGCTCAAGTAGTTGAGATTCAATATTAGTTAACAATCGCTCTGAGGCTTTCAACTCTGCATTGGCGCCAGCCAGGCTTTGCTTGGTTTCATCATGGCGTGACAACTCAGCAATCAGCTGTGCTTGAGACGTTGATAGTTCAGTCTTCGTATCATCCAGTTGCTTGACCAATTCACTCAATTTATCATTGGCCGCCTCTAATTGTGCCGTTGTGCTGGCTAATGACTGTTTGCTTTCGTCATGTTTTGCCACCTCAGCCATGAGCACATCTTGCTTATTCGCATACTCGACCTGTAACGCCTCTAAGACTTTTTTAGTCTCACGAAGCACAGTATTGACTTGCGTGATTTCTTTGCCGTGCTGCTCAATGGTATTGTGCGCTTTCTGCTGTTCGCGGGTAAGTTCAAGCTCACTGGACGATAGCTGCTGACGAAGGGTTGCCCGTTCATCGATGTGGGTTTCACGCTCACTTTCTAAATGCAGTATCCGTTTCTCAGCATCAATCAGTCGTAGCTCCGTGGTTTCAGCTTTAGTAAGCACCTCTTGAGCGAGTAGTTCTTGAGCCTCTATCTCGGCCTGACTTTCAGCAATACTTTGATCAATACGTTCTGTTGCCGCTTGCTGTGCTGCCGTCCAGATCGTTTTTAATGCAACCTGCATAGCATCAGATGCACTAGCAGGTAGCACCAATTCATCAGGTAAAGCCGCCTCTTTAGCCAGCATACCCGCCTCTGATTGCTCCCAATTCTTTAGGTACTTTTGAATAGTGGTGTAACTACCTTCACCAAGGGTTTTGTGCAGCTTGAGAACCGTTGGCCACTCACCTTGACCAACAATGCGATTCGCCAACTCAAATACTTTCTCTTCCTTTACTTTAGCCGCTACCATCAAAATCCCCTTAGTAAGAACAACCCAATCAACTGTTTTCATTGTATAAAAAAACAGCATCAGTGTAAACATAATAATTACGGTATTTACTGTAATTATCGTAATTACAGTAAATACCTACAAATGTGACCCGTTAAAATGATAAGGAGGGATCCGCAATCAGATAATATTTGATTGCGATGGTGGCGAACAATTAACACCGCACCTGGACCCATTAGCAGGAAAGTGTACCAATGATTAATCATTAAATTTCAATTGGTTACTTATCGACTGGTACATTTCAACACCAATATTACCAGCCGACTTACCACAAACAGCCATCGAAAAGCTCAAAAGAGCCGTTTTATTCGTAGAGCCATTCATCCGCTTCTTCAAACATTTCTTCCAATAGTTTGCCGACCGCTTCTTTCTCACCTTTTGATGCACTTAACACGGTCAAATTGTTATTGTTCCCTTTGCGTAACCGAATGTGTGTCTCAGGCCACCGAGCATGAATGCGTCGAGTAAACTCATTTTCTAGTTTGGTAAATCCATTTTTCGGTAATCCTGTTTTATTCACCATAAGTTCAATTTTCATATAACACCTTCAATTAATACTGTATATAACCACAGTGATTATATATACAGTATTATTAAACGCAACAGCTCCATGTCACATCTCATACGTCTAAAAGTGATTGATTTGGCGTGTTACAGTGTCACTTTTACTGTCATATCAAATGATCTTCACTGATCAAAAAGATCATAGGCAAATATAAACACGCCTACACTCTTATATGGGGTTTGAAGTCCAACGGTACGAAAAGTTACTCTAAGGAAATACGATTCAGAATATCTCAGGCCACAGGGCATTACATATTACCAATATTGACCTGATTTTTATCGAAACATACCATGGAAAGAGAAATATTTATGGATTCGTATCTAACTGATTTTAAGTAAATATATGCAATTAATTATTTAGTTTTTACTAAATAATAATCCGATCATGGAGTGCTGGGTTTAACTGCTTTCGAAATCGTTGAGCGGCTGCATTTCAGGAGGCGCTGTACCTGTGACCAGCTCTTTCCTTCATTTATTAACAAACAGATATTTTGTCTCAGATCATGATCGGGCTTTCGTCCCTGATATTTACCCAGTGTTTTGGCATTGGCGATCCCCTGAGCCTGCCGCTTTCTTCTGGTTTCATAGTCATCTCTTGCCATCGCGGCCGCGAGATCAACCATAAACTCTGTCAGTACCCTAGCAATCATTGTACTTTCTTCGGAATCTGTCAGCACACCATGGGTCATCGGCTGATCAATAACCACAATATGGATACCAGCATCTATTAATTGGCCCTTGAGCACCTTCCACTGTTCGTAGGGCAACCGAGATAACCTGTCTACCTTTTCTATGAGAAGTACATCCCCAGGGTGAGAGTCCTCAATCAGACGTACTAACTCCGGTCTATCTATTTTCGCACCTGATTGGTTCTCAACATAGTAGCTGGCTATTCGTACACCTTTTTGTTGAGTAAAATTCAATAATTCCATTCTTGCGCGATTGGCATCCTGTTCATCCGTTGATGCTCGCATATAGGCTCTGATGAACATGTTTCTCCTGAATGGTTCGCTTAAGGTATGGTTTTTGATAGTGGTTCGGGAAGGGTTTGTTGTCAATATATTGCGAACCACTTTGAGCGGTAATGCAGACAGTTCGCGTAAGGTAGACCCTATTTGCACTTGGAATGTCAGTACAGAAAACCCGTTCAACGTTAATCCGCTTCTTATTACCAGAGAGAACAACTCAGCTCTTACATGTAAGTTCAATATGAGTGCATTCAATTTCCGAATCTAAAGAAAATACAACCTCATCAAGCTTTTCTAAACAGTAGTTTGGGCAAAACGCTACTGTTAATGAATTGATGAAAATATAATTATAAGGGTCACCACACACAGAACACTGAAAGCTCTTTAGAAGTTGTGGTGCCGTTTTTCGAATAGCCATATCTATACCTCCAATGTCAACTGTATGCATATAAATGTACTCTATATTTGCCTATACTGTTAAAAATACCGCGTTGCATTAAGTGCCGGTATACAAAAAATAGTTGGGCGCAACAGCTGACTTTATACTGGTAAACTTTATTTTAACGACGCGAATCTAAAATTCGAGTGACTGCAATGGAAGTTAAATGAAAATTAGTGATTTGGCGAAAGCAGCTAACGTCAATGTTGAGACCATTCGCTATTACGAGCGCCGAGGGTTGATCACCCAGCCGTTAAAACCTGAACAAGGGTACCGGGAATATTCCAAGATACCCCTTGAGCGGATTCAGTTTATCAAGCGGGCCCAAGAGCTTGGCTTTACACTGGAGGAAATTGCCAATCTGCTGTTACTGGGAGAAGGGCACTGTCTGTCAGTACAAGAAATAGCGGAGCATAAGCTGGCCAGTGTCAGAGCTAAGATTGCCGATCTGAACCGCCTTGAAAGCGTACTGGATAACCTAGTAACGCAATGCAAGTGTAATCCCTCAGAATCATCTTGCCCCATCGTCGAAACACTCCTTCCCAACGATAGAAAATAAACTTGACTCCGTATCAAGGTACGGAGCTTAGGCTTACTTTACTGATAGAGAAGAGATGGAGTAAGTCATGGAAAATAAGACAACTAACGTTCCCCTTATCGGAGGCGTGGTAGCCGCTATCGGCGCGGGTCTATGCTGTGCTGGCCCTTTGGTGTTGCTACTGCTCGGCATCAGCGGCTCTTGGGTCGGAAACCTAACCCTGTTTGAACCTTATCGCCCCTTTTTTATTCTGGCTGTCATTGCCTTGTTTGGCTGGGCTGGCTGGAAGCTCTATCGTCCTCAAGCGGAATGCCAGCCAGGGACTGCCTGTGCCGTGCCACAGGTACAAAATCGCCGCAAAATAATGTTTTGGCTGGCTGCCGTGGTTGCTCTTATTTTAGTGACCAGTAATTACTGGGTGTTATGGATTGCCTAAAAATGAAAGGAATAGGTGAATATGATGAATAAGCTTTTACTTATAACAGGATTGTTCCTGGCGACATTTGGCGTGATAGCCAAGCCGCAGACAGTCACCCTAGAAGTACCAACCATGAATTGCCCTGTTTGCCCGATTACGGTGACCAAGTCACTGGAGAAAGTGAATGGCGTCACAGACGTTGAGGTCATGTTCGAGGAGCAGCAGGCCCAAGTAAGCTATGACGACGAGATAACCAATACTAAGGCCCTAATCGACGCCACCACGAACGCCGGTTATCCCTCATACGTGAAAGAGTAGATAGCCATGAATAGACAACACAAGTTACTGGGGGTAGGTATAGCCGGAACAGTTATTGCTGCATTGTGCTGTTTTACCCCTGCATTAGTTATATTACTCGGCGTGGTTGGTCTGTCTGGATGGCTGGGTTATCTAGACTATGCGCTGCTTCCTGCGCTGGCTTTTTTTATTGGCCTGACCGCTTACGCCTTATATCGAAATAGAGAGGATCAACAACAGCCTGATTGTTGTTCTCCTAACCAACAGAATGGAACAAATAAATGAATAATGATCAATCTGCCATTAAAGGTGAAGGTGTGACAGTCAATCAATCAATCAACATCATCCTGTTGCAGTGATGATAAGGCTAAGCGTAATGGTAGCGATGACTTTCACGTTGCCATTATTGGCAGTGGCTCGGCTGCTTTTGCCTGCGCAATTAAAGCCGCGGAAGGCGGTGCCCGAGTAACAATTATAGAAGCCGGTGAAGTCATTGGCGGCTGCTGCGTCAACGTAGGGTGTGTGCCATCAAAAATCCTGATCCGTGCTGCACAGCTTGCCCAGCAGCAACGCAACAATCCGTTTGCCGGTCTAGAAAACCAGACTCCATTACTAAGTCGCTCCTTGTTGGCAAAACAACAAACGTCCCGGGTTGACGAATTAAGGGCCGCTAAGTACCAAAATATTTTAGATAACAACCCCGCCTTAAGTCTAGTAAAGGGGTATGCACGACTTAAAGACGCGAATACGATCCTCATCAATAAGGCTGACGGCTCAGAGCAAGAGCTCTATGCTGACAAGATTTTGATTGCGGCTGGTTCAACATCAACCATTCCCCCCATTGAAGGTCTCGCAGATACGCCTTATTGGACATCCACCGAGGCGTTGTTTGCCGAGCAAACGCCTGAGCATTTGATTGTCATCGGCTCATCAGTCGTAGCACTGGAAATCGCCCAAGCCTATCGCCGTTTAGGCAGTGAGGTGACGATCTTGGCACGCCACACGTTGCTTTATCGGGAAGATCCTTTGCTGGGTGAAAAGCTAACCGAATGCTTTGAAAAAGAAGGCATACAAGTTCTCAATCATACCCAAGCAGCAAATGCCTCGTACGATGGTCAACGATTCTTCCTCGAAACCAATGCTGGCACCTTAAGCTGCGACCGATTGTTGATTAGCACTGGACGCCATGCCAACACGACCAAACTTAATCTTGAAGCGATCGGCGTGGACATAAATAAACAAGGTGAGATTATGGTCAATGACCGCATGGAAACCAGCATTGCTGGCATTTATGCCGCCGGTGATTGCTCTAACATGCCGCAATTCGTCTATGTCGCTGCGGCGGCTGGCAGCCGTGCCGGGATCAATATGACCGGCGGGAATGCCAAACTGGATCTATCTACCATGCCTGCCGTGATCTTTACCGATCCCCAGGTGGCTACCGTTGGATTGACCGAAGAGCAAGCCAAAGCGCAAGGGATAAATACCGATTCTCGTGTTCTAGAGATGGAAAATGTCCCGAGGGCATTAGCGAACTTTGAAACCGACGGCTTTATCAAGTTAGTGATAGATACCGACACAGAACGATTAATTGGTGTTCAGCTTCTCGCCCATGAAGGGGGAGAGATCATCCAGAGCGCCGCGCTGGCTATTCGCAATAACATGACAGTGAAGGAGCTAGCTGAACAGCTGTTCCCTTATCTCACCATGGTTGAAGGGTTAAAACTGTGTGCCCAGACCTTTAGCAAAGATGTAAAAGAACTCTCTTGTTGTGCGGGTTAGCGAACAAATAGTGTATTGATGTCAAACGAGGGTTGAATATGACAATTTCTATGATCAAGCTTCCCCTGGCAACGTCTGTTGAAGGTCGTTACCCAATGACGATTTCAACCCTCGCGAAAGCGGCTGATGCCTCGATTCATACCGTGAGAAACTACATGGCCGAAGGATTAATTGTGGCCTGTTCAAGAACACAAGGTGGCTATTGGTTGTTTGATGAACCCGCCCTTAACCGCTTAATATTGATTAGGACAGCGATGGTCGCAGGCTTAAGGTTACAAGATATCAAACCACTGTTAGCTGCGCTTGATCCCCAAGACCGTCGGAAAATCAATCGTGAAAAGGTGCTTATCGATGCGCAGATAGCACAGAACCATCAGCAGCTCACCCAGTTGTCCCAACTTCTGGAGCATATTTAGAGAAAGGGGGTACATACCCTTCCTCAACCTCAACGACAGGTGTAATAATACAGCAGGAATCGCAAGTATAAGCGCATTCTCTGGCGGATTGGTGCCTTTTTTCTCCCCTTGTACGCTTCCGCTGCTCCCCGATTATCTCTTATTTATTGCGGGGAACGCGCAGTCAGATAAACAGCCACAGGTTATGATAAGCAATCATTAGTCGTGTTTGGTGTTCTGAATAAAAAGTATGTTGCCTCGCTTGCACCTCGATGATTGAAATACTACGTAACCTCCACTTAAGATCAAGCTATAACCAATTTAAACATTGTGAAGCTAAAGGATTAGCATGCCGATTGAATTTCTGAGCGAAGAACAAAAAAATCAGTATGGTTGTTTTACTGGTGAACCTAACGACACGCAGTTGGCTCGCTACTTTCATCTCGACGATACCGCGCTAGCGCTTATTAATAAACGGCGCGGTGATTACAATCGGTTAGGGTTCGCTTTGCAATTAACGACAGTAAGGTTTCTTGGTACTTTTTTACCTGACCCAACAGACGTACCAATCAATGTACTCAATTTTATCGCACAACAAGTTGATACAGGGACTGACAATTTAGAACAATATATGAGTCGTAAGGTGACTCGTTATAGCCATAGTACTGAGATACAAAGCTTTTACGGTTATCACGAATTTAATAATGCTCATTGGCGATTTCGGTTAACACGCTTACTGTACTCACGTGCCTGGATCAGTAATGAACGTCCTAGCCTAATGTTCGATTTTGCTACGGCATGGCTGATTCATCATAAAGTACTTTTACCGGGTGTTTCTACTTTATCTCGATTGATTTCAGAGATCAGAGAAAGAGCAGTTAATCGCTTGTGGAAGCGGCTGGCATCACTACCAACCGAAGAACAAAAAGAAAAATTAGAGGCATTACTTCAGGTGCCAGAAGGTCAACGGGCTTCCCGTTTTGATTACTACCGCAAAGGGCCGGTAACAATCAGCAGTCCGGCATTTATTACCGCATTAGAACGCTATATTGAGCTAAAAAACTTCGATTTAAACAACATTAATTTATCTCATATACCGCCAGTAAGGCTAAAAAATTTAGCTCGTCATGCCGGTGTCATATCAATGCATAAAATAGCCAGAATGCCAGATGAAAAACGAATCGCTATTTTGGTGGCTTTTGTGAAAGCTTTTGAAGTGATGGCTCTTGATGATGCGTTAGATATTCTCGACTTGCTTATTACAGGAATAGCTGGAGAAGCCAAAAAGCTTGGTCAGAAAAAACGATTAAGGACACTGAAAGACTTAGATAAATCTGCACTGGCGTTAGCTGCAATTTGTGCGTTGATCTTGAATGAAAATACCGATGATAGTCAGTTAAGAGACGCTATTTATAACAAATGTCCGAAAGATAAATTGGCGCAATCAATTGCAACGATCAATGCAATCGCCCGTCCGTCTAGTGACAATTTTCATGATGAGATGGTCGAACAATATGGAAAAGTTAGACGATTTTTACCAAGACTCCTTAAGGACATTGTTATTAAAGCGGCTCCTGCCGGAGAAATTACACTTGAAGCGTTCAATTATCTTGCGGAGCTTGATAATTCACGTAAGCAAACATTAGATAATCCACCGCTAGAAATCATTACTTCCCCCTGGAAACGATTAGTTTATGACAAAGAAGGTAAGGTAACAAAGCGCGGTTACACGCTATGCTTTCTTGATAAATTACAGGACAGTTTACGAAGGCGAGATGTCTTTATCGAAAATAGTGACCGTTGGGGGGATCCTCGGTCTAAATTGTTGCAGGGAGCCGAATGGCAAGCAAACCGAATTCAGGTTTGTCGCTCATTAGGCCACCCAGTTCAAGCCAATGACGCTATTATTGCTTTAACACGTCAACTGGATGCTGCTTATAAACAAGTTGCCGCTCATTTTGACGATAATGACGCGGTCAGACTCGATCATTCCGGTAAACACCCAACCTTAACCATCACCAATCTAGACAAGCTTGATGAACCGGCCAGTCTTACCCTACTTAGTAATCAAGTTTCACATTTATTGCCGAATGTTGACCTGACTGAATTACTATTGGAAATACATGCACTTACTGGCTTTCTTGATGAATTTACTCATGTAAGCGAATCCAATGCGCGAGCAGATGATTTAACGACTAGCGTTTGTGCCGTTCTTATTGCTGAAGCCTGTAATATTGGGTTGGATCCATTAATTAAGTCTCATATTCCCGCATTGACTCGTCATCGTTTAAGTTGGGTTAAACAAAACTATGTTCGAGCGGAAACATTGGTTAAATCAAATGCTCGTTTAGTTAACCATCAGGCAACACTTCCTCTGGCAAAAAAATGGGGCGGTGGAGACGTGGCTTCCGCTGACGGTATGCGCTTCGTCACACCAGTTAGAACCGTTAATGCGGGGCCGAACAAAAAATATTTCGGTTCCAGCAGAGGTATCACCTGGTATAACTTTATTTCTGATCAATTTTCAGGGTTTCATGGCATCGTCATTCCTGGAACGTTAAGAGACTCTATGTTTGTTTTAGAAGGACTTCTGGAGCAGCAAACAGGCTTAAACCCAACAGAAATCATGACCGACACGACAGGAACCAGCGACATAGTGTTCGGTTTGTTCTGGTTGTTGGGCTATCAATTTTCTCCTCGTTTGGCCGATGCCGGTGAATCCGTTTTCTGGCGAATTGATAAAGAAGCGGATTATGGCGCTCTCAATGATTTAGCCCGTGGTGTTTTGAACCCACAAAAAATCCATCAACATTGGGATGATATGATGAGGATCGCGGGATCATTAAAATTAGGCACAGTACAAGCTTCAGAACTCATTCGTTCGCTACTAAAAAGTGATAGACCTTCCAGTTTAGCTCAAGCAATCATTGAGGTAGGACGGATCAATAAGACCATTTATTTGCTTAATTACATCGACGATGAAGACTACCGTCGACGAATATTAACGCAACTTAATCGTGGCGAGGGACGGCACTCTGTTGCTCGTGTTATTTGCCATGGTCAACGCGGAGAAATCCGTAAGCGATATCGTGAAGGACAGGAAGATCAACTAGGCGCACTAGGCTTAGTAACCAATGCCGTTATTTTGTGGAATACCATTTACATGCAATCCGCATTGGATCACTTACAACATTCAATTGAGATAAAAGAAGAAGATAAAGCAAGGTTATCTCCCCTTGGGTATGGTCATATCAATGTGTTGGGGCATTATTCTTTCACTTTGGCGGAACAAGTAATGAAAGGAGAACTGAGACCTCTAAACCAGTCTTCTGGCTATATTGATACTCCTTAGAGTAACTTTTCGTACCGTTGGACTTCAAACCCTTAGAAAGACCAGAGATGAACGAACCAGCGACACGACCAGTAACTCAGAAAGTGATCGTGAATCACAAGCCTTGCAAAAGCAATTCAACGAATCGGCCAACGTGCTCAAGAACTACGATTTAACCGACAGCAGCAGCGAGACCCGGACCAAGACCGATACCGCCTTGTCGAATATCGGGGACAGCCTGCGTGACACTGAATCACTAGGGCTCACGGCACACACCGAGTTCAGTAAATCCCAGTCACTCAACCGTCAGGCTGATAAAGTCGAGGATGTCAGCAACGGTGTCTCGTTCAACCTCATGCCCGATTTTCAGTCCTACATGAAACAAGAGAACCCCGAACATTATGAAGGGATCATGTACGGCAGTACCGAATCATTACGTGAAGAGCGAGCGGGCTATGTTCGACAGTTCATGAATGAGCCGGAAACACAGGCCAAGCTTGAACGCTACACAGATGACAGCCTGCCACAAACAGAAAAAGACTTAGTGAAAAATTTTGACCAACAAACGGGCGAACTGGCACTGACACCGGCGCAACGAACCGCCCAACAACAGCAATCAGGGGAATTGCAGACCCGTCATGATGAAGGGGTCGAGCTCATTATTGAAGGAAAAGGCGTACGGGAATACTTTGATGAAAACAAGTTCAACACTATCGACAGAGAAGTACATGAGAGTATTAATACAACCCAAGAAACAGTAACCGATAATGCCGTTCAACATCCGTCACCGGAGCCTGCACCTCAAAAAGATATTGAGGCAGTCAACGACAATGTAGAGCCCCAATCTCAACCGAACACTCACCCAGCAATGGGCAGGGGATCACGATAACCATTAACGTTTGAGGAAATAACCCGCTTTTTTAAAAGCAAATGGGATTGTTCGAAGCAACATCACGGCAAAGCAAAAAACCATCCATCCTATGGCTATTCCAGCATGGTCACTCAGACTTCCAGGTAAGAAAAAAGTTACTATAAAACCAATGGCCATAACAAGCATCAATCCAGTGTGCACTTTTGCATGATTGATCGTTTCATCCACCTGTTCATTATATTCCTCAGTCGCCGCCATTTTTTCAGTCTGTAACGTTGCAGACTGAGTGGCATCCACCGCTAGAATTTTATCGATTTCACCATCCGAGAACCCCGCTTCTGACAGCGCTTTGACTTTCGCCGTAATGGAAACAGCCGTTGCTTCTTGATCGCCCTGGTCAAGGGCGTTTTTCTTTGCCCGCATGGCAGCAGCCGCCAGCAATGTGTTATCGGAATCGCTCATGAGAACCTCACTCTAACTTGATGATTTATTAACAATCATTATATCACACGGTCAATATTTAACCTTATTTATACTGGTTTTATGATCAGTTAATCACAAAAAAAGGCTCACTATGTCTTGCGTTAAACGCTTACTTTTCATCACCTTTCTCGCGCTTGTCACACCCTTGCACGCGGCCTCCATAAAGACCCATCTGGACAGTATAAATAGCCCCGCCCCCACGGTACGGGCTGTCGCTGAAACCTACCTAAACGGCATTGTGGATGCCAGCATGTATATCAATGCCCTATTAGGTGCCAACAACAAACCACGGGCTTTTTGCTTGCCAAGCAAACAACCCCTAAACCGTCAACGGCTCGCTGACATCATTGCTGATACCTATCACAACGCGCCCACGGACAAACAAGACCCCACACTCAATACCGGGATGATAGCCATCATCGGTTTGACGAACACCTACCCCTGCAAAGGAGACCAGCAATGAGTAATCAACGGCCTAAAAACAGCAACTACACCCGTGGCGGGCAAATCACTTTCCACAATATCACCATGTTCTTTCAAATTAATGCCAAGCTCGTTCGCTGGATGGGGTACGGCATCCTCCTGCTCACCGCCCTGCTGTGCTTTACCTTCATCGACCAGGACACCTTAAAAGGCACCTATTACTACTGGCGTTACAGCATGGTCGGCAAAATAAAACCCGATACCCACGAGGTCTTCACCCTCTGGCAAGGCGTCACTTATAAAAGCACCTTGGGCCAGCAACGGCTAAACCCTGTATTCATTGACGCCAATCGCCAGTTTTGGCTGTCACTGCAGCTGTACCTTCTTGCCAGCCTGATAAGCGGCCTAACGGTCTTTAGCCTTGCCATGCGGTATTTCAAAAAGAAAGGGGATGAACAAACCGACGACCACTTCATTCGTGGAATACAAATAGCCACCCCGCCCGAGCTGGCCAACATCCTCAAGAAAGCCAATAAACAGTCAGATTTCGCGCTCGATGGGCACAAAATCTTCAAGCAGCACTTTGAATGCCAGCACCTACTGTTCGACGGCACCACGGGATCAGGCAAATCGGTGGCACTGCGCAAGTTTCTGCGTTGGATTAAAAATCGAGGCGATAAAGCCATCATTTACGACAAAGGCTGTACCTTCGTCAGTAAATTCTACAACCCGGAAACCGACATCATTCTCAATGCCTTTGATGAACGCTGCGCTTACTGGGATGTATGGTGCGATGCCAAGGATGCCACTGACTTTGAAAACATGTCAGCCGCGCTCATTCCGATGCACGGCGATGGCGATCCGTTTTGGGTGCAATCTGCCCGCACGATTTTCACCTCCACCGCTTACAAGATGGTGAATGAGCCAAACCGGACGACTGAACGCCTGCTCGAACTCATGTTGACCTCAGAGCTGGAGTCGCTCAGTGAATACCTTAAAGGCACGGAATCCGCGTCACTGGTCTCGGATAAAATCCAAAAAACAGCGATATCCATCAAATCGGTATTGGCCGCCTACATCAAATCCCTGCGATTTTTAGAAGGACTCGATAGGAAAGATGATCAAGGCAACCTAGTACGCCCACGATTTTCTATTCGGGAGTGGGTGAAAAACAAAGATGAAAACGGCTTCCTGTTCTTGTCCAGCAACGCCCAACAACACGCCTCTTTACGCCCATTATTGTCCATGTGGTTATCCATCGCCTCCACCTCCATCTTGGAGCAAGAAGAAGATCACGACCGCCGGATTTGGGTGGTCATGGATGAAGCCCCGAGCTTGCATAAACTGCCGGAGCTGGCCGAGACCATTGCCGAAGTGCGTAAATTCGGTGGCTGCTATGTCATTGGTATTCAGTCCTTTGCCCAGCTTAAGAAAATCTACGGCACCAATGCAGCACTGGAAATGTTTGATTTGTTGAACACCCGCTTCTTTTTTCGCTCACCGTCCAACGAAATGGCCAAGATTTCCTCGCAGGATTTGGGGGAGCAGGAAATGGACATTTCTAAAGAGAATTACAGCTACGGTGCCCATGCCATGCGTGACGGTATTTCGCTGGGACACCAGACCATCACCCGCCCTGCAGTGACCCCCTCAGAAATCATGCAATTGGATGATTTACAGTGTTGGCTTCGCAGTCCAGGGGATTTCCCTATCACCAAACTCGATCTCAAGTTCGACAAAATGCGCTCAATCTGCCCCCCGTTCATTCGACGTGAATATGCCTCGTCAGAGACCATGCAGTCTATCGAACACATGCTGACCTATTGCCAAATCAGTGCGCTCAACCTGCTGCCACCGGATGATCAAAACAAGTTGATGTCAGTACATACTGAGCAATTTGACGATGACACTGAACGTAA
Organism: Photobacterium frigidiphilum; assembly: GCF_003025615.1. GTDB lineage: Bacteria > Pseudomonadota > Gammaproteobacteria > Enterobacterales > Vibrionaceae > Photobacterium > Photobacterium frigidiphilum. The sequence goes on along the minus strand of NZ_PYMJ01000048.1, from coordinate 4,293 downwards.
TGCAGAAGAAGAACGGATGAAGACCACCATTGACAAGGCCAAGGCTGCGAAGAAAAAAATGGCTGAAAAGAACAAGAAGCCATCCTCTGATAAACAAGCCGAGAAGAAAGCCAAAGAGAAGGAGCAAGCAGACAGTGAAGCGGTCACCGAGCAATTGTTCCAGGAAGAGCAAAATATTAACGAACCAGAGATTTTCTGATAACGAGTAAAAAGACAATGAATGCAACTGACATAAAAGCCGACGCTGCTGGCCTTGTCTGGTTGATAACCCGACACCTCCCGACAAAGACACGGCTTACCGACAACCAAGGGGATCACGTGAAGCCATATCAAAAAAACGACGACATCATCGAGCCCAAAATTAAACCGCTCGTAGATACCATGAATGACACCGGCCTTAAATGTCGCACTCGCGCCGATACTGCTATATCCATCAAACGACAACAGCGCCTTGCCTACCGGAAATACCTATCTCCAATGCGTTTCAGGCGCCATCTCACACAACCCAAAGCTAACCATCACCAACCACGGAGCCCCTATGTCTACCTACGCCATGAATGAATACCTGACGGAAATGTTTTTCTGCATGAGCAGGCTGGCACTCTGTTACTTTTCTGTGCTGTTCGTCATCATCACTTTTATCTCGAAAAAACGTACCCATATTGTCCAGGCCATTGTGCTGGCCGGCATTGCTGTCTACAACAGCTTTTCAGCCATCCCGGTTTTCACCTATCTATCTGTGTTTATCATGACCCTGTTATTCCTTCGCCGATCATTCGACATCGTCGAGGCGGGCAATTTCTTTAACCTGCCCGCCTTTAAAATAATCTTGTTCATCAGCACGGTAATCATCGCCATATGGGGCATCATGGGCCTGGGCTTGCTTGGCTTCTTCATTATCTATATTCTCAGAATCGACCCAATGTTTTCCCTTTAACAACGAAAAAACAGGGCTCATCTCTGACACGACTTCCTTGCAAAACGTCTCATCAAAAAGACCGACACAAACAAAGCGATCGAACATCAATACGTCAACCCCATCGCACGGCACCCAACTACCAACCTCTTCCATGGAGAGCCCATGTCTATCTACTCTATGTATTATTTCTTTTCTGATATTTCTGATTACATTAATGACCTCATGTTATTCAGTCTCTCGCTATTATTTGTTGTCACATCCTTTATATCGAGGAGGCTTATTCACATTATCCAGGCGATTGTATTGGCCGGGATTGCCATCTACGACAGCTCTTCGGTTTTTCCGGTAATTGCCTACCTGTCGATGTACATCATGAGCCTGTCGGGCATTATGCGGTCATACGGACTCCTTCGACGTGGCATTATCACCAATCCGTTAACCATTAAGTCTCTTATGTGGCTGACCATGTCAGTAACCATCATCTGTTGCACTCAGGTGCTGGTTATGATTATGTTTTATGTTGTTTCTGCTCTCAGAATAGATCCCGTCTTCGACCTTTTCAGTGGTGCACACAACTGCCTCTGACATCAGCTTCAACGTTTACGCCGCACCTTCGAACCAGAAAGAATCAAATAGACACACTTGCCCCGGCGCCGCCCAAAAAACCACAGCAGAACACAGAATATTGCAGCAATTATCAAACCCACACTCTTTAAGAAATCTTGGGCTTTCTCATAATTAGAAAAAATTGCCAAGTCCTTGAGATACTTCCCATAAAAGTCAGAAACCCGGGTCCCCTGCTCATGGTAACCGAGGTAATCAGACCACGCTTCGATCCCCAGCCAGATACAGTCAGAGGTACAAAACCGCGGAGGCAGCGCCCTGCCGGTATCCCCCTGCTCTACGTACCAGCTTGCCAGTATCAGCGACAGGGTTTCCGATGTAGGATCGGTTTTGAGTCTTTCTATAATGTCGGCAATCTCGTCAGGCCCTATCCGGTTATGGATCATCAGGTATTCATAATAGGAATCGGCAACCAGGCTATTTCCCGGCAAGGCATTATAGAGCCCGACAATGTATGCCTTGTTGGCTGACAAGCGATAAACCAGTGCCTTATAGATAGACAAAACGGCATCGGCGCCATAACGGGTATAGTAGGTTCCATCCAAAGACCGGACATAAAACGCATCATTGATATCGGCGAGCTTTCCCCTGTTGTCATTTTTTGTCGTTTCAAGGTAATAGACCTCCCCGTCACGACCGGTCCAGGTGATAAAGGCATGGCCGGGCGAATACATCATATACGGATCGAACCCATGCATTCTGGCCACATCAACAATCAGGAAGGCATTCAGGTCGCAATCCGATCGCTGCCGGGCGTAGCTATTGGAAACGTCTTCCGAAACTTCGTAGTCAAAGTGCTCACCCACAACCTGATTGGCGCACAGGAGAAAGTCACGAACCTGTTGATACTGAAGGCATTGTTCATCCACCCACTGAAAGTAGGCACCAATATTTACCCTGGCCTTGTTGGCCGCCTGTATATCGGCAATGCCATTCTCGACATCAAACCTGACCATTCGATAAGTCAGCGTTGATTCATATTTTGACAAGGCACCTTTATTAACCTTTAAGGGGTCATCTACCGCTGTTTTCTCTGATCCACCCAACACGAACCAGACAGCAACACAGGTAACCAGTGCCATTGCAGTGGCTGTTGCCAAGCCTCGATTCATCCCTATTTTTTTCATTACGTACCACACTCCTCCGCCCAACCCTAAGAATTGTACAACGTTTCAGAATGGCAAGACGACCCGATAACAATCTAACTGCCTATCCCAAAACACAATATTCACAACCCCGAAAAAACATTTCCTAGATGCATCTATTTTGCATAACAGCCTATCGCCCCAAGGAGCACCCGATGTTATCAATCAGTCCCATGTCACAAAGCGCCGGTGATGCGGCCAGCTATTACCTTACCGAAGAAAAACATCACGACCTACCTGACGTCTCATTAGAGGTCGATACCCAATCCCCCGAAAAAGAAACCAACTACTACCTCAAAGAGCAGAGCAGCGAGCCCAATACCCAATGGTTTGGCAAGATTGCCGAACAAGAAGGTATGCTGGGCAAGCCCGTTGAGGAGAAACAACTGGAAGCGGTATTATCTGGCCACCTCAACGGCACCACGGTGCACGGCAAACGGGAAAACCACCGTAACGGGTTTGATTTCACCTTCTCAGCCCCTAAATCAGTCAGCACCCTCGCGCTCGTTGGCGGTGATAAACGTCTGATAACCGCCCATGATGACGCCGTTAAATTCACCCTGTCCCACATGGAAAAAGACGCGGCTCAGGCCAAGTACACCGATGAGCAGGGCAAGACCGCCTTTGCCAACACCGGCAACCTGCTCTTTGCCATGGTTCGCCACAAAACCAGTCGCGAAGATGAGCCGCAAATGCATACCCATGCCTTAACCAGCAACATGACCAAAGATGAACAAAACACCCTGCGGGCATTGGCGTCGTGCTTCAAGCAGCAAGGCGGAGTGATTAACGGCACCAATGAGCGGATTTATAACCATCAAAAATACTATACCGCCCTGTATCAAAGTACGCTGGCACGAAGCGCAGAAACGCTCGGCTATCAGACACGTTCTATCGGCAACAATCAGTTTGAAATCGCGGACGTGCCTGAAAGCTATCTCAAAAGCCAGTCAACCCGCAGCCAGCAAATTAATGAACACGCACGCAGCATCGGCATGGATTCACAAGCCGCCCGCGACATGGCCGCCAAAGGCACCCGAAAAGGCAAATCCTACGCCAGTGACGCCACTCTGATGGAAAAATGGCAAGGCGATGCCAAAGCCAGCGGTTTTGACATACAAGCCTTTGTCGCCAGCAGTTATGCCCGCGCCAATAGCGAGGCACCCAGTCAGAGCTTAAAGCCCGCCGCCATGGATGCGGCCCACCGTGCTATCAACCACCAAAGCCAGACCCGCAACCAGCTGGGATATGAAAAACTCATCGAATCCGCCGCGACCCAATTTACTCAGGGAGAAAAACTCGATGTCATCGACATCAAACTGGCCGTCGATACCCTTATTTTGCAAGGCCACCTCATCGGCCTGAACGACAGCCAATCGCTGTTTACCACCCAAACCATGATCGACAACGAGCAAAAGCTGATCGCCAGCACCCAAGGACAAAAGCGTCACTTGCGCACTCTGGTGAATACCCAAAGTCTGGAGCAGCAAGGACTCAGCGCCGACAACCAGGATAAAATCAATACCCTGTTTGCCAGCCGCAAACAAACCAACATCGTCAATGTGTTTGGCCAAAGCCAACAGATCGCCAGCGCCCTGCTCCATG
>NZ_PYMJ01000047.1 GCF_003025615.1 Photobacterium frigidiphilum | reverse complement strand
CAACGGCGGCTACAACCTGCAATTTAAAGCCCAAAGTATAATCGCGTTGAGTACGTTTAACGGAGGGGGTGATTGATGTAGTCATAATAAGTCCTAAATGTGTAAACACATTTCAGGACGGGACAATCGAAATGAAAAAGCCACAACAAAAATGCTGTGGCTTTTCTTTCGAACAATACATCACGTTCAACATAAAGAACGCACTATTCAAAACAACGATCAGTCTTCGCAGCGCAAATAAAATCATTCTTATGTAGCCCTTTCGCTGAATGACTCCACCAGCAAACGGTCACTTTCCCCCACTCTAACGTTATGCTTGGGTGATGAAACTCTTCTTCGGCTAACTCAGCAATTTTATTACTGAAAGCCCAAGCAAGTTTAAAGTTTTTAAATGTAAATTCACGTTCCAGTTGTTTAATTCCACTACGCTCTATTACGCTCCACTGCGAGATACCCTGTAACATCTCTTCTAATTCAAGATCCGTTACTTTTGGTGCATCAATGTGGCAAGCTTCGCATTTCAATTCATGTAAATTAGACATATTCCCCTAAATGCTCCTTTTTCTTGGGTGGAAATAACGGTTTGTGTAGCCCCAAAACTTTGGCTTCTTGCACCATGCTCATAATGTCTTGCTGTGCGAGTTCATACAGCTGGTTAATGTTTTGAATCACAAAATAGAGTGGCTGCATAATATCGATTCGGTAAGGCGTGCGCATTACATCGACTGGCTCAAAAGGCTTATAACGTGCTTTTCTACCTGTATATACATACTCTGTCTCCCCAGGGGAAGATAAAACACCACCACCATAAATAGTAAGCTGATCGGTTGTTTTCATTAAACCGAATTCAACGGTAAACCAGTACAGCCGGGCTAAATACACACGATCTTCTTTACTGGCTTCATAACCTAATCGTCCATACGCGTGGGTGAATTTAGCAAAAGCGGGATTAGTCAGCATCGCGCAGTGGCCAAACACTTCATGAAAAAAATCAGGTTCTTGCAAATAATCAAACTCATCACGACTTCGTAGAAAGGTGGCGACTGGAAACTGTTTATTAGAAAGTAAATAAAAAAAACGGTCGAAGTTAATCAATGCAGGTACTTCTACACATTCCCACCCCGTCGTTTCTTTCAACACTCGATTAATATTCTTTAACTGCGGAACATGGTCGGTAGGTAAGTTAAGTAATTTTAGCCCAGTAAGATATTCTTCGCAGGCTTTCCCCTTAATACAAGTGAGCTGTCTTACAACCAAATCGTGCCAGATTTGATTCTCATCTTCACTCCAATCTATAAAGCCATTTTCATCTGACTTTTTAGAGACATACTTGGTCGCTTTTCCCATAAAAATGCCCTCTAATTCTCACACCCAAACCTCATTCAATATGAATATCTGATCTTGTTGTTATTTGGGTATACGCCTAACCATGGCTTAATCGGAAATTAATGATTAACAGCTTCACCATTAAATCTATGAACGCAGATAATCTATACCTGTCCTTTTTATAAAGATTAGGTGTTTTATAGGGGGAAATGGAAGCCGCAAATAGGAATCAAACAAAAACAATGTGTAACATAAATTTTACATGTGCTTTGTGCTGACACTTTCGACACAATAATCAAGCATAACCAACCTCCTCTCTTATGCAGCTTCTAAAGGGATAAATTAACAGTTTGAAAGATATGAAGTATCTCTACAGTAAGAACGATTTTAGAAATACATATATGTAAAATATTCAACACACTATCGGTATTTCTATTACTGCCATTTAGTTGATTGTTTACTGTAACTCCGCCAAAGTTAAATCATTAATTAACATTCATTTAACCTTTCTCGACTCTTGTGTTTGGTTAATCGATGTTAAAAAGGCTGACGAAAGAGGGAGTTAATGATGCAGCAATGGTTTCAGTTTCCAATCATTGAAGGAAAAGCTTCTCGGCAGGCACATTGTGATCTTCCAGAAGGTACTTTCGAACGCGAATGCGGGAAAGAAGGTTTCTTTGGCCCAGCTAGCCATATGTATCATAAGCACGCCCCAACAGGCTGGATAAAATGGGAAGGCTCACTTCGACCACGCGCGATAGACACCACCAAGCTTGAACAATCAGGCATTACACCGTGGGATGCCTCGCTGCTTCTTCATAACGACAATGTGAAAATACGCGTCTGGAATAGCCAACAAAGTATGGACCATTTAGTACGTAACGGCGATGGTGATGAAGTGATATTTGTTCATCGTGGCTGTGGTCATTTCTATTGTGATTACGGTCATTTAAGTTTTAGAGACGGTGATTACATTGTTATACCCCGCGCCACCAGCTGGCGTATTGAAATGGATGAACCCGTATCACTGTTACTGATTGAAGCGTCAAACAGCGGCTATAAAACACCCGATAGAGGTATTGTCGGACAACACGCCGTTTATGACCCTGCGATATTAGAATATGCTCGCATTGATGATGACTTTTTAGCTCAGCAAGACGATCTACAGAATAATAAACAGAGCGATCAACAAACGTGGGAAGTACTATTAAAAGCGCGAAACCAAATGAATACCATTACCTACCCTTACAATCCACTAGATGCACAAGGTTGGAAAGGTAACCTCACCGTTTTCAAATTAAATTGGCGTGATATTCGTCCGTTAATGAGCCACCGCTACCACTTACCACCGTCAGCACACACTACATTTATCGCAGATGGTTTTGTCATCTGTACCTTTGTACCTCGTCCGATCGAAAGCGATCCAAATGCGCTTAAAGTACCCTTCTTTCATAACAATGATGACTACGATGAAGTGCTGTTTTATCACCGTGGTAATTTCTTCAGCCGAGATAACATTGAAGCCGGAATGATCACTCATCACCCTTGCGGATTCTCTCATGGCCCCCACCCTAAAGCACTTGCAGCGAGTCAGACGAATCAGAAAAAAGAAACTGATGAAGTTGCCGTGATGATTGATACACGCTTTCCATTAGAAATAGCAGACTTACCTGAAGGTGTTGAAAATAAAGACTATGTTTATTCTTGGTTGAACCGTAAATAACGGCAAGTAACAACACATAAATCATTCATTCCATTGCTTATTTTCTATTAACTTGAATATATAGATTTACATTGTAAATAAGGAGCACACCGTGAAATTAGCGTCTCTACATCAAGGTCGTGATGGGCAACTCATTGTTGTATCAAGAGATTTAACACAAGCCGTTCACGCACACGACATTGCCCCAACCCTGCAATTTGCGTTAGATAACTGGGAGCAAGTTGAATCTGATTTACAGCACCTCTATCGCAATCTTAATGATGGCGTTGCTCATGATGTTTTTCCTTTCAACCCGCACGGATGTGCTTCGCCGCTTCCTCGTGCATATCAATGGGCTGATGGCAGTGCTTATGTTAACCACGTTGAATTGGTTCGAAAGGCCCGTGGGGCAGCAATGCCTGAAAGCTTCTGGACCGATCCTTTAATGTACCAAGGTATGTCTGATGGCTTTCTTGGTCCTTATCAAGATATACAAGCAGCCGATGAAGCATGGGGAATCGATTTTGAAGGTGAAATTGCGGTCATTACCGACGATATTCCAATGGGAACACGCACAGAACAACTACACGACCACATTAAATTGCTGATGTTAGTGAATGATGTGTCGTTACGTAACCTTATTCCTAATGAACTTGGCAAAGGGTTTGGGTTCTTCCAATCAAAACCCGCATCAGCTTTTTCACCTGTAGCAATAACGCCCGATGAACTGAATGACAGCTGGTATGATTTTAAAGTACACCACCGCCTAACAGTCCACTTAAATGGCGAATTATTTGGACAGCCTCATGCGGGAACAGACATGACCTTTAATTTCGCTGAATTGGTGCAGCATATCGCGAAAAGCCGCCATGTTGGGGCGGGAACAATCATTGGTTCAGGCACTGTATCTAACCTTGACCGTACAAGTGGCTCTTGCTGCTTAGCCGAGCGACGTATGCTTGAAACGATTGAAAATGGCATCCCCGTAACCCCCTTCATGAAGTTTGGCGATACCGTAAAAATAGAAATGTTTGATGACGATGGGCGCTCTATTTTCGGTGCAATAGAGCAGAAGGTCGTTAAATACACTAACGTCTATGATAAACAAGATTTAGAACGCCATAAACCCGTTTAAATAAAAAGGGCTGGAATAACAATGGATGACGCAATTGCAATAACGCTATACGATTATTACCGTTCTTCTGCCTCGTACCGTGTTCGTATTGCATTAAATTTGAAAGGGTTGGATGCAGGTAAAAGCTACGCGCAGTGCCCTATTTCACTCATTGATAATGAACAAAACAGTAGTAGTTATACCACTGTAAACCCTAATGGCTTAGTGCCTAGCGTGAAAACCGACCACGGAATATTGAGTCAATCTTTAGCGATCATTGAATACCTCGATGAAACGTACCCAAATATTCCTTTGCTACCTAACGATCCTTGGCAAAAAGCGAAGTGTCGCTCTTTTGCCTTATTGATTGCCTGCGATATTCACCCTTTAAATAATCTTCGCGTACTTAACTACTTAAACAGTGATTTAGGCGCTAACCAGAACGAAAAAATGGTTTGGTATTTTCATTGGCTTGAACGCGGTTTTCAGGCATTAGAAGCCATGTTGAATCGTAGCCCATCGTTTGAACAGACTTTCTGTTTCGGCAAGCACGCAACGTTGGCTGATATTTGCTTAATTCCACAAATTTACAACGCGAAGCGTTTTGATTTTGATATGACTAAATACCCCAATCTCTCACTCGTTGATCAGCATTGCCAACAAATAAGTGCATTCAAACTGGCTCACCCCGATCAACAGTAAGTGAGCTGCACTAAACTAAACAATCATAAACATGACGACGTTACGCACGGAGGGTTTAACCAATGACAGTAAACACCGACGATCCACACATGCTGTGGCGCCCTTCACGGGAGCGTATTCAATCCAGTTTGCTCTATCAATTTATGATTCAATTAAGTAAGCAACAAAATACGCTGTTTCATGACTACCACCAGCTACATCATTGGTCTATTGCCCATAGCGACATCTTCTGGGATCAAGTTTGGGATTTTTCTGATGTGATAGGTCATAAAGGCGATCCCACTTGCTTTACCCCCTTGCAGTCAACGCTGCCAGCTAAAGAGACACAATGGTTCCCTAATGCAACACTGAACTTTGCTGAGAATCTACTCAAAAACTGGAATCGACATGCAGCTGCAGATGCCATCGTATTTCACTGTGAAGGGCAAAAAGAACAGCAGCAACGTATAAGCTGGCAACAGCTCTATCGTCAAACATCACAACTTACCCAGTTTCTCGCCGATAAAGGGGTTAAACAAGGTGATGTAGTCGCAGGATACATACCCAACATACCTCAGGCCATTATTGCCATGTTGGCTACATCTGCATTGGGCGCAATTTGGACATCGACGTCACCCGACTTTGGTGCAGACAGTGTAGTAGAACGATTTGGTCAAACCAAACCCAAAGTATTATTAGCGGCAAACGGCTATTTTTATAACGGAAAATCACACAGCAGCTTAGGCAATATTACGCAAATGCTGTCTCAGCTTCCCAGCGTCGAACAATTGATTGTTGTTCCCTATACCCAGGTAGATATACGAGCTTTTACAGCTTCTATCCCTAAAACTATCACGCTAACTCTTTGGCAAAGTGCATTAGATCCATACGAACCAGCAGATATTCAATTTGCACCTGTGCCTTTTAACCATCCGCTGTATATTTTGTATTCATCAGGCACTACAGGTAAACCCAAATGTATCGTACACAGCACTGGGGGGTTGTTACTAAATCATCTTAAAGAACACAAGTTACATTGTAACGTAAAGTCTGGTGATCGGATTTTCTATTTCACGACATGCGGCTGGATGATGTGGAATTGGTTAGTCAGCGGGCTAGCTTCTGGGGCTACCGTCATACTGTATGACGGTTCACCATTTTACCCAAATGCTAGCGTATTATGGGATATGGCAGAGCAAGAGCAGCTTTCATTGTTCGGCACATCAGCGAAATATTTAGAAGCACTCGAAAAACAAAATTACAGCCCAAACCAGTTCTATTCATTACCACACCTACAAACATTATGTTCAACAGGTTCAGTGCTTGCACCAGAACAGTTTGACTATGTATATAACCACATAAAATCTGATGTTCAGCTTGCTTCAATTTCTGGTGGTACAGATATTTGTGGTTGCTTTGCTATCGGTAATCCCCTTAACCCAGTTTATAAAGGAGAATGCCAGAGCCAAGCATTAGGTATGGATGTGCGTGTTTTCAATGAACAGGGGCAATCAGAATTAACCCAACAAGGTGAACTTGTTTGTTGTAATAGTTTCCCTAATCAACCGATTGGTTTTTGGAATGATCCTGATGGAAAGCGCTATCATAATGCGTATTGGAATACCTATCCGAATACATGGCATCACGGCGATTTTGTAGCATTAAGCAGTACGGGTGGCATGGTTTTCTTTGGGCGTTCTGATGCCGTATTAAACCCAGGCGGTGTACGTATCGGTACAGCAGAGGTTTACCGCCAAGTAAACCCATTACACGAAATTACCGATTCAGTGGTGATAGGACAAAACTGGAAGAACGATGTGCGGGTGGTGTTATTTGTTCAGCTTGCCGATGGTTACCTGTTAGACGACGCACTCAAAGCCACGATACGCCAGCGCATTAAACACCATTGCTCTCCCCGTCATATACCTGCCGTTATTCTGCCAGTTACTGATATACCTAGAACCAAATCTGGTAAGTTGGTGGAACTTGCCGTGCGTAACATCGTGCATAATTTGCCAGTAACAAATATGGGAGCCTTGGCAAACCCAGCAGCATTAGAAGAGTATAAAGGGCTTAAAGAGCTGGAGTAGTATTCAACTAGCCATTGGAATATGGCCTATTAGGCGTACTTTCGTCTAAATTAGCGTGTTTTTCGACCACTTTGGTCATGCAAAAAATACCTCTCTTCTACCTACGGCTCTTTTTGAGTAACATGGATGTATTGAAGACGGTTACCCCGTCGTTCCGAAGGAGATCTGTCACAGCATGAAACGCATTCCTACTAATATCATCACGGGCTTTTTGGGTGCTGGTAAAACGACCTCTATTTTATCTTTACTGGCTCGCAAACCTGAAAATGAAAAATGGGCAGTATTGATTAATGAATTTGGCAACGTCGGCGTCGATGGTGCAATCCTTTCTCAACAAGGGGCGATCATCAAAGAAGTGCCGGGGGGTTGTATGTGTTGTGTCGCGGGCCTGCCTATGTCTGTCGGTATTAATGCTTTATTGGCGCAAAAACCTGACCGCTTATTACTCGAACCGACAGGCTTGGGTCACCCTAAAGAAGTCATCACTAAGCTTACATCGGGCATGTATGAAGATTACATCGACCTTCGTGCAACCATTACTGTGGTTGATCCTCGCCATTTTGCAGATACCGCGTATACCGACAATTCCAATTTCCAAGATCAGCTCGCACTTGCCGATGTGGTTGTCGCCAACAAAATCGATGAAAGCACAGAGTATGACCTCATCGCATTTGAACATTTTATTGAAAGCTGCCAACCTGCAAAAGCAGCGATTGGTAAAGTTCAACAAGGTGAGCTTGAACTTAATTGGCTAGACGTTGAACGCCTAGAACGAGAAGCGCAACATAGCCACCATCATCACCACTCAGACAGTGCCGACATGGCACCGTTGCCCGATTTTGAATTAGCCCCAGGGCAAGTTTTTGTGCGTAAAGAAAATAGCGGCCAAGGCTATCGCAGCTGTGGTTGGTTCTTTGCTGCCGATCAAATTTTCGATTTTTCCCAGTTATTTACACTATTCTCAAAGATAAGTGCCCAACGCGTTAAAGCCGTTGTGAACACTGAGCGTGGTTGTATTGCCTTTAACGTGGTAAACCAAGTGGTATCTGTAAATGAATTATCGTTAGATGGCTTTGAATCACGTATCGAGTTTATCGACAAAGAGCTTCTGCCTTGGGATGAACTAGAAAGCATTCTGTGCTCAATAGTTAGAAAAGAGTCTTTATAATTCATAGAATCGACCTATCGCACTAATAATGTGAACACGTTATCGATTAGTGATAGGTTGATCTGGTTATTTTATTCAGCAAGGAGCAACCATGCTAAACCCTGCTACTGCTAAAGCAGTTATCGATCATGCCCTCTTTCTTGGGGCTGATTTTGCCGAATTATTTGTAGAGCATCACCAATCAAGCTCTGTAGAATTAGTCTCGGGTGAGGTTGATAAAGTCAATTCAGGTATCGATTTTGGTATCGGCATTCGTTTATTTTTCGGTTACAAAGTACTTTACGGCTACACCAACAGCACGGAAGAAGAAGAATTAAAACGTGTTACTAGCCTACTTACCGCAAAAGATAAACGTGATCAAATCATTGATGGCGTAGCATTAAACCTTAATCGCTACACCAATAAACACACTTGCCAGTACCCACTGAGCCAAGGTGCAGAACTTGCACAAAAAATTGCCTTCTTGAAAGAAGTTAACCATGCAGCCCGCGCTGAAAGCGACAAAATCTCTCAGTTCATTGGCCGTATGTTGCAACGTGAACAACAAATTGAAATCTTCAACTCTGAAGGTCTTCATATTGGTGATACCCGCCATTATACCCGTATAGCAGCGACTGCAATTGCGCAAAATGGTAGCGACCAATCTACCGGTTTTGAAGCACCGGGCGCATTAACTGGCTGGGAATTTCACAACAGCGTAAATGCGAAAGATCTTGGTCAACACGTGGCTAAACAAGCCATGGTTAAACTATTTGCCGATCCTTGTCCGTCAGGCGAAATGCCGGTGATTATCGGTAACGGCTTTGGCGGTGTTATCTTCCATGAAGCCTGTGGTCACCTACTTGAAACCACATCAGTTGCAAAGAAAGCCTCGGTTTTCCACGATAAAATGGGCAAGATGATTGCCAATACTGTGGTCAACGCTGTTGATGATGGCACCATGACGAATGAATGGGGTTCTATCAACATCGATGATGAAGGTATGGAAACCCAACGCACCCAGCTGATTAAAGACGGTAAGTTAACCAGCTTTATGGTTGATAAGTTAGGCGGCATGAAGACTGGCTATGCGCCAACAGGTTCTGGCCGTCGTGAATCATACAAATACGCACCGACTTCTCGTATGCGTAATACCTTCATTGAAGCAGGCAACAGCTCGCTTGATGAAATGGTAGCCAGTGTTGAGCACGGCATTTATGCGCCGAAGATGGGCGGCGGTTCTGTTCAACCAGGTACTGGTGAATTTAACTTTGCCGTACAAGAAGCCTACTTAATTGAAAATGGTAAGATCACTAAGCCATTGAAATCAGCTACCTTGATCAGTACTGGACCAAAAGTATTGAAAGAAATTAGCATGGTGGGTAATGACTTTGCATTAGCAGCTGGCATGTGTGGCTCTGTAAGTGGTTCAGTGCCAACGACTGTTGGCCAACCGGCACTAAAAGTTGACAATATTCTTGTTGGGGGTGGTAACTAATGGCTGATCAAAACAAACTTCAGAATGCGATTGACCACGTATTAGAAAAAGTAAAAGCAGCGGGTGCACAAGCCGATGTTATTGCCAACCGCAGTAACAACTTTTCACTGAAAGCCAACGACGGTGAACTTGCCGAATATAAAGTGACATCAGGGCAAGTTATTGGTGTGCGGGTAGTGAAAGATCAGCGTGTAGCCACCAGCTATTCTGAATCATTAGCGCCAGAAAGCCTTGATATCATGCTCGAACAAGCACTGCAAAATGCTCAGTTCTCTCAGCAAGATGAACATCAAGCTATTAGCTGTATTAACAGTAAAATCACCACTAACATTGCCGAAATCTATCAACAAGATAACGCAACAGTTGATGATAAAATTGAAATGGCGTTAGCGCTTGAAAACGGTGTGGTATCAAAGCCTCACGCTTCTAGCTCGCCATACAATGGTTTCGCTGAATCTGACAGCCAAATAATTCTAGCGAATAGCCAAGGCACGCTTTGTCACCATCAAGAACGTTCTACCTATTGCTATGCATACACCTTGTACGAGCAAGACGGTAAGCAATCGATGCATGGTGGCATGTCTTCAGGACGTCGCTTTGACCAACTCGATGCAAACTTCTGTATCAATCATGGTTATGACATCGCTCAAGCCTTGCTTGATGGCGGCCCTATTGCGACTCAGAACTACTCAGTCGTCTTCGACTTAAGCTCGCTCAGTAACCTGTTTGGTGCATTTAGCATGAGCCTGTCGGGGCAGTCGGCAATGAAAGGGATCAACCCTTGGCGCGACCTATTAGGGCAGCAAGTGGCCAGTTCGCTATTAACAATTTCTGATAAAGCGATTGTTAAAGGTGGTTTTGCAATTAAGAGCTTCGACAGTGAAGGTTTTGCTGCACGTGACACCATTTTAATTGGTGAAGGCAAGCTACAGAACATGCTTCACAATAGCCATACAGCTAACTTCTTTGGCATTGAGAATACTGCCAATGGTGCACGTTCAGCTAAAGGCGGTTTAGGCGTATCACCTCGTCATACTGTTATTGCTGCTGGTACAAGTTCTGATGCAGAAGTCACGGCTGGCGAATACCTTGAGCTTATCGAGCTTCAAGGGGTTCACTCTGGAGCAGATGCTGTAAGCGGTGATTTCTCGTTCGGCGCGAGTGGCTTCTTATGCCGCGACGGCAAACGCGTTCAAGCTGTTCGTGGCATTACCGTTGCTGGTAACTTCTATCAAATGCTGAAAGAAGTTGATGCGGTAAGTAATACACTAAACAACGATTACGAGCGTGATTTCTTTGCACCACAGATTCGTTTTGCCCGTTTGAGTATTGCAGGCAAATAAAACAACAGTTAGTCAGACAAAAAATAGATCACAATTGTGGTCTATTTTTTTAATAACATATATTAAAAATTCTATAGTCAAATACCTTCCCTATTCTGCCGTAATTAATCCCCAAAAAACCACTCGCACAACTAAGACTTAAAAGAGAGGTAATTGATTTATCTTGCAAGTGATAATAAATATCATTATCGTTAAGTCTCTTATAAAGTGAGGTAACTTATGGAATTGCAGCAATGTTGGGTCCGTTATTTAAAAGCTGAGCAGCTTATGGAACAAGGTCATTGGCCTGAAGCGCATCACCTATACAGTGAAGTGTTAAATAATCTTCCTGCACATATCCATCTCGCTTTAGAAGACGAGAATATTAAACCCTGTCAATTCTCATGCTTATTAATCGCATTAAGAGATGCCACTGTCGCACAATCTTCAATACTCAATCGAATGGGACAATATCAGAACGCATTTGCAATCTTGAATCAATCTTATGCCCTATTGCAATTTATCTCTCTTGAAACAAACATTCTTGTACAGCGCACAAGCTCGACTCTCGATAAGCAAAGTGACGATCTTCTGCATTATATGGGGGCTTTTTGTATCGCTCAAAGTGATTCTCAATGGATGGCAGAATACGAACAACTACAAAAAGCACACCATTACTTTGCCCAATTAAAAGTAACCTCAGATTCATTCCACCCAACGCATCTCATCAATTGATAAGGATATATCATGCCAGACCAAGCCATTCTTCAAGTTCGTAACCTCTCTGTCAGTTTTACTACTAATGATGGAATGGTCGAGGCGGTGAAAAATATCAACTTTGATTTACACGCTGGCGAAACACTTGCCATTGTAGGGGAATCCGGTTCAGGTAAATCTGTCTCGAGTAATGCGTTAATGTGTCTATTACCAGACAATGCCATTATCTCTTCACAATCGAACATTATTTTTGACGGTGAACCAATATTAGCAAAAACCGAACGTCAAATGCAGTCTATTCGAGGCGAGCGTATTGGTATGATTTTCCAAGAACCGATGACCTCTCTGAACCCTTATTTACGGGTGGGCATTCAGGTTGCAGAAGCGATTATGTGTCACCGCCGTATATCTCAATCTCAGGCAAAAATCCGTGTTTTAGAGCTTTTTAAGCTTGTTCATTTACCCAACCCTGAACAAGCTTATACTAAGTACCCTCACGAGTTTTCAGGTGGTCAACTGCAACGTATTATGATTGCAATGGCCCTTATCAATGAGCCCAATATTTTGATTGCTGATGAGCCGACCACTGCGTTAGATGTGACGGTTCAAGCTGAAGTTCTCGATTTAATCAAAGAAATCCAAACTAAAATGGGAATGGCGATCCTGTTTGTTACTCACGACCTTGGTATTGTTAAGCACTTTGCTGACCGCGTACTGGTAATGTGCAAAGGTGAAATAGTGGAAGAAGGCAAAACAAAACAACTTTTCCACGCCCCGCAACATGAATACACACAAATGCTGATCAACTCAATCCCCAAAGGTCAGAAAGATCCCATCAAAGCCAATGCTCCCGACCTTCTTCATGCTGAGGATATTCGCGTGAAGTTCCTAATAAAATCTCACTTCATTAAAAGTAGGAATCAGTACTTTGAAGCGGTAAAGGGTATTTCATTCACACTAAAACAAGGTGAAACATTAGGGATTGTAGGCGAATCTGGCTCAGGTAAATCAACACTAGGTCGCGCTATTATTGGCTTACTTCCCTCTACGGGGAAAATTGCTTACAAAGGAATCGACCTTAGTTCACTCACAGATAAAGAGCGCTTTGAACTGAAAAAAGACGTACAAATGGTCTTCCAAGACCCTTACGGTTCTTTGTCACCTCGTATGACGGTAGGAGAAATCATCACTGAAGGTTTAACGGTGCATCAACCTCATTTGTCTAAACAAGAGCGTTTGCAAAAGGCCCGTATAGCACTTGAAGAGGTTCGCCTAGACCCACATTCAATTAACCGTTATCCTCATGAATTTTCAGGGGGACAACGCCAACGTATAGCGATTGCTCGTGCGTTGATTCTTGATCCATCCTTTATTTTACTGGATGAGCCCACATCAGCACTTGATCGCTCTGTTCAACTCACTGTGATTGATTTACTTAAAGATATTCAAGCCAAAAGCAATATAGGCTTTCTGTTTATTAGCCATGACCTTTCTGTCGTCAAAGCGCTGTCTGATCGAGTATTAGTAATGCAAAATGGGGAAGTAATGGAACAAGGCACAGCCGAAGAGATATTCCATAATCCTCAGCATGAGTACACCAAAAATTTGATCAACGCTTCGTTTGATTTAGATGAAGAAGCAATAGCCTAGGTATTAATTAATTTTCAGAGCTGGTCATATTTAGGGCGGATTATATTTTGATCTGGCCATATTTATCGCAGGTTTCAGGACGGGTTTCATAATACAAAAAAAGCCGCAAAAATGCGGCTTTCATTATTCTAAAATCAACTCTAACATCAATATCTGGCTAGAAGAATGGCTTAATAGAATTGGAACATCTTTTGAACTTCTTTGTAATCTTGAGTTTGTGTTAAAGACAACATCAATAAAATACGGGCTTTTTGTGGGTTCAATGTACCTGATGCCACGAAACCAAATTTAGCATCATCCACTTCTGCATCAAGTGTTGTTGAACCCGTTGGTGTACGAGAGCTACGGACTACCATAGTGCCATCTTTACTCGCTTTTACTAGCTCATCAAAAATAGTGTGGTACATATTACCGTTACCCACACCTGCACTTACAATGCCATCATACTTAGCATCTATCAGTGCTTTTACCGGTAAATCTGAAGCATTTGCATAGTTATATACGATACCGACTTTAGGTAGCTCTTTTAACTTAGATACATCAAATACGGTATCAGATGTATGCTTGCGTTCTGGGCTACGCTGATATTTTACATCACCATTGTGGATATAACCTAGCGTACCAAAGTTTGGCGATTGGAACGTATCAACTGATGTTGTATTGGTTTTAGTCACATCACGAGCGTCGAATACATTGTCGCTCATCGCAACCAATACACCACGCCCCTCAGAATCTTTATCTGCAGCGGTTACAACAGCATTGTATAAGTTCATTGGTCCATCAGCACTCATAGCAGTCGACGGACGCATCGCCCCAACAAGTACCACTGGCTTATCGCTTTTAACTGTTAAATCAAGGAAGTAAGCTGTTTCACCCATAGTATCTGTACCATGAGTGATAACGACACCGTCTACATCATCTTGTGCAAGTAATGCGTTAACTCGATTTGCCAGTGTTAACCAAACTTTATCATTCATGTCTTGAGAGCCAATTTTAACGACTTGTTCGCCACTAATATCCGCAATTTTTGTCATATCAGGTACAGCAGCAATCAGCTCATCGATGCCCACTTTACCTGATGTATAGTTAGATTCTGTTGCTGATTGGCCAGCGCCTGCAATCGTACCGCCAGTTGCGAGAATTTTAATATTCGGCAGATCAGCAGAAGCAAAAGAAAATGTGCTGAAGCACAAACCAGCAACAACCATACCTAAGCGAATTGGATTATTTTTCATTGTTATACACCTATAGAGATTCATCTGGAGTTATTTAATTAATCCAGAATTCTAGCCTGATGTAATAATACTTTTGTGGTAGGTATCACTTAAATGAATATTCAAATAGTGACCTGTATAACAAAGCGGACAGGTGTAACCAATAGATTAACGAACATAAAATCAAAATAAAGATAGTGGATTACTGATTATTTACTACTTTAACAATTACACCTCTAATCACCCAATTCATCGACAACAAGTACGAATAGTTTACCTTTAATATCCAATCGCTAAATCGGGATCGATTTAATAATAGGTATTCACACAAGAATCACCTAATTCTAGCTCAAGAAATTCACGGACACTATCGATTGGTTCAGCTTCCCACATACACTGGCAAAGCCCCTCCCGTTAGCTCAGCATGGTCGAGTGTAATAAATTTGGTTGTACGATCCTTGATCCTATGTGCGATGCTTTCCGTTGCATCAGGTTGAGATTGACAAAATAACAGCGAATACAACCTCACATCACGTTTTTCTGCAACTAATGTGAATAGTCAATATCTCAAATATGTTTCTCTAAACAAATGAAAGGAGCGTGTTTTTTAATCAAATTGAGTTGATTTAAATCAATTGATTGCCATCTGTGATCAATGGTAAGACCAGTCCGTCCTACACTGATTATACAATAAGTCGCATAATGGAGTGTTTAAAATGAGAATTTGGAATCTAATAGCGATATCTGTATCAATCGCGCTGCTTGGTGCTTGTAACGATCGTGATAGTGGTAGTGGTAATGATGGTAGTAGTGGTGGTGGTAGTACAGACGTTCAATATGGGACTTTCATTGATAGTCCTGTTGAGGGGTTAAAATTTGAAACTGACACACAATCTGGTATGACTGACTCAGAGGGTACTTTCAGCTACTTGGATGGGGAGAATGTGTCTTTTTCATTAGGTGGAACTGTATTTCCCGAAGTGCTAGGAAGCGGTAAAATCACCCCTATGACCCTCTATGCCCCTGACGACGCAAATGATACCGCCGTTGTGAATATGCTAAGATTACTACAATCATTGGATAGTGATGGTGATCCTGAAAACGGTATAACTATATCACCAGAAGTTAGTATTTCACTGGCTTCAATTAGCCTTGATCCCGCTAGTGAGAACTTTGAAGAAGAAGCAAATACAGTATTAGCCCCTCTACAGATAGATCTAATTTCAGAAGAAGCAGCGTTAAGTCATTTTGTTCAAGGACAACCATACCAAGCTGCAGACCTAATCGGTGCTTGGTTTGAGATGACAGCTACCTTACCTGTACGTACAAGCCAGAGCCCGATAGATGTTATGGATTACGACTTAATTCGCTATAACATTGATAGCAATGGCTATGCTGTTGAAGAGGATCATGAAACAGAAGCAATTTTAGATGATGACCCATTCTGGTTAAGTATTAATAAAGAGGGACAAATATTAAATAAAGAAACTGTGGATGGTGAATACAGCACGACTGCGGCTCGACTAAGCTACGGTAAAGACAAAATCGCTTTCGTAGGAAGAGATGATAGTGATGAGCCAGAGAGTGAGTTTGGGCTCATGATAAAACTAGCCGAGCAATATAATCAAAACGATTTGACAGGAAATTGGTATAGCTTAGGTATGGAACTACCTAAAAAAGGAGAAGGTGGTCAAAGTGATTTGCCGATGGTATATATTGATAAAATAGAGATAGGTAATGAGGGGGATGCTGAACTAACAGAGATGTTCGTAGATGAACCTGAGTCAGAACAACTAAAATTTGTTCTAAAAGATAACGGTAATGTTTCTCTCTTAGATGTACAAGTCCCCATTGGTAGCGTGCAAGATGGAAATAATGACGGTTGGCAGGATGAAGGTGATCTAGATTGGTTATATCTTTCTCGCAGTAAGGATGTCATGTTACTGGGTGATGTAGACGACACACTTTGGGGCTTTGTTACATTAATTAAACAAGCTTCTGAACCCAAATTAAGTGATTTTGCAGGCACTTGGACACTGTATTCTGTTGAAATGCCACCTGTAGGGAGCATGGTAGCTGATGACTTTGCTTATCACATTGATACTCTAGTTATTGACACCAAAGGGAGCATAAGTGGTGAACACTTAACAGACTCTGGTGATCAAGGAGATGGAGCGTGGACTTCAGAAATAACGTTAAATAATGACGGCCTATTCGTTCAATCCGATAACTTAAATCAAGAATTATCTAACGACAACTTTAATATATGGGTAATTAATGAGAGCCGAGATTTCATGATGAATATATATTCAATTAGTGAAACTGAGCAAAGCTACTCCATAGCTGTTCGAACTGTTACCACCAATTAATGCTGTAATAATAACTGCCGCTTAAATTGCGGCAGTTTTTATAGTAAATATCTCGATGCGATTAATTGATGACGCGATTATGCTTCACTTTTTTGAGTTCAACGGATGCCCTGACATGAGTATTTTCCTGAAATTTGCTAATCACCCAATTCATCGACAACAAGTACGAATAGTTTACCTTTTAATATCCAATCGCTAAATCGGGATCGATTTGATAATAAGTATTTACACTAGAATCACCTAATTCTGGCTCAAGAAATTCACGAATACTATCGATAGATTCAGCTTCCCACATGCACTGGCAAAGCCCCTCGCGCTGACTAAGCATAGTCGAGTGTACTCGCATACCAGACGGTGGATGCGTTAATGCCCCATTGGCTTTTTGCCAAAATTGTTCGGGGTCGGTAATTTCATGTTGAATTGCAATAAACATAGCGCACTCTCTCTTTTCTCTTGAGTATAGAAGCCAAGAATATAAAATGTAGAAAGAGCCGCTAAAGCAAAAAAAGTATCGATTATAAGACGCTATAAAGGCGAAACGGCTACATCTGTTAAGGCACGCAAATACGCTTTTTCAGATTCAATATACTCTAATGCTTTTTTTGCACGATTCCACTCAGGGTAAATGGCACGACGTTTCTGATTGAGAGAATCAATATATGCAAATTGTTCAACGGTTGCTTGGGATTTTTTTTGAATGCGATCCACCTCAAATAAAACGTGGCCTTCATTAACAAGAAGTTGGTTAAACGATTTGAATTTAAATTTGGTCAACTGAGGCCAAACCTCATAATGCGCACTAAGCAATGATTGCTCAATGGGTTTAATTTCATCACACAATACTTGGTACCAAGCGTACGCTTGCCCTAAACGCTCATACATAACACGTTCACGTTCTGTGTAATAAATCTGAGTTGTACGATCCTTTATCCTGTGTGCGATGCTTTCCGTTGCATCAGGTTGAGGTTGATTGCTCACCGCGTTATCTCATCCTAAAAGTGCAATTGATTGGTTTACGGACCTTAATAGATTTCCGCCAACCTGTAACTATATGTACAGTATCGATAGAATGTGAATGTAAGATGTCAATAAACCGCAAAAGTTCATCTTTGGCTTCATGGATAATGTTTCGCATTTTATATGCTCAAAATGACAGCAAATCAGCTTATTTTGTTGTGCTTAAGACGATTTAGGCGTTATTACTTAAATTACGCAGCAATGTATCGCAGGCTGTTTTCAACGCTATCAGTTCATCAATAGACATATGGGCTTTACACATCATTTCACCAGGTACTGATTCAGCTTGAAGCTTCAGTGCTCTTCCTTCTTCCGTTAAGCTTATCTCTCTAACGCGTTCATCGATTTCACTTCTACGACGCAGTACTAAGCCCTTCCCTTCTAATCGCTTTAGTAATGGGGTTAATGTACCGGAATCAAGGTGTACTTTTTCGCCCAGTGTTTTTACATTTAGACATTTCACTTCCCACAACACCATCATCACAATATATTGCAAGTAAGTCAGATCAAGCTTATCTAACAACGGACGGTACGTTCTTACCATCGCATTTGAAGCACTATAAAGTGAAAAGCACACTTGTTTATCAAGCTGTAAGTCGGAATGTGAATCTTGAGAATCAGCCATAACAGTTTTCACTCTATTCATTATTTAATTACATTGCGCACAATATACTTGCTTTTCGTCTTGGATACGACGTATGATTGCTGGCAATTAAATAGCGCGCAATGTAATTGCGTATTCGCTAGAACGACAACAATCAATAAAAATAAAGGATCAACCATGACAACTTTATACAGCACGTCAGCAACAGCATCTGCAGGTCGTAATGGCATGGTTAAAACTGACGATGCAAAACTTGAACTTGCACTGAGCTATCCAAAAGAAATGGGCGGTACAGGTGAAGCAACTAACCCTGAACAGTTATTTGCAGCAGGTTACTCAGCGTGTTTCTCAAATGCGATTCTTTTTGTTGCTCAGTCGCAAAAGCTAAAATTAGCTGAAGCGCCAACAACGGCAACGGTGGGTATTTCCCCTAATGAAACGGGCGGTTTTAGCTTATCTGTCGAACTAGCCGTTAAACTTCAGCTAGAACAAGCAGAAGCACTTGAACTGGTTAGAAAAGCCCATCAAGTTTGCCCATACTCAAATGCAGTGCGTAACAACATTAATGTAAAAGTGAGTGTAAACGGCGAGCTGATCTAAGCAATCTGTAACTAGTCATGTAGCAGTGCCTTTAAAGACTGCTACATGTCTTTTTTTAGCTATGAAACGATAAATTACATCGATATATACAGCAGTAGAGCCTTATACTCTTTCTACCACTTTCAATGCATCCCCTTCAATATTGATAATGGTATCGCGTAAATGCTGAGACAAATTATCTGGCTTTTTATTCTTAAAATTAAACATAACGACTTTTGCACTACCGACAGTCGTTATTGCATTTAACTTCTTACTATAAATTTCATACGTCATGGTGAAACGATCGTCTTTAATTTCAGATACGCGAGAGCCAACATATAGCGTATCCGGGAAAGTGACTGGTAGCTTATAGCGGCATGTTGTTTCACCCAATACAGGGCCAACACCGGTCAATTTCATATCTTCCATCAACTGTACTTTATTAAAGTAATCAATACGTGCAGTTTCCATATAACGAAAGTACACCACATTATTCACGTGATTTAACGCGTCCATTTCCCCCCATGCCACAGGGATTTCTGTAATCACTGGGTAACCTTTCAGCATGTCAATCATGTTAGCTCCTTGCTTTTAATGAATAGCAGTTAATGAAACATTCAAGTGCGACGCTTTAAAATTCAAACAACCGCTTGAAGTAATTAATCTAGCTTTGATTTAACAAATTTACAACAAGTGTATTTCAATAGTGTGCAGTACACTTTGTGTACCGTATATAAGCGGATAGCGCCTTATGTTTCTTTCACTATGTAGCACGTGATGTATGTTATTGAAGCGTTTATCTCACCTCATTGATTAAGCTTTGAACAGTTATGAAAGCGGCGTGTGAATTTTCATCGAGAAGACGCCGCAACCCGTGTTTTATAAGGGCTTAGGGTGTTTTTTAGGGTATCCTATGCTCCCTTTTTATAGCTTGTCGGCATGCCCGTCACGCTTGTGTGCATTTTGCCCTAAATACAGATAGCCTCTTATGCTTTACAACGAAAATTTACCAGTAAGATACCCGAAAGGGACGTTCGCAATGTGGACGGTTTATAGCTTTACTGGCGCATCTATCCTTGCGTCTATTGTCTTTTCTCTGCTTCTATTCTTGTCAATCGATGACGATCCATTGATGAAGGTGTTATTCGGTGGTTTAGCGGTTATTTTTGAACTAGGTAAGTTTTTTGCTTGGTATGAAGTTGGCGAGCGTAAATCTCGTCGTAATTACAGCGGCACCTTTTCTGCCTTCACATTCTATGCAGTTCTTGCTGCTATTTCGATTGGTGGCTCTGTCGGGGGCATTAACAGTGCAACGAATAAAGCACAAGGCCACGTGAATGTTCAACAAAGTAAAATCAATACATTTAACATGCAGATTGAATCTATTGATCAACAAATAGCATTGAATAATGATGCCGCAGAAAAATACATCCAAATGGAACGTATTGCGATGGGCGTTGCACGTATTCAAAAAGAAAATGAAAAGTTACGTATTCAGCAACAAGAACTGGCGATGCAACGTGATAGCTTACCTATTGTTGGACAAGGTTCAGTACTAGGTTTAATTGATAGTCTGGCAAAATCGTTGAATATTGGTACACAAACCGCTCAACTTGGTTTGGTAATTTTTCTATCAGTACTTCTCGATTTCTTTGCTGCGTTCTTTGTTGGTTTAATTGGTGAAGAACAACGTTTTCGTAACCAGTTCCGTCGAATCAACCCAATCACTATCGATGCTTTCAATAACACTGAACCTAAAAGCCCAGAGCTATTAACGCATACGCTTAATCCATCTGATATTGGCACCAGCGAAATCAATGCTGAAATGATGGAAACAGCCGCGAAAGAACAAGAAGACGTTGAACCTAAAACATTATACGAACAAGCGGTCGACGCATTAAGTAAAAACCAAGTAAATTGTAGTAAACGTGCAATGGCAAGGTTTCTTAAAACAAGCAGTGATGATATTGATGGTATTTTTAAGCAATTACTCGATGAAGGTTTTGTCAGTAAAAAACCAAATAATCATTACCAATGGCATGGCTTAACAGAAAGTTAATACACATATACACAAACACCCTTCTTAAAGAGGTTCATCAACTTGATGAGCCTCTTTTTTTATCGCTAAAATATAAAAAAAGCACCAATAGCCAAGCAAACGCAGTTACACTTTTATTAACCTTATAAATATCGTAGATAACTATTTAATATGCTTCTTTTTAGGCGAGTTCAACCTAGTACACCTTTTCTTAAATTATCATCAATTTGGTTATTAGCGTGTACCATTTTAGCGTTAACGGGTTGCGCTAAACATATAGAACAAGAAAAGGAAGTGATGTACTCGATCCCTGCCAATAAGCATACGAGCCTTTCAAAGTATGCAGCTCCTTATATTACTGCACACCCTGATAAAACGGGGTTCTATCCGTTAGGTGACGGTCAAGAAGCTTATTTTATGCGACTAGCAATGATTTATGGTGCAGAAAAAAGTTTAGATATTCAGTACTATATTTATCGCGATGACAGCACAAGTTCACTGATGACATGGTATTTATATCAAGCAGCAGAGCGTGGAGTACGCGTTAGAATTCTTTTAGATGACATGCAAGCTCGTAATGATGCTGCATTAGCCAAAATCGCCGCCCACCCTAATGTAGAACTCCGCTTGTTTAACCCGTTTGAAAACCGAAGCATGCGGGCTGTTGGTTTTCTCGGTGATTTTAACCGTTTGAACCGTCGTATGCATAATAAGGCAATGATTGCTGACGGCGCTTTCGCCATTATTGGCGGTCGAAATATCGGTGATGAATATTTCTCAGCCAATAACAATGTTGAATTCGGTGATATTGACTTGCTTCTATTAGGCAAGGTTATTCCTGATATTGCCCACCAATTTGACGTATATTGGAACAGTGAGCCTGCAACACCCGTTGAACACTTAGTTGGTAATGTGAAGCCAATAACAAAAGCTGATTTAGATGCATGGAAAGAGTCCAAACTAATTTATCTAACACGCTCTGACTACGCGAAATCACTTAAAGAGCTCCCCGTTATACAACGACTAATGGAACATTCCCTTCCGCTGTACTGGAGTAACGCTAAATTAAGTTACGACTCACCGAATAAAGTAAATGCAGACAACCCTACCAATCAATCTGATGACGGCTTATTGCTACATAAAATTTCTGCGGTTCTTAAACAAACAGAAAACAGCTTGCTCATTATTTCCCCTTATTTTGTTCCGACAGAAGAAGGGGCGAAAGCGTTAGCTAATGCCGCTCGTCAAGGAATCGACATTACCGTTATTACTAATTCCTTAGCCTCGAACGACGTATTTTCAGTCCATGGCTGGTACGCGAAAAGGCGTAAAATATTATTAGACAGTGGTGTTAAGTTGTATGAAGTTAAAGTGGGACAAGAACAAGACAAAAAGCACTCTTGGTTAGGCAGTTCACGTACCAGCTTACATGCAAAAGTCTTCATCATAGATCAATATAAAACCTTTGTTGGGTCTTATAATTTCGATCCCCGATCTGCTTATTTGAATACTGAAATGGGCGTTTTCGTAGATTCTCCTCAATTTGCAGAACAATCAATACAAGCCATTTTATCTTCCCTAAAGAATACAACTTATCGTTTAAAACTTGATAACGATGGTGATATCGCTTGGGTCGATGATATAACGGGCAAGCAGTACAATACAGAACCCGACACCAGCATTTGGCTACGATTTGGAGCTTGGTTTTCAGGGCTGCTTCCAATAGAAAAACACCTTTAGGTAAGCACTCAGATTAAGAGCAAGCCTAGGCGCTTGCTCTTATTCGTCAGAGATCGACTGGCTTTATCTTTTACAGTCTAATTTCCACTACTCTTCTGTCGCATCAATCACACCACGGCGTATTTGATCTAACTCGATAGACTCAAACAATGCTTGGAAGTTGCCCTCACCAAACCCTTCATTACCCTTGCGCTGAATAATTTCAAAGAACACAGGACCAATAACAGTATTCGTGAAAATCTGTAAGAGAATGCCGGTATCGTCACCATCAATCAGAATATTAAGATCTTTAAGCTTTGCCACATCTTCTACATGTCCCGTCACCCTCTTATTAACACCTTCATAATAGGTGTGAGGTGTTTCCATAAAGGGTAATCCCCCCTCTTTCAGCTTTTTGACGGTACTGTAAATATCTTGGGTGCTTAGCGCGATATGCTGAATACCTTCACCGTTGTATTTCTCAAGGTATTCTGCAATTTGTGATTTATCATCGTGTGATTCATTAATTGGGATGCGAATTTTACCGCATGGCGCGGTTAAGGCACGCGAAAGTAGCCCTGTCGATTTACCTTTTATATCAAAATGGCGAATCTCATGAAAGTTGGCAATTTTCTCATAGAAGCTCGCCCAAAGATCCATGTTGCCACGTTTTACGTTGTGGGTAAGGTGATCTAAATTTTCTAAACCAGCATCTAAACTGGCTAAACGCTGCTTATAATCAGGATAGTAATCAAAATCGATTTCATAAATATCATGCTCACCGAAACGATCAACCAGATAAATAAGCGATTCACCAATGCCATAAATAGCTGGAATATTCAGTTCCATCGGTCCTGCTTGCGCTGCACATGCCGTAGCACCTTTTTCTACCGCATAAGCCAATGCTGTATTAGAATCGGCAACACGAAACGCCATGGCATTTACGCTTGCACCATGCGTACTCGCAAATCCTGCAGCTTGTGAATGGCTTTCGCTATTAACTATGAAATTAATGTCACCTTGTCGGAATAGCCACACTGCTTTATGTTTATGTTTTGCAACTTCAGCAAAACCCATTAGTCGAAATAGGTTTTTTAGATTAGCAATACCTTCTGGGGTTGGCGCTGTATATTCGACAAACTCAAAGCCATCCGTTCCCATTGGATTAAAGTTAGTGTTTTCCATCCGTTTATCCTCACTTTGTGTTGGCATTAATGTTAGCCACTTAATTGTTTTATCAATCTTCGTTACTACTTATAGGATTAGCATTAATGAGCTGATGATGAGAAGTCACACGACAAAACAATGTTAACAAAATGTAAACATCTGGCGTAAACATGCCTTGCCATTCATTAATTTGAATGAACTAACCAGCTTTCTGCGATGAAGAGTCTATAGCAATCTGGCATAACACTCGTTATCTGCACTTTATGTGTTTAACACAATTTTTATTTATGCAGTTTTGCTATCAGTTTGCTTAGCTTTACAGCGTTATGTTTTTAAAGGTGTATTCTTATACTTAGTAATGCATAAAAAGGGGTAGTAATGAATGTAACGAAGCGGGATAAATTAGCACTTCCTTCACGTAAGAAAGACAAAATTAAACTATCAGCTAAAAAAGAGGTTTATCTTCCCGTTCATTCTTATCTCTTTGCTGAGTTTAATCATGCTCGTAAACATGAGTCTGGATTGCTAAGAGATGATGACAGTGAATTTTTACATCAATATAGAGTATCGCTTCGTAGATGCCGTGCTATCACAACGTTGATGAAAGGTGTTTTTCAACCTGAACATAGTAAAGCATTAACAAGTAACCTAAAGATATTGATGCAAAAAACCAATCGACTACGCGATCTAGATGTCTACCTACTAAAGATGGATGACTACTTTGATTGCTTAGAACACAAACATCATCAAGGGTTAGCACGTTTTTTTGATGATTTGCAAAGCCATCGTAGAAAAAGCTTTAAAGAGGTAAAGCTATGGATAAAAACAGACGATTATCAGCAACAGTGCCAAGAAATAAAAGAAGTGATTGAACAATTAAGACAGAATCCATTAGATGAGGGGAAAGAACCAAGCCTGATATATGGAAAAGAAATGATCGATAATCGATACCATAAAGTATTGATTATATGCCAAGCATTAACCCTAAATAGTAGCGATGATGACATTCATCATCTGCGTATTGAATGTAAAAAGTTACGTTACTTATTGGCGTATTTTTCTCCCCTATTTTCAAACGAAATCATTACCAAACAAATTTCCACATTAAAAGTGTTACAAGACAGCTTAGGGTTATTTAATGACTCTTCCGTTCAGCAGATATTCTTAGCAGACTATTTAACCGCTCGTAAACCCACCAGCCATCGGTACCTAGCAGTAGATCAATTACTCATAATTACTCAAAAAGAGCACCTCGTAACAAAACAGAACATCATAAAGCAACTCTCTCAATTCACTGATTCAACAAATATTGAGAGCTATGATGCACTTTACGCTCTACCGCCGACATCAAACGAATGACGCCACCTAGACTGTATCTACTCGATAACATCCAACGGCGTTTTCATCATTTAACATTCGATTATTTGACGATAACAAGCATATGGTTATGCCTTTAACGCTCGAACAATATCTGCTTCCATCGATTCTGGTTTCTTGGTAGGAGCAAAACGCTTTAATGGTTTACCCTCACGACTAATCATGAATTTAGTAAAATTCCATTTCACCTTAGAGCCAAATGTACCGGGCAATGCTTTCACTAAATATTGAAATAGCGCGTGACTATCCGCACCATTTACATCAACTTTCGCAAACATTGGAAAATCGACACCGTAATTAATCAAACATGATTCAGCGATATCTTTATTCTCACCCGGCTCTTGCCCACCAAATTGATTGCATGGAAAACCAATAATCACTAAACCCTGACCTTTATATTTTGCATACAAATCTTGTAAGCCGCGATATTGAGGCGTAAAACCACATTCACTCGCCGTGTTTACTACAAGTACGAGCTTGCCTGCAAACTCATTCATCGATACGCTTTCACCACGTATATTATCTGCTGATATGTCATAAAAAGTCGTCATCGTCATTCTCACACGTATATGGGGATTAAAAATCCATTCTGCTTCCACTATAGCAAGTGATTTTAGAGTCAAATATCTAATTCGTTATTTTTCCAACCTAATCACGTATAATGTGGAAAGATTTTTGTACTTAATGACTTAGAGCATGACAGACTTACTAACCGAACTAAAAGCAATAGGCTTAGAGCAACTCACCTTTGATGATCAGCAACGCATCGAACTTGACCAGTTTATTACGGTTTGTTCGCCTTTTTTTAACTCTATATGCCAGCAAAAGCCTGATAGCCCTCGTCATGATTTACTACTAGGCGTAATGACCAAGGCTCAGAACGAAGCTCAACTGGATTTTGAGCAAAAGCGTCAAAGCCTTCATAATATGCAGCAAGTCTTTAAGAAAACAGTAGGTAAAGAACATGCTGATAAGTTAGTACCAACAGATAGTAACCAGCTTATTGTTATCACAACATTGTGGTTACTCGTTCAAGGCTATCAGGATATTGATTTTAGCTACGCAAATGATCACGCAACAGAGGTTGCTAACCTGCTATCGGATGATAAAGAAAGTGATTCATCTACACATACCGACACGCTTCGTTCTGGTTTTATGCAAGCTTATTATATTAGTGTTGATAATGCGCAAGCAAATAAGCCAGCCACCAGCATGATGGATAGAATGAAACAGTGGTTACAACGTTCGTTCTTTTAGCATTTGAATGTTTGATGTTTGAAAGAAAAAACGAATGTGTCGTGATGGAAAAAATTTGATGGCACACCCGTATTCACAGCTCATATATTCATAGAATGGGCTTTAATTGCTTATCAATATAATGTTGCAGCACTTCTTTCAAGGCAGTTTTCTCTTCCAATGTGAGAAAGCTTGCTTCGATTGCATTCTCGGTAAACTTAGCCAGTTCGCGTTTTGATGGGTTAAGAGCATGCGCAACAGCAAGGAAGTTATCTACCATATAACCACCAAAATAAGCAGGATCATCAGAATTTACCGTCACACATAATCCTTTGCGCAATAACTCGACAATATTGTGATCACGCATATGATCAAACACTTTAAGCTTTACATTCGATAATGGACAGACAGTGAGTGGTATTTGCTTTTCCACTAAATGCTGTACTAATGATTCATCTTCAATGCACCTCACTCCGTGATCGACACGAGATATGTGCAACATGTCTAACCCATCCCAAATATTACTAGCTGGTCCTTCTTCTCCTGCGTGTGCGACCGTCAAAAAGCCAAGTTCTTTTGCTTGCTCAAAAACACGCTTGAATTTTTCAGGTGGATGACCTTGCTCAGATGAATCTAAACCAACACCAATGATTTTATCTTTATATGGCAATGCTTGCTGAAGGGTTTCAATCGCATCTTCTTCGCTTAAATGACGTAGAAAGCACATAATCGTGTGGCTACTGATATTAAGTTGTTCTTGGCCATCCTCTAACGCACGAGTTATACCGTTAATAACGGCATCAAAAGGAACACCACGGGCAGTGTGCATTTGGGGGTCAAAAAAGATCTCAGTATGAATAACGTGATCCGTCTTACATCTTTTTAAGTAAGCCCACGTCAAATCATAAAAATCTTGCTCGTGTAACAACACTTGAGCACCCTGATAATAAAGATCGAGAAAAGATTGTAGATCATCAAAATCATAGGCTGCTTGTACTTGAGCAACACTCTCATAGGGTAAATCAATACTATTGCGTTTGGCTAACGCAAACATAAGTTCTGGCTCTAACGTTCCTTCGATGTGTAAATGCAGCTCAACCTTAGGTAACGTCTTTATGAATCCATCCATATTATTCCCTTTCATTATTTGACAGCATTAGAGATAAATACTTTAACAATAGTGTAGCCAACCAGAGTCAACCTATGCGTCAATTTTCCTTTTAAACAAAACCTTCAACTATGTTCTAAGATTATCTCTATCGACTATATTTTCTAACCTTGTAAGCGAACAACACATTCCAGATATTATTAATGACGGGACACTCAATGAATAATCAAACGCCCGACGACAAGAAACAAAGTCAATTTTTTATCAATAACATGGTCGAGTCAGCAATACGTGTTGGCTTGTTATTTATTTTGTTAGCGTGGTCTTACGGTATTGTAAAACCCTTTCTAATTCCCGTTCTGTGGGGTGCTATTATTGCCGTAGCCCTCATGCCATTAACAGTAAAGCTCGAAAACATGTTGAAAGGAAAGAGAGGTTTATCCGCCACCGTTATTGCTCTTATTGGCATTCTAATTCTCACCGTTCCTTTTGTTATGTTTTCTATTTCAATGGTTGAGTCTGTAGAAGGTATCACCAGTACCATCAGCTCAGGTACGTTGAAGATTCCAGGCCCGACAGAACGAATTGCAAACATTCCCATTATTGGCCAGCAAATTTTCGATGTATGGCAACTTTTTTCGACCAACCTAGAAAAAGCCTTCACAAAATTCTTACCACAACTAACATCCGGTTTGGCAATGATGGCATCGGTTGTTGGTAACAGTATCGTCAGCATCTTGATGTTTGTTATTTCACTGTTAATTTCAGCCGCTTTTATGGCGAATGCAACTAGCATTTCAAAATCCGTCAATACACTTTCCGTTCGTATTGCGGGTGCACACGGCGAAGAATGGGCAACGCTATGCACAGCAACGATCCGTAGTGTGTTATTGGGGGTTGTCGGGGTTGCCTGCATTCAGGCATTTCTAGTGGGTATCGGTGTTTTCGCAATTGGTTTGCCTACCGCAGGGTTAATTACCATTTTGGTTCTAGTACTCGCTATTGCTCAGCTTCCTGCTTTATTGGTTGTCGCACCCGTTATTGCCTATGTATATTCCATTCATGACTCAACAACTGCCACCATTTTTGCAGTATGGACTTTACTTGCAGGGTTAAGTGACAACTTCTTAAAACCCTTATTAATGGGCCGTGGGTTAGATATTCCTATGCCTGTCATATTGCTGGGCGCAATAGGCGGAATGGTGTCGTCTGGCATACTAGGACTATTTATCGGCCCTGTTATACTGGCTATTTGGTACCAACTGTTTAATGAGTGGGTGCATGAAAGTGAAAAAGTAGACAACCAAGCTCAGTAATCAAAAAAATGCTATTAATAAAGCGAAGTGGGTATGTACTAAAAACTAAGGGTACAGAGTAAATGAGTTGCCTGCACTCATATACCCAAGTCACCTCAAGATGCAGGATTCAGAGTGATCTCAGCGTGTTTAATTCAAGGAAAATATGTGTAGGAATGGCATTCCCTTTCAAACACATTTGACACAGAAGTAGATACGCTGAATCACTCCCGAAGGGCGAGTTTTATTGGGCTCTATGCGGTGTTACTTATTTTCAACGTAGAGCCACTAGGTCTATAAATAAGTGCCTTGCCTAGAGCCCAATAAATTCTCGCTGAAACGAGCAGCTTGAGGTGACTTGGGTATAAGAACTTTCACTTTGTGGGGGAAATGTCGATTTCCCCACCCAGTTAGATCCAACATATTTCATAAAAAATTACCGCTATTTCGTACATAACTCTCCCCTTGCCACAAAAAATCCGTAGAATGCCCCTATGTTAAGTGTCACCACATGGATGCAAATTAAATATGAAGATCATGGAAATTGATAAGGCTGTTTATCGTAAGAATATCAATCGGGTGATTGTTTTTTTTGTTGGTAGTCTAGCGGTGTTATCTCTTGTGTTTGGTGCGGCATTAATTGCGGTGTTTGGCGCAGAAACCGTTGACCCTTCTGGATCTACAGGCAATTTTTATCTCAATTTGATCGGTGTAGCTTTGGCTGCTATCGTTTGTGCCAGTGTATTAAGCCGATTCAAAGATAACCCATACCTTAAAGAAATCTATTACGTTTGGCAGTTAAAGCAACTGCACAATAAAATTTATCGAAAACTGGCTAAGATAAAAAACAGAGCAGAATTGAATGATGTTAATGCATTAATAATACTAAAATTCTATTATTCGAGTTTAAAACAAGTCTACTTACTAGATAACAACTCACTTACATTACCAACATTAGAAAAAGACATTACCAAATTAGACGCCCAAATTATGTCGCAAAATTTAACAATTTCTACTGATCAATTTGAAACCAATTTATTAAACAAAATTATTTAATCTTCAGAGTAACCAATACGAAACACGACCAGCATACACTTTCATTACATGTTGTTGGTCAAATTCACCTCTACGACAAACTTGACCATTTAGGACTGACGTAAAAATACACTGTAAACCCATAGTGCTGATTAAACGTATCACCACTCTTCATTCGGCATGCTTAAAGTTAAAAATATAGTGAAAAAAAGTCTGACTCCCAATCGTCATTTTTGCGAATTTCCCTCAGCGCTAACCAATTCTTTATCTTTTGAATCATTCTCATTACTCCTTATAGATAAACATTATCTATAGCCATGATGATATACTTAATTGTGATAGTAGCTCAAGTCATTGAACTTTAATCGCTTATATTCTACTCTGAAACACTCAGCTTACACGTGTAAGTCGACTCAGAGTACAACTGTACGCTGAATCATCACTAAGATCAACAATCTAAAGTGAATACTCTACTTTGATAAATGTAACAAAATAAGACAGCAAAAAAGGGAGGGGGAACAACAATAAAAATGCTAAATTATTTGAATAAGCATACCGTAGATAATATCACTTCCGTATATTATTTTACTGTTCAGTGATTCTGTTCGTATAAAACGAAGACAATAAAAGCAGTTGTGAATATAAAAATGCCTGACACATAAATCATTGCACTTATTTACACCCTCCAATACTAATAAATATAATTATTATCTTTAACATTTAAAATGTGGTCATTTCCAGTATGTCGTCATACGTTAAACCTACAGCCGTCAAGTAAGCACCTAGTTTATAAAATGCATCATGAAACGGCTCCTCAGGATTACAGCTTATAAGTTTGTCTCTACGTGCAGCGGTAACACCGGACTGATAATGCCGCCCTGTGGACTGCCACTTAATGGGCACTCTTATTCGGTCGGTAACCATAGCTATTGCGCAGAAAGTCTTGTTCCTAGATGCTTTGTAAGATCTGGCTGACACTTTGTTGCGCTAGCTTGTCATCAACGGTTGGTAAACCTAAAGGCCGTTGTTTACCGTTCGATTTAGGAATGAAGATGCGCTTGATGTCGTTCACTCGATAACATCTCTGTTTGAGTTGGCTTCCCAAGCGATCGATATTGTCTTTCAGCTTCGCCTTGTATTGGGGCATGGTAATGCCATCTATACTTGGTCTTTGAGGGCAATACTTGGACGACCTATGAGCAACTTCGTGAAAAAGATAAGAAATTGCACAAAGCTCTCTGTAAACTTTTAAAAGAGATGCTTCAGTCTGACCCTACTTCTGGACTTGGTAAACCGGAGCCTCTCAAGCACAATTTATCAGGCCTATGGTCTAAACGGATCTCACAGAAAGATCGTCTGATTTACAAATTTTATGACAATTATATCTACATATTTGCTATCGGCGGACACTATGACCAACATTAAGCCCTAACGCCGCACTAAGCTGCCGGAAAACGTGGCATACACTTTTGCGAAGCAAAAATGCCACGTGTTGGAGGTCAGTTTGAGTGCCTTGTTATGTTTTACCACAGCTGCATGATTCAATTGACAAAGAACTGCATTTCTTTATGGTTTTCAAAGCCAACTCACACGATGAAGCACCATTCTATTGGGCTTCCCCCCCCCGTTAATGCTTGGCTGAGCCATGTACGTAATCTGGTATGATTTTCGAACCCCGATGAATAAGTAAAAGCCGATTTGTTTGGTTTCCCTATGTATTTCGCTGCATGAGATTGTTTAATCTAGGGCTTGCAATACAGTTTGCAAGATCCGTTCGCTTTGGCCTGTAAAGAGGTTGTAGTCGCCAGCATTAATTGTGATCACCAAACGCTTCTTGGGGATGACAAAAAGCCGCTGATTTCCATTACCGAAGCCGGCTATCACCCTCTCTCCCGAACGCAGATCACCAACCCACCATTGGTATCCATAACCCCAGACGCCGTTATCACTCCAGTCTCCAACGTCTTTTACATGACGTACGCTAGATATATCCACCCATTCTTTAGGTACAATCTGATGCTCTCCCCATTTACCATCATGTAAAAAGACGGAGCCTATCTTCGCGAGATCCCGAGCCTTCAGTCGTAAACCGGACATTGCAGCCGGGTTATCTGGCGTCCAACGACCTGGTCCGTGCCATTCAAACTCAGTAACACCAAGCGGCTCAAAGAGTTTATCACGGGCATATGCATCCAGGCGTTTGCCTGTGAGCTCCGTAATCATTGAGGCAAGTACCTGCGTCGTCCCCCCGTTGTAATACCAAGCGCTTCCTGGTTTACTCACAAGTGGCCGGGACATCACATAATGAGCAGGATTACGCTGTCTGTACAACCTTACTTCGTCGTTGCTGCTGTTATACGGTGTTGTCATTTCGTTCCACTGGAAGCCAGCTGTCATTGTCATCAACTGGTGCAACGTGATTTTTCGCGCTGTTGTTTCTAGTTCCATGTCGGGTAAAAAGTTAACCGCAGGTTTGCTGACAGCCTGTTTCACATCATCAGTCAGCGCGATGCCAAGCAGCAAAGAAGTGACACTTTTTGAAATAGATCTAACGTCATGCAAACTATAAAGTTCGAAATTTCTTACGCCAGTAGGACGGCCCCATTCCTCATCGCGGCCAGAGAAATAGCGTTCAAATACGAGCTCGCCATCATGCTCAATTAAGACTGCATGGGTATTGGCGAACTGACCATTATGAATATTCATTACTAATTTATCCAGAGCAGCTTGATCGAATCCAGCCTCAGTCGCATCGCCAACTTTCCAGTTGCCTGAAATGACGGGTTTCCAGTCCCCTGACACAGGGGTTGCTTGGCTAGGGTTTCCTCCGATAGAGCCACAGAGCACCAGTGATACCAAGCCGACTTTACGTATTTGCTTGAATATTTGCCTATGTTGCTTCCCAGTATCGAGCTCAGAAGAGCGTTTCCATAATCCGTTATTCATTAATATCCTCAACATGCGTGGCAAAGATTTTAAGTAATTAGCTCAAGTTTTTTTTCTGTAGGCTGGGATTAAAAATTATGTATCCAGACTTATTCGAGACTATATAAAGAAGTACAACGATCTTAAATTTGCACATCCGGACTACTGCATGGCACCCTCCTGCAAACATAGTTCGCAAATATTTCATGTGCAACTTGCGTGGTTAATTCAACGTTTTGAAGCCATATCAAGGAAGTATATTTCACCGCGCTCTCTATGATACATAACGCCGAACATAAGTTGCACCACGGCTAACTCACCAAACGCACTGAACTCCATACCAAAACTGCGGAGTAAAACGTATCAACTTGATGTTTTTGTTGAACGAAGCCGCTGCGCGGCAGAGTGAAGCGAAAACACCCTAAAACTACCCTTAATACTCCAATCACTACGGAGTATTTATCATGAATGCAGAACAACAACTTCGCACCGATTTTCTTTATGAACAACAGCTTACTAACTTAAAACTGCAAGGTAAACGCCCTGCAACCATTGACGCCTATTCGCGTGCGGTGCGTCGCATTATCCACCACTTTGATAAAGCACCCGACACCCTTTCAACCGACGATCTGAAACAATATTTTGCTCAACTAATCAACACCCATTCTTGGAGCACTGTCAGGGTTGATCGCAATGGTTTACAGTTCTTTTTCAAGCATGTACTTCATCGTGAATGGGAGTGGCTTAACATCGTTAAGCCACAACAAAACAAGTGATTACCTGACATTCTTACCCCGCAAGAAGTGGGTCTGCTGATCAGTTTTACTCATCAACTGCGTTACCAAGTCTGCTTTTTAACCATATACAGCCTTGGGCTACGGCTGGGTGAAGCGCTCAATCTCACTGTTGGTGACATTGATGGCCAACGCATGCTCGTCCACATTCGTAATGCCAAAGGGGGAAAAGATCGCTTCATTCCACTTCCTCGACGTACCTTGCATGCCTTACGTTATTTCTGGCAAACCCACAAACACCCCTGTTTTTTGTTTCCTTCTCACAACCGAGTTATTGATAATTTCATGGATCGTGGCGGGGTTCAAAAAGCCATGCGGGTTGTCATTAAAGAGTGTTGGATCACCAAGTCAATCAGCCCGCATAATTTACGTCACAGCTACGCAACTCACTTGTTAGAACCAGGATTAGATTTACGTTCTGTCCAACATCTACTCGGACATAACAGTTTAAACACCACGGCGCGTTACACTCACCTCACCGATATATCACGTAAAAATACCTCTCAGGCGATTAACCAACTCGCTAACGAGTTAACCCTCATGTGGGAGATAAAAGTATGATGTTCCAATCGCTTTTATACGACCATCTTGATGAGTTGATGACAGCATATTCCTCATCGATGACGTCTGATATTCGCCTGGCGATTCACGCTATGCTTACCTGCCACACCGAACAAAACGGCTACAGCCAGTGGCATTGCCAGTACTGTGAACATCAAGTGCAATCTCCGATGTCCTGTGGACATCGTAACTGCTCTCGGTGCCAGCACCGAACCACGTCTGATTGTCTTGAAAAACAACAAAGTAAGCTCTTACCTATCGACTACTTTATGGTGACGTTTACCTTACCCGCTGAGCTTCGCCCCTTAGCGAAATGCTTTCCCAAACAGATTTACCAAGCGATGTTTACGGTCAGCGCCTCAATAATAAAAGACTTCGCGGATCGTGCTAAGAGCATGGGTGAGACTATCGGATTTACGTCGGTGCTTCATACTCATAATCGACGCCGAGATTTACACCCGCATATTCATATGGTGGTCACTGGCGGCGGTTTTGATACCAATAAACGGCAATGGATAAACTGTAAAAATCAGTATCTATTCAATGCCTTTGCTTTAGCTAACGTGTGGCGAGCGCGTTTACTCAGCCACATCACTGACACACTAAAATTGACGATACCTCATCGATTACCTCAGAAATGGGTCGTTGATTGTCGTCATGTTGGGCGGGGTAAATCAGCTTTGTTATATTTATCTAAATACCTATACCGTGGCGTATTAGCCGATAACGATATTCTTGCGTATTAACATGATGCCGATCGCTCTATAACATCGATGGCGATCACAATCTCATTCGATTGTAGACCTTCGTAAAATCTAACTGACGTGATCGGCTTGCGTCAATTTATTTAATCTTTTTCGCA
>NZ_PYMJ01000046.1 GCF_003025615.1 Photobacterium frigidiphilum | reverse complement strand
GGTAATGAGTGCTGGCGGAGATCATAACTCAGCACTCCAGTTTGCGACACAACCCAAAATTCCACCTTTACCTAACCCTCTGAGCGCCCAATGACTAAGAATGAATTCAA
This sequence comes from Photobacterium frigidiphilum, assembly GCF_003025615.1. GTDB lineage: Bacteria > Pseudomonadota > Gammaproteobacteria > Enterobacterales > Vibrionaceae > Photobacterium > Photobacterium frigidiphilum. The sequence goes on along the minus strand of NZ_PYMJ01000046.1, from coordinate 37,186 downwards.
ATGGAAACATTTTTCTCCTGAAATCATCCTTTGGTGCTTGCGATGGTATGGTTCAACACCAATGAGCTATGCCAACCTCAATGATATGTTGGCAGAGCGAGGGATCTCGGTGAATCGTTCGACCATTTATCGTTGGTTTATTGAATACGCTCCAGTATTACGGAAGAAATTACGTCGCCATCAATTCATCCGGACAGACATCTCATGGCAGCTCGACGAAACTTATGTCAAAGTGAAGGGGAAATGGCACTACCTTTATCGCGCTATCAATACCCAGTAAGTTAATGACCATCACTCTCTCCCACTTATCAATTAATTGCTTATTAATTGCTTATTAATTGTCACCATAATCATAGCCTGACGGGACGTTATGGAGTGGGATGGTTCATTACATTAAAGCCAACCGTTACTGATAACTGTCATCTATCACGCTAGAATCATCTTGCTGAACAGTATGTTCATCGTGTTCATACGATGCACTGTCATCCATAGCATCAACGCCTTGGTCGCGGTTATCACCCTGCATCCAGTCTCCCCTAGAATCATCATCGTTATGTATACCACGGGAATTATCATTGCCTCGATGCCCAGACTGCATGGCATGGTCATCATCCACTTCAATTATTACAGTACCTATGGCGCCTTCAATCGGTGTACCAATGTCTGATTGCCCTTCGAAAGTAATTTCTTCTTTTCCTTCATTTTCATCGGCAAGCTCTATTTTCACAGGGCGCGATAAGTTACCACTGATCGTATACGAACCGTCATCATTCAAAATACCGTTTGAAATAGTCGCGCCCTCTGGCAGGTTACTGATTTCAACTTGCTCAACATCAGGATTATTTGCCACATCATCAGGAATATCAATACGTACCGTACTACCCGGTGCCGTTGTTATATCAGCCTCACTATCGTTGGTAGAATCGTTGTTTACCACTGCTTGTACATCCAACGTAACCGTCTGTGTATCATGATTTTCTTGTGAAGAAGCTTCATCAGCTTGACGTTCTGCTGGCAGAGAAGCTTCAGGGGCTTCATATTCTGCTACATCAAGTTGCAGCGAATGCATCACCATACTATCACCGTCTGTTGTACTAATATCGAGATCCAACTGGCCATTAAAGTCATCATCAGTCCAGAACACCCAATTACCGTCACCATTTTCAACCAAAGTACCCGCATCACCATTATATTCAACAGACGAAACATCCAATAATAAATCAAGGTTCAGCGCTGCCAGAACATCGTTTTCAGCCAAGTGTAAGGCGCCGAATTCATCCAGTGTGAAATCGCTACTTTGTTGGGAAGCATCGTCTTCTGCTTCATTAATATAAACCGTGAAATGACTGCGAACACTTTCTTCACCATCAGTCGCAACAAAGGCAATATGCGCCCCACCAGTATACCCGTCAGCAGGGGCAAACGTATATTCTCCTTCACTGTTGGTTTCTAACACACCTTGACCTGTAATTAATTGCACAGATTCGATACTAAGCGTATCCCCTTGTGTATCAGACAACTGTGCCAACATATCACCGTCATTAAACGTTAGCGTGTTTCCGGCTTCTATTTCTGTTGTTACAACAGCATCAACGCTTGGAGCTGTATTTGAGTCAGCCTCATCGGCTTCATTGACAGCAATAGAGCTTTGTACATCACTACTTTCACCGTCATGATTTACTTGATAAGCAAAATCAACGTTACCGCCTACCCCATCAGCTGGAGTAAATAACCATGTGCCATCTTCGTTATCAACCAGTTCCCCTTGGCTGCGATCAATAAGGTGTACACCGTGTATTTCACCTGATGGTGAGGTTTCAATATCATCAACCATCGCTAAAAGATCAGCAGTGGTAAGAGTTAACGCCCCACTTTCAGCCACGTCGAAATCTGCATAGGTATCTGTCGGTTGGGTTATTTGGCTTGATGTGGTTTCACCATAATCTGCAGTCGTTGCCGAAACAGTAATGAAGAAGTTACCTGAGAAATCTTGTGGTGGAGTAATCGAAAGATCATTGAAACTCCATTCGGTAACATCAACAATTTGTCCTGGCTCTGTGATCATCACAGAATGTACACCATCAGAAACCTCAAATCCGACAGGGAAACCTGTGATAACTAAATGGCTTAAGACTTCTGACGAGTCGATCATATCGACATTCAACCCCAGTAAACCTGTGGTATCTTCATCAAAAACAAGTGGTCCATCGTGATCTGTTGTTATCACGGCGCCATCTGCAACAGGGCGGACAAAAATAGGCATGGTCAGCATGGTGGTTAACCCATCAGGGTCACTCACTTCTATTTGCAGTTCAGTTGTACCTGCGTAATCACCCGTTGGGGTAAATGTCCAGGTTCCGTCTTCGTTATCTTCAATCGTTCCACTTTCGTCACCGTCAGCATTAATGATGCGAGAAATAACTAAAGCATCTCCATCAATATCACCAAACAAATCCAACATATCATTGGTATTAAAGGTGAAGGCACCCTCTTCGTAAGTGGTTAAATGCGCATTACCGCCATTAAACGGAGCATCATTAACAGGTAATACATCGACTTTCATACCGCCATCGACCACATTGTTACCATCAGACACTTGGTAATCTAGCTCGATTAACCCATTAAAGTCAGGTGGTGTGATGAGGTGGTACATACCATCTTGTTGTAACTGTAAACTGCCGTTTTGAGGTTGTTTCAACGATAGGCTTTCTAACGAGAGTTGATCTCCATCCACGTCATTGGCTTGGCTTAAAATATAAGCAGGATCAATGACCAATACCTGATCTTCATCAACATTAAAACTCAGGCTTGGGGCAACAGGAAGATCATCAGCTGGAGTCACGTTTACCGATACCGTTGCCGTATCATAAGAGCCATTACCATCTGTTATGGTATAGGTAAAAGAAGCTGGTCCGTTATAATCAGCATCAGGGGTAAAAACGACATTGCCATTGTCATCTACATGCACAGTACCATGTGTATCATCTGTTGCCGCAACAGCTGAAATAGACAAGGTATCGCCATCGACATCACTGTCGTTGAGCAATAAATCTGCGGCTTGAATAACAAGCTGACCGTCTTCTTCAACTTCAATGGCGCGAGATAAAATTGTTTCGTTAACATCAATTAACTGTTCGGTGACATCCAACGTTTGGTCGGCAGTGCTGTGGTTGAGATCGAGGTTTAAGGAATAACTGATTTCACTTCCATCCGACTGAATCGTCGTCATTTGAATTTCTTCAGACATGGTACGTGACACCGTCATGTTTTGAACAACATACGTACCATTGCTGCCTGTTGTACCAAGGGTAAAGTGATGAACGGGTACATCTGTCGTAAACGCGTAAGTATCTTGATATTCACCAGAGTCACGATAACCGCCTTGGGTGTCAATTAAGTTTCCTTCTACATCATAAGCATGAATGATCACTTCTGTAGCATGACTACTATTCGCATCAAAGTAACTGCCTAAGCCATCAAGCTGAAAAGTAATCTGATTAACATCTTCCCCTTCTACCGTGACGGTCAATATTTCATTGGAATCTAAGCCGTCTCTTGAATCATTCCCAATCCCCGCACCTTGAGAATTACCAGCACCATTCCAAGCAGCCAATTCCCCCGTATTCACTTGAGTCGTAACAGTGACGCCGTCTTCAACATAGACCGCAGTATCACCATCAACGGTACCCCAATCTTCTACAGTCGCTTTACCATCAAAAATGCGCGTTGACGTATCCCTGTCGAAGCTACCCACACGAATATCTCGCGTATCAGACTGAATCTCTTCGGTATTCGGGGTGAACTGTACTTGAGTATCAGCTGGGTATGTTAAGCCAATAACCATATCAGCCCATTCGTCGTCTTCATTCAGATACTGTACCGAACCATGTTCTGGTGCAGCATCTAAACGAATCAGCGGATCCATTCCATCAAGACTACTGTCATCTTGTGCAACCACTGGGTCATTCACCGGATTAACGGTTAAATCGAGCCCCGTAGATACGATTTCTTGACCATCAGTCACATCGAACGTTAACTGTAAGTCACCATTGAAGTTTTCTGCGGGCGTAATGGTAAACGACCCATCTTCATGCTTTTCAACTGAGCCGAAGGCTTCTAGTTGAAGATTAGTAGCAGTTAAATCATCACCATCTACGTCTGATGCATGCATTAATAACTGTTCTTGCGTCAGTGTAATCGTGCCATCTTCATTAACGTTATATGCCACATTTTCTGTTACGACTGGCGTATCGTTCACAGCAAGCACATCAACCTCGGCGCTGGTAACTGCCGTAGCGCCATCTTGATCTTTTACCGTGACATCAAATGCGACATCACCTTCAAAATTAGGGTTAGGGGCAAAAGAGTATGTACCATTACCATTATTGGTCAGTATGCCGTCAGTGCCTGAATACGTGACAGCATCAATACTGACTTCGCCTTCCACATCGCTGGAATTAGCAAGTAATTGGTCATCAGTAAATGTGAGAATACCGTCTTCGTTCACAGAGTAAGAGGTAGAGCCTGCGACAGGAATATCATTAACAGCCTCGATATGAATGTCGATATTCACAGGGGTTAAGGCTGTACCATCGCTAACAGTAAAACTGAGATCAACGTCGCCGTTGAAATTCTCATTCGGTGCAAAGGTATACGTACCATCACCGTGATCAGTGAATACACCATCGGCTCCACCGTATGTCACAGAATCAACGGTTAGATCATCATGATCGACATCCGAAGCATCCAGTAATAACTGTTCATCGGTAAAAGTAATGGTACCGTCTTCATTAATGGTGAAGGTTTTATCATCCACAACCGCCGCATCGTTCACGGCTTCAACCGTTAATGTACCGTCAGAGGCAACAAGGCTACCGTTTTGGTCAGACACATTGAACGTAATGGTCAAATCACCGTTCACGTCTTGATTCGGCGTGACAATAAACGACTTATCGCCCGTTTCACTGTCAATCACAGTTGTAAAGTTGGCGTTATCGATAGTCAGATTAGTAACGATTAGGTCATCACCGTCTACATCACTGACATTCGCTAGTAAAGCCGCTTCTGTGATGATAATTTCAGCATCTTCATCGGTGTTAAACTGCGGTACGCTGTCGGCATCGATCACGACTGCATCGTTCACCGCTTGTACTTCAAACTCCAGCTTGCTGGTTGTTGACGCAGTTTCGGATGTTTCATCATTAAGGGTGCTGTTTTCAACCGTTGTCGAGGTAACAGCTAATGACACTGACCCATTAAAGTTCTCAGCACCTTGGAAACTTAAGCTACTTAAATCCCAGCCCAACACATCGACACTGTTATCATCACTGCTGGCGGTAAAGATGTTGTCTCCATCCGTCAGGGTGGCACCATCAGGTAAGCCATCAACAACAATCGATTGCAGTGATTCAGAATCATCGATATCCAGTGTTGCGCTATCAATAACGATAGGCACGGCCTGATCTTCAATAATGTCTTTAACGACAGTGATGGCATCAAGCAACCCACCGAGGCCGTTGTCATCAGGCGAATCAAATTCTAATCGAGGATTATCAGTTGTCGCGGTTAATTGATAGGTGTGGTTTCCCCACCCCGCATCTTCTGGAGCAAGGGAGTCAATCAACACCCCTTCAAAGTAAATATCAACTTGCGAATCTGCCCCTTCATAATTCAGGCGCGCAGACATATCAAACGACAAGATCACCACATCGCCAGCTTGCACATCAAGGTTGGTGTACAAGTTTGATTCATCACCACGATTGGCTTCTAATTCAATTACGCCCCCACGGTTATCACCCACCCCGTAGACATAATCTTGATGAATTTCGATATAGTTATTGTGATTGTCGGTATGCCAACCGGTGAGAGCACTGTTTTGACCCACGCCATATTCTGCTAAGGTCATGTCAGTCAATGACACAGTTAACGAAGGTACATCGGCATCGGGAGTGATCGTTACGGGGGCAGTGAACTCAGCATCGACCGTACCGTCATTTAAGGTGATGGTTAAATTCGCGTCACCGCTATAATCAGCATCTGGGGTATACACCCAATCACCATTGTCACTTTGAGTGACGATTCCGTGTTCATCCGCACTGATACTTGCCACTGATAACGCATTGTTATCCACGTCTGTCGCATTATCAATTAATGAGGCTTCAGTGATCACAATGCTGCCGTCTTCATTTACAATGTACGAGGTTTCTGCAAGTACAGGGGCATCGTTTACTGCAGCAAGATCGAGGTTACCAGAAGCTGGAGTCACCGCACCATCGTTGTCATCGACATCGAAGGTGAAAGGCACATCACCGTTATAATCGGCGGTTGGGGTGAAGGTGAATGTACCATCGTCATTGTCGATGACCGAGCCATATTGCGCATCAATACTCAGGTTAAGCGCGGTCAGATCATCACTATCGATGTCGGTAGCATTTTGCAGCAGCATCTCTTGAGTAAAGGTGATACTGGTATCTTCGGTGCCATCAATATCGGTTGGAGTGACGACTGCCAAATCATTGACGGCAGTAACATTCAACGTTGCACCAGAGGCAACTTCGCTACCATTATGATCTGATACATCAAACGTTACTTTCAACTCTCCATTTACATTTTCATTTGGCGTAACAACAAATGATTTTTCACCCGTATCAGGATCAATCTCAATTTCAAACGTCGCATTCTCGATACTTAAATTTTCGACACTTAAATCATCACCATCAACATCAACATCACTCGCATTTGCCAATAATTCAGCTTCAGTAAGTACAATCTGTGTATCTTCGACACCATCGAACATAGGTGCAATTTCATCATCAATAACGACTTCGTCGTTCACGTTATTAACTTGGATTTCTATTGTTTCTGAGTTGCTCTTAGTATCAAATTCATCTTCAACAGATAAATCAGCAGCAGTCGCATCTGTAACATCAACCTCAAACGTTTCACTGGTTGTCGCCGTGTCTACCTCTAGGTTTCGGGCTTGTCCTCCTCGACCGCTACCAGCACCTCCCGCAGTTTGTTGCTCTGAGGTTACACCACCTCCTCTTGATTGAGGCGTATCATTACCGCTGCCAGATGGCGAACCTTGTGGCGTATTACCACCAACAGATTGTGGTTCATTTCCACCAGCCGCATCATTATCATTATTATCACGGCCATTATTTGTTGGTTCTTGTGCTGTCTTATTACCACCTCGCCCTTGTGGTTTATCATCATCGTTAGCATTGTGTTCTTCTGCGCGGCGTTGCCCTCCTTGCTCTTCTCGACCCGATCTAGAAGGGTTTTCATTTAGCGCTGCATTCATTTCATCAGCTAAATCTGATGATTCAGCTCCGGTAGCTGTGGCTGCAGTAACAGTATTTTGCAAATTCTGTCTATCATGCCCACGGTGGTCACCTGTCCCTTCATCTGGCGTGGCAATATTCTCAACAGCATCATTCAATTCATTGTTGTCATCATTCTTTTTATCATGATACTTACCATCTTTATTTTTCGCCATTAGAGATCTCCGTAAAGTGCCGTTATTTATGTACACAATAAACTTTCCTATATACACATAAGAACAACAAAAATGGTTTGGCAAATATATTGAACATAATTTTTCTATCAATAGAAAAATAGTGACATTACGCATAGTTGGCGTCAAAAAAATGGCTAATTAGCATGAAAAATATTATGAGATAAATGAAAATTTAAGAATTGCTTTTTTGTCTTGATATATAGTCAAAATTAGACCATATATTATTGTTAGCGAACCATTTTATGTTTGAATGTTAGGTTTCAACTGGGGAAAGAAAAGGGAAATTATAATGATAAATTACACGGAATTCAGTAGCTCTATGAACGATGACGACGACATGATTTCGATGATTATCGAGCTTTATAGTGAAGAACATGGTGATGATATACGCGTAATACAAAATAAATACGCAAATCAAGATATTGAAGGGTTATTTTATACCATACATTCCCTTAGAGGCGTATTGCTAACCCTTTGTGAAGAGAAGGCCACACTACAACTGGAAACCATCGAAAACTTATGCAAATACGGTGACAAACCTGATGTACAACGTCTTAATGAAGCTTTAGAAGAAGTGGCTAGAGTTAACCAACAAGTTTTAACGTTAACGGCATAGCAGATGGTCATTGTTTCAAGGAGTCGATTCAATGGGCATAGAAAAGCACATAAAGAAAGCGTTAGTAGAATCTAAGCACAATGATGACATAGAGATAGAAAATAATGTCTATATCAAGAGCGCAATGACAACCGTACATAAGTCGTTGCTCTTTTTGTTTGCCGCTTTTCTGTTACTTATCGTATTGGCTTCACAAGCCCAAATTGACATAGTCGTATCATCACGAGGTGAAATGCTGCTCGATTCAGACATTGAGCGTGTACAACATTTAGAAGGCGGCATTCTCGACACGATCTTAGTCAAAACTGGCGATTACGTTTACGCAGGTCAACCTATTGCTCGGCTTAAATCGGTTGATCGTAATACTCAACTCAAATCTGCTACATTAGATATCGTTGGATTAGAAATTGAAATCTCCCGTTATTTAGGGCTAATTAACCAAACCCTTCCTGACTTTTCATCGTTTAGTGCTTATCCCTCACTGATCACACAAAACACTGAGTCATGGCAAAAAGAATTTCAAAAAAACACGTCAAACCAAGAGCTAATGAGCCTTGATATTGAGCATAAAAAACGCCTTATCGTCTCGATGAAAAATCGAATTAACAGTTCACGCAAGCAATTAGGGTTAATCAACAAGCAACTCTCAATCAAAGAAACCCTCTATAAAGAAGAAATGGCGTCTTACATCGATGTACTCAATATGCAAGTACAAGAAACAAACATGTTACGAGAGATTGAAAATCTAGCTGAAGCAGTAATGAATGAGCAGTTTCAATCTGCGCGACTAGAAAAACAACTTAACGACACCATAGCCAACCGTAATGCCGAATACCAAACACAAATAAACCAGCTTGAAAAAGATCTCTCGTTGAAAAAAGCACAACTACCACAGCATACCGACAAAGTAGACCGCTTAACGGTGTATTCACCTGTTGATGGCGTAGTCGACAAAGTACATTTCAACTTTAAATCAGCCGTTATTCCTCCGAATGAAAGTATTGCTGACATTTCGCCAATCAAAAACACACTGCACGGCGAAGCGAAAATTCCAAAGAAAGACATGGGATTTGTTGAGATAGGCCAAGAAGTGAAATTGAAGTTTGACACCTATAACTTTGCCAAATATGGGTTTATTTCAGGCACGATTAACTCGATCAGTCGTTCGTCATACGAAGAAGAAGAAAATGAATTCTATATTGCGAAGATCACTATTCAACAAGATTTTCTTGAAAAATCTGGCGCCAAATACACGCTATCACCCTACATGGAGTTCACTGCCGATATTAAGACAGGTTCACGCTACGCCATTGATTACGCATTAAAACCAGTAATGAGTGCCATGGAAGACGCATTTGATGAGAGGTAAGAATTTGTGAATACATCAAAGAATACAATCACTGGAATCTCATTCATCTTACTTGTAGGGTTTATCATCGCACAAACTCTAGTAGGTTGGCGCTGGCTGAATAATAACGCCGATTACACCACCAGCTTACAATCTAATTTACTGCAAAGTTCAGCAGCATTGGTAAGTAAAACTGAAACGCTAATGCAAACAGCCTTTGGCTGTGAGAAAACACAATGCGTACCCAGTTCACCCTACCTTGGTTTGCCTATTAGCGAACTACGTCAACAGATCACTGGTTTTGAGCACCTTGCTTCCATTGAAAAGTCTAAAGTCAGTTTAGTGGGTAATGTAGTACACCCACGGTTGCAAGTATCGATTGATAAATATCTGGCGACGGGTGATATCACTATCTTTCAACAATCGTTACTCAACAGCTATGTCGCACTACAAGCTGCTCATCAAAACCTCATCAATATTGTTGAAGCTGATTATTACAACGCGCAACAACAACTTTTTTATCAAGCTCTTTTAATTTTTGCACTCAGTACCGGCATGGCTATTGTTCTCGCATTAATGCAAGTATCTCGTAGAAAGCAGGTGAACAAGCGCAATACACACACTCATCATGATGTTGAACAGCTTGCCACTCAGCTTGAAAATATCGATGCCAAAGGTATTCAGGCCCGACTTAATAACCTCGAAACAACCCCGACAGAAAGACGCATCTTCGCCAACCTGTCGTCCATGTATCAAGAAATTGAATTTCAAAAACGTAACGCCGATTTATACCGCCAACTTTACGCCCTTATTGGATATGAAATTCGCGGAATGACCAACACTATTCAAGGTGGGGTACGCTTAATGGCACAAGATGCTGGCGAGAATGGTGCCGTAATGGCACGTGATATTACGCTGGCAACAAATACCTTATCCGATCTTGCTGATAACTATAATCGATTAATTTCTGGTGGTAATAAGAGTCAAACTGGCAAAGTGTCTTTTTTACCTTTCATGTCTGAATTGATTGTGCACTTAACCGCAAAAACACAGCAATCACAACGTACCTTAGAATGCTACTTAGATGATAACTTACCAGAAGTCATTGAAGGGAATTCCACCAGCCTATTTTGGGTTCTATTCTTACAACTCTCTAATGCTATATCGGCACAAAATGAAAAACACATTTTACTGAGGATCCGCACTGAAGCAGCAGAAGACGTTGAACAAACCCGTTTGATCTTTGAAATTTTATTCCTGCCAACCGATAACGTGGATCTTGCCAGAATCCAAGACACGTTATGGGATCCTGTCGAAGAAAAAAGTGGCATTAATGATGAATGGTCTAAAGCTATTTTAACCAAGGTTAGTCGATTTAAATCCTTATGGTTTCAAGCATCAAAAAACCATCACGACGACTTACCAGTACAGTATTTTCAGCAGCTGCATATTGCCATTGATATTACGCCAAAGAGTTTTTATCGCGTTGAACGTTCGCTTGAAAATAAACACATTATGATTTGTACCGACTCCCCACTACAAATCGATATCATGTCACGAATTTTAACTCAATATGGTGCAACGGTTGAGGTGATCCGCACCGCCAATGACATCTTCCAATCATTACCTGTTATTGGTAATTACGATGCCATTATTATCACCGATACGCTAAAAGGCATTCAGCTAAAATCTTTCTGTAAGACGTTACACTCACGTCTGAAAAAATCTGCTAAAACAAAATTATTTTTAGCGGCATCAGAATCAAGCACGGTGCAAGATACCCATGAATATGTTGATCGCGTGTTCTATACCCCGTTAATACCGTATGAGTTCATTCCTAATTTATCAGAAGCGCTTAAAGAAACCGAAGAAACCAATACACAAACTCAAAGTACTTTCTTGATTGTTGAAGATGATCGCGTACAGCAATTCTTATTGAAAAAGCTACTCAGCAAACAAGGTTATGACTCCCATACCGTTAGCGATGGCGCACAAGCCGTCGAATACATGAAAAAGCACGGTGCCGATATTGTATTCATGGACTGCATTATGCCTGGTATGGGAGGGCTAGAAGCCACAAAATTAATTCGCCAGCGGGAACAGGAAAAGGATATTAACCAACCTGCCACCATTATTGGCGCAACCGCACTCACCAGTGCAACAGAGCACAAGTCATGTATTGAAGCAGGGATGGACTATGTCATCAGCAAGCCGTATAAAAGTGATGAAATCATTAAAGTTATTAAAAAATACATGGCAATTAAGAAAATCTGTTAGCGTTTCAACCGTAATGTCATGTGCTTTATTATTGGGGTTCTCACAGCCCTTAACAGCCTCTGCTGCCAATTTATTGGAAGTGGTCGATATAGCCTTACAAGAAAACTTGTCACTCAACAGCGCTGAAACTGGCTTACGATCGTCACAATATGATCTCGATATTAACCGTGGAAAGTTTCTCCCTTCGTTAAATGTTTCTGCCAATACCAATTGGAATGATGGTACTACACATCAAACATCGGGGCCTAATACCAACAACAGTTATAATGACCACGGCGTTAACGTTACTTTGTCACAAACGCTATTTAACTTGGGTGATATTTATTCACACACCAACACGCGTATTGATGTTGATATTGAAACCCTAAAAACCGAACAAACACGCCAAACCATTATTCGAGATGCATCTACAACTTATTTTGAATATTTGAAAAGTAGCGCCCAAATTCGCGCGACTCAGGCAGAGTTAAATTCTTCGATCTCCCGTTTAAAATTAATAACGCGTAACGTCGAACTAGGCAATATGGCTGGTACTGAAAAATACGAAGTATTAGCCCAAAAAGAAGGTACCGCAAACACGCTACGCACTTTGAAAAAAGATCAAAAAATCATACTGACTCAGCTTGAAATGATTGTTCAGCGCCCTTTAAATCCCGACTACGATCTGCAATCAACGATAGAATTCACCGAGATCCCTTCAGATCGAGAACGTCGCTTAAACGACATCTTGTATACTTCGGGTTATGACTTACTTATCGCTCAGCAGCAAGTCAAAAAAAGCAGACAAACCCTAAAAGAAACGGGGGCTACTTTTGTACCTTCACTTACGGGCAGTATCGGTTATACCTATGATGATACCAACGATGCTTCAGCCACGGTACTTCCTGATAATGGGGTGACAGAAGAAGCGGTCTACACCCTAAAGCTCGATGTGCCAATTTTAAATGGCGGTCGTGATTACTACCGCTATGAACAAAACAAATTCGACATAGAACGCACCGAAATTGACTTACAAGACAGTAAAGATCAAAGCCAGCAACAGTTCGATGAATTCATCTACAACATTAACGATTATTCCGCGTCGTTAGCCAGCTTAAAAACTATTATTCAAGCCAATTACGCCTCTTATAATGGCATTCAAAAAGCCCATAAATTAGGTACACGTACAATCACCGATCTCCTTTCCGCTGAAAGTAAGTTATTTAGCAGCATTCGTGATTATGAGAGCGCCCGCTACGACTACATCATTAACTTGGTACAACTGAACGAGCTGATTGGCAACCTGAATATGAATACGATTGGGAAAATAGCGGAACAAATGTCACCCGTCAGCGACAGAAAAACCGACTCCCCTATTCCATTACATCTCTTGGTTCAATAAAAGGAGTAAACAATGAAAAGTCATTTATTTACTCGAAAGATCAGCCCTATAGATAAAGTATACTTGGTCTTTTCTACCATCATGACCACGCTACTCGGCTTGGTATTACCTTTTTCTATTTTGATTATTTTTGACCGTATCTTACCGAATCAATCAACCAACTCGTTGATGTTATTATTTGCCGTCATTTTGACAGCCATCTTTATCGACTATCAGTTAAAACGCCAAGAAGAATACTTAGTATCGGTCATTATGAAACGGTTTGAAAGCCAGCTAACCAACAGTGTCTTTCTTGCTATTTGTGCCGCAAATATTGAACGTTTTAACCGTTTGGAAATGGGGGAATACCTCGAGCGTATTTCAACGATCCCTGATATTAAACAGTTTTTCGGCGGAGAATCGATCAAAGCGCTGATCAACGGTGGCACTAGCGCCATTACCGTATTGATCATTTTCTTGATCAATATGTGGGCAGGCCTGGCACTGATCATCGCTTCAAGCATTTTATTTGTGACTGCACGCTTTCTTGCTAAAAAGCGGGTCGATGTTTTATCACAACGATCTGATATCGAAGGGTTAACCAACTCCAAGATTATCGAGATCGTCTCTAACCCATTAGACATTAAAAGCCGTACCATGGAATATCGCGTAGAAAGCGTGATGGTCGAAATGATCGGAGAACGTGAAACCCAAAGCATTGAATACGAACGCCTTGAATCATCTTTTAATCTCACCTTAAACTTAATTCAACAACTCTCTGTCGCCTTAGTGGTGGTGCTTTGTGCGCGTGCTGTCATCAACTTGGAAATTAGCCAAGGGGTTATGGCTGCCGTTATTCTTCTCACCAATCGCTACTTTGCCCCTTACCAGCAAGTAATGAGAACCCTAAGCCGCTGGCGGGTAAACCAAATGCACATTGAGCGTATTTGTGAACTTCTGGAATTAGAAGCCACAGCCAATGAGGATATTCCCCTACAACCCGTGAATAGTCTCACGCTCAGCATTCAACCAATCGATGGAATAACGCCCCCACAAAATTTTGAGCTTTCTAAGGGAAGTATTCACCTCTTCACTGGTGCGAGCGGAACGGGGAAAAGCCACCTTCTACGATGTCTGACGCGTGATACACACGATAATGCCACCACGATTCACGTCAATGAACAACCGCTCGCAGATATTGAATATGCCACATGGCGAAATGACATCATCAAAGTCGATAAAAATACCGCATTGGTGGAAGGTTCGATCATCGATAATCTCACATGTTTTCGCCCACACTTGAATAATGCCGCTTTTTCCTTGTGCGAAAACTTAGCAATAAAAAACAATATAGATGGTTTAAAGAATGGTTTTTATACCCAAATATCAAGCCACACTCAGTTACCGTTTTCGCGTCAAATATTATTTGCATTATTGATTGTTCGAGCCTTACTCAGTAACAAACCAGTATTAATGATTGATGATATCGACATGGTGTATGACGAGCAGTTTGGACGTTTATTATTATCGTGTATTGCACCAAAATCTAACAACTTCATCTGCATTATCGTCAGCAACAAGTTGGGGCAGCTCGACACCCGTTTGGTTAAGCATAAATTCATGAAGAAGGTGGTTGCCGCATGAGTGTATTGATCGATTTCAGCAATACCGAAGAACGACTAGGCGACTTTGGGTCAGATAAATTCAAAGAGCGTTATCGTGACTCTCCAACCATATTAGGTATCGCTTATACTTTAGTCACGCTGCAGTGGGAAGGCACCCCCGAAATATTAACCGATGCCTTTATTCCGCAAGACAAAGACATCGACAGCTTTGCCAGTACCTTGTCACGGTTAGATTACGAATGTAAAAAACAACGTTACCCTAATATGCATCAGTTGGAACACGTTTCCGTACCTGCTTTTATCGAATTCGATAATGTGTGCACCATCTTTTTAGGTATTGAAAACGGCATGGCAAAGCTGTTCGACTACCGAAACAATGTGCTGCTTGAACATGCGCTCACCAATGAAGCATGTACGGTGTGTGAAATATCTGAATATTCGAAAATATTCCGAGAACCGCCACCAGAATCCCAAGATAAATCTAACTGGATTAAATACGCTTTCTACCGTTATAACGATGAAATAAAAAGTTTAGTGCTGCTTAGTTTGATCATCAATGTACTTGGTGCCATGCAGCCATTTTTTATCATGGGAGTCTATAGCTTCGCGCTAACCTCTGGCTCTGAAACCACTCTATTTTGGCTAACAGCACTTGCGATATTTCTAGCGTTTGCTGAATATGGATTCAAACGTATTCGAATGAATATACTCGCAACATCTGGTAAAGATCTTGCTACTCATATATCCCAAAATGTCATTAGCAAACTGTTATGGCTACCCTATTCAATGACGTCATCGGCAGGGGTATCGTCACAATTAGCCCGTTTGAAAGACATCGACCAACTGCGGAAATTGGTGACAGCTGAATCAACACTCAGCTACTTTGACATGCCGTTTGTTATTATCTTCATTTTGGCAATCACCATAATTTCAGGCTCTGCCGCCCTTACCGTATTAGCCGGTATTGCCTTGATGTTAGTGTTCTGCGTGTATTCTCGCTATATCTACACCCAAGCAACAGCCAAAAGTTCACGCGCCAATGCCATGGTCTCTTATCAATGGAATGAGCTATTACGCAGCATTAATACCATTCAAGGGTTACCGTTACTGCGTGTTATTCGTTCACGTTTTCATGCCGCACATAACCAAAGTTTGGATGATGCCAAAGGTGTTTCGATAACCAACGGTAAAATCCAATCCATGGGACAAGGATTAATTCAAGCCATTGGTACAGCGAGTATTATCACAGCCGTCTTAGGCGTAATGGCGGGGGAAACAGAAGCAGGGGCAATGCTTGCCATCATCATCTTAGTGTGGAAAGCACTAGGACCGAT
This sequence comes from Photobacterium frigidiphilum, assembly GCF_003025615.1. Taxonomy (GTDB): domain Bacteria; phylum Pseudomonadota; class Gammaproteobacteria; order Enterobacterales; family Vibrionaceae; genus Photobacterium; species Photobacterium frigidiphilum. Next base: position 21,107 of record NZ_PYMJ01000046.1, on the reverse strand, counting down.
AATGGGCATTTACAACTCCATTACCAAGTTCAAAACCATTAAGGCTGCTAGCACGCAGATTAACGCGTTAATGTCGCTAAATGACGATCGTCATCATTTAGAAAAAAGCCCGCCTATTCGACATTTTAAAGGGAATATCACCGTTAATGGCCTTACTCATCGCTACCAAGGCGCACCGAATGGATTAACTAACCTTGCCTTTAACGTACAAGCTGGTGACAAAGTATCGATATCGGGTATTTCAGGTTCAGGAAAAACGACTCTTCTCAGTATATTGGCTGGATTGGAAGATCGCTATCAAGGCGGCGTTTTACTGGATGGTTACAACATTAAGCAGTTTAATAATTTCCGCTATCGTAAAGCCATTAACTACATTCCTTTTGAACTGCACATTTTTGAAGGAACGCTGGAATCTAATTTCATCATTCATGACGGTGTCATTGCGAAACATCAAATGGAAGAAATTATCGACTTCTTTGACTTACACCCATGGTTACCCGACGGGCTAGATACACATATGTCGTCAGATTATGTCGAGCAATTACCTAATGGTGTGCAACAGTCATTACGGATGGCACTTGGCCTCGGTTGCTGTGATCAAGGGGTCATTGTTATTGATGAGCCTTTTGTGGGCTGCGAAAAAGAATACGTAAAATACATTAATAAGTTATTTACTGAGAAATTGGCAGAAGCGACGGTCATTTTCACGACTAACGACAAATCTTATATTGCAGCCTCAAATAACTGTTTATTACTCGATCATGATGGTGCACAAAAATACTTTGGCTTCCCAGATAAAGTGATTCAGACGATTAAGAGTTAAATTGGCTTCCCAGATAAAGTGACTCAGACGATTAAGAGTTAAAGTTCGTAAGAACATAGGCTGCCTACGGCAGCAATTAACGACCTGTTAGTTTTCCTGTCCATCATTGGCATAATACCGAACATAAGCATAGCCGCCTAAATTACGTTACGCCGTCAGAAGGCTTTGTTGCCGCACCCTGATTATACGCTGTTATCAAAGCGGCTGAAGCAGCTCAATCTCGCGGCGCCAATGAACAACCAGACGACAAAATTGCAGCGATAGCCATTGATTCTACGGGACTCAAGCGGTTCGGGAAGGATGAGTGGCACCAGGAGAAACATAAGGTTAATGCAAAACGAAGCTGGCGAAAGGCGCACTTTGCTGTTGATGAGGGTCACTTAATTCAAAGCGCAATCCTTGCCGATAAAAAAACCATGGATGATCAGGTTGTCGGTGCTCTGTGCGAGTCCATCACAGAGGATATCGAGCACGTAAGTGCCGACAAAATGTATGATACCAATGCGGTGTACCAGACATTAGAGAATCATTTCCCGGATGCTGAGATTGTTATACCGCCGAAAGACAATACGTTTGCCGATGAGGTTCATCACCCAAAGCGGATGAGCAACCTGATAGGTTGCTTTGCCCTTGGCATTATCGGTTGGCAGAGCGTGCGTCAATATGGAAAACGGAATATCTCAGAGACTGCCATGCAACGTTACAAGAAGATAATAGGCAATACATTACACTGCAGAGAGTTTGAAAATCAATCGAAGGAAATGTTACTCGGTTGTTCTATTTTAAATCGCTTTACTCACATCGGGATGCCCAAGAGCTACCGGGTCGCCTAACCGTATCAAAAGACCACGTAGCTTTAGTGCTGCAACAAAGCCGCACTGAAACGTACTAAGAGCGATTAATTCATGTTTAGGGGTAAGTCACTTAGTATATTTTCGCAGCGCTTAATATAAGAGCATAGGCGTGTTTGGGGTTTTGCGCACATTTCCCCGAAAAGTTCATTCTTGCATATAGAGTCGCTCTAACAAACTTTTACCCCATTCAAAGTTAACCTATTAGGTCAACATTCAATTGCGTCAGTCATTTTGACATACTTTTATTTATGCAGATCCCGCGCACTTTCAGAACGCCTTCAAAAGCACAAAATTAGCTATTGACCTGTCTATGGCTTTACACTTTATGATAACCCTATATTAACGGCTATACCCCCGAAAAAGGACATTAAGCATGTATCGAATATCAGAGTTAGCTGAGTTGGTTGCGGTATCGCGAACGACACTGCTCTATTACGAGAAGCTAGGTTTGATTTGTGGTAAACGCTTGAGCAATGGCTATCGCAGCTATAGTGATCTCGACGTTCAGCGTCTTCGACTAATACAGCAACTTCAGAGAGGAGGGCTGACGTTAAAAGAATGTCAAGCAAGCATGGAGGCGAAAGTGGATCGCCAACTGCTTCTTGAGCGACTTGATCAGCTTGATGTAGAGATAGCTCAAAAGCAGAAATCGCGGCAGCTTCTAGCTGCCTTACTCGGTGAGGGTCAGTTAACCGAGTGGCATGAGTCGTTGGACAAGGTCGCTCCTGATGCTCATTTAGATTGGTTACTTAAACAAGGGTTCAGTGAAAAATGTGCGCTTAGATTAAAGTGGTTATCAAAAGATATGAATCAACATACTAGCTACATGGCGGACTTCAATGAAGTCTTCGCACAACTAGATAGATGGGGGCCAGGTTCAGAGAGCGATACGCTTCACGCTCTTGCTAATGTTCCGCGTAAACCCCTCGCGATTTTGGAGATTGGCTGTGGTCAGGGTATCGCCACGACGGTATTGGCAAACCACTGCTCAGCTAACATCACTGCCGTAGACAATGATGAGCCGTCATTAATTCGCTTAATGGCGCGAGCAACGGAACAAGGCTTGGCGGACAGAATCAGTACGGTGTGCGCCTGTATGATGGATATGCCCTTCGAAGCTGAAACGTTTGATCTAATTTGGGCAGAAGGTAGCGCTTATATCATGGGAGTGGCTAACGCTCTGAAGCAATGGCGTCAACTATTGGTAAACGATGGCGTATTGGTTTTGAGTGATTTAGTTTGGTCTACCAATACCCCAAGTGAGGATGCGTTTGATTTTTGGCACAAAGAATACCCTGACATGGTTACAGCGCAACATCGTATTGATCAAGCGGAAGCTGCAGGCTTTGAGGTGCTAGATAGCTTTGCATTAAGCGAACAAGCATGGGCGAACTATTACCAACCACTCCAAGCTCGAATTAATGAGTTAAAGAGTGAAATGAGAGATTCAAGAGTGTTAACCGATCTAGAGAGCGAATACGATATCTATCACCGTAGGTTGGATGAGTTTGATTACCAAATGTTTATTTTAAAGAAAGGATAAAAAATGAAATATTCACTATACCAACCAAACCAGCTAGAAGAACTTAAACACGTTTTTCACAAGACCTTTACCGACTCAGAAGGTGAAGCAGAGGGTGCATTGATCGGCGACTTGGTCTCTGATCTCATGACGACAGACAAGAATGATCTGATGGTGTTTGTTGCAGCTGACAATGAAAAGATTGTCGGCAGCATTATTTTTACAAGAATGACGTTCGAGAACAGTGTCAATGCTTTCCTGATGGCCCCCGTAGCGGTTCATACCGATTATCAGGGTAAAGGCGTTGGACAAGCACTGATCACATTTGGCCTACAAACCTTGCAAGAGCAAAGCGTTACTTTGGTACTCACCTATGGTGATCCAAACTTTTACTCAAAAGTTGGCTTTACTCAGATCAGTGAGCAACAGGTAAAAGCACCACTGAACTTGACCTACCCAGAAGGCTGGCTAGCTCAATCTTTGGTGAGTGATAACATTGAGCCGATTGCGGGCAACTCATCTTGTGTTGAAGCAATCAATAAACAGATGTATTGGTAAGAACCAGAGTCGCGACTCAGAGAATTTACAGGTATTAAAATGAGTAACCCATGAGTAACCCATCACTAATCGAGCTAGGGTTTCGCCCTTTTTTCCAACAGCAGCTTAGCCTGGATGAGCTAAATAGCCTAACCCTTGGCCGTATTATCGAGCAGCATCGTAGCCACGTGGTGGCAATGAGCGAGCAGGGCGCGCTAAACCTGACACAAACGCCAAATAGCGAGCGTGTTTGTGTGGGCGATTGGATACTATTCGATGAGTCGCTACGCTTGGTGCGGCCACTTGAACGCCAGTCACTGTTTCAGCGTAAAGCTGCAGGTACTAAGGTCGATTCGCAGTTGATTGCAGCCAACCTCGACAGTGTGTTTATTGTCTGTTCATTAAACGATGATTTTAATCTTAACCGTATCGAGCGCTATCTTGCGATTGCCAAAGAGGCTGAGGTAGAGCCAATAGTAGTGCTGACAAAGCTCGATCAATGTGCAGATGCGGATGAAAAACGTCAACAGGTGCAGGCCTTGGATCCTCTATTGTTGGTACACGCCCTTAATGCCCTTGATAGCGAACATATCAAAGAGTTGTCTGGCTACTGCAAATCGGGGAAGACGGTGGCGCTACTCGGCTCGTCGGGGGTTGGCAAATCTACCTTGGTCAACGGCTTGCTGGGTCAGCAGGTAATGGAGACAGGTGGGATTCGTGAAGACGACAGCAAAGGCCGTCACACCACCACCTATCGCGCTATCAAATGGCTGCCTCAGGGTGGATTGCTAATGGATACCCCAGGGATGCGCGAGCTGCAATTAAGCGATTGTGAGGATGGCCTAAAAGAGACCTTTAGTGAGATTGAAGCACTGGCTCAGCAGTGCCGCTTTAACAATTGTCGCCATGAGCGAGAGCCTAGCTGCGCGGTACAGGCTGCGATTGAGGATAGCTCACTTGATCAACGTCGCTTCAATAACTACCAGAAGTTAATGCGAGAACAGGCATTTAACAGTGCAACCTTAGCAGAAAAACGGGCCAAAGATAAAGCGTTTGGAAAGATGGTCAACACTGCCGTAAACGAATCTCACGCTCGCAAAAAAAGGAATTAATTTTCTCTGCGCCACTCACTAGAAAGGTCTTTTTACAAAGGAACGACCATGTGTCCCATGACAGTTTTATGGCATTATTTGCAGGGTCATAAGAATATTTTACATTGACTTAATGAATAACTTACTTTTCTAATACTAATTAACCTTGCTTGAGTATCTACCCTCGCAAGGTTCTGTCTGAAAATAAGGTAGTAATAAGGGCAAGATGCCAGCTTCGATCATTTGCCTTTGGCCGATTCGATATATTTGTAGAGTGTTGGTTTTGAGATACCCATCATCTCGCAAATCTTGGTTGTGTCGCAAAGTTATTACGAAATACAAACGTACTGATTTCCAAATATAATTAGGCTGCAAGCGCGTAAAATTCATCCCAAACAGATAAACATTCAGGGTTATCGAGCTGACCTTTTTTAATCATCGACCACAGATCCATGTCAGAGAGAGTGACTCTTGCTCCTTCATTTGATTTCCATCCTAAACATTGGTTCATTTTCCCTTTCACCCTGCGGTGGCTTTGTTCGACGATATTATTCAGATACTTGATTGAAAGGATTTCAATTAGATTCAGCATGTCCCCGTTATTCCAAAGTCCAACATTGATATGATGCCATTCCAACGCGTTGGAATGGCATCATATCAATCACCACTTTCTCTGGTAGGCCATGTTGACCAAAGCCCTTTTTTGAGGTCGACGTAGGATTTTAATTAAAAAATCCTGCACCCTGGTATGACCAGTGCTATAATCTATCTTTGCAGACGTACAAATTTATATCAGCTCATTCTCATTTTTTGAATGAGCTTTTTTTAATTTATTTTATATTTCCTCGAGGCCTCTTTAGGGGGGTAATTCGACAGTGTTTAAAGACTGATTTAGTGATATATATGCTTGAACTACCTGTGGTAACAACCAAAAACTATATTATCGAATGTATTATTAATAGTGTTTATGCTGAAGGTTTTTTTTTACCAAGTCAAAAAGATCTGTCTAAAACTATTGGTGTTAGTCTTTGTACTTTAAGATCTGCCTGTAAAGTGCTAGAAGCCGAAGGGTGGATAAAAATAGAACATGGTAAGGGCTCACTTGTTCTCCCCTTTATGTCATATGCTAGCTTAGCAACAGCTGCATCTCGTATCATGTATATGAAAGGTGATGAGCTAAGTAAGAAAATCTATCAAGATGCATCAGATATAAAACAGCGTCTTGAGCAAAAAATAGATCCTTGTAACCTTGTACATCAATTATTCCTGAATGATTTAAATAAAATCACATTGGTGATTAATGTTGATACTTAAAGGGGTTTTGGGCTTGTTGCAAAAAATTCAGCCAAGACTCAGAATTCCGTCTTTCCCATCTAATCTAGCAACTCAATGACCAACCACGAATTTAAATGGAAACACTTTGCCCCTGAGATCATTCTTTGGTGCCTTCATTGGTATGGTTCGACCCCAATGAGCTACGCGAACCTCAGCGACATGCTGGCAGAGCGAGGGATTTCGGTTAATCGTTCGACCATTTATCGTTGGTTCATTGAGTATGCCCCGGCATTACGCAAGAAGTTACGTCGCCATCAATTCATCCGGTCAGACTCAACGTGGCAGATCGATGAAACCTACGTAAAAGTAAAGGGGAAATGGCACTACCTTTATCGTGCCATCAATAAGCAAGGCGAGACACTGGATTTCTATTTTTCCCACAAACGTAATAAAGAAGCCGCGTATCAGTTCCTTAGGCGCTGCCTGAGATATTACGACGTAGATCGTTAAACACGGACAAACATTCCTCATACGCCAATGCGATTGCCCGCTTGAAGAAGGAGGGACGACTGCGAGCGGATGTCGAGCAGCGGCAAGTTAAGTGCCTCAATAATGGCATCGAGTCCGATCACGCCCCCATCAAGAAGCTCGTTGTAGCCACCGGCGGTTTCAAAATACGAAAGCGAGCTTGGTCAACCATCCAGGGATTCGAATCATTACGGATGTTGAACAAAGGCCAGTTTGATTTCTGGCTTCGTCATGATGAACGTAAAACCCTTGTGCGGGAGAGATCCGCCTTTATGAATAGTCTCTTCAATGTTGAGGTTGTTTACCAGTAATCATTAAGCCCATCACTGGGTAGATCTGCCTTATCTGATTATTTGCATTAAGCCCCACGAACTAGCATTATCATTTAACGTTCAATACAGAAAAAATAACACTAAATGCTTGATGATACATACTCAACAAGATTAATATAATGGCTGTTATTCAACTCTAAAAAAGGGGCATATATGACAGCAGATAGAAGACCAATAAACCCACACGTAAACGTTCCTAAACCGGGCGGTGGTGAGCAACCGAGAGATCGTAATAATGATGGTAGCATCCGGAAAAAACGTTCAGATGCAGGAAAGCCTCGTAAATAAGTTTCAAACAAAAAATGCCGTATTAACAACGGTATTTTTTTGTTTAAAAAATATAAACTCATTATTCCCATTACATTCAATAGCCAACTTTAGCTCTCAAAATTCTCATCAGAACACCTTAAAGGCTTGTAGATGCTATTTCTGAGAACAGATCAAAGCAGTATGCCTTCAAAACAGCCTGTAAATTAGCAACAGTTTTGGCCAATTTACATATTCTAATTATTCTTCCTTGAGTCCACACGCAAATCATCGTTAAAAGTCTGTTTTTGCCTGAAAACAAACAATGCCAATCAAAGCCATGAATTTAATCGGTAAAATCAATTAATTATTTTCACCGATGATTCAAAGATAATTAATAGTCAATCTAAATGCCATTTATGTATGCCATGCCGTCTGTGACACATAGGTTATGAATTTAGAGTATCTATGTGGCAGTCACCTCAGAATTAGTCTCTAACATCAATCAAATGGACAGACGAATAATCGTGTATATTTCATAACACAAAATAACAGTGACAGCGTAATAACAATGTAGCTTTTTAAGACTAGCGTCATATCGCTAGTTTTATCCACAAGCGTATAGCGATAGCCAAATGTAAATAATCAATCTAATTTTCCACAATTATAAAAAGTTAGATATATCATTCAACTTATGGAAGAAATGTCACAAAAAAAACCATATATGATTATTTGTAATGCATACAAGAATAATCATTACAAATACACATTATAAGTTGCCTATACCCTTATGAATATAATGGTTATTATTTAATGATATAAGACAAAACAATGGATTTAAAAACACGCTTCCTTCAGTACACACGAATTAATACAACGACGAATCAAATTGCTGGCTCTGCGGGTGTCATGCCATCATCTTTAGGTCAGATTGAGCTAGGTAAGCTTATTGTCAAAGAGCTCAATGAGATGCAGGGGATCACAAATATAGAGCATCGAGATAATGGGATTGTTACAGCGACACTTCCATCTAATTGTGGTGATGAACTTCCATCGGTAGCGTTCTTTGGTCACCTTGATACATCAAGTGAGCATATTGGAGATACACACGCAAAGCTTGTGAACTATCAAGGTGGTTATATCAAGTTAGGCCACGGCGAAGTTCTTACGATTAAAGATAATCCAGAGCTAAATAACTATATTGGACAGGAGATATTTGTCACTGATGGGACGAGTTTACTTGGGGCTGATGATAAAGCGGCAATAGCCGCTATCATGAATGCCTTAGAAGTCATTACTTCCACCCCTTCAATTAAACATGGCAAAGTCAGTGTCGCTTTTGTTCCTGATGAAGAACAAGGATTATTAGGTGCTAATGCCTTCAATACGCCAGATTTTGCTGACTTTGGATATACGTTAGATTGTTGTGGAATTGGGGAATTTGTTAAAGAAAACTGGAATGCAGGTAATGCTGTCATCACTTTCCATGGTAAAAGCGCTCACCCAATGAACTCAAAGGGTAATTTAAAGAACTCATTATTGATGGCTCAGCAATTCATCACTTATTTCCCACGGCTTGAAACGCCTGAGAATACAGAAGGTAGAGATGGTTACTACTGGATGAAGAAATTAGATGGAAATTCAGCAAAAACGGTTCTTAATATCGATATTCGTGATTTTACTAAAGAAGGTTACTTAGACCGTAAATGCTTTATTGATCAAGCATGTAGATCATTCAATAATCTATATGGTGATGGTACGCTTACCTATAATATTTCAGATCGCTATGAGAATGTATCAAACTATCTCAACAATACGATTGGCAATATGGCTATCTCGTTAGCTGAACAAGCCTACATTAAAAATGGCATTGAAATGAAAGTGATACCAATGCGAGGTGGGTATGATGGCGCTGTTTTTTCTGCAAATGGGATCCCATGTCCCAATATCTTTACTGGTGCTCATAACTTCCATTCAATCTGCGAATATCTACCAGTACCATCATTACTGGCAGCATCTAATGTGGTTCAAACTATCATTATGACTATTGCTGAGGATAAATAAGCATGGCTGCAATCATCGCTGTACTCATTGTTATTATCCTTGCAGCCAAGCTGATCCTCAAAGGATACAAAACAGAAGCAATATTATTTATCGCAGGGTTAGCTTTGATGAGCTGTACTGGGATATTTGGTTGGGGAGATGTCCTTCCTGCTAACGTGACATCAACTAATTTATCGACCTTTGACCCATTTAAGTTTATTAGCTACATGCTTGGATACCGAGCTGGAGGCTTAGGCCTCACTATCATGGTGCTAATGGGCTTTGCTGAGCTTATGACTAGGATTAAAGCAGACGCCGTTATTGTTAGGCTGGCAGTTAAACCCTTATCGTGTGTAAAAAATAAAAATATTCTCTTATTCTTTGGCTACATTATTGGTGCATCTTTGCAGTTAGCAATTCCTAGTGCTACAGCACTAGCTGTTTTACTGATGGTAACGTTATACCCAATACTGACGGGACTGGGTATTTCGCGCGCTTCTTCTGCGGGGGTAATAGCGTCTACATTGGGGCTGACACTTACCCCTTTGGGCGTTGATGCGATAAAGGCAAGCGAATCAGTTGGGATGGGCTTAATGGATTACCTATCATATCAAGCTCCAACAAGTGCTATTGCAATCGTTGCTGTTGGTATTGCTCATGTCGTATGGCAGTCATATCAAGATAAGAAAGAGGGGTATGTCACTGGAGCAGATGTTATTACGAATAGTGATGATGATGGAAACAAGGCGCCAGGTGTTTACGCGATACTTCCTATGCTTCCTATTATCGCTGCAATTGTATTTAGCAAGCTTGTAATTAGTTCAATTCATCTTGATGTTGTGACGATTGTTCTTATCTCAGTATTTATCTCATTAGCATTTGAGGGAGTAAGATCGCGTTCTCTTAAAGAATCTCTAGATTGTTTTGGTTCTTTTATGAAGGGATGCGGTAATGCTATGACTAGCGTTGTTTTCTTGTTAGTCGCCGCTGGCGTTTTCGCTTATGGGATTCAATCAACAGGTGCTATTAGTAACTTAATCAGTTCAGCACAAGGGGCGGGGATGCCAGCTTTAGCACTGACATTCGTATTTGCCGTCGTTGTTGGATTATCTGCTTTAGTAATGGGGTCTGGTAATGCTGCTTTCTTATCATTTGTTGACATCGTTCCTGCCGTTGCTCATTCAATGGGAGCCAACCCTGTTGCGATGATGCTTCCAATGCAACAAGCATCAGCATTAGCACGCGCCGCTTCCCCTGTTGCTGCATGTGTCATTGTTTCCGCTGGAGGCTCTAAGCTAACAACTTTTGAGGTAATTAAGAGAACGAGTATTCCAATGTTAGTTGGCTTTTTTGTTCACTTTATAGCTGTAATGATCATGCTTGGATAGATAGCCATAATCTATGGTAAATAAAGGTCACTAAGCCTAGTGGCCTTTTTGCGATTCTTACTTCGGTTGTTATATTTAATTAACTTGGCAATTAAGCATGTTTGAAGCCTAGATCGAGTTTAAACCCGCATGCTTGGGCATAACTAACTAATGTTTTAAGGCTGGGATTTGATCTGCCGGATTCCAAACGCGAAATATTCGGAGCTTTTGTCCCCATTCTTTCGGCGACCTCATCTTGAGTTAACCCTGACTCTTCTCTCATCGTTATCAGAGAACTAATCAATTCAAACTCAGCACCTAAATCATCATAAGCTTTCTTTACTTCTGGATTCTGGAGAGCATTCTTTTTTAATGCAGATAAACTCATAATTTCACCTCTTTCATTCTCTCTCTGGCCAACTCTATTTCTTTCTTTGGCGTCTTATTCGACTTTTTCACAAAGGCCCTTAATACGTAAACGTGCTGTCCTTTTAAATAGCAAAACAACCCTCTACCTATACCTTCTTGAGCCTTAGCTCTTATTTCAAAAAGACCATCCCCCATAGAGTCTGTATGCGGTGGACCTAGATTTTCGCCATGTAACTCAATCAATTCGAGTAATTTAATCATGCGAGCTTGAATCTTAGGTGGCATAGATAATATTTCATCTTCTACACCTGAGTAAAAGTCCACTTTCCAAGCCATTCTACAACCATCTAACCTATCATATATGATAGAGCACTTTAACATTGTTCACCCTGTTAAATCAAAACACTCTGCTCTCTAGCAACAAAAAAGGCCGCCATTGGGCAATTTAAGGTTTTGTCGCAAAGTTATGCTGAAGTACAAACCACAAAAATCCTCATTAAGAGTCTGTTTTTATCATTAATAAATAATACCAATCAAAACTAGTAAATTAGTACACAAAACCAATTAATCGATATTAGCAATTGGTATTCTAATATCAATCAAAATAATATATGCCATGCCGTCTGTGACAGATAGGTTATGAATTTAGGGTATCTATGTGGCTGTCACCTCAGAATTAATCTCTAACATCAATCAAATGGACAGACGAATAATCGTGTATATTTCATGATACAAAATAATAGTGACAGCGTAACAAAAAAGAATTTACATTACTTGGGAAATTACCGACGTGAGGATTGTTGAAGAAAGCCATTGATGTCTGTTAAGTGGTTCATAGTTTCTGATAGGCAGAAGTCATCAGGCAGATCTGTCTTTTCTGATTATTTGCAGCAATATCCTTTGTTTCATGTTTAAAATGAAAATGACCTTGGCACTTAAATAGTATGATACCCTATATAAGGATTTATACATCACTCTCATCATCACTATAACAACTTGAATTTTAATGATCTTTTTATTGGCGAATCATATGAAAACTGTTTTTTTTTGGTTTTTTCTCTATACATCGACTACTGCATTACTGCTTTCCACAATTGATATGTACTATCCTAAATTTAACTTAACCGATCCCTTGATATATATGATTTCTATTTTTTTGGGTCTACTGGCTGGGATTTTTACACCTAAATTATTTTAAATAAACTAGACTTACTTGTAATTACACTTTTATGCATCGAGTTTAATATGATTAAGCATGGGTATTGCTCTGGTTGTGGTGGAGTTCTTAGCTTTTACTTCATTGAAGATAAAACTATTTTCTTTTGTTCAATGGCCAATAACATATCTTTACAGCAAGAAATGTATGATAGCGCTGTGTATTCCTGTCGTTACTCCTCACCAACTAGTGTTAGTTTTGAACCAAAAAAAAAAGCTTGTAAATACTTGATGGTAAGAAATATTGAAATTCTTGGTTCTGTCGCAAGCTGGAGTAGTAAGTTATGATCTCCGTCACCACTCACTACTTCTCGCACAATGACTATCAATTTTTCAGGCCGCCACTTTCCGCCAAACATCATCCTTCAATTGGTTCGGTATTATCTCTCTTACAAATTGAGTTATCGTGAAATTGAAGAAATCTATGCAGAAGGGCTTTGTTGAAGCGCTCAGATAATGCTCAATTATTCCATTCGCACTGAGTTCAGTTATCATGACCATCCCTTCATTCCGGTTAGCTGTTTAACACATGCCCTACAAACATAATGACGCCAAACGCCATCATTTTAAGAAGCATAACTACAGAGTACAACCAGGCTCTCAGGCAACGCGGCCGGTTCGACATTTGGATATCTGAAGAGATCATCAACCATTGGCAACATGATGAACGCGTTTATGATGGTACCAGCTCTTCCGTTAAGTATCCTGACAGTACCATTGAAGCCTGCCATTACATCAGATTGGTGTATAAACTTCCCTTACGTCAAGCCCAGGGGCTGATTGAAAGTTTACTGACCAAGCTTGGCATGGCCAGCCTTCAATGCCCTGATTATACGCTGCTGTCAAAGCGGCTGAAGCAACTTAATCTTACGGTGCCACGATTTAGAAAGCATGAAAAGCCAGATGACAAAATTGCAGCAATAGCCATTGATTCAACGGGGCTCAAGCGGTTAGGGAAGGATGAATGGCATCAAGAAAAACATAAGGTTAATGCTAAACGAAGCTGGCGAAAGGCGCATTTCGCTGTTGATGAGGGGCACTTCATTCAAAGCGCAGTCCTCACAGATAAAAATACGATGGATGATCAGGTTGTCGGGACGTTATGTCAGTCCATCATTACGGGTGTGGAGCACGTAAGCGCCGACAAAATGTATGATACCAATGCGGTGTACCAGACATTAGACGCTCATTTCCCGAATGCTGAGATTGTTATTCCGTCGAAAGACAATACGTTTGCCAATGAGGTTCATCACCCTAAGAGGATGAGTAACCTGATAGGTTGCTTCGCACTTGGCATTATAGGTTGGCAGAGCGTGCGGCAATACGGTAAAAGGAATATTTCAGAAACTGCCATGCAACGTTACAAGAAGATAATAGGCTATACATTACACAGCAGAAAGATTGAAAACCAGTCAAAGGAAATGTTACTTGGTTGTTCTGTTTTAAATCGCTTTACTAAACTCGGGATGCCCAATAGCTACCGAGTCGCCTAACCGTATCAAAAGACCACAAAGTTTTAGTGTTGCAACAATGCCGTACTTACCTGAGATTCCCTCATTGATATCGGCCTTTCCTACTAATTTAAAAGATAAATTTGCTCATCAATGCACGCGCTGATACTCCCTTTTGTGCATCGTTCATAACAAGCACTCAACATGAGAGACAGTCCCTCAATGCATGATTGGTTGTACTTATCACACAAAAATTTCTGGCATATGCCAATAACCAGGTGTATAAATAGCATATGCCAATTACAGGAGGTCTCATGCCAAGACCAAAAATCCCAAGAAACATTTGTGGTCGCCCCGCTGATAGTTGCTTTAAACCCAACCGGATCCCAATGAGTCAGCTTGAGCAAGTTCAACTTGCCAATGATGAGTTTGAGGCGTTGAGACTGGTTGATCTCTTGAGAATGCAGCAACAAGAAGCGGCTATCGAGATGGGCGTCTCCCGGCAGACCCTGGCCAATGTTCTGAAATCAGCCCGTTTCAAAGTAATGGACTGCCTTACCCAGGGCAAGGCCCTCATCATGCACCACGAAGAAGAAAAAGGAGTAACAAACCATGATCACTGCAATTCCGATGAATGAAGATCGTATCGCCAATCATTTTTCCAAGGCTGAGAATTTTTTGTTTATCAATGAACAAGGAGAGGAAGTCAGCCGCCATGACAATCCGGTACACAACTCCCATTGTGCTGGTAAAAAGGATTTGCTGGAACTGTTGATCCGGCAACATGCTGAGCGCATCGTCGTACGTAATATAGGTAAGCAGATGCTGGGTAAGCTGCTTGCTCACCGGCTTGCCGTTTTTCAAACCAACTCTGGTCGCCGCGGCACAGTAGAGTTGGCCAACCCGGAGGCTGCGGGGCTGATCACTCTGACTGAAGCCGATCAGGGACGTCCATCTCTCAATCATGAAGTAAAGAAAAATGAGGGTAGTTGTCGACACAATAGAGAGTCCATATCCAAACAAGGACGCTGCTGTCAGTCGCGGACTGATGGTCACGGCCATGCCGCACAAGAAAGGTATCACCATGAATTCCGTCGTCATAATGCTCATGACCGAGGCCATGGCAGATGTGGCAATGCTGAGCCAAGGGGGCACCGCTGTTGTCGCAAGACTCCTGTTTAATCTATTGCCGTTTTCGCTCAGGTAACTGACCAAGCAGCATAAGGCAAAGTGTGTTTAATCATCGCTTACAAATATGCGGAACTGTGGTTGTCATACCACCAGTATTAGATAACTGAGCCTTTACAGCATAAATAATAACTTGGCTCCTGAGAAAGTCCGGGAGTCTCTTTAACATCAGTCTTATAAAAAAAATAATGGATCCATCATGTCTTCATCTGTAATGACAGAGCCCTCAGAGACGATATCCCATGAAGGTATCTCTCCAATGAAAAAAAGAGTGGCCTATTTGCCCATCACGCTCTTTTCAATCGTCATGGGGCTAGCCGGATTGGCTATTGCCTGGGAGAAAAGTTTTCAGGAATCACAATTAGCACATGGGATCTCTCTTTCCATTGGTATTTTTGCCACAGCACTCTTCATCATTCTATTAGGTGCGTACGGTTGGAAAACCCTTCGCCATACACACGAAGTCCGTGCTGAATTACATCACCCCATGCGCCTAAATTTCTTCCCGACGATTTCGGTTAATATGCTGCTCCTCTCTGTATTCTGGCAATCAATCCCCGTGCTGGCCATGACGCTCTGGAGCGCAGGCATGTTGTTGCAGTTGGCATTAACACTTTACGTAATGAGTAGCTGGCTCAACCACAGTCACTTCACCATTGAACATGTCAATCCTGGTTGGTTCATTCCTGTAGTTGGTAACATAGTGGTTCCTATCAACGGGATATATTTCGGTTATGAAGAGCTCAGCTGGTTCTTCTTCAGTGTTGGGCTGCTATTCTGGCTGGTACTCCTGACCATTGTTATGCATCGCCTCTTATTTCATGATCAACTAGCATTTCGCCTGACGCCAACATATTTCATTTTGCTTGCCCCCCCATCAATCGGTTTTATCTCGTATACCGGATTGATTGGCGGATTGGATAACGGAGCCCGATTACTCTACTACTGCGCGCTATTTTGGGCGATGTTGCTGGGCTGCAATGCGATGCGCTTCTGGCGTGTGCCGTTTTTTATCTCATCCTGGGCTTTCTCTTTTCCACTAGCCGCTCTGTCCATCGCTACCATCAAGATGGCTGAACTTAGTCAACAGCCTTGTTTAACCTGGCTGGCGCGTCTGTTGGTGATACTACTGTCAGTTATTGTGAGCTGGTTAGTACTTCGAACTGTACAAGCAGCACGACAGGGAAAGATTTGCACTCCAGAGTAACTTGCTGATTCCCGCATTTACAAGAGGCTTGAGGATCTAACACAAAAAAAGAGTGAAACATGAATAATCCGGAAAAAAGTTTTTTACAAAATGAGATTGAGAAATGCGACTTATTCAAGTCAACGCTTCTCTTGGATAAAGTGAATAAACAAAAAAGCCATCAACACTGTATGTTATGTGGCACACAATCAACTTTTGGTTTGAAACTTGATTTTTATAATGATCAAGAGGGTGTCGTTTGGGCAAAGGCTAAAGGGAGTATACATCAGCAAGGTTATCAAGGCATTTTACATGGTGGTTTTATTGCAGCGTTACTCGATGCCGGTATGTGCAACGCGATTTTTAATCAAGGTGTTGAAGCTGTAACAGGTGATATAAATATCCGCTACCTTGCAGAGATCCCACTCACAGCGGATATTATTATTCGAGGGAAAATAAACTCTTCCTACTTAACACTCTATAAAGTTGAAGCAGACATTTATGTTGAACAACAACTTATGGCAAAAAGCACAGCGCGTTTTATGAAACGCTAAGAGGGCTTTGTTGAATCACTCAAATAGCCCTCAATTTTTCTATACACGTTGAACTCAGTTACCATGGCCAACCATATTAATGTTAGAAAATTTACAACTAATCCGATTTGCTATCAGTCCAGCTTGTGTATATTAAGGAATCTATCAGATTAAGGCATCATCATGGCAGATATTAAGCAGTTATTCGCAAATAATCTCTCTTGGTCGGAGAGCATTAAGGAAGAAATGCCAGAATTCTTTTCTCATCTGGCAGAAACACAATACCCGGAATATCTCTGGATTGGCTGTTCTGATAGCCGGGTTCCTGCAGAGCGCCTGACCGGCCTGGATTCAGGAGAACTGTTTGTTCACCGTAATGTTGCCAACCAGGTCGTCCACACAGATTTAAACTGCCTGTCAGTGCTTCAATATGCCGTTGACGTCCTGAAGGTCAAACATATTATTATATGTGGCCATTACGGCTGCGGAGGGGTAACAGCAGCCATTGAAAATCCGCCATTGGGGCTGATCAATAACTGGCTATTGCATATCCGTGACCTGTATTTAAAACATCGTAGTGATCTGGGCTCATTATCCCGCGAAGAATTAGATAATAAAATGTGCGAAATCAATGTTGCCACGCAGGTCTATAACCTGGGCAATTCCACCATCATGCAGCAGGCCTGGGAGTGCGGTCAGGATATCACCATTCATGGCTGGATCTACGGGACCGACAATGGCGTTCTGCGGGATCTCGGCGTCACCGCAACTAGTCGGGAATCTCTGGAAGTCACCTATCAAGCCGCCATGTCAGCACTGTTATCGCAGACAGAATCATGAGCAAATAAAAAAGGGACCCATGGTCTAACACTGATCAGTTAAGAATGTCGTGATCAGTTGAATGATCCTGTGGTTGGTTCAAAATACCTTCTTTTCCCAAGGAAAGAGGGTATTTTTATGCTTGCTCATTGGCTTATGACTTTGTTGAGGCGCTCAAATAATACTCAATTATTCCATTAACTCTGAGTTCAGTTATCATGGCCAACCTCTTTATACAGATTGGCTATTTAACGCATGCCCTACAAACACAATGACGCCAAACGCCATCATTTTAAGAAGCATACCTACGCGTTAAATAACTATCGTGAGTACAATCAGGCTCTCAAGCAACGTGGGCGGTTCGACATTTGGATATCTGAAGAGATCATCCATAATTGGCAACACGATGAACGCGTTTATGATGGTACCGGCTCTTCTGTTAAATATCCTGACAGCACCATCGAGGCCTGCCACTACATTCGATTGGTGTATAAGCTTCCTCTACGTCAAGCTCAGGGATTGATTGAAAACTTACTGATGAAGCTTGGCATGGACAACCTTCAATGCCCTGATTATACGCTGTTATCAAAGCGGCTGAAGCAGCTCAATCTCACGACGCCACGCTTTAGAAAGTATGAAAAATCAGACGACAAAATTGCAGCGATAGCCATTGATTCAATGGGACTCAAGCGGTTCGGAAAGGATGAATGGCATCAATAAAAACATAAGGTTAATGCAAAACGAAGCTGGCGAAAGGCGCACTTTGCTGTTGATGAGGGTCACTTCATTCAAAGCGCAGTCCTTACCGATAAAAAAAACATGGATGATCAGGTTGTCGCTGCTCTGTGCGAGTCCATCACAGAGGATGCCGAGCACGTAAGTGCCGACAAAATGTATGACACCAATGCGGTATACCAAACGCTTGAAGAGAACTTCCCGAATGCTGAGATTGTTATTCCGCCGAAGGACAATACGTTTGCTGATGAGGTTCATCAACCTAAGAGGATGAGCAACCTGATAGGGTGCTTCGCACTTGGCATTATCGGTTGGCAGAGCGTGCGACAATACGGCAAAAGGAATATCTCAGAAACTGCCATGCAACGTTACAAGAAGATAATAGGCAATACATTACACAGCAGAAAGTTTGAAAATCAGTCGAAGGAAATGTTACTCGGTTGTTCTATTTTAAATCGCTTTACTCACCTCGGGATGCCCAATAGCTACCGGGTCGCTTAACCGTATCAAAAGATCACAAAGCTTTAGTAGTGCAACAAAGCCGTTGGCAGAGCGTGCGGCAATATGGAAAACGGAATATCTCAGAGACTGCCATACAACGTTACAAGAAGATAATAGGCAATACATTACACCGCAGAGAGTTTGAAAATCAATCGAAGGAAATGTTACTCGGTTGTTCTATTTTAAATCGCTTTACTCACATCGGGATGCCCAAGAGCTACCGGGTCGCCTAACCGTATCAAAAGACCACGTAGCTTTAGTGCTGCAACAAAGCCTCGAGATAAGGGCAAAAATATTGAATTATTATCTGCCACCATTTTCAATCTCAGTTCTAGATTTTCCCATCCTATGGTCGGAACAGATAATTAACGTAATTAGTGTATAAAGCATTTTTCAAATCGAATCTTAAATTTAACAAGAGAAAATCAATATGTATCAGAAGGTTAATTTTGCATCTCAAGGGCTATCTATTTCTGGACATCTTTATACTTACCAAAAAACAACATCCACTTATCATTTTGTGTCATGGCTTTTGTGGCGTGAAAGAGTTATTACTTCCTGCTTATGCTAAGCGATTTGCCGAGCAAGGATACGCGGCGCTAACATTTGACTATCGTGGTTTTGGTGAAAGTGAAGGAGAATCAGGTCGTTTGGTTCCTGAACTGCAAATTGAAGACATTCATGCAGCCATTTACTGGGCTACGAATCAGGTCAATATTGACGTTAATCGCATAGGGCTTTGGGGCAGCTCTTTTGGCGGTGCGAATGCAATTATCGCAGCGAGCCAACCCCTAAAGTGCAATGTGTGGTGGCTCAGCTAACATTTGCAGATGGTGAGTCTGTTATCACCGCTGAAATGACCGCTGAAGATAAAGCGAAGTTCGTCGCGACGCTAGAACGCATGCGCGATAAAAAAGCCAAAACAGGCAAAGAGATGATGGTTCCAATTGCCAAAGTATTAAGCGATCCTCTATCTGTTGAGTTTTTTAACCAGTTTAAAGATGACTTACCAGCGTTAACTATCAAAATACCATTTTTGACTATTTGGGAAACAATCAACCACAAACCAGTTAATGCTCTTGCTGATTTAAATAAACCATTATTGATTGTGGCTGCAGGCGAAGATGGTATTAACCCAGAAAGTGAGTCACAGAAGCTATTTGAGCTGTCCAACGAGCCAAAACAGCTACACCTTGAACAAGGTGCAACGCATTATCAAGTTTACTCTGACGAGCATTTTGAATCAGTGGTTAAACAAGAGCTAAGTTGGTTCGACAAGTATCTATAATCAAGTTCATTTAGCGTGTACCTACCATACAGTTTGACATTATAAAAATGTCTCAATATCAAGTAAATTATAAAGGATTCTCATGAGTTTTATTGCTCTTTCACTAATACTGCTACTAATCTTTTTTGTATATTTAATGAGATGGCGCAAGGCATCTTTCTGTTTGTCATTCTTTTTAGTTGTGATATTTGCATTTATTGGTACTGGCGTAATCCCGCAGTACTTATTAGAAAGACTACAAGTCAATTATGAGGTAAAACCAGTTATACACTGGACGTCTAAGAATGCGATCGTTTTACTGGGGGCTGGAACACAAAAAATTAAGAACCACCAAATAATTGAACCAACATTCTTTTCATATAGTCGTATAAGTGAAACTGCTAGCCAATACAACAGCTGCGAAGTTACCAATCAAATCTGCAAAGTCATCATCAGTGGTGGTGATGTTCAAAATAACGGCATCTCAGAAGCGGAAGCTTATAAACATGCGCTCGTTAAACTTGGAATTAAGGCTAACGATATTATTACTGAATCTAACAGTATGAATACCTGGAAGAATGCAGAATTTACCAGCAAGATCATTAAAATGAATAAATTTAATAATGTTGTGCTGGTTTCATCGGGTTTACACATGCGTCGTAGCGAACTTTACTTTAAACATTTTGGCGTTATTGCTACTCCTGTTAGATCTGACTACATGGCTGGAAAACCATCTTTACTTCCGCTTTGGTATAACTTTGCTGTTACCGATTTTGCACTTCATGAGTATATTGGCTACATAAGATATGATGTTTATAACATTATGGGCTGGAATAATCAGCGGCAAGATCCTGGGGATGCCTAGCATTTATAATAGCTATCAATCAAAGTTGTTTTTTCTATTCTTTTATGCGGTAAGAATATTATGCGCATAAAAGAATGAATGTAAAAACGTAGGTCTGCCACTGGCAGACCTTTTGCTGTATCACGCTCAAAAAAGGACTTTGTTGAAGCGCTCAGATAATATCCAATTATTCCATTAACACTGAGTTCAGTTATCATAACCAGCTCTTCATTCCGGTTCGCTGTTTAACACACCCTTACAAACACAATGACGCCAAACGCCATCATTTTAAGAAGCATACCTACGCGCTAAATAATTATCGTCAGTACAACCTGGCTCTCAGGCAACGCGGGCGGTTCTACATTTGGATCTCTGAAGAGA
>NZ_PYMJ01000045.1 GCF_003025615.1 Photobacterium frigidiphilum | reverse complement strand
CCTGCGGCGGCTGAGCTGAAAGAAGTACATGTTCCAGATATCGGTGGTGACGAAGTAGAAGTTACTGAAATCATGGTTGCTATCGGCGACAGCATCGAAGAAGAGCAATCTCTTCTTACAGTAGAAGGTGACAAGGCTTCAATGGAAGTTCCTGCACCGTTTGCTGGTACTGTAAAAGAAATCAAAATCGTTGCTGGTGATAAAGTTTCTACGGGCTCTTTGATCATGGTCTTCGAAGTAGCTGGCGCAGCACCTGCACCAGTTGCTCAAGCGGCAGCTCCAGTAGCGGCAGCATCTGCTCCTGCAGCTAAGCCTGCACAAGCAGCAGCTCCAGCAACAACTGGCGACTTCCAAGAAAACAACGAATATGCGCATGCATCTCCTGTTGTTCGTCGTCTTGCTCGTGAATTCGGTGTTAACCTTTCTAAAGTTAAAGGTACTGGTCGTAAGAGCCGTATCCAGAAAGAAGACGTACAAAACTACGTGAAAGATGCACTTAAGCGTCTTGAATCTGGTGCAGCTGCATCAGCTAAAGGTGGCGACGGTTCTGCACTGGGTCTTCTACCTTGGCCGAAAATTGATTTCAGCAAGTTTGGTGAGATTGAAACGAAGCCTCTATCTCGCATCAAGAAGATTTCTGGCGCTAACCTGCACCGTAACTGGGTAATGATCCCGCATGTTACACAGTGGGACAACGCAGACATCACGGCTCTGGAAGCATTCCGTAAAGAGCAGAACGCGATTGAAGCGAAGAAAGATACAGGCATGAAGATCACGCCACTTGTGTTCATCATGAAAGCTGTTGCGAAAGCACTTGAAGCATTCCCATCTTTCAACTCTTCTCTTTCAGATGACGGTGCAAGCCTTATCCTGAAGAAGTACGTGAACGTGGGTATCGCGGTTGATACACCTAATGGTCTAGTTGTTCCTGTCTTTAAAGATGTGAACAAGAAAGGTATCTACGAGCTATCTGAAGAGCTAATGGCTATTTCTAAGAAAGCACGTTCTGGTAAGCTAACTGCATCTGATATGCAAGGCGGCTGTTTCACTATCTCTAGCCTTGGTGGCTTAGGTGGTACTGCATTCACACCAATCGTGAACGCACCAGAAGTGGGTATCTTAGGTGTATCTAAGTCTGAAATGAAACCTGTATGGAATGGCAAGGATTTCGAACCTCGCCTAATGCTTCCTCTATCACTATCTTACGATCACCGTGTGGTCGATGGTGCTGAAGGTGCACGTTTCATTACTTACCTAAACGGTTGTCTATCTGATATTCGTCGCTTAGTACTGTAATTCGTACTGCCGATACTTATTTGATATATAAATCGCTGTTTAGATAAAAATCAGAACAGTAAGGTTATTACTGCTAAATTTCGGCATCAGTGCAAAAATCTGATGCCGGAATTGTTGTCTAGCTCACAGGCTACACGATTTTATTTTTCACTCTGTTAACACATCTGTAAAGTGTTCAGGTCGGAAAACAATAAAATCGAATCTTTATTTTAGCCTGTCAGGGATAAATGACTATAACGAGGTCAAGATGAGCAAAGAAATCAAAGCCCAGGTCGTGGTACTTGGTGCCGGTCCTGCCGGTTACTCCGCAGCTTTCCGTTGTGCTGACTTGGGTCTGGAAACAGTACTCATCGAACGTTACAGCACCCTTGGTGGTGTTTGCTTGAACGTGGGTTGTATCCCATCGAAAGCGCTACTTCACGTAGCTAAAGTTATTGAAGAAGCGAAAGCGCTGGCCGACCACGGTATCGTTTTTGGCGAACCACAGACAGATATCTCTAAGATCCGTCTTTGGAAAGAAAAGGTTGTTAACCAGTTAACTGGCGGTCTTGGCGGAATGGCTAAGATGCGTAAAGTTACGGTTGTTAACGGTTTCGGTAAGTTTACTGGCCCTAACAGCATCGTTGTTGAAGGCGAAGAAACGACAACCATTAACTTTGATAACGCAATTATTGCGGCGGGTTCTCGTCCAATTAAATTGCCGTTTATCCCTCATGAAGATCCACGTATCTGGGACTCTACAGACGCGCTAGAACTGAATGAAGTACCTGAAAAACTGCTTGTTATGGGTGGCGGTATTATCGGCCTAGAAATGGGTACGGTTTACCACGCACTGGGTTCTAAGATCGACGTTGTTGAAATGTTTGATCAAGTGATCCCTGCAGCAGATAAAGATATCGTTAAAGTTTATACCAAGCGTATAAAGAACAAGTTCAACCTAATGCTAGAAACGAAAGTGACAGCGGTTGAAGCAAGAGAAGACGGTATTTATGTATCAATGGAAGGCAAAAAAGCACCTGCTGAGCCTATCCGTTACGATGCAGTATTAGTTGCTATCGGTCGTGTTCCAAACGGTCAACTTTTTGATGCTGGCGTTGCTGGTATTGAAGTCGATGAGCGTGGTTTCATTCACGTTGATAAGCAAATGCGTACTAACGTACCTCATATTCACGCAATTGGTGATATCGTAGGTCAACCTATGCTTGCTCACAAAGGTGTGCATGAAGGTCACGTTGCTGCTGAAGTTATCTCTGGTAAGAAGCACTACTTCGATCCTAAAGTGATTCCTTCAATTGCCTACACGGAACCAGAAGTTGCGTGGGTTGGTAAAACAGAGCGTGAAGCTAAAGCTGAAGGCATTAACTTCGAAACTGCAAGCTTCCCTTGGGCTGCGTCAGGCCGTGCAATCGCATCTGATTGTGCTGATGGTCTAACTAAGCTTATCTTCGATAAAGATACTAACCGTGTTATCGGTGGTGCTATCGTTGGTACAAATGCGGGTGAGCTTCTTGGTGAAATCGGTCTAGCGATCGAAATGGGTTGTGACGCAGAAGATATTGCGTTAACTGTACACGCACACCCAACACTGCATGAATCAATTGGTATGGCTGCTGAGATCTACGAAGGTAGTATCACTGACTTACCAAACGCAAAAGCAAAGAAAAAGAAGAAGTAATTCTCTTCCATTAATTTGCTAGAAAGGCGCCGATAAGGCGCCTTTTTTATGTCTACTATTTTTTAAGCGATAGTTTTTTACAATGCTGCTTTATGGATAATTTAGCGTTTGCTCTGGTGTGATATCGTATAGCTTAGTGATGGTCGATAATTGCGAGTCCGTAAACAGTACGACAAATAGTAACTGGGATTGATGCTTGCCAATTTGAAGGTCGTTATTAAATACGCCGTCATCGGTTGTTTGCAACACGAGTTGTGAGGCAGGGTTAGGTATTTTATCGCCCGCTGCGTTGGTGGACCAATCGGTATAGAAACCAATAAAAGCCCGTTTATCGGTATGCTGGGTTATATCTATATTGGTTGGTAGCGTATAGCTTGTGGAGAAGTCATAATTCTTATCAACAATAATATCCTGCATTGTTTTCTCGGCAATAGCTGGGGCAGGTATAGTTGGTGTCGTCACGACGCTTTCATTAGGTGTTTCGGCGGCAGTGTTATTGGTGCTGTTATCGCCATCCCCACCACCACAGGCGGTTAACCCCAAGGCAAGTATGCTTATCGCTACGGTAATGTGTAATATCTTCATGGTGGTTACCTCCCTATTCCAATCCATATAAGTGGGTGCTGATGCGTTTACCTGCAGTGTACCAATCCACGTTGCTACCTTGTGTTGCGTAATCGAAGAATCTTGGATAGGCGTTGAGCATATCGGTTCTTTCTTTCGGGTGTACCCAGCTTTCAGTGAGAATGAAGCCCCAAGGCAAACCATTTTGGGTTCGATAAACACTGCCAGCCCCTAAATCACTGTTGTCATCTTGGGTAGTCATTAAGTTGATACTGGCCACGCCTAAATCAGTTGGCTCGTAATCGTCTAGGTGGATTTCTAATGCGCGTCCAGTAACAGCACTATCTCCGTGGTATTTTTCTGGCGTTCCAAAAATGAACGGGTCATACGGTGGGGCTGGTAATGCCCATAGTTTGGTATTAGCCTGAAGTGGAACAGTGAGTGAGAAGGTAAAACGTTCAATTTCCTGACAGGCTTCCTGAGTACGGAAAAAGCGACAGGTCGAGGCGGTATCTGCGCGCAAGTCTTCTGAGATCACGAGCACCACATTACTTTGCCCCGCTTCTAGTGCGGTATCAGTGCTCAGCTCCCCGTTTTTGGTGAACAGGATATCGGCTTCATTGACAACACTGCGTGCTAATTCTGGCAAATGAATAGCAAAACCATTGAAGTAATCTGCGCCCATCGCCTGCAGGGTGCCGCGAAGGGTAATTTGGCTGACGTTATAATTGGGATCGGCTTTGACTTCAACACTGTAGCGCATCACGACATCATTCAGATCAAAGTCGCCCTCTATCGGCCAGCTGTCTTCAAATGCTGCGGTGAAAGGACCGTAGTTATAAGTACTTAATTGGCTATTTTCGAGGGTGATAGCATAATCTTCGACTTCACCATCGGGTGCGCCGCCGTAGTGTGGCAGGCTGGCGAGGCTGCTAAAGCGGAATCTTGCCCAGGTTTGTCCTTCGCTTACGAAATCTGGCACATTGAGAAACAATGAGGTCATCCCCGCATTCAATAACTTGCTATCGAATACTTTTTCATTGTTATCGAGGAAGTCTCCGTCTTTGTTCCAATCGACCCATGCGTTGAGGTAACCCGTATCATTGGCTGTCACAGATATAAGCGAAGTTTCCCCATTTTCTAATGAGGTAAATATCACACCATCCTCATCATCAGCGCCGGTACTATCATCACTTTCGGTGGCGATTAATTCGGCATCACCAGCAACGGTACCTAAATAGAGTGTTGTTGCGGTGGTGAGGTCATGACGAGGACCATTATCAGCGATAGCGGTGAGGTAGCTATCAGGCGCATCACCTAAATCGACTTCCGTTACGGCTGCTGGGGCTGAAGCACAACGTACTCCATCATTGAGCCCTGAGTTCGGCCCTTTAGCGAAGAGAGTCGCAATAGGGATAATATTGTTAGAATCAGAAATATCAACAGTATAGATATTACCGTCTTGGTTTCGGCTGAAATAAAACTGACCACTGGCTTCAAAATAGGCGGCCCCAAAAGTGCCTGTCACGCCAGCATTCCCCAACGTTGTTTTATTTCCTGTCGCGGGATCGATACGATATAGGTAACCGTATTTATTATCGATAGCGTAAATGTTGCCATCAGCAGGATGAAAGGCAAAATCAGTCAGGCGCATTTTTGTATAACTGCCCGTGACTTGTACTAAATTGAGGTAGTCGGATTGGGTGCTATCGAGCTGTATTTTGTATAACCCTTTACCATAACGGTAAAGGTAATATATGTTGTTGTGTACATCACCGACGAAGAAATTCGACGATAAAAGATTCGTTACGGGTAGGGCGACTGCTGTGAAATCACTGCTAACCTTTACTACCTGGTTAGAGGTCGTGTTGTAGGCATAAATGTAGTTATCGGCCTCATTAAAGCCAGCCGCGTTAAGGTTACCGCTCATACCCACATTGGTTTGTAATGTTTGGTAAGCACCTGTTGATAGATTGACACCGTACACTTTGGTTTGTGCTTCTTGCAGTAAAAAGGCGGTATACGGGCATGTATCAAATGCTGCAGCATCCACATTGCTGGTCATCATTGCTGCTGGTAATAAAGTAGCTAAGAATCGTTTATCCATAATTTTTTTCCCCTGTTGAGGGAGATGAATCAAAAATGGTGCCAGATTGTTGATTATGAAAATATGTAACGAGAAAGCAGTGGTGGTAGGGGAAATTAGCACTAATAGGTGAGATTTTTTTGCTCTAGGTGTGAACTTTCTTTGTATTTTGATTCGCAAAAAAGTAAAAGGAGAACCGTAGTTCTCCTTTTCTGTAAGACTGAATATTATAGTTTGAAGGTACCAACCATATCATCAAGACGTTTTGATAAATCCCGTAATGATTGACTGGAATCGGCTAATTCTGACGCTGTTTCTGCAGTACGTTGTGTGGTTTCGTTAATCTCTTCAATATTACAGTTAATGTCATTCACTACCGTTGACTGTTCTTCTGTGGCGGTGGCGACTTGGGTATTCATATCTGAGATTAAGACAATTCGATCGCTAATCGAAATCAGTGCACCAGATGCCTCATCGGCTGCAGAAACACCATTTGATGTTAGCTGGCGACTTTGTTGCATTGCGGTAACGGCATCACTAGCTTCTTCTTGCAGGCGATTGATCATTGTTTGGATTTCGTTGGTTGAATCAGACGTACGGCTGGCTAAATTACGCACTTCATCGGCGACCACAGCAAACCCACGACCTTGCTCACCAGCACGGGCTGCTTCGATTGCTGCGTTTAATGCCAATAGGTTGGTTTGTTCTGAAATACCGCGAATGGTATCGAGAATACTGCCAATCGCTTGAGTATTGTGTGCCAGCGAGCCAATCACCTCGCTCACCTGATCAACATCATTCGCCAGTTGATTTATTGTATCGCGTGCTTGAGCGACAACAAGCTGACCATTTTTCGTTTCTTCTTCAGCGTTGTGTGCTGCTTCTGCTGCATTCGCGGCATTACCCGCAATTTCATTGACTGTTGCCCCCATTTCATTGATTGCAGTAACAACTTGAATGGTACGGTCACGCTGGCTATGGCTGTTATCTAAGGTGGTCTGTGCTTGTGAAGCAACAGATTCTGCAGCATCACGCAGTGAATTCCCTGTTTCAGCGACCTCTTTTACGGAATAATGAATTTTCCCAATAAAGCTATTAAAGCCGACAGAAAGCTGAGCAATTTCATCCTTTCCCTGCACATCGATACGATGACGTAAATCGCCTTCACCTTCTCCTAGATCTTTAAAGACAACAGCAAGGCGTTCGATAGGGCGAGTGATATTGGTGCCTAACCAAATCGCAATAAAAATGAAAGTAACAGCAATGATAGCAGTCCAGATCATTATTTCATTTCGTGCTTGGTTCAATGCTGAAAATGCTTCTTCTTTAGGAAGCTCTGCGACTACATACCAATCCATTGAGGGAATATAGCTAGTAGCAAGCAGCGTATCTTTACCTGCGATTGTATATTCAGAAAAGTTAACGTTGTTTTTATTGAGTAGGGTACGGGCAACATCAGAATTGTACATTTGAGTCAGGCTAGTATTACCCATCTTACTGCTGTCTTTATGTAGTCGTACTGCACCTTTAGCATCGACAAGGTAAACAAACCCTGTTTCTTCTAGCTTAAATTGATTAATAAAAGCTACCATGTCATCAAGCGATTTTGATAAACCTGCCATTCCGCTACCATTTAGCTGCTGGTAGTTGACGAACAGTTTTACATCTCCGTTGTTTTCACGGAAAACGTTAAGCATCTTTTCGTCGCCACTATTGATAAAACCAAAAAACCAGCTATCTTGCTGCTGATTTAAGCGGCGTAAAAAACCTGTTTGATTCCAATAGTCTCCCGTTGTGCGATCGGCTATGGAAGCATCGAACAAATCATATTGGGTTCTGATATCATTCAGTACTTGAATGAGTTGGGTGTTTGATTGTTCAGAGGGTGTCTGTTTAAAAGATTCAAGAATGAATCGATTTGAGGCGAGTTGTTGAGCCGCAAATTGTAATACCGATACTTCTTTATCGATAGTATTTCTGATTTGCATTAAGGTAGCGGGAAGCTCTGATTCTAACAGGCGTGTTTCCACTACGTTACGGGCTTGATTTTGGCTGATAAAACCGACTAAAGCCGTCGAAGAAAGAACAGCAACGACCATGGCGAAGATCAGTTTTTGTTTAATACTTACCTGATTGAAATTCATTAAATTGATTGTCTTTATTTTAATAGTTATGAGCAAAATACTCAGAGCACGGATTACAAAAACAATGACCTTTGCTAAGCCATCGATTACAAACTGTTATTCTAATGTTTATCTGCCAGTCCGTTACATTACTTTAGTGATTTTCGTCACTTTTTTGGCTTTTGTTCTCTCTTTCGATGCTGTCGCGAAAGAAAGGCCTAAAATCGGTGTTGTGTTAGGGGGCGGCGGCGCAAAAGGGGCGGCACATATTGGGGTATTAAAAGCATTAGAAGAGATGCATATCCCGATTGATTACATTGCAGGCACCAGCATGGGGGCGTATGTCGGTGGCTTATATGCGTCTGGTATGAGTGCTGATGAAATCGAGTCTTTTCTTGAGACGATCAACTGGCGTGATGGATATCAAGACGGTGTTAAACGTAGCGATCGCCGTGTGCGCGAAAAACACCAAGAAGACCGTTTTCAGATTAAAACTGATGTTGGCTTTGAACTGTGGGAATTAAAAGTGCCCAAAGGTTTTGTTCAAGGACAAAACATGGGAGAAATTATCCGTTCTACCTCTGGTAATCAGCCTGAATTCGCGAGTTTTGATGATTTAGTTATCCCTTTTAGAGCAGTCGCCAGTGACATTGAAACGCTGAAACCCGTGGTATTAGATAAAGGTGATTTGGCGAAAGCGATGCAAGCGAGTATGTCAATTCCAGGCATATTACCTCCAATGGAGCTTGATGGTCGATTATTGGTTGATGGAGGAATAACCAATAACCTACCTATTTCAGTCGTGAAAGCGATGGGGGCTGATATTGTTATTGCGGTTGATATTAGTAATGACTTTAAAAAGCGCGATGAGCTCAATAATTACTTTGCCATTATGGATCAATTGACTGATTTCATGGTGACCAATAATGCAGAGCAACAAAAAAAATTACTGACAAAGAATGATTATTTAATTCGACCGAATACGAAAGGTATTGGTACAACAGATTTTGATCGTATGGTTGATGCGTATGATATCGGATATTTAGCCACAATGGCTCTGCGCCCTCAATTATCTAAACTGGGTGGCGTAATTCCTTTTCAAAATTATATCGATCACAAGCAAGCACGCCGCAATCAACTCACTCGTATTGATGAGCTGTATATTGATGAAGTTCGTTTAGTAAATAACAGTCAATATTCAGATCAGGCATTGCTCGATCGCCTCGACTTGCATTCAGGCGAAAAGATGAGTTCTGAACAATTAGCCGAAAGTGTGCGCAACCTTTATGCGCTTGATCGTTTTGAGCGTATTAATTACAGCATTGAGAAAGGTGATGATAAAAACATTGTTCTCGTTGATGTTACTGAAAAAAGTTGGGGACCTAATTATCTTGATTTTCGTTTTGCGATGGAAGATGACTTTAAAAATTCTACCGATTACTCCATTGGCGTGGCCTTTAATGTCACTGGTTTAAGTGAAGCAGGGGCTGAATGGCGAACTGAGCTTGAATACGGTTATAACAAACGTGCTGCCACAGAAATATATATGCCTTTTATTAGTGACCAAGAGTGGTTTGGCTTACTACGCGCAGAGTATGATAAGAGCAATAAATATCTGGCACTTGGTGATGACGATGATGATGAACCTAAGTTAAGTGATACTGAGCTATTTATACCCACTATTTATAACACCACAACATTTGATGCATCTGTTGGCTGGCAGCCTATGCTGTGGCAAGAAATGCGCTTGGGATACCGCTACATTATTGGTGAGGTTGATTATCAAGGCTTAGCGGGTACAATTTTAGGGGTTAGAGAACGTAACAGCCGTGTTGGGTATGTTAACTACAATATCGATACACTCGATGACTTTGAACTACCCAGTAAAGGCAATTTATTCAGTATTGAGTTGGCTCTTTCTGATGATAGTGTGGATTGGACGGTTGATGGTGAGAGGCTCCAAGGTACTGATCTTGCCTATCACTTAGACATTGCATGGAAAGGGGCTTATACCTATCAACGTCATACATTTATGGGCAAAACTGAATTTGGCCATGTAGAGTCAGAAGAAGACATTCAACTCGACCCGAAAGAAATCGGTGGTTTTCTTAATCTTTCAGGTATCCCTAAAAACAGCTTAGTGGGCAACAATAAAATATTCTCTGCTGCAATTTACCGTTACCGTATTACTGATTATGATTTTGGTTTATTCAAATCGCCCGTGTATATCGGTGGTTCAATAGAGTGGGGTGGGGTATATAACGAATCGTCAACCTCATTTAATGACTTGCCTCTGTATTGGGCTGGCAGTGTCTTTACTGGCATTAATTCACCTATTGGACCTTTCCTATTAGCTTATGGTCGAACAGAAGAAAATTATGATTCTTTCTACTTATTCATCGGTGGTGCCTTTTAATTAACTGTGAATTCTCGTATTACAGCTGTAATTTTCTCGAAAGTGTGAATGTTGTAAAAAACGAGTGGATTTTAATTTTAAGTTAAAAATGGTATGGTGTTTGAACGGTTTTGATCTCTTCCGAACGTATTTGGTGCTGTATATACCTGTCTAAATGATACGAGAAATCGGAGAGGTCAATCACTTCCAAGGATGTTTAGTTAATAAAAACTAAACCGTAATAAGAGGAATATGTCGTGCTTGAAGCCTACCGTAAACACGTCGAAGAGCGTGCTGCAGAAGGAGTTGTCCCTCAGCCGTTAAATGCTGAGCAGGTTGCTGCTCTCGTTGAGTTGTTAAAAACACCACCAGCGGGTGAAGAATCTGTACTGCTTGATCTGTTAGCAAATCGTATTCCCCCTGGCGTAGATGAAGCCGCTTATGTTAAAGCGGGTTTTCTTGCAGCAATCACAACGGGTGATGCTACCTCTCCAATCGTAAGTAAAGAAAAAGCGGCAGAGCTGCTTGGCACTATGCAGGGTGGTTATAATATTGAACCACTTATCTCGCTGCTTGATGATGCTGAGCTTGCTCCAATTGCAGTGAAAACGCTCTCTCACACTCTGCTAATGTTTGATTCTTTCTATGATGTAGAAGAGAAAGCCAAGTCAGGTAACGCATTCGCAAAGCAAGTGATCCAATCATGGGCAGATGCTGAGTGGTTCCTATCTAAACCTGCACTGGCAGAAAAAATCACTTTAACCGTATTTAAGGTGACTGGCGAAACAAATACTGATGATTTGTCACCCGCCCCTGATGCATGGTCTCGCCCTGATATTCCACTTCACGCACTGGCGATGTTAAAGAGTGAACGTGAAGGTATTGAACCTGATCAGCAGGGTTCAATAGGTCCAATTAAACAAATCGCCACGCTACAAGAAAAAGGCCATCAACTCGTTTACGTTGGTGATGTTGTGGGTACGGGCTCTTCTCGTAAATCTGCGACTAACTCCGTGCTTTGGTTCATGGGTGATGACATTCCATATGTACCCAACAAGCGTGCTGGTGGTTATGTACTTGGCGGTAAAATTGCCCCTATTTTCTTCAATACAATGGAAGATGCAGGCGCACTACCGATTGAAGCTGATGTATCTGCACTGAATATGGGCGACGTGATTGACGTTTACCCATTTAAAGGTGAAGTTCGTAGCCACGATAGTGGTGATGTTGTTTCGACGTTTGCCCTGAAAACTGACGTGCTGATTGATGAAGTACGTGCTGGTGGTCGTATTCCATTGATCATCGGTCGTGGTTTAACCGATCGTGCACGTCAAGCTCTGAACTTACCGTCTTCAGATGTATTCCGTCGTCCGGGTACCGTGGAAGATACTGGCAAGGGCTATAGCCTTGCACAGAAAATGGTCGGTAAAGCGTGTGGTGTTGAAGGCGTTCGTCCTGGCACATACTGCGAACCTAAAATGACCACGGTAGGCTCGCAAGATACTACAGGCCCTATGACGCGTGATGAACTGAAAGATCTAGCCTGTCTTGGCTTTTCTGCTGAATTAACCATGCAGTCTTTCTGTCATACATCAGCATATCCAAAACCAATCGATGTCAATACTCACCATACATTGCCAGATTTCATTATGAATCGTGGCGGTGTTGCGTTACGCCCTGGTGATGGTGTTATTCACTCATGGCTAAACCGTATGCTATTACCTGATACTGTTGGCACGGGTGGTGATTCACATACACGTTTCCCTCTGGGTATTTCGTTCCCTGCGGGTTCAGGTTTGGTTGCATTTGCAGCCGCAACAGGTGTAATGCCTCTTGATATGCCAGAATCAATTTTGGTTCGTTTCAAAGGCGAAATGAAAGAAGGGATCACCCTGCGTGATTTAGTGCATTCGATCCCTTATTTTGCGATTCAGAAAGGTTTATTGACTGTTGAAAAAGCAGGAAAAATCAACGAATTCTCTGGTCGAATATTAGAAATTGAAGGTGTTGAACACTTAAGTGTTGAGCAAGCATTTGAACTATCTGATGCGTCTGCTGAGCGAAGTGCTGCAGGTTGTACTGTTAAGTTATCGCCTGAATCTATTTCAGAATACCTAAACTCTAATGTCGTTATGCTGAAGTGGATGATCGCTGAAGGTTATGGTGATCGTCGTACGATTGAACGTCGTATTACCGCGATGGAAGAGTGGTTAGCGAATCCTGAATTAATGGAAGCTGATAAAGATGTGGAATACGCACATGTTATCGAAATTGATTTAGCAGACATTGATCAACCGATCCTTTGTGCGCCAAACGATCCAGATGATGCGCGTCTACTATCTGATGTTCAAGGTACGAAAATCGATGAAGTGTTCATTGGCTCTTGTATGACGAACATCGGTCATTTCCGTGCCGCTGGTAAACTACTTGAGAAATTCGGTGGTCAGCTTGATACTCGTCTTTGGGTGGCTCCGCCAACGAAGATGGACCGTGATCAGTTAACTGAAGAAGGCTATTACAGCATCTTTGGCCGTGCTGGTGTGCGTATTGAAACCCCAGGTTGTTCACTGTGTATGGGTAACCAAGCACGTGTTGCAGATAAAGCGACGGTTATTTCAACATCAACCCGTAACTTCCCGAACCGTTTAGGTACTGGGGCGAATGTGTACCTTTCGTCGGCAGAGCTTGCTGCGGTAGGGGCTATTTTAGGTCGTATTCCAACAATGGAAGAATACCTAGAGTACGCGAGGCAGATTGATGCGACAGCGGCAGATACATACCGTTACTTGAACTTCCATCGCATGGATTCTTATACTAAGAAAGCTGCTGATGTGATAATTCAAGAAGCCGTATAATACGACTGTTTCTTAGACATTAAAAAGCTCTCACTTTACGTGGGAGCTTTTTTTTGGAGCTTGTTTTAGGGGGAGACAAGGGGAATGTATTATCCGAATTAACCGAGCATAACTGTTATTGTTGACTAACAGCTATTGTCGACCCACAGTTAGCATCGCTGCAACATTACGTGCAGTCATCTGAACATTGAATGCAGCTTCCTCGAAAGCATCAGATAATGCCATTGCACGTGGTACCACACTGAATACGGCATCAATTCCATGTTCGTAAACCACATCACAGTCGTTTGATAAACACCCTGCGATACCAATGACTGGTATATGGAACTTTTTGGCTGCACGTGCAACGCCAATCGGGGTTTTTCCGTGAATGGTTTGGCTATCAATACGCCCTTCACCTGTAATGACTAAATCAGCATCAGAGACGATATCGGTAAAATTGACGGCATCCATCACAATATCGATACCAGGGCGTAAACTTGCATTAAACAGTCCGAGTAAGGCCGCACCTAAACCACCAGCGGCACCTGCACCGGGAATATTTTTTACATCTTGGCCTAACTGCACGTTGATTATCTCAGCGTAGTGCGCAAGGTTAGTATCTAACTGTTCAACAATTGCAGGAGTCGCCCCTTTCTGTGGGCCAAAGATATGCGATGCACCTTTTAATCCACATAATGGGTTATCCACATCACAGGCGACTTCAAGTTTGATCTTTGCAAGGCGAGGATCTATACCAGACATATCAATACGCGCAAGTTGTGCTAATTCACCACCGCCGTATCCTAGTTCGTTACCTTGAGCATTAAGCATTTTGATGCCTAACGCTTGTGCCATGCCAAGACCACCATCGTTGGTTGCGCTACCGCCAATACCCACAATGATATGCTCAACACCTTGGTCAAGAACGGCTTTAATTAGTTCGCCAGTACCAAAACTGGTGGTCAGTAACGGGTTACGTTTTTCTGCTGGCACTAAGTGCAAACCAGATGCTGCTGCCATTTCAATGATTGCGGTTTTACCGTCGCCCATTAGGCCATAAAACCCTTTTACTTGCTCGCCAAGAGGGCCGGTAACCGTATGTTCGATAATCGTGCCGTCTGTCGCATCAACTAATGACTGAACGGTTCCTTCACCGCCATCAGCCATTGGCAATTTGTGGTATTCAGCATTTGGCATGACTTGGCGAAAGCCGACTTCAATCGCGGTAGCCACTTCCATTGCCGTTAGGCTTTCTTTATAAGAATCAGGAGCAATAACAATTTTCATAATAATAAGCCTCTTAAACGAACAGACCAAATACACCAAAGATGAGAGTTGAAACAACAGCGATCATCAGACCGACAGCAGATTCGTAAGGAATAAGTTTTAAACGTTCTTTAATATCCATGTGCACCGCACCGCCAGTTGCATGGAAGAAACTACCATGTGGCATGTGGTCGGTAATGGTTGCACCAGCGTGGATCATTGCAGCCCCTGCGAGTGCTGGCACTCCGAGTTCAAGAATGGTGTGGCTAAAGACACTTGATGCAACCGCTGTACCCGCCGTGGTTGAGGCAGTAGCCAGTGCCATCATGGCACCAGAGATGGGTGCTAATAAGTAAGAAGGTAAACCAGAGGTCGTTAGAATGTCGATTAAACCATCTTTCAAACCAGAGTTTGCGATAATACCGGCAAGAGTACCTGTACCCAATAGCATGACAGCGACAGGAGCCATACGACTAAGACCTGAAACGGCAAAGTGGTTGGTATCACGAAAGCGTCCCATGGCTACAGCGCCCATTAGGCCACCAAGAGGTAATGCAATTAGAGGGTCGACATTAATACCAGCAATTGGACGTAACGCTAATAGTGCAATAGCAACAAGAGGCGCAACGATTGAAGCGGCGAATGTGGGTAAGCGACTGTGATCAACAGCTACCACTTCATGCTCTTGAACTTTACTGCCTTTGTTAACCAGTTTTTTTGCAATGTAGTAAGCGAAGAACATACCACATAGACCAGGGATAACACCTGCAGCCATCACTGATGTAAGAGGGACATTAAATGCGTCAGCTGCTGCAATCGCATTGGGGTTCGGCGACATCACGTTACCCGCTTTACCGCCGCCAACCATGGCTAATAGAATTGCCATTTTTGATAAATCGGCACGGCGTGCAATGGCAAGAGCGATAGGCGCGACAGTAATAACAGCCACATCTACAAATACACCCACAGCCGTTAGAATCATTGTGGCTACTGCAAGGGCTAATAATGCGCGGGTTTCACCGACTTTTTTGACAATGGTTTCAGCAATCGATGTTGCCGCACCTGATTCGATCAATACACCCGCTAGCACACCAGCCGCTAAAATACGCAATACAGCAGTCACGATACCTTGTGCACCGCCAATCATCAGGCTAACGGTGTCAGTGAGTGATACACCACCGATAACACCACCGACAAGTGCACCAATGATCATGCCGTAAGCTGGTGGTACTTTCTTTAGGATTAAACTGATTGCGACCACTAGAGCCGCTAGAGCTCCGAGAGTTGATACTTCTACCATCGTCTTTTCTTCCGTAAAGATGTAATAGCCTGTTGGCGATTACGAAAAATGATAAGCAAACATAAAATGTCTGAGTTGCCGCAACTGTACGGAGTTAGAAGAGGGGATGCTTTAGGCGAAGTGACAAATAATGAAGAAGCAATATTGTAGTAATTGTGCATTTGCACAATTACCGACTTTTATGGTTGACTTAATAGGGATAAATAAAGCCGTGTTTTATCGCTTATATTATTGAAACTTAAAGATGTTTCCTTTTCTATTTGCTCTAGACGATAACGAAGTGTATTTCGGTGAATATGTAGCACTTCGCACGTTTGAGCTAAATCACAATTCTGAACAAAAAATGCTTTCAATGTTTTGAGTAACACACCACGAGGGTCATTTTGTTGCAGTTTAACTAATGGCATTTGCAATTGCTTCTGACGCCAAGTATCACCTTTTAAACCGTTTAGCAAAACTGGCAGGATATGATCTTGATAGAACAGCACGTTATCTTGCTGACTATTTATTGTATTACTGGCTTCCATCGTGGCTTTAGCCGTCATGAAAGACTGAGAGAGGCCTTGCAACGAAGGGAAGTAATCACCTAAGGCGATTCGAATCACAAAATCACCTTCTTTCGTTACTCGCTTCATTAATTGATTGACGCGTTTTTGCTCCAGTGCGCGAGACCAACCGTTATCGCTCAAGGTAATGGGTTTGAGCACCACAACTTCATTCATCGATACCGAGGCAATTCCGACCAAATTATCCCGCTCTGGGTATTCAAGCAGATGGACTAAACGTTGCAGGTGATCTAACGATAAGCTTTTACCTTTTACTGGGTATACTTTTACAATCGCAGCAATACGAGGCTGAGCAAGATCCAAATCTAACCGTTCAGCAATAGAGAGTAATTGATTTTCATTTAATTCTGAGCCTTCTTCAATCAACTGCAGAACTAACTCTTCACGGTGGCGCTTATTCCACTGAACCTGTGCCATTAATGCGGCTTGTTCTACGATTAACTCAGCGGTCATCTTTACTAACTCGCCATAATTGCGCACTAAATCTGGCTCGCCAGATATTCCCACGACACCAATCGCTTTATGTTGAAAGATGATGGGGAAATTAATGCCCGGTTTAACGCCTTTAAGTTGTTTAGAGGTGGCGTCATCGATTTCAACAATACGATGATCGTTGAGTGCCAGAATTGCCCCTTCATGGCGCTGGTTTAGGCGTGAAGTATCACCAGAGCCAATAATGCGGCCTTGTTCGTCCATCACATTGACGGAATATTTAATGATCTTCATGGCGCGCTCAACTATTTGTCGAGCAATGGTGGCATTCAGTTGCATTATTGGTTCAGATCCTGAGAATGTGCGGTCTTCCAGATATTATACCAAGAATACGACAGAGTTTGAGGCTAGCTATGGACTACGAATTTAAGAAAAACACCCTAGACGGTAGCTATCATGCCACTTTTTCTATGGGCCATGAAATTATTGGCCGTTGGTTGATTGAAGAGGTTGGTAAAGATTTTGAGAAGATGGATACCATCCTGAGCCAAATAGGTGCATTAAAAAATAGCACCAAAGAATGGCGGTTACTGGGTGATGATCTCAGTTTGATTTTGCAAGATCATGAAGCAATAATTCAAGCTAACTACTTGTTCTCTGAAGAAGAAGAAGATTTCGATGAAGACATGCATTTTTATGATGAAGAGAGCGTGTCGTGTTGTGGGTTTGAAGATTTTGAGTTAGTACTGCAAGCTTGGCGGGCATTTGTGACCCGTTTTTAAGTGTATTAACACTTAACCTACGACATTGCTTACTTATAGTGAAAAGGCTGCATCATATTGGTGCGGCCTTTTTCTGTTTTTATAAGGTGAATTATTTAAGCTGTTGATTTTTGGTTGCTTTAAAAGTTGGCATAAAGCTTGTAACTCATTAAATAAGCCAGAAGGAATGTGAACTTAAGGAGCGAATAATGAAATTGATTAGTGCAATTATTAAACCTTTCAAACTTGATGATGTACGTGAAGCATTAGCCGATGTTGGCGTTGAAGGTATGACGGTTTCTGAGGTCAAAGGATTTGGCCGTCAAAAAGGACATACCGAACTATACCGCGGCGCTGAATACCAAGTTGATTTTTTGCCGAAGGTTAAAATCGAAATCGCAACACAGGCTGATAACTTTGAAGCGATTGTTGATGCCATTTCTAAGGCTGCGCAAACCGGCAAAATTGGTGATGGCAAAATCTTCGTTTACGACCTCGACCATGCGGTACGTATCCGTACAGGCGAGACAGATCTCGAAGCGCTGTAAGCAACATTTTATATATTTAAAATAAAAAATTAGCAGTTACAGGGGAAACAACCATGGAATTGACAACAACTGTTACAGAGTTGCGTTATGCTCTCGATACATTCTTCTTCTTAATATCAGGCGCATTGGTTATGTGGATGGCGGCAGGGTTCGCCATGCTAGAAGCTGGTCTGGTACGTTCAAAAAATACCACTGAAATTTTAACCAAAAACTTTTGCTTATATGCGATTGCATGTATTACATACCTTATTGTTGGTTATAACATCATGTACGTTGATAATGGTGAGGGGGGCTGGTTACCTTCAATTGGTGCCTTAATTGGTACGCAAGCAGAAGGTGCCGATCACTCACTTGAGTCTGATTTCTTCTTCCAAGTTGTGTTTGTCGCAACCGCGATGTCAGTGGTATCTGGTGCGGTGGCAGAGCGAATGAAACTATGGTCGTTCCTTCTTTTCTCTGTCATTTTGACTGCCTTTATTTATCCGATGGAAGGTTACTGGACATGGGGCGGTGGTTTCCTATCTGAAGCAGGGTTTAGTGATTTTGCTGGTTCGGGGATTGTTCACATGGCGGGTGCTTCAGCTGCATTGGCGGGTGTTTTATTACTGGGTGCACGTAAAGGTAAATACGGTAAGAACGGTGAAATCAACCCGATTCCTGGTTCTAATATGCCACTAGCCACTTTAGGTACCTTTATTCTTTGGCTAGGCTGGTTCGGTTTCAACGGTGGTTCACAGCTAATGTTGTCTGACTTTGAAAATGCATCAGCTGTTGGTCAAATCTTCCTAAATACCAATGCAGCCGCTGCGGCAGGTGCTGTTGCAGCACTAGCAGTGTGTAAAACTATGTGGGGTAAAGCGGATTTAACCATGATATTGAACGGGGCATTGGCGGGTTTAGTCGCTATCACTGCCGATCCACTGTCACCATCACCGATTGCCTCTGTGATTGTGGGTGTGGTTGCGGGTGCATTAGTGATCTTTAGTATTATTATGCTAGATAAGATTAAGATTGACGATCCAGTAGGTGCGATTTCGGTACACGGTGTGTGTGGTTTCTTTGGCCTTATGGTTGTACCTTTCAGCAACGGTGATGCATCATTTGGTGCTCAGCTATTAGGTGCTGCGGTTATCTTTGCATGGGTGTTTACGGCAAGCTTTGTGGTTTGGTTTGTTATTAAAATGACCATTGGTATCCGTGTTACGGAAGAAGAAGAAATGGCAGGAATGGATTTACATGACTGTGGTGTCGATGCTTACCCTGAATTTGTAAGTCTAAAATAAAAATGTGAGTTAAGTTTATCTGTGTGAAATCGCATACGAAATAGGTAACATATATTTAGTTCACAACTTTAAAAAACGCTGCTAATTAGCAGCGTTTTTTTTATTTATTTTGTTTCAGAGCATTGTTTTGTTGAAGTACTGCAGTATAATTAATCGATATTGATAACTATTATCATTGCATTTTGCATTAAGGGATTTAACTCAATGAAAAAGCTGTTGGCTTCGGCAATCTTATTTGGTCTTGCTGCACCTCAAGCGGCTATTGCTGCTGAAGAAGTGAATGTTTATTCTTACCGTCAGCCGTTCTTGGTTGAACCAATGTTTAAAGAATTTACTCAAGAAACGGGTATTAAAGTAAACATTAAGTTTGCAAAAAAAGGCTTGTCAGAGAAATTAAAGCAGGAAGGCGAATACAGCCCAGCCGACGTTGTACTAACAACGGATATTAGCCGTTTAGTTGAACTTGCTGATATGAAGCTAGTTCAACCTGTTGACAGTAAAACAATTGAGTCAAATGTTCCTGCACAATACCGTGATTCAGAAGATGAGTGGTTTGCACTGACATTACGTAGCCGTAACGTGTATTCATCACGCGATCGTGTTGGTCACTTACCTGCTGAATTTGATTACACTGATCTTGCTAAACCAGAGTGGAAAGGCAAAATCTGTACTCGTTCAGGTAAGCACCCATACAATATTTCACTGGTTTCGTCGATGATTGCTCACTACGGTGAAGCTGAAGCGAAAACATGGCTAGAAGGCGTGAAAGCTAACCTTGCACGTAAGCCACAAGGTAATGACCGTAATCAGGTTAAAGCCGTTAAAGAAGGCCTTTGTGATTTAGCCATTGGTAATAGTTATTACCTAGGCAAGATGATGAACGATGAGAAGCAGAAGGCATGGGCTGAAGCAGTTTACATCGATTTCCCTGGACAAAAAGGCAATGGCACGCACGTAAACGTAAGTGGCATGGCAATGGCGAAATACGCGCCGAACAAAGATAATGCTCAAAAGCTGATGGAATACCTAACAGGCGATAAAGCTCAGCAGATGTATGCAGAAGTAAACTATGAATACCCAGTTAAAGAAGGTGTTAAGCGTTCAGAGCTTGTTGCATCATGGGGCGACTTTAAAGCAGACGACTTACCACTAGAAAAAGTGGCTGAGTATCACAGCGCTGCAATCAAGCTTCTTGATGAAGTGAAATTTGATTTATAAATTAATACAAAAAAATGGGGCTTAATGCCCCTTTTTTTGGTTAAAGCCTAGTCCCTTTTCTAATCAGTTGTGGTAGTTTCTCTAGCTTGAAAAATAGTGTTATCAGGCTGCAATGATAATTGAGCACGACGTTGTTATATGTGCGTTAGTACTGATGCCGCAGATTTATTGTTAAAGTGACTAAGTAGTAGGCGATGAAAGAAAAACATATATTCTGGCAATCCAGTAGCTGGGTATTATCCTTGTTGTTGGTGTTACCAATTCTAGCTATTTTTTACACCGCATTGGGTGATTCTGATGAGGTGTTTTCTCATTTAATGAGTACCGTAATGGGGACTTATACCGCCAATACATTTTGGTTGGTATTTGGTACCTCCGTTTTAGCGCTTCTGTTAGGTCTGCCTTCTGCTTGGATTATGGCGATGTGTCGTATTCCGGGAGAAAAAACGCTGCAATGGGCATTGGTATTACCGTTGGCAATGCCGGGCTATATTGTGGGGTATATTTATACCAATTGGTTTGATTATGCTGGCCCGGTTCAAATCTTCTTACGTGATGTGTTTGGCTGGGAAACAATCCATGATTACTGGTTCCCTAATATTCGCTCTTTGGGTGGGGCTTGTATTGTTCTAGCACTGGTTCTTTATCCTTATATCTACTTATTAGCCCGTACGGCTTTTATGGAGCAAAGTGTTAGTTTGCTGCAATCTGCACGCTTGCTGCGGTGTTCGCCATGGCAAAGTTTTCGTCGTATATCATTACCATTAGCGCGCCCTTCTATCGCGGTGGCGTTATCTCTTGTGGCAATGGAAACCTTAGGTGACTTCGGTACGGTGAGTTATTTTGCCGTTAATACGCTAACAACCGCGGTGTATGATACGTGGTTAGGGTACTCAAACTTAAATGCGGCAGCCAAAATATCGTCGCTGATGTTATTAGTGATTTTCTTTTTGATCAGCACTGAGCGTTTTAGCCGTCGAAAGCAAAAGCTATTCCAGCAGCAGTTTGAGCATGGTGATGATGTTCGCTATACCTTAACGGGTGCTAAAAAATGGTGCGCAATCATATGGTGCTGGGGATTGGTCTGTATGGCTTTTGCATTCCCATTACTTCAGCTTTGTTACTATGCATGGCACTATTTTGCAGAAAGCTGGACCAGTCAATTCCTGCAATACAGCCTTAACAGCTTATCTGTTTCAATTATTGCCGCTGTAGTCGCTGTTATCTTGGCATTAATCGTTAATTTCTATCGTCGCTTAGATGGCAGCAAGTATACCGCAGTGCCGATGCGTTTGGCTTCATTAGGCTATGCCGTACCGGGAACCGTGTTAGCGATTGGCGTGATAATCCCTCTTACCTCTGCTGATCACCTATTGAATGACTTTACGCAAGCTTATGAATTAGGGCGACCTGGGTTAATTTTCTCAGGTACGATGTTTGCCATAATCTTTGCCTTTGTGGTGCGTTTTGCGGCGGTAGCCATTGGTAGCATTGAAAGCAGTTTAGCGAAGATATCTCCGTCGTTAGATATGGCATCAAAAACCATGGGTTATGCATCCACAGCGATGTTGCGTCGTGTTCATTTACCATTAATTCGTCGTGGTTGTTTAATTGCAGGTTTGTTGGTGTTTATTGAATCGATGAAAGAATTAAATGCGGCATTATTATTACGCCCCTTTAATTTTGAAACACTGGCGACCTATGTTTTTAATTTTGCCTCGGATGAGCAGTTAGAGCAGGCCGCTCTACCTGCGATTTTATTAGTTATCGTTGGTCTGATCCCATTGGTGATGATTAACCGTTCTTTGGAGCAGAAACACTGATGAGTAGTGCATTATCCGTTACTAATTTAACGTGCCGTTATAACGGCCAGGCGGTATTACAGAACCTCTCATTGCCTGTTGAAGATAACGAAATTGTCTGTTTGCTTGGCGCGAGTGGTTGCGGTAAAACAACCTTGCTTAAAGCGATTGCAGGTTTACTGCCATTAGAGAGTGGCGGCATGACGATTAATGGTCGTGTTGTGGTGGATGATACGACTTGGTTACCCCCCGAAAAGCGTAATATCGGCATGATATTTCAAGACTATGCATTATTCCCACATCTCACCGTGGCTGAGAACATTGCTTTTGGTTTGAAAGATTGGGATAAAACCCGAATTCTGGCCAAAATTCAGGAAATGTTAGAGCTTGTTCACCTCACTAAACTTGATGATCGCTATCCACATCAGTTATCGGGTGGGCAGCAGCAACGAGTTGCCATTGCACGCGCATTAGCTTGTGAGCCTGATTTAATTTTATTAGATGAACCGTTCTCAAATATTGATACTCAAGTACGTCACGGTTTGATTAAAGAAATTCGTCGTATTTTTAAAGCGCAGGGCGTTACTGCGATTTTTGTTACTCACAGTAGAGAAGAGGCTTTCGCGTTTGCCGATCGTCTTGCTGTTATGAATAACGGTATTATTGAGCAATTTGGCACAGCTACGGATCTCTATTATCGCCCAAGCAGCCGTTTTGTTGCAGAGTTTTTAGGAACGGGGTCTTACCTTCCGGCGACAGTGAAAAACGACAAACACCTATTTACACCATTTGGTGACATTGAATTCAGTTCGGAACTGACTTATCGACAAGACGATAATGTTGAATGGTTGCTGCGACCTCAGAATTTACATGTTCAGCCTCAAACTGATGGGGGCGGGGTAATTGTAGAGCAACAATTTATGGGCGATAACTGCCGTTATACCGTGAAGTATCAGGGGCATTCATTAGTGGTAAATTCACATTTAATATTGAATATTGGTGATAAAGTGGCGATCAATGTAGAGCCGCATGAGCCTGTTGTTTTTGCTACCGCGTGCTAGAGCGTCAAAATTAACGCGAAATTAACGCGAAATTATCGTGATAATAGATGTTTGTTTGATAAAAAAGGTCAGCTGAGGCTGACCTTTTTTGTCTGTAAATCTAGGCTTATTTGGCAGGGTACAAAGTGTTGATGTAGCGTTCTGCTTGTTCGCGCATTCGGTCTTGATCTGGGTGTAAGTTCGACTGCAAGTATAAGATGTAGCATAGACCGTGTAGAAGGTGGGCTAAATCATCAGACGAATTATCACTATCAATTTCATTATTTTCTTTACCCTGCTCAAATGCTTCAGCAATGCGTTCCAGACTCTTTTTATTACCGCTAATAAACTGTGGCCAAATATCGTCTCGAACTGATGTGCTCCATTCAAACCAGACTTTTAACCAGTCTTGTTGTTCGATAACCGCATCGATAAGAGTGTGTGAAATGCAGCGTAAACGGGCATGTAGCGCTTTATCTTCCTCATTTAGGCATTCTGACAGTAGAAGGCTAAAACAGTTTTCAACTTGGAGCAATACTTCTTCAACCAGTGCTTCACGGGTTGGAAAGTAATTAAAGACAGTAGCCACTGACACATTGGCCATTTCAGCAATATCAGCATGTCCTGCTCTGCCTATTCCTCGGCGAGCAAATACATCTAAAGCAAAATCGAG
Organism: Photobacterium frigidiphilum; assembly: GCF_003025615.1. Lineage (GTDB taxonomy): Bacteria > Pseudomonadota > Gammaproteobacteria > Enterobacterales > Vibrionaceae > Photobacterium > Photobacterium frigidiphilum. The sequence goes on along the minus strand of NZ_PYMJ01000045.1, from coordinate 17,403 downwards.
AAGCTGCTGTTTTCTTTTTTCAGGTGAAAGACGAGTACGCGTTTTTTTTACGATCGTATCCATGAGCACGTGATCCCTAGCCATAAGTATTTATAAGTATTATATATTTGTTTTGTATGACTAACTCTACATCAGCAACAAGGCGTATTCAAACGCAACTTAATTTAAGTGTGTCGTATAATTGACACTATCGATAAAATAACTATTAGCATCAATGAATGATAGAATGTGTCTTCTTTGGTATTAGATAGCCTGCAGGCGGCTGATGCGGTCGTACTGATGGAGAATAAGATGAAACATACAGTTGAAGTACTAATTTCTGAGCAGGATGTTCAGGCACGAGTAAAAGAGCTAGGAAAGCAAATTACTGAATGTTACAAGGGTTCAGAGAACCTTGTTATGGTTGGCTTGTTGCGTGGTTCTTTTGTCTTTATGGCTGATTTAGCACGTGCAATTGACCTTCCTCATGAAGTTGACTTCATGACTGCATCAAGTTACGGCAATACAATGGAAAGTAACCGTGATGTACGTATCCTAAAAGATCTGGATGACGACATTAAAGGTAAAGATGTCCTGCTCGTTGAAGATATTATTGATACCGGTAATACGCTAAATAAAGTGTGTGAAATCTTATCTCTACGTGAACCCAATTCTATTCGTATTTGTACATTATTGGATAAGCCAGAACGCCGTGAAGTCAATGTGAACGTTGATTGGTATGGTTTTGTGATTCCAGATGAGTTTGTTGTCGGTGTGGGTATCGATTACGCACAAAAATACCGTCATTTACCTTTCATCGGTAAAGTTGTACCACTAGAAGACTAATACCTATTTTCAGAATGGTATAATAGCTTAGTGTGTAAAGCAGAATACAAAAAAAGCGACGGCTCAATGAGCAGTCGCTTTTTTATATTCTGTTTTTAGTGCATGCGATGAAAAACTACAATTCTTTTGGTGGTAGAATTGCAGACATTGCTGCTTGATAGGCGATCTCTAAAGACTCGCGACTGGTTGCCGTTACACCTAAATCGCGTAGCACACCATTATTCATGCCATAAATCCAGCCGTGAATCTTCACTTGTTGACCGCGTTCCCAAGCTTGCTGCATCACTGTCGAGTTACCCAGGTTATAGACCTGAGAGGCAACGTTGATTTCGCACAGTTTGTTGTCCCAATCTTCACGAGGTAATGTACCGAGTTCACTGCGATGCTTTAGATACAGATCGCGGATGTGCAATAACCAGTTATTAATCAGACCTAGGGGAGGGTTCTCAATCGCTGCGGTAACACCACCACACCCATAGTGTCCACAAACGATGATGTGTTTGACTTTGAGTACATCAACAGCGTATTGAATAACGGAAAGACAATTTAAGTCAGTGTGAATGACTTGGTTTGCCACATTTCGGTGAACAAATAGCTCGCCCGAGTCTAGCCCGGTAAGGCGCTCTGCGGGTACTCGACTATCGGAACAACCAATCCATAGATATTGTGGTTGTTGTGATTCCGCGAGGTGGGAAAAAAATTCGGGTGTATCTTCCTTGATGCTTTCAGACCAAGAGATATTGTTTGCGAATAATTGCTTAATATCTGCCATGATAATGCCTTTATTTAATATGCCTCTACTATACACAAACTGAACTAATAGCAAATCGGATTAGTTGTTCTTTTTTGTGAAAACGAGTGACATTTGATGAAAACTTCTAACAATTAAGATTGTATTTTATGAACGCACTGGAAATCAAAAATTTAAGTAAAACCTATAGTGGTGGCGTTGAAGCCATTAAAAACATGAGCTTATCTGTCGAAGAAGGAGACTTTTTTGCTTTACTAGGCCCAAATGGTGCAGGTAAGTCAACAACAATAGGTGTAATAACTTCGTTAGTTAACAAGACTTCGGGCTCGGTAAAAGTGTTTGGTTACGATATTGACTCAGATCTTGTTAAAGCGAAGAATCAACTGGGATTAGTACCACAAGAGTTTAACTTTAATCCATTTGAAACCGTTGAGCAGATTGTTGTTAACCAAGCCGGTTATTATGGCGTTGATAAACCATTGGCAAGAGAGCGTGCTAAAAAATACCTTAGTCAGCTAGATCTATGGGGAAAGCGCAATGAACGTGCGCGTAATCTTTCTGGTGGTATGAAACGTCGTTTAATGATTGCTCGTGCATTGATGCATGAACCTAAGCTACTTATTCTTGATGAACCAACAGCTGGTGTCGACATAGAGTTACGCCGTTCAATGTGGACATTTCTACGTGAAATTAATCGTCAGGGTGTCACGATTATTCTGACCACCCACTATTTAGAAGAAGCAGAAATGCTGTGCCGTAATATCGGTATCATTAACCACGGCAAGTTAGTGGAATGCACCAGCATGAAAGCGTTACTCGGTAAGCTAGAAGTCGAAACCTTTATTTTGGATATTAAGCTTAATGGTAATAAACCGAAGCTTGACGGCTTGAATTGGCGTTTACCTGATAACCATACCCTAGAAGTCGATATCGAAAAGGACAAAGGGCTGAATACGATTTTTACCGCTTTGACTGCGCAAGGGATTGACGTTATGTCGATGCGCAATAAATCGAACCGTTTAGAAGAATTGTTTGTGACGCTAATTGCACAGAGTCAAGCATCATCAAACAAAGAGGCGCAAGCATGAACCACCAATTTTGGATCGCTTTTAAAAGCCTGATCACCAAAGAAATTCACCGCTTTACTCGCATTTGGGTGCAAACCTTGGTACCACCTGCTATCACCATGACCTTGTATTTCATTATTTTTGGTAACCTTATTGGTAGCCGAATTGGCGAGATGAACGGTTTTAGTTATATGGAATATATCGTACCGGGTCTGATCATGATGTCGGTGATCACCAATTCATATTCCAATGTGGCCTCATCTTTTTTCAGTGCTAAATTTCAGCACAACATTGAAGAGTTACTCGTAGCACCTGTCCCTAATTACATCATTATTGCTGGCTATGTCGGTGGTGGTGTATTGCGTGGGTTAGGGGTTGGTTTTATTGTTAGCGTAGTATCACTCTTTTTTGTTGATCTAAGTATTGCTCATTTAGGGGTGATTATTGCAACGATCTTGATGACGTCGATTGTATTTTCACTTGGCGGATTGATTAATGCGGTGTTTGCTCGCACATTTGATGATATTAGTATTATCCCAACCTTTATTTTAACCCCGCTGACCTACCTTGGCGGGGTATTTTACTCTATCAATTTATTGCCTGAATTTTGGCAGGGCGTGTCAAAGCTGAACCCTATCGTTTATATGGTGAATGCATTCCGTTACGGTTTCTTGGGGGTGTCTGATGTGGGTATTGTGACGTCATTTGGGGTACTTACCGGATTTATCCTTTTCTTATATTCGATTGCTTATTATCTGATTTCTCGCGGTATTGGCTTACGTTCGTAAGACAGCATAGTAAAGTAGGAAAAGTGGTAACAAAAAGGCCGATTATCTTTTGATATTCGGCCTTTTTTAAACAGCGTTATCTGTCGTGCTAAGCGAGTTGTCTCTTATGACTCAGCCGCTTCTGCTACAGGCGCTGCTGGTTGGGTCAGTTCGACCACTTGATTGTCGATTAAGCGAGCTTTACCAAGCTGTGCAGACATCAGAATGACCGCTTGCTGGGTTTCTTCTGATACTGCTTGTAGCGTCACTGCATCACGAATGTAGCTTTCATCAGGTTGAAGCCCTGCAGCACGAAGCTGATCATTGGCGTCAACGATAATTTCAGAGTAATCCGTACGACCACCGCGCATTTGGCTGCTCACCCAACGCATTGTACGTGCTAAAACTGGGGCACGTTGGCGTTCGTCAACAGTCAGGTAACCATTACGGGAACTCATAGCTAAACCGTCCATTTCACGGACGGTTGGCACGCCAATGATGTCGATATCCATAGCCATGTCGAGTGTCATCTGACGCAATAGTGCCAGCTGTTGGTAATCTTTCTCACCGAAGCAAGCGACGTCAGGCTGCACCATGTTGAACAGCTTGGTTACAACTGTTGCAACGCCACGGAAATGACCTGGACGCAATGCGCCTTCTAGCATTTGCGATAAGCCTGGTACTTCAACAAATGTTTGACGTTCCAAACCTTGTGGGTACATAACTTCAGGTGTTGGAGTGAATACAAGGTCAACCCCTTCGCTATTCAATTTCGCCAGATCATTTTCTAAAGTACGCGGGTAGTTTGTTAAGTCGTCAGCTTTTTCAAACTGCATTGGGTTAACAAAAATACTCACAACAACAATGTCTGCATGTTCACGAGCTTTACGTACTAACGTTAGATGACCATCATGAAGATTGCCCATCGTTGGAACAAAAGCGATACGACGACCTTCACGACGCCATGCGCGAATCTGCTCTCTTAATAGGGCGATTTCGGCGAATGTTTGCATCTTTTATTCCTTACTCAAAGGTGTGTTGGGGCCCAGGGAAAGTACCGGCCTCAACCTCTTCTAGGTATTTGCTGACAGCTGTACGCATGTCGCCAGTTTCAGCGAGATAATTTTTTGAAAAACGCGGCATGTAGTTGGCAGAAATACCAAACATGTCGTGCATCACTAGGATCTGACCATCTGTTACGTTACCAGCGCCAATCCCAATAACAGGTACTTCAACTGCTTTAGTAATGCGCTCTGCAAGACTTGCAGGTACACATTCCAGCAAAATGATTTGAGCACCAGCATTTTTCAATAAAATAGCATCTTTGACCATCTGTTCAGCGTGATCAAAATCGCGACCTTGAACTTTGTATCCACCAAAAATATTTACAGATTGCGGGGTCAGACCTAAGTGAGCACATACCGGAACCGCACGCTCTGTGAGCTTTGTGACAGTTTCAGCTAACCATGCTCCACCTTCCAGTTTTACCATGTTAGCGCCAGCTCGCATAAGCTCTGCGGCACTCTCACACGCTTGTTCTGGGGTGCTGTAGCTCATGAATGGCATATCAGCCATTAAAAGAGAGTTCGGGCTACCAGCTCGTACACACCGCGTGTGGTAAGCAATATCACTTACACTGACTGGCAGGGTGTCAGGTTTACCTTGTAAAACCATTCCCAATGAATCGCCAACCAGCATTACTGGTACTTCCTGTTGCTCAAACAATTGAGCAAAACTTGCATCATATGCTGTTATCGATGCAAATTTACGACCTTCATGCTTCCATGTCATCAGGTCGTTGATTGTTATTTTTTTCATAACGTCTCCCTCACCCTGATCAATGTTTTATGCTTGCCAGATAGCTAAGCCATTGCGGTCTACCTGCGTTAATAACTGCGAAAGTGCAGTATTATCAGGCAGAATCAAATCAGGGATAATTTCGGCAAGTGGATAAAGTACAAATTCACGTACTTTCATTCCATAATGTGGAACGGTTAATCGTTCACAGTGATGTTCCAGATCGCCATAAAGTATGATGTCGAGATCCAAGGTTCTTGGTCCCCAGCGCTCATCTTTACGGACGCGTCCATGCTCAAGCTCGATAGCTTGGGTTGCGTTCAGCAGCTCTAACGGTGTTAATGTGGTGTCGATAGCAACAACAGCATTAATATAATCCGGTTGATTTTGTGGCCCCATCGGGGTACTGCTGTATAGCGAGGATTCGGCAACCACTGTGATTGCCGGAATCTGCTTTAGGGCTTTTATAGCACTCATTGTTTGTGAAATGGGATCACCCAGATTACTACCAATGGCGATATAAGAACGGATCATGATGATGTCTTTGCTTGTGGCTTTTTACGACGTTGTGGACGGCGACGACGAGGGCGGCGTCCTCCATCATCATTAACTTCTTGAACCATCTTCCCGCGTAGTGGGCGGTCAGCATTTTGGAATTCATTCCACCAGCTGGTTAGCTCAACAATATCATCGCCTTCAAAATGGCTACGCATTTCCATGAAATCGTACGCTGCACGGAACTTAGGATGTTCCATCATTTTGAATGCACGCTTGCCAGAACGACGGCTAAAGCGAATTTGTTGCTGCCAGATATCACGAACAGTCGTGGTATGACGGCGTGGAATGGCAATACTGCGAACTTGTTCATCTAAGATGTCGTTAGCGGCAACCATAAAGGCATCATAAAATGCTAAACCACTAGCAAAAGATATTTCTTCTGCACGTGTTGTTAGCGGATACCACAACATCGCGGCATAGATAAATGCAGGGTTTACACGTTTATCTTCAGCGATGCGCTTATCTGTCGCTGCTAAAATGTGTTCAATCATTTGTTCCGTTTGGCTGCTGTGATCTTCAGTAAAGTGATCGGCCAGAATAGGGAACAATTGTTGAAATAGATTGTATTGACGAAGCAGCTTGTATGTTGCTAAACCTTGACCCGCTTGAAGCAGCTTTAAACTTTCTTCAAATAATCGTGCAGATGGAATATCTTGCAATAATGGTGCAAGTTCTTCAATCGGCGCGGCGGTTTTCTCTTCAATCGTCATGTCTAATTTAGCGGCAAAGCGTACTGCACGCAGCATACGAACCGGATCTTCACGATAGCGTGTTTCTGGATCACCCATTAAACGCACAATGCGGTTATTGAGATCTTCTACGCCATTTGCGTAATCAGTTACCGTGAAATCTTTTGCGCTGTAATACATGGCATTGATCGTGAAGTCACGACGTTCAGCATCTTCATCTATCGTGCCGTAGACATTGTCGCGTAACAACATGCCTTCTTGGCTTTTCGATGAAATCTGCTGTTTACCCTTTTCGTCGGCTTTATCTTTAACTTCTACTTTCGGTGGCACATCAGAGTGATGACCTCGGAAAGTAGCGACCTCAATAACATCACGACCAAACAAGATATGCGCAAGACGGAAACGGCGTCCAATCAGGCGGCAATTACGGAATAGACTTTTAATCTCTTCCGGCGTTGCGTTGGTCGCAATATCAAAATCTTTAGGTTGTTTGTGTAATAAAAGATCACGTACACCACCGCCGACTAAATAGGCGTCATAGCCCCCTTTATTCAGGCGATAAAGTACCTTCAGCGCATTTTCGCTGATATCTTTACGTGAAATGCCGTGCTCTTGGCGTTGAAAAACTTGCAAGGGTTGGTCCTCGGTATCGCGAGTACTACTGTCGCGATTCAGTACTTTACGGCAAAAGCTGGCTACTCGATTAAAGATAATACACCTCGTATTCGTGCATCTGGTTCAACAAACAGCCGCATATGATATATCACAGCAAGCCATTTTAGAATGGCAGTGCTCATTTACCCTGATTTTAATGTGTCTTGGTTAGGATTATTTCTGTCATTTTTGGCAGATTATCGATACACCAAGCGTTAATACCCCATTGTAAAACGTCTTTAAGCTCTTCTTTGATAAGTGTTGCTGGTGGTGTCATACCAAGAAAAGACATCGCTGCAATCAATGCTGGAACAGGGTGACTTTTATCAATAGCTGGCGCATGATTTTGTTTTGATAACTTATTTCCGTTATCGGTGACTGCTAATGGTAAATGCAAATAACTCACTTCAGGGTACTGTAATTGGCGATATAGGCCAATCTGCCGTCCCGTTGGTTCAATGAGATCTGCACCACGAACAACCTCTGTTATGTTTTGTTCAATATCATCAAGTACCACCGCGAGATTATAGGCATACAGCCCATCACGACGGCGAATGATGAAATCTTCTTGTGCTAATGTCGCCGGAATGTCTATTCGACCATGCAATCTATCAACAAAATATGTAATGGGTGTGTCAACGTTAAGTCGAACGGCACTATTTTCTGCTGAGCGATGAAGATGGCGGCAAGTACCGGGATAAAAACCACCTGCTGTTTTAATTTGTTTTCGAGTACATTGACAGTAATACGCGTCGCCACCATGCAACCATTGATCTATTTGATCTTGATAAGCACCATGACGTTGGCTTTGATACATGACACTGCCATCCCATGTTAACCCGTATGCCTCTAATGTACGTAGAATATCATCAGCCGCCCCCCTTATTTCGCGTGGAGGGTCAAGATCTTCGATACGAACAAGCCATTTTCCATGTTGTGAACGCGCTTGTAGGTAGCTGCCTAAAGCTGCAATCAACGAGCCAAAATGAAGTGGACCTGAAGGGGAAGGGGCGAAACGTCCTACATAGTGAGTATCAGTGGTCATAAACACATTAAAACAGAGATAGTGGTTGGAAAAGTCCCAATTATATTAAGTAAATGTTTTCAATCTCTTAATATGATTGATGTACGTTATAAAATGATCGTAAAGAAAAGAGGGAGCGTTTGCTCCCTCTTTCAATCAGTTGCTGCTTAATACCTTTTGGGGTATTAGCCTGCCATCTGCTTTTCTTTAATTTCTGCAAGTGTTTTACAGTCAATACATAGATCGGCAGTTGGGCGAGCTTCAAGACGGCGGATACCGATTTCAACGCCGCAGGAATCACAGAAACCGAAATCATCATCTTCAATACGTTGAAGTGTCTTTGCAATTTTTTTAATCAGCTTACGTTCACGGTCACGATTACGTAGTTCCAGGCTGAACTCTTCTTCTTGAGCTGCGCGGTCTACTGGATCCGGGAAGTTGGCTGCTTCGTCCTGCATGTGGTTTACAGTACGATCAACTTCTTCACGAAGCTGGTTACGCCATGCGTCGAGAATTTTATGAAAGTGCGCAAGTTGCTCCTCTCCCATGTATTCTTCGCCGGCTTTTTCTTGGTATGGTTCTACCCCAGCAATAGCCAGGATGCCAAGTGATTTTTTAAGCTTGATCTCTGGCATATAGCATCTCCTAATATACCGAATAACCGTCACTGGTTAATTTTGGGCGCTATCTATAGCAGAAAGGCGTATTTGTAGCAATTACTGTATGTGTTCAATTTTATACCAATGTGAAGAAAGCATCACTTTTTCAATATTATTGGTTGAAATTCATACAGTGATTTAATTTGATTTCATCTTGGTTTAATGTTGCTTTATAACAGATGATTTCAACGCCAGCCTGTTCTGCTTGTTTAATTAAACGATAGTAGTCCGGGTCTATGTGGTGTGCCGCAGACACATTTTCAATGCCTGAATGCAAAATAGCGAAAAAAAGTACTGATCTTTGACCATTTTGAGCGACTTCGATCAATTCCCTTAAGTGTTTTTGCCCTCGAGTTGTTACCGCATCAGGGAAAAAACCTTGACCATTATCTAATAATGTAACGCTTTTCACCTCAATATAGCAGACAGGTTTATTTTTATCTTCTAACAGAATATCTATCCTGCTGTTTTCACTACCATACTTAACTTCGGTTCTTAGCGACGAATAGCCTTGTAATTCTGTGATGGTACCAGCGTTAATTGCCTCTACAACCAGTCGGTTAGCTTGTGCTGTATTAACACAGATCCAATGCCCATTTGCTGTTTCAGTGAGCTCCCAGCTATTAGGATATTTACGTTTTTTATTTTCTGATGTTGAGAACCAAACGGTATTTCCGGGTTCAGCACAGCCAGTCATCGCTCCTGTATTGGCACAATGAATGGTGCGTATTTCGCCATCGGGTAATTCAATATCAGTAAGGAAGCGTTTATAGCGCTTTATTAATGTAGCTGATTGAAGAGGGGGATCAAACTTCATGGGTATGGGTTCCTAGGCGGTATTGGGTTGTTAACATGATCAGTTGTTAAAACGAGCAGCTGCTAACGCCCATTGTTGCAGGCAACGGTATTGAACGTCGCTACCATGAGCTGTTTTGATAGTCTCTGAAATATACAGACCAAAGTGTTGAAAGTGAAAGTCTAATTGTTGAGATAACGATGATAAGTGTGGGCGGGACGTTACCTTTTTACAGAGTGTTATGTGGGGTATATAACCCGATGCCGATGCTTGGCTACTGGCCGAAGCACTAACAGCACCACTCGTTGAATGGATAGCGGCCTGTTGAAGTAAGCTGACCAGCGTCTGGAGTGCTGCTGATGGTCGCTGATGAGGCTGCTGGTAGACAGGATGGTAGGCATGACAATCAAGCCAAATCACTTGGCTACGTGACCAATAGTGCAATCCTGAGCATGATACTGAAAATGCTTGAGGTGCAATAAGTTGATTCACATTGGTGATTAATCGCTGTTTCTGCTGTTGTTTGATGGCACCAAGAAACACTAAGGTAATGTGTAAATTATTATTAATAACAGGTTTCCCCTGCACTTCTGCGGCAACCGTGCTTTTAAGTCGGCATAGTTGCTGAAATGGCTTTAGATTACCGTTGTCTTGTTTATTGGTATTAGGGGGCAAACCCAATGCAAAAAATAGCCTTTCCGTAATGTCACTCATTTGACCTCACTTTCTTGTACAATGTTGCCTGCTCTATTAGATCATGACATAAGGTTTTCATCTTGTCGCACTTGCCTATCGATACTGTTTTACCTGATTTACTGACGACATTGGCGATCAGTCCTCAACTGATCCTAAAAGCGCCGCCCGGGGCTGGTAAATCAACTCGCTTACCTCTTGAGTTATTAGCGTCTCGTTCCAAGGCGATACGTGATGGTGCTCGCTTAGGGCGTATTATTATGCTGGAACCGCGTCGTTTAGCAGCGAGAAATATCGCGAATTACCTCTCGAAACAGTTGGGTGAGCGCGTGGGTGAAACGATTGGGTTACGAGTCCGGGGTGAAACTAAGGTAAGCAAAGCGACGCAGTTAGAGATTGTGACCGAAGGGGTTATGACGCGAATGCTGCAGCAAGATCCTGAATTGAAAGGTATCGATTTACTGATATTTGATGAATTTCATGAGCGGAGTATTCATGCAGATACGGCGTTAGCACTCGCCTTGGAAGTACAAGAAGCCTTACGTGATGATTTAAAGCTGTTAGTGATGTCGGCAACCTTAGATGCCGATGCGCTCAAAAGTTTATTGCCTGATGCTGGCTATATTGAATCGGATGGACGGTGTTTTCCTGTTGAATACCGCTATAAGTCGGTAAGTGACCACTATCAGTTATTAGAGAGTTGTTGTCGGGAAACGCTTCAGCTGTTGGATGCAGAATCTGGTTCGATATTGATTTTCTTGCAGGGAGCGGGAGAAATAAAGCGTTTAGCTGATATGTTGATAGAGCGGGTCGCAGACAATGTGTTGATCAGTCCGCTGTTTGGACAGTTGAGCAATGAGCAGCAGCAACAAGCGATTATGCCCGCACCGAAAGGCCAACGAAAAGTGGTATTGGCGACCAATATTGCCGAAACAAGCCTGACCATAGAAGGCATTCGATTGGTGGTTGATTGTGGTTTAGAGCGTATTGCACTGTGGGATCCTAAAACAGGTATCAGTCGTTTAGAGCAAGTGCGGATAGCCCAGTCATCAGCCGAGCAGAGAGCGGGGCGAGCAGGGCGTTTAGAACCGGGTATTTGTGTACGTTTATACAGTGAAGAACAGCTTTCTCGTCAACCGATGACACCTCAGCCTGAAATTTTACGGGCCGACCTTACTTCTTTGGCGATGGAATTAGCCCAATGGGGCTGTAATGATGCCAGTGAATTACGTTGGTCTGATGTACCACCACCGCCGGCTTTACTGCAATCACGGCGCTTACTGCAGCAACTTGGCATTATGGATGAGCGCTTTCAGTTAACTGATGTGGGTAAACAAACGCAGACCATGGGGACCGATCCTCGTCATGCTGTTATGTTGATTGCAGCGCAGCAGTTTGATGCCAACCACACGTCGGGCAGTACCTTGGCAATGACAACGGCAGCATTGCTGGTGGCATTATTGGAAGATCCACCGCGTGGCATGAACAGCCCTGATTTGCATTTTCAACTCAATTTGCTGGAAAGCGGTAAATTACCTCGTGCTCGCCAGTATCAATTGCGTGCTAAACAACACCTTGCCAAACTATCTCTTACCAAGAGATGTATTGATAAACCACATCTTGATAAACCACACCAACCTGCTTCGTTATCATTGTTGATTTCTGCCGAATGGATAGCACCGATAATGGCGGCAGGTTATCCCGATCGTATTGCTTTATCGCGGGGCACTGATGGGCGCTATCAATTGTCGAATGGGCAAGGGGTAATGCTGCCAGCCGATGAGCCGATGGCAAATGAAGCCATGCTGGTGGTTGCTGATGTTGTTAAGACGAGGCAAGGTGATAGCCGAGTCTTTTCATGTGTTGCAACCGATAGTAATCGCTTACAAGAACTATTGCCGTCTTTATTTTCAGAGCGAGAATGGCTTGATTGGGATGATAAAAAAGGGCGTTTAACCGCAGAAAAACATCTGTGTTGCGGTAAGATTATTCTACAGCGCAGTGTGATGGATGCCCCTGATCCAGCGAAAGCGAGTGAAGCGTTATTAAATGCCATTATGCGTAAAGGGTTATCTGTTTTACCTTGGAATGAGAAAACCTCTAATTTGTTGACGCGTGCACGTTGTGCGCATGAGTGGTTACCAGAGTTAGGTTTGCCAGAGATGGATGAGCAGACCTTATTGGTTGATGCTGAACTATGGTTGTTACCTTTTATGACCGGAATGACCACGCTTAAATCTATTGCGCGACTCGATTTAAAAGCCGCGCTCGAAGCACGGTTAGGGTGGGAACAAGCGAAAACGCTGGATGTAGTGCTTCCCACGCATTTTCAAGTCCCAACGGGTTCACGTTATCCTATTCGTTATCAAGTTGGTCATAAACCAGCGTTAGCGGTACGGATGCAAGAGATGTTTGGTGAGAAAACATCGCCTCAGATAGCCAATGGACGTGTACCGTTAGTGTTGGAGCTGTTGTCTCCAGCCCTACGGCCATTACAGATCACGCAAGATTTAGCTGCATTTTGGCAAGGTTCTTATCGTGATGTCCAAAAAGAAATGAAAGGGCGATACCCGAAACATGTTTGGCCTGATGATCCGGCTAAGCATTTACCAACCCGCAGAACGAAAAAATATATGTAGGTATTCGTCTAGTTGATGTAATGAATTAAGCACCTAATTTTAAATAAAAAGAATATGAGAATATTCTTTTATGATGCAAAAAACGTTTACCATAATGCAGCATAAAAGAATAATGATTTTGGGAACCACCATAGTTGAAGCATTATGACGATCTTGTCTGACAGCCCAATGGCTCCAGAACGTAAGCAAGCAAAGTTGCACGCTACCAGAAGTAAAAAGCTTGATCCTAAAAAGCCTGCAACGCCTCGCCGTAAATCCCCGGCCAAAACGGTAGTAAAAAAAGCACCCGCTAAAAAAATACCTAGAAAATCAACGGGTACACGTAAGAAAAGTACTCGCAAGAAAAAGCCTCAACAATCTGGTTGGTTACGCTGGTTGATGCTATTTGGTTTCAAGATCAGTTTAGTAGTATGCGCGGTGTTATTAGTGATCGGTATTTATCTCGATACGATTGTACGAGATAGAATGGATGGTCAGATTTGGAATTTGCCTGCCGTAGTTTACGGGCGTGTATTAACCCTGCAGCCTGGGCAGCCGATCAGTTTACAAGAAGTTCGCCGTGAACTGGATTTGTTGCAATACCACAAAGTGCGGAACCCGCAACGTGTGGGTGAGTATTCATCATCTTCGACTCGGATTGAGTTTTTCCGTCGCTCATTTGATTTTGAAACGGGACCAGAAAACCAGCGTCATGTCATGTTGACGTTTGATAAAAGTGGATTAAAAACCATAGAACAAGTTGGCACCAAAAAGCCGCTGGGTTATGTACGATTAGAGCCGAAAATGTTGGGGATGTTAGGTTCGACGACAGCAGAACAACGTATGTTCTTGCCTCGAGAGCAGTTTCCAGAGGTATTGGTCGATGCTTTGTTGGTGACTGAAGATCGTGATTTCTACCATCATGATGGTGTTTCTCCCTTGGCGATTGCACGTGCTTTATTTGCAAACATAAAAGCAGGGCGCACAGTACAAGGCGGCAGTACGTTAACACAGCAGCTAGCAAAGAACTTATTTTTAAGCCGAGAAAGAAGCCTGTGGCGTAAAGTCCGTGAAGCATATATAGCGATGATCATCGACTACCGTTATAGCAAAGATCAAGTTTTAGAAGCCTATTTGAATGAGATCTATTTGGGGCAAAATGGGGCGAAAGAGGTCCATGGTTTTGCGCTTGGGGCCCGTTTATATTTTGGGCGTCCTATTCAAGAATTACGGATTGATCAGTTAGCGATGTTAGTGGGTACGGTAAAAGGACCGTCTTACTATAACCCATGGCGTAATCCTGAACGGGCACGTCAACGTCGTGATCTAGTGCTTCGTTTAATGATGGATAACGGGATCTTAAGTGGTGAACAATACGAACAAGCGGCATCTCGTGCATTAGATGTGCAGTCGAAGCCAATGATTGCGACCCGTCAGCCTGCTTATTTCCAGCAACTACAGCGTGAACTGAAGCAAAAAGTAGGTGATAAGTTCACCCCTGGTATTGGTTTACGCATTTTTAGTACGTTAGATCCTCTCTCACAACAAGAAGCTGAAAATACAGTGGCAGAGATGATCCCGAAGCTGAATAAAAAAGCTGGGGTATCTGTCGAAACTGCCTTAGTGGCTGCTGATCGTCAAACGGGAGAAATTCGCGCCATGATTGGCGGCAGTCGTCCTGGTTATGCAGGTTTTAACCGTGCACTCGATGCGAGCCGTCAAATTGGATCTTTGGTTAAACCTGCAGTCTATTTGGCCGCGCTTCGTCATCCAGAACGTTTTACGTTGGCCACAACTATTGATGATAAGCCTATCGCATTGAAGGGCAGTAAAGGGACACAATGGAAGCCGCGAAATTACGACCGTAAATTTCGTGGAGAAGTACCTTTGTATTATGCATTGGCAAAATCGCTTAACGTACCGACCGTTAATCTAGGGATGCAAGTCGGCTTAGGGGCGGTGATTGATACCATGGAGCAACTAGGGGTTGATCGAGATGAAGTCCCTAAATTACCGTCAATTTTACTGGGCGCATTTACGCTAACCCCGTTTGAGGTGACGCAGATGTTCCAGACGATTACCAATGGTGGGCGTAAGTCCAAACTGACCGCGTTACGTGCCGTGGTCGATCTTGAGGGTAACCTGCTGTATCAGAGCGTTCCTAAAGCCTCTAGAGCAGTGCCAGAGCAAGCAGCATGGCTTACGACATATGGAATGAAGAACGTTGTCAGCCAAGGTACAGCCCGTTTTCTGCAGCCGACATTTGGTTGGGCTGCATTAGCGGGTAAAACAGGTACAACCGATAAAGCGCGTGATAGCTGGTACGCCGGTGCTGACGGGCGTGAAGTCGTCACAGTATGGATAGGTCGCGATGATAATAAACCAGTTCGATTAACGGGTTCTGCTGGTGCGTTACGTTTGTATGCCAATTACTTGCAACGTCGCCAACCCATCGTGTTACGACTTGATTGGCCAAGTAAGATCACAACGGTGAAATACGATAGGCAGCCTAATGGTACGTTAAGCTTTAATTGTAGCGGTACGCAGTCTTTGCCTGCATGGGATACCGACGGAAAATTGAAAGCGCAATGCACCGGTAATCAACCTAAAGCGTGGATAAAAGAGATGTTTACTTGGTAGTGATTACTTACGGGTTGTTGCGTGAAATAAAAGCCCTTATGAGTTAAGGGCTTTTTTATGCCTTGAGTCTAAGATCATTGAGTTTATCGTTAATCATTAGGGTCAAAATAATATGAAATACGTACCCGAGGATTAAGATAAATATGCACCTTTTCGGGGAGCTTATTAGGTGGTATCGCTCGTTCGATTTTTAATTCACTTTCTTCCAAATCTAAAATAGGTGCCTCATTGGGAGGTACTGAAGGATCGTAAATTAAAATATTTGGATACAGTAAGCGATCTGAATTAACTGAAACCACTAACCCTAATTGTTGGTTGGAGAGTTGCACGACACTACCAGGAGGGTACACCCCCATCATTCGAACCAATAACGCTAAAAAATCACTGTTATATTGCGATTTTTTATTTTTGAATAAATAAGATAGGGCGCTATAGGGAATGCGAGATTGGCTCTTATCCGTGGGATGACACAGGTTGTCATAAGCGTTAATGACAGAGACTAGTTGAGCGTATAAATCGATGTCATCGGCTTTCAGCTGTTTCGGATAACCGCTACCATCAAGCATTTCATGATGCTGAAGCAGAATAGGCATTGCGGCTTTAGGAAAGTTATCAGCAAGGCTAGCTAAATCAAAACTGTATTTAGGGTGCAGTTTCAAATAGTTGATTTCAGGTGCTGATAATGGTGTTGTTTTTCGTAAGATCGCGGTTGGGATTTTAAGCTTTCCCATATCGTGAAACAGTGCGCCCAACGCAATGACTTTAATTTCTGCAGCTGACATTCCGTGAGACTTGCCCAACAGCATGGATAACACAGCAACATTCAGAGAATGAAAGTAGATATCTTCGGAATCTTTTTTATCATTCATTAAATGCAATGCGACATTGTCTGCTTCCATTAAAGTATCCACCATGCTTTCAACTAAAAAGTTAGCTTCAGTGATGGCATTTAATGGGCGGCTTTTAATTTTCCCCATAATGGAACGTAGCTGTGACATGGAGCGATCAAAATTCTTTTCACAACGTTGAATTTTACGTTTGTAGTTTCTAAGGCGTTCTATTCGCCCTTGTTTTTCTTGCCAGAGTTTTTCTGCTTGTTTATCGAGAAATTTCTCTTCTTGTTCAGAAATGTTATCTGCTGTTGTCTCGGGGGCAAGAGGGTTGTTATCACTCTTTTCTGGCAGCAGGTAAACAAACTGAATGCCTAGTTTTTGGATCAGGCGAATTTGCTGCTGATCTTTAATTTTGAAATGATTTCGAAGAAACGGGTGATCAGCCCATTGCAGTGGCAACTTTATATATAAGCCTTCGGTTAGTCGTTCCACTGAGATTTTGATGCTGGCCATTAATGAGAATTAACCTTGCTTGTTGTATGTGGGGGCGTCGTCACTTGAAGTGCAAAACTGCTGAGCGGTTTAGCTGGTATTGATTATACGTATTATGGCCTAACACTAATATCCGAAGTTATACGTATATTCGGTATTTTCTTCATTTTGTTAGGCTTATCAATAGATACTTTTGATAAATGAGTTAGAGGTATCTATTGGTGAGGAAGATGCCTTTGACGAAAAAAAGATAAAAAAAAACCTCATCCGAAGATGAGGTTTTCCAAAAGATGGTGCCGACTACCGGAGTCGAACTGGTGACCTACTGATTACAAGTCAGTTGCTCTACCTACTGAGCTAAGTCGGCACACTAAATTTTGTACTATAAGCGGATTTCTCAACTTAAAGTTATTTGGCTCCCTTTGCTGGACTTGAACCAGCGACATACGGATTAACAGTCCGGCGTTCTACCAACTGAACTAAAAGGGAATTGTAATGGTGCCTCGAGGCGGAATCGAACCACCGACACGAGGATTTTCA
>NZ_PYMJ01000044.1 GCF_003025615.1 Photobacterium frigidiphilum | reverse complement strand
AATAATCTTCTTGTTCATGATTATATCGCAACCTGCTTGCAGCAGATTGCTGAAAAACCGAATAATATTGACGCGTTGCTGCCATGGAATATTAAGCATAGCTAGGTGTCGTTGCCCAGACGCTTACACTCTATCCAGAGATCAGAGTACTTCAATGCAAGAACTTTTCGTATTTAGTCTCTATATGCTTTATGGCTTAATTTTTATTGCTATTGGCTTTACTATCTTTTTCCGTGATTTGCGATTTAGCCATCTCTCTATTGCCTCTGCGCTTCCAACGTTAGCTATCTTTGGTTTTATCCATGGACTTCATGAGTGGTCTGAATTGTATCTGCACGTGTATCAAGAAGAGTTGATGATGCACCAGACAGTAAAGATATTAAAAGTGGTAAAACTTTGGACTTCCTTTATTGCTTTGGGCTATTTTGCTCTACAAATGCTCGCGATGACCAAATGGCGTTTTCGGTCGCAGCTTTTTTTGATTACCCAAGTTGTTACAGCGCTATTTTTTGTTGGTGTCGTTTATCGTTATTTCTCCCAAGACCTCTATATCTTTGTAAGAGAAACTACATTTCAAATACGATGGCTATTTGGTTCTGGTGCGGGAATGTTAGCTGGCGCCGCCCTTATGAATTATTCCAAGAAGCTGAAGCAGGAAGAGCGTAAAGCTGCAGGAGCTGTAGGGTACTTAGGCATTTCTATCATAATTTATGGATTGTTCGCTGGGCTATTTTATATAGAAGATATAATAGTCGGTCCTATGATTCGTACTTTGTTAGCTCTGGTGATGTTGATCTACCTAAGAAAGACACTTGAACTGTTTGATGCTGAAAGACAGCAGCAAATCGAACGTTCACTTCATCAGGTGCTGCATAATGATAAATTGAGAGATATTGGTGAGTTGGCCTCGGGTATTGCTCACGAAATAAAAACGCCGTTAAGTAGCGCTTTGATGCGGTGTGATTTGCTTGAAAAACAAATAGCAAGAAGTGAATACGATCGGGATAACGCGCAAAGGCAGCTTGAACACATTCGTAAAGGCCTGTTGAAAGCGGCTCATATTAGCCAAGAGTTACTTCAATTCTCGCATAAACGTATGCCTGTTAAACAGAGGCTTTCAGTTGCTGAATTGATTAAGGAATCGCTTGAATTAATGGCCCATCGATTAAATGATTTCCAAGTAGAAATTGATATCCCGACAGATTTATATTTTTATGCGGACAAAGAACAACTAGAAGATGTGGTGATCAATATTGTCAATAACGCTATTGATGCCTCGATTGATAAGAAAGTTATTTTTATTCATGCTGAACAGAGAGGATTACGGATTAAGTTATCCATTACTGACTTTGGAACTGGGATTGATGAAAGTATTAAGGATAAAGTGTTATTACCTTTCTTTACTACGAAAGATAAAAGCACTGGCACGGGGCTTGGGTTAACACTTAGTCAAAAAGTTTTAGAACAGAATCAAGGTAAGCTAAGCCTTAACAATACAAAAAGTGGATTGTGTGTGGAAATTGAACTAGCAATGGAGAGCTAATGAGCCTTAAATTACTGCTGGCTGAAGATGACTTAGATTTACGAGAAGTTATCACTGAAGCTTTAACACTTGATGGCTTTGAAGTCACCGCATGTGAGAGTGCAGAGCAAGCCATTAGCTGTGCTATGCGACACAGTTACGATATTGCATTATTGGATTTTGTGATGGGCGGGATAAGTGGCATTGATGCTATCGCAGTACTAAAACAAACCGATCCTAATATTGGAATCGTGATCGTGACGGCTTTTGGGACGATTGACACTGCGGTAGACGCGATGAAAAAAGGGGCAGATGAATTTTTAACTAAGCCTTTTAACTTACAAACGCTCTCTGTTACGTTGAAAAAAGTACATGCAGAAAAATCATTAAAGTCTCCCCCAGTCGATAAAGACAGCGACTTAGTCTTTAGTGCATTATCAAACCCGATTCGACGTAATGTTATATATCAATTGAATATCCATCAAAGACTCAAGTTTATGGATTTGTGTCGTTTAGTGGGTATTAAGGATCATACCAAGTTTAATTTTCATCTACGTCAGTTAATAAAAAGTGGTTTAGTTTCTAAAAATGATGAAAAAACCTACTTCTTAACTAAGGTGGGAATAGACATTGAATCACGTATTTTAATGTAGCAACTCAATATAAATATCGAACAGAGAAGTGGGTGATAACACCCACTTATTTATTGTCGTTATCTAGCCCCATTGATAAGCGGATGCACAAACTTCGGTGAGTCTGAATAGAGGTTTAGATAACGTTCTAATTGCATTGAATAGAAACCCTCTAACTCCTCGTCTTCCTCTTCATGGCAGTCGGTACACATCTCTTTCGGATCAGACTCTTCGTGAGGCAAATGACACTCGACACATTCCATCTGCTCACTATCCTGATGTTTGATATTATGCTGGCGACCGTCTAGGTTGGCCAATGTATCGTGACACTCAACACAGCTCCGATACTCAAACTCCAGATCCTCTGATGGCTCTTCACCTTCGTGACATTGACCTGCACAAGTTTCATCCAGCAAGTGGAAGTTAGCTATGTTTTCTTCGTCTGGGTTAGGTAAGTCTTCAGCCCAACTTATTGAACAACTGAAAGTGAGCAAGCCAAACAGCATATATTTAATGATGTTCATAAACGTGTTTCCTTAATCATTCTATTGTGTGGCTGAATTGGGAAATTAAGCCACCACCATTTGACCAGCGTATAAAATAAACATTCGAAGCGACATGACACCCACAAGGGTAAATACTGGCAAAATCACCACGAATGCTTTTGTCTGTCGGGTATTATCAGAGCAAACTGTTTTGAGTAAGAGTGGCAATACGATACCGATACCGATAACGCCAATCCAAAAAACATAGGCCCAGAAACTGCCAAATACCGCCAGATTAATGGCTTCTTGTTCAGCAAGCACACCGAAACTCATCCCGATGATCAACATCATTAATAAGATCACTTCTGCGATAATCACCGGTTTCTCAATACGATGGCTCAAGGAGAATCCAAATGTTTTTGTATTCGCAGAAAAGAGGGTATAAGCCATCAAAATAGATGCAGCAATACCGGATGAAATGCCTGATGCTAAGAACAATAACGGCAGTATTGGCTGGTTTAACATAGGGTAAGAAACCAGAGCAGAAAGTAGGAAACCGGTATAGACACCTAGCAGTATTGACAAGATAACTAAAACGATATCAAGATATTTGTCTAACCTCTCCAGTTGAGCAAATATGGATAGCACAGCTCTGTTGTTTGCTATACGAGGTGTAAGTTTATTTAAAAGGCTGAGAATTTCCGTTTTAAATATCACCATGATCCATGCAAATACTGCCATTTGGTAGAGAATAAAGAGCGTAACCCCACGGCCCATTACCGAAAGTGGATTAGAGAATTGATAAACAATGACTTTCCAAAAATCGAGGGGCTTGGTTAAGTCCACAATCAGAATTAGCAACCCTAAAATCACCATTGATGCAGCCAAAATAACCGAGCTGATCACCAAAGGATTTTTTGAGAGTGCTGATTTATCTTGCTCAAAATGTTTGATAGCTAACGCTAGGCACATCGCACCCGATGAAATCCCAAGAACAAAGAGGTAGATTGCGATAGGCCAGTGCCATACTAGCGTGTCGAAGTGAAAGGCATTATTCAATGATTCCATCATGATAGGACCTCGTTGAATTTATCGGGAATACGGAGCATTTTAGGTTTCGTACCTAAATACTTTTTATAGCGGTAGACGGCTTTATTTTTCAGCACGATGTTAATGTCACTTTTTGGATCATTGAGATCACCAAAAATGAGTGCTTGTTTTGGACAAGCTTGAACGCAACTCGGAAGTTCACCTTCTGCGAATTTTGATTTTCGGCAGAAATCGCATTTATCTGCAGATTTTGTTACAGGATCAATGTAGCGTACTTTATAAGGACAAGCAGCAATACAGTATTGACAGCCAACACATCGTTCTGGATTGACGTCTACAATTCCCGTTTTCTTATCGATGTACGAAGCGCCAGTCGGGCAGACATTGACACATGACGGGTTTTCGCAATGCTGACAAGACTTTCTAAAGAAGCTATAACGAATATCGGGAAATTCACCAATAGGTTCACTTCTAACAATTTCAAGACGGGTAACGCCATCAGGTACATTGTTTGTTTCTTTGCAGGCTTTGACGCAAGCCTCACAGCCGATACATAACGATTCATCGTGAATCATGGCATATCGTTTACCATCAATTTCAATTGTTTGAATAATAGATGTGCCCGCAACGCCTGTCGTTGCAATCATAGCACCAGCACCTAAGCCGATAATGAGTTTGCGTCTAGAGTGATCCATTATTGATATCCTTCTAGTGCTTGGTCTTCTGTGTGGCAATCTACACACAGTTGTATTCTAAATTTATTATCAATGCCTTTAATTGGGTCAACCTCAGTATGGAGAGCATGACAAGACGCGCAGTTGATCTGTTTAAAGTGCACATCATGCGTCCATTCCGCTTGTCTGAGATCTTTTGGGGAGTGGCAAGAGATACATTGCTCGTTCTGAGATTGAGCACTTATATTTGAATGCTCTGCAAAGCTAATAATACTAGTTTCGTCTTTTGGATGAGCGCCCTTGTTTTCGTGGCAAGCCGTACAATTGTTATAAAATTTGCGACTCGAGTGGGCGCCAACACTTTTGATTGGCTTTATGTCTTTTAGTAAACGTTGCTTTTTATGACAGCGAATACAACGCTTATTTTCTTTGATCAGAATAGTCATTTCGTCATCATTATTAATCTGTGAGCTGAAGATCTGATCGGCTTCTTCTCTATTTAATGCTGCTTTACTATTTATGGCTTCTTGTGCGTAGGAAGCAGAAGATGAACAAAGAACGAATAGGCTTAAAATAATAAAACTGGAAAAACGGCGTAATTTAACCATAGTAATTCTCGTTCTTATCTTTATTCTGCCATTTAGCAGGTTTTAATAAGGCCAACATAGCGCTGGCCTAAATATTAACGTCTCAAATACTGTTTAATTTATTTAAATTCTAAATTCATTACTCCACGGTGGAAGACGTGGTTGATTTGAGAGTTGTCGAATACCGCCACACCAAATGGGTAAGCTTTATTCATATCGTTAAACTGAACGTCTTGAGTTTCAGCGTTGCTACCGGTAGTAACAAGCTTACGTTTCATTTCTAACGTCCAAACACCATCTTTCCATACAGCACCAACATCTACATCACCACGAGAACCCGTGAATGGTGCTCCGGTTAAGCCTGGAATACGGTCTGATGCATTGAAGTCGGCAGTAAATGGTTGTTTTTCGGCTTCGTGGATAAGAAGCGTATTTGCTGTTAATTCTGGTGTCACGAATGCAGGTTGACCATCTTTAATATTATTAACATAACCGCCACCAGTCTTATCATCACCTTTACGTCCCCAACCTTTGTTTGCTTTAGGGTCAGTATTGCTGTCTACGTATTGGTCATCTAGCTGACCATGCGCGCCGGTACGGACACCTTTCCAGTGCCACATATCAAGGTATTGGCCTTCCTTGGTGAATTTACGTGCAGGGTTTTTGTCATCTCTGCCGGCAATTTTGCCGTCTTTAGAGCGGTGACATGCGGCGTTACAGCCTTTTTCAGCAAAGCCGTCTGCATTGATATCCCAAAATACTGCGAATTTATCTTCGTAATAGGTATTATCGTGACCAGTACTGTCTTTGTTGACCATTTGCTTCCAACTATTATCGTCCTGTTTTATCCAGGGGAAGCGGTCAATGCTTTTCGTTGGATCTTTATAGCTGATTAAGAAGTAAACAAATTCTTTATCATAGAGTGACTTAATTTCTACTGTTGTTTTTTTCATACCTTCATAGCCATTGCTTGGCTTGTAGGGCAGTTTACCTAACTTGATTTTGGCTGCTTTTATATCATTCCAAACAGCGTCGACTTGACCATCGATAGTAATTTCTGACGAAGTCTTAGTACTTTCTAATGTAGTGTTTTTTGCCTGAGCAAAACTTACGGGTACTGCCGCTAAAGCAATAGTGGTACTAATAGCAAGGATAGAAGGTCTCATATTAAGCTCCTGATGGTCTATTAATTTTATTTTCATAATCATAATAAGAACGAAAGGAACTTTTTCATTTGATCAATGTCACTAAATAAAAATCAGGTTAGTTTGGTTAGATGGCTTTGTGATCATGCAGCTAAAACATGTTAGGCATAGTTATACCTAATAGATAATATTGATAAATAAATTTATCATCGTTTGGTGTTATTTAAATACTATAGATGGTCGGTTATTCTAATATGATCATGTGGTGTGGTAGCGATAGAGTATAATATTAATACCTCCTTATTCTGACGACTGAATTATAAAGTATTAGCCGCTAAGCTTTAGCAAACTTGTAGGTACGATAACCACCAATTAAGTTGCACGCTTTAAAGCCATTGATGTCGAGCAATATCAACGCAGGCGCCAAAGAATGATTTCAGGGGAAAAGTGTTTCCATTTGAATTCACAGTTAGTCATTACGTTGTTAGATTGGTGAGGTGAGAAGGAATTATAGCAATAAACATCAGATACAAAAAAACCTGCTAAAAGCTGGCTTGATGTATCTCTAAGAGAATTTGGTGCTCGCTACTGGACTCGAACCAGTGACACCTTGCATGTCATGCAAGTACTCTAACCAACTGAGCTAAGCGAGCAAATTGTACTGCGTGATAACAAACTATTTCGTGCTATCTAAAACTGGTGCTCGCTACTGGACTCGAACCAGTGACACCTTGCATGTCATGCAAGTACTCTAACCAACTGAGCTAAGCGAGCAAATTGTACTGTGTAATAACAAGCTATTGCGTGCTATCTAAAATTTGGTGCTCGCTACTGGACTCGAACCAGTGACACCTTGCATGTCATGCAAGTACTCTAACCAACTGAGCTAAGCGAGCAAATTGTTTTTGTTCCGTTTTTGGGAACGAGAGAATAGTAGCGATTCGATGAATTTCGCGCAAGTGTTTGAGATCGCTTTTTTATTAATTTGCATTCATTTGCTCGCAGAGTGACCAGTTTGATGGCTGTATGAGCGTGAAAAGACGAATTAATTGAGTGAAAGTTGTTTAGATTTATCATGGTGATAGAGATTGACGATAACTTTATTGATGTTCAATCTACAATGTTAGTGCCGTGATGTTGATGACGACTGACAGTGTTTTTAGTAATCCACCAGTTGTCATCAATGATTATTTGACGGTAATGCTATGTTTCGACTTCAGCTAGCACGGGCGCACTTTTTTCAAGTGTCATGAATAACTGCTCAAAACTTTTCGTGAGCTTATGTGTCGGCAGTAAATGGATAAGAGGCTTTTGATAGTAATGCGATTCTTTCATTTTTATCGACTGAGGCAGATAAGGTTCAAGAATCGGTAATCCGAGATCCTTCAAGTCAGCAATGATTTTCTTTGGGAAGTTAGCCTGAGCATTAAACATATTGACGATAACCCCCTCAACCTCAAGTGTTGGATTATGGTCTTCACGTAATTCAGATACATTATTGAGTAACGTTAAGAGTGCTTGTTGTGAAAAGCTATCGCAGTCGAAGGGGATAAGTAAGCGCTGAGCGGCAATTAAGGCGGCTTTACTGAAAAAGTTTAGGTTAGGTGGGGTATCGATATAAATACGCTCATACCGCTTGTCTAATTCATCTAGCGCATCGCGAAGCTTATAGATCTTATAGCGGCGTTCTAATTCCGATTCGATTTTTTCTAATCGTGGGCTAGATGGAATAATATCAAGGTTAGTAAACGACGTGGGTTGGGGGAACTCAATCACAGGGGTAGAAACACTAAACCAGCCAACGGTTTGGTTTAATAGGTCTGCTATGGTTTGTTTACTCTCAGAGTTAACGTCGTAGCCTAAATAGTGGCTACTGTTACCTTGAACATCCAGATCAATCAATAATGTTTTATATCCTTTAGCCGCGCTTAAGGCTGCCAAATTAGCTGCAATGCTGGATTTACCAACCCCACCTTTTTGATTAAATACGACACGACGCATTATGACCATCCTTGATATTATCTGAGTAATG
Source organism: Photobacterium frigidiphilum (assembly GCF_003025615.1). Classification (GTDB taxonomy): domain Bacteria; phylum Pseudomonadota; class Gammaproteobacteria; order Enterobacterales; family Vibrionaceae; genus Photobacterium; species Photobacterium frigidiphilum. The sequence continues at coordinate 33,883 of NZ_PYMJ01000044.1, read as the reverse complement.
ATAATAAGTTACATGCCTGTAAACAAGGTGGCAATATTTGTTTGTTGTAATTGCAACGAAGGCAAAGAATTAGGTAACGTGTTGTTATAAAAAGCGAGATACAAAAAATCAGCAACCAGTGTAAAAACCTGTTTGCTGATTTTTGTGCGCTAAATGATATAGCGGATAATACCGGTTAGTCTTACGGTAATTATTGTAGTAATTCGTGATCAGGAGGTAGTAGACGAGTGATCCAAAGCACCAACTTATGCTTCATATTCACGCCATTTTCTTGATCAACGGCAAGAGGGGTAATTTGTTTACTTTGGATAAGTAAACGATAAATACATTCAACACGTTCTGTGGATGAAACGGTTTTCTCTAAGTCTCCATATCCTTGCTTTTTAGCGAATGAAAAACCTAGTTCCATGGCTTTCTTCAGTAATTTTGCGTCATTGTTGTTCTTGTTTTTATTCTTTTTCATTGTTCATCTCTACCTATGAATGCGTAAAAGTTGTGTCCAAATAATGACAATGGATGTGTGCTGTATCTCATTTCTACACTAAGACTAGATTACAACAAACGTAACAAATGAGGTATGAAATTTATGGCTTTCATTGTGTACCGTTTGTTCGTTATTGACCAAAACCTTCCGTGATGAGTGCTATATCACGAAATATCACCTCAAAAAAAAGGGGATGACAACGTCATCCCCTTTGATATTTCGCTATTTGTCAGTCACGCAATTTAGCATGAATGCAAAGTGCTACTGAATAAAGCTTAAATAGCCTTGTAAAACTATCAAGTTCGCTATGTCGATAAAGAAAGCACCAACAATAGGAACAACCATGAAAGCTTGAGGTGATGGTCCATTACGTGACACTAACGACCCCATGTTCATCACTGCCGTTGGCGTGGCACCCATACCAAAACCACAGTGACCACCAGCAATAACCGCAGCATCATACGTTTTACCCATAACACGGAAGGTAACAAAATACGCAAACGCAGCAAGTACGACCGTTTGTACTGTTAGGATCATCAGCATTGGTAAAGCCAATTCAAGCAATTCCCACAACTTAAGACTCATTAAGGCCATTGCCAAAAAGAGCGATAATGAAATGGTACCTAACGCATCAACCGTTTCACTGTTGATCTTATAAACCTTTGTTGTTTCACAAATGTTGGTGATAAAAACACCAATAAACAATGCATAAACAAAGTCAGGGATACGAAGCCAAGAAATACCAAAGCTATCAACAAGTTCTTTCACATGTGCAGCACCTGCAACACAGATCAACAAGATGAACAGTACTTCAATGGTGTTCTTTGACGTAATACGATCTTCTTCTTTATCGCTATAAGTAATCAGATCAGGATGTTCAATATGGTGATGCTCACCATCACCAAACGATGACTTCAATTTGTGTTTATTGATCAGACGCTGTGCAACAGGTCCACCAATAATTCCGCCCATCACTAAGCCAAATGTTGCAGAGGCCATAGACAGTTCAAGAACGTGTAGATTGTAATCTGCTGCAAAGCTTTGTGCCCAAGCAGCACCTGTACCATGCCCGCCAGACAATGTTATTGAGCCCACTATTAAGCCAATAATAGGGTCTAAGCCAAGTAAGGTACTTAGTGTTACACCAACAGCATTTTGGATGATGATGAAAACCGTTGCTAACCCTAAAAATAAAAATACGCGTGAACCACCTTGTGCCAGTAGCTTGTAGCTTGCAGCTAGGCCGACGGTAGCAAAAAACATCTGCATTAAAGTGTCTTTAATACTGAGTTTGAAAGTAATGTCGATGCCTTGCTGATGTATTAAAGCAATTATAACCGCGACTATTAGGCCTCCTACAATAGGTTCTGGAATATTATACTTCCGAAGAACCGTTACTTTTGTATTAATGAAGTAGCCAAGAAAAAGCACAATAATCGCAATGAGCAAAGATTCTAGCTCGTTTATTTGAATTGTAGTATTCATGATTTAGTCTTTTCATACTTTTCTTAATGGCCAATATTAACCGCTAAAATCTCTTGTGCCTATATTGTACAATGCGCACTAATAGTGTAGACCTTGCCGAGCTGGAATGTTTTAACTGTTAATTAATTGTTGCTCTCTTTTCTTGGCTTTGCATTAAATGCTTTTTATTGTGATGGATGTGTAGATATTAAGATTAGCCTGATGTGTGGGTTTATATGGATAGATATGTAAAATAAACGCTGTTTTATTACTGATACATGAATGCTTAATATAAAAAGCTATACTAATCATGTGGATGGGTGTTGTTTAGCATTGTGAAATATGCTTTATATCGCCATTGTTGTGTAAAGCGTCAGTTAAACTTGTACTGATGCCGTATACAAAATAAACAGTGAAATAAGCAGAGAGTATTTATGCTTCCTTTTAGGTGAGGTTCAATAATATTTATTAAATTAAATTTCATCTTTTAATCTGTAAGAAATCTAATCGCTGTAAATAGTTCATTTTTCGCTCTAATTGGAGCATTTGAATGTATAAGACCAAATTTGGAAGGATGTTTTATCGATAATGTTTGTTATATAAGTAGGGTAAGGGTTATCAATAATAAAGACAATGTGAGTTATTTTGTCAGTTTAACGTTAATTATGCATAGAGTGTCGTTATTCTAGTATTAGAAAGCTGGTGATAAACCAGCTGAATGCGCTAAACCTATAAGCTTTGGTGTTAATTTTTTAAATTATAAAAGACGTTGATTTAAGATTCCGAGTTTTTCTTCAGCTTTAAGTCTTTCTTTAATTGTTGAATATAGTCTAAACGTGATTGACTAACAGGTATCGCTTCTACTTTTTGTTGGTCTAGTGCATATAATTCTTGAGCTGTCATACAGCGACCATGAATGCGAGTATGAGGTTGCTTTGTTTCTTCTGTCGCGCGCTCAGAGGCTACTTCTTGTTCCCGCGCCATTGCTTCACGTGCTTTGCTCTGATTTGTTGCATCTTGCACTGATGGTGCAGGTTGGCGTCTGAATGGTTGACGAGAGGCTGTTGATTGAGGGCGTTGATCGCGTTGCTTGATAAAATCATCTAAATAATCACTAAAGCTCATAATGCTGCCCCTTTATTATATCTTGAATATATTAAGTCAGCCTCTTGCTGAATAGAAGCTTTAATAGCTTAAGTATGGACGTTTTTTTTATTTTAGACGCTTATTGTAAATAAAAGGCTAGGTTTCATCCAGAATACTTTCAGTGTTTCTACTATCAGTGATAAATTTCAGTTCGAACTCATCGATTGGTATAGGTTTTCCGAAGTAGTAGCCTTGAAATTCTTCAACGCCAATACCAGTTAAGAATTTAATTTGATCTTCATTTTCTACGCCTTCAGCGACAACGAGCATGCCTAAGTTATGTGCAAGTTCAATAATAGATCGCGTAATTGTAACGCTATCTTTATTCATTGGCAGGTCTTGGACAAACTCTCTATCTACCTTCAGTATATGTATCGGGAATCGGCTAAGGTAGGCGAGTGAAGAATATCCAGTCCCGAAATCATCGATAGCAATTTTTACACCGAGAGCTTCTAATTTTATGAGCTTATCGAAGGCTAATTTCACATCGGCCATGACAACACTTTCTGTTATTTCTAACTCTAGATAGTGGGGGTTACAGCCTGACATAGTAACGGCTTTATACACTGTATCTACTATGTCTGAATGCAATAATTGGCGAGCAGATATATTTAACGCGAAGTGCAAATCTAACCCATTACTTTGCCAAGCTGATAACTGTTCGCAGGCGTGATTAATTAGAGTTTCACCAACATTGATAATAAGCCCTGAATTTTCGAGAATCGGAATGATCTCTAGTGGAGATTGGATTTGCCCAGCTTCGTTCTTCCAGCGTAATAACGCTTCAATACCACATACTTTATGGGTTTTTGCATTCACTTTGGGCTGATAAAAAAATGTGTACTGATCGGTATCTAGACTTTTACGTAGGTCAGATTCAAGTTGAAGACGTTGTACACTTTCTACACCCATTTGGGGCGTGAAAAAACAATATCGATTACGTCCCTGATCTTTAGCGTGATAAAGTGCAATATCAGAATTCTTTAATAAGGCATCACTATCTAAAGAATTTTCAGGGTAAACGGCAATACCCATGCTTGCTGTAATCGATAATGATTTTTCTTCTATAGATAGAGAGGCACAAATATTATTGATAATGCGTTCAGCCAGTGTCGCAATGCTTTGCGATGAAGTATCAGACTGAATTAAAATGGCAAACTCATCGCCCCCTAAGCGAGCAAGAACGTCTTCATCTCGAAGTGAACGTGTAATACGTTTGGCAATGGTGATTAATACTTTATCACCCACATCATGACCAAGAGAATCATTTATCTTTTTAAAAAAATCGAGATCTATATTGAATACGACAACAGATGTTTTCATCTCTTCTGCGTTAGTGATAGCTTGTTCAATGTACTGCAGGAGAAGTAGACGATTAGGTAGTTCAGTTAAAAGGTCATAATGAGCGAGTTTATGAAGTTTACTTTCAAACAGTACTCGCTCAGTGATATCTTTTCCTGTTGAAATATAGTGACTTATTTTTCCGTTATCGTTACGTATTGGTGAAATAGTTTCGTCTTCATAGCAAATCGTATTATCATTTTTTTTCCGTGTAATAACCCGATTAATTGTTCTTCCTTCTTTTAATTGTTGTTGGATATGTTTTATTTCACCGTTTTTTTCATTGGCACTCTTCATTAAAGTGATCGAATTTCGTCCTAAGGCCTCTGCAGCAGTGATACCAGTAAATACCTCAAAAGAACGGTTTACGTACTCAATAATGCCGTTGTTATCTGTAATAAGAACGGTATCGTCACTTTGCTCTACTGCACGTGATAGGCTTTTTAATTTTAACTCTCTTTCTATCCAATCAGTGACATCACTAATATGAAGTAAAATTTCACTGGTTGAGCTAAAAACGGTTTCACTCGCAATAAGAGCAACATACTTTATACCTGTATTATCAGGTAGTTGGATATTTGCTTTGATCGGTGTATTGTTACCATCAGCCATGGCAAGCTGAACTTGATAAATAAGTTGATTCAGAATGTTTTTTGCTTTTTTATCATGGACTATGTCATAAATATTTTTTCCTATGGCTTCGGCGGTATCAGTAATATTAAAAACTCGTTCAGCTGAATGATTTAAGGCCGTTATGTCTAACTTATTATTTAGCGTCATTAAACCATCAGGTGCATTTTTTAATACTGAAGCGTAACGTTGAGCATTGTCCTCAATTTCTTGTTTTAATTTTTTTTCATGTATTAATTGTTGGAATAGGTGCCAAGCAAGTACGATACAGCCGACTATTAATGCCATTACAAGAATGCCAAAGGTAGCAAATTTAATGATACGTTGTTGAGAAAAAGAGAGTTCAGTTACTAAACTTGCCATGTTGACTCTTGAAATGACCGTCCAAGGTAAATCTGCCCCCTCAAAAGGAAGTACAAATAACTTGGTACTGCTTAATTCTTTCCCAGAAAAGAAGCGAGAATAGGTATAAAGGTAATCACCAGTGCGTATTTGACCGTGTTTCTTTTTACCTATTTCGTCCCAAATATTAGGATACTGCTGGAAGAAGTCTTTGGCGCCGATGTTTTTAGTTAAGTTAAATTGCCAAGCACTGTCTTGATTTGGACCTAAAAGCCATTGCCCATTGTTATTGACAAGCCAGTTTCCACCACCTTGCCCCCAGTTATATTCTTGTTGTATTTGGCTTAAAAAATCATTACCTAGATAATTTAATGTGATTAACCAAGATTCGCCATTTGAGTTGAAATGACTAACAAAGCGCAGCATGGGTTTAATGGGAGTTTCAATCTTACCGTTTTCAACATTTAGATCGAATTGCGAAGTATAAAAACTGCCTACAGGCACCTGAAGGCCTCTTTGAATATAAGGTCTCTTGCTTTTATCTTGAAGTTTATCATCGGCAACTATAACGATATCGTCATCTTTTTTATTAACCCGCAGAACTTCCATGCCATTTGCATTGATAAGGCGTATTTGATCGTAATGATTTCTTGTTTTCATGATACGAATAAATGTTTCTAGCATCCGATCTTTTTGTTCTTGTGTTAACCCCGGAGTGAAAGCCAGTTCTTGTGATTTTGCCGTTAAATAGCGTAAATCATCAATGATCGGTGTGAAGTGTAAGCGGGTGATATGAAGGACTGACTGATGTTTTGTGAGCTCTTTTTCCTGAATGCGTAGCTCTAGCTGGTTAGCATCTTCATGATATATGTACAGTGTCGCTACTATCGTAATTGATAGCAGAGGTAACAGTAATACAATAAAACGAAGCAAAGCCTTTTTCATATATCATCCATAAAATGGGAGCAGTCCCTATTTGTATACAGTATATACATGTGATGGCATAACGCTTTAAGTTGAAAAGGTTTATTTTAGAGTTGTGATGGCGGATGTTAATTAAGTTATTGATTTAAAGGTCAATTGCAGTGGTTGAATCATTGTCATTCACTGAAAAGCCCTCAATGGCATCACCAATGAGGGCTATTTATTCTGTATGTCGTTAAATTTACAAGCGTTCCATGTCTAACTTTTCATACTGGTTGGCGTATTTACTCCGTAGCGGTGTTAAGTTCTGCTGTATTCGTCATGGCTAACTTTTTTTCATACTGATTGTATTTCCACCATGCATATCCGAGGAATACGACTATCCCGCCAACATTATAAAATATGATGGTGAGAATATTACCGCCAGTTGGGAAGGTTGCAGCAAAGAACCCAACAGTGAAGATAACAATCAGAACAGAGACAATTGCGATGCCAGTTGTACGTGAACCCATTTTAAAATCACGTTCTAAATGATCAAGCTTCCAGCGTAGTACCAAGTAAGCAATCATAATAAACAGTGGGGGCAACATCGACGCTGCCGCTGTCATGTTGATGACGGTACTCATTAGATCTTGTGCTGTGTCTGAACCGATAGTTGGGATCAGCATAAGTGGAATAACAATAAAGAATTGTACCCATGCAGCTCGTGCTGGTACGCCATTTTTATTCAGGGCAACTGTCTTTTCACCAAAGATGCCTTTTGGAATTTCAGAGAAGAAAATTTTGACTGGTGTTGCTGTCCACATTAATAGTGAGCCTAGCATTGCAGTGAAAGAAACCATACCAACAAAACGGTTCATCATTATTTCAGGTAAACCAAAGTGTGTAGCCAAGCCTTCAAAAACCTGTACTGTTCCTCCTGTGAATTTTAATTCTTCACGAACAACGAACACATTGATTAATACTGAGCTTACTGAGTAAAGTGCGCCAATAAATATACCAGCAAGAATAATTACTTTAACGAATGATTTATGACCACCTTTAATGTCGTTAACGTAGACAGCAACAGACTCAGCACCACCTGCTGCCATGAATATCCAGGTAGTAACACCTAAGAAAGCCCAGTTGAAACTTGGTGTCATTGCTTCTATCGTAATAGGATCCGCTGGTTGAATACCTCCCACGACAGCCGCACCCGCTAAAAATATATATGACATTGTAAGTAATAGCATTAACGACGAGGTAACCGAAGTTATCGGCCCAAGCATTTTTGCGCCATTAGTCGACACATAGGTAGCGACAGCAAAAAGTAAAGTACTGAGAACTGCTGTTGTTATAGGTGTGAAGACGTACTCATACCCAAGAAATGCATATGACGCATAAGCAATGACACGTGGTAACAACGAAGTAAAGAAGAAGAGATTTACAAACCAATAGGTATAGGCAGATATAAATGCCCAGCGGCCACCTAGTGAACTTTTAACCCATGAATATACACCAGCTTCAGAGTCTTTATTTAATGCGACAAATTCAGCAATAATTAAACAAAATGGGATGAAATATAAAATAGTGGCAATGAAGAACATAGGGGCTGAAGATAGCCCAATTTCAATATTATTATTAATGACATTATTAAAGCTAAACACAGCCGCAAATGTCATGGACAGCAAGGCAAATTTGCCTATGGTGCCTCGTGCAGTTTTAGACATTATCATCTCCGATGAATCACGTTAATTATATTTTTTTTAACTCTCCACTTCCTAGTAGATATGGACTGGAGAGTGCAGAGGTTGTGATCTTCTTCTCAGAATTTCACACCTTTATTTTTTTCGTTTTGTCATGTTGTTATTCAGAGTTATTTGTTAAGGAAGTAGCCATCTTCAATTGTGACTTTAAGCACTACCTTGCGAACTCGCTTATCACCGATGAATCGGTAAGCGTTGTTATTGTCGAATATGACGACTTGCCCCTGACCAACCGTTTGTAAGGTGCCAGAGCCAGCAAGGTATTCTCGGTCTGTTTCATCCTGATAAGGCATGACGACGTCGAGTTGCTGCTTGTGGTTTACCTCTATGGTTTCCTGACCTTCGAGGTAGTAGTGGACATCAAAGTAACGGCGGTTTCCGATGAAGTGCTCTGCGTTTTTAGCCACGCCATCTTCAATCATGTAAGCCAGTGAATCGCCAATTGAGTGGTAAACGCCATCACGAATATTGCCGATGTTTTTGATAGCTTCGACACAGCGATTCCATTTACGTCCGTCGCGGTATAATGTTTTGAATTGCTCGAGGTTCTCTAAAACAATCATTTATTTATCTCCGCTAATCATGCTTGGTGTATTTTCTTGAATGTTTTTGACTGTTTGCGTTTGGAGTGAAAAATCTTGCCCCGACAAGTAATTTGCACGGCAATTCGCTTGGCTAAATGGCAGTAGCGTTAAGGCGTATTGGAAATCGTTCATGTAAACACGATAAGAATCTAATACTTCAGACCCCCAAGAGTTCGAGCCTAACCCCATCAGCTTGTGGTCAAGGTTTAGCGTGATATAACCGCTTTTCTCTAATTCATTGATATGTTGTGCTTCATGCAAGTGTTCACCGGTGTAATGCCATGCACTTAAATTAATAGGCTGTTGTGGTTTAACAAATAGACCATTACCTTGGCGGTTCACTAGCGATGCCCAGCGCACGTCTTGGCGGTTGCCGTTGTTTTGTGGGAAAGGGTAGTTCTCGAACATTTTTGTTACTGTGGATTGGTACACATCAATGATGTTGCACTGTTTACTGTCGAGATAGTTTTCTTCAGGGCCACGACCATAATATTCAACTTGTTCAAATTGATTATTGATCCCCATATCGAACCCAAGCACAGGAATCACATGTGGGTATTTGCCGTATTTTTTGCCTGTAAGTGAGAGATTTACTTGACCTTCTGGGTGAATTTCATAGGTATAAGCGCAACGCATACCAAAATCTAACACTGGCGGAGCAACAATACTGTTAGCAGTAATGATGACTTTCCCGTCTTTCTGTTCTACATCTAACGTGCGGAAATGCTCTTCCATTATTTGCAGGTGAGCGGGCTCCCATAAACCTTCATACTCTTGTTTATGGTTGTCGATCATTGGCTTGAAGAAATTCATCTTTGGTGAACTGGCGATTATCTCGATACCGTTACTCAACCAAGACGTTAATTGACCGCTAATTTTAGAGAACGTCAGCTCGAAGTTGTAACCTTCTACTATCCACTCTAGGCGTTGCTCTTTAACATTAAGTGCAGTGCTATTTGTGTGTGTGAATGTAGGTAATTGCGCGGTATTTTCTTTTATTTGGAATTGGAATATGCCCAGCTCGCTATTTGCGACACTGTATCGTGTACTTGAATTTTTACGTACTGAAACATTAATGAAGACTTCACGATCATCTAATTGAGGTAGAACAACATGAAGATCGCAGCTTTCACCTACTTTTACATTGGCTACTGAAAGTGGATATTGAGCCAGTGTTTCACCTTCAGCTCGAATATCGACCAGTAAAGTGATGTCATCTAAGGTAGAGAACCAGTATTTGTTCTCTACAGTGATAATGCCATTTGCAGCATCTTTTACACTGACTTTAACAGGACAGATAACTTGTTTGTATTCACGTAAGCCTGGACCTGGAGTTTGATCTGAATACACCAAACCATCCATGCAGAAGTTATAGTTATTCGGGTAATCACCATAATCCCCCCCGTACTTATAAACGTCACGCCCTTTTTCGTCTTGTTCAAGAATACCGTGGTCACACCATTCCCATAAGAAATGCCCTTGAATATGGTCATGTTTGTAGAATACATTTTGATATTCAGTTAACCCGCCAGGACCATTACCCATTGCATGAGCGTACTCACAAATAATGCGAGGCTTGTCCATTGGTAGTTCTCCAAAGTAATTCATCAGCTGTACGCGGGAGTACATGGTACTCACAATATCTACAACTTCAGCATCACGATCTTCTTCATAATGAATAAGGCGGGTATCATCAATGGCTTTCGCGGCTTTACACATTGCGCGAATATTACAGCCGTAGCCAGATTCATTACCTAAAGACCACATGATGATACTAGGGTGATTCTTTTGCGCATGAATTTGACGTTCGATGCGATCAACGAACACATTTTCCCATTCGGCATCATCGGTAATATGGCTTAAGTCACCGACGTTAGCAAAACCATGGGTTTCTACATCGGTTTCAGCCATCACAAACAAACCGTAAATATCACACATTTCATAGAAACGAGGATCGTTAGGGTAGTGTGCGGTACGCACTGAGTTGATGTTGTGCTGCTTCATCAAGATCAAGTCTTTTTCGACACGATCCATACCTACCGCTCGACCATTTAAATGGTCATTGTCGTGGCGGTTAACCCCATGAAGCATGACGTATTGGTTATTGATATAGAACAAACCCTCTTTTACTTTAATGTCACGGAAACCAACACGCTGTGGGATGATCTCTATGGTAGTGCCAGCATGATCTTTAAGCGTGAGGAATAGGTGATATAAGTGCGGATTTTCTGCTGTCCAGTGAACGGGGTTAGTCACATCAATAGCAAAAGCGGCAGTGTGGCGTTCTTCGATGGCTAGATTATCGACTGAGCCATCAGAGATAAGCTGATTACCATCATATAACGCATATTCAAGTTGGAAACCTGAAGCCAGTGCTGTTTGTAAGTTTTCGATGACGACAGAGCCAGAAAGTGTGGCACTTTGGTATTGCTTATCGAAATCGGTGCGTACCGTATAATCGTAAACATGGACGGGTTTTTTACCTATAAGGTAAACATCACGGAAAATTCCAGCTGTCCACCACATGTCTTGATCTTCGATGTAGGTAGAGTCAGCCCATTGCATAACACGAACAGAGAGTAAATTTTTACCCACTTTTACTTGTTCTGAAATATCAAACTCTGCGGTTAGGCGGCTGCCTTTACTGAACCCTACATATTGACCGTTTACATACACTTCAAAATAGGTTTCAACGCCATCGAATTTGATGATTGTTTGTTGTTCATCCCATGCGTCACCCAATGTGAAAGTACGTTGGTATGCACCTGTTGGGTTGTTAGTCGGAACAAAAGGAACATCAATAGGAAAAGGAAAACCTTCATCAGTGTATTGAAGCTTACCATGACCTTCCATTTGCCACATGTTCGGTACTTGAATGCTATCCCACTCTGCCATTTCTTGATTGTAAAACTCATCAGGAACAAGCATTGGATTATTGAAAAAATTAAATGTCCATTGCCCACTGAGCAGCATGAAGTGGCTGCTTAGATTACGTTGAAAACTCTTAGCTTTATTTAATGCGTCGTAAGAGAAGAAGTAAGCGCGTGGCGCTATTCTATTTTCGCTAAGATGGTTAAAGTTTTCCCAGTTATTCACAATGCCTCCCGGACATATTGTTATAATCTGAGAACCATATTAGGTAAAGTTTTAGTAAAATAAATCAGTAAAATTATTTTACTTTAACTTGGTCACATTTTGTTCTTGAGTTTGTGAGCTGACTAACATTCTGTGCGGAAAAATATATGAGCATTTGGCATATAAAAGAGACGGTGAGAGTGAAAAAACCGACTAGTCGATGGTTTAACGTACGCTAGAGGTATGCTTGTAGGCAGTTTTTAAGGGAAATGTTTGTTGAGAGCTATTCAGAGTACTTTTTGGATGTAGCTATACTTTAAGGTGAATATCGGTTAAATTTTAGTAAAATGTGAATGTAATAGATGAGTAAGTCTTCTTTTTTAACTTAGTTAGAGTTTATTCTCTGGTCTGTCTAAGCTGTTTGCGATAGGCATAAAAAATGGCACAAAAGTACCATTCGTATTGAAGCAGAGATAAGCTGTTATTTTTTCGTTGTATCTCTTAATCTAAGCTTGCTGGGTACATAAGAGCGAATAGGGATTGTGCGGCCATCTCGGCTGCGCTCCATCAGCAAATTAACACCTTGGCTGCCCATTAACTCAGAATGAATTCTAAAGGTAGACAATGAAGGGAAGGTGAACTTTGCTGTGGGTATATCATTCACACTAATTAGAGTTATATCTTCTGGTATAGAGAGACCTTGCTCATGAATGGCACGCAAAACCCCAATTGCAATAGAATCTGAAGCAATAAACAATGCTTTAGGATGATCACCAGCGAGCATCTTTTTCGCCAGTTTATAGCCTGATGAACTAGTAAAGTCCCCACGATGGATATCAGCAGAAGAGACTACGCCTTTAAGTTGACCGTATTCGGTAAAAGCAACTTCTCGCACATCAGACTTATTGGCACAGTCTTGCCCACCAATGAATCCAACACGATTGTAATCTTGCGCGATAAAGAAATTAATAACTTCTTGACTGATACGAGCAAGGTCGATATCGACAGAATCGAAGTCTTGATCAAAATCGGTATAGTCTACGTAAGCAATATTTGTAGATAGCGATTTTACTGCTGACAGTTGTTCATTGGGTAAGCGACCTACTAACAATATGCCATCGATATGTTTGAGTTTATTATTAACCTTCGACTCGTACACATTGGTAAGACTAATGCCCAATTTTTCGCATTGAGTTTCAATACCATGACGAATAGATAAATAATAAGGGTCGTTAAACTCAACATCTTGTTTGTAGTTGTATATAGCAAGAACGTTAAGGCGCTGTTTAGTGCTAACTTTACGCGATGATGATGTTTTATATTCAAGTTTTTCTGCAATCTCAAATATTCTACGCTTTGTTTCTTCTTTTACACTGAGGCTAGGATCATCATTCAATACTCTCGAAACCGTGGCGAGCGATACGCCAGCCTCGTTTGCTATTTCCTTTAACGTTGCCATTCTTCCCTCCGGGGAGTTTATGCGTATTTACGGTTATCAGGTAGAGGATGAACATGCTTTAGAAGCGAACTTATATTACCTGTTAAGAATGCGATCGATCCGTAAATGTTCTTCATATTTAAAGCACTGCATTTTAAATATTTTTAGAGATACAGCTGAAAGGTATTTTATGATGTTTTAGTAAAATTATCGACACCCTCAGGCGCTTTTTACCCGTACATTTGGTGATTTCTTTGTATTAAATAAGCATAACTACTCAGTTACCATACAGTTAATCGTTTACATTATCTGTCGAAAGATAATGAATCCTGTTTATTCTCTTTTTACATCCTTCTTTATTATCCCTTTATTTCTATGAACTATCATGTTTTCTCACAGAATTATGACGTTTTTTTATTTCGTGGAAACGTTTACACAAGTGTGGTTTTGATCACGGATCTCAGGGCGCTTTGCTTGGTACACTTTTTAGCAGTTAATCGTTAATCAAGATTTGGAGAGAGATTGTGAAAGTATTAGTTACTGGTGGAATGGGTTATATCGGCAGCCATACATGTGTGCAAATGATTAATGCAGGGCTAGAGCCGATTATTCTCGATAACTTATCAAACAGTAATTCAGCAGTACTTGAAAGAGTGCATGCATTAACTGGTGTAACGCCTCTATTTTATGAAGGCGATGTGCGTAACCAGACAATACTTTCGCAAATCTTTAGCGAGCAAAAAATTGATTCTGTTATTCACTTTGCGGGTTTGAAAGCGGTTGGTGAATCGGTAGAAAAGCCACTTGAATATTATGATAACAACGTTCACGGCACGCTTGTGCTTGTCGATGAAATGACGAAAGCAAATGTGAAAAGCCTTGTCTTTAGTTCTTCGGCAACGGTTTATGGTGATCCGTCTGAAATGCCTATTAACGAATCGACACCTACAGGTGATGTCACTAATCCATATGGTCGTAGTAAATATATGGTTGAGGAATGCTTGCGTGATATCCATTTTGCCGATCCGACATGGAGCATTACGTTACTGCGCTATTTTAATCCAGTTGGTGCACACCCGTCAGGTTCTATGGGCGAAGACCCACAAGGTATTCCAAATAACTTAATGCCATTTATTGCGCAAGTTGCTGTTGGTCGTCGTGAGTACTTATCTGTCTTTGGTGATGATTATCCAACTCCCGATGGTACAGGCGTTCGTGATTATATTCATGTTATGGATTTATCGGATGGTCACGTAGCGGCGCTAAATGTTGTTGGACAACAATCAGGTTTGCATATCTACAACCTAGGCACAGGGCAGGGTAGTAGCGTATTAGAAATGGTAAATGCATTCAGCCTAGCGTGTGGTCATGATATTGCTTATAAAATTTGTCCTCGCCGTTCAGGTGATATCGCAGAGTGTTGGGCGAATACGCAAAAAGCAGAACAAGAATTAGGTTGGAAAGCCCACTACAAGATTACCGATATGGCACATGATACGTGGCGTTGGCAGTCAGAAAACCCTAAGGGTTACTAAATAACCCTTTCCAACGATATATTTAATACACCAAGATATTTAATCCAACAATATATTTAAGCAGCAGGGTTAGATGCGTGAATCGCATTGCATGTATGAATTGAAGCCCTGCTTCGTACCACTTTAATAGGCAATTTTGATTATGTCGAATATGGATTCGAGCACCAATTTGAACGGCGACACTTTTGACGCAACCGATCATCCGCACCGTCGTTATAACCCTTTAACGGGTCAATGGGTTTTGGTTTCGCCACACCGTGCAAAACGTCCTTGGCAGGGGGCTGATGAAACACCAGAACCAGCTGTAGATACACAATATGATAGTGGGTGTTTTTTATGTCCAACCAATACGCGAGTGTCTGGTGATCAAAATCCAGATTATACCGGTACCTACGTGTTTAATAATGATCATGCAGCGTTAACGGTTGATACACCTGACGCACCGCAATCTGATAACCCATTATTTCGTAGCGAGAGTGCTCGAGGGCTTAGCCGGGTTGTGTGTTTTTCCCCCGATCATAGCAAGACATTACCAGAATTGTCTGTACCCGCTATTCGCAGTGTTGTTGATACATGGAACGAACAGATTGAAGAGCTGGGACAAGATTATGTTTGGGTTCAAGCTTTTGAAAACAAAGGCTCAGCAATGGGGTGTTCTCAACCTCACCCGCACGGACAAATTTGGGCGAACAGTTTTTTACCGAATGAAATTGCCCGTAAAGACGACAATTTAAGAGCGTACTATCAAGAAAACGGCACTAACTTACTGGTTGATTACGTTAACAGTGAAATGAAAGACGGCTCTCGTACCGTGGTTGAAACTGAACATTGGATTGCTGTTGTACCTTATTGGGCTGCGTGGCCATTTGAAACAATGTTAATGCCCAAAACACATGTACGCCGTATGAATGATTTAACGGATGAGCAGCGTGATGATCTTGCGTTAGCCATGAAAAAACTGACTAGCCGTTACGACAATCTGTTTAAGTGCTCGTTCCCGTATTCGATGGGTTGGCATTACGCACCCTTCTTTAAAGAAGGTGAGAGTGACGACACAAGCATCGAGCATTGGCAGCTGCACGCATTGTTTTATCCACCTCTTTTACGCTCTGCGACAGTACGTAAATTCATGGTTGGTTATGAAATGTTGGCAGAAAGCCAACGTGATTTAACCGCAGAGCAAGCCGCTGACAAACTACGTGCGCTTAGTGATATTCATTTTCGTGAACAATAGCAGTGAATCGCAACGTTAACCCATATTCAACAGATTATTAGGTAGTAAGAACATGACAATTAACAATAAATCTCAAGCCTTAATTCATAGCGTAACGTCTGTATTCACTGATGTATTGGGGTATGCGCCAAGAAAAATCATTCAAGCGCCTGGTCGGGTGAACCTTATCGGTGAACACACTGATTATAATGATGGCTTTGTATTACCGTGTGCGATTGATTACCAAACTATTGTGGCAGCTTCATGCCGTGAAGACAGTATCGTACGTGTTGTTGCCGTTGATTACAGCAATGAAGTGAAAGAGTTTGATATCACTCAACCGATTACCTTTGATCAAGACTGCATGTGGATTAACTATGTGAAAGGTGTAGTGAAATGCTTATTAGATCGTGGTTATGAATTTAATGGTGCAGACATTACTGTAAGCGGTAATGTTCCTCAAGGTGCTGGGTTAAGTTCATCTGCCGCGCTTGAAGTTGTGATTGGTCAAACATTCAAAACGCTTTATAGCTTAACGATTACTCAGCAAGATATTGCTTTAAATGGTCAACAAGCTGAAAACCAATTTGTAGGCTGTAATTGCGGCATTATGGATCAATTAATCTCTGCAGAAGGTAAAGCAAACCATGCACTATTAATTGATTGTCGAACGCTCGATACGACACCTGTATCTATGCCTGAAGACATGGCTGTTGTTATTATTAACTCGAATAAAAAGCGCGGCTTAGTAGACAGTGAATACAATACACGTCGTGAGCAGTGTGAAGAAGCAGCGCGTGTTTTTGGCGTAAAAGCGCTACGTGATGTCACCATCGATCAGTTTAATGAACGTGTGAATGAGCTTGATGAAATGGTGGCGAAGCGTGCACGTCACGTTATTACCGAAAACGATCGTACTGAACAAGCTGCGCTTGCATTGAGTGCTGATGATATCAAACTGATGGGCCGTTTAATGGCTGCATCTCATACATCTATGCGTGATGATTTTGAAATTACGGTACGTGAAGTAGATGTATTGGTTGATATGGTTAAAGAATGCATTGGTGAAGACGGTGGCGTTCGTATGACTGGCGGTGGTTTTGGTGGTTGTATTGTCGCGATTATGCCACCAGCCATGGTGGATAGTGTTAAAGCGGTTGTAGAAGCAAAATATGAAGCTGAAACAGGGCTAAAAGAATCTATTTACGTGTGTAAAGCCATGCCTGGTGCTGGTGAAATCGTCGGTATAACTGCACTTGAATCAGTAACGGCTTAATAAGGACTGATGATGAGTAATAAATTGCATCAATCAATGGCACAAGATATTGCCTTTGATGGTAGCCCCGCGAAGATTTTTACGTTAACAAACAGTAATGGTATGTCGGTATCGTTTATGGATATCGGCGCGACATGGTTAAGTTGTTGTGTGGATCTTGGTGATACGACCCGCGAAGTATTACTGGGTGTTGCAACAATGAAGCAGCATCAACAGCAACAAGCCTATTTAGGGGCAACTGTTGGCCGTTATGCGAACCGTATTGAATCTGGCAGGTTTGTGATCAATGGTGAAATACACCAAGTATTGACGAATCAAGCGGGTAATTGTTTACACGGAGGGCCAGATAGTTTTACTCATCGTCGCTGGTTGGTTGAAGGGGTAGTTGAGGAAAGCCGTGAGCAAACAATCGTCTTTACACTTGAATCACCCGATGGTGACCAAGGTTTTCCTGGTAAGGTTAATGCGTCTGTTAGTTATACCCTGACAAACAAAAATGAAGTGATTATTGCTTATAGTGCAACTATAGATAAAGCATGCCCGATCAATCTGACGAATCATGCTTACTTCAATTTATTAGGGGCAGATTCACAGTCAGATTGCCTTGATCATTCGCTTACGATGAATGCATCACAGTATTTACCTTCAGATGCAAGTGGCATTCCTGTTGGTGAACTGAAAGAAGTACAGGGTACAAGTTTTGACTTCATGCAGTTAAAAAAATTGAAGCAAGATTTTATGGCAGACCACGATCAGCAATTAGCTGCGGGTTATGATCATTCTTTTTTATTGGAAACAGAATGTCATCTAGGTCATGCAACGGCAGCAAGCGTGACTTCGCCAGATGGGAAATTACGATTAGAACTACAGACCACAAAGCCAGCTATACAGCTTTATACGGGTAATTATTTAGCGGGTTGTCCGAATCGAGAAGGTGGTGAATACGTAAACCATGCAGGTTTTGCGTTAGAAACCCAATTTTTGCCTGATTCACCTAATCATCCCGAGTGGCAGCAACCTTCTTGTATTGTACAACCTGAACAAACGTATAAGCATCAAACAACGTATCGATTTTTGGTTGTGTAGCTATACGTAGTTACAGGACACCCAATAAAAAAGAGCCTCGACAATGGATGTTAAGGCTCTTTTTTTATCAATTCGCTAAACTAGCTTTTTACTTTATCGACTGATAAGCGGCGCACTAATGTTGGCATGAACATATGTGTATCTGTATCTACTTTCTCTGGCTCAATTGGTTGATTCTTATTGGCTAATTTCAGCGATAATTGAGCAGCATGCTCAGCCATCATTTGAATGGGGTAGCGAATGGTTGTTAATTTTGGATGTAAGTATTTTGCGATTAATCCATCATCGAAACCAATTAGCGACATGTTTTCAGGTGCTTGAATACCATTTTCTTCTAAAATAGACAGCGAGCCTGCAGCCATATAGTCGTTGTAAGCGGCGATAGCCGTAATCGGTAGGTTTTTAGCAAGTAAATTAGTCATTGCTTGCTCGCCGCCTTGCTCATCTGGGCTGCCATATTCAATATAGCTCTCAGGCTGATGTAAGCCATGTGCTTTAAGGGCTTCCTGATAGCCTGCTTTACGTTGTTCCGCATCTTCAATTTGGTGGTTTGAACAGACATAGCCAATATGCTGGTGGCCATGACGTATTAAATATTCAGTCGCAAGATAAGAACCTTTATGATTATCTAACGCGATACACTTTTCGGCAATTTCAGGTATATATCGGTTAATCAATACTAGCCCTGGTACTTCTTTTGCGTAGGCAATCAGTTCTTCATTCGATAAGCCTTTACTGTGAATAACTAATGACTCACAACGGCTGTTTATCAACAACTCTATTGCATCACGTTCTGTATCTGCATCGTGATAGCCATTACCTATAAGAATATGCTTACCGTTATTACGCGCCACACCATCGATGGATTTAACCATTGAACCAAAGAAAGGGTCGGATACATCACCAACCAATACCCCTAGTGTATTCGTCGATTGACTAACCAGTGCTCGTGCATTGGCATTAGGACGATAACCCAGTTTGCGCATGGCAATACTAACAGCATCAATAGCAGATTTACTTGCCTTGGGTGACTTGTTAATAACACGTGAAACCGTAGCGACAGAAACACCTGCCTCCTTTGCTACATCTTTAATAGTTGCCATACATTATCCCAATAAATATCAGTATTCTTTTGCCTATACCATTTAACAACGGTTGTGAAAATAACGCAAATAGAGATCATGAAATTGATAGGCTGGTTGTATAGTATTCCTTGTAAATCAGTGCTAAAAGGTAATGTAATCGTTGCCAGTAAAGCCTAGTGTAGTAATGAGAGAGAGAGAAAAAATAAGTAGCCTAAAGTGACTACTTATTGTTTGCTATTTTATACCAGTAACGTTGAACGTTAGGATAGCTTGAAGCGACTCACTAATGTATTAAGTTGGTTATTGGCTTCAGATAACGAGTGGCTGGATGTTGTTGTTTGCTGAGCGCTTTCTGTTAGCATTTGAATCATATTTTGAATCTGACTCATGTTGTGGTTTATTTCTTCAGTAACAGAGCTCTGCTCTTCTGCTGCTGTTGCTATATGCGAGTTTAAGTTGTTGATTTCATGTATAGAGGTCATCATTTCATCTAGCCCCACATTGACGTGTTCTGTATCATCAACAACGACCTCACAACGTGTTTTTGTATTATTCATGGCTGTTACAACGGTTGTAACCCCAGCTTGAAGGTGGGTTAACATCTCATTGATTTCAGCAGTGCTATTTTGTGTACGAGCAGCAAGTGCACGTACTTCATCAGCAACAACCGCAAACCCTCTACCTTGATCGCCGGCTCGTGCGGCTTCAATGGCAGCGTTAAGCGCCAATAGATTGGTTTGTTCTGCGATATCACGAATCACGTTAAGTACCGTGCTTATTTTCTGAGTTTCATTGCTCATCTCGGTCACATTTTCTGACGCGGTTTCAATTTGCGTCATTAACAAAGCAACGCTGTCTGTTGCTTTGTTAACTGCTGCTTTTGATTGATCGGCAGCAACTGTGGCGCTATGGGTATTGGTAACGGTATTGGTGGTATTACGTGCAACTTCTTCTGCCGTAGAAGCCATTTCATTAATGGCAGTAATAACCTGCATTGTTTCATTGGCGTGGCGATCAACAATATCGTGGTTAATTTGGCTTTGATTTTTGACTTCGTCGATAATGTTTGAAATTTGATTACTTGAATTGGATACAGACCCCATCATCTCTCGTAGATAGATAATGAAATGATTGACGGATACTGCAATACCTCCAACTTCGTCATTTTTATTAATTTTAATTTCAGCGGTTAAATCGGCGTCGCCCGATGATAGAGCTTCAATATTATTCCTTAATGCTTCGAGACGTCGGGCTAGTTGTGAGAATGCAATAAAGCAAAAGAGAATAATAGCAGCAGCAATAGGAAGTTGAATTGAAGCCAGAGTGACTAGAATTGAGTGAGTCGTTGATTCGAGTAGGGTCGTTTGAGTGCTAAATGCGACGGTCCATGGTGTTCCTGAAATTCGATGCATGAATAACGTATAATTAACGCCATTATTATCATAACGAACCTGCAGCGGTTTATTGTCCGTTACCTGAGAAAGGTTACGGCTAATATTCGCAGCAAAAGGTGACTCTTGGGCAATAGACGAAAGATTATCAAGTATGAGTGAGCGGTTAATACTACGTGTATTGTTGAGTATTTTACCGTCAGATTCGATGATGAGAATATCACCATTTAATGCCTGTTCTTTTTGTTCGACAAGGTCATTGAAGAAACCTAATGTTAGATCAATCGTTGCAATGCCGTATTGTTTACCTTCTTTCAAAATAGACATAGCGCAATTTGTTCTTGCCTCTGCACTGGCCGAGTCTTTATAAGCGGGTGCCCAAGCACATTGTCCTTGTGGGGCGTTTAAGCCATTTTTATACCAGCCTTGATCGTAGTAATTAAGCGAATCAGCAGAATTCCAATAAGTATTTTCAATTAGCTTATTGCTAGCGTCACGGTGATAAAAGGTACTGTATTTATCAATGCCTTGTTGGCGTTGTTCTGGTAACGGCCAAATACCGCCACCAAATACTTGAGTTTTTCCGTATTGATCAACTAATCCCGGTAAAATTTGATCGATTTGTTCACTTGAAACTAATGCAATGGTTTGGGTGATAGTACGTTGCTGTGCTTGAACCTGTTCGAGCTCTGTGAAAATGTCACTATTAAGGTCTTGGAGTGTGTTTTTTATAATCGTTTCTTCATTGGTGACTAATTTCGGTGAAACCCAATAGTTGATGCCCAATGTGGTGACTAACCCGATAAATAGCATAAATACTGTAAAATAAAGTGGGTATATATATCGAATAGACCTCATGTTCCTTGTCCTCATTTTTATTCCTATCTGCAGTCAACCTGATAATTATCGTTGTATTAAGATGGTCGTTTAAGTCTCATATGAAGGTAAAATAGACTCACCAATCACCTTTGCTTTCGAAATGCCCCGTAATTACTTCAAATTCGAACGTGTCATGCTAGATGATAAATATAGCAATGTATGTGATTCAAGCTTATGTTTTGTAATGTTTGAGGGATGAAGACGCAGGGTAACAATGTTCAGGTGGAATAATCTAGACTCATACAGTGTTCTGTACCATTTAATGGCAGTATCGAAAATAACAGAAATAGAGATCGCATAATTGACAGGGAAGTAACCCAATATCTCTTGCAAAAAAGCGTTCAAATGATAATGTAAACGTTACCACTGAATCCTGTTGGAGTAATGAAATGGACACTATCACTTATCCAGATTTTGCAAAGTTAGATATACGCGTGGGCAAAATTATTGAAGTCGCTCGCCACCAAAATGCAGATAAATTGTATATCGTACAAATCGATGTAGGTGAGAAAACCCTGCAAACAGTGACTAGCCTTGTGCCTTATTACACTGAAGAAGAATTGATGGGTAAGCAGGTTGTGGTACTGACAAACTTAGCGAAAGCAAAAATGCGCGGTGAAACATCTGAATGTATGCTGCTGTGTGCGGAAACGGATGATGAATCGGAGAGTGTACTCTTAACGCCTGAGCGTCTTATGCCTGCTGGTGTAAAAATCGTGTAATACGCGAAAGGTAGCTTGATTATATACATTAAGCACTGCATGAAAAAAGCCCCTACATTTTTGTTCTGAGGGGCTTTTTTAGTATCAAGTTTGTAAGGGTGTACTTCGATTAATGAGCAACTTCAAATGCTAAGGCTTTCTTTTCAACTTGGCGGAAAATCAGCGTTAAAATGCCATTCACAGCAAGGTAGAATGCGCCTGCAACACTGAATACGACCAAAGTGTCATAGGTCTGGGCATTAATACGCTGGGCGTAACCCATCAGATCCATAATCGTGATAGTGCTGGCTAGCGACGTTCCTTTAAACACCAAGATAACTTCATTCGAATAAGCTGGTATTGCACGACGAATGGCAAAGGGTAATAAAACACGTAGTGTCGCGACTTTATCCATACCCAGTGCGCGACATGCTTGCCATTGACCAGAAGGAATGGCGTTGAATGCACCTTTAAATAACTGTGTGCTGTATGCTGCCGTGTTTAATGCCAAGGCTAACATCGCACAGAACCAAGGTTGGCTTAACCAATTCCAAAGAAAGCTTTCGCGTATCGCTTCAAATTGCCCAGGACCGTAATAAATCAAGAATATTTGAACCAGTAGCGGTGTACCTGTGAACAACGTAATAATGCCACGGCTGATCCAATGTAAACCCGTTGTTCGCATAATCAGTGTTAATGTCATTAACAATGCAAGCGTACAACCTACTAATAGAGAAACTGCTGTCAGTTCAAGACTTGTTGCCAAACCACCTAGCATTTGCCAAACATGCTGTTCATTCATGCGGTTGCTCCTTGTGGCGCGCTAAGACCTTGAACCGTAAATTTCTTATCAATCACTTTAACTGCACGTTGTGTGATCAGTGTAATCACCAAATAAATAGCAGCAGCAGTGGCATACCAAGTAAAGGCTTCATGCGTTGCAGCAGAAGTGAGCTGTGCTTGTTTAAGTAAATCGGTTACGCCAATTAATGACACTAAAGCCGTATCTTTCAGCAGTACTAACCACTGGTTAGTCAAACCGGGTAGGGCATGCCTAACCGCTTGTGGCAAAATAATGCGAAAGAAGCTATGTGCTTTGCTTATACCAAGAGCACTTGCCGCTTCACGTTGACCATTATTCACTGCTTTTAATGCGCCACGTATCGTTTGGGCGGCATAAGAAGCAAAGATGAGTGATAAGGCTATAACTCCAGAGACAAATGGGCTGATATCGACATAGTCACCTGTGATCATAAAGAGCACCTGACCTGAGCCGAAAAAGATAAACAGCACCACTAATATTTCAGGTAAACCACGAAGAATTGTAACGAATGCAGTTGTCGGCCAAGCGACAATACGGCTACGAGACATCTCACCGCTTGCAAAAATTACCGCTAGAACTAAACCGACTAATAAACTGGCAAAAGCCAGCTGGATGGTCATCCAGCTTGCCTCTACGAGTGACATTGAGTAACCCGAAAAAACCATATTACTTACCAAAGTACTTATCGAAAATTTCTTGGTACTGGCCGTTTGCTTTCACCGTTTTAAGTGCAGCGTTTAATTGGTTAACCAGCTCTTCATTCTTTTTGTTTACGGCAATGCCAAAACCATTACCAAAGTATTCTTGGTTAGTGACTTGATCGCCAATGTAAGTCAGTGTGTCGTTCTTTTTGAACCATTCGGCTACCACTGCAGTATCACCAAATACAGAATCGATACGACCATTTTGCATATCAATAAATGCATCTTGGTAGCTTGCGTATGGAACTGCTGTTACGCCAGCCATTTGGTCGATTAAATAACTCTGGTGTGTTGAACCGTTTTGTACACCTACACGCTTACCGTTTAGTGCTGCTTGGTTTGCGACTTTTCCTTCAACGGCAACGAATGCTGCTGAGTTATCGTAATAAGGATTGGTAAAGCTGACTTGCTTTTGACGTGCTTCAGTAATATCAATACCAGAGATAGCCGCATCGTAACGCTTAAATTTAAGGGCCGGAATTAAACTGTCGAATGCTTGATTGTGAAAGCTACATTTAGCGTCCATTTCTTTACAAAGCGCATTGGCTAAATCAACGTCAAAACCTTGAATTTGATTATTTTCGTCTACGTATTCAAACGGAGCATAAGTCGCTTCCATCGCGAATTTAATTTCTTCCTGTGCAGCTGCATTTGCTGAAGCAAGACCAATAAGAGAAGCCAGTAAAATCTTTTTCATCGCGATACTCCGTGTATTCGTTTTTTAGGCATAGAAGAGCTTTCTGCCAAAATAAAAGGGTAATTAAAAAGGGTAATTAGTGGGCTAGGTATTCTGCAAACTCAGATGTAGCCGGAGTAATGAATGCCTCTTTTGTGCCATGTTCCACGATGTATCCTTTTTCAAGATACAGAACATGACTTGCAATTTTTTTCGCAAAATCGACTTCATGGGTCACAACAACTTGTGTGATGCCAGTTTCGCTTAATTCGTTAATGATCTTGACGATCTGATTGGTGATTTCAGGGTCAAGTGCCGCCGTTGGTTCATCAAATAACAACACGTCAGGTTTCATCATCAGTGCGCGAGCAATGGCGACACGTTGTTGCTGGCCACCAGATAATTGCATTGGCCATGCATCTGCTTTATCTGCCAATTGCAATGTTGCCAGAATTTTCATTGCTTCTTTTATTGCTTGTGCTTTATTTAGCCCTGCAACGTTAACGGGCGCTTCAATAAGGTTTTCTATGACTGTCATGTGTGGCCATAGGTTGTATTGCTGAAAAACCATACCGACTTTACGACGTAATTTAAGCCCGTCTTTTTCTTGTACTTCAGTGGCGAAGTTAAAAAACGCATCAGCGATATTCAATTCGCCGCTGTTTGCTGTTTCTAACAGGTTCAATACACGTAGTAGAGAGCTTTTACCTGCACCGCTTGGACCTAACAACACAAGGGTTTCACCTGTATTACACGTGAAGTTCACATCATGAAGAACTTGTGTGTTGCCGTAGAACTTATTGATACCGCTTACTTGAATACTCATGCTGACTTACTGCATTAATCGTCACTGGGGTCTTATACTACCCATGGTGGGTTGTTATGCAAGAAAAATGTATAAAAAATCCATTTTGTTAAATTATTGTTTCTGTGTTGTTCGATTTCTTGGTGTTATCTACTGGTTTGATCTGCTGTTTGGGCGTTATTTATACTTTATATTGTTAATGGAAGATGAGGTAGTGATTTACAGTAAGAAAAAACATGCATTTAATAAGCCTTTTTTAGAAAAGGAGTACGGATTATCAATATTTATAACTAGCAGAATAATAACAATAAAGTTTTGATGCATGGTTTGTGTTAATTATTGAAAAGTGAATATTTATTTACTATGAACTGAGTGGTGAGTAAAGAATACGGGGCTGAAGAAGAGAAAAGTAATGAATTTAGTGGTATTCCAGAGGGGGAGACACTACTACATGCTGTTTATTTTAAGCTGCTTTATTGAGTTACGTTGATAAAGTCAGGCATAGTGTTTATATAAAAGTGTTTCTATAAACAAAATGGGTGAGGAGTACATAAATGGATTTAGCTAAATACAAAGGCATTATTTTCGATATGGATGGCACGTTAGTCGATTCAATGCCGGCACACTTAAATGCATGGAAAGAGACATGTGAAGCGTTTGATATTCCATTTGATCGGGAATGGTTTTATACCTTAGGCGGAATGCCAACCATTAAAACAGCGTATGCAATTAATGAGAAATACCAATTAGACTGCGACCCGGTATTATTAGCCGAAAGTAAGCTGCGTATTTTTGATGATATTCCCCACAAAGGAGATGTCATTCCTGCAACGTTTAACGTGCTAAAGCAACAAAAAGCATTATCTAAAAAGATTGCTATTGGTACAGGGTGCCAACGTCGTCATGCTGATGAGTTATTGGAAGTAACGGGTTTAATGCCTTACCTTGATGCCGTGGTTACGTCTAATGATGTTGAAAATCATAAGCCCAATCCAGATACATTTCTAGAAGCCGCTAAGCGTATTGGAATCGAACCCAAAGATTGTATTGTCTTTGAAGATACAGAATTAGGTCGATCTGCCGCTATTTCAGCAGGCATGGATTGCTATTTAGTTACTGGCGGTCAGATTGCTGAGTTTAAATCTGCATAATGCCATTCACAGACAAGTAGCCTAATCGACATAACGAGCTTGTATCCAACAGGTCTCTCGCAACTTTTATCGCTATCCGTTATTCTTACCGCTCAACAACCAGCAATGATGATGCAATGACAAATAAAGATAATAAGCAGGAACCTCGCCACAGTAAGTTATCGTCTGACGACTATAGAAAAGGTAACCGAAAAGATGAACAACATGGTATGTCAGAAGCTCGGTTTTGGACCCAACGTTTAGGTAAAACTGGGATAAGAGCACTACACATTTTAGGAATAGCAGCCTCTAGTGGCGGTATTCTATATGGTGTCGATAAAGCGTTATGGGTTGGCTGGTGGATGCTTGCGATGTCGACAGGGATGATCATGATGTTAATGGAGATTTTACGTTCTCGATTGTGGCTTATTCAACTAAAAGGGGTGCTTACCTTTGTTAAGCTACTTTTGTTAGCGTCTTTTTGGGTAATACCACAACACAAGCCTGAGCTTTTTATTACTATATTGGTGATGTCAGTTTTTATCTCTCATGGTCCTGCTGGTTTGCGCCATTATTCCATTTGGCATCGTCGACGTATTGATGAAAAACGTAAGATGAATGGTTAAGCAAAAAAGTTATAAAAAAGTGAAGCTTAACAGTATTTTTTTGCGAAAGTTTTTTCTGCTATTACACTTATACCTAAGAGACTTGTTCTGTGGGAATTTATTATCCTACATCTTGAAGTAACTTGGGATATTAGATAATTAGGAGAGGGTCTGTGAAATCATTGCTCAGTGTTATTGTTGCGCTATTCGTACTTACAGGTTGTTCCAAGTCGGTTGATCAGCAAGCAGATGATTACGTTGATGTAAGCTATACCTTATGCGGTACAAAGGTTAAGGCATTCTCTCAAGGTGATGATGGTAAAATCCGTGTTATCTGTGAAAACGACAGCTATTTTGTGGTGAAAAATCAAGATACATTAGCTTATATGCATGAATTAAACGGTGCTTATTGTTTAGGGCTAGGTTTTTCTGTGTTCACCGAGCGGAGTAATTATTATACATTTACTTGCTCAAACGATAAAAATTTCAACATACCCAAATAATTAAATGTTATAACAAGCCGCTTTTATTAGCGGCTTTTTTATTTATATTGGTTGTTCTTTTGCTGATTAACTGACGTTATTTAGGCGGTATACCCTGGAGCTAATGTTGCGCTATTGACTTGGTATAAGGCTTGATGATTTCCCAATGCCAGCTGGTATCCTACGGTTTTATGCAAACTTCTATCTTTACTGCAATCTACTTCCCATTTACGAAGTAAATAACCCGCTAAAGCTGCGCGAGTTTCAATGACTCTTTTTCCATCAACCATTTCATAATCTAGCTCGATAGCTTCAGGATTTTGCTGCTCAGGGTGGGGGGTTAATTCTAGGTCAATAAATTTTTGCCACTGGCGATCTTCAGTAATAAGCTCGTGGTTGTGTGGTGCATCAATAAGTATGTTTGCACTGACAACACGATTACATACCACGTCCATAAAGCGATCATTTTTGCGATCAAACGAACGCACATGCCAGCGGTTTCCTGAATCAACAAGACTGTGTGGCGCGATAATACGGCGCGATTTACCACTGGAAGTTGAAATATATTCTACTTCAATTAATTTGTTTCTATAAATCCCTTCACATAACACAGCCATAATTGGTGTTTTGGGTAGGGTGAGTAATTGAGGTGATTCACAACGGATTGGAAATGCTTGATGGCCAGAAAATCCATCACCATAACCTAGAGACACTGTTGCTAGCGTTTTTTCTAGATCGAGTGTAAACATTGGCGAGAAGGCATCTTGTTTATAGTATTTCTTCGATCGCATATCTAATTTTAAATTATCTGGCAAAATTTCTTTATATAAGGCTAAATCACGCGTTGTTGCTGCGTGGCCCACTGCAAATCGGTCTATCAAATCTTTACGTGTGACTTCACCAAGAAAATACAGTGCAAAATCAATAAACGCCAAACGTTCTCGTTGAGCTGAACCAATGGTGTTTAGCTTCTGAATAATGTCTTGCGGCTGTTCGTGAAGTTGAAAAGTCATGGTTATTTATCCAGTAGTTTTGTTAATCGACACTATATACCTAAAATCAGTAGATGCAATACTGGAAAAGTAAAATTACGATGACATTCAAAAAAGATACGAGTGTTGTTCTCTTCTTTAGGGAGCAACATCTGACTTTGTTATTATTCATTGCCAATAGTCTGATTTTTGTTTTAAGGGTAATCAATATTCAAGTGAAATATTAAACGCATTGATCTTTATATGCAGTTGAATGTATTTATATTTCGTTTTACATAAATTGGAATTAATGTGAAAATTGTTAATTTATAAATGGTTGCTGAAGGGTTGAAAATATTGCATTTAGTATGATATAAGAATGCCAGTATACCTAAGCTTTATAGGGCTATTAGCTAGCTTATATTAAGAATATGATATAATTAACAAATTCAAAACTGTCAATATATCGACTTGAAAGGTCAACTTAGAAAGTGTTACTTTACTCTGGTGAATGGTTATTCCATTGGAAGAAATAGCGCATGACTTATTCAAGGATAGGCATAACAAAATAGGAACAAGTGTGGAAATATCTCGCAACCAATTGAAGCAGACGTTAGATGTATTGAGCCAAGGCTATGTATGTTTAGATGAAAATCTAAGACAGGGTGTATTGGTTTATATTGAAAGTCAGTTGATAGAGCAAACGGTTGAAAGAGATCAATACTTGTCTTTAGAATGTTTTCATTGTGATTATCCATATGCCCGCATGGGCTCTGCAACAGATATTGATTTCTTCAATGGTCAGGAAATGACGAAAGAGGATAAGCCGTTTATTGGCGATCGTTTCAAAACAATCGATATACGTATTTGTTCTGTTGTTGGAACTCACAGGTCAAAACCTGTTTACCGCTGGAAAACCATCGGACGTTTTCAAGAACATGAGATATTAGAGGCAATCAATGCTTTAATAGTATCGTTAGGTTCTGATGAATATTTTAGTTACTGCGCAAGCTGCCTTGAAGTTAGGCCAACAGGTTATTTAAATAACAATGCTTGTGACTGTGGTATAGAAACAGTGCAAAACATATCTGAGTTTAAAGCCAATCATTTAAGCGCTGCATATTAACTTGCTGCGTACCCCCTTATATATCTAAAAGAAAAGCTCTCTGCTATTTTGTCTAAATGATCGAGCAGAGATCTTTTTCTTTTCTGATAATGATATCCAAGCTACTTTAAGAAAATCAGTAATTAGCAAGACGTTCTGCTAATAAGTCGACAAAACCTTGACGATTTACATCAAACAGCACCGTTGTATTGATTGGGTTATCGGTTAACTGATAGCGATCGACGACTGTCATACCTAATGTATGGCTTCCTTGTGTTTCAATACCTACCCAGCAATTGATAGATGCAAACAGTTCTGGTTCCAATAACCAAGCAATGGTACAAGGATCGTGCAAAGGCGCCCCTTCAAATCCCCATTTTGGATCGCGATGATAAATCATAAAGAAATCAAGTAATTCAGCAGTCACTTGAGCAACCGGATTGTCTATTTTACGAATTTTCTCAATATCTTCATCCATGATTTGTGCTCTGTGAGTAACATCTAAACCGCACATAGTGATAGGAATGCCCGATTTAAATACGATATCAGCCGCTTCGGGATCAACGTAAATATTAAATTCAGCAGCAGGAGTCCAATTACCAACTTCCGCAGAACCACCCATTAATACAATACTATCAATCTTACTGTGCAGTTCACGGTGGGTCGCCAGTAATAAGGCAATATTAGTCAGTGGGCCTGTCGGTACAAGCGTGACGGGTTCTGTCGCTTCTGTCAGTATTTTTGCCATTAGCTCAACGGCGTGACAAGGCTGTGGATCAAATGCAGGTTCGGGCAGTACAGGCCCATCTAATCCTGTTTCACCGTGTACGTTATCTGCAATAATTAAATCACGAGAAAGGGGCTGTAGAGCACCACCTGCGACTGGAATATCGGTTCTGCCAACTAACGTGAGAATGCGTAATGCATTATGCAGGGTTTTTTCGGGGGTTTGATTACCAGCACTGGTAGTAACCGCTTTTATATCGAGCTCTGGGCTAGCACAAGCAAGAATAAGTGCGATCGCATCGTCATGACCAGGATCACAATCGATAATGATAGGGCGAGACATGTTATTTTCCTTTTTAAAGCGAAATCACAAATAAATTCTCACATCACTATATCGAGAATAATTAAATCTACTGTGATCCCATTGGCAATAACACATCTTTTAAATCATGGGGTTAGAGTGATAGTTCCGATTCTGTGTATTGTAATGCATTTCATATAAACTGATAAATAACGCAATAGTCAGCGATTAGCGTTACAGAAAGACACTGGCTATTTTAATCTAGCCCCATCATTTTTCTATATTCCATCTCCGTTGCAACATCGAGTTTGTCTGCTCGATCAAGGAAGACAATACCATCTAAATGATCGAGTTCGTGCTGGAGTATTCTCGCAATAAAGCCAGTAAATTCTGTTTCAACGACATCACCTAAGATATTTAGATAACGTACTTGTATGTGTGTATAGCGATTTACCTTTGCTCTAATACCCGGAATACTTAAACAACCTTCCCAGTCTTTTTCCATCTCTTCACTTTGCCACAATAGCACAGGGTTTATCATGATGGTTGGCTCCATCAATGGCGCATGTGGGTAACGATCATTCGGGCGAGAAGCGACAATAAAAGCACGAAGTGGCTCACCAACTTGCGGTGCAGCAATACCGACGCCTTGGTGTGAAAGCATAATCTGTTCAAGTGATTTAAGTAGAGGTAATGCAACGTCAATTTGTGTGGTTGATAAGGCTTCGGATGGAACGCGTAAAAGTGGATTGCCGAGTTGAATGATTTCGAGAGATGCCTGCATGCTCTTATCCTATTTATAAATGAATCTATAAAGATAAGTTACCGTGTATATTCTAGTGATAGCAAGCAAAGAAAGGGGAATACAGTAGGAGTAACAGCGGTAATCTGTGTCTTCTTATATGTAAAGAAGACTATATAACTACCGCTGTACTTGGCTTTTGTGGCACTTTATTAGCGTAATCTAATATCAGTACCGTTAAGCTGATTGAAGTAATATCTGACCAAGGTGGTTTACAACAAAGGCTGCATCTTGTGCTGCGGCATTGACTTTGGCGATGATCTTTTGAGCGCGCTCATCATCACCTTGAAGGCTTGCGACTACTTTTTGATTCATGGCTTCAGCCATATCAGATTTTTTCTTACAGTCGTTAAATAGCGCAGAAACAAATGACACTTCTACTTCGCCACCTTTAGTAAACAGCTCACCTGCAATGTTGTAAACAGTATGAAATTTCTTCGCCATATCTTTTTTATCTGATTGAACATCTTTAGCCCAGTCAGCCGCCCAGCCTTTGAAAATTACTGCAATTTGTGAGTTAGGTGCAATGTTGATTTGTTTCATCGAGTGTTTGTCCTTGGGGTTTCAGAGTAGGGCATAATAAAGTAGCGGTGAGGCTGTTTAAAGCAATAATATATTCAGGCTATTTATGTGGTCGAAAAACAAGCAGCATAATTTCAAATCAGGGACTTGAGACAATTTAATCTACCAGTACTTATCGATTAAACATCAATGTTGGTAACCAGCTTTTTAAGTAGACCAAGCATTTGTTCTTGCTCTTCACTATCAAGTGAAGACAACATCGATTCATTTATATCAACGGGTATATGGATTAGTGTGCTTTGTAACGCTCGGCCTTCATCTGTTAGATAAATACGAAATGAACGGCGGCTCTGCGGATCATCACGGCGTTCGACGAGATTAAGTCGCTCAAGCTTGTCGATAGTGCGTGTTGTTGTCGAACTTTCAACTTTAGATTTGATAGCGATTTCTCGCTGAGTTACGCCTTCTTCTTCCCATAAACACATAAGAGTAGGCCAGAGTGCTATGGTTAAACCATGCTTTTTGAGTTCAGTATCAAAATCATTTTTTAGTTTATTGGCAACGACATTAATAAGCCAACCAAGGCTTGATTGACGATCGAATGATGTACTCATTATTATGTTCTATCTTCTGAGTTATAGGTGAAATCACTACCTGTACTATAAGGAATAAGTGGATGATAAGCCATATTAAATGCTATGTGTTACTACACGATCCCCGTCATTTTTAACAACGAATACACTATGCTTATACAGATTAAAAAGCAGCAGAATGCTAGCCTATTTTGTTTAAATACAACCCCATTTGAACTTGTTACTTGGGCTGAATTTGTTGTCTTGCTAAGATCTGGTCTGGTTGATTGCTTTCCTGTAAACATGGCTTTGACTAAAGGGACATGTTTTAGCTTATAAGAAATTATTGCTAATAAATGTAAGCCTATTAGAGCAATCAGTAAACGAGCCGATAATGCATGAACAAACCCTATCAAGTCACTATCCGCTAATAAAGACGATTCACTTATCCATATATCGAAGACACCTATCAAAATAAAACCCGTTAGGCTTTGAATTAATAGGCAGCTTAGTAGGGTGATAACCATCCAGCCGCCAGCAGGGTTGTGACCAATTGTATGTTTGATTTTGCCTGTTAAGTAATACCATACAGTAAGTGGTGAGCGTAAGAAGTGCCGGAATCGGCTCGTGTCACTGCCGATAATTCCCCAGCAGAAACGCCACAAGACTAAAACAAGCAACGCTATACCGATGATTTCATGTGGACCATTTCCACTAAAACCTGATGCTAATAACCCCAAGCATAATAGCGCTTGAAGCCAATGGTATAAGCGTGTTGGTAAATCCCATACTTTCATAAAAGTGTTCCGTTAACGAATTTTCAGTTAATTTACACCGCAACTGTTGCGTATGCAACGGTTGCGGTGTAAATTAATAGCAAGTAGAGGAATTAACCAATCGTTCCTAATACATGTACTGATTATTTACGAAAAGAGGATAGAAAAATGTTTACTCAAAAAATAGTGAAGTATCTGCCGAAAATTATCAAATTTGGATTCGCTATGGTGCTGGGAGGTGTCAGTGTGGCTGCAATAGCGAATAGTGAAGAAAGTAATAAGCAAGTAATCGAAGCTCGTCAGCAGAATTTTAAAACGATAGAGCAAAATATGAAGCCGTTGAATAGCACTTTAAATGCCGACCTTATTGATTGGAGCCAAGTAAACATATTAGCTGCTACGAGCCATCAAGCTGCAATCGTGCGTATTAACATGATGCCGATCGCTCTATAACATCGATGGCGATCACAATCTCATTCGATTGTAGACCTTCGTAAAATCTAACTGACGTGATCGGCTTGCGTCAATTTATTTAATCTTTTTCGCA
>NZ_PYMJ01000043.1 GCF_003025615.1 Photobacterium frigidiphilum | reverse complement strand
GTTATCAGTCATAGTCAGCAACATCTCATTGGCTCCAGAGCACACATTAAGTAAATGGTGTTTTGAAGTTAGTTCAGCATGACATTTCTATCTGGCTCAAACCTGACACTTCTAAATGGTTCTAACATCCGCGAGACGCATTACTGGTGTTACGTTAAATATCGGTCGTCTTTTTCTTGTACTTATTAAGTAGCTTTTTTATCAATGGACGAACCAGGTTCGGGATTTCCCCCTTTTTATCACTCATAGAAAATTCCTTTTTTGTAGTGATTTTTCGTTGTCTCAAATAATCCTGCAACTACCTCTTTTTCGGCTTACCGTGCTACGCCAGAGTAGTTAGTGCCTCTTTAGCAACGGTTGGTTGATTTATTTGCAGCAGGTTTTATTTTCTCTTGTTGGCGAGCTAATAACGCTTCAATGTTTGCCGTTAGTTGATCGATTTTGTCATTAACACGATCTAAACGCTCATTGTCGATACCAACAAATTTATACACCATTTGGTGCATGCGTCCTTCAATCGCAACTGACGTGTGGCTCTGATCAGTATGTACTCGTTCTTTAGTCTTTAATTCAACGGCACGGCCACGCTCAACCAACTCATCAAATAAACTTTGGCTTTTACCGGATAACTGGTTTATTTCTTCAGCGCTCTTTGCGTATGCGCCCAGTCCAGCAAACCAAATGTTATAAAGCTTTTTCTCTTTGATTATATCTTCAGATGTTTGTTTAAAGATGCCCATTATTGCCTCCTCCCTCATTCCTATAAAATCTGCAGTCAGCCAGTGAGTATTGCCTGACTGCTTATAAACAGAATAAGAATTTAAATTAGAGTGTTCTCACTAAAACAGTTTCCTTCCACCACTATTCTAATGGCGGTCCGCTGGTATGTGGCCTACAAGGTCAGATGGTCTCCTCCCTTGCTATGCCCATTACGTATTTACAGCGTGACTGCTGCAGTCACAGATTTCCCATCTGGATTAATTAGTCAGATAAGTTACATACAATTTCATTTGATTGACCAGTCAAATCACTTACAAAGAGAATATTCACACTGCGAATGCTTACTTGGTTAGTTGATAATCAGATCTTCAGCGCAATTATTAATCTTTTTTTTGTTTTTATTCACGCTTATAAATTAACTGAGCTATATGTAACATATTGCCTATTGGGTGCGTTTATTCACAAAAAATGAATAAACATCATTAGGTTATAAGCAATAAAAAATGCTCATAAAAAAAGGAAAGAGCGGATGAACAGAAAAAATAAAATTAGCGTTGCTGGTATTACGTTATCAGTGATAACCATTGCCCTCGGTGTAAGTGCATCAGCAAACGCTAATGAATTGGCTAGTTTTAGTAAACCGAATATCCCAGTTAAATATATTGTTAAGTTTAAAGATCAGCAGGACAATACTCGTTTACTAAGAAGTGCAAGCACAGCATTCTCAGGGGAACGTGTTGCTCAAGAAACGCTTCTTGACCGCTTAAGTGCTAAACAGGTTGAGAAGTTTGGCAGTGCTTCTGCTTACAGTGCTTTACTCGATACGAAAGCAATTAACCAATTGCAAAGCAACCCTGAGGTTGAGTACGTTGAAGTCGATCAACCTCGCTATCTACTCTCCCAAAGCCTTCCATGGGGACAAACCTTTGTTGGGGCTACGCAGCTCAGTGACAGTAATGCAGGCAACCGTACCGTTTGTATTATCGATTCTGGTTACGATTTAGCCCACAACGATTTGAGCGGCAACCAAGTTGATGGAACCAACGATAGTGGTACAGGTAATTGGTCTTCACCAGGTAATCACAACGCACACGGTACACATGTTGCCGGTACCATCGCAGCAATATCTAACACAGAAGGTGTAGTAGGAGTTTTACCCAATCAGAATGCTAACTTACATATCGTTAAGGTATTCAATGAATCAGGTTGGGGCTACTCTTCAAGCTTAGTGAAAGCGATTGATACTTGTGTTGCAAACGGCGCTAACGTGATCAATATGAGCTTAGGTGGTGATAACTCAAGCCGAACAGAAGAAAATACACTAAAAGATCACTACAACAATGGAGTGCTACTAATTGCTGCTGCAGGTAATGATGGTAATACCGCACACAGCTACCCTGCTTCATATGATTCAGTAGTATCGGTAGCTGCTATTGATAACCAAAAACATCATGCTGATTTTTCACAGGCAACTAATCAAGTAGAGATCTCTGCACCTGGCGAAGCGATCTTATCTACCGTTACATTAGGTGAAGGTCGCCTTGCGGATATTTCACTGGCTGGTCAACGTTATTTTGATCGTGGCGTGGTTCCGCATAACCGTTTAGTTAATATTAACGGCAGCTATGAATCGTCACCAGTTCCAGGTTCAAAAACGGGTGAACTTGCTCGTTGTGACACCTCTTCAGGTAGTTTTAACTGTGGTGATATGACCGGGAAAATCTGTCTTACTGAGCGTATTGGTAATCAAGATTCATCCGGTGTCTATCCTGAAGTTGATGCTGTAAAAGCTTGCTACAACGCGGGGGCATCTGCGGCAATTGTATACAGTAATGCTGAACTTGCTGGTCTACAAAATCCGTTCCTCGTTGATACTAATGACAGTTACAATCTAGTGTCTGTATCTGTCGATCGAGATCTTGGTCTTGAGCTAACAAATGCTGTTGGCCAAACGATTACTGTCGATAGTTCGGTTAACGAAGATTACGAATACTACAACGGCACATCAATGGCAACACCACACGTAACAGGTGTTGCAGCACTAGTATGGAGTTATCACCCTCAATGTTCAGCTAAACAAGTCCGAGATGCGCTAAATGCCACAGCGGAAGATATTGATGTTGTAGGTCGAGATAATCGTACTGGTAATGGTCTTATCAACGCTGTCGCAGCTAAAGAATATTTAGATGCAGGATGTAATGGCCCAGACGGTAGCGGAGGTGGTTCTAAGGCAAGTAGCTTTGAGAATACACAAGTAACAGCTATTCCAGACAATAACCTTTCAGATATCACAAGCGACATTAATGTCACCCGTCAAGGTGACGCAGGTGTGGTCACGGTTGATCTTAACATCACTCATACCTATATCGGTGATCTAAACGTGGCGTTAATATCACCAACAGGTCAAAGCGTTGTTTTACATAATAATAGCGGACGTTCAAGCAATGATATCATTAAATTATTTGAAGCTGATTTTACTGGTGTCGAATCTGAAGGCACTTGGCAATTGAAAGTGTACGATGATTCTCGCCGTGATACTGGTACTCTAAACAACTGGCGTATCAACTTTAAATAAGGTTGACCTATGCAAATGAAACTACGTTCACAGGCTTTATTGAGTGTTGGGCTAGCTGTTGGATTTACTGCTCTTTTTAGTATTCCTGCACATGCTAATAACCCAAACATGCTTTTTCCAGCCTCTGATCAACAGTCAGAGCAAGGTCAGGAAAATATGCAGATAAGCTACTATCTGAAATATAAGCCTGACATGCAGGAAAAAGCTGAATCTTTAGTGAATAAGCTTGGTGGAACAATCACTGACGCTATGCCAGAACGACGTATTTTGATCGTCACGCTTGATAAAGCGGCTTTTGAAGAAATCGACTCTGATCGTATAGATTATCGCGGCATCATCGACTACGTGGAACCCAATCCAGAGCGACAATTATTTGAAAAGAAAAACGGCTTATCTTTGTAAGATACACAATAAACACAAGGTAACCGTATCTACTCTAATCCAGGAATATAAAGGGAGAAGATAAGGTTTTGTCGCAAATAGTAAATTTGGACGTTTTTTCATTTTTTAACAATCTGTTTTCAATCGATTTTAAATTTGGATTTTGGCTAAAAAACTCTATTTGCGACAGAACCGCCGTCGGGTGCTTTTTTAGATTAAATACTCACTGCAACTGCTTTTACTTACCCTGGATGTATATTCCATCCCCCCCCTCTAATATGGATAACAGGTGAGCACATGAACCATTTGCTGGATATCACGACATCAACTCTGGCCTCGAGTTGTCGGTTCTGGCACGGAACCTTGGCCAGCAAAACCACCGCTCAGCCTAAGCAAATGCTGATCTTGTTTGATCAAGAAGGCAACCCGGAGTGTCGGCTTGTGCGCGAAGTACTAACCGAGCTGAACTTGGATGTTATCGTCGCTCCCTGTCCCGCCGGCGGGCAAAATATCACAAAATTTAAATCGGTATTCAATGGTGTTAGCCCCCCAATGCTGGTTGATCTCAATAGCCCAAGCGTAACCAAAGGGGCTATTGAAATTGTCCGTTACCTGTTTAAACAGTACAAAGAAATGCAAGCACCAAGAGAATTTGCCAGCATACTAAAAAGCAGTCTGACATCCAAATTGGCAACAGGAGTTCGTTTTGGGGCTGGCATTAAGGCGCGGCCATCTCAACAACCAGATCTGCCGTTGATCTTATACAGTTTTGAGTCCAGTCCTTTTTCCCGTCCTGTCCGTGAGCGGCTATGCGAACTTGAGCTGACTTATATCCTGATCAACCTTGGAAAACAGCAATTTTCAGATATGGGGCCGGCCAATATCCACTGGACCCTTAAGACTTACAGGCCATTGCCAAATACCAAGCGGGATGAATTTTTCAGGCGACACGGCAATGTACAGGTGCCCTATCTGATTGATCCGAATACCGGCATAGAAATGTTTGAGTCAAAAGATATTCTGCGTTATTTACAGCAGACTTATGCGGTGTGAAATGCATTTTGTGGGTTATTTGAGCGCTTCAACAAAACCCTTAATAGGCGTTATCAATTTATGAAATTGCTATAGATATGCTGATTTTTGCATTTCGATAGGTAACGAGTATATAACTTATAATATCAAGCATGGGCTAATATGTAAGGTGAAAATAATGACTTACCTAATACTGGCAGATTTGCTGGTGCTAGTGCATTTGCTATTTATCATTTTTGTACTTTTGGGCGGGCTGTTGCTTATGTTACGCGGCTCTCTTATTTTTGTGCATCTCCCTGCCGTCATCTGGGCAGCGCTGATTAGTTTTAAGGGTTGGATTTGTCCATTGACTCCGTTGGAAAATCACTTGAGGCGAGTTGCTGGTTCGGCTGATTATGAGCAAGGATTTGTCGAGCATTATCTGATTCCTATCATTTATCCGAATAATTTAACTCCTAATATTCAGGTCATGCTTGGCATCTTTGCTTTACTAATTAACCTCAGTATTTATTGTTTTGTCTATTATAAGCGTATGGCTAAGCACGGCGGGAAACGGGGATGAAAAGTACCTTAACGACAATACTGCTAATCTATATTATTTTCTGTCTGCTGCTGTTCGTTTTGCAACGTAAATTTATATATTTTCCGCAACCGTCAGCTGCGGTGAGAGGAATAACTGAAATCAGCTTTACTACCGACGGTGTACAGTTGAGTGGCTGGGTGGTTAATGAGGGCCAGCCGAAAGCATTAATCTATTATGGTGGCAATGCAGAACGTATTGAAAATAACATCGCATTTTTTGAAGCTGTATTGTCGAATTATAGCGTATATTTAATTCCGTATCGGGGTTATGGTAACAGTACTGGTACGCCTAGCGAAGCATATCTCTATCACGATGCCTTGTATATTTTTGATCGGGTAAAGGTAAACCATGAACAGATCTCTTTGATGGGTAGAAGCCTTGGCTCAGGTGTTGCCACCTATGTGGCGGTTAACCGGCAGGTGGAAAAACTGCTACTGGTCACTCCCTTTGATAGCATCGTAAATGTCGCCAAGAATATCTACTGGATGTTTCCGGTCTCCCTGCTTCTTCAGGATAAGTTCCAATCAATAAACAGGGCGAAAAACATTACTGCACAAACTTATATCTTTATTGCGGAAAACGATCGGGTGATCCCGCGGGCAAGAAGCGAGCGGTTAAAAGCTCAATTCACAGAGCAACTGATCGACTCGGTTCTAGTCAGCGGAGCCGATCATAACGATATTTCACTGTATCCTGAATATATTGCAGGGGTGAAGCGAGCGCTGCAATCATACTAAATCCGATAACTTTCTATTCATTCATTTCCCACTTATCAATTAATTGCTTATTAATTGTCACCATAATCATAGCGTGACGGGCGGGATGGTTCATTACATTAGCCCCCTTGAATCGTCTCTTTAATGTTGAGGCGATTTACTAGTAATCATTGGGTCCATCACTGGGGTAGATCTGTCTTACCTGGTTAGTTGCAACACCCCCCGCGTAACCCTCTCAGCAAAACTGTTGGTGAAAACTAACCTTCAGCTCACGAGCGTTCGAACACTACGGTTTTGTCGTTAAATAGAAATATGCGTTTCTCGACGTGATATTGAATGGCTCGGGCCAATGTCAGGGATTCGACATCCATCCCTTTTCTAGCCAAATCAGCGGGATAATAGGTATGGTTTACGGTTCCCATTCCCTGAGTAATAATCGGCCCTTCATCCAGATGGTCGCTGACATAATGGGCTGTAGCCCCCACCAACTTGACCCCCTTGTTATAGGCCTGATGATAAGGCTTAGCCCCTTTGAAGCCAGGTAACAGCGAGTGGTGGATGTTGATGGCCTTCCTCGCCCAGCGAACGCACATTTCATGGGAAAGCACCTGCATATAGCGGGCAAGCACCAGCAGCTCACAGCCAGTTTCATCTAAAACGGCTTGTACCTGAGCTTCCTGCTGCGGCTTAGTATCTGCGTTGATCGGAAAGTGGTAATAAGGAATATCGTGCCACTGGGCCAGTGACTGTAGATCAGGGTGATTGGAAATCACAGCTCGAATATCGACCGGAAGATTGCCGGTTCGGAAGCGGTATAACAGATCGTTCAGACAGTGCTCGTATTTAGACACCATTATCACCACTTTAGGTCGGTAATCTGACGGCGTCAGTTCCCACTCCATATCAAACGCTTCGGCCCGCTCGGCAAAGGTGGCGCAAAACGCAGATTGATCAAGCGGGGCATTATCTTCCATGCGAAATACCGTGCGAATAAAAAAACGCTGGTTCAGTGCATCATCAAAGGAATTCAGTTCAGTAATGTAGCAGCCAAATTTCCGTAGGAAGCGAGTTACAACATCCACCGTACCCGAGCGTCCGGGGCAACTCGCAGTCAATATATAATTCAAACTTTGTTGGTTCATATCCTCATCCTATTCAGTACAAGTCCGGCCACATGGCTCAAGTGCCATTTATAGAAATTTGACTCTGGCTAATCTTAAATCTGCTTCTTCTTTACCGTTTTCTTTTTGCTGTAGGCGCACCAGGATATAATTCAGCTCTTTGGCTAACCAGATATAGGTTTCGCGTTTGCTGTTTTTTCTGACTTTTTTCAGCTTAATGGTATTTAGTTTGCCATAAGGCAGCTTCAATAACTCCTCTCCCACCACTTCAAAATCAAGCTGACGCAAGTTACCCTTAATCACAGCCGGATAAGTAAAGGTTGATTTATCCTGCATTACATCGAGCCTTAATTGTACCTGGTAAGAAAGAGGATCAAATAAAACCTCTTTTACCTGAATCACTTTCTTCTTATTGTCATAGTTCACCCAGGCTTGCCTGGCGGAAAAATTAACCAGCATTCGATGGTCGCGGCCAGTTCCTTTCCGGGTAAAATAATAAGAGACTGGCTGCAACTGCCCGCCACAATATATAAACTCAGTCGC
Organism: Photobacterium frigidiphilum; assembly: GCF_003025615.1. GTDB lineage: Bacteria > Pseudomonadota > Gammaproteobacteria > Enterobacterales > Vibrionaceae > Photobacterium > Photobacterium frigidiphilum. The sequence goes on along the minus strand of NZ_PYMJ01000043.1, from coordinate 35,460 downwards.
CTCGTAACGTGTATCAGATATGAGCAGGAACCTGAGTTTGCTTTCGCTACTCATCCGGTACTTGCCATTTGGCAAACGCTCTAACTTTCTGACGCCATTTCCCAAGTGAGCGCCTTGATAGTAAGCTTCATAGTTGGCATGAAAAAGCTGCAATTCCTCACTGGCCTGAGCCAGATATGCAAAAAGCCCTACAATAGTAGCAACCAGAATTTTGTTCATGTACAGCTCCTTTGATACATACCTTCGTGATATATATCAGCCACTTTCCGCGGCTATATGGAGAGATAGATGCCTTCAAGCGTATTAGATCAGTATAATAAAAAACGTGCACATCAGGAGAAAAAATGCTGTTAAAAATATGAAATCGGGTTGGCTATTTAACACATGCCACCCTTGTTGCCCATTACGATAACGACACCATGAAACTTGTTCATAAAACAAGCATGAATAAATCTATGGCAAACCAGTATTAACAGAATACGAATGAATCCATACCTAACCATTAACTCGTCACAAAAAATTTCATCATCAATAATTTGGATTTCTTTATAAAAAACAATCATACTTTTTTTGTAACCACTTTTTCAATGACCCCATCAGACCATAAAGCATAAGACAGAGAACAACTTCGAAATTTAAAAGTATCGAGCTTAAGCAATTGCCGAATCATCCATCCCACCTTACGTAATAACGTTGGCTTTACTTGGGTAAAAATGCGGAAGAGGCTTTTTAACTAAAAAGCAATATACAACACGCCGCATATTTACCACTAAAAATTACAACTTACCTCAAAAAAAAGCCGCCAGTTGGCGACTAATATGACTTTGCAGGCCAAAGAAGAACAGCCCAAATGTAATGGCACGTTTTGCAACAAAACCTCACCATAATGACGTAACCAACAATCAATTGCCCTTTGTTCAACATCCATAATGATTGGCTTTGTTGCAACACTAAAGCCGTTAAATAGCGAACCAGTCTAAAAAGGTTCGCCATGATAATTGAACTCAGTGCTACTAGAATAAATGAGCGTTATCTGAACGATTCTACAAAGCCCCCCCAGGGCCAAATGAAGCTACTTGCGAAATCACTGTTCCAAGGCCAGGATAACGCTTATCTAGGAAGCTGATCATGCCATCAAGAAGAGGGTTCTCTCCTTGCCCATTGGATCCACCAGACCCACCGCCTTGTAATATGCTGCCAAAACTAATATCTGTGGAATTTTCCTGTTGAGTTCCTATCCCCATCATAGACAAGCCAAATAGATAATCATCGACAGCACCACTAGGCAACTGCGTATCGTTAAGAGTATACTCCCATAAGAGAATAGGTGAGGAGTTAGGTGCCAAGTTATAGATATTGTTGGCGTACTCTTCTATCCGCTGTGGACGATTTGAAGCACTATTAAAATCTTCAATATTTACTTCTTGTTGGTAGAAAGGAGTAATGTGATCATTCACAGCATCAATTACGTGGTAATCAAATGTGGTCGTAAACCCTCCATCACTTTTGTAATCCCATTTATAATCAATACTCGGTATATAATTATAATCAGGAATAGGATCTGCAACTGGTGGCGCTGGACAAGTTGAACACTGGGACCAATCTAACTTATAAGTGTTAACTTCTTGAAAATCTGCTCCGGCGGTTTGACTTTTATAAGTTATCTTGAAAACGCCGATAGGGTCACCGACATTTTGATTGGTTATCTCTATGTTTGTTAGTGGCTCGAGTCCGGAGTTAACATTTGTAGACATGCTGCGAGTTAATGCACTCCCTACATAATATTTATTTACAACCGTCGCTCGGCCTAATGCGTCCCTTTCAGAAACAACTAGTATCCACTTAGTCATAGACTGCATGAACAGGTTTTTAACCGTATTTTTGAATGAAAAATCTTGCTCAAAGTCTTGGTTGTTATCTAGTCGGAACCGCCCTTGATCAAATAGCAAAATGGCTTTCAGTCGTTTATTCCCATCGACTGTTTCATATTTGAAAAAGTGACTTGCAGTTAGAACATCGTATTTTCTAACTGCATCACCAGACTGCATGACCATATGAACTGCAGAGAGCTCATCATCACTATATGAAAAGTCATAAGTCATCGTTTCTGGCATTGTATTCCCCGCGGCATCGGTGGTTTTTGACGCGACAACAATATTATCTTGCACCCAAACATTAGCGTTTACTTGAAAGCAAGATGCAGAAAGAAATAAAGCAATTGACAGTTTTTTTAATAACATAAATTATTCTCCTGGATTTAGTTTGAATAAACTAAAGGTTGATTTAATTTCGGTTAATGTCATTATATTTTACGAAGTCGATTATATTAAAATAATACATTTTTATAAGAATCAATATTCACCAACGTGGTCACTATTCAAAAATTAATCGAATTGACATCGAAAATAATACGTTGGTCCCAATGTACGAAATCAGCATCAATTTATAGGTTTAATTTCACAGTTAGAAGTGCGCAGAAATGGTAAGAGGAAGTAATCTAAATTAGATTTCACTTATTAACGGCTTTGTTGAAGCGCTCAGATAATATCCAATTATTCCATTAACACTGAGTTCAGTTATCATAACCAGCCCTTCATTCCGGTTCGCTGTTTAACACATGCCTTACAAACACAATGACGCCAAACGCCATCATTTTAAGAAGCATACCTACGCGCTAAATAATTATCGTGAGTACAACCAGGCTCTCAGGCAACGCGGGCGGTTCGACATTTGGATCTCTGAAGAGATCATCCATAATTGGCAACACGATGAACGCGTTTATGATGGTACCGGCTCTTCCGTTAAATATCCTGACAGCACCATCGAGGCCTGCCACTACATTCGATTGGTATATAAACTTCCCCTACGTCAAGCTCAGAGATTCATTGAAAACTTACTAATGAAGCTTGGCATGGACAACCAGAGGACAAAATTGCAGCGATAGCCATTGATTCTACGGGACTCAAGCGGTTCGGGAAGGATGAGTGGCACCAGGAGAAACATAAGGTTAATGCAAAACGAAGCTGGCGAAAGGCGCACTTTGCTGTTGATGAGGGTCACTTCATTCAAGGCGCTGTCTTTATTGATAAAAACACAATAGATGATCAGGTTGTCGGGACGTTATGTCAGTCCATCATCACGGATATCAAGCATGTAAGTGCCGACAAAATGTATGATACCAATGCGGTATACAAGACATTAGATAATCATTTCCCGGATGCTGAGATTGTTATACCGCCGAAAGACAATACGTTTGCCGATGAGGTTCATCCCCCAAAGCGGATGAGCAACCTGATAGGTTGCTTCGCCCTTGGCATTATCGGTTGGCAGAGCGTGCGGCAATATGGAAAACGGAATATCTCAGAGACTGCCATGCAACGTTACAAGAAGATAATAGGCAATACATTACACAGCAGAGAGTTTGAAAATCAATCGAAGGAAATGTTACTCGGTTGTTCTATTTTAAATCGCTTTACTCACATCGGGATGCCCAAAGCTACCTGCTCTTCTAAAACCTGTCTTGCGACACGGCCCTTAGAGGCTCTGATGAGGAAGAAAAGTGCGGATTTACATCAGGGCACAAGTTTAACTTAGATGCCGAATATATGACTGCAACGTTTATTGGGCTGATGGAGAGTGGGATTTTGTTAGAGATGACCACTTTAACACTGTTGTTGAATCAGATTCAGTGAGGCTGAGGTTTTCACTGTTTGTGAAAAAATCACAGAGTAAAAAACGTTCTTTCGATTGATAAATGGTTTTTATCTCAATATAACAAAGCCTTATGGGGTGGCGTTCGTTACATTGAAATCATTAATTTAAATCATTACAAATTTGTTATTTTACGCTTAATTTTATCAACATGCTTTGATACGATTAATGAACAATATCCTACGCCTCCGAATATGATCCCATACGCTAGGGTCAGATAATTAAAATGGCCTTTAGTCACCATAAAAAGAAGTAAAGATAAAAATATTCCGCTTAATATTGTAAGAATCCAATAATTTGCTTTCACGTGTATTAATTGGTCTTGTAAGATTTCATTTTCCATTAATAACTCTTTTGATTATTTAGTTTGGCTTTGTTGAGCACATTAAGGATAGCTCTACATTCACATGCTGGAGATTTTATACATTTACCTATCTTTCTGGCGTAAGTGCTATTGAAAATACAGCTTATAAGCTGGCGCGATTGGTGTTAGGCCATAGAAAAACTGACACCAAAGAATAATTTCCTCACAAAGCAATAGATACACAATAAACAGAACTATGGATGAAAGATAATAGATTAAACTTATAATTCTGATAGGAAAAACCTATCGTTGAAATTGTGTCGTAAATCGCAATCTGTTTGCTATAATTTTACCTACAGCTGAGCTACCGTGAAATTGAAGAGATATTGGCAGAGCGTGGCATCATTGTTGACCACTCAACATTGAATCGGTGGGTACTCAAATATACGCCATTACTGGAACAGCGAGCTCGCAAAAAGAAGAAGCCAGTAGCTTCTTCATGGCGAATGGACGAAACGTATATCAATGTAAAAGGCCAATGGACATATTACTATCAAGCCGTTGATAAGTATGGTGATGTGATTGGTTTTCTACTGCGTGATAAGCGAGATGAACCAGCCGCGAGACAATGATACTGGTGGAGGAAAGTACGCAACAGAAGATCATTGGCGAGCAATGCCAAACTTAAGCGTTAGAGGAAGGTATTCTTTTACGGAAAAGGTCTCATTACCTATAAAAACTCAGTACCAGTGGTGGGATAATGACAATTATTTATATGCCGAGGTGGGTATTAATTATAAATTAAACCCAGCATGGGATATTGGTTTAATGTATGGCTACTCAGACACAACCTAGATGATGTAACATTTAAAACACAATATGAAGGAAATTATGTATTCCTTACTTTAGCCAATAGTTTCTAATTATTAGATATTCAAAATGCATTTATAAGTTCTCGATTATTTGTTATACACACTTATATTGCATGGGTTGGTATTTAAAAAGTTACGGCAATTTATTATTGTAGTGATTCTCGCAATATCATGTTGCCATAACGAAGCAAGGCTCAATCGACCATTATCCAACAAATAGATGCCATCTTTTTCCCGTAAATCACGGATGATCTGCGAGCTTAGATTCAATTGGATAAACAGCCCATACCGTTGCACATCGCTAGAAGATTCTTTACATCTATTATCGAGCGCTGCCAGCAGGCTGTCACGACGTTTCGCTAACATTACTCTGACCGCAACCAAATCTACCAGCCACTTCTGGTACAATTGCGGATCACCTAAAATTTCAGCAACTATCGCTGAGCCAAATGACGCAGGCGAAGAGTAGTTAGCCCGAATAATAGTGCGCAGTTCTTCTTTAGCTTGGGTGGCAAATACGGGTACGCTGGTTTTAACAGAGACAGCGCCAACACGTTCGTTATACAACATGAAATTTTTCGAAAAAGAGCTGGCGACAATTAATTCAGGGCATGACTGCGCCATGATCCGAATCCCCTCTGCGTCCTTTTCAATATCTTGTCCCAACCCCTGACTGGCATTATCCAAAATGGGTAACAATTGTTTGCGACGACATAAATCAGCAATTTTATGCCAATCCTCAGTATCCAACATCATCCCAGTCGGATTATTGGCTCCTGCCTGAAACAAGACTGCATCATACGGCTGTGCTTGCTCTAGGGCACACAGCCATTGCGTCACCGTTGTCTGTTGCGGGAAATTGACCATTTCCACTCCCGCCGCAGTTGCAATCTGCTGATAATTTGGCCAACTAGGTGTTCCCACCCACAAACGTCTACCGTTGAGACTCGAGGCATAAAAGTCGAATGCTAATCGCAAAGCTCCTGTCCCACCAGGAGCCTGCAAAGTAATTAGTTGAGAACAAAACGCATCACTCAATGCGCGACCAAATACCAGCTCAGTTACTGCTGTATTGAACCTCGCGGTGCCTTCAGGCGCCAAATACTGATTTTTCGCCCAGTGCCGCATGAGCTGTTGTCGACAATCAACCACTGTCGGTAATACTATCGGCAACCCCGCTTCATCTAAGATCACACCAGAAACCAAGTCTCGTTTTTTGGGGCGTCTATCAGACTTAATACACTGATTAACCGTGCTAATCTCATCCATTTGGTGATGCGTAATTTGCTCAAATATACTCATAGAATAGCCATCTTCGTCGTTCAATTTGTTACATTATCACTGGCTAATGAGACAATGATAATGGCAACAGTTGTGTTAATAAATTTTCACATTGCGACTGACTCATATAACGGGGGACGGGATATGTACCGTGTGCTTCGGTCAACGCTCGCCGTGCAATCTCAGGGATATCATCAGCTTTTAGCTGTTCAAACGTATTCGGTATATTAAGCTGCTGGTTAAGTTGCTCTACCGCCAGAATAAACTGCTCACCATCAGACAACCCAATTAGCGCCGCCATATCAGAAAAGCGTTGTCGACATTCAGGAAAGCTAAAACGCAGCACCAAGGGTAACAAAACCGCATTAGCTTGACCGTGGGGAATATGATACAAGCCTCCCAACTGATGAGCGATAGCATGAACATAACCAACGAACGCTCGAGTAAAGGCACACCCCGCAAGATACGAGGCCATCGCCATGCTCCCACCCGCATGCAGATCCCCCCCGTCAGCATACGCCTTCGGCAATTGGTCAAAAATCGTGACGATAGCCTCTTTAGCATAGCGATCTGTAAGCTGATTACTGAATGAGCCTAAGTAGGCTTCAATCGCATGGGTCAGCGCATCCATCCCCGTTGCAGCAGTAATTGACTTTGGCAAGCCCACCATTAACTCTGGGTCGAGCAGCGCAATTTTGGGTACCAGAACAGGATCAATAACAGCAAACTTACTGCGTGCTACAGGATCGGTGATCACCGCTGCGATCGTTGCTTCCGATCCCGTCCCCGCAGTGGTAGGAATAGCCATAAATGGCGGCAAACTTTTCCGGACTTTTAATTTACCGGAGAACGCTTTCACATCCGCTTTTTTTACCACTTTGGCCCCAATCACCTTGGCACAGTCAATCGGAGAGCCCCCCCCTATAGCCACAATGGCATCGCAATTATGCCACTGATACACTTCAAACCCGGCATTAACGGTAGCAATAGATGGATCTGGCGTCACTTCATCAAACACCGCATACTCAATATGATGTTTTTCTAAAGAACGGGTTAACTTTTCAACTATTCCCAAAGATACCAACATCTTATCTGTTACCACTAATGGCCTTTTCACGCCCTGCGCAGTGAGCAAGTCACCCGCATCAGCGATACAGCCAGAGCCATGAACAAGCTCTGGAAAAGGAATAGGGATCAGCTTCTTCAGCTGTTTATTCACCCCAACAATTATTTTATATAACCACATACACAGCCCCTTTAAATCCGAAAAATACGGACCCTTTCGGGTCCGCGACAAATTCGTAAATCACTTACACTTCAAATTCTTCGGTACAGGGTTCTGTTATCACGGAATCAAGCTGGAACATGTTAATCACCGCGCCTTCAAAATGCTTAGCAAAAACATCACAGTCAGCTTTGGTCGTTTGCGGAGAGACCAGCCACATATTCAGTCCGAAAGGAATGATCATTACACCGCGGTTAAACAGATACATAAAGATGTAATCAATAAAGTGGCCAACCATGCCGATCCCTCTAACACAATCTTCAATTTCTATCGGAGTACTTTCGCAGAAATGAAGCCAAGTACGCGCACCAACCTGCTCAGTGCTTAATGGCACATTGTATTTGGAAATTACGGCATTCAGCTTCTGTGTTAGATAGGTATTGGTACCAATCATGTGAGCAAAGTTTTCTTTGGTCACGTTATGCTCCAGATTCAAACGCAAGGCACGCAGAGACAACGCATTACCTGTCATGGTCGTTTGCTGGCCCAACAAACCCGCCATGTGCCAGGGTCCTTTGCCTATAGTAGATTGGAACAGCTCAGCCACACTTTCAGAAAAACCATAAACGCCGCATGGAATACCGCCAGCGATACATTTACCGGCAACCCAGATATCCGGCTGTAAACCCCACTCACCAGTTGCACCGTGGTGAGCCGTGGTCTGCATATGGGTTTCATCAATTAACAATAACGTACCATACTTAGTGCACAGCTCACGCAGACCATCGTGGAAACCGGGTTTAGGCAGGGTCAATCCCGAATTCGACAAAGCAGGCTCAGTCAACACCACTGCCACATCACCATATTTCAGCTGCGCTTCTACAGAAGCCAAGTCATTAAAAGTAGCGACTCGGGTAAATTGGTTTGGATCTTGACCTGGGTAAATTTCAGGTACACGATATTCCACTACACCTTCTTCTGGCATCCAAGCGTTGGTTTCATCAAGCGTACCGTGATAAGCCATATTAAATTGCATGACTTTGTTACGCCCCGTTGCCAGCTTAGCAAGTTTAACCGAAAAACGGTTGGCATCAGATGCAGACAAAGCAGTAAACCAGTACGGCAGACCAAAACGCTCGGTCAACAACTCAGAAGCAACGATCGCATCTTCATTGGTTACCAAGGTATTGATACCGCTGTTTTGCAACAGCTCAATAATGCCTTCGGTAACGGCATTCTTTGGTGAGTGACCATAAAAATCAGGGGTATCACCTAGATTAAAATCAATATATTCATTGCCATCAATATCGGTAACGTAATTGTCTTTACAGTTTGAAATATAAAACGGATGCGGTACATGCCATACACTTTGCCATGAGTTTGTGACGCCGTTCGGCATTGATTTGACGGCACGTTCATGCATCGTTTTACTTTTTGTCATCCGTGATTCGTACAGTACTTCTTCTTGTTTATACAGCTGCTCAAGATGGTCAAGATCAACGTGGGTGCCAGCAATTTCCGGTAACCAAAGTTCAGGGTGGCGATAAAAGCTAGTAGTCATAATCATTTCCTTTTGTATGAAATATAAAATGTCCGGAAGCCATCACCTCCGGCACAAAAAATCAGATAATACGATTACCACCCTGGGCAATTGCAAAGCGACGAACTCGAGTAAAGTCTCGGGCAGTGGTGATGCCTTCCCCAGTTGGCCCTGCAATGGTGAACGAAGTTGTTCCAGCCCCTCCGTAGCCCAGCCCCACGAGCGTCGGACCATTTTGAGTAAAGACTGTAGTTCCAATACGCTTGGCAAAATAAGTCACGTTATTGACGTTATTTGAATAAATACAGGCTGAATGACGATTACCGTGCTCGGCGTCGACGGCAAAATCGACTGCTTGAGCGAAGCCCTGACAACGAACGATTGGCAGTACTGGCATCATTTGTTCTAGCTGGACAAACGGATTATTGACCTGCGCGTCAAAAATCAGCAAATCGACCGGGGTATCCACCTCGACACCAATAGCGCCAAGAATCTTCTTCGCATCCTGTCCCACCCACTCTTTGCGTAGGTGATACTCGCGATCCATACCAAAACTGCAGGCTATCGCCATTTCTTCATTGTCATCTGCGGTCAGTACCAAGTTTGTGACTTGCTCGACTTGTTCAGTATTGAGTAAATAAGCCCCAGATTGCATCATCGCGTCGATCAATGCTTCTGCCTGAGGCTCCACCACAAATACTTCTTTTTCGCCAATGCACAGCAGGTTATTATCGAAAGAAGCCCCGGCCACAATCGATGCCCCAGCCAGTGCTACATCGGCAGATCCGTCAACGACAACGGGTGGATTACCAGCACCAGCCCCGATGGCTTTTTTACCCGAGCTAAGCAATGCTTTTACCAGACCTGGACCACCCGTTCCCACGAGCAAACGAACTTCCGGCGCCTGGACAATTTCCTGTAGAGTATCGAGGGTCGGATCTTTGATCATCGTCACTAGATCGGCAGGACCACCAGAGGCAATAATTGCCCGATTAATCCGATCAATCGCCACTGCCGACGTCATTTTTGCTGAAGGGTGGACGTTGAAAACAACCGCATTACCGCCTGCTAACATCGATATTACATTGCTGACAATCGTCGGAATTTCGTTGGTCACTGGTGTTACCGCACCAATCAAACCAAATGGCGCACGCTCTTCGATCGTCAATCCATCATCGGAGGATATGGCTTGGGTAAGCAGGCTTTCCGTCCCCGGTGTTGCCGTAGCGGACAGTTGATTTTTGGCGATTTTATGGGCAACTCTACCTAAACCACTCTCTTCTACTGCCATCTCACCCAGTGGACCTGCGCTGTCGAGAATCACTTGACGAATAGCAGCAATAATGCGGTTTCGTGCTTCTGTACCAAATTCGTTTTGAAATTCAACCTGGGCGGCTGCACTGGCGGCAATCGCCTCTACCGCTGTTTCATAAACCCCAAACTGTTCACCATCTATAGTCTGAAAAACTGAATTAACTTGCTGATTCATAATGCTTATCCTTATCGAGGCCAGAGCTTACAAACACCAGTCCTCTTAATTGTCGTAAAGTCACTTACACGTCTACTTTGATATTGTCGCCATAACACTTGGCGGGCTGCTTTTGATTACAAACTTGGAGAACGCCTGCCGCTAAGGCTTCCAGCTCCATCTCTCCAGGGAAAACAGCAATATTTGCGATATATCCAACACGCTTGTTCAGCTCACTGGTAACGTACTGGCTATAGGCAATGCCGCCGGTGAGGATCACACCGTCAATTTGACCATTTACAACTGGCGCCATTGCCCCTATTTCTTTCGCAATCTGATAGATCATCGCATCCAGCACCATGCGAGCCTCGCGATCACCTTCCTCGGCTGCCGCCTCCACTTCACGCATATCGGCAGTACCAAGATAACTAAATACCCCGCCTTCACCCTGCAACAGCTTTTTCATCTCGTCGTGGCTGTACTGACCAGAGAAACAGAGATCAATCAAATCTCGAGCTGGCAATCGACCACTCCGCTCCGGGGTCATCGGTCCTTCGGCTATCGCATCTGTCGCATCCACCGCCCGTCCTTGCTGATGCAAACTGATAGTGATCCCGCCCCCCATGTGGCAGACAATCAAATTTAACTCCGAATAGTGCTTGTTACACTGCTGGGCGTAGGTCTGCGCTACAGCCCTTGCATTAAGAGCATGGAAACGACCATGACGTTTGATGTCGCGATGACCGCTGAATGACGCCAGCTCACTGAGCTCATTGGTCATTGGCGAGTCAGTAAAATAGGCTTTAATCCCAAGCTCTTTCGCCAGATCAAAGCCAATCAAAGCCGCTAAGCTAGAGGGATGTTGAATAGGGTTATTGGCTTGGTCGTGACAAAGCTGCTCATCAACCAGGTAAGTGCCACCGGATATCGGCTTGCACGCCCCCCCACGACAAGCAATCGCATCCAGTTCATACAAGGCGATACCACTTTGCATTAGCGCATCAACAATAGTTTGTTTACGAAATCCGTACTGGGCCGTGACATTGTTGAACTGTGCCAGCTCTTCGCTACTATGGCGCAAAACCTGTTCAAAGCATTTCGCTTGGTTATCGAATACACCAATTTTGGTCGAGGTAGAGCCAGGGTTAATAACAAGAATTCTCATTATGCACTCTCCATCTCTGGCATCATCCGTCCCGCTTCCATTGGGATCGAAGTCGTACACACGCAAGCCATCGCGATGGACAGCAACTTCTCTTGTTCGCTATCAGCCCGCGACACTAATACCACAGGTATTTTTGCCCCGACGACAACCCCGGCATAAACATACCCACCCATATATTTCAATGCCTTGCCAAACACATTACCCACTTCGATCGTCGGTGCGACAAAGATATCGACATTACCCGCAACTGGATCCTTGCAGCCTTTCATCATAGCTGCCTGTGCCGAGACCGCGAGATCTAGCTGCAACGGACCACTGACGGTACAACCCGTTATATCACCAGCGAGATTGAGAGCTTGCAGCTCTACCGCATCCAGGGTTGCCGGCATTTTGTCGTACGCTTTTTCTTTTGCGCATAGCAGAGCCACATTTGGATTGTCATTTCCGAGGGCATGCGCAATATCAACGGCATTTTCAATGATCTGCTGTTTGTCATACAACGATGGGGAGATATTCATCCCTGCATCAGTCAACAGGTAATACCCATGCCCTTGAGGCGGAAGTAGTAACGCGACATGACTAAGCAAGCGTCCGGTACGCAGATCGTATTCCTTCTTCAATAACGCTTTGAGCAATATCGACGTATCAATCAGTCCTTTCATTAGCACTTGGCCTTTCCCTTCAGCTATCAGCCTCACCGCACAATCTGCTGCCGCAGAATCGCCGTATGTCGCCACCACGTCATAAGGCATTAGACACACCCCAGCTAGCTCTGCGGCAGCGACGATTTTTTCCTCCTCACCAACTAAAACCGCATCAATAGACAGCTCTTTACGGGCGTGTTCCACTGCCAAGAGGGTAGCTTCATCATGGGGAGCAACCACCACTAGCCGCTTCATACCCAAACTGCTTTGGCGGACTTGATTCAGGAATCGTTCAACGTTAGTCATCGTAGGTGTATCCTTTCATTCTGGTGTCAATCAACAAGCAACGCATGCTGAAAGTTATCATTGGACTGAAGAAATTTTATTCAGTTATGCCCAAAAAGCTAAGTTGATGTCGTTCGATAAAACTTATAAGGAGGAAGAGCGTAGAGCAGAAAAATGTAATCACAGTCACAACATTTTTTTGCTTTTAGTCAAAAAGCAGTCGAATGTACGAATAAACTTATTCAGAATTATTTATATCAAAGATAAGGAAAGGCAGAAAAGTTGAACTGAGGCTAAATAAATGATGATTAAGAAGGTATCGTCGTGACCATTTTTCAGGTCACGATGTATGTTTTGAAATTAATCGCAGAACGGTAAACCGGCAACCGATAAGCCAGGTTTCGGACTGGTCAATTTTTCAATCAACCATAAAGCTGTACTATCTAAAGGACGATGTTTTCGCCATACCAGCTGCAATGGCCACCATAACGGACTCACCCCCTTGGGTTTTAATTGAATCAACTTGCCCGCTCTCAGCAAGGGTTCAACCCAGTGGCGAGGAAGCTCTGCCCAGCCAACACCTTTTTCGAGCAGGGACAGCAGCATCTCGAAGCTATCTAGCAACCAATAGTTTTCCGAGTATTTTGACACTTTATCGATGCCAAAGCCCAGATAACTCGCTGGTAACAATTGCAGATGGCCAAGTCGATCATCGGTACTAAATTCATGCGGGTTCTTTGCCAATTCATGATCAGCCGCGACAACCGTAACAATCTCGGTGTAGCCCATAATATGTTCAGTGATACCCGAATAAACATTGCCATGAAAAAAGATCACGCCGAAATCAACCTCACCCAGCTCAATACCCTGCAAGATATCACCAGTATGTAGATGCTCGATCTGGATACCAAGGTCCGGCTTATACTGCTGCAATTGCCACATTACATCGCGAAACGGGGCAACTGGTAAAGCATCGAGTAATGCAATATTGAGCTGAGCTGGATCTGCCAACGCAGGAATAGTCATTTTACTGTCTATATTTTCAAGTTCACTCAATACATCTTTGGCATATCGTGCAATAACTTCGCCTTCCGGGGTTAAATTAGCGCGGTAGCCTTCGCGGTTAATCAGCGTCAACCCCATATCAATCTCCAAACTGCTCAGCCAGGCGCTGACCTGAGAGGGGCTTTTCCCTACAATTTTGGCAGCTGTAGAAATTGAACCAGCTTGCTTAACCGCAAGCATTGCCCTTAAGCAATCATTCTGCACCATATTATAGCTCCCCAGCCTGATCCGCTGTAACCTGCTCTACCAACCACTGCAACGCAGGTCCCCGATCTTTGCTTGCCCCCAATACATATCGCCTGATGATAGGGTCAATATTCTCGACTTGGTGGTAATCCTGCCCTGCTTGATATTTCGCCAACAAAAAACTAGGAAGCCAACACCAACCCATATTACCCAATACCATCTGTAGCGCTGCCGTCGGTTTCGAAGTCATCACATGATGTAATGTCGGGCTTTGGGGCCCCCAAGGCACCTCAATATACTGCCGACGATGATTCACCGCAGGTCCTGAAACCGCCAATAACGTGACATCTGCATACCGCTGCCAATTCCAGCTATTCTCTTCCAGTTCCCCCATTCGCCGCTCTTCAGGTATGATAATCAAAGAGGCGGATTGCCAAGTCTGTTTCATCACAATCTGTGTAAGAGGAAAACAACGATGGAATTTCTCTAGCAAAACGGCCATCGGTAACGGATCCACTTCGCAATCAATATAGATAGTCACTTCACCTTCAACGGCATGGTGAAGATTATCAGCAATATCATATAAGCGTTGCAATGCTATCTGCCGACGCTGACACAACCGATACAGCTGCTCGCCCTGCTCATTTAGCTGTATTTTTTTACCATGGCGATTAAAAACACAATATCCTAGCACCTCTTCAAGGGCACGTATTGCCAGTGATACCGCCGCCTGCGAACGACTCAACGCCAAAGCGGCCTTGCTGAATGAACCACTCTCGACCACTTTGACAAATATTGTCAACTGTTCTTCACTGTACATATCATCGCCCGCAAATAAAATTCCATAGAAGCATAACAATATTAATTCCAAGAACTATTAATGAATTGTCCAAGTTGTTATATCGCAAACAAAATAAGCCGCATTATGCGGCTTATTAGATATCATCATTGGATGAAAACGAGCTTAGTACTTATTTATCATCAAAACAAAACTTCTCGTAATTAACCAGGTCAGGGCGATCGGGTGACATATACATACAGCCTGCATTGAGATCTATCACATAGCTATTCGTGGTACCAAAATCCAGTCCATTCGCTGCCTTCATCAAAATTGGCTGGGTGCGCAAAATGGTTTTCATCGATTCAACATTACGTTCGTTCTCTGGCACAATTTTCAGCAATATACTTGCCAAATCACGGCGGGCTATTGAATAACCAACATGCTCATTGGCAACACGATAATCGTTGTCCCACGCAGCAAGTAACTTTTCACGAGAGCTGGTACGGTGATTAGTATGGACAACGGCTCCATTTTCAGCTTCAACCGTAACCGGTTGATCTGATTCCACCATATTGTAAGCAACAGCATTGCCCTTTTTATCCGCGAGGGTATAGTTAAATGGTGATTCTGCCTTTACCGATGCCAGTAATTCTCGAGCATGGCCTACGTCAACTGCCCGCTTAGCCACACTAGCAATAATAATCTGCTGTGGTAGACCGTTAGCACCATAACCTGTACTGTCTGTGACCAAAGTATTCACTACAATACCAATATTTTTACCCATCGCACGGAAAGCACCGTAATAGGTCCCTTCAAAAATCAAATCATCAGATTGAATAAGTTGTTGATGACCAAGGAATAAAGAGGAAAAATCCATGTTGCCGCCGATAATTCCATTAGTCCAGGCTGCTGTGGTACATCCCCCACGACCTTGTATCATATCTTCGTAAGCTGACTTTAATAGCGCTTGGTTACCATTCCAAACTCTTGAAACCATTGGTTGCATACCTTCGACCCAAGCCCCATCCATATACATGCTTACCCAATAATCCTCTACCGGGATATCGAGCAGTTCAGCAATACGGAATACATATGCGTGCATATCTGCATCAAATTCCTTCAATACTGGCAATTGTTTAGTCGCAGTTTGTTTGAACGCCTCAAAGTCTTCTATAGTTCCTTTGATGGTCGCCAACTCTGAGTCAATAGCCTTTAATATCTCCACTTTACCTATCGCCTCAACAAATTGATCTGCATAAGCTTTAGTGAATGCACTTCCACTCACCGTATGAGTTTTCAATTTCGTTTCAATTGCATCACGAGATTGACCAAACATTGGTGCATTAACAGTTTCTAGTGGATGATGTTCACCTTCAGCATTGGCAAACATAGGTAAGGTAAGTATAAGCGTCGCTAACAGAGCCTTTTTCATGATACTTCTCCTGGTTGGCATCTCTTAAGTTCGGGAGTAGCTTACTACCAATATAGGGATTATGATTAACTCATTACTATGCACATTTCGGATAGAGTGACGATGATAGCCCCAAACCAATTAAAAGCCTTCCTCACAGTTGTCGAAGCGGGATCCATGAGTAAAGCCGCTAAAAAACTGTTTTGCTCTCAATCAACCATAAGCCGTTTAATCGAACAGTTAGAAGATGAAACAGGATTGTCTCTGTTTGATAGGTCTTTTACGTCCAAGCGACTTACATTGACCGAGCACGGTCAAATCATCCAATTAAGATGTAAACAGACTTTAGATATATTCAATGAACTAGAAAGCTTCTGCCATGGCCTTAGTACAGGTGTCGAACCTGAGTTAACCATTGCCTTGCCACAGCTGTTCGATAAAAAGCAAACCAAACAACTGGTAGCCAAACTAGTTTCTCAATTCCCTACAACTCAATTTTCTTTTGTCGAACCATCTGTCAATCGAATCATCAGCCTAATTGAGCGAGGTAAAGTTGATTTTGCTCTCAATATCATGACCATGGAATACGGTAATGGGATCACATCGTTAGGATTAGGTACGATTCCAGCTTGCTTTGTCTGTCACCCTGAACATCCGTTAGCAAACAAAGAAATCATAGATTTACAGGTATTAGAGTCCTATCGGCAAATCGCATTCAGCATGCCTGTCGGACAACGGAATAAAGAAGAATTAAACTTTTCACGAACTATCATAGAGGCTGAAACTATCCAGCAGCACCTATTATTGGTCAATGCTGGTGTTGGTTACGCCTTAGTGCCCGAGGTCATTTACCTAAATAACAAGGATGAATATGATCTAGTTAAGCTAGAAACAGAACTCGATCGGCGTTTGGTCTATGCATACCATGCCCTCTATCCACAAGCCAACCACACCAAGTCGATTAACCACTGGTTATGCGAATATTTGAAAGTACAGTGGCAACAATAAACCGCATTTAACAATTATAGTTCGTGGGGAAGAACACAGTTTAGGACTATGGTTGTCTCGAGTAATATCCATTAAGTAGATATTTGCCCCTACTCCCATCGTACCGTTGAACTGAATCGCATCTTTATTAGCACTGATACCTACCGTACTAAAGCTTGCTGTCGGATCACCGTAGTTTCCTTCTTTTTCAATGGTGCCTTCTGCCGCGATAGAATTGATTGAAAATAAGATTGTAATAGTAAATATACACTATGATTTTTTCATAGTTTAGCCTTGAGTTATTTCTATATTTAAAAGAATCAGGCTCTAGTATCACACCAACAATCAATATAGGTTAAATGGAAAATGTTAAACTTTATGGTTCAGAATTCAACAACGCCTTAATCAATGGTGAGGTCCACTTAGGGCTAAATATTGCCTCGTTAGCCGTACCTGAAAATATGGATTTTGTCTCGATTCAACAGATTGAGTGGGGTTGCGTCTGCAGCCCTGATTCAAAGTTTGCTGATATGACGATCGTAGACAATGAACTGCTAATTACCGAACGTCAAATCACCTGCAGCAGCATGCTAGATAATGAGCAGCTAACTCTAGCTAACAAGATTTCACAGGAAACATGGGAAGCGTTTGACCAAGACGATATGCTACGACTGGTCGAGCAAGATCTGGGGTGGGCGTTTCTTCCCAAGAGCATGTTAGACAAAAGAGTTTCAATGGGAACCCTAGTTCAATTCAAGCCCGAGTTCAACAACACACCATTATTTTCTGTTGTAGACCTTTTATGGAAATCTGGTTTGCAACAAGGGCCTGTAATAAAATTTTTAATTGAAACTTTAGTAAAATAAATAATAAAATTATTTATCATGTAAATGTGTAATTAACATCGAAAAAAATGCTAAGAGCATTTGAGTCCAACATATTTTCTGACACGAGTACAGTGTCAAATTAATTACATATAACATATCACTTCACATACACAGGCCATATTTGTAATTAGTCTAATTTGGCTCAAGCAGTAACAGGTAACATTAAAACACTAACGACTTAATATAAAATAATTGAATACCGCTCTCTTGCTAACCTAGAATATTAAAAACACTCAGTAATTATAAACCCACCTTCATCTTTCATTACTCGAACATTAAACCCTTGCACTTTTAGGCCATCATAATTATGTCCGGCTATTGATGGCCAAACCGCAAGCGCTGATAGTCGCTCATTTCCAGTATTGACTAACCGGTGCGCAATAGAGCCACCAATATGATGAATACTCCCCGGAACGACTTTTTCAATGGTCACTGCACCAGTTTGAGTTTGCAAGATAAGCAGGCCTTCACCAGCACTTCCAAAATAGTATTCAGCTTGCTCGATACGTTCGTGAAAGTGACCTCGGGTCATAAAAAATTCATCACCAACGCTACCCGCTTCAATATGTGATACACCAAAGTTAAGCTCTCCTTCTGCAGATTCTGCTGGCAGCATTTCAACACTGTATATAACACGATCCTCAGGTAGCGATGCATAGGCAGCTTTATCGGCAAAAATACCATCAAGCGATGATAACAACGTTACTTTCTCAACAAGGTTTCCAGCGTTTATCTTACCCGTCACATAGTTAATACTGGGAGGTGTTAATACGTTCATATGGCGTCCTTACTTTGCAATTCTAAGCAGTTCTGAAAATGCTAGAAATAGGTGATAAAAAGTACTCGCTGGTGAGTTTTTTTGTAATGGCAGCCCTTCGCAATCCAGTTGATCAAACCAAAGACCGTTCTGAGCCGGATTCAAGTAAGCACTAAAAATCACATCAACAGCTTGGCAAACACGTTGTTCCCGTTCAAGAGATGGGTGGCGTTCCTGTAGTGCTATCTGAGCTTTAAGATATTCAGTTTGGCACCATAACCTAGATGTTGAGCGAAATACCGCCCCGTTATTTTCCACTTCATCTCTGACCAAACCGTTATCGTTATGCCCATACATCGAAGTAAAATGATTCAATCTCTCGATGTAAACTGACACATCGATTCTTGTCAGCTTTTGATAATGATGTAGCAGCCAAATCCATTCATAATGATGCCCAGGATCGACGAGATTACTTAGCGGGTGTTTCGGGGTAAGCTGACTATCAAAAAACTCACATAAATACTCATCTTGCATAAAGCGGTCTATAAACAAATTAAAAATACTTCTTGCTCTCTCCAGCCATTGAACATCATCAGTGTGTTCATAGCACACCATTAAAGCTTCAAATAAGTGCATGTGCGGATTCTGGCAGCGTAACGAAAAATAATGTGTTGATGAGTAAAACCCACCATTTTCTACGTCTGCCAATTCACACTCAAACCATTGATAGATGGCTTCCATTTTGTCTAAGCTGACTTGTTCTCTCGTCAAACGGTAATGCCATGCATAACCTAATAACGCAAAAGCATGTTCATAAGCATTGGTTTCACCATTTTTAATGTTCAGTTCATCATCAAGTGAGAATACAAATGTCTCTTTCTCAGTTTGAAATTGAGGGAAGCCAAGATTAATTGCTTGCTCTATCTCTTGCCGAGCATCAATAAGACCAAGCTCTGTGGCATGAGCATAAACATATAATTGACGAGGCTGAACACGAAAGCGGATAACGTTTTCTTGGTAAACACGGCCATCTTGATAAATGCCTTCAGGGAAAATGCCTGTCTTTTTATCAAAGTAGTGATGCCATCGTGGAAGTGCGTGTTCAGAAAGCCATACCTGACAGCGTTTCGCTTGCTGCGAAATGGTATTCATAGTGATATCTCTCTGTTTAGAAGGGAAGAGAGAGCCAAAGCCCTCTCATTATTCGCTTACCTTAAAAGAGGCCAACCGCGACACCAAGGGCAGAGATAACAACCAAAGACAGCATGGCTTTTACTGGACTTAGGTTTTTCTTTGCCATTGCATACCAAGTTCCGAGAACGATCACTAATGGCATCAGTTTAGGGAAAATACCGTCAAGCATCGCCTGAACATTGATATTCACACCATCACTGGTCACAAATTCAAGTCCCGTACCAAGATTGACATAGCTTGCCGCCACGCCCCCCATTACAAAAACCCCCAGAAGCGAGAGCGCTTCTCTAATTTTTGTCGATTTATGGCTTACCAGTACTTCGACTGAACCCGTCCCCATCTTATACCCCTTCATAAACAAGGTATAAGAACCGACAATGACGATGGCATTAAACGCAACGATATAAAACAGTGGGCCAAGCATACTGCCACCAGCAGCTAAGGCCATACCGATACTGAGTAGAATAGGCACAAGCATGCCGGGTACCATAGAATCACCAATACCGGCAATCGGCCCCATCAAGCCAACTTTTAACGTATTAATGGTTTCGCCATCAATAGGCTCACCATTGGCTTTCTTTTCTTCTAAACCCACCGCCAAACCACTGATAATGGCGCCGAGCTGTGGTTCAGTATTATAGAAAGAGGAGTGGCGTTTCATTGCCTCCTGACGCTTATCTTTGTTGGGATAAAGCTTTTTAAGTGCTGGCATCATTCCAAGGCAAAAACCGAATGACTCTAAACGTTCGAAACTCATTGATGAAAGGTTGTACATCATCCATGAACGCCAACATTTAATGAGGTCTTTCTTATCTAACGCAATCTTGGCATTAATATCAGTGCTGAGTTGATCATGTTTTGTAGTCATTAGAATTCATCCTCATCGTCGTCCATTACTTGATTTGGTGTTACAGCCGTAGGCTGTGGATCTGGCTTGTAGTTGTAATGCAGTAACGCAAACAGTGCACCGATCATCACAAGACCAACCATATTGAGGTTCAAAAAGACAATGCCGACAAAACCAACAAGGAAATAAATCAGCATCGACGTTTCTTTGATAATTTGTTTTAGCAAGATGGCAATACCAACGGCAGGCAAGATACCACCAAGTACAGTCATGGTATTGATAACCAAGTCAGGCAAGCTTGCCATGAAGCCTTCGATATATTGATTGCCAAAATAAACAGCGATAAAGGTAGGAATGAAGCGCATCAAAAAGTTGGTGATCTGAGGATAAATAGCGGTATTCATATATACCCCCTTGTCATCACCATCATCTACCGACAAATCGGCACGGTGATTCCAATAAGAGTTCAGTACCATCATGAAGTTAAAAATAATGGTTCCTGCAATACCAATTGTTGCCGCAATCGCGACGGCTACTTCGACACCCTGCCCCGACATAATACCGAGAGCAACAGCAGGGTACGCGACAAAGTTAAGATCGGCTGGCATCGAACCACCCGGTGTCACCATCGCAATATAGACTGCCTGAACGGCTACACCCACCATTATTCCCGTCTGAATATCACCTAATACAATGCCAACCAACATTCCAGAAACCAGTGGTCGACTTAATGTGTACCAGCCACCAGTAAGACCTAGCAACCAAGGGGTTGATAACGCACCGAGATAACACAGTATCCCGATAACAACTGCTTCAAAAAACATAATCTGTTCCTTCTAATCACGTCAAAAAATTTGGACCGCTGTTATTTATTTAATTTTTTCTGTGCGGTATCCCAGTTGTAGGCGCTAGCATCCGGAACAAGCCGGAAATCTATTTGATGTCCCAATTGAGATAGGTATTCAAAAGCTGAAACTTCATCTGGGTTTACGCTCTGATTATTTCCTATTGTTGTCGTTCCTTCTCGTGCACTCATTGGGCCTACATTAATCTTTCCATTTAAATTAGAAAGATCGATACCGGCTTCGCTGATTCTCTGCAGCGTGACTGGTGATTTGGCAATAACAAAATATTTCTTATCACTCGCAATCACTTTCGGCAGCTTACTAATCGCTGTATCTGCATCAAACAACCAGACTTTCACATCGGTCACCGCCCCTTTCATTACCTGAGAGAGTAATGGATCGGCAGCTACTGCATCATCAATGGCCACAATGCCATCACACGGTAATTCTTTCGCCCAGCGAGTCATTAACTGACCGTGAATCACACGATCGTCGATTCTTACAAATGAAATAGTCATGCTTGCTCCTTAAAAATCGTCGTCTTGTTCAACACTCACCGGTTTTGCAACCACGATCGTGTTAAGCGCTTCTTGTTGTAATGTCTGTGCAACGGATGCTGGATCTGACTCTTCCACAAAATCAGCCGTCATCAGCAAAGTTGGAAAATTAATGCCCGTAACTACTTCGACAGGAACAGGAAAACTCCCATCAAATGCGTAAGTACAGGCAATGTTATAAGGTGTACCGCATTCCAGATCACAGAGCACCACAATGCCCTCGACTTGGCTGGCTATATCTCGAATCTCAGTATTAAAGTCTTGTTTGAATTGCTCTATACCGCCCTCTTCGGTAAGCGATACACACGATGTATTCTGAAGTTCACCAAACACCATTTTTGCGCTTGAAATTAATGCACTAGCCAGTGGCCCATGAGTTGCTATTAAAAAATGCAGCATAATTAACCCCTTACGTATGCTTTAATGGTTGCAATTTCTGTCCCTTCACTCGCCCCATACGGCTGAATAATGTATTCTCCTACTTGAGCCGGAATAACAAAGGTTTCTGCATAATGAACAACAAATGGAGCAAATAAATTGTCGGGGCTCAATACCAGCGCCTCTTTGCCTTCCACCAAGTTCAGAACATTAACGTTCCCCTCAGTATTGTGACTAACAGGCTGGCTGAACCAATGACGGCGCGTTTCAATGAACTCTCGCTCATGAAGCCCCGTTTTCTCTTCTCGCCATCCTTTCCCTTCAGCAATAGGCGTAATGGCATTCACCAGATGCTCTTCACACCATTCCGTATTGCGATCCCATTGAATAACTTCTTTACCATGATCTAAATGCACAGGGCGCGGCTGGCCATCTAAACCTAAACGTTCCCAATCCCAGAGTTTGAATGTGAAGATATACGGCGTTGCACTTATCTCTAACACCATCGAATTAGAACCCGAACAGTGAACAGTGCCAGCAGGAATCAAAAAGTGATCATGTTTCTTGGCTGGAAATTGATTTATAAAGCGTTCATCGTCAAAGGTCTTTTCTCCTCGCTGTGCTGCTTCAAGATCTGCCATCATCTCACCAGGGTTCGTACCTGTTTTAGTGCCCAAATACACACTCGCATCATCACCAACATCAAGCATGTAGTAGCTTTCATCTTGAGTGTAATGCATGCCAAACTCTTGTTGGATGTATTCGGTCAACGGATGCACTTGAAGGCTAAGGTGCTGACCTTCCATGGTATCGAGAAAATCAAAGCGGATCGGAAATTCAGCCCCAAACCGTGCGTGCACTTCTTCACCGAGCAATCGCTTAGGTTCGAGTAATACGAGATCTTGGGAAGGCACTTCAACAATCACATCATCGTATTTAAGCAAAAGACTATTTTCTTCAGGCACGCAGTCAAAACACCAAGCATAATTTGGCTTCGTTTCATCTAAATCACAGACTTCCTTCATCCACTGTCCGCCCCAAACACCTGGGTCAAAGAATGGCACTAGACGAAAAGGCTGTTGTACGGTTTGTTCTAAACCCGCCATAAATGCTTTACCCGTCACCATTTTCGGCGTTAGTGCAACGTTTGTATCCAACAGAAAATCAGCTTGAGGGAGTAATTTCGTTTTATAACGATCGAATACACGCCATTCAATGAAAAATGCACGCTTATAGCGACGAAGGACATCTTCATCGGTATTTTCAACCCCCCAATTACCCAATTCACCATGACGGAAACGCTGTTGAATCTCCCATCGCGCAAGATCGGCGTAGATGAACGTATCACCTTCAGCAAATAATTTTGCCCCGTGGCCATACACCACAATTAAACCATCTGTTGCACTTTCAATTTGATGTTTGATCTCGGAGAGTTTTTCAGCATCAAAGAACTCATTTAATTTATGCGGCGCAATCACCCCAAACACACGATCATCGGTAATATTGCGCTCTAGCATCTCGAAGATGTGTTCTTCGCTATATTTCGCTTCATCTGTAAATACTACGTGGCTAGGCTTTAATGGCGTGATGAGCTGCTCTAGTAACTCGTTATGATCAACACCATGGTATGTATCGATAACCAAAACATGCTTTTGATTATTACTCTCTCGACACTTAACTTGTTCAACGATCGTTGACCAACCTTGCCAAGCTTGATTAGGAAATCCCTTGATTTCTACATGAGGAAACTTGTCATAATTCGAGTTGCCAGATAGATACTTCATACATCACCCTTGGTTAATCTGTTGGTAATATATTAATCAGCAAATACGCTTCTCATCAAATAGGTTAACGCGGTTAACCCATCATTTATCATTCATTAACCCTTTGAACATACCAATTTATCGATATCGGTCACAGTTATTCGCCGCTTTTTTGCTCAAATTAGGTTAAACGATTAATCGCAAAGTTAACCCAAATGTAAGGACATTTATGGCAAAACCAACCATTGCTGATGTGGCAAAATATTGCGGTGTTTCAACCGCAACAGTTTCGATGGTTTTAACCAGTAAAGGACGAATATCAGAAGCCACTCGCAGTAAAGTACTGCAAGCAATTGAAGATCTTGGATATGTTTATAATCAAGCGGCTGCCAATTTACGCCATAAGCGGAGCAATCTTGTTGGGTTAGTCATTCCTGATATTACCAACCCGTTTTATTCCGAGATGATTGCAGGACTTAGCCATTATTTGGAACAACAAAACACATTACTTTTTTTAGCCAACGCCGAAGAAAATGTAGAGCGTCAAGATAAGTTTATAGATTCGTTAATTAGCCAAAATGCGGGCGGCATGGTGATGTGCCCAGCCACTGATACCAATGTTGATTACCTCAAAACAGTAAGAGGACGAGGCTTTCCTGTTGTACTTGCTGTTCGTCCCGTTGGGGAAGGACAATTTGATTTTGTTGGCACCAATAATTTTTTAGGACTACAGGTCGCCACCGAGCACTTAATCCAACTAGGCCACAAGCACATTGCCTTTATCGGTGGGCAAGAAAGATCCAAAACGCGTTCTCATCGCTTAGGTGGATACATGTCAAAACTAATAGAACACGGTATCCCCTTCAATGAAAAATACATTAGCTCCTGTGGAGCAAGCCGATCTGAAGGGGCATTTGAAACCAAAAAAATGCTTGAAAAGCACCCTCAAATTACCGCAATTATTGGTTATCAAGATATCGTTGCATTTGGTGTAATGCGAGCAATCAAAGATTTAGGGCTTACTGTAGGAAAAGATGTGGCTGTTGTTGGTTTTGATGATGTTCCTGAATCGGCAGATACCTTTCCTGCCTTAACGACAGTGTCGGTATGTGCGAAAGAAATTGGCAGAGCTGCCGGTGAAATCATTTTAGCGCGAATGAATGGCAATGAAGAGCCAATAAAAAGCCTCATATTCCCACCAAAATTAATGATCAGAAAGTCATGTCGATTTGAACAAAATGATGATTATAGAGAATAATTGTATTTGGATTAAGAACATCATAATTATGGCAAATAACAGATGAAGCCAGTGGTAATTCGATTTCACCTCAAAATAGTGATGCCTTGTTATTGAATATAAATGGAGCGGTTCAGCAAGGAGCATTAAGCTTTAATGTAGGGTCGCGCTTGACAAAAGCGCAGACAGAGAAGTTTACTGTCGAATTCGAAAAAGCACTGAATGAAATGATTGAACATGGTTGTCACATGTTGGAGCAAGGTGCTGTATATACTCCGAGTGATTATTTAGTAGGTGAAAATCGCATTTCTTCAAATGATGTTTATGTTGAATTTAACAAGAAAAATGATGCGTCTGGAACGTTAATATTTATGTCTCTATTTGATCAGGGTTTGGAGATATATTTGAATACACTTCTACCTATGATTCCGTCTGATGTTTTAATAAATAAAAACTTACTTCAAAATAATAGATGCTCGATTTATGGTAAGGAATTTGGTTCTGTCGCAAATAGAGTTTTTTAGCCAAAATCCAAATTTAAAATCGATTGAAAACAGATGGTTAAAAAATGAAAAAACGTCCAAATTTGCTATTTGCGACAGAACTGACAAACATTCCTCATACGCCAATGCGATTGCTCGCTTGAAGAAGGAGGGACGACTGCGAGCAGATGTCGAGCAGCGGCAAGTGAAGTACCTCAATAACGGTATCGAGTCTGATCACGCCCCAATAAAGAAACTCGTTGTAGCCACCAGTGGGTTTAAAATACGAAAGCGAGCTTGGCCAACTCTCCAGGGATTCGAATCATTACGGATGTTGAACAAAGGGCAATTTGATTGTTGGTTACGTCATGATGAACGTAAAACCCTTGTGCGGAAGAGAGCCGCTTTTATGAATCATTTATTCAATGTTAAAGTAATTTACTCGTAACATTAAGCCAATGGTTGGCTAGATCTACCTTATCTAATTTTTTGCAACATGCCCAGAAATAAGTGCCAATTATGATTCCGAGTCCAATTTAGCTTGCTTTTTGTACGCTTTATTAGTCTTTCATTTTAGTTTGTTTTTTATACATTGCTTTATTGTTAAGAGTAATTTAATACTCGCAACTAGAAAGTAAGCTCAAAAACATATTAATGTGAGAAATAATTATGAACATATTAAGAGCAGCAATTTCTATTACACTGGCTAGTTATATGTGTGCACCTTTAGCCAGTAGTTCTAGTTTTTCACCTATCGTTATCGGCGCGCCTTTTGAAGACAGTGCTTTTAACCAACCAAGAAGTGATTCTTTAACAAACTCAGGTGCTGTTTATTTGAAATGGAGAACATTACAAGGGCAGTTAGGAACAGCGTTAATAAAAGCTCCAAATGCAGATTATTCTGATAAATTTGGGGAGGCAGCAATTATTTCAAGCAACAGCCAAGTTCTTGCTGTTGGTGCCACTGGTGAATCAGGTTGTGGAGCAAATATTGGGGCCACGGAACATGCTAATTTAATAGGACCGTACAGTCGAGTTCAGTGTAACTCATATGATATGGGGAGTAATGCTGATTCGGGGAATCCACTAAATTCAGTTCATATAGGTGCAGTATACCTTTTTGAAGGTAATGGTGATTTTGCAAATAATAATAATAATATTATTACAGCATCTGGTAATAAACTTCTCACGTTTACAACGTATATTAAAGCACCAAACCCTAGTCTAGAAGATAACTTTGGTGGCGTTATCCATATTAGTGCCGATGATAATACAATTGCTGTTGCGGCAACAGGTGAAGATAATTGTGGAATAGGTGTTGGTGGTACTGGTAAAAATTTAAACCAACGTTTAGGTAACAATTCTGTTTGTGGCACTTATGTTAACCCAGGATTAAATGACAATAGTGCTCGAGATTCTGGTGCCGTTTATATCTATAAAAAACAAGTTGATAAGTGGATATTAGACGCATATATAAAAACGCCTAATACTGACCCTAGTGATATGTTTGGTTCAGCACTTGCACTAGATTCAGATGGCGATCAATTATTAGTAGGAACACCAGGTGAAGACAATTGTGGAACTGGGATTGGTGGGCTTGGTGCAAATGATAATAAACGTTTAGGTAATGGTTCTGGATTTGGTCCTGGAAGTTAAATATAAACAAACTTTCTGAGTCTATAGTAAATGAACGTAGGCTGCCTGCGGCAGTAACTAACGACCTGTTAGTTTTACTATTCATCATAAACATAGACAGGTATCTTCCTGTCTATGCATCCAGACAAACCACTCAAAGCCCTTTTCAATCTGCAGCAGGAATGGCTAATATTCTTCAATAAATACATCAGTCACATTCGTGAAGTTGTCATTTAGTAACAGTGTAACAAAGCCAACATAAGATGATAACACCGAGTAAAAAAGCGTGTTGATGTGTTTTGTTTTTCTTCTTCTTCACTGTTGAGCGGCATTTAAGCCTAGTTGCGTGACGTTCAGCATTTAAGGTATAACGGGGATAATATATAGGGTTCATAGTTACCTGCTCCTTATTCTTTGTATGTTTATTATCTAAAGATTCACCGGAATAAAGAACGATATGATGTCTAATCAAGGTTCCCCTTTTATCTCATTGATTCACTTACAGCGTTTGAAGCAACTGTATAGTGCTTTTGGCCAGACGCCATCTTATGTCGATATGAATCAACTGACAGGTATCTTTTTCTGCTCAGATAGAAACGCCAGTAAGTTAATGAATACATTGAAAAATAAAGGTTTTATTGACTGGGTGCCAGGGCGGGGGCGCGGTAATAAATCTTCCCTATCACTACCAATGTCTTTTGAAGAAATACTACTGAAACAGCTTGAATATCAAGTTTGTTCAGGGAAAATCAATGAGGCGTTCGTATACGCTGAGCACTTTGAAAAGCGCACTCTTTTGCAAAAGAAGCTTCCCCTTTGGTTGAATGAAACAAAAGTTGAGTTATCAAAAGCAAATACCTTACTGTATATCGTGTCTTATTCGTTCCCAGAATGTCGACCTATGTACGCACGGTCTTCCAGTTCTATCTTGTTATTAGAAGCAGTCTTCGACACACTCGTTCGTTATGACGAAGACACAGGAAAAATTCGTCCTCACCTCGCACATCATTATTATTTTAAGGATAATCAGTACCACTTCCGATTACGTCCTGATATCTATTTTCATAATGGTGAACGATTAAGGCCACAGCATATAAAAAGTTGTTTTGATTATCGTTGTATAGCAGAACATCCCTATCTGATTTTATATCGTCATATCGAAAAAATAGAAATAAAAGATGATTGGGTCATCTTTCATTTGAAACAAAAAGATCCCACATTTTTACACCTATTGACTGATATCCATAGTGCGGTCTTTTATATGGATCCGACTCAAACAAAGGTCTCTGAAGATCAATTTAAACAAGCTATTGGAACAGGGGCATATAGCCTCTCGCACCAGGAAAAAGATCATTGGATATTGAGTAAATTTGACCGTTATTTTGGTATTGGAGGGTTAATTGAACGTGCGGAATTTTGGTCTACACAACATCAAGAAGCAATTCAATCAGGGCATGTTTACGAAAAATGTCCCGTTCAACCAGAAGACCATGAAAACGCCCATTCTGTTGAGCAGCATGCTTGTGCGACTTTAGAATTTGCCAACCATAAGAATCAATTAAGTATTGATGAAAGAGCTTGGTTAATACACAAGATTCGACAGTTTGCTGTAGATCACAACACACTAATCAACTCACTTGCCAATAGTATTATGCCTTACCATCAAAAAAGAGCCTTTCATCTTTTTCATCATACGATGAAAAAGCCAGAGAGAACTATTTCGGTCCAATATCGAAAAGGGGATGAATGGGAGTTAAAACCACTCTTTGACTACCTTGATTTGCATGGTATTTCAGTTTCACATCATGTCGTCGAAAGAACTAATTATCCATGGAATGGTAGTGACGGTGTTGATTTGTACTATAGCTGTTATGTCTTTGGTAATAATCTGTCTTTTCAATACTACGAATGGTTACTCACAGGTAATATTTTTCAAACCTGTTTAAATGCAAAAGAGCGACGTAGCCTGTTACTTTTTGTTGATACAATAATGCAAGAAAGTAGTGATAATACTGATTTTATGGAAAAACTTTACCGTGGAGAAGATTGGTTAATTCAAAATTGTCACTACATTCCGTTATGGCGTGATCATGCCTTCTACAACATCTCAGACAAACTACATGGTAAGAAAATGGACAACATGGGTGTGATGTCGTTAGCTCAACTTTGGTTAGAGTAAGCTAACAAATAAGAATCGCTATGTTCATGATTAGGTGGCCCAACCCGCACGCAATCCAGGGCAGTTCGACGAAACTTACTGCCGCTGTTCGACATCTGCTCGTAATCGCCCCTCTTTTTTCAAGCGAGCAATAGCATTTGCATATGAGGAATGCTTGTCAGTGTGATTGAATCTGATTTGAAAGCTATTTTCGACGAGGAAGGGTTGACGATTAAAACAACTCAAATATTATTTGTCGGTTCACCAGAGTATAAAGATATATTTTCAGAACAGATCGATAAAAGTGCTCACTTTCAATCAGTACTTGCTTACGAAGACGAAGCGCATTTGCGAATTGAGCTTTGTTGGTTGTAATCCCTTACTGAAAACGATTTCACCGTAAGTAATGCAGTTGCCTCACGTGGAGGCAACCTATATAAGAAGTTTTAATAAGGGGAATTACACCGATTTGTTGTTGTGGTATTAATTTAAAGTTTGCCTTCACTACCGCACATGCGAATTTTATCAATAACGACTTGCTTCATCGCCGCTTTACCTGGCGTGATGTATTTGCGTGGGTCATTCGCTTCTGGGTTCTCAGCAAAGTGCTGTTTTACGGCATCGGAGAACGCAATTTTCAATTCAGTAGCAACTTCACTTTACACACACCAAGGTCGATACAGCGTCTTACCATGTCATCTGGCACACCTGACGCGCCGTGTAATACCAATGGAATATCAACGACTGCGCGAATTTTTTCTAAGCGAGAAAAATCGAGTTTCGGCTCTGCTTTGTAAAGACCGTGAGCGGTACCAACGGCGAGAGCATCAATACCTGTTCGACGAACAAATTCAGCTGCAAAAGCAGGGTCTGTCATGAGTGCATTGGCACTGCACAATCTCAACGTTGAGCTTTGGCATAGCGGCCGCATGCTGAGCCTTATTGAGATCCTTTCAATTAAGTATCTGAACAATATTGTTGAGCAAAGGCCACATTAGCTGGTGTAGATAAAAATGGACAGATCGACAACCCTGAAGGCTTATCTGTTTGGGAGCAGTTTTACGCGCTAGCAGCCTAACTGTATCTGAAAATCAGTACACTTGTACTTCTACAGAACTTTGCGACAGAGCCTTCCTTTGCTACTTTGTAGTACAACTTATAAATGCTAACTGTGTAGTCATTAACGTTCATTAATAATAATGCTCCTCTATCAGCGTAACGTTCGCTGTTGAATAATTTGTTAAGTGAAATTACCCACCCATGAACACTCCCTTACCCGTTCTTTTTAGTTCATTTATCCAGCTAATTACAGTCTCACGATTGGCTTATCGTATAGGGTATTTTCTGGCTTTGCATACTTCTCTTGCACCTGGTGAAAAATAAGAGGAAGTAACAATCACACCACTTTTTGCATTTTCATAAACAACATCAGCCCATAACGACTTAACCAAAACTTTATCAATTTTAGCTTTCGTCCTTTTACATTGAACGATTGTGACTGGAGCATCTTCCATAGTTGATTCTGGAGACCATACCCTTACATCTACCCCTCCATCATTTCTACCCGCGCCAAGTTCAACCTTATACCCTGAACTTTCATAATATTCGGCGGTCAGCGCTTCAAATTTTCGCCAATGCATCGTAGAAATTTTATCTGAATTTTGAGCTAGAAAATTTATATATCGTTGATCTAGAAACGAACCATACATAGCAGAAAGAGATTCACTATCAAATAAGCTCTTGAGTTCTATGGGTGATTTCCATTCTACAACTCTAGCTCTCAGCCAGTCCCATGGACTAGCCTCTTCGCTCTCTTTTATTAAATGAATTAATTTGCTAGCAATCTTTAGGGCATCATCACCAAATGTACTCTGTACATATTTGAAGTATGTATCTTCGTCAAAGTCATCAAATATCGAATGTTTACCTTGATCAAAGTGAGTTTCGCCTAAATATTGTAATACGCGTTGAAAAAGTGCACGTTCATTGGGTTTATTCATGTAATCAATATCAAGAATTGTTGGTCCATGACCAACAAATGGCTTCTCAGTCACACCAAGTCGATGGAATATAATTTGAAATGAATCAACAATATGATCTGATTTAATACGTACGAGTTCTTCACTATCACTACTGATAGTTTCAACTAAAGGGTCTTTTTTATCTAGCAGCTCTAGCATATCCATTTTTGAGAGCGCTAACCCAGATTTATATCCAATTCTGTCACTTAGAAAAGAACTGCACTGATTTTTTGTAGTGATCCAAGTTCCCACTTTAGCTCCTTTTACCTTAGCGGATTCACCCTACTAGGCTTGTTCCGATTAGAATAAGTATCTTGTGTGTGTATGAACGACGAATTGCGGAAAAATTCCTCGTACCATCTCATTAACTGTTGTAAGGAACAAAGGGGGGGGAACTATGTGTGGAATGAGCTTTTACTGTAAATGATAAAGGGGCACAAATGTTTTGATTACTTTGTCCAACAACCTATTTCGTAATTGGGCAGCAGCTTATTGCCCAATTGAAGTACAGTATTGAAGTACAGTATCTAAACACATTAGCCAGATTTATCGCCAAAAAGATGCGTTCTAAAACGTCTTGGAGCAGAAACGCTTTAGCATCAGCCTTCATAAATTAGTCCTACACTTTACTAGATCTACATCTTCGAGGAATGACGTGTTTTAGCCCCTAGTGAATGTGGATTTTACTCAATTAGGGCGATAGCTGATTGAATTCAAGCAAAGGCAGCACAAAAAATGGCTGGCGCTATGGCCAACCCTCATCATTGTTCTTTGTGTTATTAATTACTCATACTCAGACGCATAAGTCTCTTCATAAGTATGCGAATAAAGCTCAAATAGGTTGCCGAATGGGTCTTCTAGGTACACCATCTTAGCTTGCTTGTTATTATCTTCTGGGTGGTAACGCATAATATCCATGCGTACTTTACCGCCAAAGTTTTCAGTGCGCTCAATAACACCATGGAAGTCATCTGTTTGAAGGCAAAAGTGGAAAATACCGATTCGAGAGAAATCAACTTCGTGACGCTCTTGGCGCTCTTTCATTTCAAATAGCTCAACACCAATACCATCAGTAGTGACCAGATGTGCAATGTTAAAGCCTTTAAAACCTTCACCAAAAACAGCAACACACATTCTACCGATTGCTGTTTCGCGCTCTTCTTCAACTTTGGTATTGCCCATTACTACTTTAAGACCAAGAGCATTGGTATAAAACTCAACAGCTTTATCCATGTCACCCACCATAATTCCGACATGATTCATTTTCATAATTTGCTCCAGATTCAGATAATTGATTCATTGTTCGTCTTGATGGGGTGAGTATATGATCCTCTTTTAATCTATTTAAATTATCATTATTTATAAAAATGATAATTTAAATTTATTATAATGGAATGAATACAAACTCTATCGACTCATGAGCTCGGGCTAGCATTGCTTCTTGTACTAGCGTAGATATCGTAAAATCAGATAAATAGAATGTGAATAACTTTCGTTCTAACCAAGCCCTGTCTCGTCCTAAAAAAAAAGGGCTAGCACAATGGCTAGCCCTTTTTCACGTTATAAGTTAACCGTTATTAAGCAAGTGGCTTAACTGGTTCACCATCAACAACGTCTTCAACTGCCTTTGGTTTACCCTGAGATTTAAGTTTCTTCTCCCAGAAGTCTGCACCTTTAATGCCTAGCTTCACAGGGTCAAACGTAAATTCAGTTACGCCCGCTTTCTGTTGCGCTTCATAATCTTTAAGAGCCTTAAGCGCAGGTCTACCTAAGAAGAAGACAATCAGAATACCGACAATGTTTAACCAAGCCATTAGCCCTACACCAACATCACCCAGCGCCCATGCAAGGTTTGCGGTTTTCACCGTGCCGTAGAACACAGCAACAATCAGTACGCCTTTCAGAATAAACATCAGACCCGGCACTTTAAACGTACGACGGATATAAGCGATATTCGTTTCAGCGATGTAGTAGTAAGCAAGAATCGTAGTAAATGCGAAGAAGAACAACGCAAAGGCGATAAATGGTTTACCAATACCCGGCATTGCACTTTCAATTGCCATTTGTGTAAATACAGGACCATTCGCACCAATATTTGCTGCTAGATTCTGGACAAGGAATACACCTTCAGCACCACCGTGTACGTTATACGCACCAGTGATGATGATCATGAACGCCGTTGCTGAACAAACAAGTAATGTATCAATGTAGATAGAAAACGCTTGAACAAGACCTTGCTGCGCTGGGTGCTCAACATCTGCAGCCGCAGCAGCATGAGGACCAGTACCTTGACCCGCTTCATTCGAGTAAACACCACGCTTAACACCCCAACCAATCGCAGCACCAAAGCCAGCCATCGGCGTAAAGGCATCACCCAAAATCATTGCAAAAACAGCCGGTACTTGACCGATGTTTAGAAGGATGATGATGAAAGCAACAACGATGTATGCCAATGCCATGAATGGCACAACAATCTGTGTGAAGTTAGCAATACGCTTAACACCACCAAAGATGATGAAAGCAAGAAAGATAGAGATTACAGTACCCGTCAAAATCTTCGCAAAGCTGATTGTTCCAATAGCCGTTTCAATCATTTCACCAGGGCCAAATGCAGCTTCTACTGCATTACCGATACTGTTTGATTGAACGCCAGGAAGCAAAATGCCACATGCAAAGATGGTTGCGATGGCAAAGATCCATGCATACCATTTTTGTCCCATTGCTTTTTCAATATAGTAAGCTGGGCCACCACGGAACTGACCGTCTTCATCTTCTTCTTTATAAATCTGTGCTAACGCTGATTCAGTGTACGCTGTTGCTGCACCAAGAAATGCTACAACCCACATCCAGAAAACTGCACCAGGACCACCAAAACCGATAGCCGCTGCAACACCTGCAATGTTACCTGTACCTACACGTCCCGATAACGAAACTGCTAATGCTTGAAAAGAGGAAATACCTTTATCGGAACTTTTACCAGATAGAAGCAGTCTCCACATTTCGCGGAAGTGCCTTAACTGTACAAAGCGTGTTGCGATGGAATAGAACAAACCAGCACCCAAGCACAAATAAATGAGTATTGGGCTCCAAATAATACCGTTTAGAAAATCTACAAACTCCTGCATAAAACTCCCTGTTATATAGTTTGGTAAATAATGTTCAGCAGCATAATAAACAGATTGTAAGCAGATTGTTAAGTTTTTTATTTTGTAACACCATTCCGTGTGACAACAAGCACAAAAAGATAACATTCACACAAGGTAATCTACTCTACTCAATGGCTAAATATAACTATTTATTCACAGCAATCCACTGATATGCAACAGGTATTCATGCGTGTAATCATCAGAATTAAATATGAAACTGATAACGACTCTTATAATTCACCGCATTAAAACGCACTAACTTAAGGCAGGAGCGCACCATGCCAGTGCGGTATATTCACTTTTTATTCAAAATAAACAATATAAACAAACAATACACAAAATAGTAAGCGGAACAAATGACATGTTAAAAACATTTAACATAGTGGCAAGTTTCATATCGCCTATTCAGCAGAAACAAACTAATAACTGATTCTATAGGCCATATTTCCCCTAAAAAAAACCACCGCCCAGTTGACTGAACGGTGGCTTTTTATTGAATAATTGTCCCGTCCTGAAATGTGTTTACACATTTAGGACTTATTATGACTACATCAATCACCCCCTCCGTTAAACGTACTCAACGCGATTATACTTTGGGCTTTAAATTGCAGGTTGTAGCCGCCGTTGA
>NZ_PYMJ01000042.1 GCF_003025615.1 Photobacterium frigidiphilum | reverse complement strand
TAATATTCAAGAGGTTATCGATTTTCTGCTAAGCGATATTGAAATCGATTTTTTGGCTGCAGCCTAGTGATACCAAGGGTTACAGAGGAATCTGGTGACAAACCGTTCTTTTAGTCAGAGAACCCTTTTATATACGAACTAATCTTATCATTACCTAACCCCCTCAAAACCCGTAATTATGATGCTTACTGTAATTATCGTAATTACAGTGATATGTTGTAAAAATGTACGGAGGGGCCATTAACAGAAAAGTATACCAATAATTAGTTATTATATTTCAACATATTACTTATCGACTGGTACATTTTAACGCTAATATTACCAGCCGACTTACCACAAACACCCATCGAAAAGCTCATAAGCCGCTTATTCGTAGAGCCATTCATCAGCCTCTTCAAACATTTCTTCTAATAGTTTGCCGACAGCTTCTTTCTCACCTTTTGATGCACTTAACACGGTCAAATTGTTATTGTTCCCTTTGCGTAACCGAATATGTGCCTCTGGCCATCGAGCATGAATGCGTCGAGTAAACTCATTATCTAGTTTGGAGTAACCATTTTTCGGTAATCCTGTTTTATTCACCATCAATTCAATTTTCATACAACACCTTAAATTTAATACTGTATATAATCACAGTGATTATATATACAGTATCATTTAAAGCAACAGCCTTACATCACATATCAGGAAAGTGATTTATCCTTAGTGTTACAGCGTCACAAATAAAGTTATATCTGATGATCTTCACTGATCAAAAAGATCGCGGATAAAGGTTAATGCTCCCCAATGCTCTTATATTGAGCGTAGCGAAATATCCTAAGCCCAATACCCTTAACGTTGATTTAATCGCTCCTGGTGCGTTCTAGTGCGAATATCACTGGGTTCAACGCCCCTTTCCTTCTTACAAAGCGGCTCTTTCTCTGCGAAGGGTTGAAATATATGGGGAATATCCTGTCGGATGACAAGAAGGTGCTGCCACGCGTTCTTTATAGCGTCAGGTTTGAGGAGGGTAAGTTTTTGTTGAACGAGTAGATGACCTCGATGGGGCCCGTTCAATGATGTAATAAAGTTAAGGGGTCGATAATATTGATAATTGAATGGGAGGTACTTAATAGCAGCTTGCTGCGTGCTTTTATTTTAGTTAACTATTTATTTTTATATTTATCTTAATATTTATCTAACTACGTAGTCTTCTAACTTACGCTGGTTATTGAGGTTTTTTATTGGATTACTTTCTAGGGTATATTTCTTGCACTACCTTTAGTGTGAATAAGTTTGTTATCATATTCATATTGGAAACATCAATGGATAAACAGAGGGAGATCACACTTCTAGTGGATAGACAGCAGGGAGTTCGAAGAATATGAGTCATTCAACAAGGTTCAGGCGTGCAGAATCCTCCGCTCTCGCGGATACGTTAAGATCGCTATAATGGGACTTGTTGAGGGTGTTGGTAAGCAGAGAACACCGTAGAGGTCGTATCAGCATAGTCATTGAGTGTGGAGGCATTAAAGATTTGCTGCACACCTTCCATCAAAAGACGTCGAGCCACCCAAAAGAACCGTAACCCTTTTTTCTTCTGTCGCTCTCTTGTCGCAATGATCATCTGACAGATATTGCTATAACGCACCACTTTCAGATCAGAGAAGAAACGCTCGGTAAATTGCTTGAAGGCCGCCGCACTACGCACTGTACCGCTCTTTTGATCGACACACACATTGATGCGTTCAGAATGAAAGTAACCGGCGTGGCCTAAGTGCTGAATCGCTTTTTTGAAGCTGTTCGGGGAAATAAACTCACCAAATCGAAGCGCATAGTCTTCTTGTAACTGATCGTAGCTAATTGTTCTAATGCCCGCTTCTGTCGGTACACCGACACGGCCACCAATCAGATCAGTATTCGGCAAGATACAAGCAAGCACCTTGGCAATAAGACGTCGTGATTGAACATTGTTGGTTGCATCACACCAAGCGTGTAATGAAGGGAATCGATTGGGGTTATCAATGAACTCTTCACACCCTTTTAAAATACGGGCAAATTCCTGTGGCAGGGTTTCAACCTCACCATTTCTCAGTAATCGTCTCGCACGAAAGCCAATCGCAAAGTTAGTGGGTTTATCCTGGGCTTGCAACTTTTGGTTTTCACACTCAACCACATCATGATGCAATTCGATTAACGCTTGCTTGCGTAACTTACGCTTAGCACGGTATTCGGCGTCATACTCGCCTTTAGTCGGCGTGACGGGTGTAAGTTGTGGGCGTGATATTGAGGATTCAGCAAATGCCATGACACACATCCTCAACATAAGTACACAAAGCAAACGCTAAGGCATTATGGTGATAGAAATGGTGTCTGAGTCTTTGAGGTTGCAAAGTGCAACTAGATGGGTTTTTCATAATATTAATTCCAGAATGTTTTAGGTTTGTCTGGGTTGAGAGGCCAAACATTTAGATCACTATAATCAGAATCGATAAAAAGATCAAACACTTGATCTCCAGATACAAAAAAGCCTGAACCCATTCTGGTAAGTTCAGGCTTTTTGCAAATGCTATATAGTCAGGTTCTCACGCCTAACACATTCTATATTTTAGAAAATACACTACATAGAAAACTATGTAGTAACGTGCTATGTAATGCACTTTCACTCTAAAATACTCAATCTATTATAAATAAAATATAGAAAACAACAACTATACTTTACTTTACTTTTCATATCTCTATACATCAAATTGGAACTAATGATGAAAACCAGAACACCTCTCCAAGTATTTGAATATCAGTGTCTTTGTCTTCATAAATTTCATCTTTAAATTTTACATTATAACTTTGTAATAAAATTTTATTTGGTAACCGTTGCAGTACTTTCACTCTCAACAAATCTCCCTGCTTGATCAAGTACATACGACCATCTCTAATATCATTCACAATACTATTAACAGCAATTATTGAACCATCAAGCAAGACTGGACTCATCGAATCCCCTTTAACCAGTACACAAAATATTGTTTCCCTATTATTTTGATAACGAATAAAACGTTGAGGTATTGGTATTAATTCGCGATCAGTATAATCACAATTAATTTCACCATTACCGGCTGAAGCACATACTTCATTGCATAAAGGAGCCCAAAATACAGCAGAATCAGCTTCACTCTGACTTGCAAACAAATCACCAGTCAATAACCAATCAGCGTTAACTTCTAAAATATCAGCTAATAATGATAATTTATCACTTGCTACAGTATTTTTTCCGGTTTCCCACCTTGATACTGCGGCCTTAGTTACCCCCACTTTTTTCGCCAAAAGTTCTTGAGTTAAACCCCTCAATTTTCGTTTATTTTTAATTCTAAAACCTATATTCCTCATTCCTTTATTTTAGTCTTTTATACATTTATGTTTAGCTTATTACACTTAATATTAGCGCTTATAATCTCAACTGTGTTTATATTTTGATTGATATCGCGTAACTTTGCTTTACTTTCAATTTGGTGTAACTTACTATTTGTCATCATGATCATCCATACAGTACTCCTTTCGCAGTACAAAGGACCTGAGTATGACCCAGAAGAAGTACATTACTGTCAGTGTGTTTATCGATGAGGAATGCAATGCGTTGTTAAACGCATCAGCCAAATCCAATGAGCGCGCTAAACGCAAAGAAGCTGGCGTTCGAATTAAAGATCACCTCCTCCGATTCGGCGGGGCTGGTTGGAAAGAATTAGCCAGTACACACAAGAAAGATTGATTTTTTGTGATTGTTGATTCCATTTTGGAATTAACACTATTCGCTCTTTAACAACTTGAAAGCCAAAGAGTGTTGCTTCAATAAAACACTTGGATGGGTTGCCTCAACTACTCGTGCCGCTTCTACTTCATAACTTGAGAAAGTATAGAACGTGGAGGTTAACGAAAATACGCATTGTGAAATGCTGATAAGACCGTAGTCAATGAGACCAAATATGAAGCCCTGTGTGATCACAAAAAAGTTCATAAATGCCACGGCATCAGCACATCCAAAGACGGAAGCGTCTTGGCGGAATTGGTTTATAACTCCGACTAAACCATTCATGTGTGAACGGAGTCTTTACTATCCAATTTAAATCGAGAGGGACTTGATATGAACCATTTACTAAACAAACGCATCACTTACTTGCCAAACAAGCGCGTCAATAACGCGGTACGACTGGCTGTACGCAAGAAGCATTTGATGAGCGCATTTATCGGGACGGTGTTACAAAACACCATATTATTAACAGAATCCACCCATCAGTTAAAAGTAGGAATGCGGTACTCCATCAATAAAGATGGCGCATTGTGCAAAACAAAATCCAGACAAAGAACATGGCCTTACTATGGTTATCACCGCCATTAAAACGTTGTTAGTCAGTATCTGTATTGACCTTTAAACAAGATCAATACACATGCTCTCTATAGAGAAACACGACCCAATAAGCCCGTCATTGATACGCTTAGTCTTAGCTTACACTTACCTAATTTTAGCGTTATCAATGGCGGCATCCTCATTCATCAAGCAAAGGAACCGGTGAGATGGCAATAAAGAATCTGTCCAACGCAATAACAGCACTTCGAACCCAAGTTCGTGCACGACACGGTGCAGATAAACAGGCCCTGTCGATAGCAACTCAAGCCGTAAAAGAACAAGCCCCGTTTACACAAATGATACAGCAAGCATTGATTGGCAATAAAGACGGTAAAACATTATCCAATGTCACCGCCCAATGGGTTAATCAGCAACACAAACCAAAAGGATAGATTCACAATAAAGGAATTGAAAATAATGTCCGTATTAAATCCGATAATTGTTTCAGCGCTAATATTGGCCAGTTCGTCAACGATCGCGGCTGATAACCCTGTATCAGAGAACATCAACAAAGGGGAATATAAAACGACGTTCCCTGCAAACCCAAACGAAGCAACGTCACCATTCCTCGCCGACTTTAAAGTAAAGGTAACGATTAAAAATGACCTGGGTGGAAGTTGGTACATCCTTGATAAACAAGACGAGGGTACACCACAAGAGAGCTATCTCACTAAACCAACACGTCAACCGGATGGGAGCATTAAAAAACTGATGAAAGGGTGGCGCATATGGACTAAGCGCGTATCACCGCAATCCGTAAAACTCTCGATAAAAATATCAAACTTTGACCGAGTCGATACATTCTTGTTAGAAAAAACGCCAACAAACAAAAAACAGTGTCAGACTTTTTTATTAGGAGAAAAATCAGAGGACAACACGACCGTTTGTATCTCTATTCCAACGTCTACGTCAATGAAACAGGAGCAAGGTTTATGGTAGCAATGACGACAATACGTTTGCTCCCGTTTGTTTTCCCTGCACTTCTAATGAGCATGTCACCCAATGTACTGGCAAGCTCATCCGATATATTTCAATTAACCGTCCAGAACAGCGACATGCAGACATCGGTCAATATCGTTAAAAATACACAAGGCGATATCACAATAAAAGACCGAGGTCATATCATTAACAATCCCCCGTATGCCTTTATGTGGACACAGGACTATAACAACTCAACATTCAGCGTGACAGGGTACGGTGATAAAATGCAATTCAACGTAAAGATTGAAACCCAAACATGCACAGAGACCGCCGTGATTGCATTAGAAAAACAAGCATTCACGCTCTGTCATACCAAGCTGTCAATCACACCAATTTCCACCTCGAATAATGCGCTCGATGGGTAATGTCATTGCTGAGCAACGCGAACCCATGACAGTAAACATGAGCAACCTAGCCTTTAATACACACTTGTGTCGCCCTTGTTCGCAAGGGTGTATTTTACAACTTCCACTCAATAACAAAACGCCATATTGATGATGACATTTTGTTATTTATAGGGAGGTCTGAAATGAATAAAAACGAATTTCTTTTAGCTTACCAATCCGCTCCACTTAAAAAAGAAGCCCGTGATACCGCCTATTGCCAGCGACAATGCCAAGCAAGACGACGCATTGAAAGACTCCGTGATGCACAATCCTTTGGCTTGTCACTGGCGGATATTGAGGGAGGAGAAACCCGTGAAACTCGACGTTGATTTATCCGCACTGCATAGTGCGGTCGCAAGAATGACCCTACCGCAAATTACTGCCTCACGAACAACAACTACGAGTCACCCACAAGCCACGCGTTATCACCTTGTGCATATCATGGAGCCTGAAACATCAAACATTGCAGTCAGTACAGCATCTTCGCGCTGGTCTTCCCCGTTAATTCCCGCGCTGTATTGTGTGTTTCTTGCCGAAGAAAGTGAACGCATTCACTTATCGACACAAGACATTGTGGCTCTATTGGTCCGCTTTTATGGCTTTAAGCGTGTACCGCTCGATGACACCGCCATTGAAATTGAACTCTATACCGCTCGTGACGAACATTGTGCTGTCGCGGCAGACATTTTGCAGCAACCACTGTTGAAAAAAGAGGGGTTGCTACAAGCAATAAGAGACTGTTCTCCCATGGGTTTTACGTCGTTTGACGCCTTGATGGAGAGTGAACAGTAACGCAATAAACAAGGGTATAAATATGACGTATTCATGTCCATGTTGCCGCCAATCGATAGCCCCTCCTCCCCTTAATCATTATGACGCCTTCTTTACGTGCTCCCATTGCATGAGCAAATTAACGCATTGTGAGGATGACATAGTAGTCATGGGGGTGGGGATTATCGCCACGATGGCGACAATATTATTGTTTCTAGGGGTCAATCAATTCGCGGCTCTGACGGTAGCCTTATTGATTTATCATTATGTTCGTCCTTCTTGGATAGAACCTTTCTTCCGTTTACGGAGGGTGTATTGAGCCCTTCTGCACAACAAAACCCCAATCTTAAAAACAAATCCGTCTTCAAACATCAAAAAACCGTCATGGGTATCCCCGATACCGTCTTTGTCGCTGCGTTACTGATTGCGCTGTTTGGTGTTGGGATCATGTTCAAACTAACCGGCTGGATAGTGGGTAGCGTACTGAGTATTGCCTGGCTCGCTCTCATCTTTATCCCGCTCCAATCCATTCATAGCAATGATGCTCAAGCATGGCGCATCTGGCTTCGGATGTGGCGACATCCTGGCAAATTAACCGCAACGTATACCGAACCAAAAAAACTCATCGTGTTACGCGGTAACGACGCATTACCCCTTCACTCATTCACCAAGAAAAGGAAACAACAATGAAAAAACAACAACGGTTAGGACTCGCCAGCCTTAGCCTATTACTGGTTTCAACAGCCAATGCCGTCTCTCTTGACCCGCCATCATCGGGGCCTTTTGCTCGCATTGGGGCGTTCTTCCAAGAGCTCGTCGATTTTCTCGGCGGCACAGGAACCATGTTTGTGGTCTTCTGCTCACTGGCCGTTGGCATTGGCTTATGGGTATCGATACCCAAACAAGGTGGGGCGGCATTGGGGTTTGTTTTTCGTGCCTGTATCGGCGCTATTTGTTTATTTGGACTGGGTACATTAATCACCTGGATAAAAAGCTTTTAACACAAGGAGTACAATAAAATGGCCTATCCCTTCAATGCGACCGTACGCACCTACGGTGTGATGGACAATACTGTATTGACCACTACAGGCAGTGTTTTAGGTGCATTGAAATTATCAGGGATAGAGCCCGCATCCGTCAGTGACAATGACCGACAACGGATCACCGCTCTCTTGCGCAATATGTTCCAGCGCCTCCCTGTTGATGTCAGCGTAACGCAATACTATATCCATATCGACAAGGCAAACATTCACCTAAAACCACAATCAAACCCACGCGTAGAATTGGTATCACGCCGACGGGAAACGTTCTTGAATACTCGTCGTGACCTCAATAGTTCGTCACTGTATTGGGTCATTGATGTACCTGCAGAAAACAATTACAACAGTCTGTTTTCGGTAGACCTACTGAAAAACTTGTTTAATGCTCTCTTTGATAGTGATGCTCGCAACACATTAAAGTCAGCCTTCAACCACCATGACAGTATCGTGCTGGAATACCAGTCACTCAAACAGCAAATCAATAAGCTGTGGCAAACCTTAGACGATATTGATATTCGACTGGGGTTTGTCTCCCTGAACAACACCCGCTGCAGTGTCAATGAACTATGGGGATTGCAACGCGCCCTTGTCAACCTCAATACTGATTATCTCCATGCCAAACAAACGGCCCCTGTCGAACGATGGGATACCCTACTGGCAGACGGTGAAATCAACGTCGTCAATATGGACGGTGTCCCAACATTGAAAATTGAAGGCGCAAAAACCGTCTATGCCCGTATCGCAAGTGTGGTCGGCGTTGGCGGGGAATACATGCCCGAATCCGCCTGGTGCGCCGATACGCTTAACCCCGTTCTTGAATCCGGCAACTATCTCTATTTTACCCGATTCAGACCACTGAGCCGCTTTCAACGAGGGCGATTAGTGGACAGTAAAGAGCAGGATATTTACCGCAGCCAGATGCGGGCCACCGATTACATGACCGGTAATTCTTCGGTCATGGCCATTAAAGAGCGCATCAATAGCGATTCACGTTTGAAAGGGTTAATGGATGAACTGGATGATGTCCGTCATAACGCAGACCGGTACGGTATATCAACCAGTTGTATTGTGGTCTTTGATACCGATGTCACCGCACTGAATCAACGTGTTAAACGCCTCAATACGGTATTAGAAAATGCCGATTTTCATTTAATTTGGGAAAGCGTTGGCCTACTCGACAGCTTCTCAAACCTCCTAGTCGGCAACATTGATGCCACACTGCGTGACAGTGAAGTGAATGTCACCCAAGCCGCAGCGATAAGCTTGCCGTTTCGCTCCAACGAGGGACTGCCACGTTGGCCATTAGGCAACCGTGAAGAAGAAGCGGTCTATATTTTTGAAAGTGATGATGGTGTCCCGTTCCACTACACCCCCTTTGTCGGTGATAAATGCTTGGTCATTGGCGTGGGGCCAACCCGAAGCGGCAAGACCTTTGCTAAAAATTGCATTGCCACTCACTTTGCAAAATTAGGCGGTATGTATTGCGCAATGGACATCGATGCCGGTACAGAGCCTATTGCCCGTTTCTTTGGTGACGATGGGGCTATTTTTTGTCTCAAGGATGCCT
The DNA here is from genome assembly GCF_003025615.1 of Photobacterium frigidiphilum. Taxonomy (GTDB): domain Bacteria; phylum Pseudomonadota; class Gammaproteobacteria; order Enterobacterales; family Vibrionaceae; genus Photobacterium; species Photobacterium frigidiphilum. Next base: position 34,571 of record NZ_PYMJ01000042.1, on the reverse strand, counting down.
CAACAACCCAAGGGTTCAACCCGTTTTCAATGGCCAACGACGAGCATGATGACCGTTTTAAGTCGCACATGAGCGGTTTAATTCGTTTAATGCTGCGTCTCAACGAATCACCGGCGTTACAAACCTTAACCGCCAACGAGCAAATTGAAATTAATGAAGCCATCGTCAAGGTTCTGCGCATCACCAACCCTGCCCTACGAAACTTTTCAGGCTTACTCGGGCACTGCTCCCGTGGTGTCCAACAAAAACTGGCGCAGTTTCGCCGTGGCGGCACATACGGCAACTTGTTTGACAATGATATCGATGCGGTAGGGGTACTGGACAAACCCTATTCGGTCTACAACGTGGAAGGGGTGAAAGACTCTCCAGCCTTACAAGAACTGGTCAATGCCGAAATATTCTTTCGGGCTGTGCGGTTGTTTGAAAATCCCACACACCGTGAACGGCCGAAATTTCTAGAAATTGATGAATGCCAATACGTCTTAGCCCGAAAAGGGGCCGCAGAATTTCTGGTTGCCAAAGCACGTACTTGGTTCAAGTGGGGTGGCGGGATGGGCTTTTGGACCCAATCCCCCAAGCACTATAGCAACTTAAAAGAATGGAGCACGCTCATGGCAGCGGCAACCACTTTTATTTTCATGGCCGACGACAACATGGTGAAAGCGGAATACCTGCACGCGTTCCCCTTCCTGACTGACGATGATTGCCACACCATTGCCGGACTCAAAAAGAAACAGAAAATGTACATTATCCAGTCCGATATTGGGGTGCGTAAAGTGGTGAACCTGCATGTGGAATCAGAGCAATACGTGATTGCAACCTCTAATCCCTATGAGGCCAGTGTCGCCAATCGTATCTACGCCGAAGAAACAGATATCGATGTCGCCGTATCCCGTATCTGTCAAACATTGAACAAGGAGGAAACACGATGAAGCTATATGTTGAGCCCGTCACATTGGGAATAGGGCTGGTCGTATTCAGTTTTATACTCCCCCACTTTTTCCAGGAGGAGCAATGCCGTGTCACCTTCGTTAACGAACACGGCGTGAAATACGACAAAACAATCTCTTGCGAGGATGCAGAATCACTAACCGCTTATGTCCCAGGATTAGGCGTAAAGGCAGGTGAACATGAACAACTGTAAATACCGGCTTAAACGGTCTGTACTCAGCCTTCTACTATCGAGTGCCTTGTGGGGGGGACCATTACACGCATCCGGTATTCTAACCATTGATGTGGCAAACCTGGTACAGCAGCTTACCCAATACATGCAGATGATGAAGGAGTATGACGAAATATTACAGCAAACAGGGTTAAGTCAAGATCAACTCATGAATGCACTCCAACAGTATCAACAAATGATGCAGGAATATGAGCACTTGTTACGCCAGGCGGAACGATTAAAAAGCCGGATGGACAAAAAACAATGGGCGCGGTTCTGGAAAGAGGCCAACCAAGCATATCAACACCGTCCCTTTGAGGGGGTTGATATGCGTGCGGCATCATTTGGACTCATTAAAAAGGGGGTTGACGAAGCAGATAGCCGTTATGGTCATGTTGATGATCAACACACCATGCAACAACAGGCCAACGACGTGATCGGTTATGTCCCCGATACGCTCAACCGCTCCTACCAACGCACAAACATGGGTGTTCAACAACGGGTACTGTTATCGCAATATCAACAAGAAAACGCCGACAGCCGCCGCCGTATTCAGGCAACTGATAGTTCTCGCCTGACATTAGGGGATGAAAGTGAGTTGGCCACGCTGCAGCTACTGGTCGAGCAGAACCAAATTCTGATTAGTCAAATGGCACAACTCAATGAAATGCAAGCCGCCCGTTTTGATAGCCTCAACCAGACGGAAAATGAGCACAACGTCAACCGGTACAAGGCTCAAATGAAAAAGATACAGCACGCCAAAGACACCTTACAACAGGGTGTCACCATTGATGAAAGCCCAATGCGGCCATAGGAGGGTCAAATGCTTCATAAAAAATGGCCGATGGCCATTGCACTGCTCGCCCTTACCGTCAGCCTGACGGCAACTGGCTCTCCCGAGGCTTTACGTAACGTCTTTGAAAACACCGTTACCGATTATGTCCAGACGATTTTAGCCGGTAATAATGATGTCTTCGATTTTTCCATGTTACTGATCATGACGTTAGTCATGATATTGGCCTTTCAAGAAATTGCCATCTTCATGATGGACGGTCTCGATATGGAAAGAATAGCCTCAGCGGTGATCATGGTCTTTGCGACCCTCGGCATATGGATAGTCTACCCCACGTTCGTTGATGTCTTGTGGGAAGCGGGGGAAGGATTAAGCCTCTCATTCCAAGAGATTGCCACAGGCAACCGTGATCCCATGTTCCTGTCTAAATGGATGACACATACGTTATCGAGGTTACTCACCGAGGATATCAGTCTGTGGACAGCCGCTATCGATACCATTTTGCTAACAGTCGGCTGGTCCATCACCTCTCTACTTCTGCAATTTGTGATGTACATGGTGGGGATGTGGGCGGTTTGGGGACTGACGCTGGCAAAAGTCATCGGGGTTATCTTTGTTCCGTTTCTTATCTTGCCGCAAACCCGATCACTCTTTGATGGCTGGTTACGCTTTCTGGTGGGGTTCCTGGTACTGCTGATCATTTTACGCATTACCGGTGTACTTGCCGCGCTTACCATGCAAGCCCAGTTTGAATCCATCGGGCTAGCCTGTAACAACCGTGCTCAATTGTGTATTGGTACGTCCGTGCTCACGGGCAGTGGTAATGATTTCGATAGATCAGACTTTATTGTCACTGGCCTACTCGCGGTCCTGTTTGTCTTTAGCAGCTTTGGGTTTGCCGCCGCCCTCTCTAGCGGTGTCGGCGGCGGCAGTAACGGCATTACCCGTTCAGTTGCAGCCCTCGCTAAAAAAGCCGCTACGCTCCTTCTCTAGATAGGAAAAACCCATGACAATGCCCTTACGGTCAGCAGATACGCTGCCCGAACAACTCCCTGCGCCGTTAAAACCCGTTGAAGGACTCCTGAAAGCCGAGCGTAACCGCTGGTTCATCATGAGTCTGGTATTAGGGGGGGCTGTGCTGCTCGCCATTGCCTTTGCCTGGTATGCCTTCGGCAAAGCCAACAATAATAAGGAAATTCTCTACGTCAAGCTGCAACCCAATGGCCAGTGGGATGTGATTAACTACACCGCCCAAGACAGTCAACTGTATTTTAAAACAACGATTGATTCGTTACTGGCAAAATACATCAACAGGCGTTACGCGGTCACGCCGTCCACCATTGCCAGTGACTGGGGCGAAGCCAATGTCTTTTTAGATGAAAAGCTCTCTAAAGACTTCTTATCCCCCGATGGTTTCAATGCCATCGAGAAGGCCGCAAAAATCAGTCAGCTGCCCCGAAACTTCACCACGGTAAAATGGCGGTTCAATGATCACTATGATTCGGTCGAAGGCATACTCAATGGCCAATCATCACCGGTGATACGGACAAATATCTATTTTACTCGCACTGTCACCAAAGACGGTAAAAAACGCCCTGCTGAAAATCTCATGCTCAGTATTCAATGGCGGCTAAACAGCAAAACATGGCTGGAAGCACAAGATATTGAGTTCATTACACTTAACCCCCTTGGTTTGAAAATCATCAGCCAATCCCTGACCAAAGAGCCCGTACTGGAGAAATAACCATGAAAACCGTACTCCCTGTTTTGCTGCTTGCCATGACGGCCTCAACACAGGCCGCCATTTGTGAGCGTGTTCAATACAAGCCCAACAAAATCATCGAAATACAGTCGGCCCTGACGATGGGGACTCGATTACAGCTCCCCGCCAATTTGATATCCAAACCCTTTACGTCAAACAACCAATTATGGGATGTAGAAGGCGCTATCGGGACGAATCAAATTGTCATCAAGCCAAACTCAGATAACGACAACGGAAAGCAAACCATGATTTTTGCTTACACCGATGATGGTATCGCGTATGACATTACCGCCATACGCACCACCCCGAAAAATAACCAACCGTGTGTGGTGGTCAATGCAGGAGGACAAATGTTCACCCCCGAAGCCAGCGCGCAATTAGCAGGATTTGTTGCACGTTCGTATCAACAAGCAGGTGGACTGGATGCACAGGTCGCCACGCTACGCAAACAACTGGTTACCGCGAACCGCAACAACGATGTTGCCAAACAACGGGCAGTACGTGATGCACTGCGTAAATATCGATATCACATTTACACCCGTTATGACTGGAACGACGGTAAAGCCTTTGTCGGAAACAACACCGTGGCCGATGTCTATGATGATGGTCGTTTTACCTATATTCGGCTAGCCAATCCAAACCGTGGCGTCTTGAGTGTCGAAACACAAATAGGCGGTAAGAATGCGATTGCCCCGTCAAAGTACGATGATGCGTATGGCATGTACCGCATTACGGGAATTTACCCCGCCTTTACCCTGCGGGTCGATGATGTCGAAGTCACAATATCGCGTCGTGACAACGCCACACAAGGAGCATCCTAATGGAAACGGGATTACCTGACGATCCTAAACCTGATAAGCCCGTTGAAAAACCGGTGCAATTTAAACAAAAACTCAAAGGATGGGGATTGGCAACTGGCGGCTTAGTTTTTATTGTTCTAGGGCTCATGACGGTCTATGACATTGCCACGCGCAGTAACACCGTTACACCATCACAAGAAAAAAAATCACAAAAGGCCCCCGTCGTAGAGGCGACACCAAGTAACGTCACCGATTTGGTGAATAACCGCATTGCTGACAAACAAACAAAAGCAACCACCCCCGCCTCAAACTCACCAGACGACAATCCATACTTGCCTCAACACTTGGTTTCGGCACTGGCCAGTGTGGCCAATCCGATTGAAGATGCAGAGAATGACTGGAAGGTAGCTGAACTGAGGCGCAGCTTAACGGCCACACGCAGTCAATGGCGACGCTCAGAGCCATCATCAATGCCAACGGCGCGTACCACACAGGCTAAGGCGCAACCTCTTCCGACAATGGAAGAAAAGCGTCTGAATGTCGCACGGCGCATACAGGAAATACAACGCCTGCAAGCCAAACTGCAACGGGGAGATACGTCAAGCGTCGATATTCCACAAACCGAATCGCCTGTGCTGCAAAACCTCAACCGGCAATTCACACCACCACCCACAAACATTGTTGGGTACACCGACAGCAACCAGTACAACGCCAATGTGGACGGTAAGTTGAAATTACCCGTCGGCACACTGATACCTGCGATTACATCAATGAAAACCATCAGTGACTACGCGGGCACACTCAAAGCCATTGTTAGCCAAGATGTGTACGACCTGAACTATGAATATGTACTGGTTCCCAAAGGCTCAGAGGTCATGATCAAGTCAGTCAATGCCAGCAACATCAATGAACCTATTCAGGCCCGCGTAGGACTGACGGTGCAATGGATTATCCGTCCTGACGGCAAACGCATTGATTTGTCCAAATCAACCGGACTGGATCGCGAAGGGGTCGCGGCTATCAAGGATAAAGTCGATCACCACTTTATGGCCCAATTCCTCGGGGTCGCCGCTTATGCCCTGGTCGCCAGCGAAAGCAGTTATGCCGGCTCTGGCTCTAACAATGACCAAAGCTATCTCGGCAATGTCGGCGAGAACGTCCGACAACAAGCCTCCCCACTCGCACAAAAGTATCTGTCGCTGACGCCAACAAAAACTATTCGAGCAGGCCAAAGCATGAACATCATTTTAGAAGATGAGCTGTTCATCGAGCCGTGGCTTGATATTTATAAGGATTATTTATAATGAAACGACTTTTCATCGGGTGCTTACTGTGTATGAGTTTACCCACCATAGCAGCACCCATCCCCCCCGTAGACCCGTTACTGGTTGCTGTTAGAACCGTCTGGGAGCCCGATGTTCGCACGGTTGAAGATGCGACCCGCTGGCTACTTGAACCGATTGGTTATCACATCCAAAGCGATTTCCCCGCACCAACGGCCACCCGCACCCTTCTGGCCAAATCTATCCCTCCCTCTCTCAAACTGCACCGCACCATGCCCGTCATGGACGTACTGCAACTGCTGATTGGGACAGACAACACCGTGATAGTGGACAGAGCAAACCAACTGATAGCATTTGAGAAAGGACAACAACGCCAATGAACAGGACGACTTACCGCCCTCTAACGCTGCTGATAGGGGGCCTGTTATTAGCAGGATGCAGCCAGACGACCTACCGTGGTCATGGTGAATATTTTGAACTGGCAAACCGCAATATCGTCGAGCGTGACCTCTCTGTGCCACGCCAACAATCGGTTGTGAACCCTGCAGTAAAAAAACCGACGGTAAACAAAACAATCATCGCCAATGTCCAGACACCGTCCAATAACAAGCCACTGTCTTTGGTCGAATCCGCTATCGCAGCACAAACGAAGGTAGCCCCCGAGGTCAAGACGGCATCAATCAAGAAAGCAACGTCTAAAACGATAAAACCCGCCAAAAAACAAGCACGGTCCATCACCCCACTAAAAGTATGGCCACGTGAACGCTATATCGATGCCATGAGCCGCTGGCTACACGATGATGGCTTCAACAATATTGCCTGGGAATTACCTGCTGCAGTGATGACCCAACTCAATCAGAAGCCTGAACAATTGATCACCTTGCCTGGCCAATATCGCCAGGCGGTCAGCAAACTGACTAAAACGCTCAACGTAAAAATGTACCTTCACGTTCGCTACTACCCCGAAAAGCTGGCGGCGTTCGTTCCTTGGGAAGGCGATTCCACCCTCATGATGGCGCGGGGCGAGAACCTTGAAATGGCACTCAAAACACTTTCCACGAACTACAACTGGAAATGGATTGCACGCAACCAGCAGGGACAAAGCTATCGGGCAAAAAATAACTACCCGTTCCCTGCGCCTTATCCTATCGCGACCCCCAAGGGTGATATTAGTCAGGCTCTGGGGAAAATACTGGCGCCTTACCCTGTCATTGCCAACTTGCTGGACAACACCCGCACCGTACTCATTATGGATGAAAAATAATGAAAAATTTGTATACCCTGGCGCTGGTTGCCATTGCCCTGAGTGGTTGTGTATCGCAAAGCTATCTCGATACCACGGAAAAAAACACGGCTATCCATCAACAAATTACACAGGCAACCGCTGCTCCCCTCAACCACAAGGTCACGCACATCACCGCACCGCCCATTTCCATTGTGCCGCTCGACACCCAACCGACCATTCCATGGTTACAAACCCCAACATCAATTGGGGTTGATAACGAACCCCTTTCCAACGTGGTTTCACGCATCATGGCCGATACAACGGTTAACATTGCCTTTGATGGCGACGTTGACCCGAACAAGCGCGTGACCTTGGTTTTCAAAGGATCACGCGGCGGTGCACTGGATGCCCTGGCACAACAAATTGATTACGGTATCAAGACGACTCTCGACAAACTGGAAGTTAAAGCCTTTGAATCAGATACCTTCGCCATCACCCTGCCACCGGGGAATTACACGGGTCAACTCGGCTCTCAAGGCACACAGGCCGAAACATCCGGTGAAGAAGGCGGAACACCCCGCATAGAAGGGCAATACCTCAATGTCACCTATGACAATGTGGATGTCTTTAACGATGTTGGGGACGGTATTGAAGCCATTTTAGGCAAAGAAGGCCAAGACAAGGAACTCATTGGCCGAGTACAGGTCTTGCCGTCACTGTCGATTGTCAATGTGCGCACGTCCCCTTCTCGCATGAAACAAGTGCGACGCTTTGTGGCCAGCTATCAGAAAGAGCTCGCCAAACAAACCGTGCTGGACATTCAGATACTGGAATTCAGCTCGAATTTGGGCGAAGAGCGCAGTATAGACTGGAATATCATCAAAGACGTTGGCCAAGGTAGCCTGCAATTTTTTGTACCTGGCACCACCACGGTGTCGCAAGGCGCTGGCTATGGTCTGGCATTTCAGGGCACGGGGAAGTGGGACGGTACAACCGCTTTTATTCGAGCACTGCGCAAACAAGGGTCGGTGGCAGAAGAAACCCCCATCACCGGCATGTTCTTAAATAACCAGCCAGGCACCATCAATCAAATCACCACCACCCCTCTGCTTGATGTGAAAACAACCGCCAATGACAATGTGATCACCAGTGATTTAAAACGCACATCCGTGTCAACAGGTGTAGACATCATGGTCACACCGAACGTGCAGGATGATTTTGTCTGGCTTCGTATCTCGGGGAGATTATCAAAAATCTCCGATGATCGTACCGAAGAGCACAATGACAACACAGTACGCATGCTCACCACGCAAGGCAGTAACATTAATTTCCTCAACAAATTACGGTATGGCCAAACCTATGTCATTGCGTCGGTTAAACAAAAACGCACCCTGGCAGAAAAAACCCAAAACTTTTGGATGGATTGGTTAGGCGGTCAAGGAACCAGCCATACCACGGTTGAAACACTGGTACTACTGACCCCAAGGAGATCAGAATAATGGTAGGGCTCATCCTACCGCAATGCGCTCACTTCACTGACAAAAAAGCCCTCGTGACACACCAACGCCATGATAACGCGTCTTATGAGCGTATCGTGACAACACCTCAACGCCTCACCCGTTATTACGCTCAAGAGCCCGCCGTTTGTGCTGGCGACTATGTGCTCTCTGTAATCACGCTACGAAGCTTTGTGTATATCGAGCGGCTAGACAACAAGACGGCTTATGCCGTCTTTGTTGACGAACAACACGTTTGTCGGGAGCATTGCGGCTCTATTGATACCGTTTATACCCTGTTTGATTACTTTATCAGCCTGGGACACCCGCTTTTTGTCACCCATAACGATGATTATGTGCGGTTTGGCCACGGTATGCCGATTAACCCTGTCGGTGTCAACACGGTACCAGACAGTTACCACCTGGTTGCCACAAGCGACAAGCACAAGAAAAACCGTTTACCCCAACTGGCTTCTTCCTTATCGCTTTCTTTGCTCTTACTCGCAGGCGGCGTCCTCACCTATAAATATCTGGAGCCGCCAGCACGACAGGCTAACGTCCAACCCATCAGCCCCGTCGAGGTGTGGCACAACGCCTTTATCACCAAGACACCGGCAACGGCGGGTTTAACCGACCTCAGTTATGCCCTCAGTTATTTTTATCTGCTGCCAACCGATTGGATGATTGGGGATGTGTCACTAGAAAACAGCACAGTGACCATCACCGTCAAACCCAAAGACAAACAAGGCTTGTTTGCCACACTGGATACCTGGTTAGGTCGTTATCCTGAAATTGCGCTGTTCTTTGACAAAGACACGCGCACCTTTTCGATGCCCGTCAAGGCACAGAACGTACCGACCTGGGCGCGGCTGGGGAATTATCCCACACAATTGCACGATCTCTTGCTCATGATTGGGGCAACCAGCCTCACCCAAAACCAGCAACCGAATATCGGCAAAGTAAAGCAATGGCAATACACGGCGCATTTCGATGAGGTGCCCTTTGCCTTTATGACCACACTGGCCAACGTACTGAAAAACAAACCCGTCTTTATTGATGGCCTCACGGTTTCTCAGGGCAGTTTTTATACCTACATCTCTTTTGATCTGACCTTGACGCTAGAAGGTATTACCGATGAACAATGAACATGACGCCACCAAGCACACCCCGCCGACAAACAGAAAACGCAACGCAGCACTAATAGGCGGTATCACCGTCATCCTTGTCACTGGTGGGATATGGCTATATTCCTTGATGACCGCCCCCACCCGAATACCACAGCAAACACCGTCCTATACCGCCAGTGAGCCCACGTCATGGGTTGAGGAAACACTCCCACCCCCCGTATTCAACGACGAGCCCCCGATTGTGGACATTACCCCACAAGCGATGGATGAAGAGGCGGCGAGTATTCTGCGTTACTCCAATCAATTGTACGTGCAAGAGGTTAGGAAACTGGCCCTCACCGCCCAACAACAGGCTGACAGTGTCAACGACACCGCAGACAATGACGTAACGCCCCTGCATCCAACGATACAGGTCACCTCGCCACAATCTGCCCCTGAACAATCCATCGCGATGACGATCACCGATCAACTCGCCATCAACAGTATTTTTATTGTCGGCAAGCGACGTGAAGCGATAGTGCGTTTGGGGAATGAGTCCATTCCCGTCAACGTGGGCTCACATTTCAATGGCGTGACGGTGCGAACCATCACAGAGAACAGCATCACGTTTGTGGAAAACAAAACACCCATTAAACGCTACCTGACACAGTCACACCCACAACAAACCGCCGTGAAGGAGGCAGAATGAAACTGGTGATTGATGAGACACTGCGCACCTTCTACCACGAAGATGCCGCCAGTCTCTTTTTTGATAATGGCGAAATATGGACGACAAATTTTAACGCTCCCCGCCTCAAACCACTGATTGACTATATTCGCACCACCGCCGACCTCGAAGAGGGACAGTTCTTTGGCAAAACACCTTTTGTCAAAAAAGTCGAAACCTCGGTCTTGGATGCTTACCGCAGCGATTTACACTCAATCAACAAAGACAATATCGTGGAAGAAGATAACTCCGATGTTAAAGACCGACTGTGGTTCATTATGCAAGAAGCGGTCAATCACGGCAGTTCCGATATTCATATTGAAATCTACCGCCATCAAACCGAACTCTATTGCCGTGTAGACGGCAACCGTATTCCGATTGGTGAGCCCATCCCCGATCCCAATTATGGCCGCACCTTGCTTTCCGTTGTTTTCATGGATGTCGCCATTGATAAAGACGACGACTATGTCGAGGGGATCCCCAATGCAGGGCGTATCGAACACTCGCTAAAAGTAAAAGGGATCATGCGTAACACCATTTGGCGGGCCAGCTCTATGCCAGCGAAGGACAGGGGGGGGAAATTATCTCTGCGCTGGATAAACAAAGATGAAGAAATACCGGATATCAATCAACTTGGTTATACCCAAGGGCACGTTGATCAATTCACCAATTTCATCCGTCGCAGCAAGGGGCTGTTATTGGTCTCAGGGGTCGTCAACAGCGGTAAAACCACCCTGATTGCCTCGCTGATAAAACTCAGTAAAACCCTGTACCCCGGTCGCTCTCATCACACCTTGGAAGATCCACCGGAATTTGATTTGGGGGTGATACAAACCCACGTCCGCCCCAATCAAAAAGTGTCAGATAAAAGTGACGAATACCTGGATTTCCGCTTCTTTGGCAAGGTCATGCTGCGTCAAGACCCTGATGTCGTCTCATATGGTGAACTGCGGGGGCATGATGTGGCCATGCAGGCGTGCCGAATGGGGGACACCGGTCAATTGGTATTAGGGACGCTGCACACCTCTAATGCCGTGGGCATTGCGGGCACCATGATTAAACAATTCAAGGTCGATGCAGCCGTTGTCGCAGCCCCTGACTTGATGTGTTTATGGGTGACACAAACGCTGGTCAGAACCTTATGCCCACACTGCAAAATATCGCACGAAAACGCGGCCGAGTATTATCACAGCATCAGCGACGATGAAGAATATCTACGCGGTCTCTCCACGCTCAAAGAACATATCGAGGATGACACGTTCCTCGCTCCCGTTTATTGGCGTAATCACAGCGGGTGTGAACATTGCAAGAAAGGTGAAAAAGGGCTAACGGCCATTTTGGAAATGATTGTTTTCGATGATGAAGATCGCCGGTTCATTGTCAATAACGATTACCTCGGGTGGGAAGATGCATTGAAACGCAAAGGCTATCAGGAGCTCAAGGACCATGCTTTAACCAAAATCCAACAGGGCATGATTGACATCAACACGGCCACTGACCGTATTCCCACCCTCAAAACCACCGATACGCACACCGTATACCACTCTTTACTGGAGCATCATGATGCGCACCAACACGCCCCCGAAACCGAAAAAAATACGTCGGCTTCGACCCAAAAAGCAGATCCGGTTACTGCGTAACATTTTACCGCTGGCCAAAGCCAACATGACACAGAAAGACATTGCCTTACGCCTACGGGATTATGGGATCAAAACCGATATCGTGATAGGTCAAGCTGCCTTAAAAAGTATTGGGGTCGGGAAAGGGTTTACTAACGGGATCAAACCTTGGCTTGATCCCCTTGCCTGGGAAGCCTTGCTGGCAGGTGAAAAAATAGGCAACTGGCACAAAGGGATCAACGATGCCCTCATCACGTTAAGAATGAGTGACAGCATGGGATCGCAATTGATCCTCGTGATGCTCAAACCCATCGGCATTATCGCCGCCATGTTAGCCGGTTACATGGGTGCTCACCAATTGTTCTTCCCCAAGATTGCCGCCTTGTACCCGATAGACAAATGGCCAGTATTGGCCGTGAATGTCGATCAATTTGGTGGCTGGCTCCTGACTTGGGGGGTTGGACTGTTAACGCTTACCTTCCCTATTTTTACCCTCGTCTTGCTGTCGCTCTCGCGACTGACTGGTCCCTACCGCCAGAGACTCGATACATGGCCTATCTATCGCCAATACCGTTTACTCCAAGGCAGTACCCTACTGCGTTCAATGGGAAATCTGTCACTGGCAGGGTTCAACCTGAAAAGCGCGATACTGAGTAGCAAAAAAAACGCGAATCGCTATCTCGGCTTTCATTTAGACCAAGTTCGTCATCATTTAGGGCAAGGAAAGCGCAACATCGGGGACTTACTTGATACGGGACTCTTTGACCCCGCCGAACAAAGTGCCATCAAGGTACTGGGTGAAAAAGGCGACTATGGGGAAACTCTGCTCAGCAGTGCCGATATTATCCAAGAACGCTTGTTGTTTGAAATCGACATCGTCCGCAACTGGGGCACAAACACACTGATGCTCATCGGCGGTTTACTTTCATTTGGTCTCATCGGCGGCATCGTCATGCTGATGTTCGATTTGGCCACCAATATTCGTTAACACGCAAAAAATCATTTTTATTAATTCAAGGACAATCCTTTCATGAAAAAGAATCGTATGACTTCACCTGTACACATCACACCGTCTACCTCACCATCAATGAAAAACAAACAACGCGGGGCTATGTTGCTCGACAATATGATCGCCATTGGGTTTGTGGCCGTGGTGCTCATCGGTATTGTCGCGGCCATCCCAACGATTAGCTATAAGATGAACCTAGTGGAATTTCAAAAACAGGAAGCCCGTATTGCCAGTGAAACGTTCAACTGGAAGAAACGCCGCTCCAACTATCAGGGCGTCAGCATGACAAAACTGTGTGACCGACAATTGCTGGACGAATCCATTTGTGGGGCGGCAGGTGACGGTAAGGCAGCCAATCCGTTTGGCGGTGACTGGACGGTCACCGGTATTGCGGGACATTATGAAGTCACGGCAACACTCAGTAATCTCGACGGCGAAACCGGACGACTGTTTGATGTTGCGGACAGCCTAGCACCGTCAACCCGCCTCCAGTGCGCATCGTCTGACAGTTGTGGCTCAATCAGGGGAGCAGGGACTAAAACGCTCACAATGGTGCATTAATGCAACGCCAGCGTGGGTTCCTCACGCTGGAATCTGCTCTCACTCTTGGTGCGTACCTGCTTTTTGGTACGCTCTTTCTCGGGACGCTCATCACCACATTGATGCGCTATCAAGAGAGTGTGGCGATTTCGCAACAGGTAAAGACCCTGGCTCAGGCGGCCACTACTGCCTATCGACTCGATACCCTAAAACGACGCTGTCTGTCCTCAAACCGCCAAACCTCCACCACCGATTTGGTCACGCAGCAATTGCTCAGTACCGGCGATTACAGTCGCTATCAGGTGAGTTACCGTTTTACCCATCAACCGTATACCTACCCAAATCAAGTCGTCACTACCGTGACGTTTGTGAGTAAAAACGATAAAAACGCCGTCAGCCGTTACCTCAATGCCAGTAAGGAAACCGACCTCAGCCTGACGTTCACCACCCCAATAAACCGATCACGCATCGGCATTGAATATCTGAACGCCCAAACAGGGTGTTATTTCTAAGGAACTCCCATGCACAAAAGACAACAAGGCTTTTTGTTGCTTGGTCTCTTGATAAGCCTTGGTGTTCTCAGCGCGATTTTTCTCTTAATGGCAGAAGGTCTCGTTGTGCGCCAAATCAGAGCACAGGCAGAGCCGTTCAAAGAACGGATGATATACATCAAAGAGCAAATTGATGGCTACCAGTTAACGAAATACCAAGAAAGCGCCACCAATATCAATGGCTCAACCCTGTTCCCGCGCACGCTGGATGATTTGTCCCCCAATTACATTCCCACCTGCAGCACTGCAGATAACCAGAACGGACTGTGCGCCAAGACTGCGCAAACCCCGTGGGGAACCAACATGACCTACAGGGTCGGCAGAGATATTACTTTTAGACCCATACGTTATTTTGCTGAATTAACCCTGGCTCTGCCTTCTCGCACGGATGACAACACCATCAGGGAATACAACGTGTACTCCGAGATATTGAGTGTATTGCCTGGCATTCGGTTCAGCGCCGATGAGCAGTCATTGATATGGAAAATCCCCCGCCTGGTTGATATCCCCAATTTTGAGACCGTGATAGCGGAAAAGCTCAAGGACTACATCAATAAAGATGGCACCACCAAATTAACCGCAGATTGGGATGTCGGTAATAAGGCGATTCTAAATACATCAATGGTGACATCTAAAGGCGCGAACGGAAAACAAGTCCGTATTGATGGTGGTGTCGTTAAGCGTTACTCAACATTAATCGGGGGCAGTGGAATTTATACACAGGATACCCGTTTTACATGTGCCACGGGGCTATATAAAGACGTTAAAGCCAGCTTCAACGGCATTAAATCGCCTAGTGGTTATGACTACCTAGCAACAGGGGAGATTAAAACCGACACCAAACGAGAGGGGGCAGGATGGCGCACAAAACTCACCTATAAAGCAAAACAAAAATTGCACAGTAACTCAGCAGATAAGGGGAGGTGGTATACCAAATACGACGGGTATGTAGACATCATTTATTTATGTGTACCCGAACTTTAACCCAAGGAGAAATCAATGAAAAAAGTCAAACATGTCATTTATTTTGCCATGTTGATGGCGTTCACGCCATCACATGCACAAATGACAGCAGCACAGGCAATGCAGGAGTCACGGGATTCTATTAGCCCCCCATCGTATTATAACGATGCCAACAATACAGCGTGGAATAATACCCTACCCAGAGAAGCGGTGTCAGGTAGCGCTACTGTTACCACTTATAGCGTTCGTAATGGTACGAAAAAGCTCAAACCGACAAGTAGCCATATCTGCACATCAAGCCGGGCATATGGCTATTATCATCGAGGGCTAAAAGGCATTGACGTAAGTGTTTATCAAAGTGGGGGATATTGGTACTTGAAAGCAGCCAGTCCCAACTCCGATAATATCGGCAATGCAACATGTTGGAATAAATAGCAAGTAAACACCACGTGTAATATAGTACCCTGAATAATAACTTTGACAGGGTGCTTACTTTGACAAAACTCACCAATGAAGAATTCAAAAAAATATATAAAGATAAGGGATGGACTCCGGCCTTACTTGCTGAAAGATGGGGATTTACTAACCCATCACGCATTCATCAAATCGCCAGAGATGAAAACCGAGCCGAACATTATGTTGATGCACTAAGAGGCTTGCCGCATATAATAATAAAGTATAAATAAATACACTTTAACCCATTGACTTGTTGCATAATGAGATCATAATGGAACTATCAATCAAGGAGGTAACATCATGAAAAATATGAAATTAGCCACACTAACACTTGTCCTCTCAACATTCTCTTCTGCAAGCTACGCTATCGTTGACGGCACATCCATCAATTGGGCAGACCATGACAATATTGTGAACAGCAGTTGCACGGGTCTAGTGATTGGCGGCGATTTCATATTAACCGCTGCGCATTGTACCGACATACAGGAGCCTGTTAACTTTTCAGATGGTTCGGTAATTGAGATAACAAAACGTGTTAATCATCCGGACTACGCCGCGCTAGGGTTAGCGGATGTGGCTATTTTTACCCTTACAGATATCCCTAATGTTGAGCATATCGATTTCTTAAACCCCCGTGATTTGGTGACTGACGAAGACGTTAAAACATATGGATTTGGGGGGACGGGCAATGATTTACATTACGCCACTTTACGGGCTGATAGTGCCACAGATTCAGCCAATAACGGCGCGCCTTATCCCAATGTCACATTGCGAAACATTGGTCTGGGTTACTTGATTGGTGGTGATTCTGGCGGGACTGGACTTGATAACAATGGTTTTGTTATCACGCTAAACAATGGAGTTAACGGCAATATCAATATTGCAACAGTATTAAAGGTTGCTAAAGACTTCATTACCAGCACCGTAAACGGCTGGCATTATCCAACGATCGTAAAGACAACCAGCGGAAACACTCAGGTTGTTAAGATCCAATCGCTACACACCAGTCCTACCGACATTCTAAACACCATCAATACAACGGGTGATGCGTCTATTGATACAGCGGGAATAACGTGTGCCTCCCCTAGCGGGGTGGTGTCTAGCCCATCAGCGGTCAACCCATATGATGTTTGCAGCTTACCTCTCACCAGTAATGGTGATGAAGGGAGAATTGTTTTAGGTAACGATGCCGTGATTACCGTCAATAAGAAAGCCGAGGTCAAACCGGATCCTAAGCCTCAACCAGATAATGGTGGTGGCGGCGGTGGTGGCTCTTTGGGTTGGACGGCGCTCTTTGGTTTATTGTTTGCAGGATTTGTTCGTCGCACACGATAAAGGATGGATGTAATGAGTGCATTTAATATCACTTACCACCTCAATGACGAATTACTCCACGAAGAATGTGTTTTTATGCGAACGCTGAATGCAGCGAAAAAATCAGCAACGGCACAATCACCACAACGAAGTGTGAGTATCTGTATCAGTGATATAGCGCATAAACCATTAGCGGAACGACAAAATGGCAAATGGTCTCATCTGACTTGATCATTGATTGAATAACACCAAGGCCGCTTTTATGCGGTCTTTTTATTGGACGACTTATGATAGATTTTTATCTCTACTTAGGAAAAGTAATTATCATCGCCTTTGGATCGATGATTACCCTTTTTTATGCACACAAACATCCACTGTTAACCATCAAAAACAGACCGCCTGAACCACTCAATACCTCTAATAAAATACGCTGGCATCAAGGCTGCCGAGCCGCTTTTTTGATTTCCATCCTGACCCCATTGAACTACTACCTGAGTCTAAATAACACCGAATTTATGACTTACCAGGTATTTTTTATGAGTGGAGCTTTCATTTTTGGGCTCCTCTTACCCCTCAATCGACAAACCCCCAAGGCACCTGATTTAATTCTCAACAAACACCTGCGAGGTCAACATTTCCAAGTTCACCTAAAAGAACACGATGCACCACTGACTCGTCATGTCTATAAACAACTTAGCGTTCTGTTACGTGAGTTACAACAGCAAGAAGCAGAAACACTTACAATGACAAGTCCATTGTTCTACCACCCATCAGGAGCACTTCGTTCATTAACTCGACTAACCACACTAGCAAACGCTTTAGGCATCACGATGACACACAGAAAGGTAGCCTGGTACGAATCTATCTTAAATAAAGCCAGCTTATTGATGACTCGACATACCACTAAACGACATTCAGCCTCATTACACAAACTTGGCAAATACTGGCACACGATTACATTTCATTTTTAGAATGCAACTCCCCAATCCATTAACGTGTTGGAGATACGGTATGAACAACATTTATATTTCTCGCACACCAAGCAGCCTCGATGACGCCGTAGACTCCTCTTGCTTATCTGGCTGCAATATTCATTGTACTTTTTCTATTACACGTATCACTTCACCAAGTTTCATTCGAAGAATGATGATTAAAAATGGGATAACCAAAATCACATTTACCGATGGGAATACATTAAATACACCGAGCCCGCAGCAAACAGACTAAGGACAATATCTATGCGGAAAATATTATGTTTATTAGCCGTACTGGCGTCTACCTGCCAGGCAAAGACAGACGAGGACATACTCTATGAACTTATCACCCCGATGCCGGCTAAAAGCCACCCCATAATATCAACCAACACTGAACCATCCTCCAAATGGCAAACATCAACATGGCAACAAACGAAACAACAAAAAGCGTCCCTACCCTGTCCCGCCTACTGCGAAATTATCAACAGGTACAGCCAGCGTTATGGCATACCTGACAATTTGCTAATGGCTCAAATCCAAGCTGAAAGTAACTTCAACCCAAATGCTATCAGTCACCGAGGGGCAAAAGGATTAATGCAGTTAATGGACGTAAATTCAACACGCTGGAACATCGACCCATTTAACCCTGAGCAAAATATCAAGGCAGGTAGCGCTCATATGGCTCGATTATTAAAGAAATACCAAGATGTACGGATAGCACTGGCCGCTTATAACGCTGGAGAAGGCGCGGTAAAAAAATACGGTGGTATCCCCCCTTATAAAGAAACACAAGAGTATATAGCCCGAATAGAAAAAACACTGAGGGAAATATAATGCAAAAAATCATCACACTCGCCACCTTACTCTTACTGCCTTTCACCTTCTCTTTAACCTCATTTACCGTCCAGGCTGCATCAGAAGATGAATGCGCAATATGGCTGTGCTTACCAACCGGCTTTGGTCAAGGCTGTAGTGGTGCAAAAAAAGCCTTCCACAAACGAAATATCCGCCACCAACCCCCACTGCCACGCTTTGATGAATGTAGCGTTGATAGCAACAGCGACAACAACACGCTTACACAAAAACATGCCAGTACAATGACATCGAAACACGGATATGTTGCTGTCATTGCAGAGCAAAGAACTTGCTCGTGGTGGAAAAATAAAGGCAGTGACCATTCTAATGAATGCGGTAAGTGGGATATCACACCGTCATACCTCATCAAAGACACAACTTGCAGACGATACGGGAGCAATAGCGATAGATGGGAGTCACCAAAAGGATGCACCCGTACCCTTCAATATGCAGAGACTTACATGGATGGTATTAAATACGGTGAAACCTTTTACTGGTAAAAATACGATAAGGCAAGATATGAAGCACTTACTGAACCAACACCACCCTCATAAACTTCTTTCTCGCCAGGTAACAGCAACTCTTCTCAATATGCCCCCCCTCTTGGGGTATTGCGCACATTTCCCCGAAAAGTTCGTTTCAGTTTTAGTGCAAGTTGAGCAACGATGGTCTTGGTAAATAAACTCATTAAACATCAATAATTCTTAACTTTAATTAGTTAACTAAGTTTATTGCCCTTCAACAGAGCAAAAAACGCTCGCACAAAGCATAAATTGATACGTTAATTAAACGGAGGTTTTCCTTACTATCTTAAAAAACACAGCGGGAAGCCATCAAATACAAAATTAGAACCCTTACATGTAGCAATGAACCTTTCGAGGAAATGTGCGCAAAACCCCCTCTTGCAACAATAAATAAATACATCCATACACGGAACATGAAAGGCAATCCTGCCTAATAATTTCTATCTAATATTCAACAAAAGGAATTTATTTTATGGCCAGTCGCGGTGTGAACAAAGTTATCCTCGTCGGTAACTTAGGTAATGATCCTGAAATTCATCATATGCCAAGTGGCGGTGCAGTCGCTAATATTTCAATCGCCACCTCAGAATCATGGCGTGATAAAGCAACCGGTGAACAACGTGAAAAGACAGAATGGCATCGAGTGACGCTATTCGGTAAGTTAGCCGACGTAGCGGCTCAATATCTAAAGAAAGGCTCACAAGTGTACATTGAGGGCCAATTACAAACCCGTAAGTGGCAAAACCAGCAAGGCCAAGACCAATACACCACCGAGGTTGTTGTGCAGGGCTTTAACGGCGTAATGCAAATGCTCGGTAGTCGAACATCAAACGGTCAAGGCATGGCGAGTGGTCAACAACAGCCAACATCGCAGCAACCACAACAGCAATATAACGAACCGCCAATGGATTTCGATGACGATATTCCGCTGTAGATCCTATGTATTTTATAAAATTGTAAGAATAACCATCAGCCGCATCAAGCCTTAATCTTGCTTAACCGACAAGGTCGGCTTGTTGCACCTCAAAATAAGGATACTGATATAATGATCGGTACAATAGCGACTATATTTGGTGACGTACCAATAGAAAAAGCCACCGAATGGGGCTTAGTTGAGCACTACTTTGAACCTATTAAAAACTTATTCCTTAATAGTGACGTTACTGAAATTTTCATCGACCGTTTCGATAACATTAGCATAGAAAAAAACGGACAAATTGAAAACACCCCCGCAAAATTTGAGTCTGAAATTGCCCTGCAGAGCTTTATCGTTCAAATAGCCAGATGCTTAGGCCAACAAGTCGATGAAGACCGCCCCATTCTTGATGCCAGGCTACCAGATTGCTCACGCCTTTGCTGTACATTGCCGACTGTATCTCCCCAGGGAGCAACCATGACGCTGCGAGTCGTACCTAAATCCTTAATTACCGCCGAGCAATTGGTTGAGTTTGGTGCATTAACACAAACCATGTTGGATTTCCTCATCGAGCACATCAGATACGGTAGCAACATCATTGTATCGGGCAATACCGGATCAGGTAAAACAACTATCTTACGCGCCCTGGCAAAATATATTCCCCACGCAGAACGCGTCATTACATGTGAAGATACACAAGAACTTTATCTGGATTGGCTGAAATAC
The DNA here is from genome assembly GCF_003025615.1 of Photobacterium frigidiphilum. Lineage (GTDB taxonomy): Bacteria > Pseudomonadota > Gammaproteobacteria > Enterobacterales > Vibrionaceae > Photobacterium > Photobacterium frigidiphilum. The sequence goes on along the minus strand of NZ_PYMJ01000042.1, from coordinate 13,770 downwards.
AAAGTATCACTAGAGGCCCCAAAAAGACCAAACAGTGATGTTGAAATGAAACACCTCATCGAAGCCGCACTACGGATGCGGCCAGACCGTATTTGGGTAGGTGAAATACGTCGGGCGAGTGCGGCTGATGCATTCTTACAAGCCATCAACACCGGTCATTCTGGCTGTGTGACCACGCTTCATGCAAACAGTTGCCAAGATGCAGTATCACGCCTTCAGTATTTGATTGCCAGTGCGGGCCTGATTAGCTATGAACTCGCTGGAAAACAAATTGTAGGGGCTGTAAACGTCCTCATTCATGCCAGTCGTCACCCTGACTATGGCCGGAAGGTAACAGAAATATCGATCATCGATAATGGTCAGGTAAAACCATTATTTACCTTCAATACCACCACGTTGAAACATGAGGCAATCAGCCATGTCAATGGAAGCATTAGCGGCAACAGTTGAGAAAATAGCTAAGCAAGCGTCCAATCGGTGTGGTTTATCACATGATGTTTACGTTACGCTTTTTTCAGAAATGATTGAATCAGAATTTAAGCAGACAGAAGATGATATTTACAAAAAAATCATTGAAATAGCACGCAAACATGATTACGCCACGCGTGATGAAAGAGACCAATACCAGCAAGAAATGGCCGATGACGGATATTGTTGTCACGGTCTCGATGAAATGACCTGTCCATGCGGGTGCTTTGAATAGCAATAATACCCCATCTATTATCAATAACCGTTAATCCCTCCCCTAATCACAATAAAAGAGATGATCTATCATGAAGAAAAACACACCAAATAAAGTCATGACTGACAATGAAAAAGAACAGTTATTTTTAAGTTCTATTGAATCACTTGCCGCATCATTCAATCAGTTAAAAATAGATAATATAAAGTCGATTATTGATTTAAATGGAAAAACACATTTAATCCAACTGGGTTCAATTATTCACGCTTACGAAGAGGACCCAACTTATACTGAATTAGACCACCCGAGTGTATTTGTTTGTTTTTCCAATGAACGGAATCACCGTTACCATTTATCAGGAAAAGCATTCACAGAGCAGCTTGGCATTCAACTTCCATAATAATCGCTATCATCACAATATATCTCACCGTTAAATTTCAAACCGTCCTATCAAGAAATGCTCATTGTGTGCGATTAGGAATGCTCCGCATTGCGAATCACTCACAATCGAGCGACGTTGATTGGGCAACATACACTGCCGTAATAACATCATGCATCATTAATATTTTTTTCTCGGCTCTCGATACGGCCTGTCGGGTTGTGCTGGTCTTCACCGCCGCTTGTGACAAACTGTACCCATGATGATACCGCAGCATCAATGCCCCTCTTACGGGCTCTGGAAAGTCGCGCAGTGACAACAATGACATAAGAGCCATTAATTGGTTTTCGCGTAAACACTGAACAGATTGATAGTACGATTTACATTTACCCATAAGATTAAGTTACATCTAGCTGTTACTTAATTTTACTATATACCATTACTTGCCAGCCTAAAATCCCCACTACTCACATAACCGTGCTTTAACGGTTTCCCCTTCACAGCACCCTCATAAATTAATCTTCCGTAATGAATTCAATATCACAATCTCCGCACAGAATGTTTAATTCTGGCTTACCCCAAACATGAGAAAGACACTCAACACACGTATATTTCACACGGGTAGATTTGTTTTTATTTTCCGCAATATCGTCTACCGTTAAGCCCGTGCCAATGTCATCTAAATACGCCTGTAACTCTTCATCTGTTTCACCGTCAAAATTCTCTAAGAGTGTTTTCCTATCAGGAAAACTATCTGCCCAAGATAATATAAATTTCGTATCGAGTAATTTTTTACATGCTTTATCAAATTGGCCACCATCAATAATATAATCAGATATACGTTCACCGGTTTTATTCCCTCCCTCTTCTCCTGTTGATGAAGGCATTAATCCAATCCCCTCCATCTTTTGAGCCCATTCTTTATTATGATAACGCCCTCGCCCTGGTTTTCCATAGTGGTACTGCCAAAGGTGCACCATTTCGTGCGCTAAGGTTTGCATCACCTCAACAATAGAACATGTTGAAAAGTACGTTGGGTTCATTGCTATTTCATCCGTTTTTTCACCATTAAAACTGGTGAACCGTTGAGCAGAGAAATAACCAAATGTTTTTTTCTGACGCTGCAATGTAATGAGACAGTCAGGCAATTCATTACCGAATAATTTTTTATTGAAAAAATCAAAGGCGCATTGAAATTCTTTATATGATTCGATGGTTGGTTTCATTGATTATTTCTCTTTTTATTCGTCAATGTTAAATAGCCAATATAACTGCCTTTAAACGGAAACGGCTCTTTTCTTGAACGCTCCCACTCATTATTAAAAAACCGTAACAAGGCAAAGCCTTGTTTTCGTGCCGCACTAAATCCATAAATACGCATTAATGAAAAATGTAATTGCTTAATCGTCATTTCTTTTCTGTGACGTATCGCCAAACAAATATTACCCTTCCACTGGTTATAATATTCTTCGGACATTTTCCACGTCCAACGGGGAATATCACCGCGTCTTGGCTCCTTTAATAAAATATATTCTCCATTTAAAACGGACAGCCGTTCTGACTTTAATCGGGTATCTTTCATATCTTCCATTTCATAGATCAAATTATCTCCTTTCGTTGCGAGTAACCAGAACATCATTGTGTTTGCATCTTGACTAGTCAACCACACCATTAAAACATTAGCGTGGCCCTTTTCTGCTGCATACGATCGTTGTCGCGGTGTACGTGTGACATCATAGCGGTCAGTAAACTTTAAACTCAACTTTCGAAAATCACGTTGTTTACATGTCCCCGACGTGTAGAAAACATACCCTTTTGATACAAGGTGACGAATAGAAATCATCGCACTCTTGGTATCAGAAAACACATGGTCATTATCCATATCATATATATTTCTTGTATTGTACAGTTCAATAATTATACAGGTAAAGAGGTCTAATTTGTAATGAACAATACATAAAGTGAGCTTAATCACAAACAATTAAACGTATTGTACAATCCATTATTTAAGAAAAAATGAATGTTATCGTTATTAGAAATAACCATACGAGAACACGTAGGTTTATCCACATATCCACACGGAAGCGAAGACATTAAAACGATCGTAGTGTTAGTGTGGGTATGTGGGTAAACCGAGATTATATGACCACTATTATTAATGTGTCCCTTTCATTTTCCGACGTCATGGTTTGAATTGTACACTTCAAAAATAACTCACTATATATGGCTAAATATTGGATTGTGCAATCCATAATATAAAAGGAAGAAATGGACTATACCGTTATCAAATAACAATCTAGAAAATACGTAGGCTTATCCATATATCCACACGGAAGCGAAGACATTAAAACGATCGCAGTGTTAGTGTGGGTATGTGGATAAACGAGGTGAAGATATCAATTTTCTAATAACGAGTAATCATTTCGCAAAGTAATAATTGTATTGCACATTCCAATGTTTATTTTTTAATACAAAAATACAAAGCGGCAGAATTTCTCTTAATCTTTTTATATTAGCAAAGGCTAATTGTATAGTTTTCATATAAGGGTTCCGCAAAATGCGGAGCTTTTTCAAAAGAGATTCCAGCGCGAGCTGGAAATATGGGCAAGAATTGCACATACTGGCGAAGCCAACGCTCGCTGCGAGCGTATTTTTCGTCAGAAAAATGAATAGCAGACGATTAATGAGAGCCATAACGGCACTCCTTAAACTCACTGATGGGGGTCACTCCATCAGTAATGAATACTCGATTTATCGAGCTTGAATGAAGCAGTGGTCGCCAACCACTGTGAGCTTATTAGGTCGCCAACCTAGTAAGCAGTGTTGCCGAAGCCGTATGCCCGTAATTGGGCTGGTACGGCTACGACGAGCGCTAGAGGGTGTAACTCCCTCTTTCGACTCAATCCGCCATTAGGCGAGCTTGGGCGACACGGAAACGGGAGCACTGGTGACAGTGTGAACCCTGTTTTTTATGAAGTGGTGAAAATCCACAAGAGGGGCTGCTCGAAAGGGTAGAACCTGTTCCTGACAGGTGGGCTGCTGAGGGCATCGAGAGGTGTCAGGGGTGTGAGGTGAAAACTGGATCATCCGGTACTTTTGGGCGCAAGCTCGAAAGATCGCTGTATAGCTCAAGCCTGTAATTGCAGCGGAAGACGTTGCATTCGGGTAAGTAACAAAAAGCCGTGAGTTAGTGACTCTGGTAGTGAACGTTGAAATATCATTGTGAGTAAGGGAGATGCTTTGGAATCTCGGTCCCCTGAAAACCGGTAACGGTGATTCGTATGAATAGCAGTGATGTGGAGTTCGGCGGCGTTTTGTTCCGATGTAAAAAACTAACGTGGGAATCGCAGTGCTTTGTTGAACTATCCGTTGGCACGGTAGGGAGAAGTAAAGCGAGGGAGATTGGATGAGTAGAGGCGAAAAGAGGTGGGTGATACTATCGAATGCCACGTCTGAATTGGAATCATATTGCTTGGCAGCAATACCAATATGAACTCGAAAGTCTGAGGTAACACATTTCAAGTGCGGTATTTAATACCGCTATTCAAAATAACCTTGCTGATGGGTTGGTCCCCATCAGTGAGCTTAAGGAGTGTAATTATGTTCTATCAACAAATGAATAACGGTCTGTTGACCATAACGAATAACTTTAACCGAGGAATAACACCTTATTGCGAGGGTTATAGGCCTCATAACGAAATTACCAGGCGAGGAGCATCGCCATAACGAAAATTACCGTGTGTGTCTGTCTTTTGACAGCGCACACGGTATCTTCACCAACAATGAGTGAGTGTTATGATGGACAATATTTATAATTGGAGTGTGTTATTAACCAACATTGAAAATAACATCAATCCGTGGATCACATTATTTTCATTTATTGCCTTATCCGTTTCAGGATGGATATCATTAATGGGGATCGTCGATTCAAAAGATGAAAAGAAAGGCATCGATGTATTCTTAGAACATTTTCGTCAACGTGTTTTTATCGCAGTCATTCTTTTGCATTTCCTTGGGTTATTGGGTCTTTCTTTATTGGCTAAAATAGTTTACCCCGAACGTGACGCATTTTTTTACCTCAATATTATTATTGATGAGTATACCACCACATGGGAAATGTTTTGGTTTAACTTCCTCATTCTATTTATACTCAGTGTGACGTTTATCTTTTTTTCACACCGAATCGTTAAGCCTCAATACCAAAGTTTCATTCGACGCTATACCATTAAAAAATCTGTCGAAAAACAAAGTGACATCCGAGATGAAATTTTAGAATTAAATTCAACCGACTTCATCCCGTCTGATTATTATAAAGACGGCGTTTTCTTTTTTGGTTTAAATGAAGATCAAGAGCCTATTTATGTCCCTGACGATGAATTCAAATCAAAACACGCCAAAATATTAGGCCCGAGCCAAACAGGTAAAGGCGTTGGTTTGGGGGTTTTAATCGATCAGGCCATTAGAAAAGGATGGGGGGTATGGTTTAATGATCTTAAACCTGACGACTTCATTTACCAAATAATGCTACAAGCCTGTAATGACACGAACCGCTCGATTAAATACCTCGATTTAAATGGTTCATTTGGAACCTATGAACCTTTTCAGCATGGAACGATCCGACAACGAGAGGAACGTATTAAACGGGCCTGTAAAATTTTAGATGCCGGTGATATGGCCGATCATTATAAATCAGGAAATAGAAGTGTCTTAGATTACGTCATGCCATTATGGGATGGTACATTAACCCATTTAAGCACGCTGCTACATGGCAACGGTATTCCAGACGACAAAAAAGAATGGGTAATGGTCGTAGGCAGTACACTCAGGGATCGAGTGACTGAATTTTTAAAATTAGACGCACTTAAAGCCTCAACAAACCGTACCCAATTTACTATTCCTGAATTAATGGATAACGGAGATGTCGTTTATGTGATGGGGAATACTGCCGATGATTTAGTTCGTTCGGCGAACCTCATCTTATTGGATGAATTCATTAGCTATGGCTTGAGTAAAAAACAGAACCAACAAATTTTCATGGTACTTGATGAAGTCCGTTTTTTAGTCAGTGACAAACTGGCCAATTCATTAGCAACATTGCTATCCAAACATATCAACATGGCGATCAGCTACCAGGCAAGAAATGATCTCGCCAACTCGCCAGACAAAACCCTCAATGTAGGCTCTATATCGAACGGAATCGAAACGAATACCTTATTGACCATGAGCTATAGGGGCCACGACGAAGAAACAGCACAGTGGATTTCAGGGATGACAGGCACACAATTGAAAACTATCACCAAGATGGAAAGTGCCGAGTTGGATCGATTTGGTACTGAATCCTGGACAGGCAACAAAACGTATGGCCAACAAGAAGAATATTTAATTCCCACAAACCGCGTACTGAGTTTCAACAAACGAGTGGGCGCATTCATCAATGCCGGTGAGTTAGCCACCATCATCAAAACCTGCTGGATCCCCGTAAAAGAGTTCATGCCATACCCAACAGAACCAAGTCCTATTTTTGAAATAGACAAACCCGCATTAAATAATGAACCAGTTGAAGACGAAGGCGACGCCCAACAAGAGCAAGAAGATAATCGGCAAGAACACGCTGATAATGACGATAAAGCCGCAGAATTAATGAAATTAATGGAAAATAATTTATAAGGTCGCCATCATGATAAAGAAAACGCACATCATTAATGAAATTATTCTACACAACAAGCGCCTGACGACCATCTGGCAGCATGATTATTTCAAGTCTAAAGCGATTAAACACATCGACGGCCTATTTGTATTCAACAATATTTTTTCTGTGTACGCCTACTCAACCCGAAAAGAAACCTCTGTAACCGTGGCCTTTGCACGCAAGGCCAGTGAGAAGATCAGCAACGAGTTAGCTGAGTTGCGCCTCTTTGTGAGAGCAAAGAGCCAAGAGCTGAATACACTCACTGATGACATTGAACTACTGCCGTTTACACCATCCAATCCTCAGACAGTGGCATTTGACAGGGAAAAGTTAACACCACCTAACGCGGCCCTGGTAAAAGTCTTTGTCGCCATAGACAATTACATCGTGGAATTGAACAAAGCACGTTTTAACGGTGATATCAGCCCCAATGAATGCGAGGCATACCGTAACCATGCATTTAAGCAGCTAAACATTAAGCTGAATGATATACATAAAATCTGTATTAACTTCCACCAAATCCGTAAAGAACAACTTCAATAACAATACGGTCGTTATTTATATCTTCCTAGCAAGGATACAAATAGTCCCTTTGACTTAAGGAGTTACCGAATATGTCTAAGTACTCAATTTATATGGATCAATATATTGAGACCAAAAAGAACCCAAACTGGAAATCCCTAACTAAAAGTGGGATGCCATCAGACCGAAGTGGCATGTTGGCAGAATTTGCAAAAGGGGCTATCCAGAAAAAGGATCTCGTTAGTTATAATATAACGCTTGAAGAACACGGTTTATACCGAAGAAAAAATAAAATTATTTTTTTAGAATCTCCGAACCTTATTGATAGCTTGTTACGATCGTCTTTCAGCTTAGCCAAGGGCGGCAAGGTCACAATGCCTTTCGACTCGTTTACTATCGCCATACCCAAAGGGTACCGCTATAACAACACACTAATCCCGCCAGCATTGGTTACATATGCCAGTGCAGATGAAAGAATCAAGCTCTATGGCCAAGATTGGTTAGCACGTAATAATATTAACGTCACGATTCCAAGTAATGTTGATATACATGAAAAATCCCTCTCTGTAATCTTCAACTCCACGACAATAGGAAAGTATCGATTTCACATCGATGAACAATTAATACCATCTATATTAAAGTCAAAATCAGCAGAAGAAATGTCTGAACGTATTGGCCAAGATATGTGGATGGTTGAGGAAGATGATATAACTCAGCAATTCGTTCTAGCCAAACTTATTGTGTCTATGGGTATTTATGAAAGTGCCGCACACAGTTTAAAAAAGGGCTTACCACGTAACGTCATTATTCCTCCGGTGACAGATAAAACGACCCCCTATACTCCGCTGACTATAACTGACAAATTTAAACGCGATTCAACACTCAAGACTGCTCACGTGTGTAGAGCCCACTTTAATAACCTTGTACACCCCCGATACTATCAAGGTAAATACAAAGATATGGAGCCAGGATCGCGTTGGGCCTCAGTCAAAGCACACCTAAGAGGGATACAAACAGACGAGATTTATACTCAAGAAGACGAAAAGGTAAAAATTCTAGAGTCCTCTGAGAGTTAAAAAAAACCCTAATCAATGATTAGGGTTCTCTAGTTAATCCAGCATTAATCTAAGAATGCCAAGATTTCACTAGCTTCATTATGCTCTAAAGCAAAATCTCTTAGTTGATAATAAAAATCATAAAAACGCTGTGCTTGAGCTTCATCACCGGCACTATACGCAATCGCACCAAAATCAGCCAATACCATAGCACTAATAGCTATACCAGCAGCTTCTGATGAAACCATACCCTCAAAGTAATTCATCGTATTATAGAGCCGTTGAGGACCGTTATCTTGCAGATGCAAGAACTTGCCTCCATTGCTTAACTCTAAAAACACCCAATATCCACCTGCGTAATCTTCAATGTGCTTACTCGCATAGTGATAGATAGCAGCTTCAAAGTGAATGTACTTTTGAGCGATAGATGGTAAAAAATTCAGACGCTTATCATCGTTTACAATTATTTTTGTAATCATAGTGATCACCTTTCAAGTTAGTTGAGTTGACAAGTAAACTTGCCTTCTTATGTGGATGTACTAGCCATCATTAAGAATGGCTAGATACCCACATGCAATGTGCAATACATTACAACCATCAGTATATGGATTAAAAAAAAGCCAGTCTACTAAACTGGCCTTTTTTTAATCAAATTCATTGGGTAACGTCAAAGAAACCTGAGAACCACCTCGATCAAAATGTTCTTCTAATCGCCTTTGCGCTTTGATTTTCTCTATAGTGATTAATGTTGTTTGAGACGGCTGACGAACCACCTTGATCATCTTTTCGGATGATGGCACATATGTATAGTTCGGATCGCGCCTGGCCAAAGATGCGTCATTCGTCATTTCATCGAAAGTTTTGTAAACATCACTTTTGAATTCCATCTATTTCACCCACTCCGTATTCATTACGAGATTTTTAAACACCCAACAATTAGTAATACTTTTAGTATTACAACGATTCGATCATTTTCGCTAACTCTTGTTCGTCAACGTGTCCCGAGTTGTTCAAACGAACCAGGGCGCGAATTAACTTTGCAGGTGTTACTTTTGCCGCTGTGTTAGCATTAGCATTAGTTACAGCCAAGGCAATCTCAGCCTTGTCGTAATCACTAAATCGATAACATGTTGGCGGATCTTGTTTAGTTGAAGACTTTTTTACAGCCGTTATGGTTGTAAGTGGTTTGTCGCTTTTAGGTCGATCTTCACGACGTTTTCTATTTTTTAAGTCCATTCCCTCTCCGAAGTAATACTAATAGTATTACAAGGAAGTATTAAGTAATACTATTAGTATTACTTAATATCTATTTAAACAACTCAGTAATTTCTTTTGCCAGCGATCTATAATCATTTATAGCTGTAGACCCTTTTTTGTACATGCTAAGAGGCATCGACATAAATGAAGCCTGACCAATATCCTCAGACCGTCTAATACTTGTTTTTAAAATCCGTCCTTCGGCTATCTGTAAAAGGTCCTCTTTAATAGCCCCATTGATAACTTTGTTTTGCGCGGCGACTTCGTTTCGGAAAACATAATAGTTTAAACTTTGATCTTGATTAACTTCATTCAAAGCATCTAACAAATCTTCAAGACCGTCTAACGCAAAAACACCACTATTAACAGGCATCAAAAATAAATCAGCAGCAACGATTGCATTAGTTGTTGTTAGAGACAAATTAGGGGGGCAATCTAAAAGGATATAATCAAAATCTTCTTTTAATTTATTAAGGTGATTAGTTAATCGAACTTCCCTAAAACTAAGTGTTAATCCAGCTTCAATAACTCTACTTAATCTAATATCAGTAGGAATGTAACAAAAATTCTCACGATCATACGCAGACCGAATCATAGCTCGAACATCAGCTTTATTATCTTTAGCAAAGAGGTCCATAACATTTGGATCAAAACGAACTTCACCGCCTGAAACGACTTTTGATAAGTTACCTTGGGGGTCAAGGTCAACAACAAGTACTTGTTTCCCTTGCTTAGCTAATACATCAGCTAAGTTTATTGTTGTCGTTGTTTTACCAACGCCACCTTTTTGATTAAGAACAGCTATTGTTTTCATATCGCCCCCTAAAAAGTAATACTAATTGTATTACTTAGAATAGTATAGGCAGCCTCTTCTTTTGTAAAGTCAGTAATACTATAAGTAATACTATGGCCACAAAAATAAACGTAATCATCTGTTTTTATGAGTTTTATTATTTAGTTATTAGAGCATTTTAATTACTTAAGAGTAATTGGATGCAACTCAATATGCGCTTGCTTGGTTTTTTCATTACATTCTTTCAACTCAGCAAAAAACAGTTTTGTACCATTGATAAGTTCAATCAGCGAAGAAACCGATTCATGCTCAATCAACATTGATACCGGTGCAATCTGCTTCCCGTTCGCCTCAAAACAATTTTCTAGATGATCCTGTAAAACATAAATCACACCAGGCTCAGCCTTCACTGACTCATAAAACATCTTCGAATCAAACCCATGCTCATGTAACAGTATATTGAGTAAGTCATACAAACTCTGCGCATCATTTGCTTTCGCCTGGTAATTCAAAGACAGAGTATAGAGTTCATTCAGCTTCGCTTCCAAATCTCCCCCTTTACGCTGACCAGCCAAAACCATTCGCTTAATATCACCCTTGATAACTTTGTATTCTGGTTGCTTGAGTTTCGGTTTGAGGTATTTACAAAGAAGAGTATTACGCTTAGCCAAAGGCACAAAATGGTCATTACTTGCCACTTGGCCATACAGGTGCAGCAAACTATTTTCGATAACATCAGAGAGGAGTTGGTGATAATTTTCTTTAGACAAAACGATGAGTACTCACAACAAATGGAATTCAACCTACAAGGAGAAATGGGGGCGATCTCCTCAAAAATCAATCGACATGAAACTAGCATCATAATGAAATAAGAAAAGTGATCGTTTTGGCGCTTTGGGGTTAAAAATGCGGTTAAACGTAACTTGGGTTTTAGTTAACAACTTAGTCACAATAATTATGGATAGTTTTGGTGAGGTAAAGATGTGTTTTTAGAGGTTAGGATAGGGGATTACAATTGGACAGTGTTCGCCGAGGCGGGTTATGTACATTATGTAAAATGCGGGCGTTTTAGTGAAAATTACGGTGTGGCACTAACTTGAAGATAGTTGCGTTTCAATCGTCGCTTAATCTCAGCTTGATAATAATTATAAGCCTCATGATAAGTTGAAAAAGGGAAAGCTGGATACAGTCTTTAATTTGCCAAGGAAATACCCACAAAAAAGAAACAAAAACTCATAAATATTTCATTTACCCACTCACCAGAGGTGACAAAAGTATATATCCATCGTTATGATATATGCTCTTATACTAGAAGGTTATATCAGGATGAATTGGAGCGGATTTACAATTGGAGGCAAGTTCTATTGCTTAGCTCACCTTCAAAAGAAAACTATCGAAGTAGAGATAGATTCCGCACAAGTTAAATTACATCTTAGTTATAGCGGTCATTGCTTTACTGATGACAAAGAAAATGGCCCAATGATTTTACCCCAAGAAAAAAGGTATTGGTGTCACGATCGCTACGAGCTATCAAGAGACTTACCTTACATGGTAGAAAACAGCTTAATTTCTTCTTATGCTATTCCTCATTACGCAGGGAAGAACAATGAGCAATACCACTATATGGAAGCATATGATTACGCCATCTTCTTTACAGTAAGAAAGCCTTTAAATACAACAAACGAACTGAACCTCCGTATTACCTCTGCATATCCAGTCGAAGAATGGGGTAAAGGTAGTATGCCAAGGGGGAGCTCTAAAAGAGTTAGTTGGATTCTAAGTAAGAGGTTAAAAGGCGAGAAAGTTCTGGGTAGAAAAAAATAAAAGACAGCAAGATCAAAAAAAGCACCTATTAGGTGCTTTCTTCTTTCAAACTAAAAATCTGGCCTAGTTTTTCTATTAGATCATCCCGCTCACAGGCTAGGGGGCTACTCACCCAACATCGATCCCCTAAAAGAGATACCTCTTAAAGTTCCAGTAAGTATCGACAATTTGATATTAAGACAATATTATAATTAATTCTAATAGTTTTTACCTATTAATCAATCGCACAGTTGATTAATATTTTCACATAGATCACTGCATACCAAAGGGAATGAAATCTGATATTGATTGGATCATTCCCATACTCCTGTTTTCGATTTCCGTTAGTTAATTGCTTGATAAAGAGAGGTCATGGCAAGTTTGATGACTTGGTTTCTGACTTGTTTGCCGCTATCTTTAGTGGAATCCACAATGGCATCAATCAAACTTCTTTTCTTCTCAGGATTGAGGGGGTCGGGGACTTTTTTCAATACCTCAATGGCTTTATGAGTAAGTTGAGTTCTACCTAACGTCCACACGTTCCCCCTGAACCCATCTGTTTTTATATAACCTTCGTCTTTAAGCCAGTTAAACAACTCACTGCAAATACTCCATTCCCTAGGGACAGGAACTGACGGGATTCCGCATAACAACTCCACATCATAGTCGATACCAGTAATTTTTTGAGCATCAAGACCAATACGTACAGGCCAAGATTCGTATAACGTAGCGAATATTCTCGCGATAAACTCTTCTGCTAACTCTGGATTACAAATTTCTTCTGTTTGAGACATATTTCTTTTCCGTTTTCGATTTTCGTTAAGTTGTTTGAACTCCGTTGTTATAGAGCAGGCTCTTAGCAACGTTTACGATAAGACCGTTTAGGTCTTAGCCTCGTAGAATGACATACTTCTGCATATTGCCGCCCTTTATCCGTTAATTGCCACATATTCTCATTTTCTTTGGCACGGGCATTCAGACTTAGCCCAGTATTGGGCTGATAAACTAAATAGCCATTGTCAGCTAATGTTCTAAGCGAGACTAAAAAATGATTTGAGGCCATTTCTTTACAAAGAGATAAATCTACTTGTTTACGTAAATAACTGGTGTGAACAGGCGTATGCAAGCCATGCTTTAATTCGATAAAGTGTATCGTCAACATCGCATTTTTTTGAGATCCACTAATTCGTACTTCACTCATATCACCCCCCTTAATCGTACCCATACTATTAACCTTACATTATAAATCACTTCTTATTCGTATGGGTACGATTAAGGCTAATTTATTTTATAACTGGGGTAAGTTTAGAAAATGGAAAATATCTACCCCAATAGCTGTATGAAATGATCTACATGTCCATAAGTGATTTGGCTTTGTCGATGCTATCCGTAATCGTTCGTTTTCGTGCAAGGGGATAATTCAAAATATTGCTTAGCGTGAGATATTTTCCTAGCCCCTTTATAGGGTTCTCTGACTAAAAGAACGGTTTGTCACCAGACTCCTCTGTAACCCTTGGTATCAAAGGGATACAACCAAAATATCGATTTTAAAACCCACCATTGCGCACTAGTTAAGTGGCTGAATTTTAA
>NZ_PYMJ01000041.1 GCF_003025615.1 Photobacterium frigidiphilum | reverse complement strand
CGGCATGACAGTGCAAAATGAAACGGGCGGCATGACCACCGACTTCGGCAACGGCCACAAGGTCCTGGATGGCTCCGGTTCAATTTCCAAGAATCTGGGATTCGACCTCAACAGCCGCGAGGGCGTCAGCCAAAGTTATCGCAATTCAGCACGGGAATCATACAGCCAGGCAGAAACCCACCGCACCGCGTACAATGAGAGCACCGACAAGACCTTTGACCAGGTTGCCCAGTTCGGCCAGAACACCAACAAGACCCTGAGCTACAGCGACATCACCTCCAACAAGGAAGGCGCATCAACCGCTCGGGCAGTCAGCACCATGAACAGCACCGTAGAGGAATACGCCAAGCTCCACAACATCTCGCGCGATGAAGCTGAATCACACCTCACATCTAAATGGGCGGGTGTATCAGGAACAGTTGGGGGTAATATCCCATTACCTTTTGGAGCAAAAGTGGGTGTACAAGGGGATATGGGATATAAATCTACGAAAGACACACGAGAAAGCACCACAACCAGCGACTCAGAAAGCGACCGCCAGTCTCGGGCACTGCAAGAGCAATTCAATGCCTCCGCCAACGTGGTCAAAAACTATGATTTGACCGATAGCAGCAGTGAGACCCGCACCAAGGCCGATACCGCGCTGGCCACCATCGGCGACAGCCTGCGGGACACCGAATCTCTGGCCATCACGGCATCCACCGAGTTTAACCATGCAAGAGGACTCGAACGCACAGCCGACAAGGTCCAGGACATAAGCAACAGTGTATCATTCAACTTGAACCCGGACTTCCAAGCCTATATGAAGGAGCAGAACCCGGAGCATTTCGAGGGGATCATGTACGGCAGCACCGAAGACCTTCGCGAGCAACGGGCTGGTTACATCCAGCAGTTCCTCAACGAGCCGGAGACCCTGGCCAAGCTAGAACGCTACACCGATGACACCCTGCCGCAGAATCCTGATGGATTACGCCAGAGTTATGAGCAACAGACCGGCAAACTGGAACTGACTCCCGCCCAGCGCGCGGCTCAACAGGAGAAGCACAGTGAACTTCAGACACGCCATGATGAGGGTGTAGAGTTAATCATTGAAGGCAAAGGCGTACGAGATTACTTTGACGAGAATAGGTTTAATACCATTACTCGGGAGACCAACGAGAATATCATTGATGTTCAGGATGAAGTTGCAGATAAGGTGGAGCAACATCAAACACCATTACCTGAAGCTAAACCACAAAAGGTAATCGAGTCTAAGGTCGATGCTGAAACAAAACCCGACCCCATCACTCATCCCGCGATGGGAAGAGGATCGCGATAAAACATTAACGCTTAAGGAAGTACCCGGCTTTTTTGAACGCAAACGGAATTGTTCGAATCAACAGAATAGCTATACAACCACCAACCCATAACACTGTTGGCAAAAAGCCCTCCTTAGGACTAATAGGCAACAAAACAGAAATAAAGAGACCAAATACTCCAGCCATTATGATAACGGCATTGACTTTTGTAAAATGGATCGACTCGTCAACTTGTTCGTTATATTCCTCAGTCGCAGCCATGTGCTCATCCTGCGAAGCAGCAGGCTGAGCCCCCTCAACCGCTAAAATTTTATCGATTTCACCATCCGAAAAACCAGCTTCTGACAAGGCTTTCACTTTTGCAGTGATTGATACGCCTGTATCCGCTGATGCATGACCGCCCTGGTCAATGGCATTTTTCTTTGCCCGCATGGCAACAGCAGCCAGCAATGTGTTATCGGAATCGCTCATGAGAAACCTCACTCTAACTTGATGATTTATTAACAATCATTATACCACACGGTCAATATTTAACCTCATTTATACTGGTTTTATGATCAGTTAATCACAAAAAAAGGCTCACTATGTTTTGCGTTAAACGCTTACTTTTCATCACCCTGCTCGCGCTTGCCACACCGTTGCACGCGGCCTCCATCAAGACCCATTTGAACAGTATAAACAGCCCTGACCCAACGGTGCGGGCTGTCGCTGAAACCTACCTAAACGGCATTATGGATGCCAGCATGTACATGAATGCCATGTTAGGTGCCAACAACAAGCCACTGGCTTTTTGCCTGCCAAGCAAACAACCCCTGAACCGTCAACGACTCGCTGACATCATTGCCGATACCTATCACAACGCGCCCACGGACAAACAAGACCCCACACTCAATGCTGGAATGATAGCCATCATCGGTTTGACGAACACCTACCCTTGCCCCGGAGGCCAACAATGACCAATAAGCGCCCTAAACACAGTAACTACACCCGCGGCGGCCAGATAACATTTCACAACCTGACCATGTTCCTGCAAATCAATGCCAAGCTGGTTCGCTGGATGGGCTATGCCATTGTCGCGTTCACCGTCCTGTTATGTGTGATTTTACTCGACAAAGACACCCTCAAGGGCACCTATTACTTCTGGCTTTACAATGTTATCGCCAAAATAAAACCCGATACCCATGAGGTGTTCACCATATGGGATGGTATGACCTACAAAAGCACCCTGGGCCAACAACTGGCCAACCCGTTTTTTATTGAGGCCAATGCAAAATTCTGGTTTTCACTGCAGCTGTATTTCCTCGCCAGCCTACTGAGTGGCCTGACCCTTTTTACCCTCGCCATGAGTTTTTTCAAAAAAAAAGGGGATGAACAAACCGAGGATCATTTCATCCGTGGGGTTCGAATAGCCGAACCCCCCGAGTTGGCCAAAGAGCTTAAAAAGAAGAAGCAACAATCGCCATTCGCCATAAATGGCCTGAACATTTTTAAAAACAATTTCGAAGTTCAGCACATGCTGATTGATGGCACGACAGGATCAGGTAAATCGGTAGCGTTACGCAAAATACTGCGTTGGATAAAGGCTCGGGGCGATAAAGCCATCATCTATGACAAAGGCTGCACCTTTGTCAGTAAGTTTTACAACCCGGAAACTGACATCATTTTAAACCCGTTTGATGAGCGTTGCGCATTCTGGGATGCCTGGTGTGATGCCAAGGATGCCACCGACTTCGAGAACATGGCCGCCGCGCTCATTCCGATGAATGGCGACGGCGATCCATTCTGGGTTCAATCGGCCCGGACCATATTCACCTCCACCGCGTTTAAGATGGTCAACGAGCCTAACCGCACGACCGAACGCTTGCTCGAATTAATGCTGACCTCAGAGCTGGAATCATTAAGCGAATACCTCAAAGGCACCGAATCGGCCTCTCTGGTCTCCGATAAAATCCAGAAAACCGCCATTTCTATCAAGTCGGTATTAGCGGCCTATATAAAATCCTTGCGCTTTCTGGAGGGACTCGACCAGAAAGATGATCAAGGCAATCCCCTGCGTCCTCGATTCTCTATTCGTGACTGGGTAAAAGATGACGATGAAAAAGGGTTCCTGTTCTTGTCGAGCAACGCCCAGCAGCACGCCTCGTTGCGTCCGCTCATTTCAATGTGGTTATCCATCGCCTCCACCGCCATTTTGGAGCAAAACGAAAACCCCGACCGCCGAATATGGGTGATCATGGATGAAGCGCCGAGCCTGCATAAACTGCCGGAACTGTCTGAAACCATATCCGAGGTCCGTAAGTTCGGCGGCTGTTATATCATCGGTATTCAATCCTATGCCCAGCTATCCAAAATCTATGGTAATCATGCTGGCAAGGAGATCTTCGACCTCTTGAACACCCGATTATTCTTCCGCGCCCCATCCAACGAAATGGCTAAAGTTTCCTCTCAGGAATTGGGCGAGCAGGAAATGGATATCTCAAAAGAGAACTACAGCTACGGTGCCCATGCCATGCGTGACGGTATTTCATTAGGCCACCAAACCATCACCCGCCCAGCGGTCATTCCCTCTGAAATCATGCAACTGGATGACTTGCAGTGCTGGTTACGCTCACCGGGTAATTTCCCTATTACCAAGCTAGACCTTAAATTCGACAAGATGCGTGACCTTTGTCCACCGTTCATCAAACGTGATTACGCCCCATCAGAGAAAATGCAGTCCATTGAACAAATGCTGACCTATTGCCAAATCAGCGCCCTCAACCTCTTATCAACCGAAGAACAACATCAGTTAATGGGCATACACACCGCCCAATTCGAGGACGATGACGAGCGCGATGCCGAAGAGGCCCGCATGAAAGCCACCATTGACAAGGCCAAGGCTGCGAAGAAAAAAACGGCTGAAAAGGACAAGAAGCCATCCTCTGATAAACAAGCCGAGAAGAAAGCCAAAGAGAAGGAGCAAGCAGACGGTGAAGCGGTCACCGAGCAATTGTTCCAGGAAGAGCAAAATATTAACGAACCAGAGATTTTCTGATAATGAGTAAAAAGACAATGAACGCAACTGACATAAAAGCCGATGCTGCCGGCCTTGCCTGGTTAATAATCCGAGAAATAAAAAGACAACATCATCACCTTCGTTCCCCTGAGTATGTTCAGGAAACACTCGATATCCTCGACTGGCTACTTGGCGTCGCGTGTGATGACCAACCTTTAGCAACAACCTATGAGGAAATACAACACCTTCACGCACGTATCCTGCAAACCGACGAGATACATCATCGCTGGTCTTACTGGTGCAACACCCTGGCCACGCATGTAAATACCGAGAAATAACGAAAAGAGAAAAACGGAGAATAAAATGAAACCCTGCTTGTCGAGTTCCAATAAACCACCTTCGATATACCTGCAACGTCGTTTCCATGCCAACTGCTTTCGATCAAATTGACTAACACCCACGTAATAGGGCCGCCCGATACTGCGTTTTTCTAACGAAAAACACATCTTTTCGGCTTAATAGGAAATACGATGATATATCCCCTTCGTTTACTGCAAATAGGATTAGTCTTAGGCAGTGCTTTATTGACAGGCTACCCTTTCGCCTCTGTAGCAACAACCATCACAATGATCGCAATCGGCTTTATTATGCTCGCCTGCGTCGCATGTATTTATTCCCATCCGCGACGCTGGCGCAACCACATCAGGACGCCCATAGCCAGGATGCTGATTGATGCCTTTGGGCTTCTGTGTTTGCTGTTCTGGACTTACCTTCGCTTTCCCAGCCAACCGATCCTCCCGATGACAGGGACGACTCTGCTATTTTTCGCATTTATTATCGAGAGGTCCACAACGCAAACAAGACAATAAAACGTTTCACATCCAACTCATCAAAGCGCCTACTGGCGCTTTTTCCTATTTAGAACACTGACTAGCTCGTATAGGGAGCACCCAAAGCGATCGAACATCAATACGTCATAACCCCATCGCACCGGCACCCAACTACCAACCTCTTCCATGGAGAGCCTATGTCTACCTACGCCATGAATGAATACCTGACGGAAATGTTTTTCTGCATGAGCAGGCTGGCACTCTGTTACTTTTCTGTGCTGTTCGTCATCATCACTTTTATCTCGAAAAAACGTACCCATATTGTCCAGGCCATTGTGCTGGCCGGCATTGCTGTCTACAACAGCTTTTCAGCCATCCCGGTTTTCACCTATCTATCTGTGTTTATCATGACCCTGTTATTCCTTCGCCGATCATTCGACATCGTCGAGGCGGGCAATTTCTTTAACCTGCCCGCCTTTAAAATAATCTTGTTCATCAGCACGGTAATCATCGCCATATGGGGCATCATGGGCCTGGGCTTGCTTGGCTTCTTCATTATCTATATTCTCAGAATCGACCCAATGTTTTCCCTTTAACAACGAAAAAACAGGGCTCATCTCTGACACGACTTCCTTGCAAAACGTCTCATCAAAAAGACCGACACAAACAAAGCGATCGAACATCAATACGTCAACCCCATCGCACGGCACCCAACTACCAACCTCTTCCATGGAGAACCTCATGCATATCTACCCCGTTTTTAATTCCTATCTTGACTACATTTTTTATTTCCTTGTCCTGACTTTAGTCTGCTCGGCACTGCTGTTCATCATTGTATCCATTGTCTCAGGCAAAATAACCCACATTACCCAGGTTATCGTTTTAACCGGCATTGCCATCTACGACAGCTTTTCGTTTTTTCCAATATTTATGGTCCTGTCGTTCGCCATCATGATCACATCAGCCCCCTTCAGGGTCCATGGCGCCATCCGGCGCGGCATCATTGCCAACCCGGCAATCATTAAGTCGCTACAAATATTGACCAAAGCCTCACAAGCAATTTACGGTATCCTTTCTTTGATTATTCTGGTGTTCGTCGTCGCCTCCGTGCTCAGACTCGACCTTCCCTTCATCCCTAGCACCTCCACGAACTCCGAATCAAAGTGTTCGGCGCTTTTTTGCTCCAAAACAAATGGAATGTAAATATCTCAAAAAAGATCGAACACACATAACGAACCCGGTAAATATCAATAACAACAGACATAACAAAGAAATCAGAGTGGAAAGAAATGTGAGTTACAACGTCAAAATAATCATCAGATCTTCTAACAGAAATTAAAAAGGAAAAATACAATGAACGATGTTGACTGGATAACAACGTTATTCTCATATTACCTAATAGCAGGAGCGGTTCTAATACCTGTATCACTCTTGATTAAAAATGACAAAAAAGTGCAACTCATGAAAGTCTTTCTTATCTTATTTTGCTTTTATGGTGTTTTTGATGCATCCATCACTAATGCATTTTTCCTCTTACCTATTCCCCTGTCGGGGATGTATTTCCTCGCACTTGATGCCCGAATGAAAACCAAAAAAAACATTCAACTATTCATACATGAAATCATATTAGTACTCACTCATTTTATGTTAGTGGCATTTCTACTCTTCCTTTTCACCATTGATACAAACATTCCTCAGGGATGGTAAAAACAAGCAACGACGCCAACATAAACCCCTGTCACTACAGGCACCCAACTACCAACCTCTTCCATGGAGAGCCCATGTCTATCTACTCTATGTATTATTTCTTTTCTGATATTTCTGATTACATTAATGACCTCATGTTATTCAGTCTCTCGCTATTATTTGTTGTCACATCCTTTATATCGAGGAGGCTTATTCACATTATCCAGGCGATTGTATTGGCCGGGATTGCCATCTACGACAGCTCTTCGGTTTTTCCGGTAATTGCCTACCTGTCGATGTACATCATGAGCCTGTCGGGCATTATGCGGTCATACGGACTCCTTCGACGTGGCATTATCACCAATCCGTTAACCATTAAGTCTCTTATGTGGCTGACCATGTCAGTAACCATCATCTGTTGCACCCAGGTGCTGGTTATGATTATGTTTTATGTTGTTTCTGCTCTCAGAATAGATCCCGTCTTCGACCTTTTCGGCGGGCCACACAATTGCCTTTAACAACAGGTTCAGACTTTACGACGCTTTTTTGCACCAAAACCACCTACCACTCCACGCCCCTGAGCACTAAACCATCCCACGGCACGTGCCGTGTTCCTGACACAACCGGTCAAAGAGGCCGCGGCTTGCTACATCAGACAACCAACCAGTAAAGAACAATAAGCACAACAACCACAAAGATCATCTTGAACTTATCGTTATTGGCTTTTCTTGATAATGGATCCGGGTCTTTACAGTTTGGGCATTCAACAGCGCCGGTAGATACCTGATGCCCACACACGTAGTACTTCCCCAATACATTAGCCATAACACGCCCTCTAAATATCTTATAAGTCAATCGACTATAACAAAGCTTCACTACCTACAAGAGCAGCAGCAAATAACCTTGTAAGTACCAAGCTTTTTAATCACCAACAAGGAAAAAACCGATGAACACACAGATACATACGTCCGCTATAAGGCGCTTCTATCATCACTTGAACCGATTCTATGCGAACCCGCTGTCGATACTCCTTAGCCTGGCAGCGGGTTTCATTGTTGTCCTGCTCAACAACGACGTGCCGTACAGCAGTGTCAGGGGCTGGGGCACCTCCGAGATCGACACCATCCTCAAATTCGGCTTGTTGTTTAACCTGCTTATGCTGCTGGGATCATGGTGGGTTGTGACGGCCCGGCCAAAAAACTACGACATCATCGAGCCGAAAATAAAACCGCTCGTGGATACCATGAATAACACAGGCCTTATCCAGACCATCGCCTCCTGCGAAGGACACAGTCTTCCGGGCAAGCCGCCCTATGTGTATTTTCGTACCACCGTCGAGTTTGCGGCCCAGTTGGAGAAGCAGCTGCGGGCCAACCTGTCCCACCCAAAAATGCGGGCACTATGGTGTATAGAAGGCAACTTCAACCCGGAAGAGGAACTGGTCTTCACCCTTTTTTCGCCTGTCTATCATTCTCGCCTCTACGCGCTCAGACACACTGTCGAATTTTGGTTATTCAGAAAGCAGGTTGACAAGGAGCTGCTGTTCCTGGCACAGCTGGTCAACAAGGCGGCAGAGAGCTACACCGGAGCGCGCCTAAAGGACATCGAACACCCGCCCGCAGTCTTCGACTATCAGTCTGGATATATTGAGATGCGCAACATGACGGCGTTTATTCTGAATATCGTTGCCGGTGAGATTGATGACGGGAGTCTCCGGGTAGACGGTGACATGGCGTGGTATACCCAAGCGGCTATCGACAACAACGATCCCCGCATTGAACAACAAAAGAAAAAAGCAAGGCAGGCTCTGTCTATTACACACACATTACTCAAACGCTCTGCCCCGGTATCGCTTAGGCAGCATGACAAACTCCTAGAGATTTACTCGCTCTGCCTCAACGCCATCACATCACAAGAAGGTGAAAGAAAAGTGTTCGTTGACCACAGCGAGACACTCGACGATATCCGGTTCCCACCCGAATTGTTCGACGAATACTAACAAGCTGAAAACAAAATATCATCTAAAGAGCCAGAAGAAATAATTATTGAAATTACTCAAAAGATCGATAGCGATGGCTGCGCATTCCTTGGTGAATTTGATCGCGCCTCATTTAAGGTCATTGAATATCCAAAAGGAAAACATCTAACGGCGGATCTTATGCAAAAGCTGCTACATCAATGGTGCTTTGATTGTCAATTGGAACAGTTTGGCAAAAAGCCGACAAACGGCAGCTTTAGAGGTCAAATGGTCTTCATTGATCAAGAAGCGCCAGAAGAAGGGGAAAGAATTAACTTAATACTCGGTTAGTAACAACAGCTTGCCAACCCGATAATATTCCCCAAATCAAAATACCTGAGAAGTTACGCAGGATGGCAATCAACTACATAATTTTGTGAAGTGAAGCTAAGAAAGAAATAAGCGTCCAATTTCAAACACGGCCGCACCTCGATAATTTTTTACACTATCGATTTTTTTGTTGGTTTCTGAATCAAACCAATATCTCCCGTCCGTATGAAATTTTGAAAGCAACCAAGAGTAATCATTGATCTCTTGAGGCGTAACCTCCCCTAGACCTGTAGCTATACCAGCCATCATCGAGTGGTTTCCGGTCCCAACTAAAAAGAACCTCCAGGGAAGAACAAGCGTCACATAGTGATTATAATCTTCCCTCCAGTCTATAGGCTCCATTTCTGGTTGACGAGACGCCAAATAACATAAGTTATCGATGTAACGTTGTCTGTTCCAGGGGCGGGTAAATGCAATATCACGTCCAAGATTTAAAGTTGTATCGTCTGTATGTGAATCTATTTTTCTTGGGTCATACAAACACGATCCCATTTTTCCCGAAAACAAATGTTTAAGCCCAATTTGTTTAACAACTCCAGTCCCTAGCTCCGCAGTAACTAAGTTCACCTCAGATTGCATGGGTTTCAAGATTAGATTAACAAAGTCATAAAGAGCCAACGGATTTTGGGCTTTTATTTCGTGCGCCACCTGAACCAAATTATCAAATTTAACCACCTGCTGGGATTTAAACAGCATCTTTAGTTTTTTATGAAAATTCACAATTCCCCCTTAGGAGAGCCTTTCATGCCATTAATAGTCATTCAGACGAAGATATTAAAACTCTGTCAGTTAATCAAACTTATCCCTAACGACTTAGTCTCGCTATCACATCTTGATTATCAAATACCGATAGAGAAGCATCTCGATGAGTACCGAGAGTTGATAGACGAAATAGAGAGTCAAACTCAATTTTTCAGCAACAAGCGTACTCATTGGTCGATGAACCACGCACGAACTCATGACGATTTTTTGTTGCACTTGAGTGAAATCAAAACACCCAGCCATCAAAAGGAGAGGCTGTATAGAGCCAGACCGCGCCCAAGAGCATTACTTTAATTAAAGGCGAACAACACTTGAAATACATGAGCGTATTGCAGGGGCTGTTGCCAAGCCTCGATTCATCCCTATTTTTTTCATTACGTACCACACTTCTCCGCCCACCCTAAGAATTGTACAACGTTTCAGAATGGCAAGACGACCCGATAACAATCTAACTGCCTATCCCAAAACACAATATTCACAACCCCGAAAAAACATTTCCTAGATGCATCTATTTTGCATAACAGCCTATCGCCCCAAGGAGCACCCGATGTTATCAATCAGTCCCATGTCACAAAGCGCCAGTGATGCGGCCAGCTATTACCTTACCGAAGAAAAACATCACGACCTACCTAACGTCTCATTAGAGGTCGATACCCAATCCCCCGAGAAAGAAACCAACTACTACCTCAAAGAGCAGAGCAGCGAGCCCAATACCCAATGGTTTGGGAAAATTGCCGAGCAAGAAGGTATGCTGGGCAAGCCCGTTGAGGAGAAACAACTGGAAGCGGTATTATCTGGCCACCTCAACGGCACCACGGTGCACGGCAAGCGGGAAAACCACCGCAGCGGGTTTGATTTCACCTTCTCGGCCCCTAAATCCGTCAGCGTATTGGCCTTGGTCGGTGGCGATAAACGCCTGATGAAAGCCCATGATGACGCGGTCAAATTCACCCTGTCACACATGGAAAAAGATGCAGCACAAGCCAAATACACCGACAAGAATGGTAAAACTGCCTTTGCCAACACCGGCAACCTGCTCTTTGCCATGGTTCGCCACAAAACCAGTCGCGAAGATGAGCCGCAAATGCATACCCATGCCTTAACCAGCAACATGACCAAAGACGAACAAAACACCCTGCGGGCATTGGCGTCGTGCTTCAAGCAGCAAGGCGGGGTGATTAACGGCACCAATGAGCGGATTTATAACCATCAACTGTATTACGGTATGCTTTATCAAAGCTATTTAAGCAAGCAAGTCGAACCCCTCGGTTATGGTATTCACAGCGTGGGCAAAGGCCAGTTTGAAATCGAGGGCGTGCCCGAGGGATACCTACAAAGTCAGTCAACCCGCAGCCAGCAAATTGATGAACACGCGCGCAGTGTCGGCATGGATTCAGCCGCCGCACGCGATATGGCCGCCAAAGGCACCCGAAAAGGCAAATCCTACGCCAGTGACGCCACTCTGATGGAAAAATGGCAAGGCGATGCCAAAGCCAGCGGTTTTGACATACAAGCCTTTGTCGCCAGCAGCTATGCCCGCGCCAATAGCGAGGCACCCAGTCAGATCTTAAAGCCCGCCGCCATGGATGCGGCACACCGCGCTATCAACCACCAAGGCCAGACCCGCAACCAGCTGGGGTATGAAAAACTCATCGAATCCGCCGCAACCCAATTTACCCAGGGGGAAAAACTCGATGTCATCGACATCAAACTGGCCGTCGATACCCTTATTCAGCAAGGCCTCCTCATCGGCCTGAACGACAGTCAATCGCTGTTTACCACCCAGACCATGATCGACAACGAGCAAAAGCTGATCGCCAGTACTCAGGGACAAAAGCGTCACTTACGCACCCTGGTGAATACCCAAAGCCTGGAGCAGCAAGGACTCAGCGCCGACAACCAGGATAAAATCAATACCCTGTTTGCCAGCCGCAAACAAACCAACATCGTCAATGTGTTTGGCCAAAGCCAACAGATCGCCAGCGCCCTGCTCCATGTCGGCACTGAAAGTGGCCAGCGGATCCACATCATCACCCCGGACACCCTGAGCAAACAAACGACCGGCGCCAAAGTACCGCGCGAAGCGTTCACCGCCACCCAATGGGTTAAAAACCTGTTTCGCCCTGAGCATACCCACACCGTTCAGCGCCTGCTTCATGACAAAGACACCCCGTACAGCAACCGCGACCTGTTTGTGGTCGAGGCGGCCAACAAGCTGGGCGTCAACGAGGTACAAGGATTGATTGATAAAGCAAAGGTCAGTAACAGCAAACTGATCTTCCTCAACCACACCCATGCCCGCCAGGGCATGAAAGCCGGTCGCGTTATGGACACCCTGAAAAAAGGCAACGTAACCGAACACAGCTGGGTCGATACCAAGGACAATAGTGCTCAGTTGTTTGTTCATGAGAAAAACGACGGCGAGCGTATCGATGCGATAGCCAGGGCGTACAGTGACCTCACCGACACGTCTCAGGTACAGGTGCTGGGCACCACCCAAAAAGATGTGCAGGCATTGAACACCACGATACGCCACACCCTGCAGCAACGCGGGAACATCAACCGCCACGGCGTCACGGTGAGAACCCTTAACCCGGTTTTCTTGTCCGATGCCCAGCGGGAAGTGGTCAGCCATTATAAAAAAGGGATGGTACTCAGTGAGTGGCAGAAGGTACATGGCCGCAACACCAAACAGGATTTCACCGTCACCGCCATTAACCGGAAAAATAACCTACTCACCCTAAAAGACAGCAAAGGCAAAACCCAAGACATCAACCCCAACACCCGCGAAGCCAAAGTCCGTCAATTTTCCATTAGCCGCCCGGACAGCATTGAAATTGCCAGAGGCGATAAACTGCGGGTCAATGGCAACCACTTTGCCAGCAAGCTCAAACAACACCAGACCTTAACGGTCAGTAGCAGCAACGCCCTGTTCATTAACCTAAAAGACAATGACGGCAAGTATCACCTGCTCGCAAAGAGCCAGCTAAACGACGCGCCGCTGAGCTATAACTTTGCCCAACTCCTGAGCAAAGCGGACGACACCAAGGCACATACCTTGATTGGCATGAAGTCCTATGCCGCTTCCAAAGAGTTATTGCATGACTTGAACCATGGTCAGGCCAGCCGCATCGATGTCTTTACCGACAGCGGGGAAAAACTCGATAAGCAGCTGGAAAAAAGCACGATCCAACCCAGCGCCATTCACCGCGTCATGCAGGCCGATAGCGCCCCGGAAAAGTTCATCAACAGCCAAACGTTTGATGTACTGCGCCAGGACGTTAACGCCACACTGCATACACTGAAAGACAAGGCTCTCGACAAAGGACTCATCGAGAGCGCCGTCCAATACGCCATTGGCACCGTCTCCGAAAAAGAAGCAGGGTTCAGTCAAAAGCAACTGGTGATTGAAGCGATCAAGTACGCCTTTGAAGAAAAAGGCCAGGCCATTAAAGAAACTGACATTGTGGCTCACCTCCAGCAAGCCGAAAAAGGCCAACAGCTGTTATCGGCCGAATACCATGATGGCACCCGCTGGACCACCCATGCTGCCATTAATACCGAAACCCGTATTCTTGACCGATTAGCCGCAGGCAAGAACACCGTAACCCCGTTGGCCACGTCCGAGCAAGCCAACCATTATCTTGCCCAACAAGACCGTTTGGCCGAAGACCAAAAAAGTGCTATCTACCTAATCACCACGACCCCCGACCGTTTTGTGGCTGTACAGGGACTGGCGGGGGTGGGTAAATCCACCATGCTGGAAAGTGGCATCAAACTGGTTGAAAGTATCCAGGCCGATACTGAGGAAAAAACCACCTTCATTGGCTTGGCCCCCACCCATGCGGCGGTCAATGAGCTCAAGGCCAAAGGCGTTCAAAGCCAAACCGCCCAATCATTGCTCACGGATTTTCTCAGTGAGAAACACACGCCAGGGCAATTTCGCAACACAGTGTTTTTACTCGATGAAAGCTCGATGACCAGCAACCAGCAAATAGACCAGTTCACCGAATTGGTGAATATA
This sequence comes from Photobacterium frigidiphilum, assembly GCF_003025615.1. Lineage (GTDB taxonomy): Bacteria > Pseudomonadota > Gammaproteobacteria > Enterobacterales > Vibrionaceae > Photobacterium > Photobacterium frigidiphilum. The sequence goes on along the minus strand of NZ_PYMJ01000041.1, from coordinate 33,246 downwards.
ACTGGCGCACGCGCCGTCAAGTTGGGCGATATATACCAGCTCACATCACAGGAAGCCGGCAAACCTTTTGAGCTGGCCATCACCAACAATATCATCGACAGCGTCACCATGAAGGACATGAAACGCCAGCAAAACGACACCCTGCTCGGTGCCATCCATAACATCGTTGACCGACAGGGAGAAAGTGCCTTAGAAAAATTAAAGCAACAAGCCCCGCTGCAAGACTATCAGCCCCTTCCTGCCACCAAGAACGAACAACAAGCCGACGACCAAGAACAAGCCAGCATCAACCAAAGCCACAATGTGATATCCACCTATCACAACACGGACAACCCGAAAAAAGACCAGGAGACCGCCACTCTGGCGCTAGCCACTACCGTGGCTCTGGAATACCTATCACGGACACCGGCCTCACGGGAAAACACCCTCATCATTGCTTACACCAACCAAGAGCGTGATGACATCAGCCACATTATCCGCCAGGGGCTGCAACAACAAAAACACTTGAGCGCCCAGCAATATAACGTGCCACGTTTGCGCAGTGTCGGGGCAACCAATATCGAAATGGCCACCATGATGCCGTATAAATCAGGGCTTATCTTACGTACCGGCAAAGACAACTACGCCGCCATCACTGACGTTGACCGCCAACACGGTGTTGTGACCGTGGCTGACATGAAAACGGGCGAAGAGCGCCCGTTCTTCCCTAAAAACCACGACCACACTTTTACCCAGCTCTGGAGTCAATCAGAACAACCACTGGCCAAGGAGGACAGCATTATGCTCAGGCAAACCGATAAAAGCCGCCAATGGCAAGGTAACAAGGTCTACCGCGTCACTGATATCAACAACGGAAAAATACAACTAGAAAGCAAAGATCGGCACACCTTGAGCCTCTCAACCACCCAAATGAAAGATGCACACTGGGATTATGCCTACACCCGAACCGCTGACATGGCACAGGGTTCAACCTATGAGAACGTCATTACCACCATCAAAGGCAAAGGGATACTTACCAACATTCGCCGGGCGTATATCGATATCACCCGTGCCAGTCATCACGTTAAACTCATCACTGACAACACCGAGAAAACCATGCTGTCATGGGTGAACAATGAGACCAATAAACCCTCGGCACTGGAAACCAGGGACAAGTACTACCCCGAACATAAAGCGCTTTTCAACGACCGTCCTATACCCAAAGACAACCCGGTCTATCAAGACATCAATGGTCGCTTAGATATCAAGACCATGGGGAAAGTCATTAACCAGCAATTACCTGCCTATACAGAATCACTGGCCACCCAACTATTGGGGCAGCCAGATACGACGAAATCGGGCCGGGACACACTCACTTTCCAGCAACCAAAAGGGGAATTGAAAATAACCTTAACCGGCCAATATCGCGGTCACTTTAAAAACTGGGGCACCGGTGAAAACGGCACGTTAATATCGCTGATAATGAATAAAGAAGGACTCAGTTATAAAGACGCTTTATTTAAAGCAGACACCTTATTATCAGAGCCGGATAAACATCAACTGACTATCAACCCACAACATGAACAATTAAAAGCCACCGTTCCGCTTAAACAAAGTCAGTTAGAAGCACGCGCTCAGCAATATTTCAATGACGGCATTCCTGTCACCAACACCTTGGCGCAGACCTATTTAGACACGAACCCACATCGTCCATTTAAAGATAATGACAGCATTCGCTTTCACCCGCGAATATATTCATCAGAATCAAAAACCCCCCACCCTGCTTTAATTGCCAAAATAGAAACGCCAGACAATGACATAAAAGGCATTGAAATCACCTACCTCAATAAAGACACAGGCGACATCAGCGACCTAAAAATAAACAAACGGGTATTGGGCACAAAATCGGGAAACCATATTCCGATTAACGAAGGGAGGAATATTGATTACAGCATTGTGGCCGTCGGCATTGAAAATGCCTTATTCATTAATGACAACAACCCCGCCAATGCCGATATTATTGCCGTCAACCGAAACACAGATTGTCGAACGGTCAACACAGATACTTTGCGTGACAATATTATTATGGTACTGGACCAGGGGAGCACAAAAATAAACTCACAGCTGATTGAAGATATTACCCACAAAATAGAAAAGGAAGGACGACACGTTACTATCATTGAATCCAATAGTATGCAGCCAATGACCAACACATCATTACTCGATGATATTAAAACAGCCATTCATGATATCACTACTAAAGATGCCCATATTCCAGAAACCATCCAATCACTCAACGAAGATATTGGATACACCCTAAACAACGATAGGGATATCGATAAAACAGACGTTAACAATACTGCCCAATCCTTTAAAGAACATGAAACAGATAAATACCATGCGTTGGCTGACAGACTTAATACCCCCAATGATGAACCCACCATCCAACCGCCACTTTTCGATATAGGCGAAAAGACCCGATAATAACGACAAGGGGATATTACTTATCCCCTTCTTTTTCTTCCCCCGCGAGAAATCTTTCCACAAACTCTTCTGCTTTTTCAAAAGTCACACGCTTCCTCGCATTAGACGCAGAATGATCACCTGAGTATTTTTCCTCATTATAGGTTTGGAAATAAATATTATTCTGCATGTAAAGATTCTTTGTCGAAAGCTCCAGCACCTTCTCCATCAATACCCGCATTGAAACTGCTTCCTCCTCCGATGAATGCTCCAACACCCTAAACGCAAAATCAATCAACTCACGTACCGCTTCAGCTTTGCTTTGGATACCTTTCTCTTTCTGGTAATCACCTATCTTCTTATATAACTCAGGCTCACACGCCACCTGGACCACTGGATTTCTCGCCATTTCCCCTCCGAATACACCAACATATCGCAATACACATGTATTGCACTGCATCATTCTACTGTATTGCGCGTGTATTGCACGAAAAAATAGGCGTATTGCGCGCGCAATACGCAAAAACAACGCAAACCAAAATATGACATAATTATCAATCGGTTAAACAGCAGCAATACACCTGCAATACACTGAGACAAAAATAAGCTGCAGCCCTTTAAAAATGCGGCTTCAATACACTTTCAATACGCGCGTATTGCGCACGCAATACACTTTCAGCAAAGTTAAGTTTAACTTTTTTAAAATTCGATAATGCCGAAACTCGTAAAAATATTAATTTTTTCACTTTAAATATCAGCAAGTTACGAACCACAAACAACAACCATCTCGATTTATCGAGATAGCGAGGTGTGTAGTCTTAATATATTGCAATATCCAACCCATCCAAATCGATCATCATTTTTCTTTCTTTTAAGGGGATCATTGCTCAGTAGACACATTCAGGCAGACTGATTGCCAACTGAAATCAGACAGGAAGGTAAAGAGAGCACAAGGTAACGAGGGGGAAAACAACGGCACAGAACGCACCAGGGCAACACAGAGAAAGGAGCAGATCACAACAAGACAATCAAAGCGTGACGGCGTCACAGTGTTATTTTTAGTTTTCAGTTTAAATAACACTGCACCGCATTAACAGAACGTAAGTAATAAACCACGAATCACTCAACATGAACAATTCAATGCCGCTCGCGGCATATAAGCCAACCCGTCAATCATCAATAAGCCATTACCATTCAATTGGCTAAACCCTAACAAGGTCGAATAAAAAAAGAAAACCACCTTCTTGCTAGGCGGCTCTTTATACGGCGGCAATCATTCCAAAAAAAACATTGCTACCTGTCGAAGACAAAAAAGAGGCATAGCGTATGCCGTCATGCTTTTTATGATGATAAATAAAAAAGGCCGCACAAGTGCGACCTTAACAATATAACCATGGATGACTTAATAATAACTGTCCATCATCACGCGATTATCACCCCGGTTAATATTCAATGAAAAAAGAGACAACTTATATTTACCCGACGCCGTAATATGAAAAACCAATGCGGGCACCAAACGATGAAAACGAGCATTCACCCAAGCACCACCATTAAACAACGTGATTGACCACGGTATCTCTGTCACTGTATTTAATGAATCTTCTAACAACTGCAATTCACTATAATCATAGAAACGTTGTGCGCCAACCCTATCACACACAAGTTGACTGATACCCATGGCCCGTAATTGCACTTTATCGTTTTCACACAATACATTGTATTGACGGCTCATTGTGAGTTTTTTATTAATTCTATTTTTTGCCAATAATAAACGGCTGGTCTGACGATGTGAACAACGGGGTGTATTCATAGCATTGATGAGCGATACAGTATTCATGATGACCTCGCAGTAACCCCACAAAAAACGCCACTGTGAAAACAGTGACGGCTTATTATTAATATTCAGACGGCAATAACAAAGTGGTGTACGTTCTATCGGCTTCGGTAATAATCAAGACTTCTTTATTCTGATAACGATACGACGATAAAATACGCGATCCATCAACCGTCGCTGAATTATTTAATGCAGCATCATCAACACAAACATGGCCCCAGTCACAGGCGGCATGACGAGCAAGAAACGACAAAGCCTCTTCTTGAATCTTATTAAACACATCCAATGCATTAGGTGTGATAAAAACATTTCCTAGCGAAAACGGTTTAGGCTCAACCATTTCGGTATAGTGGATAGAATCACAGTAAGCATTCATTGAAAGCTCAAAAAAATCTTTATTGCCACACTGACAAACACCCGAAAAACAACCGTCATTGATGGTGACTTGTTTAATAATGAGTTCATCACGTAATACTAAATATTGCTGACCCTGATTATCTGTGAATAGTTTATGTAACGGTAATTGATCACACTCACCAGAAATTAAATAGTTCATACATTCGCCTTATTATTGGATTGAAAATTAAAACGGGGATATCAACTATCCCCTGACAGCTTGACCGTGTTAAACCGAGTGAGAAGCACCCGCACGAACGGCGGCTAATTCGCTAAACAGTTTTTTTAATTCCCGACCATTAAGCGCATGAAAGGTTATGGGTTTTCTTTGCTCAAAAGCTCTGATAATATCGTTCGCTGTGATCATTTTTGATACCTCGTTAATGGTTACATTTGCCTCCTTCTAGTTCGAGCTAGAAAGGGGCAATCCTCATTTACAACTCTTCTTTACGACTTAATGTTTCAGCCAGCATTTCAGCGGCGGCAATCGCATTCGGGGTGATCTTACGTACCCAAGCCCCGCTATAACGTGACCACTTAAAGCCATAAGATTTAATCAACGCTCTAACAGATTCTGACGGCTTATCATCAAACGAAAACTTAACGCGACCATCTTCTTCATACAGTGTCCATGCAAGCCCCTCAACCTCTCCTTGTGCGTCTAACGGCGTTTGATTGTGCAATGCCTCCAATTCTTTAATGCGTTCGCGGGTGCTGCGAATGGTGGCGTTATTGTTTTGTAATTGGTAGCTAGCAAAACCAACACGGCCAACGTGATCCGGTTCAAGCAACTTTTTCGCAGCGCACTCGCTAAAGCGGTGTGTTTTCACCATGTATTCGATTTTGTCGGCGTCACTCATGTGTTTAGAGCGAATAACGTTGTTCACTGCTTTCATGGTGTCTTGTGCAGATTCAAGGCTGGCAAGTTTTACCTTTAATTTTTGAATCGCTTCGGGATCATCGGATGCAATGCCCCCCGTACCGATACTGGCGGCACGACTTTCTAGTTCGCCCGCTTTATTACTCGCCGCCACGGATTTACCCATATCATTAAAAATACGGTCAGCGTCTCGACGGGCGCGGCCTTCGCTATGATGACCAACGAGAATAGGTTGACCAAAGGGGATATGACTCGCACGCTCTTTTGATGCCAGGTAATAACGGGTTGATTCTGCTGTGGCTTTTTCGGCTCTCGCTTCAAGGCGATCACGTTTGGCCTCGATACGCTCTTGATAGTCGCCCAAGCTCACGACGTTGCGTGAATTCGGCGGCGTTGGGTCAATGGGTTCAGGGTGTTTTTGATCATGATTAAGCGGGGAGATATACCCCTGGGCTAACGCCTCAATAACGTACGAGTAAGTGGTACGCGGTTTCGTGGCCACAGCGACAGCCTTGATACCACGAGCCGCCAAATCGAAGGTCAGCGTCGGGTAGTCAGCATCAATGTCATGACGAAAGATTTTCTCTACGCCACGATCAGAATGTACCGTCAATTTTGTTTTTGCGTATCCCTGCCCTCGCCCAATCTCTAACGCTTCACGCGTTGATTTTTCATCATATTGCGCCAGCGTTAGTACTTCACCGTCTTCAAAGTGATTTGATTCACTCCAAATAATGTCGATTTTTTTAATGACTAGGGTTTCGGTGGTTTCAAACGTCACTTGTGACAAATCACGAAGCGGCACCGGTTCTTTTACCTCAACGGGCGCGGCTTTTTCTTCCACGGCATCAAAGGTCAGTACAACGTCATCAGAAAAGTGATACGGACAATCAGAGAATCGAGCATTCACAAGCAGGCCATCTTTGACATAAAGATAGATTTCTAGCTCGCTGTATTCAGCGTCATACCACGTCCAAAACTCCGCCACATCAATCAAGCGAGGCTCGTTATAGCGATAACAATCATCCATCCCCATAGACTGCGTTTTTAACGTGATACAGGTAGCGATAGACAACAAATCCGCTATTTTCTTTTTAGCATTCTTGCGTAACTTGCCCGCCTTGAAGCTCTTCAACATTTCATTTTTGTTAGAGCCTGACTGCTCCAGAGGGGATACGCTGGTCGCCTGTTGCTGCTTAGTGATTGTTGAGTTGATAGCGGTTGAATGTGTCATGGCAGTGCTTCCTGTTTAAGTGGATGTTCATTTCCGTTCTTCGCCTGACTGTTCGATTTCTTGCCATCGTTCTGCTTTACAAGGGCGCGAAGCGTTTATATACCCTTGTGAATCAGGTTGTGGTGAGAAACGATTAACAGGCAGTAGCGGAAAGGGAAATGAATGGACACGCAGGAAGTACAATGACGCATGAGACCGGTAGCGACGATTACAAACACTTAGCAGGGAAAGGTGAAAGCTCTTGATGTTGTGAGTTCGACGGTAGGAGAAGGATTGCTGTTGCGTTGGGTGATTGTTCACAGGAATCGAGCACCCCTTAGCAACTCGTTGCTTTTAGGGATGCCGGTTATCGTGGGAGGAGCTTGCGACGGAATGAACCGAGCGAACGCGAGAACGTCCAATCAAAACTAGAAGGAAGGATTAAGTAAAACGTTTTAACCTCATTAAAAATTTTGCATGCAAAATTTCTATTTCATTAATTTACCTTTAGCGCTCAACTTCCAAAAAATAATTGCAGTATTACGTTGATAGTTATCATGAGAAACAACCTCACCAGATTTATCAATTACAAGTCGTTCAATTAGTCCAGCGTCAAAAAGAGCATAAAGCCCTTTATGGAAATTACTTTTTGTAGAAATACCAAGCAAACTTTTTAACGATTTAGCACTATAGTAGAGATCATCCCCTAATTTATAGGTCTCTACACTGGCATCATTTAAACCGTTGTCACACCATCGCAGCAAAGTGACCAATTGAAAGCATACTGACTGACGTGGCAATGTTGCAATCTCTTTTAATATATCAACACGGTTCTGAAAGTCAGTCATATTAATTCACCTTAATTACGATTAGGTTATCGTAATAATTATTTATTTTAATGTTCATTTTTCGCATCACGAGCCACAATCAACCAATCCCCCAAGAGATCGACCCATAATTCCGTAATAGAGTGATTATTTAATAATATATACCTAGCAGAAATTGCCTTCTCGGTGTCACTCTTTGGTGTCCAGTCATTCGTAATAAGTAAATCAAATGCCGCTCTACATGCCCATTGAGGTGCATGATTTTTGACACACCATTCTCGCAGTGTTTGTCCTGGAGGTGGCCGCCGTTCATAGACATACCCTTTCTGAACAGCATGCTCCGTCAAAGTTTCTACTAACTCCGAGGCTGAACCGGAAATATAGAAGGAATAAGTTTTAAGTAAACTCACACGATTAGCATTAACCAATAGAGCTAACCCTTTTCTATCAATCGGCATAACTAATTGCCGTAGCCTATTAAATTCACATCCGTAACAGGTAAAATCACAGCCTCAGAGCATTTATCAATAATAATTGATAAATATCCGATATCAGCCTCACCATGCGTATCTATCAAACCTTGCCGTCCATCACTTAATGAAACACGAATAGCTTTTGGTTGATTAATATGAGTTTCATTTGTTCTAGGTTGAGAAGCATCACGAGCTTTAGACTTCTTCTTCCCTCTTGAACTCACATTTATCGTTTCAACTTTTAGCTTTTTCACTAACAATTGAGCGCCTTGCCTAGTGACTTCATTTGCAAGCAAGTTTTTTGTCATTTCCTCATTCATTGAGGCCGCAATACGAAGGGAATTAACCGTCTCTTTGTCACCAATTTGATCATCGTAATACGCCTTCACTACAAATTCAGGCGCAGAAACAGTTTTAAGAAATGCTGATATTTCAGATTCAGAGATTGTCATTTTTTTTGCTAATTGCTTGTTGTTTAACCCCTCCTCTTTTTTCATCAACAACAATGCTGCTCCAACCTCAAATGGGTCTAAATCAATACGGTGAATATTCTCAGCTAACTGCTGAAACATAGTTCCAGTAGTACGGACTATCGCATCAAGATGGCTTATTTCATGAAGTTTTGCACCACGCCATCTACATTCACCTTTCTGAATTTTATAACCTTTTCCATCCATAGGATAAACGACAATAGGTTGTATCTGACCATGCTCTTTAATACTTGCACCAAGATCTTTAATCTTCTCAATCGGAAAATACTTCCGTACCTGCGATTCAGAATAGATCTCAGAGACAGGTATTTTTAAAATTTTCTCACCTTCGCGCAATTCCACATTGGATTCATCAAGTAAATCAATACCAGCAGCTCTATCACGTAATGACATAATTATTTCCCTAGCTTTGAAATGCGAGAATCGAAGGCAATAAAAAACTGAGTAAGCTGGATATGTTCAGCATGCTTAGGAGAAAATGTATTTAGACCGACACCGGCTTCCAAGGCTTCTGATACTTTAATTGATTTATACAGTTTTTCAGTAAAAACCAAATCGCCATAACTGGCTCTAAGTTTGGCTTCATTTTCTTTCTGAGTATTAGGGGTAGGGCGGTCCATTTTGTTAAGAATAATGCCGATAATTTCAAGGTCGGGGTTCATTCTTCGCATTTGCCGAGAGGTTTTAATTACTTCATGAACACCTTTTACTGACTGACTAAGAGCCTCAGTAATAATAAGTAACCCGTTTGCAACCGCCATTGCTGCATGTTGTAAAGTACCTACAGAAGGAGGGCAGTCTATAAAGATAAAGTCATAATCATCTTTAATTAGATCAAGAGAATCTGCAAAATTAAACATTCCATCTTGAGACACATTACTTAATTTTTTAGATGACCCAATTACGCCTACATTCTCAGAATGCATATAAGGAACAGGCTTTTCCACACGTTCGAACATAGCAAGGGCGTGGGATGCATGATTACCCGTAACAAAATCTTGATTGCTTAATAGTTCCTTGGCAAGTAACTCACCAAGGTTGTTTTGAGGGTCAAAATCTAGAAATAAGACTTTTTTTCCTTGAGAGGCATAATTTAAGCCTAAGTTAACAGTAGCCGTTGTTTTACCAACACCGCCTTTTTGGTTTGCTATTGCAATGATTTTACCCATTGTTTTTCTCCTTTGAGAGTGACGTTCACGCCATAAAATAAGCAAGTAATTTACTATGCTAAGAAGATTAACCTCCTCCTCTTATATAGTCAATAAAAGAAAACAGGATGTGTGAAATTTTGCATGCAAAATTTTTAGATAGTTAAGCTATACCTTACTTACTACCATTTGGAGGTGTACGACTGACATTAAATTTTATAACTCGTTGAGCATCAGCATTCTCCGGGGTGGGAGCGAGAATCCATAATGATCATCCTTAACAACCCCTGAATAGTGATTAGAACGATTCAAAGGGTATGTATAAAAATGGACCCGTCATTTTTCCTTGGTAATTAGCAAACAGACAAAATCGGTTGGTAGTTAAGATATGACAGAATTGCTTGATGATCACATGCCAGGGCAGGTACGTTAACGAATAATTAAACAATACAAGTTAGATTCAATACTCTAACTTGTATTGTTCGGATTAGTAGACTTAGGGGAATCCTTTTTATTTATGGTCGTTCTGCTGCCTTGAGCCAATCATTCACTCCGCTAACCCCCAAAACTAAAAGTGTATCTTGCAGAGTGACCACGCGCTGCAACATAGCTCCACTGTCAGATTCTTCCAGCTCTTCAGCCTGTACAAATAGACGGGTCAGTAGTTGCGTTAGGCTGTTATTATAGTCATGAACATAGGCTTTAGTTCGACGCACGAAATCTAAGTAAATCTCAACAGCTTCCAATGCATACATTGGGTCGTGAACGGAAATTACGTTCAACCATTTATCAAAACCAAAAATATTATTTCGTCTAGAATCGGTTTCTGATTCCAGCAGGCTAAAACAACGCTGAATTAGCTTAGTTGGTACAGTTAACAATGGTGTAGATTCTCGGAAAAGATTATGAAATTTACGCGCGATGATAATAGCATGCGAGTTTTCTGCACTTAAACCTGCTTCCAGTCCCGAAAAACACTGTTCTTTGTGTCGTTGAATATTGCTGTGGTGTGTCCATACACTTGCAGCCCCGCTCCATGCAGCGGCTGTTTCAACAACTTTGAGTTCCTCAACAAAAATCGAAAAGTCTATATGTTTCAAAAAAGCAGCTAGTGCAGAAATACGTCCCCAAGTCTCGTGATCTTTGCCGAAACCGTCACGATAGAGGTGTGCTAACCAAGGTGCAATGATTTTGAATTTTTGATGATATGTGTAATACAAGCATGGTTCAGCTAAAGCCCAAAGCCCTTCTGCACTTTCTTTTACTGCAAGATCAAACAATTCCCAGCCAAGCTCAGGAAAACGGTCCTGTAAGTAAGGCATTCGCCTCAGCATAACAGCACGAATTGCTGGGTGCTTGTCAGCAGCATATAGGCGTAATGCATCCGGTAGTGAGTTTGGCCACTGTACACCACTTTCCCCAAGCTGGTTGGCTAAAATCATTAGTGCTTCTGCTATGTTTCCTCGGCTCATATTGATACCAGCATTGAGTAGATCAACAGAGTCGCTTTCTTCCATTATTGATGCAAAACTCTTTGCTAAGTACACTAGCCGTGCTGCATCATGAGTTTTAACGATGACATGTGAACAGCTTTTAATTGCTTTGGATACTGCGCGGTTATGGTGCCAGTGCTCTTGATGTTGCTCCAAATTTTCGAGGATACTCAAAGCTAGCTTTTCTGCATCAGGTTCCTCTATGTATAACCAATTATTGCTAGGTTGTAGGCTTCCATAACGATGTGCTAGATATGTAGCAACCCCCTCCAAGAGGGGCATTGTTGCAACACTAAAACTTTGTGGTCTTTTGATACGGTTAGGCGACTCAGTAGCTATTGGGCATCCCGAGCAGAGTAAAGCGATTTAAAATAGAGCAGCCGAGTAACATTTCCTTTGACTGGTTTTCAATCTTTCTGCTGTGTAATGTATTGCCGATTATCTTCTTGTAACGTTGCATCGCCGTTTCTGAGACGTTCCTTTTTCCGTATTGCCGCACGCTCTGCCAACCGATAATGCCAAGGGCGAAGCAACCTATCAGGTTGCTCATCCTCTTTGGATGATGGACTTCATCAGCAAACGTATTGTCTTTCGGCGGAATAACAATCTCAGCCTCCGGGAAATGCTCCTCTAATGTCTGGTACACCGCATTGGTATCATACATTTTGTCGGCACTGACGTGCTCGACATCCGTAATGATGGACTGACATAACGTCCCGACAACCTGATCATCCATGGTGTTTTTATCAGTAAGGACAGCGCCTTGAATAAAGTGACTCTCATCAACCGCGAAGTGCGCCTTTCGACAGCTTCGTTTTGCATTAACCTTATGTTTTTCCTGGTGCCATTCATCCTTCCCGAACCGCTTGAGCCCCGTTGAATCAATGGCTATCGCTGCAATTTTGTCGTCTGATTTCTCATGCTTTCTAAAGCGTGGTGCCGTGAGATTGAGCGGCTTCAGCCGCTTTGATAACAGCGTATAATCAGGGCATTGAAGGTTGTCCATGCCGAGCTTCATCAGTAAATTGTCAATCAATCCCTGAGCTTGACGTAGAGGAAGTTTATATACCAATCGAATGTAGTGGCAGGCCTCGATGGTGCTGTCAGGATATTTAACAGAAGAGCCGGTACCATCATAAACGCGTTCATCGTGGTGCCAATTATGGATGATCTCTTCAGAGATCCAAATGTCGAACCGCCCGCGTTGCCTGAGAGCCTGATTGTACTCACGATAATTATTTAGCGCGTAGGTATGCTTCTTAAAATGATGGCGTTTTCTGTCATTGTGTTTGTAAGGCATGTGTTAAACAGCTAACCGGAATGAAGGGCTGGTTATGATAACTGAACTCAGTGTTAATGGAATAATTGGATGTTATCTGAGCGCTTCAACAAAGCCCAGATTTGGGGACAAGGCCTTTGAATTACCCAATTCAAAGTACCTGATATATTAAAATTGCTTTTTCGCGATAACTTCATTCACAAAATTATGTAGTTGTTCGATCGTCTATATATACAATCCTAAACGACTGCTTTTCATCTTCCCACTTATTAAAATATATCTTGGCACACCTTAATATCTTTTCTTTACGTAATTGTTTATAATCAATACCTTCCTTAATTACACCAGATGTAAATACTTCGATTTTATCAATCAGAACACTAAGCGTTTTATTTACCTTTAGACGTGTATCATTATCTGTTGTTAATAGTTGGTCAGCAGATAAGGTATAACGATCACGCACTTCTGATATAGTTTTTAGATCAAGTCTTTGTATTTCATCTAAAGCAGTGGTTATTAATCCCATAGTAAGGGCGTTAAACCGTTTACTATGGGCGGTTATTTCGTTACGTTTGTTGGCTATTATGGCTTCTGAAGTAGGTCTTCGATCTTCCATAAATGACCAATCAAGATCCTGTAAAAATCTAAGCACAACACTATCAAATACCTTTGCGCTAATCTTACTACTTATTTGGCAGCGCTCATCACTGCTACACCCATAGTTATAATACCTTCTTATTTCGTGTTTGCTGCATCTGTTATCGGTATAGTTTCTTGCCAAACCACCACCACAATAACCACATTTCAAAAGGTCATTAAACAGGTTAGCATTTTGACTTGATTGTTTTCCCTTACGGGTTTTGATTATTGCTTGTGCTACGTCAAAACATTTCCGCAAGACTATTTCTGGATAAACATCATTGATTATAATGTTGTTTCGTTTTCCAATGAAACAACCATAAACAGCACCATTTTTTAACGTATACTGCACTTGCTTTCGCGACCAGATATCAGCTTGTTGTCGTGATTTAGATTTAGAATAACAAGGTATGTTTTCATTATTCAAAACAGCAGCAATCTGCGACACAGCATAACCAGTAATGTACATATCAAATATACGCTGTACAGTTTTTGCGTGGTGATTGGCCTCATACCTGTTGGGACTTTCTTTAAAGTCGATCCAAAATGGTTTTGACGAAAGTTTAACGGCTTCCCCCTGACGCATCCTGTCGTACTTGATAGCCCAGACATCCTTTACGCGTTGCTGTTTTATTAGGCTTTCAGAATGCGCACGTTTAAACTCACCAAATGCTTCAACCATAGCACACTTGCTATCAAGTTTTCTTAAGCCGCCTATATACATCCAGATCACAACACCTTTCTTGCGTAAATTAGTGTAATAGTGGAGCATGTAGTCAGAATCTTGTCTGCTAAAAAGGTCAAGAGAATACATCAGAAGTACTGTACCTCGCTCGTACATATCAGCTTGTACATCATCATAGATACGCCTTAAAACAGTACTTTCCTGTATGTGTTTTCTATTGTAAGTAGATAAGCTATCATCAAAGTACTCAGCAACTATGCAGCCTTCATTATCACTTATAATCGCATCTACGGGTTCTTGTTGAATATTTTCACCGAATATAGCAATTGGATGTTTTAACAAAATTCGCCCATAGACTATAAATTTCATACACTTAACCATCATCTCAATCTAAGTATTGAAGATACTCTATACTATCAATAAACAGGATGAAACGTTGGATTTCTATTTCTCTCACAAACGTAATAAATAAGCTGACTGTCGCTATCGGTGGATTCAAATTACGAGAACGAGCCTAGCCAGCGCTTCTGGGATCCGAATCATTGCGGATGATAAATAAGGGTCAGTTTAATTAATGGTTACGTGATGAACGTAAAACTCTGCTGCGGGAGAGATCTGCCGTCATTAATCGCCTTATCTAATTACTTGCAACATGCTCGAAAATATTAAGATTGTTGCAACATGAAGGTTCGGTATTCTAAATCGTTAAATTGTCTATCGAGCATAATCAAACCAATAATTGTTGTGAATAGCATAGTGACGGAAAAACCGTAGCCATAAAACACTGGACCTAATTCAATACTGATATGAGAAAAAATGTAGTTACCGACGGCCATAAAAACCGTGAGCGCAAGAGCTGAATAACGCTTATCAAGGTAAAACATTACGTTTAAAATCGACATAACCAAGACTTGCAAGCTGACCCCGACTAAATCAACATACAGTAAGTGTAGGTAGGATAAGTCAATATTCAGTGCGACAAGAATATCTTCCGCCCACAGCAAAAGTAGAGCGAGCGTCATTCCTTGTACTTTGAAAATTTCATAAATACTTTGGCGACAAGCTAGTACCATACGATCTTTCAGTAGATAGATAGATTTAAGGGTGGCTCCCTCACGTACCGAATCGTAAAATTTCAAACAGGCATCAGAAAAATCAGTTTCCATGCGGAGCATAAATACTGCCATTCCCGGTACGATAGCTAGATAAGCGATAAATATCGGTAGATCATAAATATAAGAGGCGCGAAATAAACCAATGACAGGGTGAGATGTTTCTTCTCTAAACCAGAAGACAAATTTATCTAGCCACACGCCTAGGTTGTAAAAAAGACCGCAGAACATTAATGAATAAAAACTTTTTTTAGTATCAAGAAACTCGAAGGAAACAAGTTGGTTAGCTGGATAATCTCGAATAACGTGGTATAAAAAAGCGAACGTTAAGAACGCTTGGCATGATGTGAAAACCAGCATCAGACCAAACAATCCATCAGAAGTATACACAAAACTCAAGCCAACCATTAGCCCGTAACTGATCATCATCGTGATGAAAATACGGTAATATTCTTTCATCCCACTCAAGAAAATCAAGATAAGCCACTGATTACACAATAAGACCAAAGAGGTAAAGATCGTGACTTTAATAATAGGATCGATATGCTGAGAAAACGCCAGAATACCGCCACCAATTGAGCTTGCCAGAACACTGGTTACGAGCATAGAACCTAATAGGTTGGGGACAATTCTATGTTCTTGCTTAGCAAAAAGAAGATCAGAGATAAACCGCGTTAATAATAGTTGAAATAATCCACTAATAATTAATGACCCCGCCATTAAATACGTGACAAGCACTAAGTATTGTACAATGACATAGGAAGGAAAAATCCATCCGACGCTCAAAATACCAATCACAAGCAATGCTAGAATGGATAATACCCATGGTCCCGAGCTGATTAAGCCCGCGAGACCGTATGCTTCCAACATAGAGAGAATAGTATTTTTTTTAAGAATTTTCCTTAGTTCAAATCCGATTCCTGCCATCAATGGCCTCCTGATAGAGATTTCGGTATGAGTCGTACATCATTTTTTCATCGTAATAACGAACAACACGTGATTTTCCGATGTCGCCTGTTTTACGCCATTTATCAATATCACCTAACACTCGAACAATGGCATTGGCACCGTCGATTGGACTCGCGATTGGAATTATTTCACCGCATGAGCCAAGTGCAGCATCTTCGCCTGCTGCCCCATCAATAATTTCGCGACACGCACCAACTTCGGTCGCGATGCATGGAATGCCTGCAGCCATAGCTTCAAGTAAAACAAGTGGTTGCGCCTCACTTATAGATGTAAGCATCATAATACCTAATTGCGGCATAATTTCCGCGACGTTTTGGCTACCGAGCATTTTAACGTTACCTTCAAGACCTAAGCTTTCGATAAGGAGCTTGCACTCATGTACATAAGCTTCATCCTCCTCTGTAGGCCCAATAATCCAGCCTTCGATATTTGGTAATGCCTCTACTGCTCCACGAATAGTACGAATAAAGGTTTTAATATCTTTGATTGGTACTACGCGTCCAACAAGACCAACGACCATTGGTGGTGTATTTGGACGTAGCTTATAAGCTTCACCGAATCGGGTAGTGTTAATCCCATTCACGATGACTTGAGTACGTGTATCAGGTGCGCCATCTTCATGTTGTCGTTGGCGGTTCCCTTCAAATAATGACACTATTTTATTGGCTTGATGATACGCCGTAAGACCAAGTTGCTCAAAGAAGCGAATCCATGTTTTCCGGGTTATATCCATGCCTTTGTGCATGCTAATATCAATAAGTTTATGACGATCTTTAATCCATGCTGCTTGGGCTAAATCAATTTTACGTTCTTTGGTGTAAATACCATGCTCGGTCAATATATAAGGGCTATTTGTGCGTTCTCGGCATAGGGCACCAAGAAATCCAGCATAGCCTGTCGATACACTGTGAAAAATTTTTGCATTCGGTAGGTTTTGTGAAATTTTAGATAAAATAAACAAAGGCTGATAGATGTTCCGATATGTCCAGAAGTAATCCACAAATGATTGGTGCTCTGCTGAGTTCATATAACGCTCAGTTAACACTTCCCACGAGGCTTCGCTGTATAAAAAACCTTCGAGCGTGAGTGGGTCATTCCCCCCCAGAAAACCTGAAATATTTTTTAATAAATCTGACGGGATCGGTTCATCATTTTGTTCAAAAAAAGCTAAAAATCCCCCCCATACATTGAATTGCTTCTTGTTTCCCTTTTGTGGCTTGGGTTTTAAATGACTACTACTTGCCAATAAGTAGTGAACTTCAAACCCCACCACATTATCAGGAAATTCATAAGCCAGTTTGTTATAGAAATCAGGATGCCCACCTAAAAATATGAGGTGAAAATTAAACTCAGGTAGACCACTAATAATTTGGTGAACCCAACTTGATACACCGCCACGAACATAAGGATAAGTACCCTCAAGAAGTAAGCATATATCGACGTCTTTTTTCATATCCAATATTCCTTAATCTGGCTCAATGTTTCTCCTTTCTGCTCAGGGAAGTAATGGATGTAATGCTTTACTGTTTCATAATCACCAATGTCATATGCGGCTTCAGCAAGATAAGGGGCAACTTGTTTAACCATCAAACCACCATTCAGAGCTTGTGTCAGATATTCAAATGCATCATCAGGGCGCTGTTGTTCGAGCATTACACGCCCAAGTAATAAATTGCTCGACGCACTATTGGAGATATCATTCGCAATAGTGAGGTAGAGCTCTGCCTGTTCTAAATAATGTTTGCGTAAAGCGCCTTCAGCAATACCTAAATAGCACAGTTCCCAATACTGCTGTGCTATTTCATACGCTTTGCTTGCTTGTTCTTGGTGTTGGAATTGATTTTTAAACAGAGAGAGAGTCTCGTTGATTTGAGTTTCAATCGTTTCTAACGATGAATAACCTAAAAGGCGAACATCGTCAGATAAATCTTTCAATGCCAATTGTAATAACGGTACCGCTTGAGGCTTAGGTAAATGGCGAATTGCACTTACTGCTATTAATCGGCGTTCAGGGTCGGTGTTGTTCAGTAAAATGTCTCGTAGTGCGCCAGTGCCAAATTGAGTACTCAATACATCGTCAGGGCTTTGTGGAAGTAATGCCTCTTCGCACTCTTGCCAGGTAGTAAGATTTTGTTTTCGAGGAATATATAAAGCAACCAACAATGAAAACACTGTACCAAACATGCCAAATAGTGGCAAAAGGAAATTGAATAAAAACAAAAATGTCACAGAACTAACAATCGGTGTTTTATATCTCAGGGGCAGTAGTATCCAGCATAATAAGGTGAAGCTAGCACACGCAACAGCATGACATGAAATAGAAACCAGCCATTGCATCTGCATCATTTCTTTATTGAACAGGATGTAAAAGCCGATATATTCAAGCGTGAGAGTTTGAAGAAATAGCCAAACTTTCATCATAATCTCCTAATTTATCCATGAAATGCGTAATTTCAGTATTATCCATATCTAATGAAAGTGGCCCAATGATATCAATATCATCAATGTCATCCTCTATATGACTCTTAAGTAATTCAGTAACGCGCGAAATATACTGCTGACTTTCGTAAGCTGTTGTAAGTGGAAGTAACACCATTAAAACGGAAGTGTTGTTTGTTGATTGGTATGCCCAATACACGTCGGCACCACGGCGGAAGCTCACTACGCTGTGTAATACCGTGGTGTGCTTACCTGAATTGTCAGTGAAGGCAACAACATTACTATCAGTACCATAATGATGTTTGTTATATTTAGCGCGTGCCATATATTTCATAAAAAGATTTTTTTGGTTTGCAGTTAGGACAGGGGCGAGCAAGGAATCGTTGAGCAAATCAGCAACATGGTTGGCAACCAATGCTAATAGTGCAATATTCGCAGGGGTAAGCATAAAGAATTTAGTACTTTCCGCGAGTACGATCGCTTGTAAATTCCCCATAGTATCAAGCAGAGGAATGCAGAGTTGATAACGTGATTTATGAACTTCATTTTTCCCTAAGGATGCTGGTGAAAGTAGTTTTTTTGACTCCAGCATATCTTGTAACATGGGATCTTTCGTCATCAGCTGATGGTGGTCACCAATAATGGCGTGAGGTTGTTTATCAATGTTGTTATTGGTGACTTTATACAGCCCAGCGACTTGCAAACCGCCAATATCTACTAATAAAGTTAGCAGTGAGTGCCCAATGTTTTCGATGCGTTTATCGGAGTGAGTAGAGGCTATCTTTTGTAAGGCATTGATACTGGCGCGTAAGCTAATGCTTTGACTTGCTGTCCGTTGTTCTAATTGGTCATGCGAGACTTTCAATAAGTGATAGTTTTTAGTGAAGCTATCGAGCCTCTGACTCATATATTGGTGATCAAGAGTATAGCGTTGATTAATATTATGCCAATAGTCTCGAAATTCCCCTGCAATCATTACCGTTAATATCATACCAACAGCGAGTGACAGCGGATAAAATGCCAGTATCCCAGAGAACTGCATGACTGTAGCTAAACCAGCGGTAGTGAGCAGAGCACAAATTAACCCTTTGGCAAAACCATAGCGCAACGAGATGAGCAGAGGCCCCAAAATAGACCAGAAGAAATGATGATCGGTCGACGTTGGGGCTAGTGAGTCTGACTTTACCCAAATAAAAAGAGACAACAATGCAATAAAGGCTGTTTCCAACCATGCAAACCCATCTTCTTTAAAGCCAGTAATAAGGCGGTTTCCAAGTTTATTCATAAGCTTTCTCACTCAATCTATTTTGCACTTTCTATTTTTGCTCAATATTGATGCCATCTAAGAGTTCATCAATCACGATATGCCCCGCACCACTGACACTCTCTCGCCCCCAGCCCCCACGGGATCCTGTTGCACGCCATAGTGTAATTTTACTTTTTGCTGATTTAATTTCTAGCGTGATACCGACAGCTGGTTCACCGTCTAAGCCGCTTTTATAGTGCCACTCTTCGATTGACCCCGTAATAATATAGTCTGCTGGCTGCGATGCTAACCATACATTAGCCTGTTTACGTTTAGCTGAGTCATCAATAATTATCGCAAGGTTATTTGTATTTAGTTCTGGGTATACTCTCGTACTTATCCCTTTTGCAAAAAGTTGAGCATTGAGGATTTTTTCTACTTTCTCTGCTGCCATTGGGGTATTGGAATGGTTTGCCATTGGCATAATGACCCAACTGCTGTTTGCCGCAAATAATGGGCTGTCTGGCACTTGGTAGCTAGAGCAGGCGCTTAACCCTGCAATTGAAGCAGCAAGTAAGATGCGTTTCATCTGACTTCTCCCTGTTAGAAACTGTAGTAATAGCCAAAAGCTACTTTAAGCGACTCGTCGCCATTTCGGTCTTGGCTCTGCCAATCAACACCCATGTAGAGTTCGTCATTACCTATAATTCGCCAGCCGAGGCCAGTACTTACCGTCATATCAATTTGTTGGGCTTCCACGTTATAGCCAACAGAATTATCTAACCAATAACGAGGGGAAGGTACGGTTGCCCCAGGAGATCCGGGATCACCATGCCATAAACGGTGCCCTATCGATAACCGTTGATAACGTTCAGCAATAAAGTCGCTTGGTGTAAGTGGCCTAGCCCCTTGTTGCCATGCGTTTACGCCTTTTAAATTGCCACCACTATGTTTGACCTGCTGCATACTATATTCGCTATAAACTTGCCATGCGGGGTCATTAAAGAAAAATTGCTCACTGGCTCGAATGTTCATATCCCAACCACGACCAATATCGTCCCCAAAACGGGTCGATAAATTATGAAAGCTAACTTGCATTGCCAGGTTTTCGCGCGCAGTCGGCTGGTAATTTAAGTTCGCCCCCAGAACATTGTCTTGACCTGCAATTGTCATTAACTGGCTGGCCTCAAGGGGGTTATTAATACCCAGTTTGAATCCACCTGACCAGTAACTTTTAAATTGCGTGCTGAACTCACCTAATATACCAAGGCGCTGATCGCCAATACCTTGTGCAATATCTGTTTTAATCGCCCATGTACTTTCATTTTTCTGCCAATAAAAACTACCGCGTAAACGAAATTCATCATCAATGGACGTATTGCCTAAAATATCAGGCACATCAGCTTGCTGAAAGTCTGTACCTAAACGGTAATAGCCGTTGTAGTGAGGGGCATAATAATCAAGACTGAATCGATTGATACCCCATTGAGTAATCATGGTTTGTTGGGCTCGAACGCTATGTGTTTTGTTCGGATGCTGATTTACATGGTTCTTGCGTAGTTGCTTTTCAGCCACTTTATCGGCAAGAACGCCAATTTCTTGCTGTGCCTGTTGCCATGCTTGTTGATGTCGACCAACGGCTTGTAGCGCATAGTTTTTATCAGAAACAGGAAGCGTAAGTGATTCGGTGAGAAGTTTTTCCATGGCTTCACGATCATGTTGCTCTATGGCTAATGACAGTTGCTGCCAATCAGGAAGCTGATACTTATTTAATACGGTTTTTTCATGCCAATATTTAACGGCATTTGGCCGACCTTGCGCAAGATAATACTGGAATAGTTCAGTCACATTATTGCTGGTCGGTTTAGCTAATGTGTTCGCCTCTACTAATTTAAGGGCTGTTTTATCACCAACGAACAAGGCAATTAATGCACGGTGTGAAATGTCACCGTCAGGTAAAGCCAGCAGTGACGCTGTCATGTTTTTAGCAACGTATTTTCGTAGCTGGTAGGCACGATCGTATTGTTCTCGACGTTCAAGTAAAGAGGCATAGTTCAACAGTAAAGCCGCATTGGGCTTATTGGTTACTTGTATTTGCTGGCGATACCAACGTTCAGCTTCATCATTACGCCCGAGCTGTTGTGCGCTTACGGCAAAAACAGACCAGAAATCACGGTTATTCGCGAGTGGTAGGCGATAACGTTCATAAACGCTGAGCAATTTATCTTGATCATTCGTCGCAATTAACCACCACATGTAACCATTGATGGCAGGTTGATAATTGACGTCACTTGAAATAGCCTGCTGGTACAGTTGATGTGCTAGCACTGTGTGA
Organism: Photobacterium frigidiphilum; assembly: GCF_003025615.1. GTDB lineage: Bacteria > Pseudomonadota > Gammaproteobacteria > Enterobacterales > Vibrionaceae > Photobacterium > Photobacterium frigidiphilum. The sequence goes on along the minus strand of NZ_PYMJ01000041.1, from coordinate 11,345 downwards.
TCTTGTTCCACTGCGAGTAGTGCACGGTAATAGATTACTTCAGCATTATTCCTTAAATAGGCATCTTCACTGGCCAGTTCAAACAGTGTCGCCATTTGGTCATAATTTTGGGCTTCATTGCTTACTCTAATCGCTAACAATAAGAATTCACTGTTACCCGATTCTTGGTACAAACGTGTTAATTCATCAATATCTTTCACTGAGAAAGGCGCATATAGTTGAATGTATCGATAAACATCAATATTGGCCGCCGAGCGTTGCATCAAATATTGTTGGCTGAGTAGGGCTAGTTGTTTATCACTACTGTCCCATGCCAAAGCCGCCACCATCTTGAGGTAATCATCATTCGCTAGTTGCCAATCTGTTGGCTCTGTGAGTACGCGTAAAGCTTGTTCTGGTTGATAGAGCGCCATATATGCGTTTGCAAAGCGCATGGCTTCTTCAGTTGTTGGGCTACGTAGGTGCGTAAGTATATTTCTCTGTTTTATGACCTGAGCGTGATCGCTGTTATATGAATATAAACGGGCTTTGTGGTTAACAAGTGCGCTGTCATAAGGGCGCTTAGCCGATAGTTTTTTAATACTGCGCAATGCTGCAGGTGTACCTTTAGCTTTTTCTAAGGCATTTAACCAAGCATCATATTCGGAGGCATTTAAGGCATTCGAATAGGCAAGGACATCGAAGAAAACACCTTCATGATAGATGTCGCCTAGTGCTTTAGATTCTGCGATACCGGCTCGTATTTGTGTTTCACTCGCGCCTTGTTGCAGTAAGAGTAAGCTTGTTTTAAAGGTATTAGGAATATCACTTTGCCAACGATAGACACTGTGTAATTTAGTTAATGAAGCGGTAGTTGGATCGTCTTTAATCGCTTGTGTTAGTAAATCGGCGGCTAATGGTAAATTACCCATTGCGATGGCGATATCTGTGGTTTCAAGTAACAGTGGTATTGATGGTTCAAGTGCCAATAGCTGCTGTGATTTATTTAAGGCTAAATCTAGCTCACCAGCCACTTTAGCCTGCTGAATAACAAAGGCTAAATATTGGGGGGCATTCGCGAGCTTTCCATCGTATTGACGGAAGATTTCAAAATTAGCTGCAGTATTATTCGCGCTTTGGTTGAGTTTTATGAGGGACGCTAGCGATTCAAAGCTTTGATATTCCATGAATGCTTCGCGTTGCAGCTTGGCTGCGTTTTCATAATCTGAGGTTTGCAGGGCCAGCTTGACTAATTCTTTGTAACTAGTTTCACCACTTTTAAGGTGAGGAGATAAGAACTTGAAAGCAAACAGTGGCATGGCCAATGAAATAGCAGCGTCTGTAAATTGGCGAGCAATAGTTGCTTCTGGAATGTAATCAATATTGGAGAATAAAGTGGTTATCTTAGCGTTAGCACTTTGTTTCACCACGGGATCATCAGAGTACGAACGCTGTAAAAGGACGGCTAAAAATAGGCTATGGCTGTGCCAGTCTCGGCGACCATCTGCATAAAATAAAATAGGGTTAAGCGATTCAAGCGCATCATTTAGCAAGCCTAATTCATGTTGATTTTGTGCCTGCATGAACATGATAGTGCGGTTTTGTGGCTCTTGGCTTTCCAGTTCATTAAGAAAAGCCAGTGAAACCTCTGGCGAAGACGAGCGTGAGATAAGCTTAATCAACATCGATTTTGTTGGTGCAACAAGCCATAACGCCCAAAGAGATGTGAGCGTTAGTATAACCAAAGGTCGCCAATTAAGGAGCCGTACTCGTGGTTGCTTTTTGTTGGGATTTTCTGACTCTATTTTTTCCATTTAAAATATATTTCGATCCTTTCCCTGTAAAGGCTAGAAATGCAACAAATTAGATGTTGCTGCAAGTTAATGAACCTTGAAATACACCGGCTTTATTTGATTTATAACGTACTGTGTTTTGTTTTATTTTTGTTCTGGCCAGCGTTTGATTTAAGTGAAATGTGCATTGATTAATGTTTGTGAATTCTATTTCAAAAGGCACGTGGCTAGTAAATTCCCATTGGATAGATTTCCCTTTCTTTATCCACTTAGTTAGTTGAGCGTTTGAACTGTGTAGTCTTGGCGTTTTTGGTTGTATTAATGAAAAGTGCAAGCGTGTACGCGGTTGATTAAGAATTAAGTAATTGCCATCTGGTCCTTTATTCCAGCCTGCAAGCTCTGATAGAGGTGCGACAGGATAGCCCAGCATATCGGGCACTCTTATGCTCTTAATTCCTGTGGTAGTAATTTTCCAATCACCAGATAGCGTTTTAGCGATGCCCGTTTCGTATAAGGTGCGGGCACGTTCAGCATATTCGCTAAGATAGAGCGGAGTTGTTTTTTGTTGAATCGCCCAATCATATACATTCGTTAAGCCTTTTAACGAAGCAGGGTAAGCACCCGAGTACATGTGATAGTAAATCGCAATTGTTTTTAATCGGCGAGGTTCGCCCAATAATTGAAAGGTTTCAACTGCGCGGCCATAGCCATCGTGGTGCTCTGTCCAAAGGTTGGTGTAGAGATTTTCGTTCAATACTGGAGCATAAACATGAACAGCCGAAGGGTACCAAGTAATAGTAGGGGAAACTTGTGTAAAGTTATCATCACCTCGAACTACATAGGTATTACCGCCATTGACGTTGAGTAAGTTGGCTTTTTCAGCAATGGCGAGAATATCTTCTTTGGGATCGGCTTTGCCCGACCATAATATAAGGCGTGCTTTTTTACCCTTTGGTGCAAGATTCTTGTTGATGTAGTTAATTGTACCAATTATCTCATTGTTGTAATCCACGGTATAACCTGAGATCGGTAAGTTTTCACCGTAGACACTCGAATCGATGCTTTTGTCAAAATCCCAAAAAAATGGGTGGCTAAAAGTATGAGAGGCTATTTCAATATGTGGTAGCTTAAAAATTTTACGGGCGATCGCTTCTAGTTGTGGGCTTTCTTTAGGGTATAAACCACGTTTACCTACTTCACCCTCAATCACAGATACGGTTTGAGGAAAGGTATATTTTTTGAAGACATGCTCTAGCAACACTTCAGCGGTGTACGGTTTTCCTGGGAACCAGCTTTTAGACGGAAAACCATCTCCATCAACATGGCTCGTAAGAATACGACGGCCAGATTCGGTGGTTGCATCAGCCGCTGGAATAACGGGGAGTTGTAACGTTTCATCCACTAAGCGGAATGGATCGATTTGCCACACTTCTGTTTCGTTCGCCAAACTGGCCACGGGGAGTGGGTTTAAGATCGCGCCCCCCCAGGCAGCTTTAAAGAATAACGTTGATGTGTTTTGTTGCTCATCCTTGATCGTGATAAGCGGTGTAATAGTGGTTTTATCAATAGTGACTTTTGCTTGCGTTTCAAACGGACTAAAACGTAATGGGTAACGGTTTTTAAGCCAATCATTTCCTGTTGTTAGTGTGATTTTTCCGTTCAAATTACCACTACTTTGAATTCCTAATCGAACCAATAAAACGTTATCGGTCGGTAACTGATTAATAAACAGTACTGGGGTTTTGAAGATGATGGTATGTAGCCACTGCGATAGAGCGGGAACACGCTGAAAAGATGCTTGCTCTAACCATGTATAAACGGCAGCGTAACGGCTCATATCAACCTGAGAAAAGTTAAAACTATTCACGTCTTGGCAGTCGGGCACATAACCATTGTATTCGATTGGCATAGCCATCATGCGGTGGCATTGCGAACTATTCATTGCACCATAGTGACTATCATAAAAACCAAGAACACGCTTCGCGATAGGCTGTATGGTACTGGTACCAAATTCGTACAGTAGACCATCACTGATGTATGGGGTATAACCTTCATCGATCAAGCGTTGCGCGGCTGCTTTTTGCCGTTCACGATCAGAGGCTGGTATATAGTCGATGGCGATAGCTTCAATACCGAGCGTTTTGACTTCCTCTAACCTGCTAGCAAGCCAAGTACGATCATTTTCACTGACTTTATGGTAGGTCTGATCAACAGGGTGATAGCTGTCGTAAAGCGATTCAGCTGCTACGGCATAAATAGGGGCGTTGATTTTTGGAATCACTTCAAAACCACGATTGAGAATCAGCTTTGGTTGATTTGGGAGCTGATGGAAACTTTCAATGATTTGAGCTAGCGCTTGCTGTTGAACCTTTTGTTCTTGTTCTGAATCTGCAAACAGGTAATAGCTGTCGAGCGTATCGAGGAATAGTCCATCAAAGCCTCTGTCTGTCATCTTTTTCGCTTCAATTAGCAGGTGGTTCTGCCAAGCAGGATTTGATAATGTCATTGCATGGCTTTGCCAGTTTTCATTTCTTGCTGGAGAGGCACTTACAAGTGCTTTAGGCAAAATCTCGCCATCATATTCCCCTACACTAATATAAGCGAAGACGAGTGAACCTACATTATGTAAGGTTTTTATTTGTTTGTCGGTAATAAGATTGGCATTAACAACCACACGGTCGTAGTTGATTAATTCACGCACAGAATCGATATTGTTATAATAGAAAACGATGGATGGAGGAGGTTTAGCAAATACATTGAATGTAGTGCTAAGAAGCAATAACAGTGCCAATCGCATAGCAATAATCCTTTTGCGTGAAGTGACGTTTAGGCATATGCAACTTACCTCATCTTGCGAGTGTAACTATATCATTATGAACTTACTATTTATTTTGTTGATTTTGTCGCAAAGCCATTCTATTTGTTATTTTTATTGCAAATAAGCTGATGAGGCGGACCTCTCCGGTACAACGTTTTTACGTTCATTATGATGTAACCAGAAATCAAACAGACCTTTGTTTAACATCCGCTCACAGTGGCATTGTTGCAACACTAAAACTTTGTGGTCTTTTGATACGGTTAGGCGACTCGGTAGCTATTGGGCATCCCGAGCAGAGTAAAGCGATTTAAAATAGAGCAGCCGAGTAACATTTCCTTTGACTGGTTTTCAATCTTTCTGCTGTGTAATGTATTGCCGATTATCTTCTTGTAACGTTGCATCGCCGTTTCTGAGACGTTCCTTTTTCCGTATTGCCGCACGCTCTGCCAACCGATAATGCCAAGGGCGAAGCAACCTATCAGGTTGCTCATCCTCTTTGGATGATGGACTTCATCAGCAAACGTATTGTCTTTCGGCGGAATAACAATCTCAGCCTCCGGGAAATGCTCCTCTAATGTCTGGTACACCGCATTGGTATCATACATTTTGTCGGCACTGACGTGCTCGACATCCGTAATGATGGACTGACATAACGTCCCGACAACCTGATCATCCATGATGTTTTTATCAGTAAGGACAGCGCCTTGAATAAAGTGACTCTCATCAACCGCGAAGTGCGCCTTTCGACAGCTTCGTTTTGCATTAACCTTATGTTTTTCCTGGTGCCATTCATCCTTCCCGAACCGCTTGAGCCCCGTTGAATCAATGGCTATCGCTGCAATTTTGTCGTCTGATTTCTCATGCTTTCTAAAGCGTGGTGCCGTGAGATTGAGCGGCTTCAGCCGCTTTGATAACAGCGTATAATCAGGGCATTGAAGGTTGTCCATGCCGAGCTTCATCAGTAAATTGTCAATCAATCCCTGAGCTTGACGTAGAGGAAGTTTATATACCAATCGAATGTAGTGGCGGGCCTCGATGGTGCTGTCAGGATATTTAACAGAAGAGCCGGTACCATCATAAACGCGTTCATCGTGGTGCCAATTATGGATGATCTCTTCAGAGATCCAAATGTCGAACCGCCCGCGTTGCCTGAGAGCCTGATTGTACTCACGATAATTATTTAGCGCGTAGGTATGCTTCCTAAAATGATGGCGTTTTCTGTCATTGTGTTTGTAAGGCATGTGTTAAACAGCTAACCGGAATGAAGGGCTGGTTATGATAACTGAACTCAGTGTTAATGGAATAATTGGATGTTATCTGAGCGCTTCAACAAAGCCTGATGGTAAGGAATATTGAAATTCCTTACCATGAACGTAGGAATTTTTGATGCGACAGAACCGTATTTACCGGTTATTACATTAGAACCGCATCCTGTAATATTTATTCGATTTTTCAAATTCAATATGAGAGCGCATGCTTATGTTATGCCTAAGTCACACACTTTGCTTTTATAAGGTTCAGAATGAAGTAATTTTACAAACAATTAGTCCCCACCATTTTTCAATGACATGCTATTTTTGTGGGCAAAATTTCAATTATATTTATGTTGGGGGGACTACAGTTGCTTTTTGCCCAAATAGCGCAGAAGAAAATATAAATAAGGTGATTGATTCAATTAAATCAGAGGGATTTAAAGAGAGGGTGGATGTCTGCTGCAAACTAAAATGATTGCTGTACTCGTTTTCTTTGTTTTTTTGGTAGATTTATCCTAACTACTAAATTCGATAATGTGTCGTGGCGATCTTTCTTATATCTGGATATTACATACTCACATTCTTTCAGTGTTGATTAAACATAACGGGCACTTTTTCGTATCAAATGCTCTGTACCATACTGCAATAAGGTTTCCACAAGCTGTGTATTCTGTTCTACAATCCAAAAAACACACTTCCCACTTGTTAAATTAAAGTTATTGTTATATCTATAAGCCATAGAAGCTAGGTTTCAGTGCGTTTCAGTGCTTAATTGGTGTCTGGATGAGCAAGTTCTTGATAATAGAAGATAATAGAGTAATGGCAGAGGTATTAGCTCAAATTATTCGAAAATGCATTACTCCTAGGGAGATCATGAAATGTTCAACTATTGAGTCTGCGCATAAGGTACTCTTGAATTCAAAAGACAGCATAACGGGCATTTTTTTAGATTTAAACATAGAAAAGCGTCTTGATGGATTAGAACTTTTAGCCTTCATTCGAAATAATTACCCCACAATACCTGTTTCTATAATTACGTCTGAAAGTGATACTGAAACAGTAAAACGTACTCTTTTATGCAAGCCTCAAGATTACTTAATAAAGCCATTATCTGTTGCTAAAGTTAAACGAAGCATATTGAAATTTAAAGAAAACAAAAACTACAAACTGAATATGACTTCATAGCCAATCACAGGGGATTGGGTTTTAATGTAATGAACCCGAATTTTTCACATCGACTACATGACGTGTAGGACTGTAAATGGAAGATATAAAGCTGCATGGAAGCAGCATCTAACAGCGAAACACTTCATCAAAACATGATGTTCAAAGTGCCTGTTACGTTAAATCGGCTAAAATCGCGGAGTAAAGCCTGCCTCTACCTATGTCGAACCAATAGTAGATAAAGCGGTACGATAATAAGTACAGACAAAATTAAATATCCGATTATCTGAGCCAAATTATCCATAGGTACATACCTTAGCCTACCCAACTGAGAGCAAAAAAAAGCCGCTAGTGAAACGGCTTGATTAAAAACCACCAAAACAAGGAATGTTAGCTAACTGGCTGGTTAGTAATGATGGCAACAATCGAAACGCATAAAATCATGCGCAAGAAGCCTGTCTAATTTAACGGTTTAATTTAGAATTAAACACCTAAAGATAAGTATCAATAAAACAACTGAGCCTACAAAAATCGGTGTGAGAAATACCTATATATGTTGAATATACGGAATTACTCGCAAAAATGGCTATTTCGAAAAGAAACTTTATAGCAAAGCACTTTTTCAAACAAACCCAAGTAGAAAGACACTCTTTTTGAGTTAGAAATTTATTACAGAATTTTTTCGATTTACATATTCAACTTTCCCCTCCTGAAGCTCACACAAAAAACATCGTTAAAAGTCTGTTTTCATCATTAATAAATAATACCAATTAAAAATACAAAAAGAGTAACCAAAACCAATCAATCGCCACAAACAATTAATACTTAAGCATCAATTTAAAAATAACACGCCACTTAGGTATGCTATGCCGTCTGCGACACATAGGTTATGAATTTAGAGTATCTATGTGGCTGTCACCTCAAAATTAATCTCTAACATTTATTAAATGAATAGATGAATAATCGTGTATATTTTATGACACAAAATAACAGTGACAGCGTAACAACAAGAGAGTTTCCATTACTGGATAATCATAAATTACCGAACATAGAATTTTTTGAAGAAAGCCAATATCAAAAACGGATTTGGACAATTTCGTGTTACGAATGGAAACAACACCAATCCAGTTTGCATAAGAAAATATATGGAAAAATTCTATCTCATTGACCAGTTTTGATGAACCACTACACATCGAGGGTTAGGCGATAAGCTGCTCTGAAATCCCTTTAAACGAAGCAAAACAGGTATCAAAGCTATGTGGCTCTGAGTTGTACACCATTGGAGCCACAAACGCTTCAAAACGTTTACGAAACTCCTCGTTGATTTCTAGCTCTTCTAATCCCAGCTTTAACTCATTACGCGGATCGTCGACAAACTCCTTATGTTGATTTCCATATCGCTCCTTGTCCTCTTCCAACACGGTATCAAACATCGGCTTTAACACGTCCATATCAATTGTATGCTCTGCGCTAATGCAGTGAACATCGTAGATGTGACGAACCAATGTTTCGTCATCCTTACGCTTTGGATCACGCTTGACTGACATGGTTCGACGTAACATGGAAAGCACTTTTTCAACCAACGTCGAATCAATGGAAATACACAACATAGCGCTTACTTCGGCAGGTTGCTTGTAGCTCTGTGCTACCAGCGATGAAATAGAGCGAGATTCAACGCCTTGAAGTTCAATAGTCTCGATGAACTCAAGTTTGATATAAGGTCGTAGACACGGTGCTTGATGGTATTGTTGCGGGTACTCTATTTCGATTTCGACATAGCGATACTCATCGCGTATCGTTTTATCACTGTAATTCAGATAAGGGTGCTCAACTAACCTCTCTATGAGGTGTTCGACTAACGCCTTACGAGCTCTTTTCTTCGCACCTGTGCCCTTGTCGAGCAATTCCTGAGTTGGAATCAATTTTATGTCAACGTCTTCAGACATACGCAGGATCTTAATGTTGGACTTGGCCAAAGCTGTTCCACCTGAAAAAACGAGCCGATGGTGCTCACTTTCCACGTTTTCCAACATGGCAAGCAGTGACACCACCCAATAGTCCTTTTCCGTGATCGATGGGTTACCTAAGTCAAGGGCATCAGAGACTTCAAGAAACTGCTTTTTTAATTTTGGTATGCTCATTGTCGATTATTCAATACTCTGTTACCAACCTTAAGGCTGCGGTTGAAATACTTAGAATCCCACTTGTACCTGATGGACGCTGGTATTTGAGTGGACTGTCCATTGATGCTCTTCAATGACATGGCATCCATCTCAAAGTCTACACCGCGCAATTTTAGGATCTCACGCATGATTGCGTCAGTACCACCGGGGTTCATTGGCATCGGTTTATTAGTTAGGCTGTTGATCGTTGACTTAGTGTATAAGCCATACCCGATTTTCATCAGTACACCTTTATCCACAAGTTTTTTCAAGACACGACCAATTTGGTCATAGCTCGCATAGTTGTCGAAATCTTTACGTTCGAACACATAGCGGCGAGAGCGCTTTATCTTTTGATAAATACGGTCAGTTGCTGTCATGATTCACCCTCCTACATAGTGCTTGACCTTAGTATACTTGAAGCCTATCGTCATTTGAAATATTTACGGCGTTCATTAAAGAAAACATACGACACGTAATTACAAATATATTTATCTATTGTCATGTTTATATAGGTTTTTTTATGAACTATTTAATTTCGACCTTATAATGTATTTATTGTTGACCTAATTATAAATCAATCCTTTATAAGCGTAAATTAGTCATCGTGACGGTATGAAATGTGAAACGCTACTAAATAAACAAAGACATGAGATAAATTAATGATTAGCGCTGTAAGGGGCTTTGTTTAATCGCTCAGATAACACTCAATTATTCCATTAGCACTGAGTTCAGTTATCATAGCCAACCCTTCATTCCGATTAGCTATTTAACACATGCCTTACAAACACAATGACGCCAAACGCCATCATTTTAAGAAGCATACCTACGCGCTAAATAACTATCGGGAGTATAACCAGGCTCTCAGGCAACGCGGGCGGTTCGACATTTGGATCTCTGACGAGATCATCAAACATTGGCAACACAACAAACGCGTTTATGACGGTACTGGCTCTTCTGTGAAGTATCCTGACAGCACCATTGAAGCCTGCCATTGCATCCGATTGGTGTATAAGCTTCCGCTACGTCAAGCTCAGGGGTTGATTGATAGTTTACTGATGAAGTTTGGCATGACCAACCTTCAATGCCCTGATTATACGCTGCTGTCAAAGCGGCTGAAGCAACTTAATCTTACGGTGCCACGATTTACAAAGCATGAGAAACCAGATGACAAAATTGCAGCAATAGCCATTGATTCAACGGGGCTCAAGCGGTTCGGGAAGGATGAATGGCATCAAGAAAAACATAAGGTTAATGCAAAACGCAGCTGGCGAAAGGCGCATTTCGCTGTTGATGAGGCTCACTTCATTCAAAGTGCAGTCCTCACTGATAAAAACACGATGGATGATCAGGTTGTCGGGACGTTATGTCAGTCCATCATTACGGATGTCGAGCACGTCAGTGCCGACAAAATGTATGATACCAATGCGGTGTACCAAACATTAGACGCCCATTTCCCGGATGCTGAGATTGTTATTCCGCCGAAAGACAATACGTTTGCCGATGAGGCTCATCACCCTAAGAGGATGAGCAACTTGATAGGTTGCTTTGCCCTTGGCATTATCGGTTGGCAGAGCGTGCGGCAATACGGTAAAAGAAATATCTCAGAAACAGCGATACAACGTTACAAGAAGATAATCGGCAATACATTACACAGCAGAGAGTTTGAAAACCAGTCAAAGGAAATGTTACTCGGTTGTTCTATTTTAAATCGCTTCACCCACATCGGGATGCCCAATAGCTACTGGGTCGACTAACCGTATCAAAAGACCATCTAGGTTGAGTAGTGCAACAAAGCCCCCGTTTACCGATACAGCGCCAACAAAAGTAGCAAATAACGGACACCGTTTACGCCCACCAGAAATTGTTATCGCTAGAAAGAGCGGTCGGTTTTGGGCTATTCGCGACAAACTATTTGATTTAGACCAATATCAAAAAGTCAAAATACCAACCGCGTCATAGCTTATTTTATAGGGTAAAAGCTGAACATTGGGCACTGTAGGTACCCAATGTTCGCAGTACTAAATTAACGTTGAATTAACTCAGTTTTTATCTCATATATCGGCTTCTGATAGATTCTCTATAATTATAAATAGGTGCTTCCTGTTCATAACTTTCCTCATCGTTATGATCTAAACGACTTTTATCATAGGTATATGGCAGGTATACACTTGGC
>NZ_PYMJ01000040.1 GCF_003025615.1 Photobacterium frigidiphilum | reverse complement strand
TAATATTCAAGAGGTTATCGATTTTCTGCTAAGCGATATTGAAATCGATTTTTTGGCTGCAGCCTAGTGATACCAAGGGTTACAGAGGAATCTGGTGACAAACCGTTCTTTTAGTCAGAGAACCCTTGTTATCAATGTAACTAATCACACAACTATACGGTCTGCCATACTATATATTAATATCCTCTCATAAGAAGGCAGTAATTGACAATAAACATATCGTCTTTTGCATCATCTCACACGCATATTGTTCCTGCCCACGTGCCACTTTTTTAATTATCATCGTCATTAGCTTGGGCTGTTGGTATTAGCTGAGGTTCATATCTCGTTAGAAACCTTGAAGCTAATCACCTGCCATATTTCACACGCAGAATTAGTTGTACTTATTATTGTACAATAATATACTATTCCTAAATGAACACACCAAAGGTGAATTAAATGGAAATCTACACTTACTCAGAAGCTCGACAAAACCTGAAGTCTGTAATGGATAAAGTTGAATCAAACTGTGAAGAAGCAATCATTCATCGTCGTGACGGTGAGAATATGGTTCTAATGAGCGAGTCAGAATACAACGGTTGGATTGAGACAATGAGAATTTACTCTAACCCTGCTCAACGCAAGCACATTGAAGAGTCTATCGAGCAATTCAAATCTGGTGATGTAAGTGTCTTCTCGCTTGAAGAACTTGAGCGATTATCTAATGACTAGGCTTATAGCATTCAGTGTCAAATCACTTGCTGACTATAACGAATGGGCGTTAATGGACAAAAAGGTGTTCAAGCGCATTGGTAAGCTAATTGTATCTATCCTTCGCGACCCATACCAAGGAGAAGGAAAGCCTGAACCACTCAAACACAATCTGTCTGGTTATTGGTCGCGTCGAATAACGCAAGAGCACAGGTTGGTTTACCAAGTAACCGAAACCCACATAAACATAGTCTCGTGCAAAGAGCATTACAGCTAATCACTACACATACAAAAAAGCGTAAACAGACTTACCGCGAGGCAATTTGATGAATCATTCAACTCAAGTAAAGACGCATCAAGGGAGGATGATACAACCTAGGGTGCTCGACTACTCCTGTCCCTAAGCCTGATTCACCGTACCACTACAGTATGCTTTCGCTTATTCCTACCTTTCTTCCTGTAACATTCTCATTAACAGTTTACATTCTGGTGGTCTTTCTTGACCTCTATCCCATCGCGTGATGGTTCTTACACTAAAACACAACACGTAGTGACGGTGTAACTAGCAAAGCTTACAACTAGACCCCGCCTACCCTTGAAATCTATTTATCCCTGTAAGAAGGTAAACTTTTTTCTTCGGTTGCGGTTGCGTTCAATGCATCGTTCGCTTAACTATGGCTTCATTTGACGCCTTAAATTGGCGATTTGAGCGATCTTAACTTGCTGTTTTTTATGGGGTTGTTTTTGTTGGTACGGTTGATATTAGGTGATAACCTTCTGGTTCAATATTAACGAGGAATACTGATGGCAAAAGATTACGAGGTATTTGATCAAGTCGATTTTTCTAATCAAGATCTGAGTGATTCATATTTTAAGGGATGCCAATTTTTTAGGTGTGACTTTAACCGCACAAACCTAAGAGATGCTAAATTTGATGACTGTGTCTTTATAGAGCAAGGTGCTATTGAGGGCTGCCATTTCGATTATAGTGATTTGCGCGACTCATCGTTTAAGAACTGCAAACTTTCATTGTCTAATTTCAAAGGTGCTAAGTGTTTTGGTATTGAATTTAGAAGTTGTGATTTAAAAGGCGCTAATTTCATACAAGCAAGCTTCTCGAACCAAATTAGCAATAGTATGTATTTCTGCTCGGCTTATATCACAGGCTGTAATCTCTCTTACGCGAACTTTGAACGACAATGTATAGAGAAATGTGACTTGTTCGAGAATAGGTGGATTGGTGCTAATCTACAAGGCGCTTCATTAAAAGGGTCAGATCTAAGCCGTGGTTCATTTTCTGAAGATTGTTGGGGGCAGTTTTATATACAAGATTGTGATCTCAGTAATTCAGAATTAAACGGCTTAAACCCACGGAAAGTTGACTTAAGTGGTGTAAAGATCTGTGTATGGCAACAAGAGCAATTACTTGAACAGCTTGGGTTAATCGTATTGCCTAATTAATGTATGCGGTGCGCTTGGTAGATACATCGTAGCGCACCGTTAACAATATTGTGGCCAATCAAAAAGATTATTACGCACTTGGATTTTTGAACTACCTTACATAGTAGTTTTTGGCTAGCGCCGATGTTTACACGTACTCGAATGCTGTTCTTCACTTTATACAGGTAGTTATACATGATTAGATTTCTTACATTTACTCTTTTAGCGGTGTCGATTAGTGCCAATGCTGCAACGTCTACAGATTTAGTAAAAAGCACGACAACATGGGATGGCCATAAACTTCCACCCTATTCACTTGTGCAACCAGAAGTGACTATAAAAGAAATCATAATAGAACCAGGAGAAAAACTGCCATGGCACCAACACCCTGTTATAAACGCAGGCGTACTGATCAGTGGTGAGCTAACTGTTCATACAGAGGAGAAATCTTTAAAGATGAAAGCGGGTGATAGTCTTGTTGAATTAGTTAACACCTCTCATTATGGTGAGAATACAGGTAAGGTGCCGGCTAAAATTATTGTGTTTTATCTGTCAGAAAAGAATCAAAAAGTAACAGTTATTGATAAAACACAGTAATAACGTTGCTTAAAGCAATAGATATACCTTAAGGGAATGCGGTAATTAAGCGTTCGTTAATCGAGTAACCAAGTAGAAAGCGAAGCTCTTACATCAGAACAATGCCCAAATTGCACTAAAGGTCTATTTGGGTAGTCTTGATCTTTTAACTGACTAATTTGAATAAATGTTTCAGCTTTTACGTCGATATGGCTTACCAAAACCCCATTATCATGTTGAAATATAAGGTTATTTCTTGTTGCAAAAATCAAATCATCTGCTGTATATGTTAATTTTTCATTTGAGTTTGATATGGTGCAGATGATGGGAAGCTCCTGAGCTACAACGCTAGATACTGAAAACAACATCGACGCTAGAATAATCCCCTTAAATATCCGCATAATTATACCTATATACCTTTGATAATAAGAAACGTGCAGCGTTACTCATCAGATTAACGTCTTTAGACCAAAGTATTATACCTATTTATCAAGTTATTATACTCAACGCGTAGTATATGTAATGACGGTGTGTTAATGTTTCTTGGTGTTACAGATAAGTATATAATAAGTAACGGCGTGTAATTTAGAGTTAGGGGAATGATATGGAAATCAAAAAAGCTGAGACTCAAACTTTTGACGCAGATGTAATCCAGCTCTATTTGCGAGAAATCGCTTTAAAGCCTCTTTTAACTAAACATGAAGAAATTTTGTATAGCCGAAAAAGCCTTACTGGTGACAAAGAAGCCAAAAAAGTTATGATCGAGAGTAACTTGCGTCTTGTTGTTAGTATTGCCAAGAAGTATCGTGGAAGTGGCATGCAACTCAGTGATCTAATTGATGAAGGAAATATCGGTTTAATTACTTCAGTTGAAAAATTTGACCCAGAGCGTGGATTCCGTTTTTCTACCTATGCAACATGGTGGATTAAACAAACTATCGAGCGTTGTATTCATAATCAAGCGCGTACAATTCGCCTTCCTGTTCATGTTTCTAAAGAAATTAATACAATCATTAGAACGCATAAGCAGCTAATGAAGAAAAATAACCAAGAGCCAACACGCGAAGAAGTCGCTGAAAAGTTGGAACGTAGTGTTGATGATATTTCTTCTGTATTAGCTTACGATGCCCCTATTGTTTCTTTTGATCAAACAATTAACGACGATGCTAATTCGCAGTCAATTTCAGTCTTTATTGCTGACGACTCTTCTGATAAGCCAGAAAGCCAAGTCGATAAAGACGATATAAAAGGCCTTGCTTTAGCAATGCTAGAAAACTTAAACCAGCGAGATCGTGAAATTTTGTGTCGTCGCTTTGGTTTACTTGGCTATGAAGTTCAGACGCTTCAACAAGTTGCGAATGAAGTGGGGTTAACCCGCGAACGTATTCGTCAGCTGCAAGTCAGTTCGTTGAAAAAGCTGAAAAATACGCTAGAAAGAGATAATTACGACTTAGAGTTATTGTTTGCTCAGTCTGCTTAACGCATATATAGAAAAGCATCTAATATAATTAGGTGCTTTTTTTATACCTCTTAAAAGTTACACCGTAGCATTTCCTTTCCCAAATAGTCTCGAGCCTCCGTTTTATACAAATAAATGCTCGAAAAACAACCGGATAACACTTGTTTAAGCAAATTATTAAATTTGTGATAGAAATATAAATGATCAATGCTGATAATTATGTAGTTACTTTAATTCATTTGTATTGAGTAGGCCTTATTTTGAAATACATTATTATTTTGTTGGTACTGTGTGTATCTGGATGTGCAAGTTACAGTGTCACGGAGGGTGAGATTCAAGATTATCTAGATAGCCGCACAACATTTGAAAGAACAGTTGGAATTAAAGGTATCGCTCACGCCAATGTTCAGTTTAATGATGTAAAAGTGGGAATTGGTCGCGTTGCAAATGATCGTGTAAACCTTTCTTCAAAAGCGCAAGCAGAAATCATGATATCAGGGCAACCAAAACAATCTGTAGAAGTTGATGTTGATTTTAGTGCTATCCCATTTTATGACAAAGATGAAGGTGCTATTTTTCTGAAAGATTTAAACGTAGAGTCATTGAATGTAACACCCGATAACCTTGGGATTTTTGCAAATAAACAGCTCATCGCACCCATTGTTAGTATTGTTGGGCAAATATTATCTACCCGCCCTGTCTATCGTTTAAATGATGATGATTTCAAAGAATCATTGTTGAAGACCGCTGGACCAGAATTGAAAATC
This sequence comes from Photobacterium frigidiphilum, assembly GCF_003025615.1. Classification (GTDB taxonomy): domain Bacteria; phylum Pseudomonadota; class Gammaproteobacteria; order Enterobacterales; family Vibrionaceae; genus Photobacterium; species Photobacterium frigidiphilum. Next base: position 43,313 of record NZ_PYMJ01000040.1, on the reverse strand, counting down.
AAAAATCATGAACTTGTTGTAGGGCTTTAACGTCGATTAAAATAGGCTCGCTCATTTAGGAGCCTATTAATGAATAGCTATTTCGTTTGTTTAGACTGCTCTAGAAAATTTGTACCTGCAGCTTCATCAATAATATAAACGGCTCGCTCTGCTTCGAATGCTTTTTTCATTGCTTCTGCGGCATAATTCCTAACAGTTTTACCTTGCGTTGAAACCACTAACGTTATTATCATAAAAATACTAAAAACGGTACAAACAGCCGTTAATACCATTTTTTTCATCACGCGTTTTTCTGATTCTCGCAATTCACTTCGCACCATTTCAAGTACATCATAATTGGTCAAATTTGGACGAACCTTTCTATTAAGCGACATAATACCAAGCCTTTTTATTATTATTAGGCCGAATTATATCAACAACAACTTAACGATAGCTTAATCATATGCTTACTAAACATATAGTGATAAATCATTGAATTATAGATATTATTCTTTTACTGCTATATAGTTATAGTGCATTAGGATGTAGGGTTATAAGTTACGTAAACCGTAACTTATAACTTTTGGTACGATATCACCTTAAATCAAAGCATCCATCACTACCTTATAAACAACAAATACCACGGCAAGTAACCATACTGGGCATCGTTTGTATTTCAATAATACATAGCCGCTGATAACTGAAACAATATCAAAAATAGAGCTAATCGATGTCGTGATAACAGGCGTAACAAAAGCGCTGCCCAGTAAACCAATGACACTAGCGTTAACCAAAACAATAGAAACTTTTAATCTTGAGTGACTAAACAGCGCTTTCCAAGCGGGTAAAAAAGCAAATAGCAGTAAACAACCCGGCAAAAATACGGCAACAGTTGCAAGAAAACTACCGAGAATAGGCATAGAAGGTAATGCAGATGCACCTAAATAACTCGCCATTGTAAACATAGGACCAGGAACTAACTGTGCAGCAGCATAGGATGTTAAGAAAGTATCAGGCTCAACCATTCCTTCCATCATTGGCTCTAGTAAAGGTAAAACAACATGTCCTCCCCCAAATACAAAACTACCCGCCTGATAGAAAACATTGATCAGGTTTAACGTTTCAGCCTGATTTGCAACCAGAGGTAGCCCGATAAGTAATCCAACAAATACCGAGAGTATAAAAACATTAGGACGAATAGGATCGTTCTTTATGGCCGTAGCATTTACAGCACTATTTGTAGTCCTAAAAGACATTAAATAACCGACTAAGGCTGCAATCATAATCGGGGCAACTTGCCCAAGTAGACCAGAACTAAAGAAGACCCAAATGGCCGTTAGGCTTGCAACAAATAAGGTAAGTAATGTTGTGATATTCTTTTTTGCCATCCCCCAAAGCGCATCAGCAACCACAACAACTGCCAATAATTTAGCGGCATGAATGACTGTATCAATAATCGCCATTCCAGTTACTTGGTTATTAGCGATTGCCAAAAATGTTAGCAAAACGAAAGAAGGCAACGTGAATCCGATAAATGCTGCAATCGCCCCCAAGTAACCAGCTCGTTTAAATCCTATGTACATGCCCAACTGACTACTAGCAGGGCCAGGTAAGAACTGGCACAAAGCGACAGCATGAGTGAAGTCATTTTGTTTTAACCATTTTTTATTTTCAACAAACTCTCGTTGAAAATAACCAATATGCGCAGCTGGTCCACCGAAACTATACAAACCAAGCACGAAAAAATTCCACAAAACGTTGAACATATTACCTCCTAGAAAAAGATATTTTACGTCACAACAAATAATTAATTAAATCGTTTGGAATGATAATTATCATGTTTAATTTTAATAGTTAAAAATCAATAAATAGCCATGGTGTGAATGAATATAATGCTCGTTGTTATTAAATTACGAAATACACCTAGTTACTGTGCACGCACGGAAACAGAGGCGGTACATTGTTGTTTTTAAAGGAATAAATTCCATTTCTGATGTTTGTGAATTAGCCGGTTACCTGAATGCTAGTGCACGAAAAAGTAGTCACTAACAAAAAGAAGCAACCAAAGTATTTAGAATTTGAGTTAGTCGAATATTATTTTATAAATTTAGAATTAGGCGCCTTCTATCTTCTCGATAATGTGGTTATTTGATTTGTTACGGTGTGACATTTATTCGCTGTATTATTAATGTCTTACATATATCAGTGTTATAATCGTGATATTGATAATCAAGGTTCTTCCCTATGCTAGAAAATCTTCAACAAATGGTGATTCTTGCCACCGTCGGTAATGAACAAAACTTCACTCGTGCTGCCGAGCGTCTTGGCATTTCCAAATCACAGGTAAGTAAACAAATTCGTTTTCTTGAGGAAAGGCTTGGTTGTCAGCTTGTTCAGCGAAGTACAAGAACCGTTGCTTTAACAGATATTGGTTTGCAGTATTCCGAGTATGGACAACAACTTGTCGATACAGTAAATGAAGCAGAAGCAATGGTGGCAGGTTACAGAGATGAGGTGAAAGGCGTATTGCGTGTTGGTGTTGCTCAATCTTTTGGAAATTCAAACATCACATCAGCCTTAGCCGAATTTCAAAAAGCACATCCCGATCTTGAACTAGAGGTCAGCTTATTTGATCACCGCCCTAACCTACTTGAAGAAGGCTTCGATTGCTGGGTGGCAATTCATGAACACCCACCTGAAGGTATGGTCGCACGCAGATTAGCCAACTGTAATTTTGTTGTTGTTGCCTCTCCTGAATATCTTGCCGAGCATGGTGTACCTCAACTACCCGGTGATTTACGGCGTCATAATTGTATTACTTACCAAAGTCGTGAGCGCAAGTATGTAAATTGGGAATTTACACGTGATGGTGTACACCAATCGATTCGTGCGCGTGGTAATTACCGTATTGATAATGCCCCTGCAGTACTTGATGCGGCAACAAGTGGCTTAGGTATAGCGTACTTATCGACATATCTAATCACCGATGAATTGGTTAATAATAAATTAGTACAGCTTTTGCCAGAGTGGAAAGCCGACGTTGAATTACCGATTTATGCCGTCTATCCAAGACGTAAATACCTAGCGCCGAAAGTTCGAAGTTTTATTGATTTCATGGCTGAACGAATGGCCAAACCGCCTTTTAAAGAACTCAATCCAATTACTTCATAACCTCATCAATTTAAAAGGTGATTTCTCGTCACCGTTTATACCCAAGCTACCTCAATATGCAGGATTCAGAGTGATCTCAGCGTGTTTAATTCGAGGAAAATGTGTGTAGGAATGGCATTCCCTTTCAAACACATTTGACACAGAAGTAGATACGCTGAATCACTCCCGAAGGGCGAGTTTTGTTGGGCTCTATGCGGTGTTACTTATTTTCAACGTAGAACGACTAGGTCTATAAATAAGTGCCTTGCCTAGAGCACAACAAATTCTCGCTGAAACGAGCATCTTGAGGTAACTTGGGTATAAAGAACGTATATGATTCTCAATTATTCAGTTGTGCTTTCCTAGATATGATCTAAACCTAAAAGATAATCGTCTTAGTTTAGGTTGATATGCGTGCTTTCAATTATTTATTTACGAGCTCTATAATCCTAATAAGTTGCGTATTTTTATTCGCTTGCACAACGACTAGCGAACAAAAAAGTGACAGCGTCACTGAAAAGTCACAGGGTAACACTGAAAACACAACATCTTCACTGAATATTTATACGTCAAGTAATGAACTTAACACTTCTCGTAACTCAGCGGTTGTCACTGACTCTATAACATATACAGCAACACCTGATGCAAGTATTCTTCTTGCTCAATTACCCGAACAAAAAGAGGTAATCTACTTCGATAATATGAATTATGAATTATCGGTGAAAAATCAACAATTACTAGACCCTATTGCTTTACGCTTAAAGCTTCATCTTGATAGTTACTTAATCGTGATTGGTCATAGTGACGACGCTGGTTCAAAAGAAGAAAACCTTGTCTTATCATTTGAGCGCGCCTTCAGTGTCGCTATTTATATATCATCTGTATTTGGAATCGAAGAAGAAAGAATTCAAATTATCGCGCTGGGTGATGATGAACTTATTAGCAATGGTAATTCAGAACAAGAACGGCGGTTAAATAGAAGAGTTGAAGTGATATCACCAAAGGCGATTGTTAGAACGCTTAATACGACACCTTAAAGCCAATCATAATTAATGGATTGGCATAACGATTACCTTGCCATTTCGCCAACAGAAAAGCGGCTAACCTAATAGGTTAGCCGCTTTTTGAAAATTCAAAACTATGACTGTTAACTAATAATCTGAATTAGCTCTCTAGCTGCTTACGGGCTGGATATGCGTACATATCTTTCAAAATAGTGGCAACACCTAAAGGTAACGGAGATAACTTTTCATCAAATTTCGCTTTTTCCTCAGGCGTAACGCTGTCATGTTCGATACCAGCAGCAATATAGTTAGCAGGAAATAATCTGTAATTCGCCGTTATCTGGCGATCAATCTCTACCGCTAGCTCTTCTGGTGTTTCAATCGGATCTTTGATTACATCACCAAAACTCACATGTATACGTCGTTTCTGACCAACGATACCTTGGATAATGCTATCTATATCTTCAAGTTCACCTTTTTCATAGCTTCCAGATGTCTGCTTTTGATAAAGCTCGTTAGCTTTGGCTACATCACATGGATCATTCTCATAAGAAATAGCAATAGGTACGATATTCAAGCTCGGCATGAATTCAGTAAAAGACTGCTTACGTTTACGCCCTTCCATAAAAAACATTTTTAAAATGGTAGGATCAGTCTTGTCGTTACCATCTTTAGCGCGCCCTTCTTTCTGAGCAATCCAAACAGGGTTACCTGTTTCTAAAGAGTTTGAAATATAACTAGACAATAAACCCAACGATTTGAGTACTTCACGAGGTGCTTTTGCAGAACGTTTAACAATAAAACTTTTATTTAACCGCATTAGTTCTGTCGCACATGGTTTTTTAAGTAAATTGTCACCAATCGCAATGCGTACAGTACTGAATTTTTTCTGAAACATACACCAATTCACCATCGCGGGATCCATCGCTATATCACGATGATTCGATACAAATAAGTATGCTTTGTTAGGGTCTAATTTATCGAGACCTGTACATGTTACACCGTCACATGATTGATTAATTGTAGCATGCATGTACTTAGAGACTTGACGTTGAACATCTTCAACAGTTTTAACATTTGACCATTTGTTAATTAAAAAACGTTTAATTAACGGAATCAATAACCAGCCGAGTACACCAGAGAATTGAGGAAAACGGTAATTCAAGATTGCCGTTGTAAATTCTTTGTCATTAACGAGTCGCTGAATAGCATCGCTCACTTCGTCATCATTGTATGGTCGAATTTCTTTATAAATATCGTTATCTGTATGCACAATTATGCTTCATATGAGGAGGAAACCGCGTTATTTTACGCATAAATTTACATTAACCCAATGGGTTGATGCAATAACTGTGAAGGTAGGAGCTCTTACCAGAAAGTTAAGGGTGAATTTTCACCACTTTACTGCTTTTTCGCACCACACATTAGTATGTTCACCGGTATTTAGAAACAAAAGTCACCATTTTTCCACCCTTTGTATTTAGCTTATTGACGATAAAGCCAAAACAGAACAATATGTGCAGGCAATTTTGTGAGAGAATCCGTATGAAACAGGCAATTGAATTTACCAAAAACGAACAAACTTACCTTCATGTTGGCCCTCGCCGTAAGAGCCACTCGTCGTACTTTATCGTTATAACTAAAGGTTCGGCTTTAATCCGCTTAGGCAAACAAGAATGTTTGGTGACACAAGGCACTGGTTTCTGGGTACCTTTCGATTGCCTTCACGCGTTAACAGTACTACCAGGTAGTCACTACTTTAAAGTCGAATTTTCGGTGCGCCTTACAACCCCACTTTGTCGAGAAGCTGGATTTTTTAAAGTCACTGAGTTAATGAGCGCCTTGCTGGTCGAGCTAACAAAACTATCTGAAAAAACACAAGATTGGGATAGTTCTTTTGGTCGATTACTTCGTGTGATTGCCGATCAAGTGTCAGAGTTAAAAGTTAGCAATAAACACGCTTCGCCTCATTTAACGAAACATTATAATGACGCATTAGCATTGCTACTGACGGGTGAAAAGGTTGTCGATACTGCCGCTTTGAATAAAATAACGAAACTCATTGATATTACTATTCATGAATTTCAAACCTGTATTCTGCTACGTGAGGCCGTAAAGCTATCTCGATCAGGTCGTAAGGCGTCGCAAATCGCTGAAACACTCAATACTAACGAAGCGACACTAAACGCATTGGCAATATCAGTCTTTGGTGAACAATTTTAATTGCGTATTTCAATTCATAATAAAGCGATGAAAATATCGCTTTATTATTGAAATGGGATTTCTAACTGAAGAAATACATCACTGAGATCTTCGTCGTGCCATCGATAATCAAACCTGAATCGTGGCGACTTGGCATCTTCTCCACCGATGCCAAAACTCATCTGTAAACCGTGACTTTTTATCCAGTCTTGCGCATCAGCGAAATTATCAAGATCCATATCATCATATTGACTTGGAAGCCAGACACCTAAGCCATAAAAAGTTGATTCATTCTGTTGGACTAAGAATGGAGAATCAACGGCCATATCTTCAGACCAGTCATCCCAGAACTCTCCGCTTGAAGGTGTCTTATCAATTTGCCAATCAATATTGGGCTCAGCTTGCGTTTCCAATAATAAATCATCGTCATTGGAGACTGACAAAGTAGAGCAAGACCGAAGATACACTTGTTTTTCATCATCAGAAAATGATGCGAGTTGAGCTTCGCTATAGGGGTTACAGGGTAAAGCAAATACGTCCCAAGAAATGAGCATAATAGCAACGAGTAACATCGTTAATAATTTAATCTTGCAACTATTCAAAGTACTCCTTGGGCATAATATCTATTATCTAAACATAAAACGTTTTTCATCCGATAAAAGTGTAGCGACTTTTGGTGTTGTTAAGTGTGAAATATCGCTCTTTTTGACAATTTTATCACGAATTACTGTACTCCTAATATTTACCGTCTCTGGGCATGCCAATACTTGCCATTTAGACAGTATTTGTTCAGCTTGATAAAACTGACTGAATTTAAGAAAGTTATCAGGGCCAACAACAAAGGTTAGCGAAGCGTTAGGGTGCCTTTTCTGTAATTCAACTAATACCGCATAGGTTGTTATTGATTCATCGCCTACCGCCATTTCTTCTTCTAACCGAGATAATGTCAGGTTTTTTTGTCCAATATCACTTATAAAAGCCTCTACAAGTTCGCAACGTGCACTGTAATCAATCATTACTTTGCCCCAAGCATGTGTAAAGCTAGGCAAAAGCAGCACTTGATCAAAATGCTTTAAACGTTCTAAAACAGATTTATGCCCCAAACTCGGTGGATTAAATGCACTACCAAAGATGGCGATAGATTTTATCATTAGTAAAATGGCCTCTTTTTATACTATTTCAGAACATAATGAGTGCAGATGCAAAGAAATACCGTCAATTTTGATTTTATTCATAATTCGGCATTGATCCTGCTTTAGAGTTATCGCATGATTTTAATAAAGGTTTAATGTATTGATGTGTTTTTTTCATTAAATCGCTTTAGTTGATTATATTTTGGGCAACGCCCTGAGGATTCATTAACATGGAACAGCTTATTCGTGCAGAAATGCACGTATTACCAGAGATTGATGTCGATTTTGAAATTCAGCGCCGTATCGCATTCATTCAAAAGAAAATGAAGATATCAGGATGTAAATCAATTGTACTTGGTATAAGTGGCGGCGTGGATTCAACAACGTGTGGTCGACTAGCACAATTAGCTGTTAATGGTTTAAATGATGAAAGCAATTCATCAACTTACCAATTTATCGCTGTTCGCCTGCCTTATGGTGAGCAACACGATGAACATGAAGCACAAATGGCGTTATCTTTCATCAAGCCTTCACACAGCGTAAGTGTGAATATTAAAGATGGGGTTGATGGTATACATGCAAGCACACTCTTCGCGCTTAAAGGCACAGGGTTAACACCCGAAAGTGACGCTAAAATTGACTTCGTTAAAGGTAATGTTAAAGCTCGAGCTCGCATGATTGCTCAGTACGAAATTGCAGGCCTTGTAGGCGGTTTAGTATTAGGTACAGACCACTCAGCAGAAAACATCACAGGCTTCTATACTAAGTTTGGTGATGGTGCATGTGACCTAGCCCCTCTTTTTGGTTTAAACAAGCGTCAAGTACGTCTTATCGCGTCTAAACTAGGTGCTCCTGATGTACTTGTGAAAAAAGTACCTACCGCTGACTTAGAAGAATTAGCACCGCAAAAAGCAGACGAAGATGCTTTACTCGTTAGCTATGATCAGATCGACGACTTTTTGGAAGGCAAAACTGTTGATAGTGAGGTGTCTGAACGCCTCATTAGTATCTATAAAATGACCCAACATAAACGCCAGCCTATTCCTACAATCTACGATGACGAATAATCGTTTTACAGATTCAGTGTTAATACCAGCGTAATCTATATAAAAAGGCTTTCGATGAAAGCCTTTTTATTTTGTACGTTTTTGCAATAAAACAACGTCACAAAACATACGACTCAAGATAAACAGTTAACGGCCTACGGGTCAGCTCATTAAAATGTTACGCTCGGCGTTCGATTAGCGTATCCAGCTCCCACCAAATAGCTTCACATAACCCTTTACGATAAACGGCTTGCTTAAAGGCATTATGTTCTTGTTGGTACATTTTGAAATGAGCTTCTGAAGCTTTCTTACTTGCTCTTACATTGGCAAGTCGATCACAGGCTTTAACAATTAGGGCTAATCGGCCAGCTTCTTCATCGATATCAAGTGAGGCCAACCGCTGGTTGATTTCAATTTTACGTTTCATTCGATCTGTTAATTTTCCGTCTGTCATATACTTCACAGCATCTGCAACCAGAAAACCAAAATCTGCAGCTAATTCATCAACACTTGTTTCTGTATCTTCAATAACATCATGCAACTGCGCAACAATCATTGCATTAATGCCAAATGGGCTTGCGAGACGAGATACAGTTTCTAGATGAGAGTAATAAGGTCGCTCGCCATACTGTTGCCCAATATGCTTTACACGGGCTAACGTACGGGCCTTTATATATCGGTTATTCATCCTACCTCCTCAACTAAAACCAGCATACTAACAAGGTTAGCGATCATTCGAACTGTATAATATTCCAGCAGTATTGAATTTACTAAACCCATATGAATGGTATGAGATTTTACTCACATTTTGTACGAAAAAACGGCGCCAAAAGCACCGTTAATCATTTATCGCATGAATGTGACTCAGTTTTGAGTCAGGTATTACTCTTCGTCGTCTTCAGTTTCTACGACTTCTTGCACACCACGTTTTTTAGCGTCTGCTTCTCGAATTTCATGGGCAACAAGCATTATAGCCTCACCGCTACTGAGACCTTTTGCCATGAGATCATGAATACGGTCAGCGGCTACTTGTTGCTCTTCGTGGTTCAGCGTAGGTGTATTATTAAACATGCTATCTTTCTGCTTATCTCAATCGGATTGACATTTTAGGTGCAAATCTGCATTTTGTCACTTCATTAACTTAACCTGGGCGTCCATCAACACGTGGTTGAGTTAATATTGGAAAATAGACAATACTAAAAATGGTAAATGCAACGGCCCATAAAACAGCTGAGATAACGTAACTGTTCAATATCATTGTAGGTACAAGCGAAACAATTACTGTACGAACAAGCGTTGCGATAATTAAGGCTAAAAATGCAATAATAATCCAGCGACCAGCCTGTAAAGATCGACCAGTATGACCTAACGACACTCTCGATATCATTGCAAGAATCATACAACCAATACCACCAACAGTAATAAAGTGTAGTGCTACACTGTAACTAATATCACCCGTTAAGAAGTGAAAACCTAGCATAAACATACCAATAATCATAAACAAATACGCGGCATGTAAAGACCAAAGTAATGGTGTTTTAAGCGTTTGAAATGTTCTCCAGCGTACAAATCGAATCAAATGCGTTAAACCCGTAGCAAAAAATAATGCAGGTAACGTAACTTGATTAATAGCATCAGGAATAGGCAGTAAGACATTCGCCAATAGTAACCAGCTTGGTATCATCGCCAATAGTTCTATTGCTTTAACTCGTGTAATTTGAGCGGTATCAGTACCTCGCCATGTAAAGAATGGAATAACACGCCCACCCACAACAAGTACAATCACAGATATAACGGTGACAACAGAAAGTGAAACACCGCGTAAATCAAAATCAACAAAACCTAATACCATAAAGTGAAGGTACGCATTAAGTAGTGTCATCAGCAGTAAGAGCGGTACAAAAAACAAGTTATTCCACTGTTTACGTAGAATAAGAGGCTTAGCCAAAAAATACGTTGCTAATGGAACCCATGCAAGATCAATGATCATCCAAATGATATTAGCGGTACCAAAGAGCAAACCAACACGTGCTATTGCCCATAAAAGAAATATACTCGCTAATGGCCAACCCCTAACACCAGGGTTCCCTGTCCAGTTTTGAACAGCCGTTAGCAAAAAACCAATGATAATGGCACCGGTAAAGCCAATCAGCATTTCATGGCTGTGCCACCAAATTGGATTTCCATACATTAACATCGAAACATCTACTTTACCGGACCAAAAAATTGCCCAAATAATCATAGCTATAGCGGAAAAGATACTCGCACCTAAAAAGAATGGGCGAAAAGCCAATCGAAAAATGGGTAAGATGCGCTGTTCTTTTTCGTTATCTAAAATCTGCATCATTTCTAAACCTTACTTTGTACAACTCTAAACATGCATAAATTATACACCTTCAAAGGTGCAATTAAAATACCTGTTTATAATTCACTTTCTATAATTTGCTATAAGCATAGTCAGAAATACAGAAATGATAATGTTCTATAAAAATGAAGAGATATTCGCAGAAGATTACAAGCAACCTCAGAGTCAGGCGAGCATTTTGAGATAGTTTGGGCATTTGAATATGAAAAAATTAAAAACTCGGATAATCAACAGGCCGTGTTATACGTTGAATATCCAATATTGATATTTCACCCTGCCAGCGACTTTTAATCAAACCCACGCTTAGCCAATAGCGTCCACTTGGTACATCAATTTTAGGTAATGTTGTGGGAAGTTTACCATCAATTTCTTCCGTCCAAAGTGGCGTCCACGTCGTATCATTTAAATCGTATAAATTAATCGATAAGATACGCGATGGGCATGCAGGATTAGGTAAGCCTTCCTGTTCTATTCGCCAATTTTTACTGTCTCTCCATCCTAGGCTTTGTTTTAATGCTGGCTCAGATAAAACAACCCAACTAATCCAATCTTTCTCATCATTAGCTTTAACTGTGATCTTATAAACACCTGAACTTAAAGGCTTTTCCATACGACGAGCTTCTACTGAAAAGTACCCTCCCTCTTGGATAGAAGGTGTACTGACGATAATGTTATCTTCAGGCCATTTAGTGAAGGTTATTTCTGAAATTTTAGTGCGCGTTAAACCAACAATCGATAATTTCAACATCACCTGATTGAGGTTTTGAATAACTTCTCGCTGAATAGACAGTTTTGATAACCAACTAGGCAGCGCTTTTTGCTCAAGACTGTGTCCGCAATCTTCAGTGATCGCAAATTCAAGCAATTCATTAAGATTCGCTTGTTGCTCTGTATTGGGTGCTTGTTGCCAAGCTTGAATTATCGAATCAAAGCCTGCCGATGTGTTCCCTTCAAGTATTCTTTGATGAGAGGTTGTATACAAATCTTGCCCATTAAACCACTTTGCCATTACACTCGGCGTGTATAACACCGAATGTAATAACAAGACGGAAGACGTTATCGAAAGCTTCTTCATAATCATTAGGATCTTATTATAACTGATGCATCAGACTACGATTTCATCCGGTAACCAACACCACGAAGCGTTTCAATCTCTATACCCATCAATTTCTGACGTAGCTGCAAAATATGCGTATCTACAGTACGTGTCGTCGGATAATGATTGTAGCCCCAGACTTGATCTAATAATTCATCACGGGTAAAGACACGCCCTGCATTTTTGGCTAGAAAAACCAGTAATTCAAACTCGGTACGTGTTAACGTGACAATGTCACCATCATGGTTAACCTCTCGGCTTTCCATATTAATTGATATTTGACCAACCGTTATGATGTTTGCAGCCAAATGATCATCTTTACCATTTCTAAGGTGTAAGCGAATACGAGCAAGAAGCTCTTCTTCAGCAAAAGGTTTTGTTAAGTAATCCTTCGCACCTGAATCTAAGCCTATTACTTTATCTGTAACTGACACCATGGCAGTTAATAGGATAACAGGTACATGTTTAATCGATAGCCAGCCGCTTAAAAAGTCTAATGAATCACCTTCTGGTAATTGTCGGTCTAATACAACAAGATCTGCATCAGGCCATAAATCGGCAACTTTATTAGCACAATCAGCATATAAACATGTGTAGCCAGCTTGCTTTAAGCTTTCGAGTAAACCATCAGCAAGGTTGCGGTCATCTTCAACCAAGAGCAGAGTTTGATTCACACGGTATCTCCAAAATAAACGTTGTAGGTGGACCTTCAAGTTTGAGGCTTCCACCCATTCTACGAATCATCGATTCAACGATTGTAAGCCCAAGCCCAAGCCCTTTTTCACTGACAAAAGGCTTTCTTAATCTAGCCCAATCTTTAGGGCCCAATAGCCCATTATCTTGAACTCTTACAATCAACTTTCCATTTTTGAATGATGACGTTAGTGTAATTGGCGCATCGCCATATTTCTGGGCATTCGACAATAAGTTGTCAATACATGTACCCAGCCAATAAATATTCAATTTTACGCTCTTATCCTCTGATAAGAGCAGTTTTACATCATAAGGTTCACTTATATATTCAAGCCATTCATTAAATGAATCGACTTGCTGAACACTTAACTGTTGCTGATTGGCTTGAAGGTAATCTTTACTTGCCTCGGCAAGCTGACGTAAACGTCTAGAATCTTCCGTTAATCGCCTAAATTCATCATAAAGAGATTCAGGTAATGCATCAAAATTTCGGCGAAAGCCTTCAACTGTCATCGCTAAACTTGCTATAGGAGTGCGAAGTTCGTGCGTCAAAATCTGTAACACCAACATTCTTTCTTGCATCGCTCTTCGACGGATACGCCAGCGATACAAAATCCACCCTATCAATAGGCTTACGTTAGCAACCAACAGACCAATTAACAAATAAAAGGTCAAATAGGACTTATCATCCTCTTGCCAACAAATGTTACCACTTTTGGCTAAGCAAAAGTCAGTATTACTTAACCGCTTAAAATGTATATCATAACGGTTTAACACTACCGACCAAGTCGGTTGATCATAAATATGGTATTCATTCCCACTACGAACCCATAGCTCGCCATTGGAGATAAAAGAATCAGCACCCGAATTGAATACTTTGATCTCTTCATTATTCATTCGCTGTAAACGCCCTAACACCGAGTTTGTTGGTGCCAATTGACGCTCTTGTATGTGTAAGTAATCTGCTAAAACAGTACTATCTTCAGGGTGCTTCTCTATATAACGGTAAGCGTAACTACCACCACCTGGGTGAATATACCCTGAACGCGAGAACCACCCTCTAGGTAAAGCGGTGTTATTACAAAGTGCTCGTACAAAGACAACGGGTTGAGTAACCAAAGGGCTTACCGGCCATGGTCCTTTACACGTCTGTGCGTTCTTATACAGACGCTTCATTGAAGATAAAGGGTACTTCGCAGACTGCGGTAGTAAATTCGACAATAAAATTAATGGTGTCGGGTACTGGCTTTGCAGCTGTCTAAAATCGTACGTTGCTAAAGGATCACTTGTAAGTAAATCTGAACGCACGGCATTCAAACGATCAGGTAAAGTTTGCACATCTGCAAAACTAAAACCTGAGAATATGAGTGAGACTAACAATACATACTTTTTCATCATCAAAGCTTATCATTCAAAATAGTTATAATGTCATAAATTTGTCAATACTTTAAAGCGGTTACGTTTTAATCAATGGTCGTTCATTGACAATTACATTTTAGCATCACGTTACGCATTCCCTTATAACAATTTTCTTTATAACAACAGACTTATGGTCGTTAGTCTCCATTTTCAACAGATAAAAAAAGGGAGCTAAAGCTCCCTTCTTAATTGCTAACGATTAACAGTATTAAAGAAATTTAGAAATATTATCTACACTTTCTTTTGCATCGCCAAACAGCATCTGTGTGTTCTCTTTAAAGAACAATGGGTTTTGAACACCCGCGTAACCTGGATTCATTGAACGCTTAAACACAATAACATGCTTCGCATTCCACACTTCTAATACAGGCATACCTGCGATAGGACTATTTGGATCGTCCATTGCAGAAGGGTTAACCGTATCATTCGCGCCAATAACAAGTACTACATCTGTTTTAGACAAGTCATCATTGATTTCGTCCATTTCTAGTACGATATCGTAAGGTACTCTAGCTTCTGCAAGCAGTACGTTCATGTGACCAGGTAGACGGCCCGCAACTGGGTGAATACCAAAACGGACATCAATACCTTTGGCACGCAACTTACTTGTGATTTCGTGAACGGGATATTGTGCTTGAGCAACAGCCATACCGTATCCAGGAGTGATCACAACAGACGTTGCATCGCTCAACATTTCAGCCACTTCTTCTGCTGATGTTTCATGGTGTTCACCCTGATCTTCATCAGAACTAGAAGCAACAACGTTAGTACCGAAGCCGCCTGCAATTACACTAATGAAAGAACGGTTCATCGCCTTACACATAATGTAAGAAAGAATAGCACCAGAAGAACCAACTAATGCACCCGTTACGATAAGAAGATCGTTCGATAGCATGAAGCCTGCTGCTGCCGCTGCCCAACCCGAGTAAGAGTTAAGCATTGAAACAACAACGGGCATATCTGCACCACCGATTGAAGCAACTAGGTGATAACCGAACGCAAATGCAATCAAAGTAACAACAACAAGCGCAAACGTAGAACCTTCTACGTTAACGAAGTGAAGCATTAGAAGGAATGAAATAACAATCGCAGCTAAGTTTAGTTTATGGCGATGAGGAAGCATTAATGACTTAGAGTCAATAATTCCACGCAATTTACCGAAAGCAACAATAGAACCAGTAAAGGTTACCGCACCAATGAACACACCTAAGAATACTTCCACAAGGTGGATATTCAGTAGTGCACCCGTTAACTCACCGTGGTCAATATATGTATTGAAACCAACAAGAACTGCCGCTAGACCTACGAAGCTATGAAGAATAGCAACCAGCTCTGGCATTTCTGTCATTTCAACTTTCTTAGCAAGACGGATACCAATAGAACCACCGATAACCATCGCTAGAAGGATCCAGCCTGTGCCTTGAGCGTCAGGACCAAAGATTGTCGCGATAAGCGCAATACCCATACCCGCGATGCCGTAATAGTTACCTGCTCGCGCTGTTTCTTGCTTAGAAAGCCCAGCAAGAGACATGATAAATAGTACCGCAGCAACAAGATATGCCGCTTGTACGATTCCTGCAGACATGTGTTACTCCTTATTTATCTTTACGGAACATTTCAAGCATCCGCTTGGTAACTGTAAAGCCACCAAATATGTTGATACTTGCAATAAGAACGGCAATGAATGCCAAGACAGTAACCAAACTGCTACCCTGACTTACCTGCAACACAGCACCTACAATGATGATGCCTGAAATTGCATTAGTCACTGACATAAGAGGAGTGTGAAGCGCATGAGATACGTTCCATACTACGTAGTAACCTACAACACATGCCAGTACGAATACCGTTAGGTGAGCAAGGAATTCCGCAGGAGCGTAATTTGCAATCCAACCAAATGCAGCAATACCAGCAGCCATCAAACCGTATTTTTTAACCGGTGACATTGGTGTTTTTTCAATGACAACTTTGGGTTTTATTTCCGCAGCTGGTTGCTGAGGTGCGGCAGATACTTTGATTGGTGGCGCAGGCCACGTGATTTCACCTTCTTTAATAACAGTTAGACCACGTAACACTTCATCTTCAAAATCGATGTTGATGTTACCGTCTTTTTCTTTACAAAGAAGTTTTAGAAGGTTAACAAGGTTAGTACCGTAAAGTTGAGATGACTGAGTCGGAAGACGACCTACCATATCGGTATAACCAATCACTTTTACGCCATTTGGCGTGGTAATAACTTTATTGGCTTCAGTATAAGCACAGTTACCACCGTTAGCCGCTGCTAAATCGACAATCACACTGCCCGACTTCATTGAATCAACCATTTCTTTGGTGATCAACTTCGGTGCAGGACGACCTGGAATAAGCGCTGTCGTAATGATGATATCAACATCTTTAGCTTGCTCTGCGTATAAACGCTCGGCTGCTTTGTTGAAATCATCTGACATTTCTTTAGCGTAACCATCACCAGTGCTTGTATCTTCTTTGAAATCAACTTCAAGGAAGCTTGCACCCATACTTTCAACTTGTTCCTTAACTTCAGGACGTACATCGAAAGAACGAACAATTGCACCAAGACTACCAGCAGCACCGATTGCAGCCAATCCAGCAACACCCGCGCCAGCAACTAACACTTTTGCAGGTGGCACTTTACCAGCAGCAGTAATCTGCCCTGTAAAGAAACGACCAAATTCATGAGCAGCTTCAACAACAGCACGGTAACCCGCAATGTTAGCCATTGAACTTAGTGCATCCAACGCTTGAGCACGTGAAATGCGCGGCACTGAGTCCATAGCCATTACATTGATGTTTTTCGTTGATAACTTATCTAGCAACTCTTTATTTTGAGCTGGCCAAATAAAGCAGGCAATACTTGCACCTTCTTTGATCAAATCAAATTCATCAACACCAGTTTCATCGTTAACCTGAGGAGCGTTAACTTTCAGAATAAGATCTGACTGCCATACATCTTCAGTTGAAACGATAGTCGCACCCGCGGCTTCAAAAGCTGCATCGCCGAAACTAGCAAGAACGCCAGCATTTTGCTCGATAGCAACGCTGAACCCCATTTTTAACAACTGCTCTACCGTTTTAGGCGTAGCAGCAACTCGCGTTTCATTCGCGAATATCTCTTTAGGCACACCAATCTGCATTATTATTCCCTGAACATTGGCATAGAAGTAATGATTTTGTATCCAACCCGCAAAGTGATTTCAAGCACTTTGTAAGAAAAATACAAAAAAACCCAACAAAAACGTCGTAATTAACAACGAATGTTACCTTCTAACGGAAAGAAAAGAACGTTTTTAACATCTGGACAGAGGTCAAACCACATTACCAATCAACAATTTATGCAATGAAACCACACAAATGTCCATTAATAACGCTATAAGCCTCCTTTTAGCCCAAAATTTACACTTGTAGCAATCGATCTATTTGTTTAAAACAAATTATATAATAAGGCTAAGTACATAAAAATAAGGATGACTTAACCTAACAATTTTTTTTAGAGTAATCATTCAAACGAATGTTTAAATTTTATTTTTATGATAGATACAGAATGCATGGTTTTAATGACCAAACATTCCTTCACCATTTTGCTTTATGAACATTTTCGCTTTATTGAGCATAAATGTTTCAGCATCTTGACGTGAACCCAGTAAATCAGAACGAATAAAGGTATGTGTTTTCACTTCACCATCGATCTCTTTACAAATTCTGCCCGCTATACGAAATTGACCACCTTCAGAAATAGGTTCTGGGTAAATCAAATAACCTTCATATTCGACAGGTTCCACTTCAATTGTTTTCTGTTCTTTATCAAGACCAAATAGTTTTGAAAAAAAGCCCACTTAATACATCTCCATTCATACCTAATTTGATAATCTCTTTACAATATATAGCAAGTTGATACGTCAGCTAAACTTTGCTAACACGTTAAAGTTATCATGCCATATTCTTGCAACAAATAATTAAAGCTATATTAGATATATGAAAAAAAATAGTATGAATATGTTGCTAATAGAAAAGTAAACGTAAACTTAACAATTAAGGCGGGAACATTTAACACGCATACAAAAACACCAGCAAATGCTGGTGTTTAAAAGAATTCTTTATTTTTCGTATCGATTAACGGTACATACCGATATCTTTTTGAAGGTGTACAGGTAAATCAGATACATTGTATTGCTTTGGTGCTTCTGAACCACCGAATAAGATGTCTACTGCGTGTGCAATCAATCCTTTGATATTAACCGCATAGGCTTTCTTATCCAAAGCGCTAGGTGTTGCAATGGTGTCGAAATTAATAGCCTGTGCCATGATTGCCTCTTTATTTTTAGTTTGTTGTTTATTGTTTGTTGCTTAACTGAGCTCATAATAACCGCTTATTTTTCACTCTAATAATGACAATATCTCCATTGCAAGATTAGATTTCCTAATGTGTTAACAGCTTTTTAAATTCACAGCAATAATCGAAAATATTTTTGCAGCCACAATGCTTAACTACCCACTTTTAAAGGTTAAATTAGCTTAAATGGCATAAATTTGTGTTTGGCATACATTTGTAGTAACAATGGGGTAACAATTAAAATATAAAGATTTTTTTATGCTCAATTTTATATCCAAACATTCTCCTATCTTTTTAATGCTGGCTGCTATTTTAGGCTTTGTTATACCGTCTGCTTCTGCTGTGATTTTCCCTTTTTTACCCTACATCCTTTTCTTTCTTATGCTTTTTACATTGATAGGCATGAAACAAAACGAACTGATCAAAATGCTCGGTCAGTTCGACATATGGCTTTACGCTAGTTTTCATGCTGTTGGGCTTTCAGTATTAGCCTGCTCACTCGCAGGGTTATTTGGCGCATCGTCATCATTGTTACTTGCCATTTCAGCAGTGACCGCTACAGGCTCCTTATTTGCAACGCCTGCTATTGTACGATCGGTGGGGCTTGATGCGTTAAAAGCAATGGCTATGACTATCGCTTCAACCTTACTTATGCCTGCGGTGTTATATGTAAATCTATTACTATTTCAAGATAATAACGTCTCACTCGATATGCAAAGTTATATACAACGTCTTATTATTTTCATTGCAGGCCCTATGCTGATTTCGGCTATGTGCTATCGATTTATTCCTAAAGACCTTCTACATAGAACGCACGCTAAGCTCTCTCAAGTAACCATTATTTTAGTTTTCACCTTTCCATTTGGCTTAGTGGGTGAGTTTAGATCGATTTTTGATCAGTCCATTATGTTGGGTTTAACCTACCTGCTAATTGGTATTGCACTATGTACCCTCTTTTTCCTTATTAGCTTTCTGTGCTATCGCCACAAAGGATTAGACGATTCATTGCTTTCAGCCATTACTGCAGCTAATCGAAACGTTCTTCTCACTTATACTGTTGCGGGCGCATATTTAGGTCCTGAATATGTCGTATTAATGGGTGCTATCCAGTTACCCACTTATACATTGCCTTTATTAGTCAGAGCCATCTCTAAACACCTTTCAACACCATTAACGCAAAGCGTTAAAACACCGAAATAAATAGCTTATAAAATCATCAAGAAGCCTTTTAGTTCAAACTTATGCCTCTTACGAGAGGCTTTTACTTGCCTCTCTAGTATGTTTTTCCTAATATGTGTCTGAATTCTCAGGGCGGGGCGCAATTCCCCACCGGCGGTAATTCAGAGCACTCAATAGTGAGTTAACTGAAAAGCCCGCGAGCGCTTATCTTTTTTATAATGATAAGGTCAGCAGATCTGGTGTAATACTTCCTGTAAGTATGAGTCCAGAGCCGACGGTTATAGTCCGGATGAAAGAGGATCAGTGGAGGTAATACGTTACCTCGAGCAAATTTGTATCTATAGGCTTAAATTAGGTCTATAGTTATTGTCGTTCTTCCGATCTTATCGGAATGCTGCCTTTCTATGCCCTGATTCTGGTAAATTTTTTTTAATTTGGAGTTATTACCATGAATCAGTCTCTACTTACCCCTTACGGTACGGCTTTTGAACGCGTTGAAGCTGGTCTTACAGCTATTCGTGAAGGTCGTGGTGTGCTTGTTGTTGACGATGAAGATCGTGAAAACGAAGGCGATATCATTTTTGCTGCAGAAACATTAACGTCAGAACAAATGGCGCTTATGATTCGTGAATGTTCAGGTATTGTTTGCCTTTGTTTAACTGACGAACGTGTTAAGCAATTGGAACTACCTATGATGGTAGAAAACAATACTAGCGCAAATGAAACAGGCTTTACTGTTACGATTGAAGCGGCAAAAGGCGTAACAACTGGCGTTTCTGCTGCTGACCGTGTGACTACGATCAAAACAGCGATTGCCGACGGTGCAGTACCAGCAGATCTTAATCACCCTGGTCATGTATTCCCTCTTAAAGCTAACGCTGATGGTGTACTTGGTCGTCGTGGGCATACTGAAGCAACTATCGATCTAATGCGTTTATCTGGTCTAAAGCCATACGGCGTGCTTTGTGAATTAACGAATATCGACGGTACTATGGCGCGTTTGCCTGAAGTTATCGTGTTTGGTAAGAAGTTTAATATGCCAGTATTAACCATTGAAGATCTTGCTGCATACCGATTAGCAAAAGAAAGTAATACAGCAATGAACGCTAAAGAAGACGTGGCAGTCGCTTAATTGCATTTCCCCTAATCAGTGCGTATTAAAAAGCCGAGTGATCATTACTCGGCTTTTTTAGTCTGACGCTAATGATGTTAATCTGAGGTTTCTTTTCCAATCTCTCATTAAAATCCTGCTGCAGGAATCAAATAAATAAGAGCAGACCAAGCTGAAACCCATCCCGTCACCATTGCAACATCGACCCAATCACTGTTCATCTTTCCTCCTAAAAAATTCATACTCTACAAGAATTATTAACGACATTATTCGTTTATTCTTTAGGTATTTAATGCATTTTTTTGAAAAAAAGATCAAATTGTGAACTGAATAAAAATATGTCAAATTTACACGCTACAAAATCAAAAAAAGCGCCAACTTATCGGCGCTTTTAACGTTTAATACAAAAACAGCATTAATCTGTCGTACAAGCTATATCATACTGCTGTATCGCTATTTCTAATTGAGACAAATCAGAGCTGCATATTATTGGCCTCAACGATTCAAATTTCGCTTCAGACCAATTATACATATCAAACGAAAGTAACTTACTTCTCGTTTCTTCAAGGAAGCGGTACTTAATATGCTTCGCAGGGTTGCCCCCGACTACGCTGTAAGGCTCAACATCTTTAGTTACTACGCTGTTTGCAGCAATAACCGCACCTTCACCAATAGTGATACCAGGCATAATCATAGAACGCATACCAAGCCAGCAACCATCACCTACGTGGGTATCGCCTTTACCTATGTATGCTTCTTCGATATTGTCCATAAATGGGTACAGTGAAAACCAATCAGTCCGGTGATTATGATTTCCCCCCATCAAGATAACAACTTCGGCAGCAATACACACATAGTTACCGATATAAAGCTTATCAACCTTCCAACGAGGCGTGCTATTACGCGTTAGCTCATCACCTAAAAGATAACGAACTACCGATTGTTCAAAGCCATCATCCCAGCAGTCACTATAATAGCTGTGCTTACCTTTAACGATAATATTCTTATTTGTGACAACGTCACTAAGAGGCTGTGTTTTTGTCCAATGCTTTTTATTTTCGAGCCTATTCGTATTCATAATATGGTTTATCCAATATCAACTAGCGTACTAGTTGCATTTATATTGAGTATTTACCACCGAACGTTCTGCTCCTGTAACTCAGTTTAATGAATCAGGAGTAACGGCAATGGCGACAATTTTACGTTCAGAAAAATGTCGCCACTTTATTGATACGAGGCTGGTTCAATAAAGGCATGTATTGTTTACTAATATGCATTACACACTCTATTTTGTTGTTAAATTAGCTTGCAGCAACTTGAGCACATTCACAAGGAATGTAAGAAATAAGCTTTTCTGTTGGTGCTGATAATTGCCTCATGTCGCGGGCATAGTCTTCAAAGGCTTCTGCCATCGTTACGTTAACAGCTTGAGGTTCTACAACATAATCTAATAGCGCACTGTACCCTTCTTTGCCTGTTGCGGTATAACCGGATGAAACAGATGAATAAACTGTATTATCATCAAGGTCTACCCATTGTCCTTGCTTTTTTACCTGCAAGCTTTCTATGCGAGCACCTTCTTCAGAACAACAACGGTACGTATATTTAAGATCGGCAACATAAGGGAAACTACCTGTGCCTGTACCTTCAACACCATTATCAATCGCGTTATTTATTGCACCTTCAAGAGCCTGTCGTACACGTTTACCTTTTACTTGGTAAACCATTAACCCTATCGCAAACGGCAGTAATTTACCTGATATATCAGCACAAGTTATTGGCCCAGGATTTAAGGATGCACGAACGCCACCAGCATTATGAATGCCGAAATCAACGTTGAAACCTAACTCTCGGGCTTTCCATACAAAGCCGCTGACCACCAGCGGTGCAATTTGACTTGCTCCTTTATGATCGGGAATACGCACGTGTCGAAGTGGCTCTGTTATTTCTGCAATATGCTGAGTCTGTAACTTACGTACCGCTGGGCGGTATTTCATGTTCAAAATATTTTCAATGATAGGGTCTTTGGCACAGAATCGAATATTCGATTGCTCTGTTAAAAATTGTTTTACTCTATCATGAGTATTAGCATCAAGGTGCTCTGTACGCGTTGCATCAACGGTAAACTGCCGGCCGAGTAATAGCTGGTTCTTACCTGTAGCAGAAGCCAAAGTACCATCAGCATTAAAATCAAGCTCAAGCTGACCCATTGCCAGTGCGTTACACCCTGCTTGAACAACACATGTACCATTTATTACTTTGGCATATTCATCTGTTACGCCGTAACCAAGATTAGTAAAATCACCTTGCATGGTATGTGTATGCCCGCCAATGATCGCCGCAACACCATCAAGTTCTTTAGCCAACAGTAAGTCACGCTCGTAACCTAGGTGACTTAAAATAACTATCTTATTAATACCATTGTGGTGAATGGCATCAATTGTTTTGTTAGATAGTTCTACAACGTTCTTAAACGAGGTATCTGGATCGGGGTTGGCAATGCCGGCCATGTTTTCAATTGCCAAACCAAAAATGGCAACGGGTTCACCATCGACGTCTTTCACAAGATAACGACCTATATCATTACTTGCATCATAAGCGTATACGTTATGTTTATCGCGCAAGGTATTAGGCTTCGATTGATCTTCTTGTGATAGATCCCAATTAGCCACCAGCATAGGGAAATCAACACGATCTAGAAAATCGGCAACAATGCCATTGCCCATGTCTAGCTCATGATTGCCCAATGCCATTGCTTCAACGCCTATCGCATTGAGTAATTCAGCATTCGCAAGGCCTTTATACAGTGAGAAGTACAAAGTGCCTTGAAAACAATCACCGGCATGCAAGAACATAAATTCACGTTCTTTTAAATACGCATGATTTTTTGCTTCTTTTACCGCAGATGAAATACGAGAGAAACCACCACAACTCGCATAAACAGATGTTTCAGCATCTAGTACACTGGTTGGAAGCGTTAGCGATATTGATGAAGGCTCGAAATGTGAGTGAGTGTCATTGATATGTGCAAAAGTAATTTTTGCGGTACGGTGTTTAGTCATAATTAATCGATGCTCTCCATTTCGGAAATAAAATACAGCCACGTTCTGGTGTAACAGTAAGAGTGAGAGTTGATAAACAAACGAAGAAGGCATTTACTGCTGCAGATAAAAATCACAGTTCTTAGTTAAAAGATGACCAACAAGACATACAAAACGTGACAGGCAGCAAATATAACACAATCTTTCTTATTTCCACTCATGAATCATTCCAATTTGCCTATTTCTTATCAAAGAACCATTTCCCACACTTTGCGTGTTAACGATTATATTTAATAGACATGCATAATTAATGGGCTGCTTTATGCTCTCTTACATACTTCCCATCCTTCTTGTTTTTCTTGTTGGCTTTCTTGCTCAAAGAACTGGGCTATGCATGGTAAGAGGTGTACAGGAATTATTAGCCAAGCGGCCTGGTTTTCTAATAACGATAATTTGCTGCGGTTTTTGGTTTTGGTTAATTAGCCCTAGTGCAGAGGAAATATCGTTCAGTACTCCAATGAGAAGACACTCAGTAACACTCCCATTTGTGTTAGGCGGCTTTTTATTTGGGCTGGGGGCTGCGATCAATAAGGGTTGCTCGGTATCAACAATATCAAAACTGGCTAAGGGACATTTCCACATGTTTGCAACCCTTATTGGCTGGATCATAGGTTGGTGCTTATTAGCTTCAACATCGGTAGCGCTTTCTTACACTGAACTCTCTCCGATACAAAGCCCATCGGTAACCGTCATGTTTATCTTATTTATCCTGATCGCCCTCATCATGTTCAAAATTCCAGTCAACAGACGGCCTATATTACTGGGAATCGTATTATTTGGGATAATAGCGAGCTTACTGACATCGTTGATACCTGAATGGGCGCCTAGCCAATTACTCAAAGATATAACAGCCGCTTTAATACATGGAGAATCTAGCCGATGGCCTTCCATTCAACGCTACTTAATCATTGCGAGCTTAGTTCTTGGTATGGCATTAGGCGCTAAAAAGCGTTTAGCATTGAGTGAATTCCAATTACGCCCCGTTCAACTCGGTAAACACTTAATCGCAGGGTTGATTATGGGGATAGGCGCGTCACTCGCGCTCGGAGGCAATGACTCACAATTGTTGATAGCCCTACCGTCTTTCTCGCCAGCGGGTGCTGTTACCATATTCAGTATGGTGATTGGCATAATAACAGGCATGATGTTACGAAAGGCCAAGCAGCGATTAACTCAACCTCGTGCAAACTAAATCACATGAACACAGAGACTTATAAGCACTAATAGTAATGAACGAATACAAAAGGCGACATTAAGCCGCCTTTTAACGAATATAGCCTGACTGCTTATGCTTATACTTATTGATAGTGACCATGACGGAGTAGAAACTCAATTTTGTAACCGTCGGGGTCTTGCACAAAGAAGAACTTCGCCAGTAATTGTCCATCACGGATAAATTCTTTAATTTCAGCAGGCTGATAACCATGATCGGTCAGTTTTTTATGTTCAAGTTCAAGATCGTCAACAGCAACAGCAATATGCCCATAACCCGTACCGTGCGTATACGCCTCTTCTGTATCTGCATTCCAGGTTAGTTCAATCTCCATGTCGTTTTCTTCATTGCGTAGGTAGACTAAGCTAAACCCATCAAAGTCTAAACGCTTAGCAATATCGAGATCTAACGCCTCTTTGTAAAAAGTTAACGATTTATCAAGATCAATAACACGAATCATTGAGTGAATTATTTTAGCCATCTGACATCTCCGGTCATTTCATTTTATTACTTCTACGATAAGCAATTGAAGAAGCACCTTATTTTAGCAAGATGATACCAATCTGTGAGCACAACAGGCAAATTTCATTACAAGGTGCTGTAATCTAATAGAGCATATCTTGATGATAATGTGCCATTCAACGTCAAAGGTGGGCTATGCATTTAGAACGTATTGAAGTTTCTGGTTTTCGAGGCATTAAACGCCTGTCGCTGTCTTTCAACCAATTAAGCGTACTGATTGGTGAAAATGCTTGGGGTAAATCATCACTCCTTGATGCATTAAGTATTGCACTTGCTGTTAATACCGAATTCTACACATTTAAATTTTCTGATTTTCATGTCGACTACGCACTCGGGCATGAAAAACAAACAAATCTTCAAATAGTCTTACACTGGAAAGAAGATTTCGCTGGAGAACATAAAGCAAGAAGATACAAAGCGTTCTCTCCTACTTGGGTTACTCGTGAAGGCATTAAGCACTTATATTATCAACTCAGTGCCACAAACCAAGACGATAAAGTAACAACGGAACGTTTCTTTTTAGATCGCAACGGGACAAAAGTCGAGTGCGAAGATACAGATAAACTTATTAAGCACTTAATGATTCTTCACCCAGTTGTACGAATTAGAGATGCACGACGGTTACGTGATGAAACGTTAGAACAAGCAATACAACATTCTGATGAACAAGCCAAAAAATTACGTATTGAGCGTCGCCTCGATAATACCTGTCGGCGTTTAATGACACAGCCCGGTCATGTCAATTCAGGTGAACTAAAAAGCAGTGTAAACGCCCTACGCACGCTTGTTGATCATTACTTTGCTTTTACTCCTCATAATAGATCGAGCCACTTTAACCGTGCTCACTTCCCAAGCTACAGCCAATATGGCGAAAACCCTTTAGAACAACTGACTCAGCCTCAAATGTCTAAACAAAGTCGTCTTGTCTTAATGGGCTTATTAAATGCGTATATACGTGCAAGAGGGCCTGTAGAATTAAAACGTATTTCTCGCCCAATTATGATCTTGGAAGATCCTGAAGGTCGTTTGCATCCAACAGTATTACATCAAGCATGGACATTCGTTGACAGTATGCCAATGCAAAAGATCCTAACAACGAATAGCCCCGATCTTTTATCGATAGTGCCACTCGGTTCGATTAAGAAGTTGATCCGCCAACCAGATAGAACACAGGTTTTTGCTCTTAATAAGAATTCACTTTCACGCGATGAAGAACGCCGGATCTCATTTCATGTTCGCCTTCACCGCCCTAGTGCG
Source organism: Photobacterium frigidiphilum (assembly GCF_003025615.1). Lineage (GTDB taxonomy): Bacteria > Pseudomonadota > Gammaproteobacteria > Enterobacterales > Vibrionaceae > Photobacterium > Photobacterium frigidiphilum. Next base: position 16,495 of record NZ_PYMJ01000040.1, on the reverse strand, counting down.
CTCTTTGCTCGTGCATGGTTATTAGTCGAGGGAGAGACAGAAGTATGGCTATTTAACGAACTAGCACGAATCTGTGGCTATAACCTCGCCGCAGAAGGCGTACAAGTTATCGAGTTTGCCCAAAGTGGGTTAAAACCTTTAATCAAGATTGCTCGTTTGATGGGTATTGAATGGCATTTAGTAGCTGATGGTGATGCCGCTGGCCGAAAATACGGCGAGACGGTAAAGAACTTACTAGGCAATGATGCAGAACGACACCGTTTAACTATTTTGCCTAATCGCGATATAGAATATTTCCTTTATCACCATGGCTATGAGCAAATGTTTAGAGACTTAGCTCATGTAAAACCTGATACACCGATTCCCCCTCAAAAAATCATATCTCGCGCACTAAAGCGTTACGCAAAACCTGATGTTGCACTCGCTATCGTAAAATACACCGATGAGTCTGATATAGAAAAAATCCCATTACTTATACGTTGGACATTAAAACGTATCGTCGCCATGTCACGTGGAATGGGGTGAATCACCTTAATGAATAGAGCCTATCTGGCATTTGGGCTCTATTTTGTCTCTTTATCATTAAGTATCGCTATTCTACAACATCTTGCTTTTCAAAAAATAACGTCACTTTACCGACACCAAAGCCCCACTTTCGCATTTCAGCAATATTAAATACATGGGTTTTATCTTGGCGATACATCCAATCATCAAAGGCGATGTTATAAACCGATCCATCAACAGGAAGGCGCAGTGAATATTGCCAATTTAACGCGTTACCCGCAACCACGCCTGTCGCTTGCCCAACCACATCATCAGCTTCCCCTGTATACGTCCCGTCTTTATTACGGGTTATTTTCCATATTCTTTGTTGCTTTTCTCCATCATCATAAGTGAAGTCTTCCTTTAACGTTAAAAGGTCGCCTTTCACTACCCCTCGTATTTTGACATCAAAACGACGTGTTAGCTTTCCATTGAAGTCTTGTACCATTCCCCATGCCAGTACATCCCCTTCAAAATATTCGAACAAGTTAAACGCTGGCGTATTTTCTTTGTATTCCTGTACAGACGTCGAGCACCCCCATAATACAAAGCACAGGCTTAATACTACAATGAATCGACTTTTCATTTTATTTCGGAATCGCAGGGTAAAATTAGAGGGCATAAAATTCCTTTCAATATGGCGGTATTGATTTGTTAATTATGAAGCATCTTCGAATAATAGCGTTCTCAATTTGTAGGGAATATATTCAAAGATAATGAAATGCCCGTATTTTTCCATAGCCCGAGTAATATCCTGTAAAGGCAACCACAATCTTTATGTGCAGCTACCTTTAATGATGCTGAAATTGGACTTATTCCGACAGCTCCGCAGCAGTATCCATAAAGATACCTTGCATATCTTTTGCTTCACGCTCGGTTTGTCCGCCGTGCTTTAGAAACGCCCCGATGATGGCTTGGGTCTTATCTTCTTTAGCTCGTTCAAGGAAATAGCGTAACTCTAATTCTGCCCCTGCATTCTCATCTTTGATTGAAGCTTCGATGATCGCTTTATACATCACAATATCGCGCACTTCTAATTGCCTAATAACCCCGAGAGTCTGGGATAAAAATCCATTCATCTCCGCTTTAGGTACATACTGAGTAATAATATTTAACGCTTCTGCTTGCTGAGCCGTGAAATCATTGCCAAGAAGCAGTGCTTGTAACGCTTTGTTTTTACCAAGTCGTCTAGCAAACTGTACAGCGCCTTGACCACCCGTTGGGATATTCACATGAATTTCTGGCTGAGCAAACGCAGAATTTTCTGTGCCATAAGCTAAATCACAAGCCATCACAAACTCATTACCGCCCCCACGCGCCACACCATCAACCACTGCAACAGATACCTGTTTCATCGTCTTAATATTGGCAATCATGTGATTAAATTCAATTGATGCAGCTTGCCCACCTTGAGTACCATTGATCACATTCAGATCCAAGTGAGCTAAAAAGAATTCAGCATGAAGTGATTTGAATACCACGACCTTTGTATCACGATCATCTTTTAGCGATAAAACAAACGCATTAAGTTCATTAATAAGATCAATCGTTAACACATTCACCGGTGGATTATTAATCGTAACGGTTGCGATGCCACTGTTATGGGTGATTGATAACTTGTTCATGGAATTTTCCTCACTTGTTTAAATGGGCTTTATCAGCTCAAGCCCTCAATATGTACAAAGTATAGGCTTGGTATAAGATAAGAAAAATGCTTAAATTGACATGATATTGGTGCTAATAGTGCAACAAAGGGTGTGTATGGATTTTTCAAGTCGATTATTACTACTACTTGAAGTGATTGAACTCGGTTCATTTACTAAAGTATCTGAGCAAAGAAATGTAGATAGATCTGTTATCTCGAAGCATATAAGTCGCTTAGAGGATGAAGTCGGTGTACGTTTGCTTAACCGAACAACACGTTCGCTATCATTAACCGCAGCTGGCAATGAAATGGTGAACCAAGCCAAATTATTACGAACCTTGTTAAATGACACTCACCGATTAGCACAGAATTACCACTCTGAGCCCAAAGGTGTGTTGCGGATCACCAGTACAGCGATGTTTGGTCGTCAATATGTTCAACAAGCAGTATTGGCATTTCAGCAACAATACCCTGAGGTAGATGTTGAATTGCGTTTAGAAGATCGATTCATGGACATGGTCAGTGAAGGGTTTGATATTGGTTTTCGTATTGGCAAGCCGAAAAACTCTAGTCTTATTATCAGAAAAGTGGCTCGTAACAGGTTATTAATTGTCGCATCCCCAGAGTTCATTGAAAAACACGGGGAAATTAAAACAATAGAACGATTGGAAGCATTACCTGCTGCTGTTTATGCCGCTCCGGGGCTTTTAATCGATAAATTTACCTACTTTGATGGCAACAAAGAAAGCAAAAAGCTTCAATTGAATGTTGCTTATAAAGTAAATGATGTTGAAATGATTACGAAAACAGCGGTAGCCGGAAACATGTTAGCCGTAGTAACCGCGCAAATGATTGAAAACGAAATATTGGAAGGTAAACTCATACCGATAATGACGCAGCTTCACTTAGATGATTTCGGTACGTTTTACGCCGTATATCCTCACAGAGATGCTCCTATAAAAACTAAATTGTTCATCGATACGCTGAAATCCATAATAGGTGAAGATATACCAATATGGGAAAAGCATATCCCTAATTTTGATGAGATGTACGGCAAACAAAATAGAGTCGAACAATCAAAGTGAACAGACTCACAATTGAAAGCGAGTCCTAAGACCCACTTTCCAGTTTGAACAACGTCTTACACACTCCAGCGTTCTTCACGCCATTGTGTTTGTTGTTCTTTCGATAGAAATGTCCATGCCACAACGCGGGTCACTTTTTGCCCTTGTGCCATATCAATGGTACGAACATCAACAGCGTTCACTTGCTTTAAGGCTTTATAAAGCGCTGGTAAGTTTTCTTTCTTAGATACTAGTGTCGAATACCAGAAGCAATTTTCAGGCTTATCTGAGCTCTCGGTGATCATACGCTGAATAAATGCAGCTTCACCACCTGGGCACCAAAGTTCCGCTTTTTGACCACCAAAATTTAAAACAGGTTTGTTGGTATTACTCTTGGCAAAAAGTTCGGCTTTTTTGTTGCTGCCTTTTTTGTGCGCATTCGTACTAAGGTTACGTACCTTACGTTCAGATCCCGCCGTTGCTTCTTCTAATGAAGCATGAAACGGTGGATTACACATGGTGAAATCAAAGATATCGTTAGCATTGATTATGCCAGTAAAGATATTATCCGATTTTTTCTGTAATCGGCACTTAATGCCACCCGCTAATGAACGATTAGAATCGACAATAAATTTTGCCGATTTTATTGATAATGCATCAACATCTGAACCTACAAAACGCCAACCATAAGCTCGATGACCAATTATCGGGTAAACGCAATTCGCGCCCATGCCAATATCTAAGCCATTAATGTGCTTACCTTGAGGAATAACGCCTTCGTTAGACTTAGCCAATAAATCCGCAATATGGTGAATATAGTCAGCACGACCAGGAATAGGTGGACACAAGTAACCTAGAGGAATATCCCAATTTTCGACGTTATAAAAATGGTGTAGTAATGCTTTGTTTAACATTTTTACAGTAGCAGGATCGGAAAAATCAACAGACAGATCACCGAATTGATTTTCAGCAACAAACGGCGTTAAATCAGGGCAACTTAATATCAACGCATTAAAATCATAACGTTGACTATGAGGGTTACGGGGGTGTAACCCTTTTTTCTTCTGTGTTGGTTTGTTTTTCTTTTGAGTCATTACACTTTACCAATGGAACATGAGGTTCGCATAACATCCGAATCGCATTCGAATTTAGCGTCGAAGCTGAACACTTCAATAATGCTTCCATTGTACCTGTTTCAAATGAATCTAAGGAGATTCTTTATGACAAACACGTTTATTTGATGAAAAGCTACTCACCTCTTTCTCATTAAGGACTTGTGCTAACTAGGGCGCAGTTACTCTTCTTTATTCGAGGCTTTCATTACTTCTGTAAACTTTGCCACCATATCGATAGGCATAGGAAAGACAATGGTTGTTGTTCTATCATTCGCCACTTCAGTTAATGTTTGCATATAACGAAGTTGAATCGCATTTGGCGCTTTATTTAATACTTCCGCCGCTTGACGTAGCTTCGCTGACGCTTCTAACTCACCCGTCGCATGAATGACTTTCGCCCGACGAGATCGTTCTGCCTCTGCTTGTTTAGCTAAAGCACGCACCATGCTGTCGTCCAGATCAACATGCTTAATTTCAACATTGGCAATTTTAATCCCCCAGTTATCGGTATGTTGATCAAGTATTCCCTGTAAATCCCGATTTAACTCTTCCCTTGCTGACAAAAGCTCATCAAGCTCATGTTGACCAAGTACAGAACGCAAAGTGGTTTGAGATAACTGACTGGTTGCTTCAAGGTAGTTTTCTACGTTATTGATGGCCATTTTCGGTTCGACCACCCGAAAATATACGACAGCGTTCACCTTAACCGACACGTTATCTCGGGTAATCAAATCTTGTGTAGGTACATCAAGTACAATGGTTCGTAGGTCCACTCTTACCATTTGCTGAATAATAGGTACAATGATGATTAATCCCGGTCCTTTTACTTCATAAAACCGTCCGAGTAAGAACACAACTGCACGTTCATACTCTCGTAATATCTTGAACATACTAACAAGTAGCACAAACACAAGTGCTACAATTGTCGCAATAGTATAGATGAACATAATTAGCCCCTATTATTAGTTATTCTTCAATATGGTCTTACTCGTGCCATTACTCTTTATCCGAATTTTTATCGACATAGCTGGTTTCAACATCAAGCCATAAACCCGATACCTTTTTAACTATTACCCGTTGACCTACCAGTAAACCATCTGCGCATCTTGCCTGCCAAATTTCACCATCAACCAGAACTCGCCCTGAGCCAGGAAAACCACTCACAACTTTGGCGTACTGACCAATAATAACGTCGACCCCCGTTGTAACCGGTTTTCTTCGTGTTTTTAATAACAAGGAAAGCATTACAAATGTAAATAAAGCTGATACAACGGTTAACCCAATAATGAGTGGTAAAGCAATTTTGTATCCCGGTAATTCCGTATCCATCAGCATAATAGAGCCCAATACAAATGCCACTACTCCACCTAAGCCAAAAATACCAAAACTAGGTGTAAATGCCTCTGCAATCATTAATGCGATACCTAACAGCAATAAGCCAAGCCCCGCATAACTCACTGGTAGCATTTGCAATGAATACATCGCGAGTAAAAGGCAAATGCCGCCCATTACACCGGGTAGCCCGACACCAGGGTTATAGAATTCAAGTAATAGACCGTAGATGCCAATCAACATAAGAATATAGGCAACATTAGGATTGGTGATGACAGATAACAAACTAAAACGCCAATCTTGCTCTCGTTCTATAAACTGAACATTAGCCAGTGACATTTCTTGTTCAACGCCATTGATAACAACCGTTTTACCATTCGTTTTTTCGACGACTTGATCTAGGTTTGATGCTAGAAAATCAATCACATTTTCAGTTAGCGCATTTTCTGAATCTAAACTGGCTGCTTCACGAACGGCTTTCTCTGCCCACACGTCATTCCTGCCGTGCAATTTTGCCAAGCTCACGATGTACGCAGCCGCATCATTGATAACTTTCTTTTCCATTGCCGTAGTGGCTTTTACTCGTCCTTCTTGTTGATCCGATTCGCTGCTTTTAGCCTCATCATCTGACTTGCTTGTTACTGACTTATCGTCGCTCGTTGAATCATCTTTCTTGGCGCTGTTTTCATCACCTTTTTGCGAATCACCTTTCGGCGCAAATGGATTATCTGATTTATCAGGTGCTTTCCCGCCCCCTAATGAAACAGGCGTCGCTGCGCCAAGGTTGGTACCCGGAGCCATTGAAGCGATATGACTTGCCAATAATATATACGTACCCGCACTGGCTGCACGAGATCCCGCAGGGCCAACCCAAGTAGCGATAGGTACAGATGACGTAGTTATTGCACGAATAATGTCTCGCATAGAGGTATCTAACCCTCCGGGAGTATTCATTTTGAGAACGACAAGGGATGCGTTATCTATTTGCGCTTGTTCGATTTCCCTAGCAACAAAATCGCTTGTTGCAGGTCCAATACCACCGTTTATTTCGACAACCCATACATCATCCGCTAACGCCGAAATAGAATGAAGCAATAGCGTAGTAACGAATACGCAGAGAGAGAGAAATTTCATATAGACTCCTCTACCTAATTAAGTGTCGATACCAACCTAAAACGATAGTGTGCTGGTGGGTTAGTATCTTAGTGACGATAAGCTCGACTTTATAAGCATAGTTCAACCTTAAATACACACATAAAAAACATGGTGTAATACAGTTACCTAACTACCTCTCAATAATCATCACGAATAGCAGTTATGGGGCTTATACTTATATTTATATTTATATTTATACAAACAATCATTCGCTAGATTGTTCGTCATTTTTTAAAGGAGGGTCGTTATGGCAGAAACTAAATCAATCACCAAACCACTTTCTATTCTGTTCTGCCTCTTATTCATGTTTATATCGGTTCCTGCACAAAGCACTTCAACCAACAATATAAAACAAGACTCATTGATTAAAGTTGGAAGCTATCATTGCCCTCCCTTTGTTATTCACGAAAACGACGAAGACTACACCGGGTTAACAATACTACTGTGGGAACAAATAGCTAAACGTTTAAATTTACAATACGAAATCAAGCAATACCCCCTGACAGAATTACTCGATGCCGTCGCTGAAGGTAAGATCAACATTGGAATTTCGTGTATTTCAATCACCCCAGAAAGAGAAGAACGCTTAGACTTTTCACACTCGTTTTATGAAACACACCTTGCCATTGCAGTTAAGAAACAAGGCTACCTAGCATCAATAATCAATATTCTAACTAACAAAAAACTCTTACTGGTATTAGCAATTCTCTTATGTGCCGCCGCATTAATTGGTAGCGTCTTTTATTTTCTTGAAAACAAGGTAAACGACAAGCTCTATTCTATGCAAACCCGCCCAGCACGGTTCGTTGAAGGGTTCATTTTAGGCTTACTCTTTATAACCAAAGGACCCTTTAATTATTTCGAGTTTAAGACGCTGTCGGGGCGCGTTTTGACTGTAATCCTTGCCATTTTCTCCACACTATTTATTGCCAGTATTACGGCTGTTCTCGCCAGTACATTTACATTGGGCTTATTAAATTCAGATATCAAGAATCCGAATGATCTCGCGAACATTAAAACAGGCGCTAAAAAGTCATCTACATCGTCTCAGTTTCTCACCAATCACAGCATTGTTCATAAAGCGTATAATACGGTAGAAGATATGCTAGTCGCATTAGAAAAAAATGAAATAGAAGCCGTGATCGCTGATGATCCTGTCCTGAAATATCAGATAAAAAAGGCGAAAGAACGTGGCGTGTATACAGATATGATTGTACTGCCGTATCAATTCGAAAAGCAGAACTACGGCTTCGCCATTGAAGATAACAGCCCTTATGAAGAAGAGCTGAATCGATCGCTGTTAAAAATTCGTCAAAGTAATGAATGGCGTCAAGCACTGAATAAGTACTTTACTGATATACCCTAATAATAAAAAAATAATAATAAAAAGCCCTTGCTGTATGTCAGCGAGGGCTTATACCCAAGTTACCTCAAGATGCTCTGTGGATCTTCTATCTCCACTTTAATAAGCGGCTTAGTTTTGATGGATGGTATGACCAACAGTGATCAAACATTGTCATTAATTCAGGGTTACCGTAGCGAGATAAATTAATCGCATGGAATCGGTTCTTTTGTTCTTTAAGCTTACTGATTCTTGCCAGCATTTCTGCTGGTTGAGAAGGTGCGATAAAGTCAGATAACACAACCAAATCGGCATTTTTGTACTTATCGGACGTCATTAGATCAATCGACTGATCCAATACTGGCCCCAAATCTGTACCACCATGGAAAGAATAAGACAGAAAGTTCAACACTTCCGTTAAACCATCTTGTTTCGTGAGTTCGTACGTTATCTGTTGAGTCGAGAACATAATCACGTAACAATCACGATCTTCTGCTAACGCAATTTGCATTAAACCATACGCAAGTGCTTTAGCGCATTGCTCTGGAAACCCAGACATCGACCCCGACGCATCGATACAAACAATAAAAGGACCTTTATCTTGATCGACTTGCTTGGTTTGACGTTTAAATGCTTTTACTTTTCGCAACTTACGTTGTGAACCCTGCACGCGATAATTCATTAAACGCTTATCGACAAGGTGCTTATAGAACACAACTTCAAGCTCTGGGTAAGCAAGAAACATGGCTTCATTGGGTAACAACTTGGATAAGTCATCACTTTCATGAATACCGACAATATCATCCGTTACGCTGTCACTCTTTTCTTCGACCATTCGCAAGTCTTCAGATTTCACACGCTCTTTATTAGGGTCATCAATTTCATTCGCCATTCTTCCGAGCTTTTCTGCGATTTCTTTCAGACCATTATTCTTCTTTAAGAAAGAGGCAATAGACTTCATGGAATCGATATCTGTACGCGTTAGCTTCGCTTTCGCCATATCCCACAACCGACCCGCTTTTTTGGGGTCGCCTGCTTCTGTAACTTCTTCCATTTGTTTCATGGTTTCAATACGCTGGTATAAATCAGCAATCAGCTTATCTTTATGTTGCTCAAGATCGTTGGCTTGTGCTTCTTTTAGCGCATGTGACAAATACTCATACCATGTATTGCAGAAGTAACTCTGAAACATCGGGTTATGCTTTTCATGTTCTCGTGCGTTTAACCGCTTCGCTTTAAAATAAAAGGCCGACTGACCTTCTAATTTACGAATAACTGTATCAATGTTATCCATAAACTCTTCTTTGCTCCAATTACTTGCAGCCTGGTAAAGTTCAAGCTCTTGGCTAAATTGTTCTTCAATACTGACATTTGAAATTTTGTTCTTAACTTGACCGCGCCATTTCATGACCTGATTTTTCATCGCACTTTTAATACCAGGACTGGCTTCGGCTGCCATCAATAACTGTGGTCGAGCCATTACTTCATGCACAGCATTATCAATAATTCCCGATTCAACGAGCATCAGCGCTAGATTAATACCTTCAGATACTGGCATAGACCACTCCCTTTAGTTATGAGAAAAGTTACGAGAAAAACTCGGATAATTGAGAAATTCTGAACGCACTTTTTTCAATCACTAACTTTAATTCTGAAACAGATTCAGCGGCATCTGAAATACTGCATTCAATTAATGTTGGAATTTCTTTCTCAACAAAATTATGTGGAAGTGCACCGTGGAAACTCGTACGAGAGATCTTAATATTATGCTCTGCATCGGTCACTTTACCTGACGCCTGCTTCACACGTTCTTGCAGCTGTTCATTTTGTTTTGCTGTAATACCTTTATTACCCGCGATACCGACTAACACATCACGATTCGCGATATCTTTAATCACTAAGCGGCACTGAGCATCGATTTCAAACTGAAGGCGGCACAGGTTCGTATTTTTATTGACGAAACCATAAACATCACAACGCCCTGTTCGGATTTTTTTATCGAACTCATCACCATCAACGTAAACCCAACGGCTATCGCCTTGCTCTTTTTCAGAAACAGACGGGTTCTGCTGAAGCATAACCAGTTTAATCATGCGTGGGTTGTTATTCACATTGTAGCGTTTCGAGGTACTGAAGTTATATTTAAACCATTCTTTACGTAATGTAGATTCACGGCTGAATGTTACAACAAGATCAGAGGCAACCTGTTCATTTACTTCATCAATGATCTGTTGAGCTTCGTTCGCATCAGATTGTGATGCACTTTGATCAAAGGCTTTTTCTGTCGCGAATTCACGTACCAATGTTCGAATAACATTGCGCGATTCTGGGCTGTGCCATAAACAATCTTGAAGTAACAAGAGATCGAGCGGATTGATTTCGTCTCGACCATTAAAGAAAGCACTCGCTTTTAATAGGCGTACAGACTTCTTCCAACGTCGATCTGAAATATACAGTTCACTATCTGCCTCTGCGATATCAGCCGTTTCAGATTGCTTTTCTATCATGGATTTAAGTTGATAGATTTTTTCAAAAATATCTTCAGATAATTTAACGTCTTCAATGCAAGCCTGCCATTGAACATATTCTTCATCTTTAATAGTTAAACTTGGATCTATGACGATAGATGTTCGACCGTCATCCATTAGCATCGATTTGAAGTTTTTCTTTTCTTGAATACGATTAACGAACACGCGAACAAGCATGCGGTCATAGAGTGCATCAAGCCCACTATCTTCATCTGGTAATTCGTTCGACGCTGTAATCAGCAAACGCATGGGTACAGGTAACACATCCTGACCATTTTTAAAGGTACGTTCGTTTACAACTGTCAGTAATGTATTGAGGATTGCAGGGCCAGCTTTCCATATTTCATCAAGGAAAACGACTTGAGCTGTTGGCAAATATCCGTCAATTAAACGCACATACTTACCATTATCTTTGAGTTCTTGAATTGATAAAGGGCCAAACACTTCTTCAGGTGTGGAAAAACGGGTCATCAAGTAATCAAAGAATTTACTGTTATCGAAGGCTTGTATTAAGCGTTTAGCAATTAAACTTTTAGCAATACCAGGAGGGCCAAGTAAAAAAACACTCTCACCCGCTAAAGCAGAAAGTAAGCAAAGCTTGATGGTTTCTTCACGCTCGTATACACCGCTAGAAAGCGATTTAATAAGCTTTTGAATCCTCTCAGAAATTAACGCTTTATTCGGTTGTGCAGATTTTGCCATTGTTAGCATAATTCCCGACCTCTCTAATTGTTATGTCCATGTGCCAAAGCACAACAATTGCTGCCATTACTTAGCATAGACACAATACCCCAATTGTTGCAAAAGTGTTAACAACAAATACCTTTTAACACTTTTATATCAAAGAGATCTATCAACAACAAGCAAGCAAACATTGTTTGCAAAAATAATACTTTGTCGCCAATACTTACCACCCGAAACACACTGTTACATTTACTTACAAATATTCCTTAAATCAATGTGTTAAATCCGCTTAATTCTTAAATCTATTTTCATGCCAATAATTTTCGATTAAAAATTTAATTTTGAAATTTCAAACCATATCGTTTTGTCGGAAATTTCAACATGCCTTCATGGCCATTTTTTAGTAGAAGGTTATATTTTATAAAGACGATAAAAATTTATAGAGTCAAAATTAACTCATTTCACTTTGAAAATTAGTCACACAAAAGACACAGCCAATGTTTCCTCATTGAAAAAGGTAAACATCTTGTCCAAGCATATGCACTTTGACAATATGGACCTGTTATCTCAAACAAAAACCCTAAGGCTACAATGAACAACGTATCTCAACTTCCTATGCGACTGATTATTATCGTGTGCATTGGCTTTTTGCTATCGGCATTAATACCATCAAGTGAAAGCCTTGAAGTACTCACCTCAATAATAACCTTAGTGTTAATTATGATGTTATTACGCGAAGATTTTGGTATGGAAACTAAATCTTGGCTTATTTTGGCTTTAGGCACTTATAGCCTTGGTGTTTTTGCAGATCTATTAGATGAGATTCCAGAACTGGGTAACCATAAACTACTCAACAATGCAGATGATGTTTTCATGCATATTGGTGTTTTTCTTATGTGTTTTTGTTTTATTAAAATACTTCATCAACGTCGTACATTAATAGACAGCCTAAATACACAGGTAACCAAAGCACGTGATTTAGAAAGTGTACTCAGCCGCCAGGCATTACAAGATGAATTAACCGGGTTATTAAATCGTCGTTCGTTATTCCGACGTTTTGATGAAATGGCGATTAACCACCAGCGAGGCATGCTTGCTTACATCGACATCGATAATTTCAAACAAGTTAATGACCGATTAGGTCATAGTCGAGGGGATGAGTTACTTGTTATTACAGCGAACAGTTTATTAAAAACAGCACCTCTTGGTAGCCGAAGTTATCGAATTGGCGGGGATGAATTCATTGTTTTGCTGCCTAGCGATGATCAGCAGATGTGCGAGGAATGGATCAGCGAACTTTACGATATAACAAAAAACATACGTGAAGAATATAATATCGGCATCAGCGTCGGCATTGCACCCTACTACCCAGGAAACCTATCTGATCCTGACTCTATTCTTATGCAAGCAGATAAAGCAATGTACACAGAAAAAAATAATAAGAATAGAGAAAAGGCTTAATGTTTGAAGTCTCATTATTGATATATTAAGTGCGTACATTATCAACAACTAAACTTATTACACGGGAACCCACAAACATCTTCATTGAGTTAGGCATTTTTCACAGAACTGTCATACATCCGTAATAAGATGGTGTGAAATCTAACTTATTACGGAGAAAGTCAATGTTTTTTAGGGCAACTACCCTTGTGGCATTGTGTGCAAGCGTGGCGTTTAGTGCACAAGCCAAAACAGATACTGTCACAGTTACTGGATCAACATCAGTAAGCCATGTGATGGAAATTTTAGCAGAAGCTTATTCAAGCTCTCATATAGATACTTTTATTGCTGTTCAAGGCATAGGTTCTTCTGCTGGCATTTCTGCAGTAAAACAAGATGCCACAGAAATAGGTATGAGCTCTCGCCGTCTTAGTGAAGAAGAGATAAACCCTGATGTGAAAATGGTAACAATTGCACATGATGGCATTGCTTTGGTCGTCAATAAAAACAACCCTGTTAACAACCTTACAAAAGAGCAAGTATCAAAGATTTACCATGGGGAAATTAAAAATTGGCAAGAAGTCGGTGGGCCAAATCTAAAAATGGCTGTTGTTAGCCGTGAAAATGCTTCTGGCTCACGCTTTTCTTTTGAAGACTTCATGGGCTTAACCCAACACATTGAAGGTCAAAGGGTGTCTGATATAAACCCACAACTCTTAGTCGTTAACACTAATGGCATGGTGAAAAGTTTAGTCTCTCGTAATGTACATGCACTTGGCTATATGTCTTTAGGTTCTGTGGATGACTCTATTAAGCCGTTGTCTTTTGAAGGCGTTAAGCCAACCATTGATAACCTCGAATCAGGAGAATATTTAATCTCTCGCCCTTTTTTAATGTTATATAAAGAGAAGAACGTATCAAAAAATGCACAAGCGTTTTTAAACTACGTTACCTCTAATGAAGGGCAGAATATTATCGGTGAACGTGGATACATTGCTATTAATAAAAGTTAATCAATAACAATTAAAGCAACTCGCTGTTCTCATTTGAAAAGCTAACCAAACTGTATTAACCATCTACGTTGGTTAGCTTTTATTTCAATCGTAAAACTTATTTCACCACTGGGTATTTATACGTAGAACCCCACTCAGTCCACGAACCATCATAGACTGTCAGCATTTTACGCCCAGCAAGTTCAGCCCCCAGAGCCAACACACATGCTGTCACACCCGAACCACAGCTGAATATTAATCGCTGTTCTGTATCAGAAACAGCGTTAAAACGATTAATAAGCAACTCTTTCTCAATAAAAAATCCATCTTTAATTAATTGCGAAAATGGAAGACTTTTCGCGTTAGGCATGTGACCGCCTCTAACACCTTGTCTTGGTTCTGGCTCTGTACCAAAAAACCGAGCAGCACCACGGGCATCAAGCACAGCAACAGAATGGTCATCGAGTAGGCTTTCTAATGTATCAGCATCAATAACCCATTCAGGTTCAAAAGCCGCTTTATAGGCCGTTATTTCTGCCGCGGCTAACTCGCCCTCTTCTATTGGGTTATTTCCTGCTAGCCATGCTGGAAACCCGCCATCAAGCACAGCAACATTTTTGTGACCCATTGCTTTAAACATCCACCACACTCTAGGCGCTGAAAATAGCCCTTGGGTATCATACACAATAACAATATCATCGTTATTAATACCTAATTCTGATACTGCTTTTTCAAACAACTCTGGCGATGGCAGCATATGTGGAAATTGTGTATTGGGCGCAGCAATTTTCTTATCAAAATCAAAATACCGAGCACGCGGAATACGCTTTTCACTCCACTCTTGCTGTGGATTTCGTGTAGAACCTGGCATAAACCAGCTTGCATCCAATATAACAAGATTATCATCGGTTAAATGTTCAGCTAACCAGTCCGTTGTTACTAACGATGAAGGTACTAATGGCATTCAAAATTCCTTGTAAATAACGCTGAATAAAAAACTTACAAACCGACAAGTTAAGAGAAAAACTTGAGCTTTAAATATTGAGCGCAAACTCTTTAAACTATGTGGATTAACCCTATCTTTTTTCTTTTGCTATCACAATGATAGTTTATCTCTCAATACTGCAATGGCAAGATTTCGCTGATAAACCACACTATGTACGAGGTTTACGATATTGCTCAGGTGAGTAACCCCTAAGCGATTAAGTTTGTTCCCGGATCGAGCAGATAACATGGTAAAGCCAATCTATAAGCAGACATTGGCCAACAGCGCCAATCTAAAAGATTACCAGCAAGCCAAGACAGAACTCCTCCCGTCGCATGCCCAGCCTAAAGGGCTCTTATCAGGCGGCCTCAATATCGGCTTTGAGGCAGTTGATCGCCACTTAGGAACCCCCAACGAAGATAAAGTCGCCCTGCGCTGGATAAGCAAAGATGATCAGATTGTAAATTTTAGTTACCGCGACCTCAGCAAGCAATCTAATCGCTTTTCCGATCTGCTCGCGCAACTAGGACTCCCCGCCGGTAGCCGGGTGTTCAGCCTTACTGGGCGCAGACCAGAACTCTACATTGCCGCGATTGGCACCCTAAAAGCGGGCTGCGTTTTTACGCCGCTATTTTCTGCCTTCGGCCCTGAACCTATCCGCTCACGAATGGAAATTGGCGAGGCCAATCTAATCCTGACCACCCGCAGCCTCTACCGTCGAAAACTCAAAACGTGGTGGCGCGAACTGCCCCACCTCAAGGCCGTACTGCTGATTGATGGCAACCCCGATAACGAACCCGGTTGCTACGATCTGACAACCATGATGACCAATGCCGATCAAGAAAGGCCGTGCCATCACACCCAAGCCGAAGATATGGCGCTGCTGCATTTTACCAGTGGCACCACAGGAAAACCCAAAGGGGTGATCCATGTTCACCAAGCTGTGCAGCACCACCTGCTGTCAGCTTATTATGCCCTTGACCTCAAACCGTCAGATATCTACTGGTGTACCGCTGATCCCGGATGGGTGACCGGGACAACCTACGGCATCATCGCCCCCCTTTGTCTTGGCGTCACCATGATTATTGATGAGGAAGAGTTTGACGCCGAGCGCTGGTACCGTATCTTGCAAGACCAGCACGTCACGGTCTGGTATACCGCACCAACCGCAATCCGAATGTTGATGAAAACCGGAGAAGAGCTGACTAAGCAGTTTGATCTGTCCGCACTGCGTTTTATGGCCAGTGTCGGTGAGCCGCTGAACCCCGAAGCCGTCGAATGGGGCGACAAAGTACTGGGGATGCCCTTCCACGATAATTGGTGGCAAACCGAAACGGGCGGCATCATGATTGCCAACTTCCCGAGCGAGCCAGTCAAGCCTGGCTCAATGGGGCAGCCGCTTCCCGGCATCGACGCGGCGATTGTTAATCCCGATAAGGACGGTGTGCCGCAGGTTGAAACCGCGCCGATGCAGGTGGGCGAGCTGGCGCTGAAATCCGGTTGGCCATCAATGTTTCGCGGCTACCTCCACCAGCAAAAGAAATACCAACACTGTTTTGCTGATGGGTGGTACTTAAGCGGCGATCTAGCAATGAGAGACGAAGCAGGCTACTTCTGGTTTGTCGGTCGCAAAGATGATCTGATCAAATCCTCCGGTCACCTGATTGGCC
>NZ_PYMJ01000004.1 GCF_003025615.1 Photobacterium frigidiphilum | reverse complement strand
AAGTCGATCGCTCAATAACATTTTTAACCAAAGTGATCGGCATCGATGTTATTAGGTGATCGCCATGAATGGTATTGGCTGATCGGCATCAGTGTTATTGAGCGATCGGGATGGATGAAAATATGCAACAAAGAAGATTGCTCCAAATCATGTCGTTGTACACCATCTAGATAGGTATTATAAAGCGGTATGTAACGTCTATTGAAACCCATGAATAAAGGTTGCTTTTGTTGTTCTGCTATTTCATATAGCGCTTCACATTCTTGATAAGAATCAGATAAAGGCTTGTCGACAAATACAGGAATACCATGAGATAAGAAGAACTGAGCAATTTCATAATGCGATGATGTTGCACTATGAATCATGACGGCATCGATACCACGCTTGCCATTAGTCGATTGATGTGAGATTAACATCTTATAATCTGTACAAAATTCAGTAATTCGATGCGTATTCGCTAACTGTTTTAATCGCTGTTCGTTACGGGTGCAAAAAACTAACTCAATACCCTCTCGTTGCGTTAGTACTGGCAAATATGCTTTAACCGCAATATCACCTAAACCTATAACCGCTATTTTCATTATTCTTCATCTCTTTCATTGCGAACCACAACGGCGTGGTAACAAAATGAGACTATCACAAATCGCCATTTCATATAAAAACAAGCATAAAAATATGATTTGTAGACCTAAAATTTTTCATGGGAATTTTAAATCACAAAATATGACACTTTTTTTACTTTGTGAAGTCTACCCTCTGATACCATTCACGTCTGTTCAACGAAAAAAATAATCAAATGCTAGTATCTTCTTTTATCGCAAAAAAAATCCCGGGGCTAAGTGCACTACTTGTGTTTGCTGTCTTAATGACCACGGTTATTGTTCTTTTTCAACACCCAGCGCTTACGGGTGATGTCAACGACGGTATTGGGCTGCTTAATACAGTACTGACTAATTCAGCAGGTAGCCCATATTTCTTAGTAACAACAGCGCTATTGTGTGCCCTTCCTATCTTAATGAAGCTTCCTAAAAAACAGATGCTTCAATTATGGGTACAATTTGGTATTTTACTTGTGCTAAGCTTTGCTGCTAAAACAGGCTTAAAGCACATCACCGAAGTACCCCGCCCTTATACTTATGAGCTTCAACAACTTGGCTTGGTTGATTCTGTAGAGCAATTTTATCAATTAGATGCTGCAAGGAAAGATCAGGTTGTTGAGTTGGCAAAAGAAAATGTGAGCGACTGGCGCATTCGTCATTGGCAAGGTGAAACGAACTATTCAATGCCTTCTGGACACACGATTTTTGCCGCAATTTGTGTTGTATTTTGGGGGGGATTTTTCTTTAGAAGAAAGCAAATTATTCCTGCGTTGCTAATCACCCTATGGGCAACAGGTGTGGGAACAAGCCGTCTTTGGATTGGCATGCACTGGCCTTTAGATTTGTTAACCTCAATTATCTGCGCTGGGCTCTTATATTGCCTTGTACCAGAATGGGAAAGTACCAGCTCAAAATAAGATTCAAGCAGGTACGATAAAGAACAAATATCAAAGAGCCCTCAAGCAGTATTGTTCGTTAATACGAATAAAATTGCTTGAGGGCTCTTTCATAGATAGCTCTAAATTGTTCAACAAAAAGTATCACTTACATAATGTTGTGGTTGCTCAATTTACGCTGCACTTTCGCTTACGTTATGTTCATATTCAACAACAAGCTGGTTTCCAGTGTAATACACCTTTTTTATATCACCATCAAGTATATACGTGTTCTTTACTGTGACCGAGTTGGGCATAGAAGCCCCGACTTTATTACGTAAAGATGGCAGTGTTATTGCTGGATCGACACCAATAAAATCACAAAACTGAGTCACAAACTGATGTTCTAGAGGTAATTTCCCTCTTAAAATATCAGAAAACACAAGCTGGCTTACCCCTAACCGTTTTGCCATTTCTATTTGAGTGATTCGCATTTTTGCTTTATAGCTCATCCATGTGTCATGTAAAATATTACGGTCTTGTTCGGTGTATTGCATACTCAAATTCCTAGCGCATTTTTTATTTATACTGATATTTAAACGTACAATTCAGCCATTAATGTCAGGGAAAAGTAAGGCTTATTCAGAATGGATAATCAATATGTAAACGCGTTGAAATCACTCTGTATTCTGCAATTAAACTGTTTGAGTATTAATTTTGGCTTAAAATCTTTAGAGTGCGACAGCAAGTCATACCAAAATCAGTAATACTTTCAAATTAACGGTTCAAAGTGATTGTTTGAGAATATAAGCAAGATATAATCATGATGCTATCAAAATGAATCTCCGTCTGATTTAGCGCTTTGTACTTTGTAATAACGGTCGAATAAAGTAATGAGTATGCTTAGAAAGCTTGTCTCAAAATTTGTGTTAATTGCTATGCTGTTCACTGTATTTTCAACTACAGTGAATGCAGGATTACTATACTCAAAAAGCCTTGTTCAGCCGTCAAATTGCATAGAATCAATGCTGTGCTGCCCTACAATGCAAATGCACAAAATGACGGACTCACCATCAATATCCTCAACTGACATATGTGATTCACATTCTTCAAGTATGGGTGAACCGTCGTCAGCCATTACGCAATGCTGTAGTGATGCAGATTGTCACTCTCAAGTTAGCCCCATAGCAATATTACCTAGCTTTTCATTTAGCCCTGAAAACACGCACATTGATCATTTCATTGAACCCCAAGGTCAGCTTTTCACACGTAATGAACCTATCTTACGTCCGCCTGTATTTATTTAATTACGACCAAAATTTAGACAATACTGTGTTTTGGTAACACTGTTTTTTTGTAATATTATATTTTGATAACAATTAAATAAATTAGGATTTGCCATGAAATTTTCACATCTAACAGCCCTTGTATTACTGACACTTAGCACTTCATCTTTTGCACAAACCATTAAAGGGACGAATTATCAATCACCCTATTGTGGCTGCTGTAAAGAGTGGGTAAAACATATGGAAGATAATGGCTTCGAACTTGATGTCGTATACAAAGAAGATCTAACACCAATCAAAATTGAACTGGGTCTACGTCCTGAATATGCATCATGCCATACCGCTGAAATCGAAGGATACACCTTCGAAGGTCACGTACCTGCCGATGAAGTTAAACGATTTCTAGACAAGAAGCCGGCACGTATGATTGGGCTTGCCGTTGCTGGAATGCCGATGGGTTCACCTGGCATGGAATATGATGACCAAAAAGACCCGTATGAAGTCTTAGCATTTGACGAAAATGGTAAAACAATGGTTTGGTCTACGCATAATCAGTAATACATGTAGAGCTGTTTTAGTCACGATACTTGATTGAGATATGTTCTTTGAAAAAGCCAGTTAGAAATGATTTTTCTAGTAGAAAGCATATCAAAACTAGCTGGCTTTTTTATCAATTCATCTTTTCAATACGGTCAAATAGCAGCCTATTAGGATCGTCATTTTCTGCCCATTCAGGGTCTGTCTCACGTTTTTCGTAATAAATTTGTAACCCATTAAAATACGTAAACGCCGTTAATTCAGAGTCTTTCATAAAGAATTCAAAGAAGGCATCTTCTTGCTGAGAAAGCCCTACCAATGTCGTAATACCACGCTGTAAAGCCCACTGAATAGCATGTGGTGAAATCATCGTGCGGTACAACATCAATTCCTTAATCGCTGAAAGTTGAACATTCAGTAATGCATTGTCTGTTTTTTGTTGCAGGTTCATTTGCTCATCAAGCACTTGTTGTTCAGCAAGTAGCGCTTTTAAACTCAATAGACTCGTTTCACGTTCAGCGACTGAATAACCATAGGTTGTTTTACAAAAACGAATCGCATAAGCCAGTTTAGTGCGCCCCACTAGCTCAACAACATCTTCAAGGTATGGTTGAGGGATATTATAAGCCTTAGATAGTTGCTCTACGGCTTGAACAAGGCTGGTATATACTATTCCGTTAAATTCAAACTGAAACACTGTTGTTAAGCCCACGACAGGAATACCATCAATGCTAAGATCCCATCCAGAGTAATTGACTCGCTCTTTGGCAATTTCAAACATCACCCAAGCCTTATCACGAAAGCCTTCAAATGCTCGACCTTCCATCTCTGATTCTTCAAGCTCTTGCTTGGTCCAATTAACACCAATTTGAAGGTGTTTTTCATAATGCTTATGAAGCTTATCTTTTACTTTGTCACGCAATAAATCCAAGCTACTCACCTTAAGGGGTTTACTAAAAGTAAAACACTCCTGACAAGCTGGGATCATAATGGGTGACATTTGATTATCGTAATTAGGCGATGCCATAAATGCATATGATTTATAGTACGGTTCGCCGCAAAACCAGCAGGTATGACGGAATTCAAAAGGAACATCAATAGACTGATAGTCATCGATCATAATGGCTTATTATCCTGCATTTAAGAATCAATACGAACAGCTTAGATTCAAATAGTAAGTGCGTAACGTTAGCCTATTATGCTGATCCCCTCTCGATTAAATCAACATTAATGACTAAGTTTGTTTTACCTCACTGATTTACTGTTTGTTTTCCATACAACACCGAGCGATCTTATTCAGATATCTCGTATTTTTTTAAAAAAAAGACATTCATTTTTTGCAAATGTACCGTGGAAAAAGTTAAAATATGTGCCCGTTTTGAATAAGAGTGTGATTGAATGTCTGAACAGAAGCGAAAGGCGCTGAAAAAAATAGCTAAATGCCTAGAGCTGGGTAACTCTGCGAACATCAACGAAGCAGCGCAAGCTATTCGAATGGCACACCGTCTAATGCTAAAATACGGCTTAGATCAAGATGATATCGAATTCATCAAAATGGGCAAAACCAAATCTGAAACCTTATTACCTTCAGATGTGAGTACGCAAATTCTTAAAATTATCCGAGGCATAAATCGTCGCTTCGGAGTTGAATGTGTACTTACCAACCATAAAGGTTTAAAAAAAGCAGAGTTTATTGGTGTTGCTGAACGAGCCATTTTTGCAGCTTTTGCGTTTGATATTGTTTACCGCGAAATGAATCAACAAACAGGTCAATTCCGAAATAGCTTTGCGGGCACAGGAACAAGTACAGCAGAAGTTGCTCGGCGTGTTGCATCCTTTTTAGCCGGATGGCTGGAAGGTGCACTTGAAAAGTTACCGGTTTTAAATACTGACGATGATCATGAACAACGTATGTCAAACTACATCGACAAGCAGTTTGAAAACCTAGATCGCGAAACATTCAAACAACAGCTACAAGAAGCAATGAAGGGAATTACAGACGATTACGAAAAGGGAATGAAAAAAGGACGCGCTATTTCAGTCAATCGTCCTGTTGGTAGCTCAACGACTAAACAAGATTATAAGCTGCTAGACAAATAATTCATCATAGAATATCAATACATTTTCATTGGTTTAGCAGCCATTAAAAAGCCGTACTTTGTTACGGCTTTTTGCTAACGTTTAAAAAAGAAGCATAAAGCCATAATTTATCATCACTTTGCAATGAAATGAGAGAGATGTCTCGTTTTTATGTTAACATCAAACAAAATCCCATGAATCCCGTAGCCTTTACACATGAAATTTCCTGGTCAGCGTAAATCCAAGCATTATTTCCCAGTTAATGCCCGTGATCCATTAGTAGCTCAAATTCAACAAGATAATCCACTAGCACGCACACACCCTGTTGGTGTTGGTCAAACCATTGTTGATATTGAAGCACGCGTTGATGATGACTTCTTAGCAAGACATGCTTTGAGTAAAGGTCACTCTTTAGTTCTTGATGAAGATAAAGCTGAATTGCTTTACCTTGAACTAAAAGAACGGAAATTGATCAGCCACGAATACCCAGGTGATACCATTGGTAACACACTGCACAACTATTCCGTACTAGCTGATGATAAATCAATTCTTTTAGGTGTAATGAGCCAAGATCTTAAGATTGGTTCGTACGCTTATCGTTACCTATGTAATACATCAAGCCGAATGGATTTAGACCATTTACAACCTGTCGATGGCCCTATTGGTCGTTGTTATACGCTGATAAGTGAAGATGGTGAACGTACTTTCGCAATAAACGAAGGTCAAATGAACCAGCTTCGCCCAGAAAGCATACCTGAGTGCGCATTTGAAAAAGCATCAGCCCTTGTGCTGTCTTCATACTTGGTTCGTGGTAAGCCAACCGACCCAATGAAAAGCGCTGCACTTAAAGCTATTGAGTACGCAAAAAAGCACGATGTACCAGTTGTACTTACATTGGGCACTAAATACGTCATCGAAGGTAAAGAAGAATGGTGGATTGAGTTCTTAAAAGAACACGTCACCTGTGTTGCGATGAACGAAGAAGAAGCTGAAGCATTAACGGGTGAAAAAGATCCTTTAATCGCTGCAGATAAAGCATTAGATTGGGTTGATATGGTTCTTTGTACTGCGGGACCAGTTGGCTTATACATGGCAGGTTACTGTGACGATGAATTAAAGCGTGAGTCAACACTTCCATTGTTACCTGGCCGTATTGCTGAATTCAATAAGCATGAATTTAGCCGACCAATGATCAAAGACAGCTGTAAAAACCCTATCCGTGTTTATTCACACATAGCCCCATACCTTGGGGGTCCTGTTGAAATTAAAAATACCAATGGTGCTGGTGATGCCGCGTTATCTGCACTACTGCACGATATGTCTGCAAATTGTTACCACAAAGCTAATGTGCCAAATTCAAGTAAGCACACAGCTCAATTCTTAGCATACTCTTCTTTTTCACAGATTTGTCAGTACTCTAACCGCGTAAGTTATGAAGTACTAACTCAGCACGCCCCTCGCCTTTCGCGTGGATTACCAGAGCGTGAAGATTGTCTTGAAGAAGCATATTGGGAGCGTTAATTCGCCCAATTATAATTTCTACCTAAGAAAACCCCATTAAAAAGGAGCTAATAAGCTCCTTTTTTATTACGCATGCAAAAAAGGCCGCCTAAGCGACCTTTTATCAATTTCTTTTTAATTAAAGAATTATATAGCTACAACGTTCGCAGCTTGAAGACCTTTTTGGCCTTGCTCTACTTCAAAAGAAACTTTTTGACCTTCAGCAAGCGTTTTAAAGCCTTCTGAAGCGATTGCACGGAAATGTACGAATACGTCAGCGCCGCCGTTGTCTTGAGTGATGAAACCGAAACCTTTCTCTTCGTTAAACCACTTGACGATACCAGTTGTGTTAGACATGTGTGTCCCTTATTTAATATTTAAATGTCGCATATGCGACGTGATAATCTGTTGAATTATACACTGTTACGCTAAATAAAAGGAAACATATAGGTACATAACGATAACGTTTTTGTAGCTGTAGGTTTAACTTGTACTTGATGCTGCATGTAATAACTCTCTGAAGAACTGAGCGAGATAATACCACCTGCTCGCTTTTTGTACAGCTTAATTTTTGTACAAATCCATTTTTAGCCGCAATAATACGCTATAAAACAGAGGAGGAACACAAGTAACTTTTAATTATCAAATGCTTAACCGAAAATGTAAAAGTTTAATAATAACAAAAGTGACCCGCCCCTCTTCTCTATATCTCTAATTAGTATGCTAAGCAATAACAGCATGGCGTTCTGCACCACGCAACATTGCATGTATTAGCTCGTTAGCTTCAAATTTAGTGAGTGCTTCATCCGCACCAACTTGATGAGCTTGAGAAACGCTAATTTCACTTGATAAGGAGGTATGTAAAATAATGTAGATACTTTTCAGTTTATCGGTGTTTTTTACTTCAAAAGCGAGTTCATAACCATCAAGCCCTGGCATCTCAATATCACTCACTAGAATCTGAAACGGATCATGATTATCCGCTGCATGTTTCATCATGCTTAAAGCATCTTTCCCATTCGTTGATATAAAGTAAGGAACACTAATACTGTCTAATGCTTGTGATAACTGACGTCGAGCGACAGATGAATCATCGACTAATAGAATCTTAAGTGGGCGTAAAATTTCACGTTCGATATCTGTTAGTACAGGATTAAGGCTACTTGGGTCTTCAGGGAAGATCTTTGACATCAACAATTCAACATCTAGAAGTTGAACAAGATTATCTTCAACTGTTGTTACACCAGTAACAAACACATTATT
Organism: Photobacterium frigidiphilum; assembly: GCF_003025615.1. Taxonomy (GTDB): domain Bacteria; phylum Pseudomonadota; class Gammaproteobacteria; order Enterobacterales; family Vibrionaceae; genus Photobacterium; species Photobacterium frigidiphilum. The sequence goes on along the minus strand of NZ_PYMJ01000004.1, from coordinate 264,045 downwards.
GCCTAGCGATACAGGTGGAGCATCAATTTCATGCCAATTACATTCTGTAATTTTATTTATGCCACGCACCATAAAACCGACTAGCTTTCGTTGGCAATCGGTAATGATAATATAACAGTCTTTTACTTCCTCCTTAACTAACGCTCGATAGCCCACAGCTTTAGCCATATCGATTACAGGGAATGTTTGACCACGCAAAGTAGCAGCACCCAAAACGGTAGAGTGAGAATGCGGAATAACAGTTAGCGGTGTGTAAGGAACAATTTCTTTCACTTTCAACGTTCCAATCGCAAAAGATTGGTTAAGTGTGAGTTGAAAAAGCAACATCCCTTGAGACTGGTTGGTTGCGCTTTTAATCATAAGTCGATCCCGTAATTACATAGCCGATAACATAGAAATCTATTTTAACCGTTTAAAGGACTTATAGGAATTAAGGTTATTGATTTTATAGATATTAAGTCAATTTTGATAACTTATGCATGAATTATCAAAATAACAAACCGTACTAAGTCACTATCTGTGTAGCCACCAGAATTTTCTAACGTATCGCTACAGCTCCACCATCAGGCAGAAAATTATACAAACTCACACTATAGTTAAGATGGTGCTATAGCTTGTTCAAAGAGGATGGATCGATATGGAACTACGTAATAAAGTTGGAGAAATCGCCAAATTAGCAGATAACTTAACATTGAAAGAAATCGCCGATATGGGCTTTTCTATCGATATCTGTGACAAGAACTACGATCCCAATGAACATTGGACAATACAACAAGACTCAGACAAAAAGGAAGGCGGTTATCCATAAAATCGTACAGAATATTCAACGTATCTTTATAAACATTTATGTAAGTATTATGGACAACAAAACGAAAAGCTGACAAATGTTGGCTTTTCATATTTCTATGCTATTCAGTAATAAATGGTTGCATTCTTTCTTACAAGTTTAATTATTTAAAAATAACGATTAAACATTACGGCCCGCCACAATAAGACAGCTGTTGCATATACAGGCGAATTATAAAAAGCACTTTAATATTATTAGATAAACTGGTGAAAAATCACAAACTTAATCAACACTCAATTATATAAAACCCGTTTGATAGTAAGGCTTTATCTATTCTGAAAAATAATAACCAAGCTCACATTAAATCAGTAGCAAATATACCATTTCTTACAACTTCACCTTGATTTCGTATTTCATACTGCAAAAATTAGTTGAAAAACCTTCCGACCTCTCAATTAACGCACAAAGTAGATCAATTCTAATTGAAAATTTAATTAATATTCCCATAATAAGAACTGTCAATATTATTATATTGGTTTATAAAAAGGATTTTTATGAAAAACATCGCTAACTTTGTCGAGCAACTTGAAAGGAGTAAAGTTCCTTTCAATATGTGGATCTACGCTGGTAATAACAGCTACTCTCCTTTGAAGGCTCAGGAGAATATTAAAGCTACACAGGTACTACAAAACACTATTGAACATCACCTACAAGTTGTTGTAGAAATGAACGAAAGTGCTTATTTGCTGTTATCTGAAGTACATATGGCTGTACCTATCAACTTTCAAGACTATCAAGTAACTGCTCTGACTGAGTCAAAAGCAGCGTAATATGATAGCAATTCGATGTATTGATATCAGAAAAAAACGATCAAGAAATAATCTGGCTAGGTGATTTCGACATTAACCTGATTGATAAACTCGTTTAATAGGCTCTTTTTAGAGCCTATTTTTTATACACTTTCAAATTAAAATCTGCTATTAAAATATACTTTATCTCGTAAGACTTATAATTTTTCATGATAATAAACTTTCTTTCATTTAGTCGTCAAATATTCATAATTCTATTACAATGTTGAATGAATGTGGAATATTATCCACTTTACGAGGAGAACTTAATATAAGCGGTTAACGCCAGCAAAAAAATAAACCAAACGTCACCTTTCGATGACGTAAAATTATTAGGATGATGCAAGTAGATTTACAACGAAAAAAATTATTTATTCGTCAGACAATTAACCTTCAGTGCTCGACTGCTTTAATGTATACATAACATTCCTCATTCCATTTTTACATGCCGCATTACCTGCATCCCAACCATCATTAAATCGAGTTAACCCGCCATCAAATGTTTCATCCTTTTGATACTCGGTATCCTCTACATTCTTTTCTTTCAACGCACTCTCACAGCCTTGGTTATAGCCATAATGATAAATACTGTCATATTTAACGTTAGTAACATATTCCTCAGGAAAGAATTTATAATTATCATAATCAGCACTTGTGCACCCGATAGCTGATAATGACAGTACAGCGATAAAAATGAGCCTTGCTTTCATCATAGTTTTTATTCCTTGAGTCGCTTTCTATCTATTTGTTTAACCACAACTTCATAACTTTTTCTTGTCACTTAATGTTAGTCTAGACAAGACTCAATGACTTGTTTAAATTATTCATCACAATAATGGTATATTTCTAACGAAAGAATAAGAAAGGTATACTGATTTATGCTGCAAGTAGAACGACAATTAAAAAACATCGTAGTAAGTATAATGGCTGCTGATCCTGCGCACGACATCAATCACATAGAACGGGTTGTTGCCTCAGCAAAAGCGTTTGCCATTCAAGAAGGGGCATCGTTAGACATCGTGATTCCTGCCGCTTGGTTACACGATTGTGTCTCCTTACCAAAGAACCACCCTGATAGACATTTAGGCTCTCAATTTGCAGCAAAGCAAGCCATTACTTACTTAAAGTCGATCAACTACCCTGGGCGTTTTTACGCTGACATCGAGCATGCTATAGAGGCGCATAGTTATAGTGCCAACATCGACATCAAAACTATTGAGGCAGCAGTCGTACAAGATGCTGACAGAATTGATGCTTTAGGGGCTATTGGTATTGCGCGATGCATACAGGTAGGTACTACATTTGGTGCAAACTTATATTCGAATGATGACCCATTCTGTGAGCACCGTCAGTATGATGATAAACACTTTTCTGTCGACCATTTTTATAACAAGCTTTTTAAGCTCAAAGACACCATGAATACGAAAACGGCCGAAAAAGAAGCGCAGATAAGAACAGAATATATGAAGGGTTTTCTTGCTCAGTTACAAAACGAAATCGGTGTTTAGAATAAAAACTCAGACGGGACACAATTGCTATAGGTAACTTGGGTATAAAAAAGCACCGTCAATACGGTGCTTTTGATCAATAAGTAAAGTGCTGAATAGCCACTCTACTTTCAAATTAGTTTAGATTCGATTACTTTGAATCAGCACGGCTCATGAACTTCTGTTCTGCGGTGTTGATCTTAATCTTTTCGCCAGATGCGATGTATTCAGGCACTTGAACAGACAAACCTGTAGACATAATTGCAGGCTTAGTACGAGCACTCGCCGATGCGCCTTTAATTGAAGGATCTGTCTCACTAATAACCATATCAACCGTTGCTGGTAGCTCGATGGCTACTGGCAAATCATCAACAGTCAGAACTTGCAGACCTTGTGTATCTTCGGTAATGAAAAGCAGCTCTTCTGCAATACTTTCTTTATTGAAATTATATGGCGTGTAATCTTCGCTATCCATGAAGACATACTCATCACCATCGATGTATGAAAACATAACAGAATGACGGCGGAAATCAGCCAGAGTAATCATTTCATCAGCTTTGAAGCTTTCATCTGTTTTCGAACCAGTTGCCACATCGTATAAACGCATACGATAAAGACTTGCACCAGCACGACCACTCGGTGTTAGCTTCTTAATATCTTTAACTAAAAACACTTTTCCGTTATGTTCGATAGCTGCAAACTTCTTTATTTCACTAGCCTTTGGCATGATCAATATTCCAAAAAATAAATCGTATTGTGGAAAATAGCATGAACTGGATTTTAGGCAAGTACTGAAAGTAATAAGCGCTGATTAATTCACCATCTTTACGCATAACAATTAGAAACATGGCGACAGAATGTTCGAGCTCTTACGGCGTGCCTTGATAATATGTCATTTGCCAATTTCAATGAATAAACGATGCAGTAACGCCTTCAGCTGATCTTGATCCTGACGTACTTCATACTGATGTTTTGAATTTACTTTTTCCCAATGCTGCGCCATAACTCAATAAAAAAATGAACAACCGCAGTGATAGGGTTTGATGCGTGATATTCCTCAATAACATAGACAAAGTTCGACTTGAATTTTTCTACTGCTTCACCCTCAGTTTCTGCATAAATATAGTCATCTTCCACCTCAAAACCCTGCATGAGTAACTGTTCTTTTTCTTGTAAAAATGTATCTGAGGTTGGATTCAAAAAAGTAAACTCTTTTCGATTTGAATCAGGTTTGCAGAAAAATTGAAACTTACTCATCTTACTTACACCTTTATCATTAATATCATAACTTTAATGCTGTATGTTCATACAAAAACATATAAAAAACAAATAAAAAGGAGAGGATTAAGATAGAGTTCAAATATTTTAAATGCAATGAATATTCAAACAATTTTACTTTAGCAAGCCATCAATAACGCCTTGCTGTAGCTTTACTTCAAGGGTATCCCAAAGTTGTTGGCTTCCGTCTGAAATTCGACGTCCATTTAATGAAAAGACTTTCTCTTTAGAAATATTGTGCTTTTTCCAACTATGCCCATTACCTTGAAGGTTATGCAGTAGAGGTGGAACACGATCAATGGCCTTAGCGTATTTAGATTCCGCCGTTTCACCGGCTTCAAACTCATGCCATAACGACAAATATTCTTCACCTAGCCCATCAGGTAACAAGTCAAAAACACGCTTTAATCCAGCTTCTTCATTTTGCTTATTTTCAACTGTTTCACTGGCGTATATTATCGTATCGCCCGCATCAATCTCGCCTAAATCATGGATAAGCAGCATCTTGATTACGCGGTTAATATCAACGGGCTCATTAGCATAATCTTTGAGCATTAAAGCAGAAAGGCACACATGCCAGCTGTGCTCGGCAGAATTTTCATAACGTTCCAGGCCTACTGGCCGAGTATTGCGAATAACCGATTTTAACTTTTCGATCTCAACGATAAAATCGAGAATTTGTGTAATTTCTTTCATTAAGACACCATCCTTGGCTTCAGATTCATACATTAGATATACAAGTATTATGTGCTATATAGAGTATTACATTCTGCTAGACATAGTGTGGTCATCATTCATTTGAAGCAGATCCCAGCGATTACCATATAGATCTTCAAATACGGCAACGGTTCCATAATCTTGCTCTTGGGGAGGTCTCAAAAATGTAATACCTTCAGATACCATTCGGTTATAGTCTCGCCAAAAATCGTCAGTATTTAAGAATAGAAAAACACGCCCACCCGCTTGATTGCCAATGAAGTCATGCTGTTCTGGTTTTGATGCACGTGCTAACAGTAACGCCACCCCGTTAGAGCCAGGAGGTGAGACAACAACCCATCGTTTATCCTGTTCTGGCTGGTAGGTATCTTCAATCAGCTCAAACTGTAATTTATTAACATAAAAATCAATCGCTTCATCGTAATCTTTAACTACTAGCGCAATATGAATAATTGATTGTTTCATTTAATCATCAACCTTAATCTTTGTTTTAACAGTACTATACTTATCCAATAACGTTAAGTCGCCACATAGATATGGATATCATGGAAAATACTTTCGTCTTACACTGTTTAAAAAAACTGTCTTTGACGTTTTTAACACTGAGTGTTTTTGCTACACAGCAAACCTACGCAAGCGAATACATTGTAGAAAAAATTAACCATCACAATCAAAAGCAAAGTTCTTGGGTGGTATTACCCTATATATTCAGTTCTGACAGTATGGGGCTAACGACCGGAGCTGTGGGGATATTTGATGGGTATCTTCAGCCACAAATGACAATGGTGGCAACGATATTCGTAGGTGAAGAGCTTGATGTCACAAATGAAATTGATGGTGATAATAAAGAAGAACGCACAGCTGGCGCTATGTTTACTGTAAGTGGCTACAAACCACCACTCACAGATCGCGTATTCATCACGATGCTCGGTGCCTATGCGTATTACCCTAATCAGCGTCTATACCTCGATGGCAGTAATGATTCCATTCGCGATCTGGAATCGAATGATCCGAAGAGTACCTCTCCTTTGCAGACTCAAGGTTATAGCAATTGGTTTGAAGCCGATTTTCGTTATGTTCTACCTTGGGGAGAAAGTACTGATAATGCCCTACCCATTATTCAATTAGATCGCGGTATCGCCGTTAATAGAGATAATATCGGTGGTGGTACTCCTTTTTCAACAGGGCAAACAATTTTAGGAACTGAGCTGTTTTACTCCAAATGGACAGCAGATAAATTTGCTGAAGAACCCGTAATAAATACGAATGGTATTAGGTTCTATCTTGAGCATGATAATACCGATTACCCCGCAAACCCAGCCAGAGGATATCGTTTTAATGGTCAATTCTCTGTCGATTTTGGTATTGGAAATTCAACGCAAAGTTGGAATGCAATTGAACTTGATTATGCGCATTATATAGAACTTGATGACTTTTCATGGACGAGACAAAATGTTATCGCATTTAATGTCTGGAGTGCTTACTCTCCCTCATGGGATAAGTCAGAAAGTTTGCAGGAAGGCGGTGGTGTATTAGATAAGCATCAAACCCCCATGTGGGAAGGTGCCCGTTTAGGTGGTTGGAATAGAATGCGTGCTTACGATAGTAACCGGTTTAATGATAAAGCAGCATTATATGGCACCGTCGAATACCGTGTAATTCCAGACTTTAACCCTTTACGCGATAACACATGGAGTCCATTTCCTATAGATTGGTTTCAAACGGTCTTTTATATTGAAGTGGGACGCGTCGCAGAACAGTATGAACTCGATTCATTACTCACTGACATGAAATACGATGTTGGTTTCAGTCTACGTGCATTAGCCGCTAATGTGCCTGTCCGTTTTGAAATGGCTTTTGGTGAAGAAGGGTCGGCAATGTGGGTTATGCTTAATCAACCATTTTAAAGGGCTCTTTGGTTTTTACTATAAACCCACCAAAGAACACCTTATTGCGTTATTAGAGTTATGCTAACAACCAGCCTTAAACTGTATCTAAAGCATTTTCCCTTGTACCGGTATTAATGCCCCTGTCAGGTTTGTTTTTGCTGGCTGAGTCAATTCAATCATTAAGCTAGCGAACTGAGATGGGTTTACCCACTCATTATGATCGATATCAGGCATTCCTTTTCGGTTTACTTCTGTATCAATGATCGTAGGCAGTACAGCATTTACTTTTATGCCATATTGAACACCCTCAGCCGCCTGACTTTCTACTAATCCATTAAGGGCACGTTTAGATGCCATATAAGGACCAAAACCATAAGATACATTACGAATAGTATCTCGGGCAGAAACATACATAATAGATCCCGCTTCTTTTTGCTTCATAGCAGAGAATATTTCACGCCCTAACATCCAAGCTGTTGTGAAGTTTACGCTGAACAATCGCTCAATATCTTTTGGCTCTGCATCTTCCCATGTGCTCCATAAAAAAATACCCGCGCAATGATAATGAGCATCAATTGAACCTCCCAAAATATCAAGTGACTTAGCCACGAATGCACGACACGTTTCCTCGTCAGTTAAATCACCAAGAAGTACAGTGAGCTTACCGTTATATTTATTTTCTAAATCCTTCGCACGCAGTTCATCCCCTACTCGCCCATAGCCGACAACCTGAGCACCAGATTCAATCAATTGCGCAATAATCTCTTGTGCCGTTACAGAAAAGCATGCCGCCACAGTTGCGGTTTTAATTTGGCTCGAATACATAGTCATCTCTTTTCTCTCTTTCATTGTTATTATTTGCTAGACGACATAATAATTGTTGCCATTAACGCTGCCTATATGCTTATGAACAAATGGCTTTTGTCTTTTAAGCAAAGGTAGGGGTTGCCCAATACCTTTTTGACATGACTTAAGCCATATAATGTTCAAAACAGAATGTAAGGTTAGGTAACGATTATTCATAATAAACTTATCAAAATCTAACGCTGCAAGTAATAAACGGTATGCACGTTACACAGTGGTTACATTGGCATTATTAGATGTTACTTTTCGTTACGCTTCTTTACGTCCAATGTGACGTTCAACTCGTAAATAAAAATAAAACCCCCGTAATATAGATTCCATTGAAAACGAAAAATAAAACCAAATAACAATAAAAGCAATTAGCACAAGAAAATCAATACAAGCTACAAAAACGGAATGTTAATAAACAGGATTTATTAATATAAGGAACCATCTAATTTATATTTATTATTGCTCATGCCTTAATGAGCAATAAATAATTTTACCTTTTAATAAACAAATAATTAATCATCTAGTTTTCTAGATATACTTTCTACGTTCATAATGGATGGAGTTCAAATGAACATATTCAGTACAATGCAAAAAATGGGTCGCAGCCTCATGCTGCCAGTCGCCTGTATGCCAGCAGCGGGTATCTTACTTGGAATTGGCGGTAACTCGGAAGTCGCAAAATTCTTACCTGATATTGTCGCACAAATAATGACAGAAGCAGGTCTAGGTGTATTCGCGAATATGGCATTGCTATTTGCCATTGGTGTTGCACTTGGATTTACTAAAAATGATGGTGTTGCAGCACTTGCAGCAACATTAGGTTATTTAACCATGACACGTGTATTAGGTGTTGTCGCTGAAGGCACTGATACAGGTGTATTTGGTGGCGTTATTATGGGGTTAGTGGCAGCGCAACTCTTTAATAAATATCATGATATTAAACTACCTACCTATCTTGGTTTCTTTGGTGGTAAACGCTTTGTTCCCATTGTGACCTCTTTAGCGGCATGTGTTGTTGCAGGAGCTTTAGCATTAATATGGCAACCAATTGGTGCAGGTATCGCAGCGTTCTCTGAATGGGCTGCTTACCAATCACCAGAAGTCGCATTTGGTATCTACGGTATCGTTGAACGTTCTTTAATTCCTTTCGGTTTACACCATATTTGGAACGCTCCTTTCTTCTACGAAGTTGGTGAATTTACAACAGCTGCTGGTGAAGTGGTTAAAGGTGAAATCCCTCGTTACCTTGCGGGTGACCCTACCGCTGGTAATCTAGCCGGTGGTTACATGTTTAAGATGTTTGGCTTACCAGCTGCTTGTCTTGCAATGTATGTAACGGCTAAAAAAGAAAATAAGTTAATGGTCGCGTCAATTCTAGGCTCTGCGGCACTAACATCATTCTTAACGGGTATTACCGAACCAATTGAATTTGCTTTCTTGTTTGTAGCACCTGTTCTTTATGTTGCACACGCACTGTTAGCTGGTTCTGCATTCGTTGTAATGATTCTGCTTGGTATTAAGCACGGTACAACATTCAGCCACGGTTTATTCGACTTCACGCTGCTTTTCGGTCAATCAACCAATGGCTGGTTACTACCTGTTATCGGTCTTGTTTACGCTGTTATTTACTTCTTAGTTTTCGTTACTTTAATTAAAGCGTTAGATTTAAAAACACCAGGACGTGAAGATAAAGAAGAAATGAGTGTTGCTGTAAATACATCTAAAGATGGTTTAGCGCAAGACATCGCAATGGCATTTGGCGGTAAAGAGAATATCAAAGACTTAGAAGCTTGTATTACACGCTTACGTGTAACGGTATTCGATAGTTCAAAAGTCGATATTCCACGCTTAAAAGCACTCGGTGCGGCAGGTGTATTCGCAAAAGGTGATAACTACCAAGCGGTATTTGGCACACACTCTGAGATCATTAAAGGTCAAATAGAAGTGCTAGCATAATAAAAGTCTGAGTGGACTTTAGCCCGGACTTCGGTTCGGGTTTTTCCTTGTTAAAATCTACCATTAATAGTCAATAACACGCCAAACCTCTTACCTAAAATACTATTTTTCACATTTAAAATGTATTAGGCATTCGTTCTCCCTTCTGAAGTCACCTCAAAAATAAATATTTCCGGCTCTTCTATTACCGTTGCTGCCTGCATTGCCTCTTTTAATTCCTGAGACTTTAAAAACACACTGGCATTATCAACCGTATCCCATTCAAATATTAAACAAATAACATTCAGTTCATTTGGAACATGCCCGACGCTATACGATAATTCCCCTGCAGATTGTCTTTGTGTTAAAAAATCATCAAAGGCAACTCTCCATTTTGATGCATTCTCTACCTTATGTTTAATAAAGACCTTTATCATAACCCCACCTTTACTTCATTAATCATGATTTTCTATTTAATCGTGATTGATCCTGTCATTCCCGCCTCTGCATGCCCTTTGATAGTACATTTAAGGTCTTTAATTTCTGTCGCTTTCACAGGTACGAACCACCATTCAGCAGTACCACCGGGATAAACTTCAATCTCTCGCACGGTTCCTTTTATCTCTGCAATTACTTTGCCTTCAGCACTCACCACTTGCGTTTTACGTGTAAATACAGCCTGAGCCAAGCCTTCGGAACTAAAGTAGTGCTTCTCTTTCCCTTCATTATGCAAAATGAGCTTGTAGAGTTTACCGGTTTCGAATTCAAGTTTATCAGGGAAAAAACGCATGGCATTCTTGTCATTACCTAATGAAACTTTCATTTCAATAGGCTCTTGCTTTGTCATATCACCTGCGGCAAGGACACTTCCTGTACACACTAAACTGATCAATACAGCTGAAATTACGCCTAACGATCGATATTGCATGATGCTTCTCCTCAGTAAGTAGGTAAAAATATGCACGCATTACACTTGGTAATAGCATGGTTATTGAAAACCTATTCCTTATTTTAGGTGCTGATTGCAAAATCGGTTTAATAATTGTGGAAGAAGGAAGGTATAGCGCGTATAAAAAAAGGGTGACTGAGAATTCACTCAACCACCCTACTTTCTGTATTGAACTTGCCTGTATCGTTACTTCACAGTCAGGTCACGCTAGATTATAAACCCTGTGCATACTGAGCATTAGTCGATACTGTTACCATGTTGGCTAGTTCAACTTTTGATTCTTCAACACCGTTCAAAATATTTTCAAAATGCTTAACTAACTGCGATTTATCCAACTCTTCTTTAGAGCCTGAACCAATGTTTGTTAAATCAATAAAGAATTCGTCGAATAAACCTGAAAGATCATTTACTACATCAATATTTAAGAACTGCTCATCGTTATAGATGCTTGGGTAGCCACCTTTTTGCTTATCAACCGCAAAAGAGATCCCCTTAACATTCGTAATGGTGGTCGCTTTTTCACATCGAAGCATACAGCCATCTTCAATTGCTGGTTTATTACAACCTACCGTTTGTTGGAAGAAACACTGACGGCTAGTCATCATCAAAATCGGATGATAGATGCTGTAGAATAACTTAAAGTTTTCAGGACGCTTAATGTGTCGGATCTGGCCACGGTTAATTTCATTCGAAATAAATGCACCAGAACAGTTAAGTTCTTCTTTCATGGTAACTAGAGCATGAGAGTTAGTGGTGTTTAAGAATGGCCCCGCGACCCAATCAATATTCAGTTCAAAAGCTTTATAAGCGATACCAGTATTGTTACTCACAATACGCTTTGGCTTCACTTCTTCTAGTACTTTCACGGCTTCTAAGTAATCTTTACCAATTAATACCGCAGGGAACCAAGGAATCAAACGTGGATTATTTAAGAAGATGTTGATGTACTTTTTACAGTTCTTTTTAAAGCTTTCTGGTAGTTTGAAGTAAATATCAGCATCTGTTTCATCACAAAGGTGAAGATCTTTCTCATTAGCGATCAGAATCGACAATGTTGGTTTTTCTTCTACTTTTGGATGTTGTGGTAAAGCAGCAACCTCTACATGCTTAATCACTTCGACAGAATCATTCAATAAAAACGCGACTTCATTTTTTAGTGCAGTAAGCTCTTTAAATGGAATCGTTAAGTTCTCATCAAAATTATCAAAGCCTAAACGCTCTAGGTTGAAATCGGCATTATTAAAACTTCTAAAACGCTTTTCGATAGTTTCTGAAGACATCGAAATCTGATCTGCTACGCGCAATGATGAATCAGATGTAACCACAAACGTCTTATTGCCCGTTGTAACGCTAACCGTTAACGGTTCGTCTAGCTTTGCAGTAAAATCGATTGTTAATGTTGGCTTTGAAATATCAAGGAACTTGATTTTATCTTCTAATGTTGCACCAATGGCATTTTTAGATTCGTATAAATCTTTCTTAACATCTTCAATCTGAACAACAGAAATAGCGTTGTTTTTATCGATAGCATAATTCACGCTGTTATCACGTGGGTTATCGATAAACATGTCTTTCGCCAGATTACCTTTTAAGAATGAGTTGGTGAAATCACGGTTAAATACCTTATGAAGATTTGAGTCATCTTCTAGTATTAAACCTGTTTCTACAAAGTTATTGATATGCTTGCGCCAGGTATCAACAACTGTGTACACGTAATGTGCACCCTTAATACGGCCTTCGACCTTTAACGAATCGACACCTGCATCAACCAATTCAGGTAAATCAAAGTACGCTGAGTTATCTTTTAGGTTAAGAGGGAATTTGTTACCAGCAGCTGTAATTTCGTATTCATCACGACATGCTTGGCTACAACGACCACGGTTACCCGAATTACCCACACTGACTGAGCTTGAGTAACATTGACCAGAGAAGGCAATACACAATGAACCGTGTACGAAAACTTCAGTTAATATATCGTGTTCATGTGCTAGTGCTGTTAACGATTTTACTTCGCCAAGGTTCAATTCACGCGATAAGTTAGCGCGTGTTGCGCCCACTTTACTTAGGAATAAAATTTGACCTTCGTTATGAGTAGTTAACTGCGTTGAAGCGTGAACATCAAGGTTAGGAAAATGCTTTTTCACTAGGTTAAATATGCCTAGGTCCTGAACGATAATACCGTCAATGCCGCTATTAACCAGTTTATTCAGTAGCTTTACTAAACTTGGAATTTCATGCTCTAAGATAACAACGTTAAGGGTTAAGAAAACCTCGCAGCCGTATTGGTGAGCAAGTCGTAAAACGCCACTTAATTCATCAAATGAAAGATTGGACGCTCGGTTACGGGCATTAAACATATCTAAGCCACAGTAGACGGCATTAGCACCAGCAACAATCGCGGCTTTAATTGCTTCTACATCACCACCCGGTGCCAATAATTCAATTTTTCTACTCATTACGACAAAGCTCACTTAAATTGTTAGATTATATTTTTTCACGGCAATTCTACCTGCATCCTGTTTTCATAGCTATAAAATCGGCTTTTATTGACCCAGATCATTATTATAATGATATCGGATAACCGTAAACTCGGCCGATTTTACAAGAAATACAAGTAGCAGGTTAAAATTTATTTATATGATTATTCAGTAATATAGGGTTGCTGAATAAGTAAACCTTTCCGTCCTAAATACGGAAAGGCTCATCATTATTGATTAACAGTCGTTAATCGCATTGCGTACACGCTTATCTGAAACAGGGTAAGGCGTACCCAGTTGTTGAGCAAAGAAACTCACGCGAAGTTCTTCGACCATCCAACGGATCTCTTTCACTTTTTCTGGTACGGCTTGCCCTTTCGGAATTTTATTCAGTAATTCTTTGTAATCGCTCATTACTGAATCAATCTTCAAGATTTGAACACGATCTTTATTAGGGTCGATGGGGAGTTTTTCCATTCGACGTTCAATCGCCTTCATGTACCGCAGAATATCAGGCAATCTCTGCCATCCACATTCTGTTGCAAAGCCTTTAAAGATCAGGCCTTCAACCTGTGCCTTAATATCAGACAGTGCAAATGCCATAGATAAATCAACACGACCTTTTAAGCGCTTGTTAATGCTAAACGCTGTCGTCAAAATAGCTTCAACTTGCTGCGCAACATCAACAACCGTATCGCCAAGTTCTGCACGAACGTATTCTTTGGTTTGTGCAAATTGCTCTGGTTCCCAAATCAAACCGCCCTTCTGTTGAATAAGTTTATCAACACCGCAGGCAATACAGTCGTCAATAAGATCCATCACACGACCATATGGGTTGAAATATAAACCCAATTTCGATTTATTTGGCAAATTCGAGTGTAAATATTTAATAGGCGAAGGCACGTTCAACAGAACCAAACGACGCTGACCTTGAGTCATTGCCATTCGCTGCTCTTCTTCCGTTTCAAATAACTTGATACCCACAGAATCTTTGTTATCAACCAATGCAGGGAACGCTTTAACCTCAAAGCCACCCCGTTTTTGCTGATAGCATTCAGGTAATGCGCCAAAGCTCCATGTTTTTAAGCCTTCTTGTTCAATATCATCATCAGCAACTTGCGACAATGTTTCTTGAACTTGCTCTTTCAAGCCATCTTTTAAACTGTATAAGTCTTTGCTTTCTTTCAGCTTACGATTCTTGTGGTCAACCACACGGTACGTAATCTTCAAGTGATCTGAAACTTGCTCGGCTTTCCAGTCTTCACGCAATATTGTGACACCCGTAATACGCTTTAATTCTTTCTCTAACGCATCCAGCAATGGCATCGACATCGCTTCTGCACGTGAAAGAAAAGCATCTGCATAATTAGGTGCAGGCACAAAGTTGCGACGAATCGGCTTGGGTAATGATTTAATTAATGACACAACCAATTCATGACGAAGACCCGGTATTTGCCAATCAAAGTTATCGGGTTCTACTTGGTTCAGTATCGGTAGCGGCACATGCACCGTTACACCGTCACTATCTTCACCTGGTTCAAACTGGTAGCTTAACTTCAGTTTCAAGTTGCCTTGATGCCAAAAGTTAGGGTAATCCAAATCAGTAATATGGCTCGCATCGCCTCTGAACAACATTTCACGTTCAAAGTTAAGCAGGTTACTGTCTTCTTTTGATGCTTTCTTCCACCAGCTATCGAAGAAACTCCCCGATACCACAGTGTGCTCAACACGTTGATCGTAGAATTCAAATAATTCGTCATCATCGATCAAAATATCACGACGACGAGATTTGTGTTCTAGCTCTTCCACTTCGCGCAATAGTCGTCGGTTTTGATGATAAAACTTATGCTTCGTTTCCCAATCACCTTCAACTAACGCCGAACGAATGAAAATTTCACGCGATACTTGCGCATCAATATTGCCGTAATTTACTTTACGCTTTGCAACAATAGCAATGCCGTACATCATGATTTTTTCAAACGCGAATACAGCAGCTTGTTTCTTTTCCCAATGCGGTTCGCTATAGCTACGCTTCAACAAATGCTGTGCTAATGGTTCAACCCACTCTGGCTGAATTTTAGCGGCAATACGCCCCCACAGCTTTGATGTTTCAACCAATTCAGCAACCATCACCCACTTAGGCTGTTTCTTGAAAATGCCAGACCCCGGAAAAATATTAAAGCGCGCATTTCGTGCACCTTGATATTCGTTCTTTTCCTGATCTTTAATACCAATATGAGAAAGCATACCTGCCAATAATGACTGGTGAATACTGTCGTAGCTTGCTTCTTGGCTATTAATTTTCAAATCGAGTTCTTTCACTACCTGACTCACTTGGTAGTAAATATCTTGCCATTCACGAATACGCAAATAGTTCAGGTAGTCTTTCTTACATTGTTTACGGAATTGATTACCAGACAGCTCTTTTTGCTGCTCTTGAACGTAATTCCATAAATTAACAAATGCGATGAAATCAGAATCTTTATCCGCAAAGCGATTATGCTTTTCGTCAGAAGCTTGTTTTTTCTCTGACGGTCTTTCACGTGGGTCTTGAATCGACAATGCACACGCGATAACCATCACTTCGCGCAATGAACCCAGTTTAGGCGCTTCTAACACCATACGTGCAAGGCGAGGATCAAGCGGTAACCTTGCTAACTGACGACCCATTGGCGATAAACGCTTACGGGGATCAGTCGCTTTAAGATTAATCGCACCTAACTCTTCAAGTAGGCGTAAACCATCTTGAATGTTGCGATTATCTGGCGCTTCTACAAACGGAAAGGCGTGAATATCGCCCAAGCCAATTGCCGTCATTTGCAAGATAACGGATGCTAAGTTCGTACGTAGAATTTCAGGGTCGGTAAATTCAGGGCGAGATAAGAAATCGTCTTCTGAATATAAGCGAACACAGATACCTTCTTGAACACGACCACATCGGCCTTTACGCTGATTAGCACTTGCTTGTGAAATCGCTTCAATCGGTAGACGCTGTACTTTAGTTCGGTAGCTGTATCGGCTAATACGTGCAGTACCAGGGTCGATAACATATTTAATGCCAGGTACCGTTAACGATGTTTCCGCAACGTTAGTCGACAAAACAACACGGCGACCACTGTGTGATTGGAATACACGGTTCTGTTCATTAGCAGACAAGCGCGCATACAAAGGAAGTACTTCGGTATTACGCAAATTACGTTTTTCTAGGGCATCTGCCGTATCACGAATTTCACGCTCACCATTCATGAAGATCAGGATATCACCAGAACCTTCATCGCATAGCTCATCGACAGCATCGAAAATAGCTTGTAGCTGATCACGATCGTTATCATCACCGTCTTCAGACACGGGACGGTAGCGAGTTTCTACCGGATAAGTACGCCCAGTCACTTCAATGATAGGTGCATTATTGAAATGCTTTGAAAAACGTTCAGGATCGATCGTTGCCGATGTAATCACAACTTTTAGATCAGGTCGTTTGGGTAATAATTCACGCAAGTAACCCATAATGAAATCGATGTTAAGGCTACGTTCGTGCGCTTCATCGATAATTATGGTGTCGTACTGACTTAAGAAACGGTCATTTTGAATTTCAGCCAGTAAAATACCGTCTGTCATCAATTTGACTTGGCTGCGATCAGATACTTGGTCATTAAATCGGACTTTATAACCAACGTACGAACCTAATTCGCACTCCATCTCTTCAGCAATACGCGTTGCAACAGTACGTGCAGCAAGACGACGAGGCTGAGTGTGACCAATCATACCGTGGGTGCCACGGCCTAATTCCATACAGATCTTTGGTAACTGCGTGGTTTTACCCGACCCTGTTTCACCCGCCACAATCACAACTTGGTTGTGTTTTATTGCTTCTGCAATGTCATCTTTTCTTTGGCTAACAGGCAGTAATTCTGGATATTTAATCGTAGGTCGATTTGTTCTACGCAGCTCAACCGTTTGCATTGATTTCGCAATATCTAGCGCAATTTCATCAAATACAACGTGCTTTGCTTTTTCATTCTTAATTCTTGCCGCACCTTGCACACGTTTGTGCAAACGAAAACGATCGCGAATCATGCAATCTTTAATGGCGGCTTTCAGCGTTTTTTCATTATTCAAAACGTCTGATTGAGGAGTATTAGACAGACTCAAAGGAATTCCTGACTTTCAATTTTAAAATAATAAAGTATATCCAAACCACCTCAAATCGCAGATTTAGGCGAGCGTTGAAGACGTTTGGGTATATCTATAAAAACGGGCGTGATTCTACCACATATTTAAAGCTGATTCTGAACTGTGATTAACATCAAAATACAAACAGTAAAAAGCAGAATTCAATACCGCCAGTACACGCATAAGCATACTGTGGACCAAATTCTGCTTTAAATGTTTCACATTGATTTTTTACGGCAACACACCCTAGGCTACAAGGCACTCTTTTTCATTAATCGGTGCGTCGTCATTGTCATTAATCAAATTCGTTAACCACCGACGTCCTTTTATGCGGTGCGTGGTCAAGAACACTTTAACCACCTCTTCCGTCAAAATGGCAAGCATCACCCAGTGCAACGGCCATCCCAGTACAATACCCGTGATTATCGCAAGAGGAATACCAATTGCCCATTGTGCGAACAGATCAATAAAAATACTGTAGCGAATATCGCCGCCACTACGTAAAACACCACCAATGCCGACCATGTTGAACACTTTTAGGCATAAACCAAGCGCTAACACTAACGTAACATTCACGGCCATATCCAAATTAGGCGTACCCGCTTTTGCGAATAAATCACCAATGCTGTTATGAAATATTAATACCGTCGCACCAACAATCATCGCTAACGTCGCACTTAAACCAATAAACCACCATGATTGGTGCCATGCACGTTGGTAATTTTCAGCCCCTAGCTCATGGCCAAGTATGGTTGATGCGGCTACAGCAAAACCAATAAACCCAGATATTAGCACTCCTTCTATCGGTGATAATAAACTGATGATTGCTAGTTCAGTCACGCCAAGCTGCCCGATTATGTAGTTGTAAACCAATATTCCCATTGCCCAACCACCGTCATGGATCACCATCGGCAGTGCAACAGAAAGATACTTTTTTCGCGCTTTTACCGTTACTGCAGCTTCAACATCTGATACTTTTGGCAAAATCTCATTATACTTCCAATATGTGACAGCCAATAAAATAACAGTTTGGATACCGCGCGATATTGTTGTACCTAATGCAGCACCTGCAACACCCATCTCAGGAAACCCATATAAACCGAATATCAATAGTGCGTTTAGCGCGGCATTAATGAGTACCGCAATCAGCCCAACGACAGTAGGCATTTTAGCGACACCTATCGAACGTAATGCAGATTCTAGAGGCACAACAATGGCGGTAAATATGATGCTCCAACCACATACAAACAAATACATCGTTGCGTGCTCAACAAAGGTTGGATCATTTGTAATAACACTGACGATACTTTCAGGTGCTAAACGAAACAAAATCGCAAAAGGTATTGTCAAAACAATGGCACAAACCCAAGATTGCAATAGTGTACGACGCACACCATCCATTCTTCCTGCACCAAAATACTGTGCCGCTAGTATGCCTACAGCACCGCTCACACCAACAATGACCAATAAGTTAAAGAAGAATATTCGATTACCGACACCAACAGCTGCAACCTGCGATTCACCAAGAGTTGAAACCATCATTACATCGACCAAACCCAAGATGGCAAAAAGCATCGACTGCATCGAAACCGGTATCGCCAATCGCCATGTTTTCTGCCAAAATTCTTTATCCGCTGCCGCTTTCCAATTTTGCATTTTTGCCCCCTTCTAATGTTTGCTTATGTGAGGTGGATCATACGCCTAAAGGTAAATAACGACTTATGCTATCTTCTCAACAACCTTTGCCAAACTATCAAATGATATTTTTATACGATTATTAATTAATATCAAAACAAGATAAAAACAGAAAGGAGAAAACATGAGTTGGCCTGAGTACTATGAAATATCGGATCAATGCCGCACGACAACGATCGATCAAGGTCAGCTTATGGCTTTAGAGAAACACCAAATCGTGCAGTGCGGCGTAAACTACGCACGCCAGAGTTTTACGGTATACCGTCGTAACCCCAATATGCATATGTTGCTATTTACTTGTTGCGGTGAAGGTTGGCTAGAAACACCCGTGCGAAAATGGACACTGGAAAGCGGTAGCGTTATTCATGTTCCGCCTGGTTCTGCGAATGGATTTGGGATAACCCAAAAAGAAAAAGATGCTGATAACGAAACATTAGACGCTGAAAATGAAAATACATGGGATATAGCGTGGGTAATGTTAAGTGATAATGGCGAGTGGGCAAAAACAATGCCTAACGAAGTCACATACAGCAAAACGCAATGTGCTGATATGCTGCGTAAAACCATAGACTGCTTACATCAATCGATGTCGTTACCCTATCCTGTTGGTAACCAGCTAGGAGATAATCTAGTTGAACAAATACGCTTATTAGTAACTAATCGTTTACCGACATCTATGCCTATCTCGTTACAACGATTAGAAAAAGTGTTTGATCGCGCTAAAGAACAACTTCATCGCCAGTGGAGCGTGGCTGAACTAGCGGCATTGCACCCTTGTTCTGAGCCTCACTTTCACCGCTTGTGCCAACAATATTATTGCCATAGCCCTATTGCGCATTTAACACGATTACGGATGGAATATGCTGCTCGTCTATTAAGTGCGACTGAATGGCCAATACAACATATTAGTGAATCAAGCGGGTATCCAAACCCTGCCAATTTCAGCACTCGTTTTAAAAAATGGAGCTCTCTTACCCCTAGAGAATTTAGGCAACGCTTTAAGTATTAGCATATACCCAAGCCACCTCGCCTAGAGCCCAATAAATTCTCGTCGATACGAACATCTTGAGATGACTTGGGTATAAACGTTATTTATAGAACTGTATTTTAATGGAACAGTGTGCGATGAGTGTTGTCATAACCTTTATGAGCAAGGGAGTTAGAGTGGATTCATTCCTATTGAAACCTTGATTTATTACCAAACAAACCATAGTTAGTAATAAAGCGACAAATTAATACGTAGAGTAAGAGGCACATTATGTTCAAACAGTTACGCACTTTATTTCGCCAAGTCATGCATGAAGGCAGCGATGGCGGTGCTATTGATACCCCAACAATGAATTTAGCGATGGCCTCTTTATTGTGTGAGGTTGCCAATGCTGATCACCAAGTAGATCCTAGAGAAGAAGCAGCCAAAGTACAGCTGCTGATTAAACTACTCGATATAGATGAAAGAAGAGCTATAGATTTACTCGCAGAAGCAATGGTAAGAAGTGAAAAATCTGTTTCTTTATATGAATTTACAACGAAACTACGTGAACTTATACCAGAAGAACGCTTTCAGCTTATTGAAGCGATGTGGCAAGTCGCCTATGCCGACGGAATTATCGAACCCATGGAAGAAGCAGTGATCCGTCAAGTGGCAGAGTTAATTTACCTTGACCATTCAGAGTTTATTCGCGCAAAATTGTCAGCAAAAAATGGGTAATCAACATACACATTTCAAAACGGGACACATGATATAAAAAAAGCCTGCAAATGCAGGCTTTAAATAAACATAATTTCTATTCAGACTTACTTTTTACCCAAGTGTACCCATGTTTCGAGTACGGTGTCTGGGTTTAAAGATACGGAGTCAATGCCCTGCTCCATCAACCAATCTGCCAGATCATCGTGATCTGATGGTCCTTGACCACAAATACCGACATATTTACCGGCTTTATTGGCAGCTTTAATGGCCATAGACAACATCGCTTTTACTGCTGGATTTCGCTCATCAAACATGTGCGCAATTTCGCCAGAATCTCGGTCAAGACCAAGCGTTAACTGAGTCATATCGTTTGAGCCAATCGAGAAGCCATCAAAATACTTCAAGAAATCATCCGCTAGAATCGCATTCGACGGCAACTCACACATCATAATCACTTTCAGACCATTTTCACCACGACGAAGATCGAATTTAGCCAGCAAATCGATAACCGATGCAGCTTCACTCACTGTACGTACAAATGGGATCATGATTTCTACATTTTTTAAGCCCATCTTTTCACGAACGCGCTTCATTGCTTCACATTCAAGTGCAAAACAATCTTGGAACTGTGGCGAAATATAACGAGAAGCACCACGGAAGCCTAACATTGGGTTTTCCTCCGTCGGCTCATAGTTAATGCCCCCTACTAAGTTGCGGTATTCATTCGACTTAAAATCAGACATACGCACAATAACGCGTTTGGGCCAAAATGCTGCAGCAAGCGTTGAAATACCTTCCGTTAACTTCTCGATGTAGAATTCAACAGGGTTATCGTAACCCACAATGCGCTTATCGATTTCAGCTTTAATCTCGTCAGATTGTTCATCGTAGTTAAGCAAAGCTTTCGGGTGAATACCGATCATCTTGTTAATGATGAACTCTAGTCGAGCTAGCCCTACACCTTCATTTGGAATACAAGCAAAATCAAATGCACGATCTGGGTTGCCCACATTCATCATGACTTTAAGAGGAAGATCTGGTAGATCAGTCACTGATGAACGACGAATTTCAAAATCAAGTTCACCTTCATACACAAAGCCAGTTTCGCCTTGCGCACAAGATACAGTGACATGCTGACCAGTGCTTAAAATTGATGTTGCATTACCACAACCAACAACCGCAGGTATACCTAGTTCACGTGCAATGATAGCCGCGTGACATGTACGCCCGCCTCGATTAGTGACAATAGCGGATGCTTTTTTCATCACAGGTTCCCAATCTGGGTCTGTCATGTCTGCAACCAATACATCACCCGGTTGAACCTGATCCATCTCACTTAAATCAGCAACAACACGAACAGCACCAACACCAATACGCTGACCAATAGCACGGCCTTCAATGATTGCCGAAGCTTGAGCATTTAGATGAAAGCGTTCCATCACTTGTTGGTCATCACGAGAACGTACTGTTTCAGGACGCGCCTGAACAATCAGTAATTCACCAGTAATACCATCTTTGGCCCATTCGATATCCATCGGGCGACCGTAATGTTTTTCGATAATCAGCGCTTGTTTTGCTAAAGATGTAATTTCATCATCAGTTAACGAAAATTGCTGACGTTCTTCTTCAGTTGTATCAATCACATCAACTTGTGTACCTAGCTCTTTACCCTCGGCGTAAACCATTTTGATTTGTTTAGAACCAATGGTACGACGCACAACGGCATGATTACCAGCTTCAAGTGTTGGCTTATGAACGTAGAATTCATCTGGGTTAACAGCCCCCTGCACAACCATTTCACCTAAGCCCCATGATGAGGTAATAAATACCACCTGATCAAAGCCAGACTCGGTATCAAGGGTAAACATTACCCCCGAAGAAGCTTTGTCTGAACGTACCATACGCTGAATACCAGCAGACAATGCAACACCTTCATGATCAAACCCTTGGTGAACACGGTATGAAATAGCACGGTCATTAAACAACGAAGCGAATACATGCTTTGTTGCTTCAATAACGGCATCGATTCCGCGCACATTTAGAAATGTTTCTTGCTGACCGGCAAACGAAGCATCAGGTAAATCTTCAGCAGTTGCAGATGAACGAACAGCAACAGACAACATGTCGTCACCGTTACCAAGTTCAGCATAACATGCTCGAATATCCTGCTCTAAGTCAGCCGGAAATTCAGCGTCCAATACCCAGTTGCGAATGGTTTCACCAGCAACTTTTAACGCATTCACATCATCAACATCAAGTTCTTCTAATAGTTGATAAATACGCTTGTTTAATCCGCCAGCTTCCAGAAATTGATTAAAAGCATGCGAGGTTGTCGCATATCCATTTGGAACTTTCACACCTGCATTTGCAAGATTGGCTACCATCTCACCCAGCGAAGCATTTTTTCCACCCACTTTATCAACGTCATTCATTGATAAAGCATCGTACCAAACTACATTCTGTTGCACGACGAATCTCCTTGCTTTTGGATTTAGCTTAAATGTGGGCAAGATCTCAACGGAAACGATTGCATTGGCAGTTAAAAAAATACTGCGTCACAATGGTCGGGCTGATGTCTATACCCTGTAAAGTTATTGTTATAAGTATTTATACAGTGAACGTTACAGAATTATTTGAAGGATTCAACTTTTTATGCAGCGCAAATCCAATTTTCGTGATGTGTTTTACGTTTCTGACGGTACAGCGATCACTTCTGAAACACTTGGACATGCCGTTTTAGGGCAATTTCCAATAGAAACACACCAAACAACGCACCCTTTCATTGAAACAAATGAACGTGCAGAACAGGTAAAAACACTTGTAAATCAATCCCATGAAAGGACAGGCATCAAGCCATTAGTCTTCTATTCAATCGTTATACCTGACGTGAAGGTTATCATTGAACAAAGTAACGCTCATTTCTACGACGTCTTAAATGTGCTAGTCGAGCCTTTAAAGCACGATTTGCAGCTTGAACCAGAGCCTCAGTTACAACGTTCACATAGTATTAACAAGGATGCCGCTAGCTATCAAGATCGCATTGCAGCTATTGAATACACCCTCGCGCATGATGATGGAATTTCACTGAATAATCTTGACCAAGCCGATGTGATTTTATTGGGAGTATCACGTTGCGGAAAAACCCCAACAAGCCTGTATCTTGCGATGCAATTTGGCATAAGAGCAGTGAACTATCCCTTCATCGCCGAAGATATGACAAGCCTTAAACTGCCTGCTGCCATAGAGCCTTATCGCTTTAAAACCTATGGGCTAACCATTGACATCGAACGCCTAGTCGCAATACGAAATGAACGCTACGCCAACAGCGATTATGCGAGCTTAGAGCAGTGTGAAAAAGAACTGCATAAAGTTGAAGGAATGTTTAGACGGGAAGCGATACCCTACTTAAATACATCATCTCTTTCAGTAGAAGAAATCGCCACCCGACTACTCGACATTAGTGGTTTAAAACGGAAAATGTGCTAATAAAAGATATTTATCTTTAAAAAATAACCTTTATCTTTTGTGATTAAAAATCATCAAGGGTAAAGGTTCTATACCTTGATCCTTCAAGATGCAAAGTCAGCACCTTGAGGTAACATGGGTATACACTCAAAGGCCTCAAGATGCAGAATTCAGAGTGATCTAATCAGAAAAATTCATGTGATATCTATACCCAAGTTACCTCAATATGCTCGTTTCAGCGAGAATTTGTTGGGCACTAGGAAAGGCACTTGTTTATAGACCTAGTCGTTCTACGTTGAAAATAAGTAACACCGCATTGAGCCCAACAAAACTCGCCCTTCGGGAGTGATTCAGCGTATCTACTTCTGTGTCAAATGTGTTTGAAAGGGAATGCCATTCCTACACACATTTTCCTTGAATTAAACACGCTGAGATCACTCTGAATCCTGCATATTGAGGTAGCTTGGGTATACAGTCTTATGCGACAGCTTCATTGTCGAAAATATGATTTAAAAACGATTAATTGACACTAATAAGTCCTATTTTTTAGCTTTGATAATAAAATTCTCATATTTAAGAGAATGAATTCATTTATTTATTAATGACTTAACATTAGTTCACCTTTACTGCATATATTCATCAAAAAAACACTAAGAATTGAAATATGCTTATTTCGTGGTCAGGAATAATAATAAAAGAGGTTGCTAACATGTTTAGGTATGCACTTAGTATTTGTCTTTCTTTTTCTCTTATTGGTTGCGGAGGCTCAAGCGGTGACGATGCAATAGAGGCTGTTATTGAAGAAGTACAAGCGGTAGCAGAGATAGATCCAAACATTGCTGACCTTAATCGTACGCGTAGTGCTAACGTGCAATTTGTAAATACGTCATTAGACTCAATGGATTATTTTGTAAATAGTAGTACCAGTACATCACTACTTTTTGACCCAAATAATAGAGCTCTTACTAACAATAATAATGAAATTACGAGTAAAAGCTTCGAATGGACAAAAACAGATTCTATAAGAGCCAGCCTCGGTATACAAGATACCAACAGTCAAACACAACAAGCTGAATTAAAGTCTACTACCATAGAAGACACCGATAAATGGTGGGCAATTGCATGGCGAGATGGTGGCAAACTCCAAGATAATTTGATGCTAACGGCTTTAAAACGACAGCCATCAGCCGTGAATTCTACGTATAGAGTACGTGTTTTTAGCCAATCAGATACTCAGGTAATAAATACTAATCTCAATGACTTACAAACCATTGTTGCCACAAAAGGAACCATAACAAAACATCTCACAATTCAATCTTGTAATAGTGACTTATTTTTTGGAGCTCAATCTGTAGATTTATGTAATTTGGATATCAGTAAATCTTATTTACTGATAACTGATGGGGAAGACCTGCTGCTTGCAGCAGAAGAAAAACAATAAAAAGTAAAACGATAACTTGGGGTAAAATAAACTAAAAAAGCGCTATATTAGCAACACTTTATAACGCAGGGATAGCCTACAACTACATACGTAATAAATTAATGTGGTTTTCTATATGTGTTTTGCAATGTTATTGCACACATTTTGGGGAATAGAAAATCAATAATTACTGATATGAAAAATAGAAACAACAGTAATAATATTAATTCTATTACGACAAATAAAGTAGGCAGCGGTGGTAATGTCGCCCCAGTATTATTCTTTGAATATGCTGGGGCTTTCTTTACCCATAAGTAAAGAGTTAGTATTTATTGATTAACGCTTAGTTTGATTACGCCCGCGATTTTTATGTATTTTAGATTTTGCTTTTATACGGCGTTTTTCAGACGTAGAGCTAGAACGACGGTTATCTTGCGCTTTAATGGTTGGATCTGGTTCGTACCCTTCCAGCCACTCTTGAGGTAGGCGTGTATCTAATAATTCTTCAATTGCACGCAGAGCCCATTCTTCATCAATACTCATTAATGAAATAGCACTGCCCGTTAAACCTGCACGACCAGTACGACCAATACGGTGAACATAATCTTCAGCTTGAAAGGGTAAATCGAAGTTAACAACATAGCCTAGCTGTTCAATATCTAAACCTCGTGCTGCAACGTCAGTAGCAACCATCGCGCGTACTTTACCTTCTTTAAAGTCACTTAATGCACGTTGACGTGCACCTTGGCTTTTATCACCATTAATTGAAACCGCTTTAATACCATCAAGAATCAGCTCTTTTGCTAATTCATCTGAACCTTGCTTTGTTTTAGTAAAGATTAAAACCTGATTCCAATTTCGAGAACCAATAAGGTAAGACAGTAATTCACGCTTACGGTGTTTATCAACTGGATACACCATTTGCGTGACACTTTCGGCAGCAATATTTTCTGGTGTAACTTCAATTAGCTTGGGATCAGCTAAAATATCGTAAGCTAATTTTTTGACTTGATTAGAAAATGTTGCAGAAAAAAGTAACGTTTGACGTTTTCTAGGCATGCGCTGCATGATGCGTTTAATATCAACGACAAAACCCATATCTAGCATACGATCAGCTTCATCTAATACTAAGCACTCAATCTTAGATAAATCGACAGTACCCGTAAAAGCATGATCCAATAATCGACCTGGCGTGGCAATCAAAATATCAACACCCGACTTCAATGCTTTTACCTGAACTCCCATACTGGTGCCGCCATAGGCAACGGCCACCTTAATCGATGTATTTTTACTGTATGCCAAAATACTATCGTGCACTTGTTGGGCAAGTTCACGGGTTGGCGTTAAGACTAAAGCACGGATTGCCTCAGGCTTTTTTATATAACCTTCGTCGTGTTCTGATTGCTGACTCGCCAGTAATCGTTGAATCATCGGTAGGCCGAATGCTGCTGTTTTACCGGTTCCTGTTTGTGCACCAGCCATAATATCATCACCAGCCAATACTTGAGGAATGGCTTGTTCTTGAATGGGTGTTGGTGTTTTAAAGCCTAGTTCTGTAACAGTATCAACTAGCTGAGTATTCAGGCCTAAAGCTTGAAATGACATGGTGTATTCCTACAAACAAACGGTAAAGAGCGCGGATTCTAACAGACCTACTCTGTTATACAAACCCCAGATATAACAAATCACTTTATAAAACAGATGGGTTTATACTTGAGGTAGATTGGGTATATACACATACGCTTCAAATACAATAAAGCACCGACATGCGGTGCTTAATAATATTGCTACGTGATTACGTTAATGGATGTTTATTTTTTGATATTCAAGAATGCAGCACCACGTACGCCACCAGCATCACCGTGTTTTGCTTTCACAATTTTAGGCACTTGTGCCACTGATAATAAATGCTTAGCTATTCGTTTTGGCAATTCTTGGTACAGCAATTCGAAGTTAGATAAGCCACCGCCAAGTACAACAACATGTGGATCTAAACCTGTGAAGATATTTGCTAAACAGATCGCCAACATTTCCATGAAGCGATCAACATGTTCTACTGCTTTTTCTTCGCCAGTAGCATGTAATTTAATGATCTCGATTGCCTTCAGATTTTCGCCATAATAATGCGCATATAATTGCTCAAAACCACGACCTGATAGGTAATTGTCGATACACCCCTTGTTATCACAGCCACATGTGAATAACGGTGCTTTTTCGCCAAGACTGAACCAAGCGTCAATTGGCATACGCGTATGACCAAGCTCCCCTGCTACGTGGTTCATGCCAGAGAATACTTGCCCATCAAACACTAAACCGCCACCAAACCCCGTTCCTAAGATTAAACCTAGTACTGATTTTTCACCTTGAAGTGACTCATCCCATGCTTCAGATAAGGCAAAACAGTTTGCATCATTATCAATAGTAACGGTACGACCTAATTTGGCTTCTAGATCTTTACGTAAGAAACGCCCTTTTGCCGCAGGAATATTCGACGTTAATACAGAACCATCGCGGGCATCTTCCATACCCGGCAAACCAATACCAACTAAGCCTTCACAACCTAAATCATTATCTGCTTTTTGAATAATACCAACGATGGTGTCAACCAGCTTATCGTAATCATCCCCAGGTGTTGCTACACGCTCTGTGGCTACTCGCTCAAGTTTTTCATTAAACGCACCAAATTCAATTTTAGTACCGCCTACATCAAAGCCGTAGTACATCCTGATCTCCCTAAAATAAATCAAAAGTGATTATCAAATTATTTAGTGCTACTAAATGTGCAACTATTTCGTTCAATAACATACCCATATTATTGAACGAAATAGCTATAGATTTATAACGCTGTTACCAGAATGCGTTGCAGATAAAATTATCCATACTTCTACGCCTACAGACTGTGACGGAACACTAATTTAGTATGCCACTTTTATGGAGATGATCGCGATTGCTGAAAGAAACAGCAGAAAATTGCATATTTATACCCAAGTTACCTTGAAGTCGACACGTTGAGTTCACTCTATGCCCTGAAATTTAAAGGCTCTTAGGTATGTTGACAAGGAATGTTAATGATATAAAAAAGACGATGAAGAATGCCCTTTCTTCATCGCTACTATAGATTTAAATTGCCGCTACATGACTTTCTAGTCGCTTAATTGCAGACTCATCGGGCAACAAACGGTTCATTTTACCCGTCATGTAACTTTCACGGAAAACGTCAAACCACAAATCAAGCATGTCAGCGTTATTACCTTCACCAAATAAATCAATAATGCGAGCTGCTACCTCAGCCGTACCCAATTGATTTTCTTTTGATGCTTCACGCATTCTATAACGTGACGGTTTATCAGGGTTAATTGATAAAATAGGAAAACGATCCAGATAAGGACTACGACGGAACATTTTTTTCGCTTCAGACCAACTACCATCGAGCATGATAAATAGCGGACGTTTTCCATCCTCAAGCTCAATGTGTTCAGCAACACGCTCAGGTTCTGCATATTCAGCAGGAAAAACGACATAAGGCTGCCACTGTGGGTCATCTAACAAGGTGAGCATGTCTTGATTAGGCTCTGTACGAGACCAAATATATGCAAACGTATCTTCAAATAAATCAGCAATTAAGCGCCCAGTATTACTTGGCTTTAATATTTCATCATCAAACATGACCAATAAAAACGCAGCGTTTGATTGAATTATAGGTTTAAGACTACAAATACACAGGTGCTTACGCAGCATACACTGGCGGCAACGTTCGACTTTAGAACCTCGCGCTTTAAAAGGACGGGTGGAACGAGCAAGTCGTTCTTCATATAGCGTATGTACAGCATGAATGCGCATGGCGGCTTTTACCTGATTCGAGAAAACGCGTGCATTCTACATAATTTGGGCAGTCGGTGTTAATAAAACCCGCTCAATACGCTATTTTACTGATCAAGCTGCATGTTATTAGCCGTTATACAATAATCGTTCGCTATTATTGCGCTTTTACTAATTGATAACGCATAAGCATCGCTTGTTGCTGGTGTGCTATATTAGCAACCCTATTCGCTTCATCAACCAATGTATCTAACTGTTGATTGTTTATTTGAGCACGGCTCGCAACCTGTTCAATACTACGACCGACTTCGATCGACGCATCTTCTTGTTGCTGAGTAGCTGCTGAAATTCTGATGACTTTATCGTTAATTGATCCAATCATTTCTTGGATTTGATGAATAGATGTTTGTACATCGCCGCTGAGTTCAATCGAAGATGTCATTTCTTGTCGACTAACCACCATTGCATCATTTGCATCTTCAGCCGCTTTATGTAAATCAGTGATCGTTTGGCGAATAGATTCAGTTTGCAAATTCGTTTCACTGGCAAGTTTTCGTACTTCATCAGCAACAACGGCAAACCCACGACCTTGCTCGCCAGCGCGGGCTGCTTCAATGGCTGCATTCAAAGCTAATAAATTCGTATTATTTGCAATCGAACTAATAAGTTCGACCACTTCGGTAATCTTATTTACATAATTATCCAGCTCAACCATACGTTGTTCATTAATAACAAACTGCTCTTCTAGTGCCATTAATCCTCTAGTGCTACGGTCTATCACCTTTACACCATTCAAAGCCAATTGGTAAGCTTGCTCTGATTCCGATTCTGACTCTACGGTACTTTGAGCTATGTCTTTAATTGACGCCTCTAACTCTGTAATTGCTGAAGCGACTGTAGCCAATTCAGAACTTTGTTGGTGCAGGGCTTCTCTTGATTGCGATGAAGCCGATTGGCTCCGATCAGCAGCTCGATTTAAACTTTGGCTGTTTTCAGTCAACTTGATTAACGCATTACAGTTATTACTATTCGATTCGTTCAACATTCTCGCCAACTGCGAAAATTCTTGAGGTGCATCAGTATTGGCTTCTACTGTTAAATTTCCTTCGCTCATCGCTTTAACAGTGCAATCAATTTGCTGAATTGAGCCACGAACAATGCGGCTAATCCAAATACCAGAAATAAGTGCTACTAACAATCCTATGCCACTTAATGTCATAAAGATCATTCGAGCGTTATCACTCGCCACTAACACACCTTTTTGCCCTTCTTCAACAAGTGCATCAGCACCTTTTGTTACATTACCAAGTAACGTCATTGTCGAATTAATCTGTTGTTGAATCTTATTTGTTTTAACCGCTTGCTCTTGCATTAATTGAAGGACGTTGAGATGTTTTTGTACGATGCCATCTTGGTTATATAAATCTTTCACCATCTGAAATGGAACCGTTAAGCTAGAAAAATCATCAATACTTTTATCTACCAATTTTAGCTCATACCATGCGTATTCCATGCCTGACATATTCGAGCTTTTTAAGCTTCGGGCCATTTTTTTCGCTTTATCTACATTTGATTCAAGCAACAAAGCAATGAGATTACTGGCCATTTCTAAAGAATGATTAATAAAGTTAGTCGCATTGTTCATCGCATCAGGGTTATGACCATATAGGCCGATACTCAGCCGACTCATCTCAGAACGTACAGAGGAAACTGCATAGTTCATCATTGCTTTGTCTGCTTCGACCTGAGCTTTTGTGATCATAATCTGCTGTTGAGCAAGGTAGGTTTCATCAGCTAAAAGTTCGATAGCATCAACTTCAGTTTTAAGTTGTTGAATGTCATTTTGTAGCCAAGAAATTTGAGATGTTTTAGCTATATACTCTAAGGTATTAATAGATTGATGAATGTTTTCTTGCTGGGTTTGAAATGAAAGGTAAGCAGTATCTAACGTTTCAATAGTTTGACTATTAATAATATCAGAGATACTTTTTGATGCTTCTAAAGAGCGTTGAACAATTGCTGAGTTATTAATAGATACGGGCAACGCTTGTTGACTAAGCACATCAAACTCATGAGAAATATTATTTAAGCCTCTATTGCCATAAAAGGTTAATAGACAACCAATTCCCACTAATAACAATAAAACAATCTGAATACTTTTTACTACTGAGAAACGTTCTTTTTGTTGTCGAACCCGCATCATCTTTACTTCCTTGATAAACTAATCGCCAGCATTAGAAAAACCACTATTTATCGAAACGACTAAAATGTGATTTTGAGCCCAATGCTGTTAAACCATCAATTTACACAGAAAATATGACAAAAATATTTCATATTATAATTTTATTAAGGTTATTAAAATCAATGATATCAAGGTCATAAAAATCAAGGTTATTAAAATCAATCAGGGGTTGGAGGTGGTCAGAAATTCACTTATAAAAAAAGCGACAATAGTCGCTTAGTATTCAGCCTAGATACTCAGTTAACTGTAGACGTAGGAAAACTACTTTCTCTGACTGATTGCACTATCAAATAAGTTTTTAACTAAACCAATATAATCTTCAAGAAACGAGATCTGCTCAACCGTAGGGGATCTAAGCCAAGCCCCCGCTAATACTTCACTTAGGTCAGCAACGACAGCATCAGCTTCTTGCATTAATTTAAAGCGAAAGTCTGCTTCTAAATCAGGATTTTGCGAAAAAACAACCATTAGATTTGTCGCAATCATGTCTGTTACAACATCTTCAACAGTTTCTTTACAGACATCTTCACTTGCCTTTTCAAACAATGCAAGGTGTTCAGTAAAATATTCAATCAGTGCGTGATAACCTTCAGATTCAACAACCATATAACTACTTTAATGCTATTTATAATTAGCTTAATTGTAAGGGTAATCAGTAGAAAAACAATGCTCTACCTCAAGACTCTGTTAAGCGGTATCTTTTTCTTGCTCAACTAAGGCTTCAAATACTGTGCTTTGATTACGTCCAGATTGCTTAGAAATATATAATGCCTTATCTGCATGCTCTAACCATTGTTCATAATTACGCAGTTCTGGGTACCACTCACACACACCTAAACTGATTGTCACATTGATTGAACGTACATCAACATTCACCCTAGCCTGCTCTATTCGCTGACGTAGACGCTCTGTAAAATACTGCCCCATATCAGATGACGTATACGGCAGAATGACACCAAACTCTTCACCACCATACCGACCAGCAATATCACTCTGACGCTTGGTACGGCGTAATACGTTAGATACAATACGGATAACGCCATCACCAGCAACATGCCCAAAGGTATCATTTACTTTCTTAAAGTGGTCAATATCAAACATAACTAAAGTCGATGGTGTCTGTGTTTGTCGGCAACGCTCAAACTCTTCAGCGAGGCAAGTCTCCCAATGACCACGGTTATACAGTTGTGTTAGCCTATCCGTCATACTTAAGTGAGTAAGTTGCTTATTTGATTCTCGTAAATGTGTTTTGTTTTTCGCAATATCAGATACATCAGTCACAGACAAACAAACATGCGAAAAGTCACCATGAAGTGATTTCAATGGCGTGAGTATGAGGTTTTGATACATGAGCTCCGATCCACCTGAGATCGGGCTAAAGTTTGAAAAATTAAAGATAGAAGGTCGATCTTCCCATGACGTGAACGAACGCATACCTAACTTAAATGTCGATTCAATCTTATTCTTCAGCCACTCTTCTGGTAAATCATCTAACACATCAAAAAGATTTCGCCCCATGATATCGTCAGAACTTATACCACTATAAGCCTGCATGAACGTATTCCATGCCATTACGTTGTAGTGTTTATCAATAATAACGACACCCACATCGATATTATCCATCACCTGCATAGTCAGGTGGAAGTCTGCTAACGTGATTTCATTCAATGTAAAGTGCCCATTATTTTTTTGATGACCTGAGTTGATCCACTATCCATCAAAAACAGCACATCACATTCCAAATCTAACGATTCAGCTTGGTAAGTATATTCGATGGTAAATAATTCTAATGTACTATTTTCGCCATCCCCCCAGCTCATATATTCTTCTAATACAATAGGCTGGCGAACAGAGAAAGGTATATTCATTTGCTCAGACAATGCCACAAGGAAAGATGACACCATCAGATTCGCAGTATCAATCACGATTTCATTTTTGTGTTCATCCATCTGGCTAAACCCCAGCTTTTCACCAAAAACACCAATATCATCGCCGCGTAAACACACTAACGCTTCACCGTTAATACCACCACCAACGAATCGTTGCGCAATAGCAATGGTATCGTCTGTATTTTTAATATCGGTAATAGCCATCGCCAACTCACCAGCATCCATATGAGCAACGTTGGGCAAAGGCATTTTGATGAATTCACCAAAGTGATCTGAAATAATGGCAGCCCCACGCCCAAGAGCAATATTCGCGACTTCTTTGAACGTGTTTACGTAATCAGACTCACTATTCACTAATGTTTCATTTTGCAGAGGCGAGTGACTTTCTACGCTAAGGTCTAAACTGGTTAACAATGTTTTAAAGTCTTTAGAGTCAAAGGGTTTACTTAAAAAATGGTGCGCCCCTAAAGAGAAGCAGCGCTCAATTGCTTGTTGTTGAACATCTGCCGATACAACCACTACTTTTGTGTCAAAGTCACGCACTGGTAATGATTTTAATACACCAAAACCGTCCATCACGGGCATCGTTAAGTCTAAGAATAAAACATCAATATCGTACTGGCTCAAGCACTCTAAACCCGCTCTACCATTTTCTGCAAAATGAAGCGTCAAAAAATCACTGTCAGGTAGCAAGCGAGTGAGTGCTTTATGTACAATCGGTGAATCATCACAAATTAAAATACGCTTAGACTTAGCCACTTATATAATGTGTCCCAATTTAACTTTTTCACAATACATATATAATAAGCATTTGACTGGGCATTCATAATGCCACTGTATGAAAATTATTGAATAAGTGATACGGATCCTCTTTTGAACCTTTATAAGTTGTTACTGATATTGTTATCATGAGTAAAGGTCACATTTTTTAGCCTTATTTGTTCATTTTTTGTACAGGAATGCATCTAGATATCATTTCATCCTTTTTCAATAAAAACGCACTAATCATGAAAATTCTCACATATTCACACAGGGAATAATCTTAATGAATAGTTTTAACTCAAATAAAAAATCACGCCTAAAAAGGCTTTTGTTTCCTGTATTTTAAATCATGTTAAAACGTTGTAATATTGACACTGCTCATCATTATTAAATAGGAACAGCTGTAATGAAAATAGTCCGTTGGGTCTTAGGACGTATCATCCTTTTACTGAATTTCATCTTCTCTCCACGCGCACAAAAACGTGATAATTCTGAACAAAATCGCGTTAATCAAGATGTTGAAAAATTAAAACTCTATCAATTTGATGCATGCCCATTTTGTGTAAAGGTTCGC
This sequence comes from Photobacterium frigidiphilum, assembly GCF_003025615.1. GTDB lineage: Bacteria > Pseudomonadota > Gammaproteobacteria > Enterobacterales > Vibrionaceae > Photobacterium > Photobacterium frigidiphilum. Next base: position 229,094 of record NZ_PYMJ01000004.1, on the reverse strand, counting down.
CGCTCTGCCAAACGTTTAAATTTACCGTTAGAGACACGAAACGCAAAAGTTGCACCTTGGGAGCAAGAACTGATCAACGATGGAGGTGCACGAAAAGTACCTTGCTTACGCATTGAACAAGAAAATGGCAGCATCGAATGGCTATATGAATCAAATGATATTATTGGCTATTTAGAGCAACGCTTTGCTTAGTGGTAATTTTGAGCATTATTAATAACATCTAATGAGATTAAGTGAACTAAATCAATTCGTTCACTTAATCTTTGTGCACTCTTGAAATAATAGTGAGACACTGTTTATACCCAAGTCACTTCAAGATGCAGGATTCATAGTGATCTCAGCGAGCAGCTTGAGGTAACTTGGGTATAATTACTTGCACTAAACGCGGTATCAACACTGGCTTTTTGCCAATACGGGACAAAGAATGAAAAAAAATAAAATTATAACGACTGACGATATTCTACTTAAGCTTTGCCAATCTATTTCAAGTGTTTTATCTACCGCAACAGATAGCCAAATCAACTACTCTGCTATGGTACAAAAGATTAATAAAACAAGTTTAAAACCTGATATCGGGTGTTTTGTACTATTTGATGGTGGTTTCACCGGTCTCGTTGTAAGTAACTTTACCCAACAAGCTGCACTTGAAATTTATCAAGCGTATATGTTGAAAATGGGGATTCCTCGTGAAGATCTTGCGATTCATCATACTTCTGACGAAGTAGCTGATGTACTGGGCGAACTGATGAATCAAACCGTTGGTGACTTTACAAGTAAGATTCGTCGTGAATTGCAAATATCAATTACGCAGAATCAACCTAAAATGTTAGCTTTAAATAAACAAATTATTCTTTCTGTCGATACTAACCTTGACCGCCCACAAGCACGTCGCGTTAGCTTTACAACAGAAAAAAATAACATCTTTTATTTAGAACTCGCAATGGATAAAACTGAATTCATTCAACTTGAAGAGTTTGAACAACATCAAGATATCGACCCTGACGTTATCATCGAAAATACAAAAAAACAAAACGAAAGTAATTTAACGCTTGTAAATCAAACGACTGAACAAGATTTACTCGATGAGCTTGGTATTTAACATCCACTAATACTAAAGTATCAATTACGAAAGGCACTATGAGTTAGGGTTTATATCTACTCATAAATAGAAAACCATGGTGCTTTTCTTTTCACATTAATCCTATGAATTGTAACTGCTAATATTTTTCTCTTTGCTAGACTAAAAAGCATCTTCAGTTACATGTTATAGGTCGGCGCCATGGCTATTCAGACTAAAGCTTACGCATTGTACAAACAATACATCCCCTTCATTATTTTATTATCCACTTTCGTCGCTTTACCAGCCCTAGCCGAAAAAACTAACTATGCTGAGCTTAAACGTGGTGACGTCATTAACGTCAATTTAGACCAATTGCTACCAACCCAAGCAGTCATAAGCTTGGATGAGGAATATTATAATCTTGGTCGCTATGCTGAAGACTTAAAGAAAATGTACAATGACCTCTGCCGTGTTAACGGTGCTAAGGGTATCAAAAAGTGGGATAAAGATTCGAACCCTACCGATATAAGTACATACAGTTGTCAGGCAAAACAAGGGGAAAATATTGATGCCCTCCCCGCAGTAATTATTGGCCCCAAGGATGGCGAACTCTTTCTTATCGATCACCATAATATTCTCTCTACCTTCTGGGATATGCCTAACGGCGGTACTAGTGTGCCAATAACATTAAAAGTTGAATACAACCTATTGGGTTCTGGTGATGATTTTTGGCCGGAGTTACTGAATGATCACGAAGTTTGGCTATACAACAATAAAGGGGAAAAGATCAAACCAAGTGCCTTACCTCAATATATTGGTTCTAAACAATTAAAGCACGACAAGTACTTTTCTCTCGCCTATTTTCTAGATGGTATCGCCTATGACATGCCCGATGAGAACAAAGTGCCTTACGTGAAATTAAATTGGTCTCGCGTATTACGAGAGAAAATGGACATCGGTGATTACAATCTTAACAATCTTGATGAATACGCTACGGCACTAACGGAAGCTGCAACGATTATCACAGATCTAGAAAGTGACACTGTAATAGGGAAATCAGAAAAAATAGCTAAAGAAATGGGTCAGAAAAGTAGTATTGATACTAAAGCGTTAGAAAATTTACTAACGAATGAGAAATCAACTTGGCATTATGCGATGGCTTATCGCCTTGCCAAGAAAGAGAAGGCGACACCAAAAAATATTGAAGATGAAAATAATAATAAAGAAGATGATGCCAGCAATAAAAAAGGGTCGAAGAAAAAAGAATCAAAGAAAAAAGACAAGCCCAATTCAATCAATGAAACAGATAAAGTAAAAGTTGAATAAAGCACAGAATGGAAGAATAGACACTACTGTCACTATAAAAATAAATATTTTAGAACTGAGCCTTACCTTAAGAACAAGGCTCTTTTTTATCACTTAAAGCAGCTAAGTGAATAATCGCTTGCTCTAAAGCTTGTTGCAAAGAGTGCCCTTTAATTGTCGAATAAAAAAATGATTCTCGTAACTGAGCATTATGTAAGTAAACCATTTCAAGGTGCTCTGGAAGGTTATCAATATCGAAAATCTCAGATAAACCGTCAGTGCCTTTCTGATCGAGTGCCATTACATTAACCATTATATCCCCGCTTAAATCTTGTGTCATGATGAAAAACCGTTACGTTCGCTACCATAAGAGTAATTCAAACGTAGCAGATTACACCGCCCATTAACGCAACATAAGATTTACAATTAGATCGAGGCGTTAACAGCTATGATGTGAGAATGACAGTGGCTACACAAGACATTGGGAATATATATTACAGATTCATACACTGCTTATCAGTGTATGAATAATAAAGCGCAGGTAAAACTTTCTTTTTTAAAGTTCTTAACCAAAAAGGTATCAAGCTTATTGGCAAAATTTTGTCGATCTGCCTGACTTAATAGCGGTGGCCCACCAGTTTGAACACCAGAACTACGCATTGTTTCCATGTGATTAGTTCATCAATTAGAAGAATGTTTGGCTTTTGCATAATTAGCTTACCAAGCAGCATGCGACCTTGCTCGCCAGGAACAACTTGTTCGTCGTCACCTTCTTTTTTCCACTTAACCATACCTTCCAATGGTTCCATTGCACCAGCAAGCGTGTTCAGTAATATTGATACCGAATGTAACTCTCCGACCCAATTCACGTTTTCGTAATTAATCCATTGACTTAGAGCATACTCTAAGCCGAACCATAATTGTGATTTAGCAATTAATTCGACGTTAACTTTTAAGGTAAATTCACTATGGATAAAAGACTACTAGGCAACTCAGATATGAACATCTCTCGTTTGGGTTTAGGTAGCTGGGCTATTGGTGGTGATATTGGTGACTGGGGATGGGGGAAACAGTCTGAAAAGGATTCAATTAAGACCATTCACGCCGCACTAGAGTCGGGCATAAACTGGATAGATACGGCTCCTGCTTACGGTTTAGGTAACGCAGAAAATGTTATCGGTAAAGCATTGAAACAAACACACTACAAGCCATTTATTTTTACAAAATGTGGTTTTACTTGGGCTGCAGGTGAATCTGAACTTAACCTTAGATTAGATAAAGCCTCAATAACCGCCGAGATAGACGCTAGCCTTAGCAGATTGAATGTAGATATTATTGACCTATATCAGATCCATAGGCCCCTTTCTAATGACGAGAATGAGGAAGCTTGGCGCACACTAGCAGAATTAAAACAGCAAGGTAAAGTGCGACATATTGGCGTCTCTAATTTTTCAGATACACAGCTTGAACACGTACATGCAATCGCCGAGATTACATCTAACCAACCTCCTTACTCGTTAATTAATCGTGGGATAGAAAAGAAAGTTCAACCATGGTGTCAACAGCATAATGTTGGCATTATTAATCACTCAACCATGGGTTGGGGTTTGTTAAGTGGTGCTATGAATAAAGCACGATTTGCACAATTAGATAGAAGAGACTGGCGTCATAAATGCAATGCCTATAAAGATCCCGCTTTTAGTCAACATTTAGAACTCGTAGATTTTCTAAAAGCAATGGCCGAAGAAAAAGGCTGCTCTGTGGCTCACCTCAGTATCGCATGGACACTGGGGAACCCCGCTACCACAGGATCTATTGTTGGAGCGCGAAATATAACTCAACTTGAGGGCCTATTCGGGGCTACCGATGTAAATTTATCAACAAAAGAGTACACCGCTATCAATAGCTTTATTGATGTACAACAAGCTGTGCCTGTATAGTCAAGAACCCACTATTCTGACACAGGGGGACGCTCAAACATTATTAGTCCTAACGTACTATGCGTTGGGGCTTCATTAACTCAAATCCTATGCCCTATTATGACTGATGCTCTGTAATAATCTCTTGATAATGATTGATCTTCCATTCAATGTCAGACAAGAATGATTGAGTTTCTATCACTTTTTTTTCCAAACGTAGCTTATGCTGTCGTAATATTTTGACTAGAAGCTCTGCTTGATGTTCTGTATCACCAACTTTAGCAGCATACTGTTGGATATCTTTAAGGGGCATTCCTGTACTTTTTAAACACTGCACAAAATGAAGCCAACGAATATCGTGTTCTCGATAAAATCGATGCCCAGCAGTATCTCTAGAAATAGGATATATTAAGCCACTTTTCTCATAGAACCGCAGCGTGTGGCAGCTTAATCCACTCACTGTCGCGGCTTGCTGAATTCTCATCGTATTATTTCCTAAAATCGGGCAGATTTGTCGTAGGATCTATTTATAATAGAAATATATCCAATCTACCCACATTTACCAATAGATGTATCTTCCAGTAAAAAATATTTATTTTCAATAGCTTGAATCTATACTGTAGACGTTAATGCGAGGTACAACACGGTATTCCAGGTACAACGAATAAGACACAATTTACATTATCGGAAATAAATTTATCGGGGCATTAACAGCCATGATGTGAGAATGACAGTGGCTACACAGGACATTGGGAATATATATTGCAAATTCATACACTGCTTATCAGTGTATGAATGATAAAACGTCAGTAAAATTTTATTTTTTAAAATTCTTGACCAAAAAAGTATCGAGCTTATTCGCAAAATTTTGTCTATCTGCTTGGTTCAATGGCGGTGGTCCACCTGTTTGAACACCAGAGCTACGCATTGTTTCCATGAAGTCTCGCATCTGCAAGCGCTGCTTGATGGTATCTTTAGTATATAGCTCACCACGCGGATTTAGAGCATGAACCCCATTGGTGATCAATTCATCAGCTAATGGAATATCAGCAGTAATCACCAAGTCACCAGATTCAGCCTGTTGAACAATATGATCGTCGGCAACATCGAAGCCAGCTAGCACTTGTGTTGAGCGAATATGTGGTGACGGTGGTACCCGTATATGGTGATTGGCAACTAATGTCACCATTATGCCTACCCTATTGGCAACACGAAATAAAATTTCTTTAATGACGTTCGGACACGCATCTGCATCAACCCAGATCTGCATATTATTCCTATCTTTTTAACTGACTCAATACTGAGTATGATAACGCTGAATACAGAAAAGCCACCATTAAAAATGGCGGCTTTTATAATTGTTTACTTTATTTGTAACTCAAGCAAGCGGTTAAATTAACCTGTAAGACCTTGCTTAGCTAGGTACTCTTCGTAAGTACCGTGGAAATCTTCAAGGCCGCTTTCTGTAATTTCAATGATGCGTGTTGCAACTGAAGATACAAACTGACGGTCGTGAGATACAAACATTAATGTACCTTTGAAGTTTTCAAGTGCAAGGTTCAATGCTTCAATAGATTCCATATCCATGTGGTTGGTTGGTTCATCCATTAGAAGAATGTTTGGCTTTTGCATAATTAGCTTACCAAACAGCATACGACCTTGCTCACCACCAGAAATTACTTTTACAGATTTCTTGATGTCATTTTGAGAGAAAAGCATACGACCAAGAATGCCACGAACAACTTGTTCGTCGTCACCTTCTTTTTTCCACTGACCCATCCAATCAATAAGGTTCAAATCTTCAGCAAAATCTGAACTATGATCCTGAGCATAGAAGCCGATATTGTGGTTTTCAGACCACTTAACCATACCTTCCATTGGTTCCATTGCACCAGCAAGCGTGTTCAGTAATGTCGATTTACCAACACCATTCTGACCGATAATCGCGATACGCTCGCCAACTTCTACCATTAGCTTAACGCCATTGATTAGAATGTTCTCGCCGTAACCTTGCTTTAGACCTTCAACTTCTAAGGCGTTACGGAAAAGAGGCTTTTCTTGATCAAAACGAATAAATGGCGATTGACGGCTAGATGCCTTCACTTCACTCAATTGAATCTTATCAAGCTGCTTTTGACGTGACGTTGCTTGCTTTGCTTTAGATGCGTTAGCAGAGAAACGGCTTACGAACGTTTGTAGTTCAGCCATCTGTGCTTTCTTCTTCGCGTTATCAGCATGTAGCTGTTCACGAGACTGCTCTGCCGCTGACATGTACTCATCATAATTACCAGGGAATAGGCGAAGTTCACCGTAATCCAAGTCAGCCATGTGGGTACAAATACTGTTCAAGAAGTGGCGATCGTGCGAGATAATGATCATTGTGCAGTTACGCGCCAACAAAATCTCTTCCAACCAGCTAATTGTATGAATGTCCAAGTTGTTCGTTGGTTCGTCAAGAAGCATAATTTCTGGATCAGCGAAAAGAACCTGAGCAAGAAGTACACGTACTTTAAGACCCGGAGCAACTTCGCTCATTAAGCCAAAGTGTTGCGATTCAGGAATACCAAGACCTAACAGTAATTCACCTGCACGCGCTTCAGCAGAGTAACCGTCCATTTCAGCAAATTCTGTTTCTAGATCGCCAACACGCATACCATCTTCATCTGACATTTCAGGTAAAGAATAAATGTGATCGCGCTCTTCTTTTACTTTCCAAAGCTCTTTGTGACCCATAATAACGGTATCTACAACAGAAAATTCTTCAAAAGCAAACTGATCCTGACCCAACTTAGCCATACGCTCGTTTGGGTCTAATGAAACAGTACCGCCTGACTGCTCTAATTCGCCGCCAAGGATTTTCATGAAGGTTGACTTACCACAGCCATTCGCACCGATAAGACCGTAACGGTTACCACCGCCGAATTTAACTGAAATGTTTTCAAACAATGGCTTATCGCCAAATTGCATTGTAATGTTAGCTGTAGAAATCAAAGTACTGTTCCATAAATAGTTTATGTATAAAGCATTAAAAAAGCCGACATCATCTGCCAGCCTTTTCAATTTTAATTGCGGCGTAGTATATCAGGTTTCGTGAGCCACATCACCATTAATAACATTCATAATATGAACAAGTTACCTGTATAGGCATGCAACCGAAACTTAACGCCGATAAACCGCTTAATAGGTAGACGAATAGTCATCTGAATAATCACTATCTGAATAGTCAGTGTCATCTTCATCGCTGTAACCATCGTCGCTATAGTCATCGTTGGAATAGTAATCAGATGATTTAAGGTCAATCACAAACAGGCAATCAAAAGTAATAGGGCTTCCTTCACTACCAGTAAAGTCTGTCATATTTACCATACCCGATAACCGCACAGTACCTTTACTATTTTTAAAGCGTCCAGTACCACGAAGAACTGAATTATTTTTACTTGATGCACCAGTAATATGCGTCATCTTAACGCCGTTAGGTGTCACTATGTCATGTAGTGCTTCTTGAACCGTCGTTTCGCCTCGAGTAACTAACTTACCATGTGGTGTCTTAAAAAAAGTGGTACCAACTAACCTAATTCCACCGCCCTCATCATCACTTTTAGCCTCAATGTTAGATAAGCAATCTATCGCCGTCCCTATTTGTTTTTGATTTTTTGCATTAACCAGTTGAAGTTTAAAACAAAATGCTTCATCTTTATTACCATCCCCATCAATATCGGGGACATTTCTAATGAACATGTCGCCTGTGCCAATTAAATTATAAATAAGGTGTCTAGCTGTTTTTTTGTTCTTTCTGTACTTACCGTTATCGTAATACTCATGACCGTAATAGTCATCATTGTTATAGCTATCTTCATCATCACTATATTCATAGTTATAATAATTATCAGAGCTGTAGCTGTAGCTATCCTCATAATAACTATCATCGTCATAACGTTGTTTATAATCACGATAATCATCGCTGTAATAATCATTTCCACTATATCGTTCATTGCTTTCATAGCTTTTTGCAAAAACATTGAATGAGATACCGAGGCAGATCGCGATAACAATAGCCATTAAATTCTTGATATTCATTGCGATTTACTCCAAGAACATTTTCGTATAGATCAATGAGTCAATTCGTTACCCATTGTCAAGAAAACACAGTTCATCACAGAGTCACAAAGCAATATTAAATATCGCCATGTATCTACAAAGACAAAATATTAAGCATAATCACTTAATAAATGTTGACTCTGCAATGCATTGTCTAATTATTGTAGGGTATGTTAGTGCTATCGGTTAGTTATGTCAGACTTGTCTATCTCAGTCTTATTTATCTGATAAGTGTCCTGTTTTTAATAAATCATTACTATATTTCGTAAATATTACAGCTATATTCTCAATTATGAGACATGGAATTGACGACTGAAATGAAAAAGAATAAATGCAATGACAAGGTTGATTTATAGACAAAATGGAGTGCGTAAAGAATGAATTATTTCTTTAATACATCCTTACACTTTGCGAAAATTAGTAATATATCGAAAATTCAAAGAAGTAAATTTTCCCGTTAACTGTGAGCGTAAATTAGGAAATGTATTTAAATACACTAAAAGTATGATGGTAAAGATACTAATAACACCACCAGAGATAAACACCATCCAAGTCGAAAACATCGTTGATATAACACTATGAAATAGATATGCCATGCTGCAGATACACAAGGTTTTTATCCAATAAGCATGTTTATAAGGTAATGGCTCTAATGACTGACTAACACAGTAAAACAACACTAAACGCATACTATAAACACTACCTAACACAGCAACCGCAGCCCATACCCCATAAAGTGGAATTAGAAAGTAATAACCCACTACCGCTATTACTGCACACAAACATTGTATCCACATTTGCTTCTGACTTGATTCACCGCTGAAACACCCAAGGTTCATCAATTCACTTAGATTTTTTATTGCACTCACTAAAATAAGAGCAACCGACAGCTTAGCTGCCAGATAATAATCACTTGGTAAACACAAGTAAATAAAACTTGGTACGGTAAGAAGCATTGAAAAGGCAAGGAAAACAATCAAATTACAACCAAGAATAGCCTTTTCAGCGCATTGTTGTGTGCCATTATCTTGTTGTAATATTTTAATTCTATTTGGAAACCACCACAAACAAAATGGTTGCATTAATAAACTTAATATTAGTGCAAACTTAGCGCTGATTGCGTATACAGCTAATGCTTCAACGTTTACTTTATCGGCAAGAATCCATTTATCAAGCCCTGTAACGGCAAACATACCGATACCACTAATAACAATGGGACCTCCAAATTTAAGCAATGGCAATGAATAGCCTAAATAACCTAATCGTCCCATTTGCTGCCATTGGAATTTTAGTAAAAAAACAAGCATTAATATGCTTGATGCCGTACTTGCAATTAACACCCCATCGATTCCAAGTCCATGCTCTAACATAATGACGATAAGTAAAGCCTGAACGATAGCTTTAATAACATTAAAAATACAAAACCACTTAGCCAATGACTGCATGCGCATTAAAGTAAGAGGGATAGCAATTAATCCATCTAATAGTGTTGGTATCGCGATTAATACCACTTGGTACACTTCAACTTTTGCTGGAATATACAAAAGTAACCATGGCATGATTAACCAAACAATCACACCACCCATTACTGCTGCAATGAGGCTAAGCGAGAAGCAATTAGCAATCAATAATTGCCGTTTTTTTCCTTCACTAGAGCCAACATATCGATACATTGCATCGATTAAGCCGAAACCAACCAAAATGGTACCAATATCAGCCAGTAATATTAACACTTCAAGTGAACCATACTCCTTCGTAGGTAAGTGCCCTGTGACATAAGGCATCATTAACAATGATACCCCTTTCATCATCACAATTCCGACTCCATAATACAAAGACTGTTTAATTGCGCTCATGAAACACCTTATTACTTAATTAGAGATACAAATAACTGTTATATCTTTATTAATGATGCATTTTATATTTATAATTCAAATATCTTCACTTGTAGAAGGTTTTATTTTTATTGGTTTCCATTCTTTTTTTACCTTGGCTAAAAAATTGACTACTCTGCGATGTTTGGGTTCGAAGAAAAGCGAGCGAAAACCAAAGATCAACGTTTTAACCTTGTTGCCTTTAGCCCTGTAATAATCTGCATATTCTTCACTTAATCGAGCTTCAGCTTTCGAAATTGATTTTGATGTTATTAACGAGTTCCGTTCTTTACAACGTGAAATAATATTTTCAATTGATTCAAGATTGTTTAACTTGTTCTCATCAGCTTGTGTTATTGAACCATCCCTTATTAAGTAACTCACATATATTTCAGGTATTACTGCCACATCAAAACACTCACACACTTTCAACCAAAGTTGCCAATCTTCTGCATATTTTAACTCAGTATCAAACAGCCCTATTTTTTTAAATACTGAATTTTTTATCATAACTGTCGATGTACCAATCAGATTATTTGAAAAAATGATATTTAAAGGATCATCCAAAATTTTAGCTTGCTCATTACAATCTTGAAATTGATTCCAATAGCTAAAACAATCGACTAACTTCTGATTACTCTCAGTCAAGTGATCATAATTAGTAAAACTCATACCCAATTCAGGATTTAACTGATGCATGGAAAGCTGAGCTTGCAGCTTTCCATCATGCCAACTGTCATCTGAATCAAGAAAAGCAATGTATTCTCCACTGGATTTATTAATACCTAAATTTCTAGCGCTAGATACACCAACGCCTTTCGTTGTTATCACTGTTATTCTGGTATCACGACTAACTAGTCGTTCAAGATACTCAGCTGTACCATCATCACTATTATCGTTTACGACTATTAACTCTATATTTTCATGGTCTTGTTTTAAAACACTTTCAATTGCTTTTGGTAAATAGTTCAAACAATTATAAGTTGGTATAACAACAGTAATTCGGCACATTACTGACTCCTTTTTATTATATTTCTAATAAAGCAGGATTCATGCCGTTATTACATTCAATAACATAGGCGTAAAGACATGCAATATTTTATGTTTTTTGCATAATGCAATCATCTTACTCAAGTTTTGCTTTTTATTCATAGGCACAATAATTGCTATTCAATGATAATACTGAATGTGATTAGAGAAGAATAATATGAAAAAAGTGGCTTTTATCACTCCAACCTTTCCGGTATTGAGTGAAACATTTATTCGTACTGAAGTGGATGCAATAAACGCATGTGGGCATGACGTGTGTGTGATGACATTTGAAAAAAATAAAACTGATGATGCTTTTAACTATACCATTTATAAAATCGGCGATTTTTTTAATTTCAATCTTTTAAAAAAATTAAAACCTCGTAGAGTCATTGATTGCTTGAAATTTATCTACTCACAACAATCTATGCCTAAATTATCTTTATTTTGGCATAGCTTTAAAATGGCATCACAAATGGCAAAGCACAATGTTCAGCATATTCACGCACATTTTGCTCAACATACTTGCTCTCACGGTATTGCTTCAGCCAAATTGATGGGTATTTCATGTTCTTTTGTTGCTCATGGTCATGATGTTTATGAGTTCCCTTTTGATCTTGATTTAAAAATTAAACACAGCGATTTCGTCGTTGCTGTTTGTAATGATATGCGCAATGATTTTAACAAGACCGCTGACGGCAATATTAAATTACTTCACTGTGGTGTAAAAACCCAACTCTTTAAGCCCCATACAAAACAAGATCAAGAGACAATCAAGCTCATTTTTATTGGGCGGTTAGTTGAACAAAAAGGTGTTAAGTATTTACTTGATGCGTTGAAACCCTTATGTGGGCACTATCCTATGACTTTAGATATTATTGGTACTGGTGAGTTATTAAAACCATTAAAAGAACAAGTTGCTCAACTTGGTTTAGCCCCTTATGTGCGATTTTTAGGCTCAAAACAACCAAGCTGGATCCAAGAAAATTTACCTTTCTATGATTGCTTGGTAGCACCGTTTTGTTTCTCACATTCAGGATGTGTAGATACAGGCCCAGTCGTCTTAAAAGAAGCCATGGCTGTCGGTATACCCGTTATCACATCAAACATTATGGGCTGTAAAGAAATTGTCGCCCCAAATACAGGCTATTTGGTTGAGCAAAAAAACGCACTCGAGTTAACTGATGCGATTAAGACATTTGTAACATTGCCAATAGAGCGAAGAAAAGAAATGGGGATTTCAGCGCGGAAAAATGTAGTACTAAATTTTGATGCATTAAAACAGGCAAAGGTACTATCAAATTGGATAGAAACGCATACCGTAAAACAGTAAAAGCGAGCACTAAGCTCGCTTTTCATTTAGGTATGACTGCTGATTATTCCCAATCGAGAATAACTTTACCTGACATGCCTGAACGCATCATGTCGAAGCCTTTTTGGAAATCATCAATCTTGTAATGATGCGTGATAATTGGTGTTAGATCTAAGCCTGATTGAATCAAGCTTGCCATCTTGTACCACGTTTCAAACATTTCACGACCGTAGATACCTTTAATAACCAAACCTTTAAAGATAACTTGAGTCCAATCTACTGCCATATCTGATGGTGGAATACCCAGCAACGCCACTTTACCGCCGTGGTTCATGTTAGCTAGCATGCCGTTGAATGCTGATGGTACGCCAGACATTTCTAGACCAACATCAAAACCTTCTGTCATGCCAAGTTCAGACATTACATCTTCAAGTTTTTCATTTGCTACGTTAACAGCGCGAGTCACGCCCATCTCACGAGCAAGATCTAGACGGTATTCGTTCACATCGGTAATCACAACATGGCGTGCACCAACGTGTTTTGCTACAGCAGCAGCCATAATACCAATAGGGCCAGCACCTGTAATTAGCACATCTTCACCAACAAGATCGAATGATAATGCAGTATGAACAGCATTGCCAAACGGGTCGAAGATCGATGCTAGATCGTCAGAGATGCCTTCAGGGATCTTAAACGCATTGAATGCAGGAATAACCAAAAATTCAGCAAATGCGCCATCACGGTTAACACCAACACCTGTCGTATTACGACAAAGGTGTGTACGACCACCACGACAATTACGGCAATGACCGCATGTAATGTGACCTTCGCCAGATACACGATCACCAATTGTAAAACCACGAACTTCTTGGCCAATACCAACAACTTCACCAACATATTCATGACCTACAACCATTGGAACTGGAATCGTCTTTTGTGACCATTCATCCCAGTTGTAGATATGTACATCTGTACCACAAATAGCTGTTTTCTTAATACGAATAAGTAGATCGTTATGGCCCATTTCAGGCTTGTCTACTTCATTCATCCAGATGCCTTCTTCAGGCTTTAGTTTTGACAGCGCTTTAATTTTCATTTTTTATTCGCTTACATCTGAATGCTGTTTAAAGGGAAGACACTTAGCCTTAATACCCTACTCAGCATTATACGAGGATACTGTTACCTCTGAGCAAACCAGAAGTACGTTTTTGGAAAACTGAATTATCAACGAATATGTTCACGAGATCCGAGAACCTCGTGACACTTATTCATAATTAGGCTATTAAATAATGCCCATATCTTTACCAACTTCGATGAATACATCGATAGCACGGTCAAGTTGCTCTGGCGAATGCGCCGCAGACATTTGCGTACGAATACGCGCTTGGCCTTGTGGTACCACAGGGAAAGAGAAACCTACAACGTAGATACCTTTTTCTAGTGCGCGTTCTGCAAATTCCGCAGCCACTTTCGCATCACCCAACATGATTGGAATGATCGCATGGTCAGCACCTGACATTGTGAAACCAGCTTCTGTCATACGCGTACGGAAATGTGCAGAATTTTCCCATAGGCGCGTGCGTAAATCGCCACTTTCAGCCAATAAATCAAGAACACGGATAGAAGCAGAAACAATTGCAGGTGCCACAGAGTTAGAAAATAGGTACGGACGCGAACGTTGACGTAACCAGTCAATCACTTCTTTCTTACCAGCCGTGTAACCGCCTGAAGCGCCACCCATAGCTTTACCCAATGTACCCGTGATGATATCAACACGATCAATTACATTGTGGTGCTCATGTGTACCACGACCATTGTCACCCATGAAGCCAACTGCGTGTGAATCATCAATCATCACAAGCGCGCCGTACTTATCAGCAAGGTCACAAATAGCAGGAAGGTTAGCGACTACGCCGTCCATAGAGAACACACCATCAGTAACGATTAATGTATGGCGAATACCCGCTTCTTTCGCGGCAATTAATTGCTGCTCAAGTTCTTCCATGTTGTTATTTGCATAACGGAAACGCTTAGCTTTACATAAACGTACGCCATCAATAATAGATGCGTGGTTTAGCGCATCAGAAATGATTGCATCTTCTGGGCCTAATAATGTTTCAAACAAACCCGCGTTCGCATCAAAGCAAGAGGTATAAAGAATCGTATCTTCAGTACCTAGGAACGTTGATAGTTTTTGTTCTAGTTCTTTGTGAGAATCTTGTGTACCACAAATGAAACGTACCGATGCCATGCCAAAACCATGTGCATCCATACCTGCTTTCGCAGCTTCAATTAATTCTGGGTGGTTAGCTAAGCCAAGGTAGTTGTTAGCACAGAAGTTCAGCACTTCTTCGCCTGTATCAACACCTTCTTTGTTAAGAATAGAAACAGCCGCTTTTTGAGCTGACGTAATAATACGTTCAGACTTGTACAAGCCACCAGCTTTAACCTCTTCAATTTGCTGGTTAATTTGTTCGTAGAATGCAGCAGACATAGTGTTCCTCACATTTATTATATTTTGGGGAAATGGCTAACCAGTGAAATACTTACCCAACGAATACCTTACAAACTCGCTAAGGGTGCTTAACATTCATCACTGTGATGATTAGCTAAAAATCGTGCAATTAACTCTTCGATTAACTTTAATCATTCTAATTCAAGTGCATTACAACTATTATCCCCTTATATGGAAAATGATTATTGAACCTGAGGCACAAATCTGTGGATACGAACAAATTGATCGCCGTAATGCCCGACCTTGCCGTCTTTATTATTGTTGTTGATGAAGGCAGTTATACCGCGGCAGCAAAGAAGTTAGGTGTTACCCCATCGGCTCTCAGTAAGCAAATTTCTCGCCTTGAAAAGGCCCTTTCAGTGAAACTTTTAGAGCGCACAACACGTAAGTTAATGATCAGTGAGTCTGGTACTAAAATTTATGAACAATGCAAAGTTATGACGAATGCCGCAAAACAGGCCGTTGAAATTGCAAGTTCAGAACATACGATCCCATCAGGTACATTAACCGTTGCAGCGCCAAAAGCTTTCCTAAGTATAGTATTACAACCTTTAGTTACCCCTTTTCTGACTCAGTACCCTGATATTCAACTAAAACTTAAAGCCTCAGACGGTGAGATCGACATTTTATCTGAAGGCATTGATATCGTTTTTCGCTTAACAGAGCACCCATCAGAAGCTTTAGTGAATAAGAAAATTGGTAAAGTAAACCTAACATTGTGCGCAAGCCCTGAATACTTGGCGCTACGCGGAGAACCCCAAATACCCACAGACTTACGTCAGCATGATTGTATTTATCTTGGTGAAACCACTACCGATCACATTTGGGACTTCATTAAAGATGACGAATTTCAAAGCGTGAGCGTGACAGGTCGTTACGCCGTTAATCATTCTCAAATGCGCTTAAAGGGCGTAATAGATGGATTAGGTATAGGTATCTTTCCAGATTTTGTGATTAAGCAAGCGTTAGAAAATGGTTCAGTGAAAGAGGTATTAAAAGACTGGACAATGAAAGGAAACTATCAAGGAGATATTGCTTTACAGTTTGCTCAGACCAAATTCATGCCTGCAAGATTACGGGCATTTATCGACTACGTTACTGAACACCTTGCACAATAGGTTGTCCTTGTTTCAGAAGCGGTTCAGATACGAAAAGCAACCCGTTCCGCCGTTATTGAGTGTTTTCACCTATAATCAGAAGGGAATTACACTCTATTACGTTGCTAGTTCGTACTAGGTTATAGAACTTAGGTGCACGCTGATGAAACTATTCATATATTTGTTATCTCTCGTTCTGTTTGTGGGAATAAATAATTGCGTCGCCTACCCGATGGATTCTATGCATTGGAATCATCGAAGCATCTTGTACTTTGCACCAGAGAAAGATCAACACGTACAAGAATTTATGAAACAAGTACTAATGAATGAGTGTGTACTGCAAGAACGAGATATAAAGACCGTGATTATTACCAACGACGGTTTTAACCAACCTTATGGTTTTTTTAGTCCAGAAGAAATTAACCACCTTCAGCAAAAATATAACATTCCTAAAGAACATCATACTGGCATTCTTGTCGGTAAGGATGGCTTAGAAAAACACCGCTGGAATGAAAAAACAAATTGGTTACAACTCACCGAAATTGTTGACCGTATGCCGTTAAGAAAAGAAGAGATGCGCCATCAAGCAAGCCGCTGCCAAATCTAATCATCAGATTCCTCTGATCCAAATGAATTGTTACACGTGTTTTCTACGCCTAACGTCTACTCCTTCCATTTTTGAACCAAGGTGGATTTATTTCTCGTCAAAAAGCGGTAGATTGGAACTATACCCAAGCACGTACAGACATTTCCAATTCAGTTTCAGGCAGAGATAATTACAATGAAAACGCCATTTCTTTACCATGGACAGGATAGCGCCTGGCTTACTCCTACAGACAACACGCTTAACGTAACGATGGTCAGTGATGTTGATACACTGATATCAGCCATCTTCATTCGATGTGAACCCGATAATGAAGAACTATTAATTGATATGGAACGCGGTAGAACCCAAGGTCGCCTGCAATACTGGCATGGGAAATTACCGATCAATTCAGATAAAGACACCACTTTTTATACCTTTAAAGTGATGCAAAACAGTCGTCAATGGTGGCTACACGGTTGTGGTGTGTCACCACGAGTACCGGGTAAAGAAAAGCACTTCAAATTCAATAACCAGCATCAACCGCCAGCTTGGGTTAAAGAACAGATTTTCTATCAAGTTTTCCCCGACCGTTTTTCAAATGCAAACCCATCAATCAGTGTTCAATCTAATGAATACTGTTTACGTGGCACAGAAAAACCGACAATAGCAAAAGCATGGGGTGAATCAGCATCAAACCATGATTCGAGTGGACCAAGCGAATTCTTCGGAGGCGACTTACAAGGTATTCATAATAAGATTGATTACTTACAAGAATTAGGTGTAACCGCACTCTATTTAAATCCGATATTTACCGCGCCCAGTAATCATAAATACGATACAACGGATTACCTCAATATCGATCCTCATTTAGGCACGAATGAGCAATTTGCCAACATGGTGGCAGATCTGCATCAACGTAATATGAAGATTATGCTAGATGCCGTGTATAACCATACTTCAGTCGATCACCCTTGGTTCGATATGTATCAACGTAATACCGCAGACCAAGCTGTGGGCGCATACGATCATCCTAACTCTACTTACCGTCAGTATTATCAATTTGCCGATAACAGTAACGAATACGTTGGCTGGAATGGTATATCAACGCTACCTAAACTGAATTTTTCTAATCCTGAAGTACAGGATTATATCTATGCAGGTGACGACGCTGTAATCAAACACTGGCTAAAACCGCCCTATAATATAGATGCATGGCGTTTCGATGTTATCCATATGCTAGGTGAAGGCAAAGGCGCACATAATAATGCTCATTTTGTTAAATCCTTCCGCAATGCCGCCAAGTCGGTCAACCCTGATTGTTATGTATTAGGCGAACATTTCTTTGAAGCGTCTAACTGGCTTCAAGGTGATCAAGAAGACGGTGCGATGAACTATTACGGTTTTGCTCACCCTCTTCGTGCTTTTTTCGCTCAAAAAGACATTGCCTATCACGCATGTCAAATTGATGCTGAAGAATTAGTAGAATGGCTAAACGAAGCGCGTACGAAATTACCGTGGTTGAATCAGCTCTCTCAGCTTAACCAGCTAGATAGCCACGATACAATGCGTTTTTTAACCATGGTGGATAACAACACAGAAACGATGCACCTAGCATTAATGATGCTTTTTGCTTATGTCGGCACACCGTGTGTTTACTACGGTACAGAAGTTGAATTACAAGGCGGCCAAGATCCAGATAACCGTCGTTGTTTCCCGTGGGAAAGAACAGAGCAAGAACAAAAACCACAAACATTCAGTTATTTGCAGCAACTCATTGCTGTCAGAAAATCATCAACCGCCCTTCAATCTGGCAGTGTTCAGTGGTTATTGGCTGAGAACCAACATTTTGCCTTTGCTAGAACGACAGAAACAGAGCATGTTATTTGCCTTATTAATAACAGTGAATCAGCTAAAACGTTGCATTTACCTGTTTGGCAATTAGGCATTGAGTCAGGTTCTTTACGCGACCTGTTAACTGATGATGAATGGCATATTAGCGAAGGAAGCGTTTCAATCACATTGGCAGGTAAAGAAGGAATATTACTGACAGCCAGCGAATAAAACACACATAGAGGTTAAGTGTGATTTTCTATCCACTTAACCTTTTCCTATACTGTAATGGTCAAGGAAAACTGTCCCCTTCTTTGCGCTAACAATTTGCATCAATAATTTACGCTAACAATCATTCCCTCGATTACTTTTTCCGTTTACATTATGACTGTAATACCATTTATCTATGGACAGCACACACTAGAGGTTCTTATGGCAATTGAGCGTTATATCGGCATTATGTCTGGTACAAGTATGGATGGTGTTGATACCGTTTTGGTTGAAATTGAAGAAAACAGTATCCGCTTGATGGGTGAAAACTCTTTTCCTATGGGTGAAGACCTTAAACAGGCATTACTTGACATTTGCCTTGGTCAATCCACCAATTTGCAAGCAGTTGGAGAGCTCGATCACCGACTCGGGCATTTATTTGCTGATGCTGTGCTCGCATTGTTAAAGAAAACCGGTATATCTCCAGACTCTGTTACTGCGATTGGAAGCCACGGGCAAACCGTATTTCACTCACCAGAAACACAATATGCTTTCACCATGCAACTCGGTGATGCCAATATTATTGCGGCTAAAACACACATTACAACCATCGCTGATTTTCGTCGAAAAGATATGGCTCTCGGTGGGCAAGGCGCACCACTCGTTCCAGCTTTTCATCAACAGCTTTTTAGTTCTCTTGATACAACGCGCGTAATCCTCAATATTGGCGGCATTGCTAACATCACAATACTCACTCCCGATCAACCTGTTACGGGCTATGATACTGGCCCAGGTAACATGTTAATGGATGCATGGATCCACCAGTATAATGGCGACCAATATGATGCTAATGCCAAATGGGCTAAAACAGGCACTGTAAATAAAATACTGTTAGAAAGACTGCTCGACGAGCCTTACTTCAAGCAGCCAGCACCTAAAAGTACAGGTCGTGAATTATTTAATTTACCGTGGTTAAAACAAGAATTATCAGGTTTAGATATACCCGCAGAAGATGTACAAGCAACCCTAGCTGAATTTACTGCAGTCACCATTGCAAATGATGTCCTTTCATATCAACATAATGAAAAACCTGAATTATCAACCAAACAGGAATTGTTAGTCTGTGGCGGTGGTGCTCATAATCCATTATTAATGGCGCGTTTAGCAGCACAATTACCCGAATGGCAAGTGATGTCGACAACAGAACGAGGAGTAGATAGCGATAATATGGAAGCCATGGCTTTCGCGTGGCTAGCATACCGAACACATCATAATAAGCCGGGAAATTTACCAGAAGTAACAGGCGCTTCTGGATTAACCAGCCTAGGGGCAATCTACCCAGCATCGTAATATCAATGATGAAAAGCTCAAGTTACAATGGTAGATAATAAACTAACCACTTGAGCTTATTTATTGTTTATACCCATTTTCAAACGCATTTTTTAGACTTGAAAATAACTTAGCCCTTTCTATCGGCTTAGGAATATAATCATTCATCCCCGCGGTTAAACAGCGCGTTTTTTCATCATCAAGCACATTTGCAGTTAAAGCAATTATACTCGGTTGATGACATAAATTAAGTACTCTAATTGCTTTGGTAGCCTCAAGCCCTCCCATATTAGGCATTTGGCAATCCATTAATACCAAATCAACTTTTTGTTGTTTAATAAAATCGATAGCTTGAATACCATCACTTACCATTGAAATAGTTGTTAGCCCTAATGTTTTCAATAGTGCTTTAACTAATTGTTGGTTCACCATACTGTCTTCAGCAACCAAAATATGCTTGTTGGCATAATTTGATAAATTGAAATTTGGAGAGCGTTTTTTTACAACTATCGGTACGGCAACTTCATCTAACTGAACGTCAAAATAAAACTCAGTTTCAACTGATGGCTGGCTCTTTACCTCGAGCTTCGAGCCCATTAATTTACATAGACTATTCGATATAGATAGCCCTAAACCCGTACCGCCATATTTACGCGATATCGAACCATCGGCTTGGGTGTAAGAATCAAAAATAATTATTTGTTTCTCTAAATCAATACCAATTCCTGTATCTTTTACTGTAAAGTGTATACATGTGCCATTTTTTGTTTTATTAATTAATGTAACAGAGAGAGTTACCTTACCATGCTCTGTAAATTTAACGGCATTACCCAGCAAGTTAGTCAATATTTGCTTAATACGACACTCATCACCAAGATAATGAGAAGCTAAGTTCGGATCAATGTTATTGTCAAGGATGATACTTTTCTTTTCAGCCTCATACTTAATGGTCATCAAACTAGACCTAACTAATTCTGTTATTGCTATGGGGGTATAGTTCAACGTCACATTACCGCTTTCAAGCTTTGAATAATCCAATATTTCATTGATTATACTTAATAAGGATTGTGCAGACTCTTTAATATAACTAACTTGGCGTTTTGCTTCATCATCTAATGGTTGAGCTTCTAAACACTGGATAAAACCCAACACCCCATTCATAGGTGTACGTATTTCATGGCTCATGTTCGCCATAAAGTCCCCTTTTATGGTAAGTGCCTTATTCAATGCTAATGTACGAGCTTCAAGTTTCTTATTCAGGGCTTCCATTTTTAGGCCATGTAAATAAATACATTTATCTGCATAGTCTATTTCTTTTGCTAATACAGTAACCTCTCCTTCTAATTTTTTCACTGAATTAACCGAAACCTGACCAGTACCCACTTTGGGTAGTTCACCAATTAAATGGTTTAATGGCAGTGTTACTTCTCGGTACATATAATATAATGTATATACTAATAGCACTACGAATGGAAAAAGAAGAAGTATCAACTGGGTATATATTGCTTTTATAACATTAGATGAGAAATAAAAAACGACATACTTTAATATTGGCAAGTTATTAAAATCTAGCGAGTAGCTTAATTTATAATCACCTTTATAAATTGATATACCTTCTTTATAATCAAGGTGATAGTCAGTTGTTGCATGCATGGTATAGTTGGTATAAAAATGTACTAAATTACCATTTAGATCATATATAGCAACAGAGCCGATCTCTTCGTAATTACTAAATAGACGGTTTAGTTCTATACTTTTTTCTGTATTGTCAAAAATTGTTGCATCAATAATAAGTTGGCTTGAAGAGTTCATCACAGTTTGTATGTCTTTTGATATTCGATGAGTATTCGATGTGTAAGTAATATACAGCGTTGCCATGAATGACAACATCATGACAACTCCCATAATTACTGCAATTTTTTTGAAAATAACACTTTTAGTGAAGCGTTCCAATTCCATGATTGGTCTAACCCTTTTCGTCATACCTCGATATGTACTATTTAATGTATACATTATTTTTCAACAGGTAATTCATTCGAAGACCAGTCCAACCACGAACCATCGTAATGTGCTACATCAAAACCAGAACGCTTCATAAGGTAATATGATAGTGTTGACGCTAGACCTTTATTACAATATGTAACGCTTTTTTTTGTTTTATCTAATGAAGAAAAAATAAGATCCATTTCCTCTTGGCTTTTTAATACACTGTCACCTTTTTCATTCTTTAAAAAAAATGAAGAGATTAAAAGATTTTTTGCCGTGGGGATATGACCATATTTTTCTGTCTTCGATTTTTCACCAATATACTCTTCTTTTGTACGTGAATCATAGAGTTGATAATCGGGGCTGAATGTTGCAACTTTTGCTAACATCGTATTGGCATATACGTCAGCGTTTAACGATGGAATGTAACTCGTTTTTTGTGGAATAACTACCTGTTGGTTACTAGGGTATCCTTGTCTATCCCAATATGCATAACCCTCTTCTAATATCACAACTTTACTAATGCCATAGAGCTCTAACACCCAAAATATTCGTGCTGCATGCTTAACGTCTCCACCATCGTAAAGTACTATGAGCTTACTTTTATCAATACCTTTTTCACGCAGCAATGGTGCTATTTCATTCTTCCCTTTAACATAGAAAGAATTCTTTTCGGTTTTATATGACATCTCTGTCGGGAAACTTATTGCACCCGGTATATGCCCATTCTCATATGCACTCTGATCACGAGTATCATAGATAACGACTTCATCACTGTTTAAATTCTTATTCAGCCATGCACTATCCACCGCATACTTAGAAGCAGTAGCACTTGAGATATTAACCCCTGAAGAGTGAATAAATACACCAAACCCTAAAAGAATTAACCATAAAAAACGAGGTATAGACTTCATTCTTTTCATTATGATCCCCAGCCAACAACAATACGCAAGATGGCTGAAGCCAGTTACTCTAAGCCCATCAACGTGTGACATGCCTACAACAGAAGCAATTTTCTTACCAAAATTATTCAAGTTGTATCCAGTTGATAAGTCGCTCACAACCTCATTTCGAGCCGAAAAATCAGCAATTAAGTGCATTTTGCAATGCTTTTTAACATGTAAAATAAAACACTAACGGCACGTTATGTGAAACGACCAAATAACACAATTAGGAAACATATCGCTTACACCTCATCAAAAAATAAGCAGGGGGTTTTCATGCCAACATTTAGAAAATCACTCATATATTGATAGGAATCCACCCTCAAAATACAATCTATATCACAGTTTAAAAGCCTTAATTTTACTAGGACAATAACGCAACATCCATTACAATCCCGTCACATAAAAACAATAAAAACCTTCAGGTCTTTAAGCCTGTTTTATTCCCTAACGTGAAAGGTTCCTAGTAAAGATGAGTCCGGAAAAATACCTTCTAGACTGGCAAGCAAGCCAGACGAATGCAGAATCCATCTCACCACTTCTTGGCCAGTTATACCGACAGAAAGGCGTTGAAGTCATTTTGTTTGGTCGCCAGTTAGTTAACGCATCAACCATAGACATTATCAAAGCTCACCGTGTGGCACGTCGTTATACTGGTGATGAGCTATCCCCTGCTCAAACACTTCCTTTAATCAAGCAACTTGCTGAGCTAGAACTCTCGCCTTGCCGTATAGATGTAGGTCAACTTGCTCATTCTTATTGGAAAAACCAAGAAGATGAACAAAGTTTAAACGATTATTTACAAACGGCTTTAGTTGATTCATTAAACAGCTCAGAATCTGTTGTGCCGCGTGATGTCGTTTTATATGGTTTTGGTCGTATCGGTCGTTTACTTGCTCGCTTATTAATTGAAAAAAGCGGTCAAGGTTACCCATTACGTTTACGTGCAATTGTTGTACGTGGCGGAAAAGAAGGTGATCTTGAAAAACGCGCAAGCTTACTACGTCGTGATTCAGTGCATGGTCCTTTTAATGGCAGCATTACTGTTGATGACAGTCGCAAAGCCATTATCGCTAACGGCAATTACATTCAAGTAATCTATGCCAATAAGCCTGAAGATATTGATTATAACGATTACGGCATTAACAATGCGCTAATCGTTGATAACACAGGTATTTGGCGAGATAGCGAAGGTTTAAGTCAACATCTTGGTTGCCAAGGCGCTGAAAAAGTATTGCTAACCGCCCCAGGTAAAGGTGATATCAAAAATGTCGTGTTTGGTGTTAACGAATCAGTAATACAAGATAGCGACACAATCATTTCAGCCGCAAGCTGTACAACAAATGCAATTACCCCAGTGCTAAAAGCAGTTAATGATAAGTACGGTATTATTTCGGGTCACATTGAAACCGTTCACTCATTCACCAATGATCAAAATCTGATTGATAATTTCCATTCAGGCGATCGTCGTGGTCGTTCAGCATCATTAAACATGGTACTAACGTCAACCGGTGCAGCTAAAGCAGTAGCAAAAGCATTACCAGAATTAGCAGGTAAATTATCAGGTAACTCTATTCGAGTACCAACGCCAAATGTTTCGATGGCTGTTGCTAACTTGAATCTAGAGTCTAATGCTACCGCTGAAGATCTGAATGCTTATCTACAAGAAATAGCATTAGTTTCTCCACTTTCTGGTCAGATTGATTTCACTAATTCGACCGAGGTTGTATCAAGTGACATCGTGGGTTCACGACATGCAGGTGTGGTTGATGGTGTTGCAACAATTGCACAAGATAACCGTTGCGTATTATATATCTGGTATGACAATGAGTTTGGTTACAGCTGTCAAGTTGTACACTGCATGGAACAAATGATGGGCGTTAAATACAAAACGTATCCAGCATTAAAATAAGCACCTTGAAATAAAGAAGCTAGATAAAAAACCATGTGATTATTATGCCGCCTTTAATTTTTATAGGCGGCATTTTTATAGTCATTTTAATCAAAATTACTGTATAAAATTGGTGTATTGGGCGGTGTTGGAATCAATTGCCAACGGTCATTAAATGTATATCGAGCATAAACAATAAAATGATTAGGTTCATAGAAATCTGAACGTTGTAAATCTAATGCAGCCCCTATATACCATCTTTTACTAACACGTTTTTCAAGGGCTGCAAGAAATGAATAACCAAACCCACCCCCTGTACTTGAATCACCATCAGATAAATAAGGCGCATCTTCTTTTGTCCAAGAATTTGAAATTGAGCCATTTAATAAATAAGCCCATGTATTATCGAAACGACCATAATAGTTAACGGGCAAAGATATCGAAAAGTAACTTTGAGGGCTGTAATAACCGCCATGACCTAAGGTATATTCACTGAGGTTTTTATCATAGGTTAAATACATTAAATTCATACCAAGGCTTAAACGCTCATCCTCCTCTGCAATCAATTTATAGTAGCCCCCGCCTAACAACCCTATCCGAGTATTATCTTCAACTTTTTCACCCGTAATTTGATGATACTGCAAGCTACTCCAAAAACCAGTGGGACCACCAATGTCGTAGCTACCACCAAGTTTAACACCAGTTCGTACTACTCCACCCCACTTTGTACCTTCTTGGTCAATACTTCCTGCAGATGGTGATCCCGAGGGGACAGATAACCCAGCATAGGACAACATACTACTCGTTTCAGGCCTACGTGAAAGTGTTGCATTCCACCCAAAATCTCGTATGTCACCATTCAAATTAACACCACCAACCCAAGTGGCATGATCAAAACCTATTGGTGTTGTACCAATATCTGCCGACCATGTTTCGGCTTCCCAACCGACCCCTAAAGTAGTACCAAATGCGCTTTGATCAATAGCTTCAGTAACATTTTCAGCTGACGTCTTGTTGAAATACTCTAATTCCCCCGAGCGGATACTCACAGAATCAATACGAATAAGTAGATGACCATTATATTCTGCAATCGGAATGCGGGCTTCGATAGGTATTTGAAACGCAGTATTTTCACCATCTCTACCACTGTAATCGAAACCAAAAACAACATGCCCATCATTGCGGTCACGAAGTTTATCAATATCTCTTTTTACATTACGTGTTAACCAATAATCGTCAGCATTATCGTACAACTCGCGCAGTTCAGGTTGATCTTTGTTTACTTGTAGGGGCATTTTGCTCTTTTCGATTCGATCTGAATTCAACGCTTGATAAGCCAAAGTATCTGCCATACCCCATTCATGGTTAACCATGGCAACAGCCATTGCATCACGATAATCCATCGCCTCGGCATCATATTTAGTTAACAAGATTGAATTTAATGCATTTGCTTGCGTTTTTCGGTCAATTTGATTGAAAGATACTGCCACATCAACCAGTTGTTTCGCTGTTAATTGCGTTCGTTTAGCGTAAAGGTCTTCTGCTAACTTGCTATATTGCGACGAGGTTTGTATTGGGACACTCGATTGTAGTACACCTATTTGCCCATCTGTACGTAAGGGGCCTGCTTGCGTTGATACTACAGTGTATAGGCGATTTGCTTCAGCATAATTGCCCGTTAGCATTTTACTGTCTGCTTCAGATAAATAACGTCGAGTATTTAATTGCCGTAATGCGCTGTACTCAGATGAAGATAATCCATCACCATTAAACGGCTTTATCCATTGATCAAATACGTGGTACTTTTCAAGTTTTACGATTAATTCGCCATAACTCAATTGAGTCGAAAATAGCCATTGTTTATCAAAAATTAACCCATCAAAAATCGTAATCGCTTTTGTTGGCTGCAAGAACTCAACCCATGTCGACGCAATTCGCATCATGGCTTCTGGGTTAGATTTATAATTTCTCGACAATAGCTTTAGCTGCTGTTCGGCTTCAAAAGGTTGAACTAAAAATAAAGATTGGATATCACCAAGTTCAAGATCAAGCTTTAAACGAGCTAAATTCCGCTCTATTGCAGACGAGCGTTGTGCAATATCTATTTTTTCTAATTCATTAACTGCCGCTTTGAGTTGTCCATTACGTGATAAATACAAAGCGTAAGCAAAACGCATTTCTGGGTCAGGATTATTATTGGCCCAAATCGCCATTAAACGGTTGGCTCGTTCACTTTGCCCTGTCAAACGTAGTGCATCTGCGATATTGGCGCGCTGCCAAGCTGATGTTGGTTTTAACAAAAGTAATGCTTCCACTTTTTGACTTGCGAGAGGATTGTCTCCTGCCAATAATGCCGCCTGTACCTCTTTATTTAGCTGGCCTATTTTCAGTTCGTTCACTTTCGCTTTAACAATGCGCTTCTGACTGTTTGAGTAACTATTCGCAAATCTTATAGCTTGCTCTGATTTATTTTGACTCAGTAATAGGTCAATTCTTCCTCTTAAGGCAGTGCTATTTAAAGTATCTAGCTTTAACGCTTGGATATAATATCTATCCGCCTCTTTATAGTTACCTTTTATTCCATATAACTCTGCTAAGCGATTTAATGTATAAGGATTCTTGGGCTGAAGTGCTTTGGCTTTCTTATACTGCCGCTCTGCACGACTATATTGTTTTTTCTCTGTATATTTATCGCCTTGATCCACAAAAGCCCAATAAGAAGAAGTATCAATTAAACTTTTCCATTTAGATTGGTTGTCAGGGTCATTATCATTTTCCTGTGCTTTTTTAAAAAAAGCTAATGCCTTGGTTTGATTTCCCCAACGTAAGTACACCTTACCCATACCACCAAGAATTTCAGGATCATTCGGTCGAGTTGTAATTGCATATTGAAGTTGTCGAGCTGCTGCATTCGTTTGGTTTTTTTCTAGTAATGCTAACCCTTTTAGCTTCGCTAAGTAGGTTGGATCTTTACGCAACTCTTTTTCAGTCGCAAGGCGACGTTGTGCACTTTGACTTGCACGTTTTATCTCTAAATCTGTAGGGTAATAGCTTGCCAATATTGCATACTGCTTTTCAACATCGTCAGTAATTGGCAATTGATTTAACGCCCTTAGCCATGATGTTGCCGCCTGTTTACCAATATTAGGCTTAAGCGCTAAACGCTGGTACGTTGCTAAAATCCAAGGGTCTGCTGGGTTCTGTTTACGTATATGATTTGCCAATGCTAATTGAAAAGTAGGAACCCCAGGATAATTAAAGTTAAGTAGCTCCAACTCAGATTTAACATGAGACCAATGGTTATCAATATTACCTTCAACTTGAAGGTACTCGAGTTGCAGTACCTCTGTTGGCATACCGTTAGGGAATAGCTTTTGATAGGCCTTTAATGCTTCTTCATCACGCCCTGATCGCGCAAGTAAACGGGCATGTTGAAATTCAGCTTTCTTTTCATATCTTATAGCAAAAATTGCTGTTAATTTTTTTGTTTGTTTAGCATTGGGTGCCAATGACTTAAGCTGCTCAAAAGTCGCTTTCGCGTCATCAATTTGATTAAGCTTTAAGTACATATTGGCTTGATAATAAAGCCCATCAAGATTGTTTGGTTCAATCGCGAACAAACGCTCTAACGTACTTAATACAATATCATCCCGACTCATTGCTTGGGCAAATTTAAGCTGGCTAGAGAGCCACTCTACTGAGTCAACCTTCAGTAAATTCGAAGAGAAAATAACATTCGCACTATTCAGTTGATAAACTTGAGAGGTATCTTTTTTCGTTGATTGAGAGCCAGTCATTCCATTTCCGGAATTATATCCAGCAGCCAATGCTGGACTCGTGCCCAGGACTAGCGTTAAACCGATAAACAGCGGGTAATAGACCTTCGTTTTTACTGACATTGCTCAACCCAAAACGGTTGTAGCTCGCCATTGACTCCAAACTGATATTTACCTTGATACCACCCCATGCCAAATAGAGCTAATACGTTGTCATAGTAATAATCATTACTATTAGAATGAAGCGAAATAGATACGACCTTGGCTTGCTCTATCGCCAATTCTTTTTCACCTAACGATTGTAATAACGGTAATAAAGCGGCAGAAAAGCCAGCACTACCGCCCCCCTTAAATGTGCCGGTTTCAGTATTCACACTTCGAGGTGGCGCCTGTAGTTGCTTTATGGCATTCACCATTGGCGACATCATTGATAATAAGGTTTCTTTTTCCTCCGTTTTATCATTTAACATGCCTGCCCATAGGTAAGTTCTTATCGCATTGTAGCTACCAATAGGTCCCGTTTCTGCATCAGCGTAAAACGTTGCATTAGACAAAGTCACCCAATCAGGACTAAAACCTTTTGGCATCGTCTTTTCTAACATGGTGTAGCTTGAATTGTATAAAGATTGCCATTGATCATTCGGGTAATGGGATGCCATGTTTTTAATAAGAAATAGTGGCACATAACTTGGGTTAAGGCGTAGCTGCCCTTTGCCATTATCAAAGCCCTTTTTCCCTGGTAGTAAAACTGTCCCTATGCCTTCAACTTCACGTGTTTCTTCACGTAAGATGCGGCTTGCTAACAAATAGCCTAGCGATTCATAGTAATACTCTCCCCATAAACGACCCGCTTCAATTAAGCTGTATGCTATCCATAAATCTGAATCTGATGCAGGGTTGTTATCAAGTACGCCATATGTATTAAAATCTTTCTTTCCCCACAACCAAGCAGGCAAGCGTGCCGTTAAATCACCATCAGCTAGGTGGGTTTCAGTCCAATTTAGCATTGCCTTGAATGTAGTCGGATCATTAGCGACTACCGCAAAAAACAAGCCGTAAGATTGCCCTTCTGAGGTGGTAATTTGTCGTGTATCGCTACCGTCAATCACTCTGCCATTTTGGATATATGTCGATTTAAATTGTTCCCATTCAGGCCAACTACAAGTACTTGCATTCACTTGATAAGAAAAAATAAAGCCAATAATTAATACTAACTTTTTCATACGTCATCCTCATCAGTTTCTAATCGCTTACGCGCTACTGTACGAAGCAATCGCCACAATACAATCGTAATAATGACAACAAGAAATGCCGAAATAAAAGCTAATAACACAGGACGATTAGAAAAGTGATACCAAATTAATTGCCAAATTGGCAACTCACCAACGAAGTAATGATCACCTACGTTGAAGCTAGCAACCTCATTATTTCGAAGCGTAACAACAGAGCCAAACATATGTGTTATTTTACCGCTGTCTAATAACGCCTCATCAATCAAACTGAAATCGGCTGAATTTGCTGCCAGCAATGATACAAGGCTGCGATTTTGCGTAAACGGTGATTCAGCACCCGTTATTGCAGCAAAGGCACCTTCCGAACGAACTGAAATAACATCTGAAACCACCTGCACATCTTCGACATCAAGTATCCAATTCAGATTAGCTTCTTGTTCATTTTTAACGGGTAACCGAATCAGTCGTTCACCCGCTTGTAATACTAGATTCACTTCATTTTTATCAGACGCAGCTTCTTGTAATTCAGGAACAACGCCAATGCTGAGAATATCTTTATCTTTCAGCTGTTCTTCTGCCCAAGTATCAATTAATTCAACTCGGATGGCTGGGTAGCCTGATTCGGAACCAATTACGCCCATCACATTAATAAACGTCTGTAACGCTTCAATGGGGGCGTTTTTAGGTACTATTGCAACGGTCTCAGATAAGTCAGCCATACGGGTAAAAGGAAAACCTGAATTAGCAAACGCCCGTAAATTTGGCATTTCGATATAGTGTGGAAAGCCTGAAAAATCGATCGTCGAATCAGCCTGAATAACCGCATATTGCTTACTCGGCTGTGAACTTTGACACATGCCTTCAGTCATTGAAGCAAAGCCAAATTCAAACTCAATCTCATTATTACTACCCACTTTAAATGCAGGAATTCTTACCTGATCGCCTAAACCAAGTAAACCATCATCCAATAAAGGGACCCGTATACGCTTAGATTTACCGCCTTCACCTTCCATTTTCAAATTAAAGGCTTCAATAAATTGGCTGTTAATACTCAAACTCATTCGAGAGCCAGAGTTTTCTTCACTCGGTGGCGAATAGCGATACCTAAGATCTAATGGTATACCTCTACTTTGCCAAGTAAATAAATCAGGAGCCAGTCGAAAGTTCACACTAATTGGTGGTGGTGTTCTGCCCTCTACTTGTAAATCTTGTACATCTTTGATTAATTCAGACAAAGCAATAGGCCGTAATGTACTTACCCAATTGGGTGCATCATAAGGTCGGCGAGGTGAAATCTGCTTTACGTCATTAATTGTTGCAATGGGCCCAGTTAATATTTTATTACCTAAAGTCAGCCCCATAACCGCGTCGTTCAGATCTTTGCTATCGCGCCCTATAATCAATAATAATTTAATGTATGGATTTTCTGGGTGACTAATCATTTGTAATGTAGGCTTATCAACATCAGGAAAGTCTTGTAAAAAAGCAGGTTTATTGGTGTTAGTAACAAAAACAATAGCATTCTCTTGAGGTAACTCATCCAAAGATATTGGGAAACGCGCACCGCGCCAGTCTGATAGAACACCAAAATACGACGCTAATACCCCTGCTGCCTTTACTTCACTTAAATCATAATGTTTACCCATTACGAACGGGATATTAACTTGGCTAAAGTCTCGCTCATCAAAAAAAGGCGCTGGTAATAAATTTAAATCACTCTTAAGAACCGTTTTTTGGACCTGTAATGCTATATGGCTGCTTTGGCTTATTTCAGTCCAAATACTGGGATGATTAGGGTTAGCACAAAGACCTTCGGTATCACC
Organism: Photobacterium frigidiphilum; assembly: GCF_003025615.1. Classification (GTDB taxonomy): domain Bacteria; phylum Pseudomonadota; class Gammaproteobacteria; order Enterobacterales; family Vibrionaceae; genus Photobacterium; species Photobacterium frigidiphilum. Next base: position 197,278 of record NZ_PYMJ01000004.1, on the reverse strand, counting down.
TATAAATTCAATATGCAGTTGATTAAAATTACTAAAAAAACGAGGATCTAGCGGGATATCTGCATTTATTTTTTTACCCTGATCACCATCATTAATAGAAATAACACCCATCAACTCATTATTTAAATAAACCTTTAGATGTGATACAAGTGAGCGCAATGCTGGTGAAGGTGTAAAATCAAATGAGAGCATGCCTTTTGAAATCACTTCATCCAACCGAGAGCCAAAACCAATATAAGCATTACTTTCACTGCCAAGCATACTAATAGAACCGTTATAGCCTAATTGTGAAAATTGAATTATCCGCTCTGTCACAATAGGAAAGTCACCAACTTCACTTTTAATCAAGTGCTCTGGATCGGATGTCGCAGCACCTGTAATGCTTGATAATGCAAGCCCTAATGCGGTTGCGACTATTTGTATTATTCTCTTAATTCGCATTATCGTTTGCTCTTGTTAATGTATTCCTTGGTCTAAATGACCCAACAAAATTACCCACTTTTAGAAAACTCTGAACAATTAATACAACTGGTTTGGGGCTGTGTTGCAATAAACTGTGGTAACCATTAAAACCAACTTTGAGTACGCTTTTCATACTCATCAACGGTTTATCAGTTTGATAGCCTTGCTGCCATTTAGTCCAGGTATCTGCACGCGCAAAAGTACATTGCACATAATCAACTTCTTGCTGAGTCGTTAATGGCTCTAATTGCAAACCCATAGTACTGCCATTCGAATAGGTTATCTTTGCAGGAAAAATAAACTCTTGATCTGCTCGGCTTAATATTATGTCTAGCTTCTGATCTTGCTGTAATGCCAGCGACTGACCTATGACAACCCGTATTCCACCTAAAGAAAAGTCATTCATTTCAGCTTGCAGTAAATGACCAGAGTGCAAACGTATCGTCATCGGAATTTTAACGGGCACTCGGTGATCTTTTCGAATTTGCTTTGTTTCAGCAGCAACCGCAACTGCACCGCCAAGGATCAAGAGGTTATATACTGTCCATAAAACATTGACTATCACAGTCGCAATCTCATCTGTTGGTCCCCACCCCAGTCGATAAATGCCAAAACCGGCACCAATAATATTAAGAAAGACCAACGCCAAGTAGGGTTTCGATATTACCCAGTCATAATGTGTTTTATGAATTAACCCACCTTTCGCAGTTACATTAAAGGTGCCTTTATGAGGAGCAAATAACGCAATCGTCGTGGGACGTGCTATATACCATGCCAATACTGTTTCATAAACCTCCCCCCAAAATGAGAAACGATAATCCCCCTGTATTCTTGAATTTGTAATACTGGCATGAACCATATGAGGTAATACATAAAGAACGATTGCTAACGCTGGCGCATAAATGACATAAGAGTGTAGTAATAAAAAAGCTAGAGGGGCAATTAAGAAAATAATTCGCGGAATACCAGAAAGAAAATGCAGCATCGCGTTGGCATAGCAAAGGCGTTGTTGCCATTTTAACCCTTTTCCTGTTAAGGGGTTATCGACTCTAAATATTTGTGCCATTCCCCTTGCCCATCGAATACGCTGCCCTACATGAGCTGAGAGCGTTTCTGTCGCCAAACCTGCCGATAAAGGTTGCTTTAAATAAGCAGAACTGTAGCCAAGGCGATGCATACGTAATGATGTATGTGCATCTTCTGTAACGGTCTCGACAGCTATGCCCCCCACCTCCTCCAGCGGCTTACGACGTAAAACCGCGCACGAACCGCAGAAAAATGTACCGTCCCATAAATCATTTCCATCTTGAATCAAGCCATAAAAAAGGCTTCCCTCATTTGGGACATCACGAAAATTCGATAAATTTCTTTCAAAAGGATCCGGCGAGAAAAAATGATGAGGTGTTTGTACAAGGGCAAGCTTAGGATCGTTAAGAAATAGCCCCATAGTTAATTGGAAAAAAGCACGTGTTGGAATATGATCACAGTCAAAAATAGCCACATATTCACCATTCGACCGTTCAAGCGCGTAGTTAATGTTTCCCGCTTTAGCATGGTTATTTAATGGACGTCGAATATAATGAACACCAGCTTCTTTGGCGAACTTTTTAAAACTATCTCTTTTTCCATCATCTAGAATATAGATATTCAATTTATCTTTTGGCCAATCAATACCAAGTGATGCATAAACCGTTGCTTTCACAACATCAAGATCTTCATTGTAAGTAGGTATCATTAAATCAATACTCGGCCAAAGCGTCGTATCAACAGGTAAGAGAGCAGGTTTACGATTAAGTGGCCAAATATTTTGAAAATAGCCGAGTATCAAGACAACCCATGCAAATGTTTCAGCAAATAACAATAAAAGCCCTAAAACAAGCGCGAGAGGTTCATCCCAATTTAATGTCGATGTATAACGCCACCATATATAGCGGCAGGAGGCAGTAAGTGACAAGACAATCAATAGCATTGTTGGAAAACGACCAGGCATTCGCCTGAACATCATGGCTAATGACCATAAAATAAATATAAAAACAGTCTGAGCTTGTAAGTTAAAAGGGACGGTAAAACACAAAAAGATCAATAATAAAACAATGAACAACAGCACATAATTCACGGCATTAAATAATTCATCACTTTTATTTTTATTTATAAAAGGCACACTCTCAGACGAACTTGCTTTCTTTTCAAGCCAAATAACCAGTAATGAAAGATACTCAAAAGGCATACGAAAAACACTCACAACGTTGCTCTTCAGTCTTAATGAATAGTTTTTTACTGCAACATTATTTGTATTAGAGAGATCTTGCCTAACAATTAACAACCAAAACGATTGTATTATAAAACGTAGCAAATCCAACACTTTTGGCCTGGCGAAATTTATTTGCGGGTAATACAGTAAGAGTAATTTCCAACTCGGTGTTTCATTGATTTTCTCTTTCAAAAAGATAAAGCAAAATGTAAACCAGATAAAAAGAATAAAACGACCTATACGATTAGAAGCTCCTCCCCCATCATGCTCATAAATTTTCAATTGCTGAAAAAAAGCATTAACAATCCATCTTTTAAATATCACGTTTAAACCACTATACATACTCACCTCTCTTATCATTACCCCTCGAGTAAAGATGAGTAACACACCAAAAAGCTAATGATTGATAATCACGAGCAGCTTGGCTATGTGGTGAGGTAGTATGAACATTTGTTAAGTTGGCAATACTATCAATAACAGTTGTATCACGGTGCAATGACACTGGAAGTAGTATACTGGTGAGTTCTTTTTGTAAAACAAGTCTAAAATCTTGACTCACTTCACTTTCTGGCTGAAAATTATTAATAAGAAATTTAATTTTATTTTCATCCGCAACCAATTTCTTTAACTCGAGATAATTAATAGAGTCATTACGTATCAGATAATAGCTTATAGGATCAGGGTTAATAACAACAATAACAAGATCAGCACTATTCAATATCTCTCTATTTACTCTTTGATTATGTTCTAAATTTGGTAAGTGAATAATTTGCCAATGCTCAGCATCCATATCAACAATTGACAGCTCACCGGCTAGTTTCGCTACCCATTCCTCTTTATGTACACTATATTTTTCTAACTCAGATGAGTTTAACGTCCCAAATGGAACAAAGCGCATTCTTTGAGGGCTTTCATAACAGGCATTCGTCCAACATTTATTATTTAAAAAATGCTTAGCCCAACCATCATCATTATTAATATCCATAGTGAAATGTAAACGTAAAAGGTTTAACTCAGCTAAATCCACCGTTATTGTTTCTTTACTCAATAAATGTAAAGCGTGAGAAAGGTTTGCCGTAACCGTTGTACTGCCAACACCTCCCTTCAGACCAACAATAACGATACGATTCATATAAGGTCCCACCTATTCATGATGTATTGTCGTTGAAGGAGTCACTCGTAGCTTCATACTTGTTATCTCATTTGACATGACACTAAGCATTACCCACTTTTTTTTGATTGAGTGATATCGTTCATCTTCACTTAACTCAGCATAATTACATTCATCAAGTTCAAACGATGCATAAATAGCATCAATATCTTTAGCTGGCTTTTTCGTCATAATACAAACCCCTGCTAGCATTACTAATGATAGTAGGTTTATTATTATCATGAATCAAATGCTTTTACTATTACATTCAAATTGTTAGCAATATAATTGGATTTTTAAAAAACAACACGTTAGTATTATTACAAGTTCTATTTATAACTAATAACCCTTCTTAATGACATCGCATTCTGTAAACTCATTTAAGGTCATATTATGTCAGGAATACTAAATCTAGATTTAGATGCAGCTTCATTTGATTGTACCTGCCAGTATATAAACCTGTTTAATACAAAAAAATCGAGTTTTAAGTACATCAACCGACTCATAGTAGATGTAAAATTGGTATCTCTTGTTTCCTTATCAAATATAGATGATTATTTTTCTGGTTTTGATGCTAATGAAAGGCAAGAAAGTTACAATAATATTAATGTAAACTGCCAAAAAAAGTTTTTCCTTGGTTCCAAGTTTACAAATAAAACTATCAATTTAAAAAAAATCGTCAATGATCTCATTAAAATGCAGTTCCGTACCGACTCTATCTTAATAATCTCAATACCTGATAAAATCTTTGATCAATGTAATAATAACGATGTAACGTATTTCTTCAGAAAAACAAAAATATGGGCTATAGATCAAAAAATAGCCATTAATTTTATAATAAATGGCGCTACCGTAACATCTGTCATCAAGCCTCAACTTGCTTTACTTAATCGCTATATATCTGGACTAGCTACATTGCAACACGTTGATGACACTCACTCTAATTACCATGTAATTTTTTGGGGTAGTCATCATGGCGTAATAAGTAATGTTGAATTCAATCTCAATACAAATGACCGAAATCAATATTATGTTAGCTCTCGCGAAAACGACAGTAATTACCATTCGGGGCTAAAATTCACAGACGATGAGCGGATATATGCCCCAATGACAGCCATCGGTGATGGCATACATGTACCTGGTAAAGTCATTATTAGCAATACTAATACTGACCTTTTCAACATACTAGAGACTATACATATACAAGCTTCCACCGTAATTCTAAGTTGTTATGATACGCATGAAGTCAAACAACTTGCACTCGATAGCTTTCATCTAAGACGCAAAGCAGGCAGCGCTGTTAAAATCATTGTAAGAGAAATGGCTCAATGTCTACGGTATTCTGACGAGAAGTTTCTGATGAAAGCCGGGATAAACCTTATTACTCCTTATAATATGTCTTACGCCAAGTTTCTTAGTTTAATTGAAGCTATTCAAGGGCAAATTTTTACTCGTCAGATACCAGATTCAATTGAATCCTTACTAAAATTTGATAGAGAATATGGCTACAAGGGCTACCTTTCTAATAAAAACTTCGTTTCTTACTGCTCTAAACTGATTGAAGTATCAGAGCAAACACAGCTACATTTCTCTTTGATAAAATTGAACCTTTTACCTGGTATGAGCGCAGAAGAATGTTTACGTTTATGTCACATCCGTCGAGATGGTGATATTGCGACTGCATGTGAACACGCAATATATGTGTTATTCAGCGCAGTACGTATGAATGACGCTCAGATCGCCCTCAATAACATTTTTGACATCCCAGTCAGCGATCTCTTTCACTCCCATATTATCATTGAAGATAATTACGATTTTGAGTTGGAATTAAAGAATATTATTAAACATGCCGTCGATATACCATCTGATATTACAATAACGTCAGCAGAACATCATCTTTCATATTTAAACAAAGAACATATAATACCTGAACCAGCCATTACACAATTTGCGATAAACAAACCGCTTAAAGTAAGGTGCAAATAATGAATATTAGCAATTTCATCTTAACAGTCGTTGCTAGTCTCTCTATTGGTATTATCATTGGCTACCTATTGCGAGATATCTTTTCAGGTTTAAAGAAGTTCTACCGTCATCGCATTCAAAAACCAATATACTTTGAAGAGAACATGAAAAAAGCTCAACCGTCAAACCAAAAGAATGAATATAAATAATGAATAGCCAAACATCGGAACCAAAAAACATTCTTAACGGTTTAGGCTGGTGGAATGTTTACTTTATTATAAAGATAGCCTTGTTCTTAAAAGGTGATATCAGCTTTCATGCTATTGAAAATTTCGCCTTTATCAGCTTTTTATTATTACCCATATCGTTTAAATGGCTAAAAATCACTCGATTTTTTATCTCTATTCCAATTGGCTTATGGCTATTGTACTTTGACTCCTATTTACCACCACTTGACAGGCTGTGGTCTCAAATAGGGCAACTTATGCAATTTGAGCTGAGCTATCTAATAGAGCTCGCGGGGCGATTTGTCTCACTAACAACGTTATTAACTATTTTTACGTTGTCTGCTGCTTACTATTTATTGAATAAATATATTCGAGTAACTGTACTGGTTTTAATTTCGCTAATTTATATTAGTGTTCCACAATCAATTATTACAACGCCAAATATTGGCAATACCCCATCATTATTAGCACAACAGCAAACAACAGACCAAAATGGAAAAGAAAAACAACCGCTACAAATTTCAGACGTTAACGATGATGTACTCAATGACTTTAAAAACAACTTCTTTGCAGATGAAGCAAAACGAGTCACAAACTTCAATAACAATACTCAATCAGATGCACCATTCGACCTTCTTTTCTTAAGTATCTGTTCTGTTGCGTGGGATGATATTAAACTTGTAGGCTTGCAGAATCACCCGATCTTTGATGATTTTGACATCATGTTTGATAATTTCAACTCTGCTACATCTTATAGCGGACCAGCGGTAATTCGCCTTTTACGGGCAAACTGTGGACAAGAAGAACATAGCCAGTTATTTGACGATGCAGCATCTAATCAATGCTATTTATTTGAAAATTTAGCAAATCTTGGATTCCAAGAAAACTTATTAATGAACCATGATGGTGTTTTCGATAGCTTCTTAAGCCTTATTAAAAAAGATGGTAAGATTGAAACAAACTTAATGCCGCAAGAAGGGTTAACCCCTTATCAAAAAGGTTTTGATGGCGCATCTATCTTTAGAGATAAAGATGTTTTAGACCGTTGGTGGCAAGAGCGTATAGAAAATGACAGTGGTCAAGTCGTCGCTCTATACAATACAATTTCACTTCATGATGGCAACCGTATTATTAACAACAATGCGTCAACTAGTCTAATCAGCTATAAACGTCGATTAAACAATTTACTCGACGATTTGTATTCCTTCTTTAATGAACTAAAAGTATCTGAACGTAATATTGTGGTTGTGCTGGTGCCTGAACATGGTGCTGGAATACGCGGTGATAAAATGCAAATTTCTGGAATGCGTGAAATCCCAGCACCATCAATAACCCATGTACCAGTCGGTTTAAAAGTGTTTGGCAAGAATATTGAGCGAGCTGGAAAAACTGTACATATTACAGCACCATCAAGTTACTTAGCTGTTTCTTCTTTAATATCAAATATCTTAGACCAAAATATTTATGAATTAGCCACCTTTGATCCAGAAAAACTTGTTATCAATTTACCCGAAACATCTGTTGTAGCAGAGAACTCAGGAACAACAGTTATGGATATAAACAATAAACATTATATTTCACTAGATGGTAACACTTGGAGTGAATACCCAACGAATTAAGATTCCACTAAAAATAGTGAAATGATTTACGCTCTAGATTAACAACTAGAGCGTAAATTACATTGCCATATAAATAGCTATAAGAATAAACATAGAAATTCTACTCGTTGTCTAAAAACACCCTTCCCTTGTCTAAATTATATTTTTTTAATCATTATCATTTTGCGAATAAAGGCTCCATATTGGCAATCTTATTATTAATATGATGAGACTCTTACGCAACCACCTGTTTTCCCGATAAATTCAAATGAAAATATCAGTTTAAAAACTGGTATACATATTGATGCTTCTCGTATGAACTCGACTTTAAATAATTTAGAAGGCATAAAAATGAAATGTCTGAAACGTTCGATACTACTTATCTTATTATCTTCAGCTTCTATTGATGCTTATAGTGCTCAAGCATTTGATGATTGTCCAACTGAAGCAATGTTATTTCAAGGAAGTCCATCCACAGTTTATGAAGTTGACCTTTCCTCTGGGTCATATCGAGTTGCAAATAATCAGAATACCGGTGCTACAGGCGTTATCAATGCGGTAGGTTTTAATGAAACAGATCGCTATATTTATGGCTGGAATAAAGGTGATTCAACGGTTACGCGTATCAATCAGCTTTACCTTATTGAAAATATATCCGTTACAGGTTTACCTGCTAATACTAATTTCTTTGTCGGTGATGTATTTGATGATGCTTTGTACTTCTATCTTAGAGGTACTGGTATGTTTAAAATTGATTTAAGTACAGGTGATGATAATTTCACTGCAGTAGAAATAATGACGGCTGCTGAAGCGACATTAAATTTAACTGACTTTGCATTCTACCCTGACACTGGTGAGCTTTTTGCGGTAGAAAACAGTGCTAACGATCTGTATAAATTCAGTTTCGATGGTTCAGGCAATGCCAGCTTTGCACGTATTGATTCAACAGGCTTAACAGGGTCTACAACATTTGGTGCACAATATTTTGACGTGAATGGCTTCATGTACATCAGCAATAATGTAGATGGGAACATTTATCGGTTAGATTTACGCGATATTTCTGGAACGATCGACGCCACAGCAGAATTCTTCGCGAGTGGACCGATTTCTGGCCAAAATGATGGTGCTCGATGTGCAAGCGCCCCTGTTGTGGCGACAAATACTGATTTTGGTGATGCACCAGAAAGTTATAAAACAAGTTTACTAACCAACGGGCCTCGCCACTTTATAGGACCTAACTTTTTCTTTGGCGCACTGGTTGATGATGAAGGCGACTCTGCCGTTTTATCAGGTTCTTCTGACGACGCTACAGGCTCTGATGATGAAGACGGTATTGTATTTATTAACGATTTGAAACAAGGCTCAGATACTCGCATTCAAGTTACCATTGGTGGAGGTGCAAATACTTATGTAAGTGCTTGGTTTGATTGGAATGATGATGGTGATTTTGCCGATGATGGTGAACAAGCGATAACTGACCAATTATTACCACCAGGGGTGAATATCCTTAAATTACGAGTGCCAGAATCCGCAACCCCCGCAACAACTTGGGCACGATTTAGAGGGGCAAGAAATACAGGCATCACATATTTTGGGGGCGTAACAGACGGGGAAGTAGAAGATTACAGCGTAACGATTAACGAACAAAACCTAACCCATAATTACTATCCTGGGGAAGGTACATGGGTAACCCTAGCCTACGAAGATAATTGGCCAGAAAAAGATGACTTCGATTTTAACGACGTTGTTATGTTTTACCGTGTTGATACTGTCACAGATACAAATACAGGGAACATTGTTCGCTATGATATCTCAGGCAGTTTACAAGCATACGGTGCTGACTTTAACAATGGTTTTGCTGTGCAACTCGATGGTATAGCAAGGTCATCTATTGATGAAGATTTAACAAAGCTTGTCGTGAATAATCAAACTAAACACGCGGCAACAGTACTAGAGGTTGGTACAACGAATGCCGTCGCGGTTATTTCTACCGATTTAAAAGCCGAAATTACAGATCCTGTATGTTCAGGTAGTGAAGGAAACTATTATCGAGTCTGGCAAGGTTGTTCAAGCGATAGCGCTAATCAATTCGTCTTTGAAGCAAGTATTCCTTTCAGTACACCACTCGCAGCAGGTACAGGACCTAGCATGCCACTTAATCCATTCATATGTGGGTTAGAAGGTCGCTACCATGGTGATTCATTTAGCGGTAATCCTGGCCGAACTCTCGAGATACATTTAAAAGGTGATGATATTACATCTGTTGCATCTTCAAGCTTTTTTTCTACCAATGATGATACATCTACGCATACTAATTGCCCAGGCGAGGATTGCGATACTTACCACACCGATAACGGAATTTCATTTGGTTTACTCATTGATGGCGAATGGAACCACCCAAGTGAGAGAACCGATATTCTAGCGGCATATCCAGATTTAGAAGGGTACGCAACCTCTGGCGGAGAAACGAATACTGACTGGTACCTACGCAGTAATGCTGTTATCAATCAATTATTTGAATAAAAAAAGATAAAGGATTCCAATATGAAAAATTTACTCTTGATCATACCTGTCGTCTTTTTATTAATCGGCTGTGGTGGCGGTGGCGGTGGCGGAGATGATGCATCGACCAGTAATCCTGATTCTCCTGCCGATAGTGCAGCGGCAAATGATGAGTCTTCAGCAAAATTTGAATCATTAGTCGTACCAGACGGCTTCAATTTTAAAAGCTCTTATCCTGTAAGTATTGTTATTGACCTTAATGAAACAGAAACCATGTTTTTAAGTGTTTATGGGAAGTATTCGATCGATGCGACAGGCACGCCAGTACCTGATGCAAACAGCCGAATTATTGCTGGTGAAATTAAAAATGGTAATTTCAAAGGTACAATAACTGCTACATCCCAATTAAAAAGTTTATTAATTGAAGCGTGGTATGTAGATAGCACACAAGAACCTTTTAGAGAAACCGTTAGCCTACCCGCGGAACAAGTAAATATTACGAATTAAAATCATAATACAAACATCCTCAATACGATCAAGCAGCCAGTTTCTGGCTGCTTTCATTTCAAGGCTAGCTGCTGTTATTACAATCGTGATTATTTAATATCTACCGTTCTGCTTACTTTACGGCACTATATTTCCATTTAAGTGCAGTGCAAATTACTCTTATAAATCATATGCTTTGACCATAATTGCACTTGCTGCCATCAACGTCCCGCTAGACATGAACCAACAAAAAGTAAATACAAACCATTTTTGAATGTGCTTAGGAACATTATCCCTTTTTTCGAGCATCCCATAACGTTTAGCATGAAAAGACCAAAGGAATACTGTGGCATATTGCAATATCCCTGGACCTGCAAGAAAGAAATTCAAGCTATAAAATCGAACTCCATCGTCAAGAATATCTTCTAATAAAGGTAGCCACTTTGATTTTAAATAGAACACTAGTAATATCCAAATAAAAGTGCCAACACTCCAAAATAATAATAAGATTAAAAAGATGTTTTCAGCTGTTTTCAATGCCATTTTATTTAATGGAATTCATACGATATAAAAATCCCCCTCCTTTATTGCCTAAAAATCCACCAGACATTCCGCCAGCATAACCACCGCCAGCACCTGCTACGACGCCACACCAAAAGAAACTAGTCCCGCCGGTTGGTAAACCAAATACAATAGAACAAGTAACCCACGTTGTACTCGATACAGGTTGTGGGTTAAACCTTTCATGACAGGGGCTTTCACCCTAAATATGCATCAAGCTTTGCTTGACGCACTAACGCAAAACTAAACGGAAAAATACCGTTTGGCTAAAATGCATAAGGTACGAACCGCAGCCAACAGTATTTTTTTTAGCGCCATGCAACTTACTTTTTATAAATCATATACTTTGACCATAATTGCACTTGCAGCTATCAACGCCCAACAAGACATGAACCAACAAAAAGCAAATACAAACCACTTTTGAATGTGCTTAGGAGCATTATCCCTTTTTTCGAGCATCCCATAACGTTTTGCATGAAAAGACCAAAGGAATACTGTGGCATATTGCAATACCCCTGGACCTGCTAAAAAGATATTCAAGCTATAAAATCGAACACCATCGTCAAGAATATCTTCCAATAAAGGTAGCCACTTTGATTTTAAATAAGCGACTAGACCGATCCAAATAAAAGTGCCAATGCCACCAGCGATACCAAGAACCAGCATAACGTTTGTTAATAAACTTAATACTTCCATTTTAATTATTTAATTCCTGTTGAAATATATAATTTTTCGCCTATATAATCCCCACCGCTACCGCCTATCATACCTCCAGCATAACCACCGCCAGCACCTGCTACAAGGGAACACCAAAAGAAACTGGTCCCGCCAGTTGGTAAACTAAATACAATAGAACAAGTAGCCCAAGTTGCTGCTGCACCACCCAAAGTCCCCCCTACGATACTTCCTGCAGCCTTACCCGTTTGAGTAAACTTAGCCTTGCTACACGCAGTCGTATCACTAACAGTGCAAGCTTTTTGAATATTAGCTACCGCATCAAATCCAGTTAGTGCAATACCTACATAGCCTACACGCTTCAAATTACGTGACATTTCAGCTACAGCGGCATAGTTTTTGTGGAAATTAGGAATAGTGGTGACATTGCCGGGTTGCTTGCTCCATTGGTGAATAATGCTTTTAGTGCTTAGTCCTAAATTACTGCGAATATCTCCAGATATAAGCTTTCCACCTAATGTAGGTTGTGCAAAACGACTGAGTGCGGTATCTAAACGCGCAAATTGAATTTTACGTTGAGTAAAGAAACTTCGGTTATTTAAATTTCCGTTCAATTTATAACTCGTAACATAGGTACGTTCTAAATCTTTTAAAATTAATTTAACTTGTTTGGTATGAGCATTCCATGCTGTATTACTTACACCTAAAAACAAGCCATTATAGCTAGCAACGTTAGATAAAAATTCATACCTATTCACCAGCAGCTGTTTTTCTGAATTGCTCATTTTTAATAAGGTTGAGTCAACAGATTTAGCTATGTTTAAAAACTCCGTTTCTTCAATTGTACACTCTCGACTAGTAGCTGGTGATAACAATACAATTTGTCCAACTTTTACCTTATTGTCTTTCAAATGAGAATTCACAGCCCTAAAATGCTCGTAGACTATTTTATCTGGCGAGTTATATAAAATAATTATTAGCTGATCAATAGGCATAGCCTTTTCAACTATGTGCATTGCCATGTGATTTTTATCAGATGACGCAACCATTTATTACTCATCAATATTATTTCTGAAGTATTTCCAATTAACTTACTAGTATGCATAAGAAAGAATAATCAATTGAAGCATGAAGAAAAACAAACAAACATGCCGAAGAGTAAATACTGCGATGGACAACAAATAAGTCTCTGTAAAAAACAATAATTTCACTGATATGTATTTTCGACTAAGGAAGGTAGCTAACGCCGAAAAACTAACTACTGTTGACCTTGTTATCACTATTTAATGCGGTGTCTTGGCATATTTCGACCAAGATAAAATAGCGTCATATAAGGTAGTTCGGGCTTGCTGAACAGGTAAATATTACAAATTAAACAATACCATCCTCAATACGATCAAGCAGCCAATTACTGGCTGCTTTTATTTGAAGGCTTAATACTGTTATTTACAGTCTCCGGTTATTACAATCGGGATTATTTGATATCTATCGTTCTGCTTGCTTTACAATACTGTATTTTCCACCCTTGCCAACGAGGTAATTCCCAACGCTTAGGATCCGCTTTTCGGTTACCTTTAATATAAGTAGCAACAACACTTTTACGGTAAATATCGTATTTAATATTCATCACTAAATCATTTAATTGCACTTGATATGGATATTCGGTATCAAAATCTTCCCTTTCCCATTCTGGGATGCCTTCAAAATGAAAGTCGTCCATAGAAAATAATGCCAGATCATCTGACGACTCAATTCCAAGATCTTCAATTTGAATAGATAGCCACTTAACAACATCGACAGGTTCGGGCTTTATGTTGGTGTTGTAGAGCGAGGCATCATATCGCCCCAAAGCTAAATATAAATTCCACTGTTGGATATCAGCACTGATCTTTTCTGCTAAGCCTGAAAGCATGTGTCCTTGAAGAATCAAATCGACTAATGTCTCTTTAGCCACACTTCCTTTAGGTTTTTGCCATTGTCGTTGAATAACCCGCCCAGCATAGCGACGTTCAATTTCAACTCGGCATTCGCCCTCTACAATTTCGCTTTTCCCTGCTACCTGCTCACCCAAATCTAACGCAATCATCTGGTCAAGGGTTATAGGCGTCATACAGGTTGCCAGCGCTAATGTTTGTTTACTGCCACGACCAGGCATTGCATATTGATCAAAAACGATAGCGGCTTCATCATTATCTGAAAAGCGACTTTCACGGCCAATACTCACCTCACTATAGCCATTACCTAACGCCTGCTTGCGTTTTTCTCGGCGTACAAACACTAATTCAGGTGCTGCTTCAATAACTGCATTTAACCATTGTTCACGTTTAATTGATGTTGCAACTTCAAGCATCGGTAATTCCAATGCTTCACGAATTTGGCTCGATAACTGACGCGCATCTTGAAGCACTTGCCTATCAACATTGAGTGATTCAGGTGCGTCTTCACGTAATATTTTAATCAGTGTTGTCGCGTCACAATGCTGGGGCTGCCATTGTACTAATTCTTCTCTGCCCTCTGCGTTTTTAGGAAACTGCCATAAACGCTGAGGAACAGATAGCGCAGCAGACAAATCGACCATCGCTTCTTGGCTGGCTTTATTGGGCATTACCGTAATTAAATGCGCAAAAAGTGTGTCTATCGGCAGTGGAAATAACAGTCGCCCATGTGCGGTGACTCGCCCTTTTTCATCAATCGCCCTCATATTGCGTAATCGATCAATCGCTTGCTGAGTCGTTTTCTCTGGAAGACTATCAACAAATGCCAAGTCATTGAATTTATAACCACAACACGCAGCGGCTAACATCGGTTCAACCAACTCTTCTCGATGTAATTCGGGTGGTGTTAAGTGCTCTAATGGTGCGGCTTTACCGTACAACCGAACGCATATCCCTTCACTTACTCGTCCAGCCCTGCCTTTTCGTTGTTCTGAACTGGCGTTAGAAATGGCATGTAAACCCAACACAGTACGGCCATTTCGCTGATGTGTTCTTCGCTCTAACCCACTATCAATAATTAAGGTGACACCGGGAATCGTTAACGATGTTTCAGCCACATTGGTTGCAACAATTATTCGCTGCTTGTCACTTTGAGTTAATGCGCGATAGCGTTCATCATCAGATACTGAGGCATGCAATGGGATTACATCGATTAAACCTAGGCTGATTTGTTCTTTAAAATGCTGCGCTAATGTCGATACACATTGGCTAATTTCTTTACGGCCGGGCAGAAAAATTAAAATATCACCTTGTTCACGATAATATTGTTCAACCACCTCTTTTATCTTTCGTTCAATACCACGGGCATCTGGCATATCACGGCTATCATTCGCCTTGTAAACAACCTCTACATTATACGTTCTGCCTGTCGCTTTAAGATGCTGCGCACCAAGATAGTCAGCCAAACGTTGGCTATCCATCGTCGCTGATGTTGCAATCAATTGATGCGCATTTTCTTTTTTTAGTAACGCCAACAATAAGTCTGTATCCCACCTGCGTTCATGAAATTCATCAATCATAATGGTAGTAAAAGACTGCAGTTTATCTTCTATCATCCAGCGTAAGGCAACACCGGGAGTAACGAAAACGACTTGAGTATTGTCATTAAAACGATTATCAAAACGGATGGCATAACCAATTCGCTTACCTAACGTTTCACCATTGCTAGAAGCAACATATTCAGCCAACGCGGTACACGCCACTCGACGAGGTTCAACCACTAAAACACGTCCAGATTCTGCTGCCCATAAAGGCAATCTGGTTGATTTACCAGAACCGGTTTCAGCTTCAATAACAAGGTGAGATGTTTGTAAAGCCTTCAGAAAGTCGAGCTTTAGCGAATCAATGGGTAATGGGTTTTGCATAGTATTCTGTAATCGATGAACAATATCTTGCCGCTATGATCGCAAGTATTTTATTGGCTGTCATATTTATATTGAATTAACGTTGCAGAAAAAAGGCAGCTACATTCAATACTTCGTAACCATAAATCAAACAGCCCCTTCTTTAGGAGCTGTAATGTGTCTCACCGAAAAAATAAAAAAGGTCACTTCTGCGATCTTTTGTCTAACTCAGAGCTGCCCCATTCTCATTTAGAGCTAGAACTCATTCACTGACTGTTAAGGCTGATTTGTAATACCTGTGCTAATGTGATTACAGGTGGTGTTCCTCAGAGTTAGCGGTTAGAAGAGTTGCTAGTCATAATGTTAAAACTAGTGTCTTGATAAATAACATACTCCCACTACTCCTATTTTGCGACTAAGTAATAACTATTAGGAAAATAATCATGAAAATTATTGCCTTTGCTGCTAGCAATCACAAGAAGTCAATCAATAAACAACTGGTTGGGTATGCTAGTCAGTTATTAAATAAAGTTGATGTTGAAATTTTAGATTTAAATAATTATGAATTGCCTTTGTATAGTCAAGATAAAGAAGAAGAATTGGGACATCCAAAATTAGCCAAAGATTTTTTAGCAAAAATAGAGGGATGTGACGGAATTATCATTTCATTTGCAGAACATAATGGTTCGTATTCAGTCGCATACAAAAACATATTTGATTGGTGCTCTCGTATTGAGCCTAAGGTTTTTCAAAACAAGCCAATGGTTCTGTTTTCCACTTCACCAGGTTCTTTGGGGGGGGCTAGTGTACTAGCCTCTGCGGTACAATCAGCACCATATTTTGATGGAATTGTTAAAGCTAGTTTATCTATACCTAGTTTTTATGATCATTTTGATACTGAAAAGCAAGTATTAAGGCACGAGGAACTCAATGAGCAATTTAAAGATGCGGTCAGTCACTTAAACCATTTGAATTGAACATAGAAAACAAAAAAAGCCGCAGCATAATATGCAACGGCTTTATTTATTAATAATACTGTAGGTATAAAGCTATATTAAATAGCCCAGCCTCCTGCATAGAAAACAATTAAGACGATTGCGATAAGTACCGTACCGACATTCAGCTTTTTCCATTCACCAGAGATAACACGACCAATAACCAGCGCGCTAAAGCCAAGCATAATACCTGTAACAATATTGCCCGTTAACACGATGAATACTGCGCACATTAAGCCAGATAAGGCATCAACAGAATCGTTCATGTCTAACTTGCTTACATTGCTAAGCATTAATAAACCCACATACATCAGCGCAGGGGCTGTTGCGTAAGCGGGAACAAGATAACTAACAGGTGACAAGAACAACATGACTACAAACAATAAACCAACAACCGTTGCTGTTAATCCTGTTTTACCACCAGCAGCCGTACCAGCAGCAGATTCAATATATACTGCAGCAGGTGCACCACCCACGCAACCAGCAACAATACTACTGACTGAATCTGCCGTTAACGCTTTACCGCCATTGATAATTTGACCATCTTTATCAAGTAAGTTTGCTTGACCCGCAACAGCACGAATAGTCCCTGTTGCATCAAAAATTGCGGTCATAACCAAGGCTAAAACACTTGGAATAACGATAGGGTTTAATGCACCCATAATATCCATAGTGCCCAGTAGTGATTCACCTTCAGCGCCAAACGATGGCATAGCAAAAAGCCCTTGATACACAACATTAGGATCAAAAATAATACCGAATACTGAAATAGCGACGATGACTAAAAGAATACCACCTGGTACACGGCGTTTTTCAAGACCAAAAATAGCCGCAAGACCGAACACCGACATAAGCACAGGTAACGAGGTAAATTCGCCTAGCATTACCGGTAAACCTTCATACGGATTTTTCACCACTAAACCCACACCATTTGCGGCAATTAATAGTAAAAACAGACCTATACCAATACCCGTACCGTGTGCGATACCATGCGGTAAGTTCGTTAAAATCCACTGTCGTACCCCTGTTACAGTAATGGCGGTAAACACCACACCCATAAGGAATACAGCACCCAACGCAACAGGAATACTGATGCCCTGCCCTAATACCAAGCTAAATGCTGTAAAAGCAGTTAACGAGATAGCACAGCCTATTGCCATTGGTAGTTTTGCCCATAAGCCCATTAACAATGAACCAAATGCGGCAACTAAACAGGTTGCTATAAATACAGCACCTTGATTAAACCCAGCCGCCCCAAGCATGCTCGGTACTACAATAACGGAGTAAACCATCGCTAAAAACGTCGTTAACCCGGCTACCATTTCTGTTTTTACTGTACTGCCACGCTCTGTAATATAGAAGTAGCCATCAAGCCCTCCTTTTATTTCAGGTTTCGCTTCTGGGTTTTCCGTGTTGTTAAGATCAGTGTCTTTTGTTGATTGTCCTGTATGTATTGCACTGTGATCAGACATGATGTTAGTTCCTTTGATTTGTCGTCAGGAGCAAAAGCGATAAAAATCGAACCGAAATTCTAGAAACTCATTATTGAAATTTCAATGATCAATTCTAGAAACTCAAATTTAGACACTCAGCTCTATAAACTCAGTTGAAGTATCAAAGGTCGATCTTTGTTGTTACTTTTGCTGCCTATAGGTTCGTTGAGCTTCCTCTCAACAATGTTCAATTATATTTTTAATTCGGTATCAAACTTTAATTAGCCGCGTTCATACACTAAGCGCCCATCAACATAGGTACGATAAATGCTGCGATCATCGCCTAATGTCATTAAGACAAATAATTCATCAGCAAGGCTTTTTGAGCTGTCATAACGCAACTGTTGTAATGGTGTGGCGCAAGGATCGATCACAACAAAGTCAGCTTCTTTTCCTACTTCAAAGTTGCCAATTAAGTGATCGAGTGATAGCGACTTTGCCCCGCCTAATGTCGCTAGGTAGAACGCTTCAAATGCCGATAAACGGTGTTGTTGCAGCTGCATCACCTTGTAGGCTTCATTCAATGTTTGCATCATATTAAACGTGGTTCCGGCACCAATATCCGTCCCCATACCCACTTTGATTTTACGCTGCCATGCTTCTTGTAATTTGAATAAGCCACTGCCCAAATACAGATTTGATGTAGGGCAAAAAGCGATAGCAGAATCGGTCTCTTGCAAGCAATCCCACTCTTTATCTTCAAGATGAATACAGTGAGCGAAAACACTTTTAGATCCCGTTAAGCCATGATGATGATACACATCGAGGTAACCATCTTGCTCAGGGTATAATTCTTTTACCCATTCAATTTCATTTTTGTTTTCACACAAATGCGTATGTACATAAGTATCGGGATATTCTTGTTTCAGTTTACCTGCCATCGCAAGTTGTTCTGGCGATGAAGTTGGCGCGAAACGAGGCGTAATCGCGTATAACGCACGACCGCGCTTATGCCACTTTTCAATTAATTCTTTGGTTTGGTTATAACTCGTTTCGGGTGTGTCTAATAGATAATCAGGGGCGTTACGATCCATCATTACTTTACCAGCAATGATCCGCATATTGATGCCTTCAGCCGCTTCAAATAATGCATCAACAGATTCAGGGTGTACCGTACCAAATACCAATGCGGTCGTTGTACCATTGCGTAATAACTGCTTGAGGAAAAACGCCGACATTTCACGTGAATAGTCTTTATCTTTATAACGGGCTTCTGTCGGGAAGGTGTAATTATTTAACCACTCTAAAAGCTGTTCACCGTAAGCCCCCACCATTTCTGCTTGTGGGTAGTGAATATGTGTATCGACAAATCCTGGCATAACAATCTTGCCTGGGTAACTACGAATACGCACTGAATCAGGTATTTTGTCTTTACCCTCTTCCCAGGTTCCCACCCATTCGATTCGACCATTATCAACCAGCATTAATCCGTCTTCGATAAAACGCAGGTGTTGTTCGATATCTTCCGGTTTATCAACGACACTCGCTATATCTAAAATAGATGCACGAATCGCTTTAATTGATTGGCTATATTCCATATAAACCTCTAATAATTGTCTTTACGCTTTCGTCGCCTTTTAGCTGCCAATTAAAAAATATTGTAGGGTTAAACGGCAACTCGACGTAACGCCTTTTTTTAAATATTCTATTGTTATAAACGGCTGTTTTTATAAATAACTGCTTTTATAAACAGTTGCTCTTATAAATAATGGCTTTTATAAACAACAGTTTTTATAAACTACGGCTATTTCGCACTTTCCAACCGCTCTTTTTGTTCAAGCGCTTCCTCTTCTTTCAGTGCTTTATCGCAGGCTTCACATTCTATAATTTGTGTTTCTAATGCTTCACGTTTTTCTTGTGCGCTTTCTGCTTCATCTGCACGATTGATACTTAAGAAAGCGTTCATGCCCAACGCGACTAACGAACCAGTTGTAATACCAGAGCCTAAAATTACGCGGAATGAATCAGGTAAATAAGTCAGTATTTCAGGGCGAACAGTCACCGCCATGCCCGATGCAACACCCACGGCAATAATCAGCATGTTTCGTTTGGTAAAACTGATACGAGAAAGAATGCCAATACCCGATGAAATGATCATCGCGAACATGACTAAACCTGCGCCACCTAATACTGGAGAAGGGATTGTGACAACAATACCGCCTAACTTTGGAAATAAGCCTGCTATCAACATAATGAAGCCCGTTACCGCCACAACATGACGACTCGCGACCCCAGTGATAGAAACGATACCAACGTTCTGGCTGAATGATGAGAAAGGTGTTGTACCAAATAAAGAAGCTAATGCACTACCCAAACCGTCGCATAAAATCCCTCTAGAGAGTTTTTTACCGGTTAATTTTGTATGGGTGGCATCACTCAAGGCAAGAAAGTCACCCGTCGATTCCATAATAGTGACTAAATACGCTATCGACATGCCGATAATGCCGCTAACCGTAAAGCTTAAGCCAAACGGTAATAACTTCGGTAATGCAAAGAACTCCGCATTTCGCACAGGTGAAAAATCAACGATTCCCATAAAAATAGCAGTGATGTAACCGACAGCCATACCTATTACAATCGCCGCCGCAGAGATAATACCTTTACCAACTTGGGATAAAACAATCACCACGACTAAGACTAATAAGCCCAATAGTAGGTTGTTTATTTGACCATATTCTTCTTGCCCGACAAAACCGCCAGCAAACCAATCGACTGAAACCGGTAATATGGTTAAACCAATTAAGACCACCACAGTGCCAGATACAACTGGTGGAAACAGCTTTCGAATTTGCGTCATAAATCGGCTGCCCACAATCATCACGATTGAGCCGACGAGGGATGCTCCAAAAATACCGGAAACACCTGCATCTAATCCAATAGAAATCGAAATAGCCACAAAAGTAAAACTTGTGCCCATGACGACAGGTAAACGAATACCAACAGGACCAATACCTTTGCACTGAATAATGGTAACAATACCCGACACCATCAATGCCGCGTTAACCAGAATCACCATTTGTTCAGTCGGTAAGCCTATGGCACTTCCAACAACAAGTGGTACTGCAATAATTGCTCCCATCGCGGCAAGCATATGTTGTAACGCCAATAAAATTGACGCTCCGACTGGTGGTTTGTCTTCTACGTTATAAAACAGTTTCATCTCAATACCATCCGTTAATGACTTCCCTGAACGAGTATGGAATCGATAACCTAACCAGAATGACACTAAGGGCCTTACACTTAACATGACTATAGCGATTGCTATTACTAACCGCTAATCACAAGTGTTGCCTTCCCCCAATAATTGCGATCAAATAATTTTGTAATCACTTAATCTATTGGCCAAGCTATGACAGCTCACTCGTAAACTAAAAAAGTGGTCATCTCCCCATCCCCAGAAAAATGACCACTTCAATATTACTTAGAGCTTATTCAAACCTTTTAGCACTTTCTCTGGCGTGAAGTGCCAGTCTCTTAACCACACACCACAAGCATCATGTATTGCCGATGCAATTGCTGGTGCTGCACCATTGACCCCAATCTCCGAGATTGATTTCGCACCATAAGGCCCAACAGGATCATCACTTGGTACAAGTACCGCTTTGAACTCTGTTGGAATATCACCAATCATTGGTGCGCCATAGCTCTTCAAGTCACGGGTTAGCGGAATGCCGTTATCATCATAGACAAGTTCTTCCGTCATACTATGTCCGATAGCGCGCATGCTGGCACCGTAAATTTGCCCCAATGCTAAATCAGGGTTAACGGGCGTACCGCAATCTAATAAAGCATGGAATTTATCAAGCTTAATTTCACCAGTTCGGGTATTAACCGAGACTTCTGCAAAGTTTGCACCGTACGGGAAAGCAAATTCAGACGTTGTAAAACAGCCCGTCGCTAATAGTTGTCCCCACCCTGTACCACTTTCTGCTTTATGGGCAATGTCGAAGTAGCTAACTTCACCAGTTTTACCCTTCACTAAGCCCGGAGCCACAACATCGACATCTTCCACTGGCTCTGCCAGCATTTCAGCACCGCATTTTAATATTTTTTCACGCATCGCTTCAGCAGCACGTTTTGCCGCATTACCGGAGAAACATGTACCCGATGAGGCGTACGCACCTTTATCAAACGGGGCATGGTCAGTATCGCCAGAATGAATCGTGATTTCATCCATAGGGCAACGCAACACTTCAGCAGTCAGTTTACTGACAACGGTATCAAGGCCTGTGCCAATATCAGCACCACCAGAGTGAACAATAAAGGTGCCATCAGATGCCATCTTAATGCTGCAATTGGCTTGGTCGATGTCAGGAATACCGGATTTTTGCTGGATAATCGCAGCACCACGGCCGACTTTCCAATCACCTGTTGCTTGTTTAGCTGAATCCCACTCGATCAACTTTCGACCTTCTCGTAAGATTTCTTTCAGTGCACAGCTGTGTACTATCGGGGCACTCGTCGGCATTTTACCTTCGCCAATCGCCGCCAATATTTTCAGTTCTTGCCCTTCAACCACACGGTTTGTCTCAATCATGTCTAAATGATCGATACCCAGTTCTTCGGCTAATTCTGCCATTGCCATTGTTAAAGCAAAGTTACCTTTTGGTGCGCCATAACCTTGATAAGCACCCGTAGGACAAATATTGGAATAGTACGTTGTCACACGGAAATCGACGTTATCACAAGGATATAGTGGCAAAGATAACGCTGGGCCATTACTTGGTACGGTTAAAGCGTGGTTACCATAAGGGCCCGTATTTGCACGGAATTCCATATCAATGGCAGTCAATTTACCGTCTTTCGTTGCGCCTAATTTCACGGTTACTTTGGCAACGTGGCGGGTAGAGTTACAAATAAATTCTTCTTCACGTGTATGGTGGAAATACACAGGGCGACCGGTTGTCCAAGTTGCCCACGCACACACATCTTCTAATAAGATGTCTTGCTTAGAGCCATAGCCACCACCCACACGTTCTTTAACGATGTGTATTTTATTTTGCTTAATACCCAAGATTTTTGCTACCTGACGACGCACATGCCATGGCACTTGCGTGGAATCATGCATAACGAGGCGTTCGCCATCCATGTAGCTATAACAAATATGGGTTTCTACGGGTAACTGCTGAACCTGTTTTGATTCGTAAGTGCGCTCGATGATCACATCAGCTTCTTCAAAGCCTTTGTTCAAATCACCAATATGTCCACGTACACTGGCTGCAATATTCTTACGAGGGAAACAGCCAATCGGGAAGTTAACGATCAGCTTACCTTCACGAGGATCTGCGTTGGCATTTTGCTCCTCTAAATCATCAGGGGCACCAACGCCATATTCAATCGGTTCATTGTGAATAATGGGCGCTTCTTCTGCCCTTGCTTCATCAATGCTCATAACTGGTTTTAGAACATCAAATTCAACATCAATCAGCGTTAATGCATGCTCTGCAATTGCAGGGCTTTCAGCAACAACAGCGGCAACCCTATCGCCTACATGACGCATTTTCTGACCAAACATACGACGATCGAGCGGTGACGGCTCAGGTGCACTTTGTCCACCCGGTGTATAAGGAATATCAGGGCAATTTAAATGAGTAATGACCGATACCACGCCCGGTAATGCTTCGGCTTTACTGACATCTAAATGAGTGATCCACGCGTGCGGATGCGGGCTACGCAATACTTTAACAACACATGCATTAGCCGGAATACGATCTTCTACGTAGCAGGGTTTTGCTTGCACCATTTTAGCCGAATCAATCTTAGGGCAGTTTTTACCGACGATAGTTAGATCATCACGAAACTCTGGTGCAAAACTCTGCTTATGTTCAGGATCTTTTAAGCGTTTTACTGCTAATTCAACCACTTCATAAAACTGCTGATAACCTGCATCTCGGCTAAATAAGCCAGATAATGCATCGTCAATTTCTGCACGGTTTGGTTGGGTATTCGTTTCAAGCAATTGCGTAAGGATCAATGCTAATGCTGGATCGTTATAACCTGATTGCACTACGCCTACATCAATCATGGCTTGTTGCACTAAGCTTAATTGGTTCCACTGCCCTAGTGATTCTGCAGTTTGTACTTCTTTACCTTCAAGCTGTGCTGCCACTAATAACGATGCATTCTTTAACACACCATTAAGTAAAATAACGTCTGAACCAGCAAAACCAAAACCATCATCACTATTACGTACTGAGTGATAACCCATACCATGCAATAGTGTTTGCACGTTTTCACCCAATTTACATTCCAGCGTTTGCGGTCGACCATTTAAAGTAAATGTAATCGTCATGATTATGCCTCCTGAGCAAGATGCTGACATTCAGCAAGTAAATCGGTAACCACAACACCAGCGATATAACGTTTGTACTCCACACCGCCGCAAAGGTTCGCGACCGGATGTACAGCATCTGCCACGGCTTGTTCTAGTAACTCACCTTTTAAGTCTTGCGCTTCAACATCACGCAATCGAACAGGAACGGCATAGCCATGATGAAATGGCGACACACCATCTAAAGCTATAATTTTATTTCCTTGCTGATCAACAGAAACAGCGGCAGTCACCACAGCAAGCCCTGCAGCCGAACGCGTAATGTTATAACCGATACACATCAAATTTACGTTCGGAATAATGACTTCAACGATCAATTCACGTTGCTCACTATTGATATAATCTTCGATGTCCATCTGACTGGCATTAGCGAGAATAACCTTTGCTTTTAATGCCATTAAACTTGGCACTAACAACGCTTCTGATTGGAATGCCGCAATTTCACCACCAATTGTGGCTTGATTGCGAATATGACGAGAATAGATGAATGCCGCAGCTTGTTTTAGTGCCACTGGCGTTAGCTCGTTATCAATCAAGCTTTGAATATGACACATCGCGCCGATATGAAGGGCTTCACCTTGTAGTTCAATTTTATCCAGCGCTAGCTTATCAAGAGAAATAGCCACTGTTTTGTCGGTTTTAGTTGGCGTAGCATTGAGTTTTGTACCACCAGCAAACCATGCTGCAACACCTGTATGTTGCTTCATGAGTTCAAGAGCTTGAATGGTCGACTCTGGCTGTAAATAATGTTCAATCATTGTTCTTACCTTTTTTGAATTCTACTTCTATTTGATAGCCATCAGGCATGTCTCTAAGACGAGAGAATGAGTGATTGTTAATATCTATAGATTCAAAAAGGCAACTATTAAGCCAACCTTATTAAAGTGTTAGATAAGCCGTCAGATTCGTGAGCACCGTCAGAATTCGGATTGAAAATGAGA
The DNA here is from genome assembly GCF_003025615.1 of Photobacterium frigidiphilum. Lineage (GTDB taxonomy): Bacteria > Pseudomonadota > Gammaproteobacteria > Enterobacterales > Vibrionaceae > Photobacterium > Photobacterium frigidiphilum. The sequence goes on along the minus strand of NZ_PYMJ01000004.1, from coordinate 171,803 downwards.
ACTGTATCAATAGAAATGCTTTGATTTAGGAAAGAAATAGCGCGCTTAAAATTGCGCTAGATAAGAGCGTTTCTCACTCACACATGACTATCTATCAAAATAGTAAGTCCCCTATCAATTTGATAGTTGATAATAATAAATAATGAGAGCTCTCAGTTTAGGCTAGCTATATCTGCGATAACGATATTTATCGTGACGACACTTAAGGTGATTATGCTAGTCTTGGCACAAATGATTTTATAGATATAGGTTTATTTGAAAGTGGCTGCGTTTACCAAAGTGATTAATTTCTTTTCTGATTTAGGCGTTCCAAATCAGGTCATTGAATCACATATATCCCAACTAAAACCGATAACCCTAAGGGCTGGCGAGCCATTACTCGCACAAGGTTCAGAGCAACGTTATGGGTATTTTATTACGTCAGGTATTCTGCGAGCCTGCCACTTTAATGAAAGAGGTAGCGAACGCTGCAAAGAGTTTTATTTTTCAGGTGAGCTCTGTTTTTTATATTCAAGCTGGTTACAGGGAATATCGGCTCATTACCAAATTGAAGCCATAGATGAGGCTAAAGTAATAAGAGTACCCTTACATATTTTATCTTTACCAGAATATTTACCTGCAAAGGTTTCTCTATTACAACAACAGCTTATATTTAAAGAACAAAAAGAGGCCTTACTTTTACTCAATACTCCCGAGCAACGTTATCAGCATCTTGTGCAATATTGGCCACACTGGGTTAAGAAGCTTAACAATATTCAAATAGCCAGCTATATCGGCATTAGTCCTGTTAGCCTATCCCGATTAAAAACAAGAATTAAGGACTGAATTAACTTAAGTTAATTCCTCTCACAGTATTCACCTTCATAATAATCACTCTATTTTCATTATTAAACAAAAGCTTAGAGTGGAAAAAATTATGTCGACATTTGTATGGTCCCAACTATTAATTGCCATTGCTATCGTGTTCGATCTTGCATCATTTCAATTTAAACAAAGGCAAAAAATTGTCTGTTGTTTATGTTTTTCAGGGATATTGATTAGTGCCCACTTTATCTTACTTGAGCAATGGACAGCTGCGGGTTTAATGCTGCTTGCAAGCATACGCTATTTATCCAGCATTTTTACGACGTCTAAAATGTTGATGTCATTCTTTTTAGTTTGCGCTTTAGTCATCACATCTGCGACCTTCACTGGCTTACTCAGCCTTTTAAGTTTCAGCGGTACAGCATTCCAAACATCAGCTTCATTTTGCCAGAACGATCAACGCCTACGACAATTAATGGTCGTTGGAACAACAATCTGGCTAGTACACAACTACCTTGCAGGATCTCCAACGGCTGTGATTATGGAACTACTGTTTATCGGCAGTAACATAGTCGGCTATTACCGATATTATGGGATAAATCTAAGGAGACATGCTCAAGGATAATAGCAAGTGTATCGGTGGAATAGTTCATTCTAATAACCCCTTAATAATAGTCACAGACGTAAAACAATACCTGAAACGTTTTAGTTTCATCAAACAAAAAAATCGGTCTCAAACATTCGCTTGAGACCGATTAAATTGTTGTCATCATCGTTCAAATAGAACTAGATGAACAACCTTAAGCTGTTTTAGGCAACTTTTTATGGTTCGTATATAACGCACTTTCGCTGTGTAAGCCTTTCACTAAGCTAACGCACATTAATAACAACACAAAGGTGAATGGCAAGGCTGTTGCAACCACACCAGACTGTAGTGCCTGAAGCGCTTCTTTACCGCCAACCCAAAGCATAACGCCAGCGATAGCACCCTCGACTGTTGCCCAGAAAATCCGCTGCGGAACCGGTGCATCTATCTTACCACCAGAAGTAATACTATCGATGACCAATGAACCTGAATCAGACGACGTAATAAAGAAGATCAATATCAATACAATCGACAGTACTGAAATTGCTGAACCATATGGTAGTGCATCGTAAACATGGAATAAGGTAAGTGAGATATCATTCATACCATTTATACCCAATTCACCTACTTTATTAACCACTTGATCAATCGCAATACCACCAAAAACAGCCATCCAAATGATCGTTACCAATGTCGGGATAAAGATCACAGCAAGTAAGAACTCACGCACTGTTCGACCTTTAGAGATACGCGCAATAAACATACCTACAAATGGTGACCATGAAATCCACCACGCCCAATAGAACACAGTCCAGCCGTGCATCCATGTTGTGTCTTCACGACCATGAGGATTACTTAGACCAATGATATTTTCCACATAAGCTATAAATGTGTCTGGGATCGAAAGCTTCACAACATCAAAACCAACGTAACCAACAAACAGCAACAGAGCAAATGCAAATAGCATATTGATATTGCTCAGTACTTTTACGCCACCATCAATGCCACGAATAACAGAGACAATCGCAATCATGGTCACGAACGCAATAACAGTAAGCTGCATACCAATGCCGCCATCTGTACCGAATACATGGTTGATACCACTGGTTGCTTGCTGTGCACCTAGACCAAGCGACGTCGCCAAACCAAACAAGGTCGCGAGTACTGCCAGAATATCGATGACATGCCCTAACCAGCCCCACGCTCTATCCCCAAATATCGGATAAAACACAGAACGAATCGATAATGGCAAACCTTTGTTATAAGTAAAAAATGCTAACGATAACGCGACAATGGCATAGATAGCCCAACCATGGATGCCCCAATGGAAGATAGTCGACCCCATAGCCAGTGCTTTGGCTTCTGGCGTGTACGGCTCTACGTTAAAGGGTGTTCCCCACCAATCAGTAAAGTAAGCAACCGGTTCTGCTACCCCCCAGAATAGAAGACCAATCCCCATACCGGCAGCAAATAGCATTGCTAACCATGAAACTGTTGAGTGCTCAGCCTTAGCCTCTTTGCCACCAATACGAATTTTACCGTACGGCGACAACATCAGCACTAAAGAGAAGATCACGAAAAAGTTTGTTGACCACATGAAGAACGTGTCAAAACCATTAATGATGCTGCTCTTAAGACCATTTAGTGCTTCTTTCGCTGTATTTGGATCAACAATCATAAGAGTTGTGAGGAATAAGAGAATAAACCCCGCGCTAATGCCAAATACGGGGTTATGAATATCAAATCCCCATTTTTGAATGTTATCTTGACCCACCTGATAGTCGGTCGTATCAATACTGTACTTCTTAAATTTGCTATCCATAAATGCTACTCAAACGTTTTTCCGTAATATTTTTTTGATCAAAAAGTAGAAACGAAAATGGTCAATCAAAAACCAAGATAATTAGACCACTAAATAAAAAATCCTGATGATCTTAACAATAACGACATAAAAATTCAAACCTTCTTGGTTAGATGAGGCATTCATACTACTAAGATGGGAAATTTACCCACACATTTATTACGTACACTAAACATTTAATCATGATACTAGCGTGCTCTGAAATACCTGAGACATATGAAATTCAAATATGATGTTCTGGAAGAGAAGAGCTGAAAAAGAAGTGCTAAAACGAAGGAGAAGAATAACTCTAAAAGTGAGATGCGTTAAATAGCTAGTACCTGAGTAATATCAGAAGACTAGCCAACAAATTGTTAGTGACAAATCATGCCGATAGACACCTGTTCTTCATCAATTATTAATTATAGACACGGATCACAAATAGTCGCTAATTCAGACGGATCTCGAATGATATAATCAGGTTTAACAGACCAGTCATCTGGCGCTGCCCCACTGTATGCAGCTGCCACAGAAATAACGGTTAATTTTTTACCAAAGGCAGCTTGCACATTACGAGCAAACTGTACATCAGCTTCATGATCGCCGATATACATCACTGTTTTATTCTCTGCACTATCAAATATTTGTTCTAAACAAATTAAACCACCATCTGCGGCAGGTTTCTGTGCATCACCTAATACATCGTCGTAACCGATGACTGATTTGAAAAAAGAATCAATTTTCGCCTCAGATAAAACATTGCGTATATTCTTTGAAGCATTCTGCGAGCAAATACCATGCGGAATAGAAGATAAGCGTCGCACCACATCATCTATCCCCGTAAACAATTTAACTGGCGTAGTATTACTTAACTGATGTTCAGCCCATAACGTACCCGCTACCTGCATTTCTGATTCCGTCATGCCGTAGTAATTTACATAAAGTTCTTGCCAGTTTTTAGCTGCATGATTTGCGTGATGATATGCCACCTCACTGAGTAGGCATTTAGGCAGGTTATCGCCACTTAAACGGGGTGCAACAATGGATAAAATACTTTTGGTAATCTCTATATTTTTAGGAACAGAGTTAACAATCGTTCCATCATAATCCCACAAGATAGCATCTAACTTCATTATTCCTCTCAGATTCATTTATAGCTAACAGCTAAAAATATATCCGATTCATTCAACAGAATCATATTTAAAACGTCCATACACAGAAACAATGAGTTGATTGCTTTTTCGGCAGGATTTATCCTATTGTTACCTGCATATTAACCCCAACGTCTCTGACAAAATCTTTATCATGACTCACCAAAATGAACCCTCCTTTAAAGGCTTTTAGTGCGGTTGCTAGCATCTGTTTTGAGTCGATATCTAAATGATTATCTGGTTCATCAAGCAGTAACAAGGGCGCATCATCAACATGGCTCACCATGAGCATCGATAATTTCATTTTTTCGCCACCACTTAACTCTGCCACTTTGCGGTAAACAGAATCTCGCCTAAAACCAATACCTGCTAATAAGATTCTGGCGTCGCTTTCAATGAGCCCTCTGCAATGGTGCATTAAGCTGTCTAGCATCGAATCATCACATTTCAACAAGCCAAAATTTTGATCCAAATACACCGTGTTTGTATACCGTTTAATCACCCCAAAATAACTCGAGTGTTGCTGTTGAATTGCTTTTAGTAACGTGGATTTTCCACACCCATTCGCACCATCGAGGTAGCAGCGATCCGTCTGAGATAAAGAAAAAGAGAATAGACTCCCTAAACCATAATGTAACTGGCAATTTTGGACGTCTAATAGCTTTCGTTTCTTTACTTGCGCTGCTTGCTGTAAATACAACGCTTGGGGTTTCAATGCCTCTTTATGAACACCTAAGCTATGCAGTTTGTCTTGATTACGGTCTACTTGATTTTGCTGATTAGTTACCTGTGCCGATTGACTGCGTCCCGCTTTGTCTTTCATCGCGTCCATTAAAATCTTAGGCTGGCTACCCGATTTTCTTAGGCGGTTGCCTTGGGCTTCACGTTGCTGTGCCTTTTCTTTGTTGGCTTGGGTTTGACGCTCTATCTTTTTTTGTTCTGCTTTCAATTGCACTATTTTTCGGTCTAATGCTGCTGACTGAGTCGTCACCTGCTCTTGATATACATCGTAATTTCCGCTGAAAAACGTTAGCCCTAAGCCTGTTAGCTGATAAATAGCATCGACATGTTTTAGCAAGCTTCTATCATGGCTAACCAAGAGTATTTGCCCTTCGAATTGTTGTAATCGATTAATGAGCCAACGCTTACCGACAGAATCTAAATGATTAGACGGTTCATCAAGCAGTAAGATTTCAGCATTAGATTCGAACAGTTTATACAACTGCAAAAGGGCTAATTGACCACCGCTTAACGTATGGCAATACGTATTCAATTCCGACGTAATGCGCAGTGTCTTTAACACTTGCTGTAATCGAATTTCTATATCCCAATCATCGCCGATTACATCAAAACATTCTTGCTTACAGCTTCCCTGTTCAATGGCTCGAAGTGCCAGTAATTTATCGGTAACGCCTAAATAATCAGAGATACGGGTATTGCCATCAAGCAGTTCAGAAGGTAATTGAGAGTAATAAGCAATCTGGCCTTGGCAAGTTACAGAACCCTGAGTTGGTGAAAGCTTACCCAATAACAATGAGAGAAAAACAGATTTCCCTACCCCATTGCGACCCACTAACCCTGTAATACCATTAGGTAGGGTGAAGTTTAAGTTGTGAAATAGCCACTCCCCTGTATCGAGTTGGGATGACAATTGATGTGTGATTAATGCAGGCATAAGAATACCTCCCCTTACGAATGAAATGTAAAAGGGGTCTAAGCCGTTACTTCGGTGTGATTGCCGCAAGAAGAAGCAAGATATAACTGTGCTGTGACAAAGTAACGCCCACTAACCCCGAGTGTCCAAATAATGAATAGTCATTGGATGTCGGTAAGTTAGTTGTTCATTATGGCGTTAGCTCCGATAGATATGATGGTGGAATTATAATCAAAGCGGTGGCTGTTTTTCAAGTACCTTGATCACAATCCCAATAACAGGCCCGTCACCATGAAATCAATTATTCATAAGGTATAATTAATGGGTAATTAGTGTATAACAAGTAACATAGGTACACCTAGGAGGGGTTATGAGCGTTGTATTTGGATTCATTATTTTGGCTATCATTGCCGCCTTAATCAAAAAGAAGACAGGCCTAACTTTAACTAAGTTCTTTGAGCAAAAAATTCAAAACTATTACAAAAAGAATGAAGATAAAGAAAATCATTAAACCGTGGCTTTGTCTTTTTAAACAAAACCCCATTAATAAAGGCATTTTATGATTGTAATTACAGGCGCAAGTAGCGGTTTAGGTGCAGCATTAGCACACTTATACAGCACTGAAGGAAAACCATTACTGATCACAGGGCGAAATGCACAACGCCTTGAAAACGTTGCAGCCAATATGCCAGAAAAAGTACAGGTTAAACAAGCTGACCTCGGTAAAGCCACAGACGTCGAAGCACTATTAGATTCTTTAGAGTGCGTGCCTGATACTGTTATTCATTGTGCTGGCAGTGGTTATTTTGGCCCTATCGAACAGCAAGATCCTGAAGCAATCAGCCAGTTAATTCAAAACAACGTGACCTCAACGATTTTCTTATTACGCGAATTAGTTAAGCGTTACCGTAATCATAAAGTCAATGTAATCATTGTAATGTCGACAGCAGCACAAGCAGCTAAAGCTGAAGAATCAACCTATTGCGCTGCAAAATGGGCGGTACGTGGATTAGTTGAATCGGTTCGCCTAGAACTGAAAGGCAGCCCAATGAAACTTATCGCGGTTTACCCAGGCGGCATGGCAACTGATTTCTGGAAAACGAGTGGGAAAGAATTTGATACCTCTTCGTTTATGACAGCAGAAGAAGCCGCACACATGCTGAAACAAGCGCTTGTGGGTACTGAACACGGTTTTGTTTCAGATATTACGATTAATCGCCATTAAATTCGTTATCAATTTAATAGGGTCTCTGTTCATTTTAAAATAAAAGCAGACCCCATTAATTTCTTTACCACAGTCCGTTTCATACCATTCTGGATAAGTGAATGATCAGATATTTGTCTAGTCTAGATTGGTATTACCGCGCGATATCGAGAACATTGTCTTTCACGCCGTTAATACGAAACCAACCTGCAATACTAAATCGCTGTTTATTGGTAGGTAATACTTCGTGTGGGAACTGTTCAGATAAAAACACAAACAAGCGACCAGATTTAGGTGGAAATTTAGCAATTACATTATCATCTAAATCATAAACAACCAGCTCGCCACCATCTTCTTCAGTCCAACTGTCGTTCATATAAAAAACAGTGGTTAATCGGCGATTTTCATTGCCACGGAAGCAATCAAGGTGCTTCTTATAGAAATCCCCTTCTTCATACTTCGCAAAGTGAGCTTCGTACTCAAATAAACCAAGGTAGAAATGTTGGTTTACCTCATGACGAATATTTTCCATTTGATTAAGAAAGACCTGAACTGGCTCGCCTAAATTTGAGGCTAGCCAGTGAATTTTATCACTACGAATTGATTCAATTCGCGTAACGTCATCATTACGCCCAATACAGGCTTGTTTCCAATTTTCAGGCAGACATGATTTGAGCTGTTCAACCTCCGTAGCAGACATAAAATCATCCCAGATGTAGTAACCGTTTTTATCTAGTGCATCAATTAACTTTTGCATCACATTTTCATTATGGGTATTTCAATAATGCGCGTTATATGATCATCTGCACTCACCTACAATTCAGATTACTGATGGTTATGATGAACGTTTTTAATCCTAGCTTCTAGCTGCCTTTATACACCTTAAAATAAAAGAGGCTATTGCCATGAGCAACAACCTCTTGAAGATAAAACAGACGATAAATGAACAAACAGTTAGGTCATTACTTAGGCAAGTTGAGTTAACCAGCGTTCTAATAAATTCAGTGACGCCCTGTGCCGATATTGCGCTGTCGAACGTTGATCATCGATAGGACAAATTACTTTGCTGTAGCCGCTCAGTATATTTTCAATAAATAACGGCTCACGTAGCATCTCAACCGGTTGACCAATGATTTTCTGCTCTAAAACAGTGCTACGCACAACGGTTGGACCCACAGCCCCAAACGCGACTCGCCAATCTACTACTTTACCTTGCTCAACTTTTGCTAACCCTGCAACCGACAGTTTAGTTAAAGCATTCGCCGCCCGTGTGCCGACTTTGTGATAGAACGTAACGGGAAGATCTGCTTTAGGAATAACCACGTGGGTCAGTACTTCTCCTTGGTGTAAGCACGTTCTGCCAGGGCCGGTAATAAAGTTGGCTATCGGCATTTCACGTTGACCATGAATCGACGATAGAACAAGCTTTGCATCAAGCAAATACAAAGCAGGTAACGAATCTGCAGCGGGTGACGCATTACAGATATTACCCGCCATAGTGGCGCGGTTACGCAATGCTGGCGCGGCAATATTAGCAACACTTTGACGAAGTACATCTGGCACTAGCGGATTAATTTCAATATCGTGCAAGCTAACACCAGCGCCGATACATAGACCAGATTGACATAAACCAGACTGTAAACCAGCCTCTGTACCCAAATCAGACTCTAGTTCAATCGGCGTTATATGTTGTAGCTCTTCAATAGCATCAAGAAAGACAACATCGTGCTTAAAATCAGGGGTTATTCCCGGTCGTGCACTGTGCCTTACCATTAAATCGGTGCCACCTGAAAATAAGGTATGCTCACCAACGGCTAATTTGTCTAATGCTTGTTCTAAAGTGTCTGGACGATATACCGTTACCATAATCCTTCCCCTTTAGTGGCCGCAATATTCGCCGCGTCGATAATCATCCCATAACCCGTACAACGGCAGAGGTTACCTGAAATCGCGGTACGAATTTCTTTTTCAGTTGGGTGCTGTGTCGGATCGCTTCGACCATTTAATAATACATACAACGCTAAGACCATTCCTGGTGTACAAAACCCACATTGCACCCCTTTTGCTTCTAATAGCGCATCAATCACGCACTGACCTTTAGCGGTTTGCCTTAAGCCTTCGAGCGTCATGATATTTGCGCCTTCCGCTTGCGCAGTAGGCATCATGCAAGCGTTAACCAGTTGTCCATTAAATATAACAGAACACGCCCCACACTCACCTTCACCACAACCTTCTTTCGTTGCTGTCTTTTTCAGGTTACCGCGTAATGTATTCAATAATGATTGCATCGGATCTGCATCCACGGAGACACATTCATTATTAAGGAAAAATTCAATTTTCATATTTTTCTCCTTGATATTTATACTGTTCTCCTTGATATTCATACTGCGCTCCCTGATTCATTCGCTTTTATAACAACCGCCGTATTTTCTGCATATAGCGCTTCGCATACTTTTTCGGGCGTAACTGGAATAGATGAAAATGGTTTACCAATCGCTAACTCAACAGCAGCGGCAAATGCAGCGGCTCCGCCATTATGAGTGAGTTCACCGCCCCCTTTGGCACCATTAGGGCCATATGGGTATGGATTATCCACCAAATCACTTTCAATTGATGGCACATCCAGTGCGGTTGGAATCACATAATCAGCCATGGTCTTCTGAGCAAACACACCATCGCTAGTCAGCTCCATTTTTTCACAGCTGCCATAGCCAAGAGCTTGCACTAACCCGCCATCAATTTGGCCTTTAAATACCTGAGCATCAATCGCGCGCCCAATATCGTATACCGCCCATGCACCCGTTATTTGTGTTTCACCTGTTGCCATATCGACATCAACTTCCACGACATTCACACCATAGCTAGTCACTTGGTAGGCATTGCCTTGATACGTATTTTGATCCCATACGTGATAGTCAGGCTTGCGATAAACTTCTTCTAGCTCTTGATGTTCACCCTCTACCCAGCAAGATTTCAGCTTTTCAGCTGCTTTTTCGAGTAAATAGCCGACAATAACGATAGAGCGCGAAGCAACAGTAGGACCAGAATCAGGCACAACACCGGTATCAGGTATGGCTAGGTGCACCGATTCAAGCGGTTTGCAGAGGCTATCTGCCACAATTTTACAGAAGGTTAGGCTTAACCCCTGACCAATATCAGTGTTCGATGCCAAAATATAGACATTGCCATCAGGTTCTTTAATCAGGCGTATTTTAGCGCGTACCAAGGTATCTTCTAGATCTCCCGCAAAGCCACAACCATGCTGGAAAATAGCCATACCAATCCCTTTACGGGTTGCTGTATTCGGCGCTTGATCCAAGTAAGATCGTGTTTTTTGAGAGTAGTCCGATAAGTCAGTAATACGTGCCATCATTTGATCGAGCACCAGATCACCAAAGATCTTCGCGCCCGTTAATGTGGTCGAGTCTGACTGTAAAAAATGACGTTGCTTAAAGGCTGCAGGATCTTGCCCCAATTGCTTTGCAACGTGATTAAGGTGAGTTTCGATGCAGAAACAAGTCTGCGGTGAGCCAAATCCACGGAATGCACCTGTCGGCACAGTATTGGTTGCCCAAGCATGCCCTTCGACACGTACATTAGGAATATCGTACACATTGGTGACAGTTGTGATCGAACGCTGAAGCACAATACCGGAAAGGCTAAGGTAAGCACCGGAATTTACATCGAATGTCACGTCCATCGCGACAATGTTTCCATGCTTATCAATACCTGTACGGTAGTGAAATGCGACAGGGTGTCGCTTGGAGGTAAACGCAATATCTTCACTGCGTTCTAATACAATTCGAATCGGTTGTTGCAGCTTTTCTACCGCAACAGCTAACGGACCGGCGAGTACATCAGGGTAATCTTCCTTACCACCAAAGCCGCCACCCGTTGGGCATTGAATCGCACGCACATGATCATGACCAAGCACGACAGCCATACAGTGATGCACATACCACGGGCACTGCATCGAACCTTCTATAACCACTTTGCCATCTTGTGGGTAACCAACAACACCTTGGGTTTCTAAGTAAATATGTTCTTGATAACCCGTACTGCATGTTTCTTCAATAATAGTAACTGCTTGTGCAAAGCCCTCGTCGATATCACCTTTTGTCAACGCATGAGTATCAAATACATTGTCTGTTGAATGAATGGCGCCATCGATAAGTGCTTTTGATTGTTCAATAGTATAAGCAGGTGTCAGCGGCGAATATTCTACCTTTATTTGTTGCAGTAATTGCTCGATAACATCAGGAACAGGACCAACTAATAGGAAAATCACTTGGCCAACGTAACGTACTTCTTTTTCAGCGAATGCTGGCCAATCGATTTCAACAATCGGCAATACATTGTGTCCCGGAACATCTTTGGCACCAAACAAATGGTAGCCTTCAGGTAATTCCGGCACATAAACCGCTTTAATTACGCCTCTAGAACAAGAAGAGCGGAAAAACCGCCCTTCCAATAGTCCTTCGTAATGGCGGTCGGCAATATACTTCGCTTCTCCAGTGGCTTCTGCCAGCTTGAATCTAGTATTAACCGTATCCATAACGGGATCTCACATTAGTCTAATTGATCCATGGTTTTCCATAAACGCTCTGCCACTTTGCTGGCTTCTGCATAAATGGGCGCGATATCAAACGGGAATGCACGGTCTTCGTATACGAAGCGCCCTTCCACCATCACACTGTTCACGTTACCCGCATTCATACCAAAAGCGACATGACCTGCAAGGTTATCAGCAACAAATGGCGTTGGGCTAGTGTAATCCAAGATTGTTAAATCAGCCTTATTGCCTGCTTCAAGTCGACCGAACTTAGCACCAAAGTTACGGGCTAAAATCTCGTTACCATTCCAGAGGTTCTTCATGAAACTGTCTGGCCATAACGGACCACCAGCATCACGGTGTTTAAAGAACGAGAACTTCAATTCTTCAAGCATATCCGCCCCTATTCCATCAGTGCCTAAAGCGACATTTTTGAAACGAGTAAGCTTGTTGTTATAACCTACGTTGTTGTTCATGTTTGAACGTGCGTTATGCACCAAGAAACCATCTTTCGCATTTAGAATATCGATATCACGATCGGATAAGAACAAGCCGTGTGCTAACAAGGTTTTCTCGTTAATCAGCCCAAAGCTATCTAAGCGCTCTACAATATCTTGACTATAATGATGGTGGCTGTGCGTTACGTCGTAGCGATCTTCTGCCACATGCACATGAATACCACGCCCTGTCGCTTGCACAGCTTCGGCCATCATGGCTAAGCCGTCGTTAGTTACCGTAAACGGTGCATGAGCACCAATATGGGCTTCGACCAAATACGGTTCAGTGCCTTCTTCTTTTGCACGATCAATCAGCTGAGCAAAAGCGATATTTTCTTCTACGCCCGCCATCATCTCTTTCATGCCACCATTGCGATCTGTGGTCTCAAAACAAGTCATGCCGCGAAGACCTGCTTTTATGAACCCTTTACGCATCGTACTAAGTGAACCACCAATGTAATTCGGTGAAGCATGGTGATCGATAACCGATGTACAACCACTTTTAATCGCTTCAAGTGAACAAATTAAACCGCTGTAATACACCGCTTCTTCATCTAAGGCGCGATCCATACGCCACCATAGATTCTTCAAAATCGAGATAAAATCGGGGCTTGGTTTAATATCAGCCATTACGCCACGGGCTAACCCTGAGTAGAAATGGTTGTGTGAACACACCAAACCTGGCATAACGAGCTTGCCATGCATCTCTTTTACGATGGCATCTGGATATTTCATTGAAAGATTAGCGCCAACTTCTTTAATTGTGCTGCCATCAATCGCAATATCGACGCCTTCTTTAATAAATGCAGGTTCAAATTGCACAGCAGTTGCGTTTTTAAGTAATAACATTCCCTTACTCCTTACCTATACGTCCACTTTGCCAAGTAGGTAGCTATGATGTGCATGCACGTAGCTAATAATGGTTGCTTCATCGGCTAACGACTCTGGCATATCTAGTTCACTTTGCTCATTGATGCTGAAGGTGTAAATTTCCCCTTCAGAACGTACTAGCACTTCAGTTCCTTCGATATAGAAGCCTGCATTTGTGCTATTGGTAAAATCATCGCGTAGGTTAAACAGAGTGAACTTATCTTTGTACGGTTTGCTGTCCCAAGGGCAGAACTGGGCACAGTTACCACATTCATTACAGTAAGCATCGAGGTGTATTGTTTGGAACTGATCACGGAAGCCCGGAATAGGTAGAGAAATATTTGCACGGTTAGGACATACGTCGACACACTTGCTACAAACATACGAGCACTCTAAGCAACGCTGTGACTCTTGTTGGATAAACGCTTCATGGTCATCAATTTCAAGCGTATTAGCTTCAATCAGCTTGACCTGAATTTCCCCTTTACGGGCATAAATATCGTCCACTTGCACATCTGATTTCACGGCAATTAACTCATCATTTTGAGCTTCTCGCGCAAGAATCGTTGTTGCAGCTTTGCGTCCACCAGAAATGGCAGAAACAATCGATGACGGGCCTGTACTCGCATCGCCCATTAGGAATACATTCTCGACACTGGTTTCACCTGTTTCACTATTCACGACAGGCCAACCATCTTCGCCCATCGGAATACCAATACGGGTAAGTGCATCTCGATTGCTTTGCTCACCAACAGCGGTAATAAGCGCATCTACATGCAGCTCAACCGTTTCATCGGTTGCAACCGGACGACGACGCCCTTTTTCATCAGGCTCACCCAATTTCATAACGCGGGCAACTACCGTACCGTCAGCATTAAACTCTTCTGGATTAGTCAAGAACATGAACTTCACACCATCTTCAACGGCTTCATCATATTCATCTTTATAAGCAGGCATTTCAGCCAATGTACGACGGTACAATACCGTAACTGTTTCAACGCCATCGACTTGCAATGCCGCTCTTGCACTGTCCATTGCTGTATTGCCTGCGCCAACAACGGCAACATGCTTACCCAATGCGTGCATTGGTGCGTGTCCAGGGCTAGCCGTAAACTCGCCATCATTAAAACTACGTAAGAACTCTAACGACTTGAACACATTGGTGTTATCACCCGTTAGCGACATAGGGTTGCCTTTATCTGCCCCTATACCCAAACATACATATTTAAAGCCACTCGATTTCAGTGTATCCACCGTCATATGCGGATTACAGCCGTATTCGATATTCACACCATGATCTTGCACAAAGTCGATATCATGTTGAATCACTTCGGCAGGAATACGGAATTGAGGAATGATATTTTTAACCACACCACCTGCATTATGTTCTTTCTCAAAAACAGTTACAGGATGACCCGCACGCGCCATAAAGTAGGCCGCAGATAAACCAGAAGGACCCGCACCAATCACGGCAACTGGGTGTTTTTCGTTGTCTAGATCCGGAGCATGCCATTTGGCTTTATAGCCTTCCCAGCCTTTTGCAAGGGCAACCTTTTTCATTTCACGAATGTTCAATGCACCTTCGTAATCACGACGGGTACAGTTGTACTGGCACTGGTGATCACAAATATGCCCAGTAATTGCAGGTAGCGCATTACGTGAATAAATTACTTCCAGAGCTTCGGTATACTGGCTTAAACCCATTAAACGAATATATTCAGGTATGTCTTGGCTGATAGGACATGCCGTTACACAAGGCGCAACGTAACAGTCGGTTAATGGCAGCGCTTTTTTCACACTGATTTCTTCTGGTCCACGCCATTCTTTTTGCGTGTATTCCGCCACTAATGATTTAGCAGCTAAGGCTTCCAGTTTCACCAAATCAACTTTACCCATGCCCCATTCGCTGCTTGTTTCCAGCTCTTTGGCACAATCGGCTAAACGCAAATAACCACCAGGCTTCAACAGATCGGTTGCCATGGTGATAGGACGAATACCCGTTTCAAAAATCTCTTTGATATTGAATTTACTTGCGCCGCCAGAATATGAAATAGGCAACGTACCATTAAATTCACGTGACAATTCGAGCGCGACATTAATCGACAATGGGAACAAAGCACGACCAGACATGTACATTTCTTTGTCTGGCAAGCGTCCTTTTTTATTCAGCGTACCTAATGTGTTGGTTAATTTAACACCAAAACCGATGCCTTTTTCTTTGCCTAAATCAACCAAACGGTGAAGCATGGCTTTCGCAGGCTCAATTTGTAAATCGTGACTAAATGCCTCTTCACTTAAGGAAATATAATCAAAGCCAGCGTTATCCATAATGCTACGAACACGCGTATAACCAAGCAATGTTGGGTTTAATTTCACGAAGGTATTGATATGTTTATCGGCAATCATGTAACGACAAATTGCTTCAATTTCATTTGGTGGACAACCGTGCATGGTCGATAAA
This sequence comes from Photobacterium frigidiphilum, assembly GCF_003025615.1. GTDB lineage: Bacteria > Pseudomonadota > Gammaproteobacteria > Enterobacterales > Vibrionaceae > Photobacterium > Photobacterium frigidiphilum. Next base: position 156,184 of record NZ_PYMJ01000004.1, on the reverse strand, counting down.
GTAACGCCACGTGTTAGTTGAGTAGAAATACTCGCAGGTAAGCTCTCTAAACGTGCAAGACGGTGCTCAAATCCGTAGGTTTTAATGAATTCAGGATCGTTAATGAAGGTTTTTAGCTCTGCAACATACGCATGGAAATTTTCATGTTGGCTAGAATCGACCATATCATCGATATATTTTTGCATTGGAGCAGTTTCAATACCGGCCAAGTCATAACCGACGCTCATATTGAAAACAAATGACTTATCTTCCCCTTCTGTACGAGGGTCGAAAACCTCTTCAAGTAGGTGAAGTGCAATCCACGCTTTTAAGTATTCATCGTACGCTTTTACCAAAGTGAATTCGGTAGACCATTCCGTATTGAAGCACTCATCTTCTGCATCAATACACGGTTTAGCGATTTCTAACTGATCCAATTTCTGGACAGTTTTAAGTTCCATGAAACGCCCGCCCGCTAGCCACGAACAAACAATGTTTTGTGCCAACTGCGTGTGTGGACCGGCTGCTGGCCCTACGGGTGTTTCACAATGTTCGCCCCAAACGGATAAGCTCTTAGCATTTTCTTTTCGATAAAACTGCTTCGATGGGATTCCAAAAATTGACTTGCTCTCTTTGTATTCGCTAAACATACGATTGAGAAGCTCGCCAAATGGAACGGGACGCATGATGTCTCCCATGATAAATCTCCTTGATGCTGTTTCTTTTTGTTATTACAGCCAGCACATTTCGTCGTGCAATGCGTAGGGCTCAGAAAGTGAGATAAATGCATTGATTTACCTCGTAATGCATTCAATTGAGCAACTACTGCGCCAAACTTTTAAAACACGATAAATAAGAAGGAAATTCGTGACGAATGTCGAAAGAAAGGTAGAGAGTGTGATTAAGGTCAATAGACTGAATTTTCAGTTAATTAATAACAAAAACAGCCAATTGAGTATGATTCTTACTACGCATTTAATTCCTATCAATTTAATAAATCGCTATCACTTTGATAATGGGCAAAGTGATAGTGTTATATAAGACCGCGGCACATATCCTTATATGTTAGCCTCTGAAGAATTGTTTGAACTCACCGCTTGGCTCTCGATCAGAATAAACGTAAACAGAGTTCCCTATTGGATCTACTACAGAAAAACCTCTGTCGCCCCATGGATGGTCTTCAAGGGGCATGGCAATTTGCAGCCCTGCTTTAGTAAGACGAGAATATTCAGCATCTACATCATCAACGTTGAAATTTAGCATCACCCCTTTACCGTCAAAAACAGGCATATTTTCTTGTGGTTGAATAAAGCAAATTTGAGGCCCATCTAAATTTATTTTCAATATGACATACCAACCACAATCAAAAACGGCTTTCGCTGCAAAATACTTTATGTAGTACTCACGGCACGAATCCACTTTGGTTGTGCAAAAACATGTAGATAATTCTTTCGTTTTCATATGATTTCCTTATTCGAATAACACCAAATGAGCGGTTAACGCCGAACATAAGTTGTGCCACGGCTAACTTGCCAAACGCACTAAACTTCTTACCAAAACTGCGGAGTATTTATCATGAATGCCAAACAACAACTTCGCGCCGACTTTCTTTATGAACAACAGCTTACTAACTTAAAACTGCAAGGTAAACGCCCTGCAACCATTGATGCCTATTCACGTGTGATGCGTCGCATTACAGGCCACTTTGATAAAGCACCCGACACCCCTTCTTGGAGTACTGTCAGGGTTGAGCGTAATGGCTTGGTCAATCACCTCAGAGATGAGTCGTTGATTGTCGTCATGTTAGGCGGGGGATATACCGTGGCGTGTACGTGGTTACGGTTTTCTTTGCAGATAGTAATGTTTGGTTGGATATCAAGAATACATAGGGCCTAAATTTCTTTAGGCCATTTTTTGGTGCTGATCGTAAGTGGTATTGCAAAACTTCGTAACTACTGCGCCAACTAAGCAGGGGGATTACCGTTGACTAAGTTATCGGTTTTTCAATACGTCTTACTTATAAAACGCTTCAACAGTTCCTTTTAGCGTCATCATAAGCGGTTGACCGCGACGATCTAACGCTTTGTGCGACGCGACTTTTACCCAACCTTCACTGATGCAATATTCCTCTACATCGAAACGCTCTTTGCCGTTAAGCAGGATACCAATTTCGTGCTCGAAAACTTCTGCTACATGATGTGGGCTACGAGGATTACCCGCAAGGTGATCCGGTAAAGCTGGACGTGAGTTAGTATCGTTCATGTTAGTGACCTGTCGTAAATAAAAAGTGCGCTATTGTAGAGAATATAGGCCTAACGCTCAAGAGCTGCAGTAATAAATCGTATTGATGCATTTATTACATGCTTACACCAGAAGTGACTTGATTTCTTTTATAAAATCATACGCTTCAGTCAGAATGTCAAAACACAACCAACTCGATGTTGTTTTATACAGGCAAGGTCAAAAGTATTATTTTTCGTATGATCTCTACTTTTAGCTTCAGGTGAATCATGGTAAATCGGAAGAAGAAAAAAAGACCTGCCCCTATTTTCCGTTATAATGCCCTACCCGTTATATACCCGTATTTAAGAGGTATTAAAAATATCATGGATATCAGTGGAACCTGCATCTCATCAACAGAAGATGAGCACGGCCCAATTTATGTTTACCAAACAAGGAACAGCCGGATTCTCAGCTTTGATGGGAAAATCTATCAAAGTTGCATGAAGCTAAATAACATTAATGGATTACACCTCGGCTACACCCAAGCCATGATGGCAGGTTTATTTTTTATCCCCATAGTAAAAACAGCCACCGTCATGGGACTGGGCGCAGGCTCAATGGCAAAGAACCTGCTCAATAGTTTCTCCGAGTTGAACGTACACGCGATTGAATACCGTGAAGCAGTGGCGAAGGTTGCAAAAGAATATTTTTACTTACCCGACACAGACCGCCTCTTCATTCATATAGACGATGCTGTGAACTATATGAAAAACACCGAGATGAAAAGCGATATTATCTTTTCAGATCTCTACAACTCGGAAGGCATGGAACCGAAACAAGTACAATCATCCTACTTGCGTGATTGCAAAAAGGCGCTCAACAATCAAGGTGTTCTCGTGCTCAACATCTGCCATACGGCACCTAAGTTACGAGAAGAGTTAGATGAATTACTCGCGAGCGAATTTGAAAACCGACTACTCAGTTTCGAAGTAGAAGGTGGAAATACGATCGTACTCGCATTCAAAAACGACATCCCCTCGATAAAAAGAGAAGAACTACTGACTAAAGGTAAATGGTTGCAAGAGGAAATGAGCATTCCAATGGAACGTTATGCCAAATTACTCGGGGATACACATGGTTATGATCACACTCATTTTTAATCGATAAGCCGCTTAAACATGAGTATATTTTATGGCTACCAAAAGGTTGCCAAGAATATATTCCATGTTCACTAAGACATTATTGATTTACTTTTGAATAAAATTCGATTGCATGACAAACAAATATGTTTATATCTTAGATCTAGGTGAGTAGTTAATGGCTGGAAAATATAAAACGTAATAATAGAAAACACCGTCAGCAACGATAATACCTAAACCAATTAAAAACTGCATAAAACACTCCAATACTATGGAGTCATCATTATGGATACAGAACAACAACTTCGCACTAATTTTCTTTATGAACAACAGCTTACTAACTTAGAACTGCAAGGTAAACGCCCTGCAACCATTGATGCCTATTCACGTGCGGTACGTCGCATTACTCACCATTTTGATAAAGCACCCGACAAAAAAAATTATCTATCTATCGCATATCGAGCTATTTAAGAATAAATGCCTAAGTATTAACTTTACTTAGTTACGTCTAAAAACTTAAATTAAAACCCACCCAAGACTTACTAATGGTAAATACAGATCATGTTTGGAATATTAAAAAACAAAGCAAAAGAGCTATCTTCTTCAAATGATACCGACAATGAAATGGGATCAACAAAGATAAACGAAATCATTCAATCACAATGGCCCAAAATTGAAAGCATCTTATTGGAACGTATGATACCTCTGGCAGGTGATAAAATAAATGATGATGAATTTATAACAAAGGCTTTTGAAAACACTTACGAATTTTTACCTATGCCTATTAGAATGCTATTACCAAAAGAAAAGTTTGTTTCCTATTGTAAGACACACAAAGAGCCATTAATAGAAAAAATCAATGAACTTAACAATGTAAAATAATCATTATTGCATAGACCAATTAATGCACTCATCCCTCTTTTTGATTTTGTAATATGCTTGGTTTGATGTGCATTAATTAAAAAATATCACTTGAGAACCGAACACTTACGAATCCCCACAAGATATCTTTGTAGTTCAATCGCTTTTATCCGGCCATCTTGATGAGTTGATGCTGCATACCAATAAACGGCAATGGATAGGTGTCGATTCGCGACACCTATCCTTATCTGTTATACGGCTTCATTTGTCATCAACTCCTTTTGTGTAAGCAGCCTACTGTGCCCCTCTGCAAGCCCCTCTAGGCAAATATTCCCCACAGAAACTCGATGAAGCTCCAACACTTCGTTTTGAAAAAAACCAAACATTCGTTTAACTTGATGGTACTTACCTTCAACCAGTGAGAGCCTAGCGGTGTACTCAGAGAGTATCTCTAAACAAGCCGGCTTAGTTGTAATGTCTTCGTAACCAAAATAGATACCCTCTCGAAATACAGTTACATATTCTTCAGTTAATGGCTTAGACAAGGTAACCTCATACACCTTTGCAAGCTTTGTTTCGGGTAAACTGATCTTGCGTGACCATGCCCCATCGTTAGTCAGTAGCACCAGTCCCGTTGTATTAAAGTCTAAGCGTCCAACAATGTGCAGTTCGTTCTTCTGAGGGTGCTGAATAAGGTCTAACACAGTAGAATGTTTAATGTCTTTCGTCGCGCTAACAACCCCCTTGGGTTTATTCAGCATGATATAAAGCGGATTGTTATCTTGTAAGCAGTTACCATCTAATTCGACATAAGTGAATTTAGTCACTTTCTGTTGATTTGAATGCGCCACATGCCCATCCAAAAGAATCCGTTTTTGAGCAATTAAAAGGCGAGTATCTGAAATTGAAAAAGTACTATTCTGGCTAATAAAACGATCAAGTCGGTTGGTAGTAGATTTCATGAAATAATTATAATCACTGTTTGATACAAGATTCACCGATAAGGTAAGTCTGTTTTTGAAAATCAATAAATTCACGCACAACCGTGTATCTATTCCTCTATTTTTTATGCTGAAACTAAAGACCCACTCGCTCTCCAGAAACATAACGCCGCAATAGCACGTGCGAACGCCTTAATTACCAATTATACCCAAGTCACCTCAAGATGCTCGTTTCAGCGAGAATTTATTGCTTTGTATCTGTGTTCTTATTTAACCAATGCACTTTTAAGTACGAAATGATCCTCGTGCGTTTCAATTACTTGCCAGTTTAGCTTTGAATACAATTCTGGGATTTGAGCAAAAACCAATAGCTCTGACTCACCGATACTCTCGACCAATTTCTCCGCACGATTAATCAATTGTGAGCTAATACCCTGTTTACGATTTTCAGGTTTAATAAAAACGGCATTAATCCAAACAGCTTGCTTATTAGTCATTGGAGATAGAAAACGAGTAAAAACCAAGCCACCAACCAATTCGCCGTCTTTTAGGGCAATGATTGGGCTTGGAATTACTTTCCCATCCTTTATTGACGCTAAAGGTTCAACATCATCCCACTCACTTTCAAACCATTGATATAAAGTAATTAAATACTGAGAATTACTTTCAACCTCTTGAATTAAAACCATGATTACTCCATAGAAATTACTTTCTATTACGCTGATACCCACGGGCCATTCAGGCTGAAACTTTCTGTATCAAAGTCTATCGTGGCCTTTACCCCGATTGGAGTAACTAACATCGGGTGGGTATGACAACTATCAAAACCACAAAAAATCGGAATGTTCTGACCATTCAGAACTTCAAGCAACACATCAAGCGGAGTTCTATTTGTACCTTTATCATCAAATAGTTCGTGCTTGCCAAGTATGACGGCAGACACCCTATCAAATACACCGCATACTTTTAAATGAGAGAATGAGCGCTCGACAGTTTCGATTCCTAACAGAGAGTCCTCAATTAGCAGCAGATCTCCATCAACTATTTCGGGCATATATGGACTACCCCAAACACCGCCCATCGTGTTTAAATTTCCACCGATTATGCGCCCAGTAACTTTACCAGAGCCCAAAAATTGCCATTCATTTTTATACACAGGCTTTGACGATGTTTGATTTTCCCATTCAACTTTTACATCAGTCCACAAGCTTGGCATCGTATATTGAAAATGCATTAAAGAATCACATAGAAGATCACTAAAAGACTGAAATGATTCGTCGACTAATGGTGAAAATTCACCAAAAGAAGCCACTAATGCAGGGCCATAAAACGTAACAAGGCCAGTTTGTGCATAAATACCCAAAAGAAGTGCAGTCACATCTGAGTACCCAATAATGATTTTAGGATCTCGTTTCAAAGACTCGTAATCAATATATGGAAGTAAAGCATTGCTGTTATTTCCCCCTATCGTAGAAATAATACAGCGGATACTCGGATCTCGAATTAACGTATTCAATTCTTCAGCACGCTCTTGAATTGAACCAGAACGGTAGCTATCAGCCTTGCCAGTTAAGTCACCAGCTACAAGCTCGAACCCTTTACTTTCTAGGTAACTTTTTGCTCGTTCAAAACGCTTAGGTGCAAATACTGTTGCCGGAGAAGATGGTGAAAAATAACCAATTTTATCTCCAACTTTTAATGCTTTCGGTACTAACATTAATGAAATCCTCCATGATTATTTAATCGTAATGTAACCTGCAGAACACGTTTATTACTATGACGAATCTAATAATTCGTGTTGATGGCTTTATGGCATTTAAGTGAAAACACGTACTACTTCGGAGTATCTTCAACGTTTTTAATGCCAAATGGAATATGGACTGATGGCGCGACAGAACTCGTCGAACTTAAATGCCCAGATTGATCATCAAAAAAGATATGAGGTTTAAGAACGCCCAAGATAAGCCCCTTATCTACACCCCCAAGGAAAAAAGCATCGTTAGTCATAACGCCCCAGTCCTTTAGCGTATTTAATGCCCTTTCGTGAGAAGGTGCATTTCTCGCTGTAACAATAGATACCCTTAATCTATTTTTATATTCAGCATCTATTGTTTTCTTTTCCTCTTCAACTCTCTGAATCGCTGAAATTTTAACAAGAAACTCTTTTAGAGGGCCTGGATTATGAGGTTGAAGGACATTTTTTGTTTCATAATCATGAAACTGGTTTAAATCATTCGTATTATGCATGACGGTTTCTGATTCATCGTCAGCAAGAACCCCATCGAAATCGAATGCAATTCTTAAATCATCACTATCATCATCAATAATTGTAGATTTCATTACATAACCAGCAGGATAACCCATACCTATAGCTTCTTTAACATCAGATGCGTTACCAGATAAAAAGAGTGAAATACTCAATGCTGGAATATATTCATAAGGTGATTTCCCCTGCATGAATATTGCTCTGGTTATGGGTAAATTATGATGTTTAATTGACTTCATAACCCGAAGCCCTGTATCAGGGTCATTTCTAGATAATAGAACAACTTCAACCAGCGGATCTGATTCAGGGTTTTCACTTAAATCATTAAGTGAAAGTAACCTTTTTACAAATGAAAATGAAACCCCTTTATCCAGTGGATTCTCTACATTTTCAGTTTGGTATTTACGATATTCTTCTTCGCCTTTATTTCGAAATACTTGATCGGATTCTGACAAATCAAACATTGCACTAGAAGCAACGCCAATAACTAATCGATTACCCAGCTCATAGGCCATATATAACTCCTTAATTCTCGCTAAGCCTGCTTCTGAAGTGCTCGTGAGCAGCATCTGAAATGTCGTTTCCCATATACCTGCGATCTGATTTTTTTGCAGCAATCAAAGTAGCACCAGAGCCAAAAAATGGATCAACAACTAACTCATTGTTAGCACTGCTTTGAGAAATAAGAGTCTGGATGAGTTCTACTGGCTTTTCAGTCGGATAACCACGATAAACACGCTTAAATTCCAGAATGTCAGGTATACCTAAATCGTTTAACTTACGCTTACCTTTTTCAAAGAACAAAATGTACTCATGTCGAGCTCGATAGTGGTATCCCATACCAATGCTAACCTTGTCCCAAATAATTGGTTTCCAGAACTTAAAACCAACCTTCTCGGCAATTGGCTTAATAAAGAACATAGTTTCTTGGTCACAAAATAAGTAAAAGTGAGCGTTTTTCTTTAAAACTCGGTAAACCTGATGCAAGAATTCTTCAAACCGGTTATTTGGGAATATTTCAAACCACTGATTACTCGAAGACTTACTGACTTTTAGCCTAGTTGTTGTACCTATTTTTCTATGCTTCTCCAATGATTCATATGGAGGATCGGTCACAATAAGATCAACGCTCGCATCAGCGAGCGTTGAAAGCCAAGTTACAGCATCTTCTTTAAAAACTTGCATTTAACCCCTAAACTAAACCGCTGCACGGCCGTCCATTTTTATATACCCGAGAGGCTACACCTTTCGATAGTCTACGACAATCTATGCAATAGCTTTGATAGCCATCAGGGTTACGAGCGGTCTTACGAGCTGGCGTTTTGCCAAAAGATGACGGATATGGATGAAAGACATGTTCACCACCATTCGCATCAGAACAATGAGGACAAGATTTGAGCTTTTGACCTGTATTCAGATCGGTTTTATGAATCATTCCAACATTAAGGTATTTACCGCAGCAACTACATGCCATATTTATCTCCTATGATTAATTGGTGAATCAATCATAAGACAAACTTAATATGCAAACTGAGACATATGCATACAGCCTAATAATATCTAACATAAGTTGCGTCGCGGCTAACCTACCAAGCACACTGAATTTCATACCAAAACTGCCGAGTGTAATGCATCACCTTGATCGTTATGTGTATGACCAAACTAGTTAGTAAAAGTACATTCAGAATGTAAAAAACTTAAGCTAAACTCTATACGTACTAGTGCGGAACATTGAATGCGTATGAGCAAACAAAAATTCAGTAGACCTATATCACCTGACTTACTGGCTTTCGGTATCCTATTTCTTGCTCTTTTTTCAGGTTTCATCATTCTGATTTTGGGTACGATTTTTATTGTTGGATACATATATTACTACGGCTATCACATTGAGGTATTAGCGTACCTGTGCTTCATGATTTTTGGATTAACTTTAACGTATATTTTAGCGCGCTTTGCCCAGCCTATTTCAATCTATTTTTATCGTAAACATGACGACTCTTAGATTATTCAACCTATTGGGTATGGATATTCACCAAAAATTAAATAATTGAAAGCAAGATGCGTGATATTCAAACACTACACGAGTCGCTGGAAAATCAATGCCCTAACATTCACAAAAAGAGATTCACATCACTCATGGACTCTGTGCAAGTATTGCTTAGCAATGATGCACTTACGCTTACTTTGCTAGGGCGTTCGCTTCCTTCTAGGGCTAAAACGAAGCACTGTATTAAACGCATAACCGCTTATTAGGTAACAATCACCTGCATCATGACAGATTCGATAATTTCAAAGCTGTTTTACCTTCGCGAGCCATCCCTATAATAGTGGCTGATGCCAGCTTTCGTAATACCTAAAAGCGTAAAGTATGGTGGTGGCATCTTTGAACACAAAAAAACATTTCACGAGAGTCGGGCTTGCGAGGCGATATGGCGATATGGCGATATGGCGATATCAGAATAACCTATCTTACTAATATTGTTGAAAGATGGCTCAAAATCCCACAACTGTAACTCATAAAAAACACCCATCACAATCTATGAATATATCAATACCAACACATACGCTCAGCCAATACTATCGCCCGTCTTATACATTTATATAATACGGACAAGACATGAAACACCTCTTAATCGCAATATTTAGTATTACCCTATCGCTATCTGCTTCAGCTGCAGTCTGTAATCAGCACCTAGATAAAGGTACACCAAATGATAGTGATCAAATTCTATGTCGAGATGGTTATGCTGCTGGGTATAACTACCAGAATAAAGTCTCAAACTGGGTTTCTTACCACATCACTAAAGAGAGTGTGAATGCTTTCTATAAGCGCTCTAACAGCTTTCGTATTGATCAAGACCTACCAGACGCTTTTCGTGCAACAAGCAGTGACTATTCAAAAACAGGCTATGACCGTGGGCACTTAGCACCGTCTGGAACAATGGACTTTTCTCAAGTATCGATGCAAGAAAGCTTCTTAATGTCGAACATGGCACCACAGCTACCAGGCTTTAATCGCGGGGGATGGAAAGGCCTTGAAGAAAAAGTACGTGAATGGGCCAATACTTACAGCGAGCTTTATGTTGTATCCGGACCTATTTGGGATGGTAATGAAACGTATATTGGTAACGGTGTCTACATCCCAAATCGTTTCTATAAAGTCATTCTCGATCCAAACTACAATGATGCAATTGCATTCATTCTTCCACACCGAAAAATATCTTCTTCTGAATTACCCTCTTTCATTACAACTGTTGATGCAGTTGAAGAAATTACACAACTCGATTTCTTCAGCGATCTACCAGACGCTGTTGAAAATGAAATTGAAGCTCAAGCTTGGGATATGTGGTAATTCCAACTAACAACACTCATAGATAAATTTAAGAGTGTTAAATAATCATAAAGGCGGCAATGCTGCCTTTTCTAAATTAATCGATAAGTAAACTGGATCCCCCCACTGGCCCTGACTTCAGATGAGCGTTCAAGAAATGATTGATTATAGATCCGCTTAAGAAGGCTACAGGCGTGTGAAAGAGTAATATAGCACCGCTCACTTATTATCTGCACTTGTAACCACCTTTTCCCTGTAAATAACCTTTAATACTCTTAGCTGAGTTTTATCAGCCGCTTGCTGCCCCCACATTGAAAACAAAGCTGACGAACACATCGAACGGGTACTGTTCAAGAGGAACCGCTGCCAGATTATCAATCAACAACCCCACACCAATAATGGTTGCCCAGTCTTGCAGTGAGAACGCCCCAAAGAAAGCCAGTAGCCAAGGCTGAACTGATTTTCCTTCATGTTTTCACCCATACAAAAAAGCGTCGTTGATGAAAAGGCCAAAAGCGCCCATTCATGTTGATAGTGCTAAAACGAAAAAACCCCGCCATTAGGCGAGGCTCTTCAACGTAGTAATCCTGCACCGTTTCAGGGTGAACGTCAACAATCAGGTTAAAATATGTACAAATAAATAGACCCACACTCTTTCTGCCAAACCAGCCAATCCTTTACAACTAATTAATTTTAAATATATTTATTTGGATTTATATTGATAAACTTGATGTACAACAAACATTTAATGCCGAATATTAAGGCATAATAGCCCGTAAATTGTCTGTCATATTGGGCTGTGAGGCTGTTACTCAAGGGCGGTAGCATGCTCATAAAAAGATGTAATATGAATCCCCCTCCTCTATTCCGCTATGTCTAAGGATATAGCGATCGCAGAGTGTATATATCCCAATTCAGGATGGATATGCGATCTAGGATCGTTGAATAAAATGTTAGGCAATAAAAAGGTGTTCACTTGGAAAATCATTGGAAACCTAAGGGGTGGGTGGCGATTATCTTAGGGTTAGTAGTTCAGCCATTCGTGTTTCTATATGTAAATAGAGCAAAATATTTTTTCTTTTATGTTTTATTGCTCGTAAATGTATTGATAATTGATTCTCAGTTGCTTTGGGTTATTTTTATACTGTGTCCTATGCATGCCTTCTTAGTTACACGTAAGTATAATAGCACTGAGGATAGGAGATGGTATGCTAAATGGTGGACAACGTTACTTTGCTTTTTCGTAACGCTTACTTTTATTATCATATTGAGAGTGTTTTTGTTTGATCTATTTAGAATTCCAGCAAGTTCGATGAGTCCTTTATTAAATCCTGGCGATCATTTGATTGTAAATAAACGTGGGTTTGGGAACTATAGATATTTTGGTATGCAAGTTGCGAAAACCACATCATCTTTTAATCTTGAACGGGGTGAAGTTATTGTCTTTCAATATCCTCTTAAACCACAGATAGATTTTGTAAAAAGAGTTATTGGTTTACCTGGAGACAGAATCATATATCGGAATAAGAATATTTATTTAAAACAAGCTTGTATAAAAAATATTGAGGGTTGTGCTGATTATAAACTACTAAATCAAATCAAAAAGGAACAGCTTGATAATGACTTTTGGTTGTTTGAAGAGTCTATTGACGTCAATACATATAGCATATTGATCGATGTAACCAAAAAAGATAGAACTAGTCGATATTTTTCTCAAGACAACTCTCTGTTAGATGAGTGGGTCGTACCATCTGGGCATTATTTTGTTTTGGGTGATAATCGAGACAATAGCTCGGATAGCAGGTATTGGGGGTTCGTTCCAAAAGAGAATATTATCGGAACGGTTACTTTTACTTGGTGAATTTGCCTAACAAAAACATGAAGTTGACACGTTTTACTCCGCAGTTTTGGTATGAAGTTCAGTACGCTTGGTGAGTTAGCCGCGGTGCAACTTATGTTAGACGTTAGGTAAAATAATAACAATTCAGAAAATTTGGTAAAAATATTATGTATAAAGTGGTGACCATTCTTAGTTTAGGTGTTTTAGTTGGCTGTTCATCAACTACTACAACAGAAACCATACAAGATATTGCAGGTAGTTGGGAGTGTACATCTTTAGATGATAAGTCTATACAGCTTTCATATAGTGATCGCACAGATTACATTAAAGGTGGTTCATTTAATAAATTGTCAAAGATGAGCTTTAAACTACCAAACTATGCTGAACTCTATGATGTGACTATTACAAGTAAGGGAAACTGGAATCAGAGAAATAGCTTATTGAAAGAAGAAATTAGCAATTACACAGTAGAAGTAGGTGATAGTTTTCCGGATATGTATGTTGAACAACTAAAAAGTAATATTAAGTTGCCAGATAAAGCTAACTGGAAGCTAGGTACAGTTAATGAGCAAGCAATAACTAAAACAAGTAATTTTGGTCAAAAACTTACATGCAAAAAGGTATTACTTTAGGTGTTTTTGATTAAAAAAACATGAAGTTGACACGTTTTACCCCGCAGTTTTGGTATGGAGTTCAGTGTTCTTGGTGAGTTAGCCGTGGCACAAATTATATTCAACGTTATACGAATAAGGAAAATATATGGGAAAATTTCTAAAAGTTGTAGGTGCTATTATTCTAACCATCGCAGTTCTAGTCGTTAGTCTAATGTATTGGGCTTCAACCGAAACACAAGAAGTTACCGATGCTGCAACTCCCTTTATTGAGGAAAGCTTACCTTTATTCACTACATGGGATGCAACACAATTTGAACATCTATTTACCCCTGACGGCTTAGCTGCAGTTCAAAGTGATAAAGGTAAAAAAATTATCAATTATATTTCGAAAGTCGGTAAACTTAACACTTTTGAGCCACCAGTATTTGTTAAATCAACGTCTTCTATCTCCACAACTAGTGGAAGCAGAGAGATCGCTATATTTACGGTACATGCTCAATTCGAAAACGGTGCCGGTGATTTAACTTTAAAACTTGTTCGTAGTGAGTCCGGATACCTTTTCGAAACTGTAAATGTAAACTCAGATGTATTTTTAGAACAGTGACCACGTATAACAAACAATTTAAGTAGACTGCCAACGCGTGGCATTTTAACTCAGCTTAGTTTCAGTAATTTCGGTAGTGTATTTGGTAGCGTTGTCAGCTACTTAATTGGGCGTTAGAACAATTTTTTCATGGTTAGATGGGACTCAATTCCACATGATATTAATGGCTCAAGTGGAACTAATAATAGGAAATAGATTTTAACTTTAGAGGTTATAGGTGATAAATAAAGAAGAGAGGGAAAGGCTTAGAAAGTATAAGAGGAATTCGACTTAGTTTTCATCAAGAGGAAAAACATTATGTTTTCTGATGATGGATGTTACCAGGTTCAATTATATCAATGTATTATTGAAATATAGTTGTGGATATCGAATGTCCATTTGTTATTCAATTACTGTTTTTCGTATCTATTGTCGTGGCTTTTTTATTTGAAAAATCATTCTATAACTTTTCAAAAAAATTTAGATACTACTTGTTGTCTTTTTCTTTTGTTACTTTTTTACTAAATGCTTTGTTCTTGATTAATGTTTATTTGTTTTTTGTAGGGGTCATTGTTGCTCCGTTAAATGCTTTGTATTTTGTTCATGAATGTGAAGAATTGAATTCTGAAATAATGAAAACTAAAGTGTGATTGTTTAATTTTAATCTATCAATTCATTGCTATAACAAAAGAATCAAGGTGATTCGTTACATTCTGCAGTTTTGGTATGGATCTTGGTAAGTGTAACGTTCGCACACCTTATTCTAGACGTTATTACTTAAAAAGGTGATATCACTTGAACATTGGCTTTAAAAGAAAAATGGTTATCTCTTGGATTGCTAGTAGTATATTTCTGACCATGACCTTTACTGTTACTTCCGCTTTTTGGATTGTAAAGTCTGGTTATGGACTATGGAATGTCGTTTCTATGCTCATTGTTATTGCTAACGTCTACAATATAATAAATGTTTTTGCTCATTATAAGAGTCTTAATTCAAATTCACTAGCTTTAGAGTTTGATGGTGACGGTATGACAATAAACGCCCCTTTTTCTTTAAACATGAAAGTAAAGTGGGCAGATATAGTTGACGTTAAGTATCATTCGTCATCAAGAGTACCCTATAAAATTTACGTTAGAAATGCTAAAACTTACTTAAATGAACTGAATGGTATGATAAGAATATACTTTACTATTACAGATATTCTTCGTGGAACTCCATTTATAATCAATATGTATACTATTGACGGTGAAGCGTATGAACTGACGGATATTATTTCCAGATATAAGCAAATCAATGATAATGATTTTTATAGCGATGATATAAATATTAGATAGTTTCAATCAGTAACTGCTGTGGTGATAAAGTTATAATAAACACATCAAGTTGACACGTTTTACTCCGCAGTTTTGGTATGAAGTTCAGTGTGCTTTGTGAGTTAACCGTGGTGCAACTTATGTTAAACGTTAAATGGTTTATATATTAAGGGTAAACAGTGAAAAATAAATTTTTGTTAATAAGTGTTTTAAGTATGTCATCGTTGCTTATTGGGTGTGGTAGCGATAGTAATTCGAATTCATCAACAGATGAAAAAACTGCTATTGAGAAACAGTTGATCAGTGAAATGAGCGGTACGTGGAAAAATGAATGTTTTCCTGTGTATGACGTTGAAAATGGTAATAAGCTTTCTGCTTATAATACAATTGTAATGACTGTGGATTCTGACCTGTCATTAACGAGTAGCGCAAGTGTTTATGATGCGGCTGACAATAAATGTGAATCTAATTCTCTGCTAATAACAATGAATACCAAGATTGAAGTTAAAGGTAAAGCATATAGTGATGAAAGCTATGAAGCTTATGCGGTGGATGTAAACAAAGGAGAGATTGTAAATGGCTCTTGGAATACATTATCGACTACCTATACATTAGTTTATATAGAGAGCGAAAAGTTTTATTTTGGTCAGCAAACAGGAAATAATACTGGTGAGAGTGATGCTAAACGTCATTCGTCTTTAAATCTCGTAGAGTATTTCAATCAAGTTATCAATTAGCCGTAGGAAAATTCAACAAAAACATTAAGTTGACATATTTTACTCCGCAGTTTTGGTATGAAGTTCAGTGTGCTTGACAAGTCAGGGCAAGGTCATGAAGAACCCTTATTCAGAAAGGGCTCAGCCACTGTTGAAATTTAATTAAAACTACCGTTTACTGCACAAAACTGCAATCCCAATTAGGATCGATTTGACGATCTATATCAGCTGTGATCATATACTTATCTTTAGGTATATGGATATCACTTATGAACGGACTTAGCCTTTTGGATCATATTTCAATAATCAAAGACCCACGGCAACAGTGGAAAATAGAACACAAATTGACAGATATTATATTTCTGTCAATTAGTGGTGCTGATGGTTGGGAAGAAATACAAGACTTTGGTGAAGACCACCTTGATTGGCTCAAGCATTATGGCGATTTCGAAAGTGGCATTCCCGTCCATGACACAATTGCTAGAGTGATGGGGATGATATCAGCCAAGCAGATTCAAAAGTGCTTTGCTATGTGGATGGATGACTGTCATCAAGCGACTGATGGTGGTGTTTTACGATTGATGGCAAAACTCTGCGTGGCACTTATGACAAAGAAAGGCGTCAAGGCGCAATCCATATGGTGAGTGCTTTTAGTGCTGCAAATCAAGTGGTTATTGGGCAGGTTAAAACATCAGAGAAATCGAATGAAATCACCGCTATACCTGAGCTTCTGAAGCTACTCGACATACGTGGATGCCTTGTCACTATTGACGCAATGGTTTGTCAGCGTGATATAGCCAAGAGGATAGTAGACTTATTTACTAGCGGTAAAAGGTAATCAAAAGCGCTTAGAGAAAGCCTTTAATGACTACTTTAGAATGGAGATGTTGCAAAACTCCGAAGGAAGCTCATACAGTACTTAAGAAGAAGGGCATGGCCGTGAAGAAACCCGCGTAGCGTTAGTCAATGAAGATTTATCGGTACTGGGTGATATTGCTTATGATTGGCCAGAATTAAAAGTAATGGGTATCGTTGCATCGGTCAGGCAGGTTGGAGACATTCCAGCGGATGACATTTCAATTCGTTACTACATTAGCTCTAAGAAACTAGATGCAAAAACGCTGCTTGAATCCAGCCGATCACATTGGTCGATTGAGGTTCAATTGCATTGGAAGCTGGATGTCGGCATGAATGAAGATGCATGCAGAATAAGGCGAGATGAAGCGGGTGAAAACTTTGCTGCAATTCGTCATATTGCATTAAATCTATTAAATGCAGATAAATCCTTTAAAGCGGGTTTAAAAAGAAAGCGAACACGTGCAGGTAGAAATAATAGCTACCTATCTGGAGTCCTTATGGAGCAAGGAGCTTCGTAAGCTTGCCCTGAGGTCTGAAGTCAAATGCCATACAAACCATCAAGGTGATACATTTCTCTAAGCCTCCACCTGTGTCTCTTTTTCTCCATCTCCCCTTCCCAGCAACGCTGGGATAGCAACTGTTTTCTGTCCTGTTAGCCAGTCAACTAATTTAGCTAACCCTGGTTAACAGGTATAACGCTCTGACGGATTCTTTATCCGACAGACATTTCACAAACAACAAATGAAAACCGACGGGTAATTCCTTCCACGATAGCCAATTGCTCCTCGAGGCTTAGTACAACCTTGCCACCTTGTGATGGTTCGTAGTTAATTCCCTTGATATTAAACTTGGCCAACAAACGTTCAATATTCATACCCTACCCCCTAATATCTCTTACTCACTGCAATATTATCCTTAGGCATTTGAGCGGTAGCTTTCCCAGTTGAATTCAATCAAATGCGCTTGATTTATATTTAAGCCGGTCTATAACTCATTCGCCGAGTTGCTTAACAAGTTCGCTGTAGTTGAGGTTAGTTAAAACTCCTTTTGCTAAGCCGTCTAAAGTGACGGAATCTTGTTCATTTTCTGTAGTTACTTCGCAACTCATTACTGATTCTATTAACTCTGGCATGATTTTGTCTTTAAGGGTTGCTGCGAGATACTGTACCGATTGGGTATCGCAATGATTACAAAACGATTAACAACACCGCTACCCATTTGTTATCAATTGTTTGTTATCAATTGAAGGTTTAAGACACGCTCTCTGAATTAAAAGGGCTGTTTAATACTGCTAAGCTGTTTGTGTAAGACGAGTATGTGGTAATGTGCATATAAAAGTATATTATCATCTTCATTAATCTAGCATATTCAAATCGCACGATTCCTCAACACTTAATTTAAGAATGGATACTGAAACGATTTGTATTTTATTTGCAATTGGTAATATAACATTTATGATCCCAACAAAAATGCTATCAGTAATTGTTTGAATCCTTTCAGACGACTCCCTGATAATAATTTGTAGTTTTTATATACAGGAATACGAGTGTTACCAATGAATGAATGGCTAAAATATGTAGATATCACAGAGTTAAATGACAAGATTTGTTCTTTTCGTGAGTTAGATTTTAAAAAACTAACTTACAGAGATATACAAAAGGAAATATCAAATGTTATCTCTTTTAATACCCCAAGAGGCAATTACACACTTTTAGCACCAACAAACTCGAGCTATCCAGTAAATACAAGGTTCTACCGTGTAAGAAATATAAAAGAAGGTGATACCACATTACCATTAAACTCAATGTCAACAGTGGCTGATTGTTGGGAGCCACCAAAAAAGGTTGTTAAGCCAGGACGACTAAATCGACAGCATGAACCTTTACTATATACATCACCAATCTTTCCTGATAATGCGGTCGAAGAATTAAAGATTGTTGATGATAAGTTGTTTTCTTTGATTGTTTATGAAGCTGTAAAACCAATAAAAGTAACTTGTATTGCTTTCCCACCGCTTATTGAAGGCCTCACTAAAGATGACGCTCTAAAACTAGAAATGATTCAAGATTTTCTAAAACATGAGTTTATTCGTGATGTCGATAATGGCGATGAATACCTATATCGTATTTCGGAATCAATCACTAAAGATTATTTTGACTTACGACATATATCTCAAGATGCATGGTGCTACCCATCGATAGCTAAACAAGGTGGTTATAACGTCAGCTTTCGCCCAAATAAAAAACAAAAGCTGAAACTTGTGGGAGTTCAAATTGCTTCTATAAAGCGCGATGATAATGGTCACCGTTTTGAAGTAAAAGCTATAGCCAAAGATTCAGGGGATGGTTTAAATCTTTCTTACCATGAAATGGGTTCTCCTGAACAAGAGGATTTATTTCCTGAAATATCACCAACGAAGATTTAGCAATAAAATACAATTTTTAGAGCTCAATAATATCAGCTTTCCTAGTGTTAGCTGTTAATCTACTAAAATATTACCGTTACGCATCACGCTCTGCCCTTCACCATCGAAAATGGACTAAATCGCCAACCTCGGTGGTGGTGGCTAAGAGAGCCAGAAAATTTTCATTTCCCGCAAGTTGCCCTCGTAAGCATATTTCTACCTTCTAAAAGAAGCTATATCAACCTTAGATGCGCAGTCATCACTACAACTATAGTGTTTTAGCCAGTAGCTAACGCAATCGTCTAAAGTGACGAAATCTTGTTCATTTTCTGCCGTTACAGCGCAATTCATTACTGATTCTATTAACTCTGGCATGATTTTGCCTTTCAGCCTTGCCTCTTCAAGGGTTGCTGCGAGATACTGCACCAATTGGGTATCGCAATGATTACAAAACGATTAACAACACCGCTACCCATTTGTTATCAATTGAAGGTTTAAGACACGCTCTCTGAATTAAAAGGGCTGTTTAATACTGCTAAGCTGTTTATGTAAGACGTGTATGTTGGAATGTGCGTATAAAAGTATGTACATAAACACATGAATATAATTTGTGCTTACAAACAGTACATTATTTGTAAGCCATTCGAATCACACAAAATAGACGTTAAGTGATTCTAATGGCGTCAGGGTATTATGATGAAAAAAGACAATACGCCAACACTTTACTGGATTGATTATGAAACCTTCGGGGCAACACCCGCTACCGATCGCGCATGTCAATTTGCGGGTGTTCGTACAGATATGGATTTCAACATTATCGGTGAGCCACTGGTAATTTACTGTAAGCCCCCTGTTGACTACTTACCGTCACCAGAAGCCTGTTTAATAACAGGTATCACGCCACAAGAGGCGCAAGAAAAAGGGCTATCTGAACCAGAGTTTATCGCCCAAATTCATGCCGAGTTATCTAAACCGAATACCTGTGTTATTGGTTATAACAATGTGCGCTTTGATGATGAAGTAACACGCTATACCCTTTACCGTAATTTCTACGACCCATACGCATGGGGCTGGCAGAATGGTAACTCGCGTTGGGATTTACTTGATATTATGCGTACCTGTTATGCCCTTCGTCCTGAAGGTGTTAACTGGCCCAATAATGATGAAGGTTTGCCAAGCTTTAAGCTAGAACACTTGTCTGTTGCGAATGGCATTGAACATGCGAACGCACACGATGCAATGGCAGATGTATATGCAACCATTGAGTTAGCAAAAATATTAAAAACGAATCAACCAAAGTTATTTAACTACCTGTTTGATTTACGCCAGAAGCGTAAGCTGCAAGAGTTAATTGATATTGTGAACTTAACGCCTTTAGTGCATGTTTCTGGCATGTTTGGCGTGGGGTGTGGCAATACAAGCTGGATAGTGCCTATGGCATGGCATCCTGATAACAAGAATGCTGTTATTACGGTTAACCTTGCGCAAGATCCTACGCCATTGATCGAGCTAGATGCCGATCAAATACGTGAACGTATGTACACCAAGCGCAGTGAGCTGAAACCAGACGAGTTACCGATACCAGTAAAATTGGTTCACCTAAATAAATGCCCTGTTCTTGCGCCAGCGAAAACATTAAAAGCAGAAGATGCCGATCGTATTGGTATTGATCGCGCCCAATGTTTAAAGAATCTACAAATTCTAAAAGAGCACCCAGAAATAAGAGAAAAACTGGTGGCTATTTTTGCAGTTCAGCGTGAATACAAAGAAAATACCGACGTCGATTCGATGCTATATGATGGTTTCTTCTCTACTTCGGATCGCTCTTCTATCGATATTATTCGCGAATCGACACCTGAAGCACTGGCTGAAATTCAGCTTAACGTTGAAGATAAGCGCATTAAGCCGCTGTTGTTCCGTTACCGTGCGCGTAATTTTCCGATGACATTAAATTACGAAGAACAGCAAAAATGGAAGCACCACTGCCAAGATTTCTTTCAAGATAATTTACCTGCTTATATGGAAAATTTTGAAGCCGTGGCGACAGAAAACCAATCAAATGAACATAAAATGAAAATACTGAAAGCACTGTATGACTATATCAACAACAGTGTTAGCTAAATTAGTGAGTTTTTTTTTGTTATGCAGAAAAATTGAGATTCATATTAGTCACTGAAATATGAACGATTATCTTCTCAAATAGAATAAGCCTATTAGCCTTTGCGGTTAATGGGCTTTTTTTTGAGACAATATCTCGCTTGCTAAGTTTGAACTTCACTCAAATAGCAACAACACTTAAGCAGAGGAAAAGCGTTTACACCTAGCAGATTTAATCCAAAATCACTCAATAACATCGTCGCGTTCAATGCTGTGTAGACAACGTTTTATCACATTCTATTTTAATTCAAATAAGTGATGACTATGACAACGAAAGCCCTAACCCGCTGTTACCGTTTTCATGATGTTGATTTTGAGCCGGATCTCAATTTATTAGTATGGCATGATGAAACCGAAACTCGTCTCACACTGCATGAGTCTCGCTTGTTAGAAGTCTTATGCTATTTCTCTGGTGAGGTCATCACGTCTCAAACCTTATTTGATAAAACATTTGTACAGCTTGGACCTGATACAGAAAATACACACGACCAGTTTGATTTAAACTCACTCTTTATTTCGCTTAATAAAAAGCTTACGCACAATAATACGATGGCAATTCCTATTCAGGTTGTACCTAAATACGGTTTTCGTGTCCCCCTTCCTGAAAAAACGTGTCGGCTATTTCATACATTTAAAGAATCAAAGCAAGACGTTGTCCCTATTCCCCACAAAGAAGAAACGCCCGTATCTACAACGGAAGATATTGTTAAAAATAGTATTTTTCATAAAGTGTCAGTGCTTCTGATAGCAGTTGCAGGCGTTGTATTATACCTCGCGTCTGAGCTATAACCATTTTTATGAGGCTCTGATGGGAGCCTGCATGATCACTGAAAAATACAACGTAATTGAAGCATAAACCATGGCGTTAAATGTGGCATAGATCACAAATTAATTGTATGATGAATGCGTTATTTGACGTACCTGAAGGGTTTATGAAATACATTCGCTCATTCGCGATCATCTTTGCTTGTCTTTTTCTCGGTAAAGGCATTCAAGCGTTAACGGGAGTCGCTATTCCCGGCAGCATTATTGGCATGCTGATTCTTTTCGCCGTACTTTCTATGGGGCTAATTCCCTCGCATTGGGCAAAAGATGGTTGCCACCTGCTTATTCGCCACATGGCGCTATTGTTCGTGCCTGTGGGCGTAGGGCTTATGGATTATCTCGATCTTATCAGTACGAATACCCTTCCCATTTTGCTTAGTACATTAGGCAGTAGCTTGGTTGTATTAATTGTTATTGGTGTTGCTACGCACCATAAGGAAAAATAATGATCTGGCTTATTACTACTCTGATCGTTTTTTATCTGGCGCGTCTTATATCTAAACGATTACAGCACCCTATTGTGAACCCACTGCTTATTTGCCTTGTCATTATTATTCCTTTGCTGATGTGGCTGAATGTGCCCTATACAGAATATATGGCACAAAATAAGTGGCTGAATTATTTGCTAGAACCTGCTGTTGTTGCGTTAGCATTTCCGCTTTACGAACAACTGTCGCAAATACGCCAAAAGTGGAAAGTCATTTTATCTGCCTGTTTAGTGGGTAGCCTTCTTTCGATGATTGTTGGCGCAAGTATTGCCCTATCAATGGGGGCTTCACCTGAATTAACAGCCAGTATTTTACCTAAATCTGTTACCACACCTATTGCAATGGCGGTGGCTGATCAAATTGGTGGTGTACCTGCGATTGCTGCCATTATGGTGATTATTGCGGGGCTATTTGGTGCTGTATTCGGGTATCCATTATTTAAGCTATTTGGCATACATGCTCCCATTGCGAAGGGGTTAACAATGGGCACGGTTTCTCACGCATTGGGTACAGCGAAAGCGGCGGAAGAAAACCATCAAGAAGGCGCATTCAGTTCATTAGCCTTGGTGATTTGCGGTATTTTTACATCTATATTGGCACCTGTTGTCTATCCAATCATTTTGATGGTGTTTGGTTATTGAAAAATAATAGGTAAAAGCTGCAAGGTGCATGCAATCGTGTACATTTTTAAGTCGTTGATAAATGGTAGTGTGATTTTCAAAATACGTGTGACGCCACTCGCATTAATGTATGGAGTGAAACAAGACTTGCTATATTGTGACCGAGATCACACAGAATTTAAAATTGCTCGCCTACAATGTTTCTCCATCAACTAAACGGAGTAACACCTCATGCATGCTAAGATCATGGATGCTTTAGGTTCCTTACCCTCTGATCTTGCATCAGCGGTAAAACCTATATTTGAAGATGCTAATTTTGATGCAACACTAAGTCCCGAACAATTCACCACACTGCTTTCAACAACCCACATGACAGACAGTGAATTACGCGTTGCCCTTCTTCCTATCGCTGCTGCTTACTCCGTTGCTCCTATTTCTAAATTCTTTGTCGGTGCCATTGTTCGTGGTGAATCTGGTCGCTTGTATTTCGGTGCAAACATGGAATTTGTCGGCGCATCGCTTTCTCAAACTATTCATGCTGAACAATCTGCTATTAGCCATGCGTGGATAAAAGGCGAAACGGGTATCACTGATATTACAATTAACTACAGCCCATGCGGCCACTGTCGTCAGTTCATGAACGAGCTTACAACGGCGAAGACGTTAATTGTTCAATTACCCGAGCGTGAAGAACAAACCTTACAACAATATTTACCAGAATCGTTTGGCCCTGCTGATCTGAATATTACCGATGCACTGCTAGGTAAAATTGACCACGGTATAACGATTAAAGAAACAGACGAGTTTGTTGCTATTGCTTGTAAAGCAGCGAATGGATCACATGCGCCATACACTAAGAATTACAGCGGTGTGGCATTGAAAGCGACTGACGGTAAAGTGTTCATTGGTAAGTATGCTGAAAACGCGGCCTTCAACCCTAGCCTTCCGCCATTGCAAGTTGCCTTGGTTAATATGAATATGGCGGGTTATGCGTTAACTGAGATTGCAGAAGCAGCATTAGTTGAAAAAGCAGACAGCACCATTAGCCATCTTTCAGATACGCAAACAACACTTGAAGCATTGAACCCTGATATTCCCCTTACTTATGTAGCGGCATAATATCTCTACCCACCAGCATCTGTTGGGTAGCGTTCATTGTAAGCACAACGAAGAAGCCGCTTTTTAGCGGTTTTTTCTTTTAGAATCAGAACCAATCAACTCGCTACTGTACCAATCATAATAAGTTCGGAGTATTATCCGACTTCATTATTCTTATTAGTCTCATTCCATGTCTCACAAACATAATCCAATTCAAGGTGCGAGCTGGATGCTAACTGCTGGCTTAGCATTTGCACTTGTAAATAGCTTGGCACAGTACTTAAGCGTTAAACTTCATTTACCCTCGACGACTGTCGGTTTTATCCAATATTTTATTGCTTTGATTGCAATGCTTCCTTGGTTAAAAAATTTAGGGTTACGACACGCTTTACGTACCGAGCATTTCAAACAACATTGCTTTCGGGTTTTCCTATCTGTTATAGGTATTCAGTTGTGGCTGTGGGCTCTCGCTTATCCTGTACCTATTTGGCAAGGTATCGCGTTACTGATGACATCCCCTTTATTTGCCACGATTGGCTCAGGTTTATTCCTAAAAGAAAAAGTCGGTACGGCGCGCTGGGTGGCAACATTAGCAGGCTTTATTGGCGCGATGATTATTCTAGAACCTTGGGGCGATTCGTTTAACTGGGCGTCGTTATTACCGATAGGTGCCGCTTTCTTTTGGGCAAGCTACTCACTTATGGTTAAGAAGTTATCGGTTTATGATTCACCGACTACGATGGTGGTTTATCTTTTAATTTTGATCACCCCGTTTAATCTGTTTTTGGCATTGCCAACATTCACCGTTCCCGATCAAAACATGACTTGGGTATTACTGGCGGCGGCTGGTTTATTAACAGCATTGGCACAATGGGCAATCGCGAAGGCTTATGCAGCAGCCGATGCCTCTTTTGTTCAGCCTTTTGATCATGCCAAATTACCACTAAACGTATTCGCTGGTTGGGTTGTATTCGGTTGGGCACCTCCCGGTCGTTTGTGGTTAGGGGCGGCCATTATTGTCGCGTCTGTTGCCTTTATTACGCATTGGGAAAACCGTAAAAAAGTAACTAAACTGCTAAATAGCTAAATAGCTAAATAGGAATTTCTAAGCTAAAACACTTAACGCCACTGTCATACTTTTTGTATTTTATTATTGAATACAGGAAAGAATAACAGTGGCGTTGTTCTTTCTGCTTTTCTCTACCGACCGCCTCATCACTGACACATCGAATTAAACAGTACTGTCTATACTGTTCAGAACACATTTTTACATCCACATTCACAATATTGCAGTGAAATGCTTTTCTACACATTTTGATTCAAGGAAAAGAGAATGAAACGTATATCTCTTAGCTCAGTTCTAGTTGGTTTTATTTCATTAGTTGTATCGCTTACCGCGCATGCAGAACAGTTCATTACTATTGGTACAGGCGGCGTTACGGGCGTGTATTACCCAACAGGCGGGGCAATCTGTCGATTGGTGAATAAAGACCGTAAAACCCACGGTATACGCTGCTCTGTCGAAAGTACGGGGGGCTCTATCTATAACATCAATACTATTCGAGCAGGTGAACTTGATTTAGCCATCGCGCAATCAGATTGGCAACATCATGCGTATAACGGCACAAGCCTATTTGAAGAAAAAGGCCCTTTTAAGTCATTACGCTCCGTATTTTCTCTTCATGCTGAACCTTTTACCGTTGTCGCAAGAGCTGACTCTGGCATTAAGACCTTTGATGATTTGAAAGGAAAGCGCGTCAATATTGGTAACCCGGGTTCTGGGCAACGAGGCACGATGGAAGTCTTAATGAAAGCCAAAGGCTGGACAATGAAAGACTTTAAATTAGTCTCTGAATTGAAAGCATCTGAACAATCCAAAGCATTATGTGATAACAAAATCGATGCAATGATTTACACCGTTGGGCACCCTAGCGGCGCCATTAAAGAAGCCACAACATCTTGCAGTAGTGTGATTGTTGAAGTGTCAGGACCGGTCATCGATAAGTTAGTCGATGAAAATGCATTCTATCGTATTGTGAGCATTCCTGGCGGCATGTACATGGGTTCAGAGAATAGTGTAAAAACATTTGGTGTCGGCGCGACTTTCGTAAGTTCAACTCAAGTCGATAACAATGTGATTTATGCGGTTACACAGTCTGTTTTTGATAATTTCAATGAGTTTAAAAGATTACATCCGGCTTTTAGTGGCTTGAAAAAAGAAGAAATGATTAAAGATGGATTATCAGCACCGCTGCACGATGGGGCTAAAAAATACTATATCGAAGTCGGTTTACTCGCTGAATAGTGAGTAAGCCGCATTTTTTATAATGCAAAGCAGCACGAAACATAACAAGTAAAAACAAACAAAAAGGGCTAACCACATATTATTGGTTAGCCCTTTTATATACATTCTTTATAGCTTGGCACTGGTTTTAAATTGATTTAAAAACGGACACGAAAACCAAGCGCAGCTTCTAATTCAAGGTCAACATCTTCAACAACATAAAGTGTTGGACCTAACTCACCGTAGAACTCAAAGCTATTCACTGGTAGCTCAAAACCAACACCTGAACGCACACCCACTTTATCGTGTTTGTTATCAACGTATTGTGCACCAACAAAGGTATATAAATTATTTAAATCCGAATTTTTTGACAAAGAACCAAGGTTGAACGTTTTATCAACTGCCAGCCCGAAGTCATCAATGCCAAGCGAAAAACGTAAATCGTTATGCTTATATTGAATACCAGACATTGGGCTACCTAAGAAGACGCCAATGGCTTGCGCCGCATGGGCTGAAAATGGAACAACAAAAAATAGTGCTAACCCTAAGAAATACTTTTTCATTTTGTACTGCCTACTTTGTGTTTGATAGAACAACTAAAATCGCAACGCTGTTGTTGCTATAAGTAAAACCGAATAATTCATATTGGTTACATTGTCACTTAATGTGTAGGTGTATACACCCCTACTGGCCTCTAGTGGGCAGAAGTAATCTAACCAAAAAGTTCCCTAAACACGATGCTTTAAACGAGAACTGACACAACGTTGACAGGAAAATGCGCTTATCAATACGTTATACCCAAGTTACTTCACCATTCACACTTAATTCATACTTACCCAATACAACATTGTATTTTTATTGTCCATTACGTTCTGATCGTTCAAAACATCAACGAAAACAACAAAGCAAACGTTTGCGTCACTGTTAAAATCAGTTATCATTTACCCAGTATCAATACTCATCGTAAGGAAATTCAATGTTTGGTTCAGCAACGCGTTCTGATGCAACCCGTGTATTACTTCTTGGTTCTGGTGAATTAGGTAAAGAAGTGGCGATTGAATGTCAGCGTTTAGGCTTAGAGGTTATCGCCGTTGATCGCTATGACAATGCACCAGCAATGCAAGTTGCTCATCGTAGCCATGTTATCGACATGCTGGATGGCGATGCACTTAGAAAATTGATTGAATTAGAGCAGCCACACTACGTTGTTCCTGAAATTGAAGCCATTGCAACAGACACCCTAGTCTCGCTTGAAGCTGAAGGGGTGAATATTGTTCCTACGGCAAATGCGACTAAGCTAACCATGAACCGCGAAGGAATTCGTCGTTTAGCGGCTGAAGACTTACAGATTCCTACTTCTCCTTTTGAATTCGCCGAACAATACGATGATTTTGTCGCAGCAGTAGAACGCGTGGGTACACCGTGTGTTGTTAAACCTATTATGAGTTCTTCAGGTAAAGGACAGAGTG
Organism: Photobacterium frigidiphilum; assembly: GCF_003025615.1. Taxonomy (GTDB): domain Bacteria; phylum Pseudomonadota; class Gammaproteobacteria; order Enterobacterales; family Vibrionaceae; genus Photobacterium; species Photobacterium frigidiphilum. The sequence goes on along the minus strand of NZ_PYMJ01000004.1, from coordinate 128,174 downwards.
TGATTAAAACACCTGCCGATATCGAAGCATCGTGGCAGTACGCACAAGAAGGCGGCCGTGCGGGTACTGGTCGCGTTGTGGTTGAAGGCTTTATTCAGTTCGATTACGAAATTACACTGCTTACAATACGCGCCGTTGATGGCGTGCATTTCTGTGCGCCGATTGGTCATCGCCAAGAAGAGGGTGATTACCGTGAATCATGGCAGCCACAACACATGTCAGATGAAGCACTAAAAGCCGCGCAAGATGTTGCTGAAAAAGTGGTTAATGCACTGGGTGGCTATGGGTTGTTCGGCGTAGAGCTGTTTGTGCGTGGAAATGAAGTGCTGTTCAATGAAGTATCACCTCGCCCGCATGATACGGGAATGGTTACGTTGATCTCTCAAGATCTGTCTGAATTTGCATTACACGTTCGTGCGTTTTTAGGCTTACCTATTCAGCAAATCATTCAGTATGGCCCAGCGGCTTCTGCTGTTATTTTAGGTAACGGTATTTCAAGCAATATTCGCTTCGATAACTTAACCGCCGCGTTATCTCGTCCACAGACTCAGGTGCGCCTGTTTGGCAAGCCAGAAATTAACGGACGCCGTCGCCTTGGTGTTGCGTTAACACGCCGTGAGGATACCAAACAGGCTGTTTCTGACGCTATTAATGCAGCAGCAGACGTTAAAGTTATTTATTAATCCAACGTTATTCTCTACCACTGAATATACTAGTGACAACAGAGGCGAGGCTCTATCATAGAGCCTCGCCTCTTTTCATTCTGCTACTGTTAACTCAATAAATAGATTCATGACTCAATAAACGTACCGAGCTTGAAAATCCCGATGTTAAACGACTTCAATCAACCATGCTTCTTCAGCAAAATGGCTTAATCCATTTTTACGTCGTGGGTGTGTTTCATCTTTTTCATCGCGTGCTAAAAGCGTGATGTTACATCCATCAAATAAACGGCGTACCTCATCACTCGTCACAGAAAACGGAGGTCCATTTAATTGCTCTTGTGGGTAATCTAACGTTACCAACAAAATGCGACCGCCTTTTTTCACTAACGACAATAAACGCTCAACATACATTTCACGCATATTCTTTGGCATCGCAATTAATGCAGCACGATCGTAGACCACATCAACAGGATCAATACGCACAGAAAAGTAATCGCCACAATGAATGGTGATCTCATCAAATGCATACACACTTTCATGACCGATTGCAGTCACCATGGGTGTATACAAGTGTTCAGCAAAAAACGATCTTACTGCGATATCGCTCAGCTCAATACCGATTACGTTATTATGTTTTTGTGCTAACCAAACCAGATCAACAGACTTTCCACACATAGGCACAAGCACACGATCGTCGCGTGTTGCTTTAACCATTGGCCAATATTGCGTTAATACTGGGTTGGTATCGTCAAGGTGAAAGCCAATACGATTCTCTGCCCAGCGGCTATGCCAAAACTCTGCGTCCATTTTTAATCCTGTTCTAAAGCTGACTTAGCCGTAGTTGACCATAAATCATGTGCTGGATCTACCCTATCTGCGGTAACCAACATTCGCGGGTTATTTTTTGTAGATTATAGATAGCAAAAAGGGATGCCGAAGCATCCCTTTTTGTCGATTTAACTTCCTGTCAGTAAAGCTAAATCCATAATCTATTCTTCAATGTCACTTTGGAGTGATTATTGAATCAACGATCGAAACTATACAGATTAAGATACTCTGAATAGTTTAATCGAATCACGACGAACAGTTACACCGCGGAAAGTAACAGGCTCTAGCAATGTCATAAGCTGCTTAGAAACAAAAAACTTACCGCTGTAGCTACGATCGCCACCTCGATTTACCCAATCAGCAAATTCATCTGCAAGATTGAACATAGAGTTCCCAACGAGCAATACAAGTACTTTAGCTACTTCACTGTCATTATGTCGATTGAACTCAGCGTCACGAACTTTTTTACGATATTCGTCGACAATTCTTTCAAGGCACTCAAATCTGCTCATTACACACCACCACAAAAAACGAGGAGCGGATACTACTGCTCAAACCCACTGAGATCAACCCATCAAGCAAGGAATCTTGCGACTAATAGCGTTATTTTTGCATGCTGATAACATGTTACTCAAAATGTGACATATAAATCACGTTTTAAGATCAAGTTTGGTGCTGAAAAACCATTTGTTGCATTTTAAATATCACTTTGTTCGAGTAAAATATTCACTCGATATTGTGTAAGTTCTATCGCTCGAACTAAAGGTAATAATATGCATTCAGTTTTGCCAAACATCTTAGCGGGCTCTCTCAGAAGCGAATTTAAAACCGTCCAGCTAATGACAAATATTTACTGCAAAGCACACCACCAGCATCACAAGATCGCTCAGCACGCAGTATCTAGTCCAAATGCACTTAAGCCAAACGGCAAACTGTGTGAGCAATGTGCCGACTTTCTTGAATATGCACTTCTGCGATTAGATCGCTGCCCTTATGGCGAAAACAAGCCAACATGTCGTCAATGCCCTATTCACTGCTATAAACCAGAATACAAAGCAATGTCGCAAACGATAATGCGCTATGCTGGGCCAAGAATGTTATTCACACACCCTATATTGGCTATTAAACACCTTTTAGCAGAGAGACGCCCAGTTCCAATGAAACCGACGGCGGGTGCATCTAATCGACATAAACGAAAGCAAAGAATAAATAACAAATAAACGATTAACGATAAAAGTCAACAACTTGAATTTTTGATACGTCGTTATCAGCAGCCAGATCCATGCTGAAGCTGTTTTCACCTAATACTTTTACTGTTGAGCCCATTCTACCCGTCACGCTCACGCCTTCAATCTTGCTGAATATCTTGTCATCGTTGTAATGCATGGTAACAACAACGTTCGTTTCAATATTCGATGACAAGTCAAAAATACAAATTCCTGTCGGGCAATATACATCTAGTGTCGTTTGATCAGAAGCAACCGACATTTTATCCACATTTTTAACCTGTGCAGCAGTGAGCTGTAACTCATCTCCACAACCAGATAGCATTAATAATGAAGCGACAATTACACTACCTAAAAAAATTTGCTTCATATCTATCCCCTAGATTTGCATTCTTAAATACAAGTTCTTTACCATTGTCAGTAAAGAAGCACATTGATAACGATGCCTAAAATATCTAACGTATTCTACGGGAATATCAAAAAAAATAGTCACAATTGTGTAAATTTTTTCACATTTCATTATCCACACAAAAGTATGCCAAGAATCTTATATTTGTGAAGTCAGTTCCATTTGTCACACCTAAACTCAATAGGTGGCAGCTTAGCTAATCAGCAATATATTCATCATTCTTTAATGGGTAAACCTATGGATATTAGAAGTGCTCGATACTTTTTAATTAAAAACGAATTCAAACCAATTCAACATCAGGCTTTATGCTTATTGCCTCTATTCAATTTCATCCGATCTTTTTTTATATTTATAGTATTACTATCACCCTTTCACATTTATGCACAAGACGGTCTGTATAAATGGCAAAAACCGCATAAGCCACTAACAGAAGAACAAATAACGGAAAGCAGCCCTTTTTATCCATCACGGGCTACCACCGATGGCCGTCAGCTAACACCTACCATGTTTGAAGACACTGAAGTCTGTAAAGGGTGCCACAGTAAAATTTACCAGCAATGGGAAAAATCAGCCATGGCTTACTCTTGGGAAGACCCTATTTATCAAGCGCTATTTCTACGCGCGAGTAAAGCAACTGATGGCCAAGTAGATAATTTTTGTATTGCTTGTCACAGCCCGATAGGCATGACAAGCATGGATGCTTCTGCCGCAATGATAGAGACGAAGACCGACCTACCTGGGGTAAACTGCGAAGTTTGCCATAACATTATCGGTATAACGGGCAACGATAACGCGGCTTACATTTTATCACCCAACAAAGATAAACATGTAAAACTAGGTCCGCGTACCGATGCAAGTTCGCCTTACCATAAAACAGAATACTCTGATCTTCATACTCGCTCTGAATTCTGTTCTACTTGTCATAATGTTACTCACCCTTTCAATAGTACACCGATAGAACGTACTTACGATGAATGGCAAGAAAGCGCTTATAACGAGCAAGGCATACAGTGCCAAGATTGCCATATGACACCAGGTCCAGGGCAACGCGATAACCCAGGTAAATCAGCCATTATGGGAAAAGAGCGTAAACACATTTATTCCCATGAATTCACTGGGGGTAATTCAACGTTACATCAATATTTTAATAACCCGGAAAGTGCCGAGCTCTCACGTGCCATGCTTAGATCGGCAGCAACCATTGAGTTTATTGGTTTACCTGACTCACTCATATCAGGCGAGCTTGTCACCATAAAAGTCAAAGTGGCCAATGTGGGTGCGGGTCATAAACTGCCTACTGGTTTCCCTGAAGGCCGTGAGGTGTGGGTTGATTTTAATGTTAAAACAGACGTTCAACCCTCAATCTACCGTTCTGGTGCAGTTGTCGATGGACACACTGAAAAAGGGACACGTAACTTCAAAGTCACGTTAGGTGATGCCAATGGCAATGTGGTTGACTTAAATGTGTGGGAAGTTGATAGAGTGTTGTCTGATACGCGCATTCAACCGAATGGCTATTCAATCGTCGATTATACTTTTCAAATACCAAAAGGGACTTCAGGAACTATTACCTTATATGCTCAGCTCAATTACTGGCCATTCCCTCAAAAAATTGTGGATGAATTACTCGGTAAAGATAAATTAAAGGTAGACATCGTTAATATGACATCGGTCAGTGCTGCATTACCAATTGCTAATACTGAACAGACAATTGCAATGAAGCCTTAACCGCAATCTGCCTACATATAAAAGAACACCCTCTGTTATTTATAAAAATAATTATAATAACAAAGGGTGTTTTACTATTACTGTATTAATAATGAGTCACTAATGATTAGTGGTTTGTTGCTAATTCTTTTTCTGTTTCTAATTTCTCTAACTCTTCGCCTTTGCGAATAAGCTTTGCTATCACTTTAGACAGTGCCAATGTGACGAAAACCATCAAGAATGCAAATACTGCTAATGTATAGAAATAGTTAGTATAAACATTTTCTATAATTTCTTGGGTTAGTACCTGATCTTTCGGTAATGCTATTTTGGTTGAAATTACGGCCGCTAAAATACCGCTTAACGACAAGGCAACAGCTCGCAACCCCATCGAGAATGCAGATAGATAACGTGGCACCATTTCAAAAATGAAACCAGCACCCAACGCGCCAACAATTAACTCTGCAAACGATTGGAAAAAATTCACCCACAAAATCCAGTCTGCAGAAATTTTTCCGTTCTCGCCCACAAAGCCAGTTGATAGACCCAACAAAGCAAACGCAATCGCGGTAAAGCCAAAAGCGGCAGCAAACTTAGTTGGAATCGTCGGTGAGTATCCCTTCCGATCCATCCAACCATAGATATAAATAGCCGGACCACCCAGCACAAAACACCATAATGGATTAAACGCCACATTAGATTCAGGGCGAATAGGAATAAACCCTAAGAGCTGATCACCCATTAAGTTAATTGCGTAAATGTTCATCGAAGTGAGCATTTGACCATAATAGAAGTAAAAAACCATGAAGATGAAAATCATGATTAATACACAACACATCTTATATCTGTACGCGATAGTCGCTTTAGTGATTTCATAAATAAAATACAAAATAACCAGCACACCTAGTGCGTAAAGCAGGTATTTACCTTCATCTAAGTTCGCGAATATCCAATACACTAAGCGCAGCATTATCGCAGAACCCACAATAAAACCAGCCCACACTTTCATACTTACAGGGCGTTTATCGAGGTCATTACCCGCTTCAACCAACTCTTTGCGGAAAGTGAAAAACAGAACTAATGTCAGCATCATCAAAAATGATGAAATAAAGAAGTTGCCTTGATAGGCGAGATACGCAACAAAAAATGGGAATAGATATTGTGATAAAAAAGAGCCCAGATTATTGATTGAATAGTTAATCGTTAAGCCCTGCTGGAAAGACTCACGGTTTGTAGCAGAATATGAATTACCGAACAACACCGTCGGACAAGTTGCAGACAACCCTCGCGAATAACCAATTAACGCAATAGCAAAAATACTCATCGGTATATTAAGCTGTGATGCACCGATTCCAAGTAAAAAGAAACCAATCGTATAAGTGGTATAACCGATATAGACAGCACGGAACGAACCAATATAGCGGTCAGCGACAAAACCACCAACAGCCGAAAATACTGGCCCTACAGCACCAAAAGCACCCAGCATCATAATGGTATCAGCTTCACTGTAGTTAAGCTCAAACAAGAAATATTTTGTTAATAATACATAGGTACCGTAGAAAGCGGCCCCCCACAAAAACTGCCTAAGGATTAAAATTCTAGCTGTGCGTGGGAATCTAGCATTTGCATCTTGCATATCATACTCCTTTGAAATTATGCATTGCGAAACTTACCACCAATAGGCTTTAATGTTTCGCAATCAAAATCACAATATTCAACAAATAGCGTATGACAAGAGTGTTTTTTTCTCATTATGATGCATGGCGCATAATCAAGGAGTTAGCACTATTACAAAGGTATATTTCAAAAAATAAGCATGATCTTAATATCAATATCTGCTCTCTTAAGTCTTTCTTAAGTTTCGCCCCTTAATGTTAACTATAACGGTAATGATTAGGGGAAAGCGATGAACACAAATCACCTCAACACCCATGCCAATTTACTTATTATTGATAAGCAACATCCTTATCGGCAAGACGTAGAGCAATACGTTTCCACACGCTATAAAGATGCCTTTAATGCAAAGATTGTCGAATTCATGCCAACCTTTATGGCTATCTATGATGATCGGCAAATGCTGCTCTCTGTTTGTGGATTTCGCGTTGCAAGCCAAGAATCCCTCTTTCTTGAGCAATACCTGTCTCAGCCTGCAGATGCATTAATGGCTATAGCATTTGATCAGAAGATTGACCGCAGCAAGCTCATCGAATTTGGGCAACTGGCCTCTTTTTCACACGGTATGTCACCGCTGCATTTTATGCTGATGACCCAAAAACTCGTCGATAGTGGTTTTGAGTGGTGTATTTTTACGGCGACCGATCCTCTCTACGTCATGATGTGCCGCCTTGGTTTACAGCTGCATGTGTTATCGGATGCAAATCCAAATGTCATACCTGACGCTGAATCAACATGGGGAACGTATTACCACCACCAACCGCGTGTTTCTGTCGTGAATTTACCCTTAGGGCTAAAGCAATTAACAGCACGGTTTTCACGTTTGACTGCAATTAAACAATACCGTGAGGAAAGACGCTAATGGATACTATTTTCGATCACAATACTCAGCATAAAAGTGTGCTGACAGCCCTACAAAAATGGGCAGCACAATACCCGACAAAACTGGCTGTAATCGGTAAGCCAAACAGCAGTCTAACGTTCAGTGAATTATGGCAAGCGGTACAACACGCAAAGCATGCATTAATTGCATTACAAGCTGAACGCATCGCCTTAAAAGCAGATAACAGCATTAACTGGGCAATTATCGATCTAGCAGCAATAGCGGCAAACATTGTATTAGTACCTGTACCCGTGTTCTTTTCTACCAGTCAGGTGACTCACCTACTAGACGCTGCCAATGTAGATACGTTAATAGGTAATTGGGAAGAAACGACAGATACGGTGGGTTATATAGCAGCGCTACCGGTGTACCACCGAGCAACACATAATAAGCAACAACAGTTGCCAGCAGGCACGGCAAAAGTCACTTTTACATCAGGCTCTACTGGTCAGCCCAAAGGTGTCTGCCTGAGTATGGCGCATTTAGATAACGTGGCTCAAACACTGGCCAATGAACTACTCTTTTCATCGTGCCCTAACAAGCATTTTGTGCTATTGCCCCTATCCACTTTACTTGAAAATATAGCAGGATTGTATGTACCGATAATGCTTGGCATTTCAACCACCATCATTTCTGGACGTCACCTCGGATTAACCGGTTCAAGCCAATTTAATCCTTCACTGTTTATTCACGCATTACAAAGCCATAAGCCACAAAGCCTTGTGCTAACACCACAATTATTGATGGCATTAACTGACATTGTTCAAGCTGCACCTGAAGCCGTTTCTCATACCATTCGGTCATTAAAATTTGTTGCTGTGGGTGGCGCACGTGTTTCACCTCAATTGTTAAGTAAAGCACACGCTGCGGGTATTCCAGCTTATGAAGGTTATGGGTTATCTGAATGTGGCTCAGTTGTCAGTTTAAACCGCCCTGATAAAGCCCATCCTCAACGTAGCAACTTGCAAGGCAGCAGCGGACGCATATTGCCTCACTGCCACGTCACGTTTTCTGAAGATGGCGAAGTATTGGTGTCTGGCTCTACCATGCTTGGCTATATCGGCGCTTCTACGCAGCCGACATTGATCGCAACGGGAGACCTAGGTTACTTAGATGAAGACGGTTTCTTGCATATTACTGGGCGTAAGAAAAACGTTCTAATCACCAGCTATGGTCGTAACATTTCACCAGAATGGATTGAATCAGAAGCACAAGCTTATGCCGGGCTGCAACAAATGGTTGTACTGGGCGATGGGCAAGCCTCGCTCACCGCCATTATTGCCAGCCATGCTTCAGATCACCCATCAGCACAACAGAATCGAAAACAAAACCTAAAACAAATAGCGGAATCTATTACGCAATTAAATGCTTCGTTACCCGATTACGCACGCATTGGTTCCATCATTGTTTCTCGTCCATTTAATCAATTACCTGAATTGATAACCAGCAACGGCCGTCCGCGTCGAGATGCCTTTCTGCATTATTTTCAGGCAGAGCTTAACAAGCTAGATAGCACAATAAGTGACAATGTAACCACACCTGCGGTAACAAAATGTACTGAATCAATAGATACAGAGATCATCATTTTGAATACAGTATCGACTATTTCAATACCTAAGGAAAACACTATGACTACAGTAATGCCGTTCTTTGAACAGTTACAACAACACACTAAAGACGCACAACAAACCATGCGAAACGCGCCCGTTTTTGCTGCATGTGCTAATGGTGAAATGAGCCTTGATGCTTATATCAGCTTTCTTACTCAGGCTTACCATCATGTGAAGCATACCGTTCCACTATTAATGGCTTGCGGCTCGCGATTACCCGAACACTACGAATGGCTACGCCAAGCAATTGGCGAATATATCGAAGAAGAAAAAGGCCATCACGAGTGGATATTGAATGACATTCAAACATGTGGTGGTAATACCAAAGATGTACGTGCGAATACCCATCAAGGTAAAGTCGGTGCCGATATCGAACTGATGGTCGCTTACCTGTATCACCAGATTGATCGTCGTAACCCAATGGCCTTCTTTGGCATGGTATGGGTACTAGAAGGCACAAGTGTGAGTGAAGGAGGGCAAGTCGCCGCAGCAATCCAAACAACGTTGACGTTACCCGATAGCGCAATGACCTATTTAAAATCACACAGTGAATTAGACCAAGAACACATCAAAATGTTTGAAGGCCTGATGAATCAGATCACCGATCCCGACGATCAGCAAGCCATTATCGACGGTGCAAACATTGTGTACCAACTATACGGTCAGATGCTGCATAACTTACCCATTACTCAATCACATTCAACGTCAACCGCAGCTACCTGAATCTCACGAAAAACGCATAGCGCCTCACTCCCACAAGAAGAAAGGAGCAACTAATGGATTTAAAACAAAAACGTATTCTACTCACTGGTGCAACAGGTGGTATCGGATCAGCCTTAGCGATTCAATTAGCCAAGCAGGGAGCATATTTAATTCTTGCTGGAAGAAAACAAACGAAGCTTGATGAACTTAAAAATAGCCTTGAAAACGCAAGTGAACACCTTTGCATCAGGGCTGACTTAGAAGCTGATGGTATAGAAACCATCAACACAGCTTGTTTAAATTGGAAAGATCAGGGCATCTATATTGATATCGTGATCAACAATGCAGGCACCAATACTTTTGCTTATCTCGCACAGCAAACTGCGGCCGACATTACACGAGAAACGCAGCTAAATATGCTGGCACCTATTTTGTTAAGTCAACATGCCCTTTCTTGGCTTAAACGTCCGGGCATCATATTGAATATAGGATCAACATTCAGTGCCATTGGATACCCCGGATACAGTACGTACTGTGCAACAAAAGCCGCCATTCACCGTTTTAGTGAGGCGTTGCAACGCGAACTTACCGGCACAGGTATTCAGGTGTTGTACCTTGCCCCGCGCGCAACAAATACCAAGCTGAATGATCAGCGGGTTACAGAGCTCAATACATTACTCGGTAATAAAACAGACAGCCCTGAATATGTTGCCAGTGAAATTATTGCCACATTAAAAGCAGAGACAAAATACCGCTGGCTTGGTTGGCCTGAAAAATTATTCGTTCGTCTAAACCAATTATTACCCAGTGTGGTGTCGTCATCTATTCGTAAACAACATACACGTATCACTGAATTTGCCAGTAAATCAATATAAAAAGCAGTACCTATTCACCAGAATTTCGACGTCAAGGAGTACACAATGAAACGGAATAAACAACAATCACTTAATCAAGTACCTAACCAAAGTGATCAAAAAAGATCCAGAAGTGCTTGATGGATCAGCATTTACCCGTTTAGGTTCACTATACTACAAGGTACTAAGCTGGCCGATTGGCAGATAAAGGACGACAGCAAGAGATTGCGAATAAATTAAAGGAATTGCAGTAAACATGCGTATTTTACTTGTCGAAGATGATGTGATGTTAGGGAAATCCATGGTGACGTCGTTAAGTCGCCATGGCTATACCGTAGACTGGTTACAACAAGGTAATGGTGTAGAGGTAAATCTAAACACTGAAACCTTTATGGCGATTATTTTAGATCTCACATTGCCCGATACAGATGGTTTAGAAGTACTGCGCCGAGTACGGAAAGCGGGACACACCCTACCCATCTTAATTTTAACGGCTCGAGATGAAATCCATGATCGTGTAAAGGGGCTTGATGGCGGTGCAGACGATTACCTCGTCAAGCCTTTTGCACTTGAAGAATTATTAGCTAGGCTTCGTGTATTAATAAGACGTGTATCAGGGCATACCGACACACAGTTAGAAATTGGTGATTTATCTATTTCACTCAAAACCAATGACGTACATTATCAAGGTAACCCAGTAAAACTCACTAAAAATGAATTTAAGATCTTAGCCACCTTGGTAACACAATCGGGACGCGTACTCAGTAAAGAAAGCCTTCAACAAGTACTTCATGGTTGGGATGATCTGGCAAGCGACAATGCTATCGAAGTGCACATTCACAATTTAAGGAAAAAAATTGGTGGCCAGCTAATCAAGAATATCCGCGGAGTGGGCTATATTATTGAAAACTAGTTTTTTAATAACTAATGCCTTGAGAACGAATACTTTGAGTGATAAAAAACCATCAAACCCAGATCTTTTTTCCATCAAAAGACGACTAACCCTTACGACCATTACGGTTGCGTCTGTGCTGGTACTATTATCGTGGATTTTAACCTTCTACGAAACTCGGCATGAGATAGATGAAGTCTATGATGCACGCCTTGGGCAATCCGCTAAAATTTTAGCTTTAAGCATGCCCCATATGCTGCAAGAACCTGCAGATATACGTACAAAAGCCTATTCTGATTGGTATCACGATATTCAAATATACGCCGACGACGATGATACCGTCACAACCTTTGGTCACCCTTACGAACAAAATTTGATGTTTCAATTTTTCACCCCGACTGAAGTCATACTCAAATCACCAGGGGCGCCTACAACATTAATCGGCGATGTTAATCAACCAGGGTTTAGCTTCGTTACAATCAACAATGAGGAATGGCGTCGCTTTCAAATTCAATTACCGCCTCAGCCCGACATGAACCAAGCTGCCTTTTTAGTCACGGCAGAAAGGCATGCGATTCGCTCAGAGTTAATCAATGAAATAGCCATCTCTACCGGATTACCTCAGTTAGTGTTGATCCCTATTCTTGCACTAACAATTATCTTTTTAGTGAACAAATTTCTTCAGCCTATCGATGATCTTCGTAAAGCTATCGCTCAACGCAACATCAATAAACTCGATAGTATTCACGTACCACAGCCAACAGTTGAGTTAGCACCACTGGTTAATCAGCTTAACTATTTATTCGCTGAATTAGATAAAGCATGGCAACGTGAACGTCGGCTTACTCGCACCGCTGCACATGAATTAAAAACCCCTCTCGCGGTGCTTCGGTTAAATGCCGAAAATGCCCTAAATAGCTCAAATAAAAATGAATTAAAAAACGATTTAACAAATATTCTGCATGGCATCGATCGCACAGATCGCCTGATCCAACAGCTACTGATGCTTTCTAAAGTGGAAGCAGCACAAGCCTTTCATCCTGAGCCCATAGAGGTAATGGCATGTCTACGTGATGTTATCGCCTCACTTGCACCGATTGCTTTAAAGCAGAAGCAAGAATTATCACTCGATGGGCCCGATATCGTCATGACGCAAGGCAACGCCATGTTACTGAGTATCTTATTTAGCAATATTATCGATAATGCCACTCGTTATTCTGGCACTCATTCATCAATTGAAATTACCGCAACCTGCAAAAACAACCATGAGATGTTAGCTTCCGACATGGTCGAAGTTATTGTTCATGACAATGGCACTACGATTCAACATGATGTTCGAGACAAGATCTTTGAGAAATTTTTTCGAGGTAACACAGAACGAGGCGATGGTGCTGGTTTAGGCATGTCTATTGTGGCAGATATTGCCACAATGCATGGGGGTAATGTCAGGTTACTGCCCCCAACGGATCAGCAAGGTAATGCATTTTTAATATCATTACCTTGTGACCAATCATAAGACGATAATGCGTTTATTCAGGCATTGCAGAAGAATGGTGGCTGGTAATTAACCACTCGGTACCATCCCAACGATACGTATAAGTGTAACGTCCACTAACAGTCGCACCTGTTTTCGCGAAGGTAAACGTATAAAGGCCAGCATCTACCGCAGTATTGCACCCCAACTCAATGGTGCGTAAATCAATATTCCCTGATGGGCGATCTTCAAGAAAGTGATCGAAATAGTCTTCTTTTTCGTTCGCGGTATAACGTGCCCTATTAGACACTGTCGGTAAAAGCACAGAGCGCACTGCATAGTTAGCAACAACATTTTTGGAGTTACCTGTTCGCAATGAGTTATTCCAACGATCAAATAAGGATTCGATTTCAGCTTCAGACACCACTTTACAACTTTCAGTGTACATTTTAGGAGGGCTGGATTGTTCAGAAGAACAACCAACAAGAGCAGTAGCCACAACCATTACGCTAGGTAATACTATTTTCATAAACGTTCCAACGACTAATAAGTGAGAATACAAACGTCTAGATCAGTATATGAACGATTCTGGCTCTTAGTCGGAATATTTACCCGTCGATTAGTGAGACATAACGAGGTTTTACCATTAAAAATATTACTAAAATCTAAATAAACAGCTTTTTATTTGCGATTTAAACTTAAAAAGACCAAATATTAGTCAGTTAGCATTATAGCGCTTTACATCGACATCAGTATTCATTATTATCTTTCGCACTCAGGAGAGATGGCTGAGTGGTCGAAAGCACCGGTCTTGAAAACCGGCAAGGGTTTATAGCCCTTCTAGGGTTCAAATCCCTATCTCTCCGCCATATTGGTGTTTAGGCGTAAGCGTGAATACAAAAAGAATAAAGTGTGCCGACTTAGCTCAGTAGGTAGAGCAACTGACTTGTAATCAGTAGGTCACCAGTTCGACTCCGGTAGTCGGCACCATTTATTTTGCGTGCATCGTATAATGGCTATTACCTCAGCCTTCCAAGCTGATGATGCGGGTTCGATTCCCGCTGCACGCTCCATACAATTCCCTCTTAGTTCAGTTGGTAGAACGCCGGACTGTTAATCCGTATGTCACTGGTTCAAGTCCAGTAGAGGGAGCCATACAACAAATAGCCGCTCATTGAGCGGCTTTTTTGTGTCTGTCGGCTGGAGTAAATATCGAGAACAATCGTATTTAGTAAACCAGGGATGGCGTAACAGTAATTGTGATTACATCTGAATAATTACCCGCAGGTTTTGAGCGTACATTGCCCAGCTTGAACATCATCGAAAATCGGTCACCAACAGCATTAGCGGGTTGATTGTAATTGGCTATTTGCGCGCCTAAACCTAATGGAATTAGGCGTTTATTGAGAAAAAAATCGTAGCTAACATCCCATTTAGAATCGCCCTTCATGTGCCTCATATGCCCATTATATTGCGATTCAAACTGAATCGAGTAATTCGCCGTACTTTGAACTAATAACTTAGGGGTAAGTCTTAACGTTTCACCTGAAGTCATCTCACCAAAATCAACGGTATGTTGATACGCATTACTGGTACCCCATAAACTCACTTTTGCGACTTTATCTACCCTTACGGTAAAGTCATGCTTCTTTTGCTGATAAATAACAGTACGATTTAACGGTGCCTCAACTGCTGAATAGGTAAATTCATTGGCATATCGCCCATGCGTTACATATTGGCCAGAAGCAAACTTCACTTGATAAGAAACAGTCCTTTTTTCATTTGGCTTTAAATTATTTATCACGATAGCCAAGCCATTCTCATAAATCGAAGCACTGTTTTTACCTGCAAGAATTTGATAATCCAGCTTCTTGTTCGCTTTCTGCCTTTTATAAAAGTTTTGTTTCGGTTTAATTAACAATACGGTACTGCAAGCCTTGTCGTTACTGTTGTTCTTCACGTCAATGAGGTGATTTTGAATAAGGGAAAAACTGCCGGTATCAAAAATATCATACAGATTCCGCTTACCTGTATTTTCAAGGCGAATATTTTGGAGCGATAAATTACAATCAGCGGCCATTATATTGGTGCTAAATATAATAATACCGAATGAAAATAACATGTTTTTTATAATCATTTTCCTGCCCTTATATCACCTAAGCGAATGATATTGCCTTCATTTTCAGGTATCGTCATTAAGAATTCAATTGGAGTAACACTGTACAACTTCACTTCATAGATTCCTGGTTTTAGCCCGGTTATGGCAAAACGTCCTTTGCTGTTTGTGAAAAACTCTACAGGTGTAAATTCGCTATCTTGTTGATGAGTCGCCGTACCTTCAGTCAATGGCACAGGTTTTTCATTGCTATCATAAAAGTACCCCATTGCAGTGATATTGGCATCTGAGCCGATAGTGAAATTATAGCTACTGCTATGTAAAGGGTTAATTGAAAATCCCCCTTCGCCAAGATCATAGCCAATCGGTAGGTTTTCAACATCATAATCGATTCTTTGCGCTTGGTAAGAGGCAATATCCGGCATCAATAAAGGACCTAAACCATCCGATTTCACTGCATACGAGCCATCATATTCAGGGTTGAGGATTACCGGGCTATCATCCAGCGAACTATGAGGGGATATAATCGCAAAGGCATCACCAATCGGTCTGCCTATTGCCGCACTGGAACCACTGAATGCCAATGCCCCTTGAACACCTATTTGATTACGAGTTGAATAGTCATTATCAAGATCAACCAAGCTATCGTGATCAAAGGTTAATACGTAACGGTTACCGGTATAATCAACAGACACGTTGCCATTAACATTATTGTCTTCGTTATTTTCAACCAAGGCAAACACGCCAACACCACCGACAGCGCCAGCGTTATTATTATAGCTGTATCGTGCCTGAGAACGGCTATTATCAGTGTCGTAACTGGTACTCATACGGTGGTTATTTCCCCATAGAAGATCAATCGGTATACTGGTCGAAACAAAAAAGCGCCATTCATCGCTGTCGATATCATCATCATCTTCATAGGTTGCTCGCAAACTCCAACTTGATGTTGAGTTTAACCAAGAGCCAGATAAAGACGTGGTCAACGCATATTCGTAATCTTGATTATATAAGTAGCGAATATTTCCCGATAAGCCAACATTAAAATCATTTGAAAAGCGGTAGTTATAAAAAGCATCCAAACGGTGTTGCACGCCGGTTTCATTTTCAATGAACGATTCCAATTGGTTATCGGCTATCGATACAAAACGTTCTGATAGGTATTCATATTGGGCATTAAAACTGTGCACATCAGAGCTATAAAAAGCATCATAGTTAGCACGTAATGCATAGCCTTCATCTAAAAACTCATGCTGGCTTGCCGCACCTTCTAATCCGAATAAGCCAACATTGGTCGCAAAACCAACACTAGTACCTATCTGTACGATATTTTCCCGCGCTTGAGTATTAGCCCCTAACGTCAGCGATTCTAACACGCCGTATTCTATTCCGGCTGAAATAACATAATCATCAGTGTCGTATTCTAAACTGGTGTCGACTTGTTCACTGCTAACACCAACAGAAAATGAATATTCAAATTCCCCTTCAGCCAATAAATTCACACCAGAAGCAATATTAAACGTAAGCACTTCACGCCGCCCAGAGGGATCGGTTATCACTAGTTCAATATAATTAACCCCTGTTGTGAGTGGAATATCACGAATATCGTAGGCACCAGGCGCCAAACGTAAGCTTCGAATAAGAATACCATCAATCAGTACCTCGACAGTAGAAGGTCGATCAATCACAAAACGCTGACTGGTAATCGGACGTACATTCTTAGTAGGTATAATACCGAAGTTACGATTGATATTAATGCCCAATAAACTTTCACCACCTTGAAAACCAAATGTTTGAAAGGCGTAATCACCTAACGTAATACGGGTTCCTTCATCTGGGAAATCATATGTCAGCTGGGAGCCCAAACGATAGAAGTCATTAATATCACTATCAACATCAAATGAAAAATCATTGAAAAAGTTAAACTTATCATACCTTAAAGCGGTTTCAAAAGTATTAATTGATTGCCATGTATTATCAATATTATCATTTTCAAAGTGAGCACCAGAAATGAAATAATTAATATAGCCACCAAAAAATGATGACTCCTGATAATTATATAAATCATTTTGAGTTTCAAATATATATAAGCCACTATCAATAAGCAACTCAGTGGGGATTGTTACATTTGTTTCTAACGTTTCAGAATTTAACACAAAAAATATATCATAACCTTCAAATTCAAGGCTATCCACATATCCATCTATATTTTTCTTATCAATTTCATTTAAAATAGATTCAAGCAGTCGCCTCTCAAGAAAACCACGAATAGATTCATAATCGATAAACAATTCTTTCTCAGGTGTTACCTTAACAATTATTTCAGTAACAGGCTGCTCATAAAAATTAAGCAACGTTGAAAAAGACACTGTTCTTGAAGTAATAAGATCTGTTTTTGCATAGCTCACACCACAATTTAAAACCAACACCATAAAAATTAAGAATGATTTATTACAAGGGGGCATTAATACCCCCTCTTAATCAAAGTTACTGTGTCATAGTGACTCTTTGGCAGTAAATTACTAGGTAAAACAATATCAATACTTTGATTTTCAGGAATAAATACATCATACCCCTTAGAAGCAACACTCTCTCCCGTCAATACAATGTTTTCTTCATGTTTTCTGTTAAACCGAATATCATAATCACTTAGCTTAGTGTACTTATTTCCCGTATTTATTACGGAGAAATTCAATATTGAGTTATTTTCAACTATAGGTATATCATTACGCATAATAAACGGTTGATGAGAGGACTTAGAAACATGTATGATAACATTGTAATTAATAGCTAATTTTATCACATCATCTTCATGCTTATTTACATTTTCAACCAAAGAAAATTTAACACTGTAACTGCTTGAGTTACTTATGTCATCATCACCAACCCAAACAGCAAGTACGGTTTGAGTTTTGCCGGGAGCGAGTTTGAAAGCAGGTGGCGAAACAATGATTTTTTCTTTTTCTAGTGAGCGTACAGAATACCCTTCACTATTGAATGTCAATTCAAGAACTTCAGTATCGATAAGTTTTTCATTTGCAGAGTTATTACTTACTAATATTTTAGTACTCTTTCTAGTCGAATCAACTTCGATTTCATGTACTAAAGGCCCTATCTCAAGAGCATTGCAAGCAAAACATGTAACTACCCCCAACATACCAATAAGAATTCTTTTCATTCACCCTCCCTAATTAATATTTACAGCCTCCCTAACTAATATTATTTATAACCCTCTCTAATTAATATCTCTAATATCAATATTGAGTGATTCACTATCACCAAACTCATTCCCCAAATCAACTATAGCTTGAATTGAAGAGCGTGGTGGAAAAAATTTATGACTTAACTTATTTGAAATATCTTTACCAGTAAAAACAACAGAATCTTTTCCATTTCCGATAGCCCAGCTATATTTAGCTGCCCATTCATGCTTATTACCCACATTATCGACTGTAACTAACCATTTACCATCAACTTCCTTAACAATAGATGATATCTGCAAACCTGACGAAACCTTGTTAGGTAATAATGTAAGCACAGTCTCAAAATTGACAGCCATGTTTACGTTTGTTCCACTTACATTTTTAGAGTTATTTGTCGACACTTGCTTAAATTTAATAATATATGCTTTAGATGATTGAACATCAGGATCACCAAAGTATTTAATCAGAATAGTCCTTGTTTCTCCTGGCTGAAGAACGGCAGTATCAGGCAACACCATTAAATCATCAGTTTCTTTTTCAGCGTTATACTTCCCTTCTATCCATTCTAATAGATGAGGGGTGATTTCAACATCGAGTGGTGTTTTAAATTGATTTGTGACAACAAATTTCTGCTGTGAAAGCCGACCTGAAACGTCTATCTCTCCAGTCATTGGGCTAACACCAAAAGCAAAACTTTTAAATGAAAACAAAAAAAACAATAGTAATATCCAGCGCATAATAACTCCTAAATCTAGGTGTGGACAAACCACACCTAAATAACAACAATTAATTGACCATTTAGATAGGGCTAATTGTAAAGGTAATTGTATCGTATTTCATACCTGGAGGAACATATTCAAAGTCATACATTTCAGTCATGACAGAAACATTATATACATAATTTGTATATGTGAAATCATAAGGGAAATCACCGGATGCAAGACCATGATTGTTACCATTAACATATAATTTATAATCAATGATATCGTACGCGCCACCACCACCGGTCAATCCATCATAAAGAGATTCTGCACTCAAACTACCGCCATATTCAGTATTACATGAGATAGTCAGTTTTTGATCTTCATAAGGCGTTGCGCCTCCATATAATGCATCATATTTATTCAACTTCCCAATATCTAATGTTGGATAATATCCCTCAAAGCTACATGAACATTGCTCCGCAACTTGTGCTTTAACTATCAGTTCACATGAACCCGAAATAGAACAATCGTCTTTTGTCGGTTCAGTAGCTAAAGTAGGTAACGATATAGAAGATAGAACTAACGCTGCTGCTGCTGATAACATCATATTTTTCATGATATACTCCGTATATAATTAATAGTTATATTTAGTTTATTTATATTTCTGTGCTGCTTTACTGCTTACATTCGACCATGCTTAGATCAAAACTTTAATATTCTTTTGGATATACGCCCATTTTAAATACAACTTAAAATTAACACGTGCAAATTAAAGCTTTCAATATTTAATTTTTACACTTACATCTTAGTTAAACCCTTAGGTATTATAGTGCTAGAAAAGTATGAATTTAAACTTGCACTGTAATTAATAAAACTCATAAGCACTTCAACTAAAATCATTTTACATTGTCATTAGCTTGGTTTAAAAAATCAATTTAGGGTAAAGGTTAATTTGTAATATTTCTTTATAAACACCAGCCATGATTGGCTTATCAATTAAAGTAATAGTAATTTCACCATTGCTTTTAAATGGTATTTTATCTATCACCTTAACCGACTTGTTATTTTTTATTTTTTCACTATCCCCAGTCAAGCTTAAACCAACCTTTGGAATATTTAGTGCTACAGAATAACGCGCAATGTACCGGCCATTTTTCAACCCACCATTTACTGATGATACAGAAATATCAAAAGGACTATTGCAATAAAAACCAAAATTAACTGTTTTTGTATTCACCTTTGATAAATCAATTTCATTTTCAATATCAGATATACCGCACTTAGTTTTTATATGCCCCTTCAATGCTAGCTTCACATTATCGCCAGCCATTGAATGAGTCGATAATGCAGCAAAAAACAGAGCTATTAAAAATTTATGTCTATTCGTTGCTGCAAACATCTTTCGACACCACATTATTTCTTACATATTTATATTTTAGTTAACATCCTTATTACTGTAGTGCTAGAAAAGTATGAGTTTATTTGATTACACTGTAATAAACTCATCACATAAAACGCCTCTCAGCCCACGCTCTCGCTTCCCTTCTATTTTTAACTTCTATTTTTTTAAATGTGTTATAAAGATGAGTTTTAATGGTGCTCTCTGAAACAAATAATGAGTCTGCCATTTTTGCATTGCTATCACCGCTAACCAGTAGTTTAAGGATATCCTCTTCACGCTGAGTCAATTTAAGCGTTGTCGCTATTATTTCTTTTTCGATTGGCTTTGACTGCGCACGGTAATTGGTCACTAGCTCTGACATTACTGACCTCGGTAGCCAAATTTCGCCATCATTAATTTTTTTTATCGCATCAATCATGATCGTACTACTAATATCAGTACAGAAGATCCCACAGCAATTCTTCCAATGAGTAATGAGTTCAACGTCAACCTTTTCACCGACATTAAATAATATAACCCGCCAAGACTTATTAAACCCACATTGATAAGGCATTATTTTTTCTATTAATTTCGTTGATAATGAAGACAGATCAACCATAAGAATAAGATTGCATTCATATTGATATCGTCTTAACTCTTTTTCCTCATGAACATAGTGAATTTTATTTTTTAGTTTATTTTTCATAACATTAGCCAATACTTCATTCTTTATACACTTTTCAGCCAATAGTAATATTTTGAAGTAGGTGTTCATGCTCAACCCTCATTATGATATTGACGATTGTAATTATTTATCATTTTGTATAAATATGTGCCTCTCAATGTTGAGATTATTAGACATCAGCTTTAAACGACTGATTCATTTAACTTTTATCAACCAATTAAAAACTATTATATTTTCAGATAATCCATTAACACTCTAAAATCAACAAAAAAATACAATTAAAATATGCACGTTATATTACGACCTAACAAATTAAAAACTTGCCATAAAAATAAAAATGATCTAAAAAAATCAATAAATTGCAGTTAAATGGAACGTGGATATAAGTTGGTATGGCACCAAATTTACTCGAACAAGATTTTGCAACAACAGAACCGAGCATAAATGTACAATCACTGACTGGCTCTAGTTCGACTCCGGTAGTCGGCACCATTTATTTTGCGAGCATCGTATAATGGCTATTACCTCAGCCTTCCAAGCTAACGCCATCCTTGATTGTAAAAATATCAACTACTCAAATTAGACCAAATGATGTAGAAAATCACTTCTAATCTGAGTAGACAAATAACCGATTCCTCAACAGAATGGAGGTTCTGGTTTATACACTTGAAGCTCACTAAAATACAATATTATAAAGACCAGATAGAGAAATGCTCGGTATTGTCGTGCAACAAATTTCCAAATCAAGCTGCAGTATACATATGCACGAGCTGACCACGCTATTTCGGACGATAAAAAATGAACAAGCATTATATGAAACACGGCTCAAATTCTATTCCTATTACCAACATTAATTCTACTCATGACCAACTAATTTCTAGTTTTGACAAGGCACCTTTAGGCAGCTCTGTTGGTGATTGCTTAGGCTGCCAAATACATACCCTTTCCGGGTATGGTGGATGTACATCTCATCAAGAGGGTCAGAACAAAAAGACCACCTTCCTTCGTCTCCTAACGGTTGTTAAAGGAGACAACATTCGTTGGCACAATGGAAAAGATGAACCCAAGCAATTACAGAAAGGAAAAAGTGTACTCATTTTTTCAGAAAACACATTTAACGATGTCTTTATCAGCGAAAAAGAAAGCTATATAGAAATTGCCGATATTCGATTTGATTGTAATTATCTTAGCCCTATTTATCAGCAAATGAGCGCAAAATTCCAAGAAAGTGGCATCAATCCACAAACCGATAATATACCTTTAGTATTTAATACAATCATTGAGATCCAGCAGTTCATCAATCAATTACAGACAGAACTGACGAACAAAGAATCAGGCGTCACCGACAATCTGCTTGCCGTCTTACAGGCCTATCACTGTTTGTCGAAAATACTAGACCAGCTTGAGATGATTAAGAGCAATAAGACAGACCATGAATATTCATGTTTATCTAGCCGCACACTCAACAAAGTACGCAAAGCCCATACTTTGATAACATCTAAGCCGGGGGAAAACTGGTCTATTAAAGAGATCTGCAAAGAAGTCGGTACTAATGAAACGAGTTTTAAACGTGGCTTTAAATTGCTGTTTGACAATACATTCTCTAAAGCTTTGCAACAAGCCCGCATGGAAGTTGCTGCCAAAGAGCTGTTATATACTGATAAACCTATCATCGACATTGTATACAACATCGGTTATTCCAGCCCTTCGTATTTCAGTAAGCTATTTAAACAATACTCTGGAGAAAAGCCTCTTCAATATCGTCGACAGCGTCAGTAATTGTACTTTCGTCAGTATGTAGTGTTCAAAAAGAACTTATTGTAATGAAAGCGTCCACCTAATCATTTATATGAAATAAACTTAATAATCAAACCGATAAATTTAACTGTTGAATATATTATTTTTATGGATTCCTCACACCCTTAAGTGGTAATGTGCATCATTATCATTTACGTTATGATTGTTATTTAACTATGGCCTACTATACAGTCCCCTTTAATTTGGAACTAATGGAAGAATCCATTCAAACCAATGAGAATATACTGTTTAAGCATAACGACTGTGAGTTCTCATTACGTTGTTGTGCGCTTAACGAAGAAGTGGTTCTAAGCCTATTTATGGGGCGGTTCTATGCCCCTGTCCAACTCGATACTCCAGATAAAACTGAGTACGATACGGTTACTGTCATGCTCAATTTAGGCAGCGCTGTTTATTATCAAATTGATAGCCTCAAAGCACCCAGAATTTTTCCAAGTAACGCGATAGCATTGTGCTACTCAGACACCAGAGCTGGACTCTGTCGTTATCAACCTCAGTCAACAAAACTTTTTGCCTTACAAGTTCCAAGACGAGTTCTACTTGAGTATATCGATGTCATGCAAATTGGCTTACTCACCAAAAGAAAACTAGAGCAGCGAGAGCCATTTTTGATAATGAAATCGGCAAGCTCTCAATTTCATCGTATCGCTGAAAAGTTGTCCGAACCTAATACAAAATCCAACGCTAGCATACATCGCCACCTCGCATATTCATTCATCAGTGATGCTGCACGCTACCTGCTACAAGAGGAAGTCACCCTCCCCCAACGCATGGACAGTAGCAAAGGCTTAGAGAAAGCAATTGAGATCTTGGATAAAGAGTTTGTGCTACCGCCAACTATTACTCAATTGGCTCGCAGAATTGGTACAAATGAAACCTCTTTAAAGCAGTGGTTTCGTAAAGAGTTTAACACCACCATCCACCAATATATTCTTCAACAAAGAATGTCTAAAGCTGTAAGGCTTCTTTCTCTAGGGAAAAACCCAATTTCCCACATTGCCTTAGAAGTTGGGTATGCCAATCATGGGCATTTTGCTGCAGCCTTTAAAAAAGAGTTCGGATGCACACCGTCTTCGTATTCAAATAAAAGTAATACACAGCGCATCGCTCTAAGTTACTAGTAGAGTGAATCCCCTTCATTAAGTTTCTACTCTAGCTAGAAAAAGCAGAACTGTTCATATCGTCTAGTGCTGAAAAATTAACATCAGGGAGCTCTTTTCAAATAAAAGTCACCTTTCCAAGGTGACTGTTGCTTTATCGCAAATATCCATCATCAAAAAGTCTATTCGTGTTTTTTTTTCACCTTATTGAGTTAGCGAGTAGAAGCGGAAATTTGCAATATATAGTCATAAAGCTAAACCTCAAGGAAAAAGAAGATGTACAAGAAATGTTTCAAGCTGTCTCCAATCGCATTATGCGTTGCTATTACTACGCTAAGTTACAACACGTTTGCTCAAGATAATGTTCAAGATGTCATTATTGTCGAAGCAACAAAGCAAGGTACACCTATAGGTAGAGTTAACAACTCAGTTATTGTTAAAACAGGCGATGAGCTTGAAAAAGCGGGCATACATGAAGTCAAAGACCTTGAAAAAGCGTTCCCAGGCTTAGTCATTCAAACTCGTGGTAACCGCACATATGCCAATACAACGATTAGGGGTATCAGTTCTCCGGATTATCACTCACCGACAATTGGCATCTATGTTGATGGGGTCTTACAGGACGCTGCTTTCCTTACACAGCAGCTGTTAAATGTTGAACGCGTTGAATTGCTAAGAGGCCCGCAAGGAACTTTATATGGGGGCAATGCGCAAGGCGGCATCATTAACATTGTTACTAAGAAAGCGACAAATCAGCCGAAAGCCTCTGCGGGTGTCACATACAGTAACCAAAGCCAACAACTTGATGCTTCCACCGCTATCGCACTCAGCGACGTAATATACGCTGACGTAGTGATTCGTTCTCTAAAGGGTGAGGGGAACATTACGCACGTGCCGAGCAACACTAAGAAAGCCAACGAAACTAAAGAAATTAGCGGAATGGCGCGTTTGCACTATATACCCGATGATTCTCCTCTTAACGCGACCTTATCTTTTTCAGCTGATGATCTCGACAGCCATGAGGAATGGTATCTGACTAAAGCTGAATTTGACAAAAAAGAGACAAACCAAGACATACCTGAGCTTAAACGTAATGTGAATACGGTATCACTAAATGTTGGATATGACTTCGGAAGCGCCCAACTAACCAGTATCACAGCCTACCAAGACAGAGATGTAGATCGTACCTTTATCGGTGGCACGTGGGTAGAAGACCAAAATACATTCAGTCAAGAGCTGCGAGTTAACACACATTTCAACGATGCTCTGACAGCCCTTTTTGGAGGTTATTTTGAAAATCGCCAATTTGACGTAAACTCAGGTTCACAAAACAAAATTTCGACGGATACTTACGCATTGTTCGGGCAGTCAACGTATGCAATGACAAACACAGTAGACCTGACCTTTGGCCTCCGCGCTTCTCGAATGTCGACTAACTCAGACTACGCAGGAAATGCAGCATGGGGCATTTCAGCGTATGATCAAAGCAAATCTGAAAATATAATATCACCCAAGGCTGCTATCGGCTGGCAAGCCAATGAGCACTCTCGACTGTATGCATCTTTGACTAGTGGCTATCGCCCAAGTGGCTTCAGTGCTGCACCACGTAGTAACAGCGATAAAGATGGATTTGATGCCGAGAAATCACTCAATTGGGAATTAGGCTGGCGTACAACTCTGTTAGATAATAGTGTGGACCTAAGCGGGGCACTATATTTAATTGAAACCAAAGACGTCCAGCTCTATACCGGTGCACCTGGAAGCCAAAAACTGAGTAATCATGGCGATGCTAAAAGCCTAGGTTTAGAACTAGAGCTAGCTTTCTATCCAACGGATGACCTAACGCTGAATCTTGCTGGTACATCAGGAAGATCTACATTTGAATCTGGTAATGGTGGACTAGAAGGAAATCGTTTACCTTACGCTCCTGACACAACGGCTACCGTTGGTGTAGAGTATTTCTTACCCCAATCATTAGTCGAAGGCGAGATCTCGCTGGTATCCAACGCTCGCTACACATCTAAAATGTATTTCAATGAAAGCAACACCCTATCACAAGAAGGTTACGCGCTAGTGGATGTCGCGATCGTTTATGACTTCAACGATCACCTGTCTTTCCGACTCTTTAGCAATAACATTACCGATAAAGAATACAAAACCTATTCATTTGCGATGGCAGGTACTTCACTTAGCAACTACGGTACTGGACGAGAAGTAGGACTAAACGCAAAGATGGAGTGGTAACTAGATGACCTTCCCGACTCGCCTTACTTCTGGTTTAAAATTATCTTCGCTGCTCTCTATTATGGCAGGCGTCTACACGACTCAAAGTTTGATTGGCATGTTTACTCTGCAGGGGATGCCTGCTGTATTAAAGTCGCAAGACGTTTCTACATCACAAATAGGGCTTTTTTATCTTGCGATACTTCCTTGGGCACTGAAATTTCTTTGGTCGCCATACTTGGAAAAAATAAGAAAGAAAGGTGATACCTTGAAGAATCACGGGTATCTAGTCCTATTCGCTCAGGTAGCGATCTTAGTCATCCTAGGGATACTTGCTTTTACTCAAGCTTTGCATCAGCTGTCGCTTTTATTCCTATGTGTTTTCGCGCTCGCGATGTTTTCTACTATTGCAGATATGAGCACTGATGGATTGGCTGTAGATCAACTGCCTCGTTCTAAGAGAAGAATCGGAAATGTAATGCAAGTCGGGGGGGCATACCTTGGCGCCATCTTTGGTGGTGGCCTGTTTATCTATTTAACAGGCGCAGTAGATTGGCAGGTTGCTCTGTTCGCTCTAATGGGCTTGGTTATCATAATGTCGCTTCCAACACTCCAGTTATTTAGCCGGACAACATCACAACCAACTATAAAGGACGTTTCAACCCCATCTCTTAAAAGTGCATTTTCAAGCTCTAAAGTAAGGCGTGGGCTCTTCCTAATTATGTTATGCCAAATTGGTACTCGCGGCGTATTGTCTATGATGATGCCTTTTCTCTACGAAAAAGGGATTAACTTAGAAAATCTGGGGCTGCTTGTCGCTGGCGGTGGTGCACTTACAGGTTTCATTGGTGTTGCTTTGAGTGGTTGGGCAATAAAGCACATCAATGCGATAAAGATGCTCACTATTTGCTTAGCAGTAGAAGCCATCCTATATACTGGTTTCTTCTTATATTCTGCCAGTTTAGTCAACATCCCTTACATGTTAGAGGTGCTTTTCATCCTTAATGCAGTTATATCAGCAGCCAAGTTCTTAGCACTGTACACACTGATGATGGAATGGTCATACGGTTCGCAAGCTGGCATCGATTATTCCTTGTTTCAATCTATGGATATGATCGTGACCATTATTATGGCAGTACTGTGTGGTTGGCTAATATCTTATTTAGGTTACTCAGCTCACTACTCTCTTGCCATTATCGCTACGTGTTTTGCTGCTTATCAGATAACACGCTTTTCCGACTTAGCATCCCGCAATACGTTTAGTGAAGGCACACTAAATACACAAAAAAACTAATAGATAAACTCCAAAGGCTTACTCTATGCTGGTTCGCAATGAACCAGCATAGAGATATAGATCGGCCTAACAGAACTAAGAGCGTTTAAGCCACTTGGCCTGCCTGCCACAACTGACGATAATCAGGTTGCGTTGCAACCAACTCATCATGCTCACCAGAATCAATTATTTGCCCTTTTTCCATCACGTAGATTCTATCAGCACTTTTGATGGTTTCTAGCCGGTGAGCCACTGAAATTACTGTTTTCCCCTTTGATAGCTTCTCGATCGAATTTAATACCTGAGCTTGAGTATTGGTGTCCAATGCCGAGGTAATCTCATCCAAAAGAAGTACCGGAGCGTCGTGTAATAATGCTCTCGCGATTGAAAGCCTTTGACGCTCTCCACCAGAAAGTTGGTTACCATTTTCACCAATTAGCGTATCGAATCCTTCAGGTAGTCTTGTTACCAAGGCGGTCAAGCCTGCTGACTCAATCACTTCAAAGAGCATGTCATCATCTGCGCTTGGCTTCGCTAATAATAAGTTGTCTCGTAAACTACCACCGAGCAGCTGCACATCCTGAGTAACGTAAGAGATATGACGATACCAGTGCCTGGTACCGACCTCTTCAATCGTTTTATTACCTAATGATATAGATCCCGAATTAGGAATATGGAAAGCAGCAATTAAGTCGAGCAACGTTGATTTCCCAGCCCCACTCTTGCCAACCAGAGCAATATGTTCGCCTTCAGCAACTTTTAAGTTTATCCCCTTGAGTACAGGAGTCCCTTCTAGAGTAAGATCGACATCAGATAAGCAAACGTCAAATGAGTGAGGCTCAACACCTTCTTCTTTCTGTTGTGGTAACTGAGAAAGAAGTTGTAAGCGGCTAGCGGCTTTAAGCATATATCTAAGCAATGCAGCATATACCGTCATTCGAGCCAATGGACGAATACAAGCGATGGTTGCTGCCGTAACAACTAAAAACTGAGGAAGGGAAAGCGTTCCTTGATCAATAAACCACACAGACAGAGCAATATTTAGCACCAATACAAACTCAAAGACTAAAGTCGCCATAAGCACCCCCGTGCCACCAGCCCATTCAAGCCCTAACCCCTCATGTCTCTGCTGTTCAATCTTGTCGCACAATGGTTTTGCCAATTTGTTACTTTGCGCGAATCCACGCAGCATGGGTAGGCAATCTATGTACTCAAGAAGTTGGTTGGCACTGTCTATATTCGCGTGGTGATAGTGTTCTGCTTTTTGACTAAATGTTTTCTCAGACATCACTAAAACACCCAAAGCCAACAGAAACATCCCCAGCATAGCCAATGCAATCAGAGGCTGGACCCACAAAAGAATTATCACCATAGCAATAGGTATGACCCAAGCGGCAACGAACTCAACAATCATGTGGCTAAATATGTCTTCAAATTGCTTCAAATCTGTTGTGATGAGTTTCATCTTTTCACCGAGCCCCTTACCTTTAAGGGTAGCAAGTGGCTGGCGACGAATATCAGTTAAAAGTTGACTGCGTAGGTGGTGAGTTATTTTATAGGCTCCCAAAAAACTCTTTCTGGCACTTTTCCCCAAAACAAACTGAACGGCAATGACAGCCAAAGCCACAAGTGCCATATAGGCGAATGGCAGTACGTTTAATGACAATATAAAGGAGAACAACATTAGCCATATTATTAATGGAATAGACTCTGTTGCTATTTTTCCAACTAAGCCAAGCCAGAACTGACCGGTTTTTGCTCCACTATGATTAATTAACTGTTTAACGTTATACAAGGGACACCTCATGAATAGAACCAGAGCGGACATTAAAATGCGCATCAACGTGTTTAACTTGTTGATAACGATGGCTGATAATCAATTGGATTTGATTCGGAGAATATTCTCGCAGTGCGGCCAAGGCTTTTTGTTCATTCAATTGGTCTAGATGTGCTGTTGCTTCATCCAAGATAAGGATCGGCGTTTTAGCTAATGCAGCCCTGATAATAGCGAGACGTTGCATCTCTCCACCACTAAACAGTCGATTCGTTTCTCCAATATCACTACTCAGTTTACTAGGTAAATCGCTGACCAATTGCTTTAAGCCAAAGGCATCTAACAAGTGCCAGATTTCTTCATCTTTAACATCACGTTTAGATAATAGGAGGTTTTCTTTCAATGTTCCGGTGAAGAATTTTACATGTTGGTCGACTGCTGCAATATACCGACTTCGACTTTCGTCATCGAAATCATGAACAAAGTCGTCGTTAATTTTCCATCCACCAGCATCAGAACTGAGCGCCCCAGATAAAGTAGATAAAAGCGTGCTTTTACCTGAACCCGACTCACCTTCAATTAGCACTCTTTGTCCCGGTGTAATATTGAGGTTTACATTCTCGAATACAGTGTAGTTGCCACGACTAACAGCCATATTTTCGCAAGAAAGAACTTGTAGAGGCTTCTCATACATCACACTGATGCCATCATTGGATGAACAAAGCGGTAATATTCTATCGATAGAAACGGTCGATTGCTGAATCTGAGAAAATACTTGAGTCAAATCCAACCACGGCTTAAGAAGCCCAGCGCTGATACAGACAACCATCACTAGGTCTACAAGAGAAAGCTGCCCTACCTCAACGAGTAGTATTGCTACAGGTACAACCAAAGTCAGTGAAATTTGAGCCAATGTAACAAAGGTAACCCAAGCTCCCACCATTTGTTTGGTATAAGTCGTGACGATTTTATCATGTGAACGCATCGTTCTGCTTAACTCCAAATAAGAGTTAGCATCGACGGCAAATAATTTCATTACCCCAATACTACGCAGAAATTCCAATTGAGCCTGATGCATGTTTGAAACAATTTTGGTGTATTTTTCCTGACGATCAGCAAAGCCTCGCATCATCAGAAACTGGGCAGTGAGGGCTAAAGGAAGAGGTACCAACGCGATAATTGCTAACCACCAATCTATATAAAAAAGGAACGAAGTCATAATAACAGGCATAAGCAAACCATTAATAATATCAGTTCCATGGTGTGCAATAAGTGGTTCTAAGCTCTGACAATCATCCGTAATACGCTTTTCAATATCACCTCTTTTAAGACCACGTAGCTTATCAATTTTCATATGGGCCAAAGCCATCACCAAATGCTGACGGACCTTTTGAATAATGTGATAAGCCGCTAAATGAGCGTACCAGATAGCCACCGTATAAAGTGCATAACGCACTATTAAGGCTATAGCCATCGTAGCTAAATACATATAAGGGGAACTTCCCTCATAGATTGCATTGAGAGAAAAATATAAACATAGCCAAGGGATAATTTCCACAAAACTACAAAGTATGGCACTACAAATAGATACCCATACCCTGCGCTTCTCGCTAGACAGCATTACTTTGAAAGCAGCCAAGCGATTCATATCTTTTGTAAGTAACATGCAGACTCCTAATGAAAATAGGAATCATTCTTGCTACATTCGGAGTAGTTAACTAACAGGATCGGCAATTAATTTAACACTATAGGGTATTAATATTGTTATGAAACATTCAGGGAGTCATATACCCAAGCCGCTCATTGAGCGGCTTGTTTATGTCGGTTAATTAAGAATGCATTAAACAAACTAAAGCATCATGACTTGTGCAACCAAAAGAATAGAGCCAAACACAAGTAAGAAGCCAACGATAGGAAGTACGAATTTAACCCACTTGTTAAATGGAATATCGAGCATCTGCAGGGTAACTAAAACTAATCCTGTAGGTGCTAAAAATAGCATTGAGTATTGCCCCCAGTTATAGGCTGATACCACAATATCACGAGGTATCATCACGGTATCTGCGAGTGGTGCCATGATTGGCATCGCTAATACAGCAAGGCCAGATGAAGATGGAACAACTAACCCAAGGAAGAAAAAGACAATCATTTGAGAAACAGCAAATACACTGCCATGCATGCCTGATACAAGACCAGATGCATAGGCTAATATTGTGTCTGAAACCATTCCTTGCTCAAGAACAATATTTACACCACGCGCCATTCCAATGATTAATGATACTGCGACTAACTCAGACGCCCCTTGGGTAAAAGCTTCAACAGCTTCTTTTTCTTTTAGGCCTGAAATGAAGATTATTATTATAGCGATAGTTAAGAAAGATGCCGCCATCTGCGGAAACCACCATCCCCCCATAGAAACGCCCCATATCATTACTGGGAATGCGATTGCAAATAAAGCGAGAATCACTTTACGGCGTGTAGTGAAAGGCACATTACCTGAGAGGTTGTCGCTTTTTAAAAATCGCGCTTTAAATGATTCTCGGTCTTCATAAGTATAAGAAAATGAAGGATCAGCTTTAATTTTTTGACAGTACCAATACAAATAACCGATAACCACAGTAGTTCCAACGACTAGCCCAAAGGCCCTAACACCCAACCCTTCAGTAAAAGATATGCCAGCCGCATTAGATGCGATAACAACAGAAAATGGGTTGATGGTTGAAAAAGCTGTACCAATGGATGCTGCAAGGAATATTGCGCCTACGCAAACAATAGAGTCAAACCCTAGCGCTAGAAAAATAGGAACAAGAATCGGGTAAAACGCGACAGCTTCTTCTTCCAAACCACAAGTGGTTCCACCCAATGCCATAACGATACAAACTAAAGCAACAAATAGGAATTCTCGTCCTTTCGTTTTTTCAGATAAACTTATTAAACCAGCATCAAATGCCCCTGTTTTATTTATTACTCCAATCATGCCACCCAATATCAAAATAAAAACAATAATGTCTGCACCTTCAATTGTGCCTTCAACTATTGAAACAGCAACATCCAACAATCCTTTCGGCGCTTGTTCAACTTGTTGATAAGTATCTGGTATTGCTATTGGCTTTCGTATTACACCGTTAACGAACTGTTCAATATCAATATTGATATTAAGCTTTTTCAACTCATCTTGAGTTGCTGCTACTGTTGTTACATTCCCTGATGGGCTAGCTATCTGTAACGTATTATCATTTTCGCTATACGCTAATTTTGAATATGATCCAGCAGGAACAATCCATGTAAGACCAATGGCAACTAACATAATTACAAACAAGATTGTGAATGCGGTTGGGAATTGAAATGTTCTCTTTGACTCTTTAATAATATCCATTTTATAACCACTACGTTATTTACATATAAGAAAACTACCTACTTATTACCCACAAAGTATTATGTAACCAAATGTAAAAACGCTATACCTATCACAAAAAAACAAATGCAATAAGTTGGATATTGAAAAATAGAGAAACACTCACTGTAACAAGACGAACACAGTGAAGAACCCTATGAATAATTAAGCTCTAGAGGAGGTTATGGTAAGACAGCCACTGTACTAAAGGGAATTGAGTACCAATCAATAAACATCTTTGGGATATAATTTTTTATGTATTTACGTGTTGCTTATTAATTTTGAGCCAAAACGATTCTTGGCAATGGTTTATAAATGTCTTTCTTTTAGGCTGTACTAACGTATTCCCTAATTCTGAAATCACTTCGTACGAAATCCAGCACTCTGGGCACGCCTGTTCATTGGCTTCAAAAAGCTCAGACTCAATGCAATGTTTTATTATCACGCCATTTGAAAATGTAAATAACGACTCTGTACAGTCAACCTCGATACCTTGATCTTTATAAGATGTATCAACCGACTCATGGCTAACGAGTTTTAATTCGGTAGTTTCACCTTTTGTGGCGGTAATGTAAGTGTAAAGATCGTTCATACTGTGTATCTCTTTTATGACAAATGCTAACGATTAATCGGTATTATGGACTCTTGTACACTAAACCCTTCCCTCTCGATTTCAATGTTATAAGACATAATTCCAATCTCTTCATTCCTTTCATAACAAGGGTTGGCGTGATCAAAGCCATAGCACGTAGCAGGACAAACAATTTGGCTTGTCCCCTCTTTTAGCGGCACCTTGAAGAAAGAGTGTGCATGCCCACTAATAACGGAAAGAGTATGATGATGTATCGCTCTTACTACTGCAGCTTTGTTTTCTATTCCAATTTGAGTGAACCACTCTGTACCCACATCAACCACGGGATGATGTACAACAACGATTGAGGCTGTTTTTCGTGACCATTTCTTCAGCAAACTAAGATCTTTGTTTGAAACACGACCCGATCCAAGCGGCATATTGGTTAAAGGCTTTTGACTTGAATCGACAAAGATCAGCCGGCAACCAATCGCCAGTTTTACCGTTTTCTTAACCATAATACGACTGCTCTTAAATACAGCCTTCATCATTTCAAAGTCATCGTGATTACCAGCAATGGCATATATTTCACGGATCGATACATGAGCCTCTATGATTTCTCTAAAATGCTCATAAACGTCTACCGAAGGGTTACAAACCAAGTCGCCAGTTAGCAGTAAAATAGCACCATCGCCATTGCGCTCTATGTGCTGTAAAGCACGGACTAGATTGGCGCTAGCCTCGGTATTACCAGCTTGAAGGTGACAATCACTTACTTGGTATATTTTCATTTCACTCAATCATCAGCGTTATTATATATTTAATCAATTTGTATGACAAAGGATCTACAGCAAAGTGTAACAGTAAACCAATGATTAAAAAGAAAATAGTAGATTTACTTTTATCTAATTACCGTAAACAACAATGCACTAAAGACTCAAAATCGCCATCTATTACAAATAAAGTCTCCTACTGTATATATTACTTGCCTCTACCGCTCGACATCTTCAAGGTAAACTCTGTATAATCCGTGACCCTAATCACACTAATACGCACCTTACTTTCGCAGTACTTATCCTGAGCTCGTTTATTCATAAACAGTAAGTCAGATAATTAACCTGTTAGTAAACAGCTAGGACACTCTTTTGATCTCGACCGCAAATATCACAATGCAATTTGGCCCTGAGCCATTATTTGAAAACATTTCTGCCAAATTTGGTAACGGCAACCGCTACGGTTTAATCGGCGCTAACGGTTGTGGTAAATCCACATTGATGAAAATTCTCAGCGGTGAATTAGCACCGACTTCTGGCAATGTATCAATTACTCCAGGCCAGAAAGTTGGCACACTAAGCCAAGATCAATTTGCGTTCGAAGAATACAGTGTTATCGACACCGTGATTATGGGTGACGCTAAGCTTTGGGAAATAAAGCAAGAACGTGAACGCATTTATTCGCTGCCAGAAATGAGCGAAGAAGATGGTATGAAAGTGGGTGAGCTTGAAAGTGAATTCGCAGAGATGGACGGCTACAGTGCTGAAAGCCGTGCGGGTGATATTTTACTAGAAGCTGGTATTGAAGAAGAATTCCACTTCGGTTCAATGCAGCAAATTGCCCCTGGTCGTAAGTTGCGTGTGCTACTTGCACAATCATTATTTTCTAACCCTGATATCTTGTTACTGGATGAACCAACCAACAACTTGGATATTCACACCATTAACTGGTTAGGTGGTGAACTTAACAAGCGTAAGTGCACCATGATCATCATCTCGCACGACAGACACTTCTTAAACACTGTCTGTACGCATATGGCAGACATTGATTACGGCGAACTGCGTATTTACCCTGGTAACTATGAATATTTCATGGAAGCTGCGGCACTAATCCAAGAGCAATTACTTGCGGGTAATGCGAAGAAAAGTGCTGAAATGGTAGAGTTACAAGACTTCGTTAACCGCTTTGGCGCTAACGCATCTAAAGCAAAACAAGCTAGCTCACGCGCGAAGAAATTAGACAAGATCAAACTTGATGACGTTAAATCATCAAGCCGCATGACACCATCGTTAAAATTCCAAGATGGTAAAAAAATGCACCGCCAAGCATTAGTCCTTGAAGATGTTGGTCACGGTTTTGATGGCGAAATGTTATTTGAAGGTGGCGACCTTATTCTTGAAGCTGGCGCTAAACTCGCCGTTATCGGTGAAAATGGCGTAGGTAAATCAACGTTTTTACGCTGTTTAGTGAATAAGCTACAACCAAATGAAGGTGTGATTAAGTGGTCTGAAAATGCTTCTGTTGGTTACTGCCCACAAGATAGCTCTGCATATTTCGATAACGATCTTAACCTGTTTGATTGGATTTCTCAGTACCGTACTGAGAAGCACAATGATCTTATGATTCGCGGTATGTTAGGTCGCCTTCTGTTTACTGAAGATGACGCAAACAAAAAAGCACGCAGTTGTTCTGGTGGTGAAAAGAACCGTTTGTTATTTGGTATGCTAATGCTGATGGACATTAACGTGTTAATCATGGATGAACCAACTAACCACATGGATATGGAAGCGATTGAAGCATTAAACAACGCATTAAAAGTGTACCAAGGTACGCTTATTTTCGTTAGCCACGACCGTGAATTCGTTTCATCACTGGCTACACGCATTATCGACATTAAAGATAATAAAATGATTAACTTCCAAGGTACGTTCAACGAGTACCAATCAAATAAAGCATAATCAGACACAAAAAAGTCGCATAGTGTAATACAATAAATAAAGCTGATCGCATAGTAACTCGTCAGAGTTCAATATGAGGTCAGCTTTTTTATGATTTATACATACCTAGGCAATAATATGACGCTTCCAATACTGTATTCTTTACGACGATGCCCTTATGCGATGCGAGCAAGAATAGGAATACTATTGGCAAAGCAGCCTGTTATGTTACGCGATATTGTGATGAAGAATATTCCTGCCGAGATGATTGCAGTGTCACCTAAAGCAACAGTCCCGGTGTTAGTGCTTGCCGATTCAACCGTCATTGATGAAAGTATTGATATCATGCTTTGGGCATTGCAACAAAGCGATCCGAGTAATCTACTTGTTAAAGAAAGTACTGATGCTCTGCCTACCATGCTTAACCTTATTCACCGTAACGACAATGAGTTTGTCGAATCGTTAGAAAAATATAAAGTTGCCGCGCGTTATCATGATATAGCAGAAGTGTTTTATCGCAACCAGTGCGAGATTTTCATTACTGATCTTGAAGGACGCTTAACGAGCAGTGAGTATTTGATGAGTGATAAACCTTGTTTAGCTGATTACGCACTTTTACCTTTTGTACGTCAATTTTCCCGTGTTGATCGAAAGTGGTATCTACACTCCCCCTATACAAACATTCAACGCTGGTTAAATACACATTATCAAAACCCACTATTTTCTAAAGCAATGAAGAAATACCCCCAATGGCTAGATAACCATGAATCCGTTTTAATTGGTGTAGATGAAACTAAGAAAGCTATATGAGAACTAACAAGCCTTAACCTCTTCTTTCTGCTAGAACAAACAGCGTGTGATGTACGCTTTATTACACTGTAAATATTCAATATCTGCTATATACGCTAAATGATGACCATCTTGAAGGTTGGCAATAAATGTCTCATTACCTTTGGTAGCTTCATCACGCATATAATCTAGCAATGTTTGTATTCTAACTATCATCGTATCGACTAAATGTTCACGGCTTTCACTTGATAGACCATAAGAATCACAAAATTGCTTTGCACGTCTCGATTGTTCTGCAATATCACCTAATGAATCATAGGTATTCGTTTTAAAGGGTGCCCAACAATAAACAGCATAAGCGACATCCCAAACTCTTGGCGCAGGATGTGCGGTGTCAAAATCAAAGATACCAACAACACGACAACCATTTAATGCCACATTATATGGCGCATAATCGCCATGACAGATAACCTCTTGAGGCTCTCTTATAGGTAAAAGCCACTTCAAATCACTGCATTGTTCACGTTGAACAAAAGATACAGTGGCATCGTGGTACTGACACAACAACGCAGCTGCTGAACAAAGTGCTTCAGTTGTCGCAATAGCACCAACTAGCGGGTAGTTATAAACATCTCCCGCGATATATGAGAGAATTTCATTGCCCTTGTTATCAAAACCAAATGCTTCTGGTGCTGAATAAAACTGCTCAGCTTTAAGGTGTGTAAATAAATGATGAATCGATTGAGACCAAAAACCACAAGGTCGATAAACCTTATCACCAGAACGTTTAATTTGCCCTTCTCGACCGCCTTCAAGCTCTTCCATGCTGTACCTTATTAATGTCAATTTTCGGCTAACTAAATCTTTATAGACAATTGGTCATTACGTAGTAATCACAATAATCATCAGATCCTTGAGACGCAATAACAAAGCCTTTTGACGTATAGAATTTTAGCGCCATGTCATTTTTGTTCATGCATTTCAACGTTAGCGGTTTGTCGCTTAAATTTTTGGCGGTTTCTAACAATTGTGTACCCACACCTATTCCATTGGCATGATCTGACACATAAAGGTGATGGATGAAATTGTCAGGCTCCCACACAGAGATAAACCCTAAAACATCATCACCCTCAAGTGCTACGTGAATACGCTCTGCTTCTGTATCTTGGTCAAAATCTAATAACTGATATGTACTGGTTTCTAGCCAAGTAAAAGTGGATTTTCTTGATTCGAGATAGATGCTTCGCAAAGCATTTCGGTATTTATCAGAAAATGTTTTAATTTCCATATGCTTCCTTCAATGTCTAATAGCATTCTTGATAAGTCATAAAAAGAACACCGCTCAGACTTACATCAACCATCCTGTACGAAACGATACACCGACTAATACAAACAAAATTGAGAGAACAGTCACTGGAATGATATGTAACGCCATATCAACGAGGTTTTCTTCTGATAATTTAGGTATCACTCGAAATCTCGCATCTAGCGCAAACATTACAGTCAGCGCGAGTAAACTTAATTTTGCGACGATTCCATGAGCCAACGGGTTAGAAAAATCAAACCACAACGACACATCAGGCACTAAGTGATACGCTAGCATTAGCCCACTAATTACCTGAATAATGAGTGCTGGCATACCTATTTTTTCATATGCCTCTTCAAATTTGAGTAACTCTTGAGGCGAGCGATTTTTTAAAACGCTCGGTAAAATAACGCAGGACAAAACAATATGTCCGCCTGTCCAAACAGTGGCAGACAGGATATGAATTGCCAGTAGAAAACCATACATTATTGATACTTCCTTTTATGTGCTAACAACCTTTATTTAACGATCTTAATCTTGCATTTTTTCACAGCACCGTATCTGATGCATAACTAAACGACACACAATAGCAACCGACTTAAGACTCATGCTTATGTTCGCACCATTAAACATGTATAATTAATATATCATTTGATTAAGATACATTAAACCTAAAACGTTCAAACACTGTTTGTTTATCAAAGGGTAAGGATGTTGAACAAATGAGCGTTGTAAGGCTAGCCAAGCAAGAACAAAATTGACGAGTGTAGCGTGAGATAAAATGTAGCCTTAGAATACTAGAACCATTATTAGCTCATAGGCATTTACTGGTAAAATTGAATATTCAATTACCACTTTTGCGGAGTTGCCACCACAGTAACTCACTTTATAATACTCACTTCAACTTTTAGAGAAATCACCGTTAGTATGAGCAAGAAACCCGACAGAATTACCGCTATGCAACAAATCATTGATGCCGTCAAAAAGGAGTTTCCATTATATGACTCCGATACTTTTGTGTGCGGCGTTGATAATAGCTGTATCGGATGCCCTAAAAAACTCATGGAACTTGTAGATACAGACCTCACCTATTGGCAATACGCTATAGACCGAGGTATATCCCCTAGTTTTGATGAGCTATATAGCTTTGGAAAACTCTGCAAAAACGTGCGGCGCGGCTTAGTTCGCAACAACAGAATCAAAGCTTAGTGATAAACGCTCTATCAACGGTTATGCGGCATTGTATGCTACAGCTGTAATCCAACTGCTCAAATTCTTACTATAGCGAGTTATAAAATCTATTTGAATTTTAAAGTCATTTATTCTTTCTAAATCGTAGCCACCACCGACATAAAGTTGGCTTGTTGATGGTTTTACTTTTGAATGAATAAGAATGTCACTCGCATGGCTGTAACTATTGTAGAAGTTTTTAGCGACTTTTAGGAAGGTAGCTCCCTCTTCGTTTAAGCCTAGCACTTCTTTGTTTTTTATTACTAGATTTAATGCTTTATCTGCTCGTGCATTTGATGTTTTTTTCTTAAACTCATCATAGAAATTAAATACATGTTTGCCATTAGCGATCTGAATTTGAACATCTTTCTTTAACAACGTTGCCATACACAATGATTCATAAGAGATTCGCATTGAATTCCCTGCTGGTGCAATATGTCCGGTAGACAATAGCTGAACGGCTGTAACTGCAGATTCTACAGCTAAATAAAGATACCTCGACACAAGGTTTGCTCGATGTGAATCCTCTTTTGCACAGTCTGAATCATCAAGAAGAGAAAATGCTTCTGAAAAGGTATTAGATAAATGACCTAACTCAACTCTGAAGTCATCAGTAAACTGATTTCTTGCTTTTGTATCATCTTTCGTTAATAACTCAAATATTTCGGAACTTTTCAACGTCCCCTCCCAGCCACTTAGGTACTTGTAGCCGATATTTTCAAAGACCATATCATTATTAACAACAACACTTTATGATTTACCTTCATAACTTTTAAAGAACAAGAGACGAAGATGAGTTGGATTGTTTTAACCTGTTTTGCCGCTTTTTGTCAGGCATGGCGAAATGCTTTTCAGAGTAAATTAAGCAAACAGTTAAATGTTATCGGTGTTACCCTCTCTCGCTTTCTTTTGGCTAGTCCATTGGCTTTGTTATATCTCTATGGCCTTTATCAATGGCAACCCACAGGCCTACCCAGCTTCTCTGCTAAATCTTGGGGCTTCATTATTAGTGCAGCTGTCATGCAAATTGTAGCAACAGCACTGATGGTTGTTCTATTTAAGCAAAAAAACTTTGCTGTTGGGGCTGGCTTAGCAAAATGTGAGGCACCTGTCGCAGCCTTTCTCGGCGTTTTATTTTTTGGTACAACATTAACTTACTGGGGCTGGCTTGGCGTTGCAGTTGGTGCTATCGCAGTATTAATTTTAAGCTCGCCAGATATGATTAGAAATATATCTATCAAAACCGTCGCTATTGGGCTTGCATGCAGTACTGCATTCGCCCTTACATCACTATGGATTAGAGAAGCCAGCCTGAGCTTATCGTTACCTTTCCCTCATAGTGCAGCATGGATTTTATTCTTAGTTATCTTTATTCAAACTCTAATACTGACTACGTACTTATTTATACGTGATAAAGAAACACTCAGGCAGATGTTTAAACAAAGAAAACTTGTAACAATGACCAGTATTGCCAGTTTCTTCGGTTCATTAGGCTGGTTCAGTGCTATGTCATTACAAACTGTTCCTTACGTGAAAACGTTAGGTCAGATTGAAATTTTCTTTATGATGCTCATCTCTGCCTTTTGGCTAAAAGAACAAACCCGTAGAAAAGACATCTTTGCATTATTACTTGTTGCGGTTGCTGCTACTTTGGTGATATTTCAATAGGAATATTATTATTACTAGATAAGTAAATGGTCAGATAATTGCGCAAAGAAATCGATAATAGCAAGGCAGCAGACGATGGCATCGCCCGACTGCCTTTACTTGTTTGCTAAAGTTTTACTTACTGCTTACAACGACAATATCAGCTTTGGTTGAACCAATAATTTCAAGTAGCTCTTGAGATTCCTTTGCCGGAACCTTATGCTTTGCTAGTACTTCCTTAAAAAGAACAACCATGCGATCCCACTCCGGTTCAGTGATATTCAAATTCGCATGTGCTTCTTTCATCCCTTTTCCTTGATACTCGCAAGGGCCACCAGTCGCATTACACACCATAGACGTTACACGATATTTCAAATATGCTGCTGGCACATGTGCCCTTGTGGCTTGAACTGCTGGATTTTTATTAAGAAAAGTATCAGGCACTACGACGTCTATAAAGTCACTAACAACTACAGATATCGGCGCTAGCCCTCCCAAGCGGCTATATAGCGAAGATGGTTCTGATTTAGTATTGCTTTCGGCAGAAACTGAACCAATGACCAAAAACGATGTTAAAACAAAAATAAGCACTGCTTTTAGGTTATGCACACTCTTAATCATAACGATTTCCTCTGTGACCAAATTTATAACGGGTCAAAAAGATCATAGTTCACGTTATGGTTTATTTCAGCGCTTTCAATAAAAATAACGCTCAACTTCGAGGAGAAACCATCTAAATTTAAAGATAACAAATGCGAGTAATATCAAGCTATTAAATCAACATCAGTTTTAAATTAATAAATATCTAGAGGTGGTGTCCTTTATATATACCAATCACAACAAGTTGCGCCACATTGAACCAATCAAGCGCAAAAAAGCTGACATTCAAGATAATACTATAGAGGTAAACTACCGCAGCAATTGATTTAGATCATTTTAATAACAGGTGCCTAACGATATGTTAATGATTGATTAACGGTTGATTTGAGAGGTATTCGTATGAAATTAATACAAGACACTAGATGTTACACAGATGTTTGTGTAAATGGAAAATGGTTTCACCACGATCACTGTACTACTACTGCCTACATGCTAAAAGGTGGAGCTTCTTCCAATATTGAACTCGCTAAAATGCCAACAACAGAAAGCGAGCTAGTCGATCTATTAGCTGAAACCTTATGATGACTATAGTGCCGCAGATTGCGGCCTAGTTTTCCCATATTCATATCAATACTGCCCTATTCAACGACGCTGACACGACGTACACCCTCGACAAGCTGAACGAGAGTGAGGATCTAGACGGCTTCGCTGTACTTTGCAATAAGCACTTTTAAGTGCGCGACGGGCTGAAAACCAATCATCTGGCTTTTCAAGTAACAAATACCCATTAAAGCGTTTCACTAACACTGTACGGTATTCATCGATAAAGCGGCTATCAAAGCCTATATCAAAATACTCTAACGCTTGCTCTATTGAAGTAAAACTAGCGATAATTTGTTTAATATCAGTTTGGGTCATAATCTAAAATAATGGGAATATTTCCGTTAGTTTAGAAGAGCGGGAATATTCAATCATTGATATAAGACGTATTTCTCTCGGTTTTTATATGCAGATATTGAAACATAAAAGCTGAATTTAGCCTCCTCTATCTCACTTTTCTCAAAACAAAATAGAAGAGACAACATATAAGCTATGTTTAAGATTCTTTCGCCACTGGTGCAGTAACATCTGTAACTTCAGACAACGTATTCACTTGATTTTCCAGTTCTTTTGTTGTCTTCTGACTCATGAATTCTTTGTATAACGCTGCTTTATCAGTTGGATCAATCGCAGTGTTAGTTTCAACCATGTTATTGAACAACTTTTCACTTTCCATTTTTGGCATGGTTACCAATGCACACACCTGATCAATACCAGAAATTTTCACTAACGCGATCTGCTCTACTTGACTTTTTTGCAAAGACACGCTTGTGATCTGTTTCGCTATTTGTTCAAACGACGTACCTGTTGTAGATACACCTGCCGCTGAATCCATCTTCTGATATGTTTTTTCTAATACGTTAGCTTTCAAATCCATATTCTGAGCCAATGTATTACGCGTCAGTGATACCACATGATTACGGTCAACCGAGAAATTGCCTGAAGCTGTTACACAATTCGAAGCGGCAAAGCCATTTGCAGATGACGGATTAAACACCCACGCAGGCATTGCCTGTGAGCTATTTACTGATGGTATATTGGTCTCTGGCTGTTGAGTAACCTGAGCTGACTCTGTTGCACACCCAGTTAAAAGCACGGCTAGAACCGCAGCTGATAGTATTTTTTTATTCATTATGTGCCCTTATTAAATCATTGTATAAGTTTGATGCTGCTGATAACTCTGCATTACTTTATTTACTTTTTTCAGATAATTACGTGTTTCTTTATACGGCAAATTTGCAAGTAAATGCTGATAAACCTGCTCTGAGCTCATCGTATTGATCTTCTTTACGGCAGCTCTTACACTTCTTTCACCAAATGCTTTCGCAACATTGCCAGAACCGGTGTTGTAAGCCGCGATAATGGCATATGTCGCACTCTGTGGATTATCGATACCGCGTAAATAACGACTTTCCAATATTTTTAGATAAGCCGTTCCCGTTTCAATATTAATTTTCGGGTTATAAAGCTCATTCTCTTTCATTGGCTTATCTTTACCACGGTAAAGTTTATTAACATCATGCCCTGCTGTAGTCGGCACAATTTGCATCAAACCATAAGCTGGCACATGTGATTTTGCTTTCGGGTTAAAGTGCGATTCAGTGTGCATAATCGCTAATACCAGTGGAGCAGGTAATTCACGTTTTTCACTTTCTGCATAAATATAAGGCATGTAATTCTGAGCGCGCTTTGATATAGCGGTACTTGGGATCTTGGTTTTATATTCAACAATCTGTGCAGAAGAACGCTGGAACTTCACTTCAGATTGACTAAAGTTTTGCTCAAGTTTAGCCAATCG
Source organism: Photobacterium frigidiphilum (assembly GCF_003025615.1). Classification (GTDB taxonomy): domain Bacteria; phylum Pseudomonadota; class Gammaproteobacteria; order Enterobacterales; family Vibrionaceae; genus Photobacterium; species Photobacterium frigidiphilum. The sequence goes on along the minus strand of NZ_PYMJ01000004.1, from coordinate 84,327 downwards.
TTTCGCTTCATTTGCCTTCATGATCTGCTTTTGATCTTCTAGCAATTTCGCTTTTTGTTTTTCAGCTAACAATTGCTGTGAGTCTTGATCAACATATATATCAAGTTGACTCATCTGCCGATCTGTCTGCGCTTTTATTTCTTGCTTAACCTTAGCCAGCTCTTTTTGATCTAACTCTATATCTTTAACTTCAACCTGTTGCGGGGTCGCCTTTACAGGTTCGGTAATGCCGACATCTTGCCAAAGTTGGTTATTTTTTTCTATTACTTGATTAATGATTACCAATTCAGCAGCTGTTTGCTGTGATGTTTTTGAGGTCGCTGTCTCTGATTGCGGCAGTTTATAATTAATTGTAATTTCGCCGTTTTCGAGATCAATAACCGTGCGCGATGCATTCTTCGTATCGTAAACAACAATCACATCTTGCGAATCGGTTTTGGCATCTCCCCAATCATTTAAAGCGTCTTCCTTTTGCTTATCCCACTCTTGCAAATAAGCCATTTGCCACTGATTAAATTCTTTAATATGGTTGGCATACCACTGAGTAAACTCTTCTGTGTGGTCGGCCGTTAATTGCCCTACTTCTTGATCCAATTCAGCAAAAGGATCATTAGCATGAACATTACCCATTAAAAAAACATTGATAGCGACAGCCAATACACCATGTCTAAATTTCATAAATAGGGATTTCCTTATTGAGAAGCACTAGAAATATGACGATAAATCACCAGCAGAATCTTGTTCTTGCTCTGCTATCATTTCTTCAAGTTGTATTAAGAGTTGTTGGCACGCAGAACTTTGGCACTGTTTAGCAATTGATATACTCTGTGATAGATCAATATCTTGCTGCCATTGCGCTAGCCACAATTTGATGCTGTCATTCTTCACCGCTGCGACATCAACATAATGCTCGAAATATGCTTGTGCTTTCTTTATGTCTTGTTGACTGAGTAGCAACGTCACTAATCCCGCCCCATCCATTGCGATGGCAGGCTGTTTCATTACGTAAGGTAGCATTTGTTTTAGTGCATCATATTGCTTGGTCGTGTAGTACGCGACGGCATAGCTTAATGCCGTTGTTTTCAAGTTCGTTACTTTCCCACTATCGGTAAGTGTGGCAGAACAAGTGGCAGAGGTACGGCTTACATCAGAATAGCGAATATCTGCTAATTCATACTTCAAGTTGGTAAGAGGCCAGCTAGAAAAACGTTCGTTTATCACACCTTTTACAATCAACTCATCTTCGTATTCTGCTCGTAACGGTAAACCCAACCCCTTTCTGCAGAGGGATTTTATCTGGTTTGTTGATAATTCCGAGGTTCTTACGGCATCTACCGTATAATTCGATGAATGCCCTTGTACCGTATAGGTGGTACCGGCAAACTCCCAAATTACCGCCTCATTAGCCATTGTTGGCAGGCTAAATGCGCCTGCCAACAATAATGCTCTGTAATTACAGATCATTGACATTGCTTACCTGCCCAGATGGGCCTTGAGTATTGCTACCACTATCAGTCAAGCCACCCGTAGTGCCTATTTTGTGGCCTGTACCCGCTGTTTTACCTTCACGTACCCGTTGCTTATTTTCTGCTGCTGCTTTTGTTGCTACAGCCTCCATTGATGGTGAGTATATGGCAACAGCTAACATCCAATCGCCATCGCTGGTCTTGAACGTTTTAACCGACACACCCGGTGGTACTTTACCTGCCGCAATCGTTCTATAAGAATCAGTTTGCTTGAACTGATTAATGAACTCATGCTGTTCTTCACCAAGCACTTGGACTTGTTTTGGATCTAACGTATCTGGGTGGAAATCAAACTGCTTATTGCCTTCACTTTGCATTTCATCAGAGCTACCTTCCCAATACACTTTATCACCTTGCATCGTGGCAATAAGCGCATTGCGAGCTTTGGTTTGAGATTGTGATTTTGCCGCTGATAACAATTTTCGCTGAACGTTCTTATTTTTATTATGGCGAATAATTGATGAACCAAAGCCCATCACGTAAGACTCACCACTATCAGGATTGGTAATCACTTTTGCGCCAACAGGTGGCATAATACCCGCCTGAAGATCATCAATAATTTGCTTAAAGATCACATTAGGTGCCGTTGTTTGCGTTAAGGCACCCACTTGACGTTTTGTTAGCTCACGTGTTTTAGGTGTAGAAATCAAGCTAACACGAACAAACTGCTCTGTTGGATCATCGAATACATCAAAAGTCACATAACCAGCAATTGCACCATCTACCGACTCTGAACAGCTCTCAGCCATCTTGCTTGCAGTATTTGCGGTACTTTCAATACCAGAATCAATCGTTCTCATTGATTCATCCACCATGGTGTCACACTTATTTTTCATTCCTTCCAAGTTCTCTACTAGCTGCTTTTTCGCAATCTGTAGAGCTTTAACATAGGCTTGACGCTTAGATAAGAGTGATGCGTTACGGTTTTCATAAACATTGTAACTACCCGAACCCGTCGAAAGAATACCGACACCTGAGCTTACCGCAATCATTTTTACGCCATCACCCTCGTCTTCCATCAAGCTTTGATGAGCGACCAAGACTGCCGCTTTCGGGTCATCTGCAATAATAAGACCGTCGACTTCTTTTACAGCTGTTGTATCAACAGCTTGAGATTCTTCCGCTGAGGCGGTTGCAGGAACTAGATCATTAAGATCAAAATCAACGTCTGCATGAGCAGCACTAAAGGTTGTCGCTAGCACTAGTGCCAACAATGTTTTCTTAAACATGGTAAATCCTATTTTTAAAGTACGTTGATCTGATATTCATTCAGAACGTTAAGCTTTGAGGTGTATTTAGGCTGATGAATTCGCAGTGTGGGTTCAATGTATTGAGCAAGATCATTAGCATTATTTAACGACCGCAACTGAACCACGACTTTGTCAGATTTTTTCGTCATTTTGATATCTGACACACCATTAATTGCACTGAGCAAGGTGAATAACTGCCCTTGCTGACCTGCAGCACGTTTAGAGAAAATAATTTCTCTAACTGGCCCACCACGCATTGCCATTTTTTGTGCAGAATCATGCAGTTTAAACTTAATCGCTTGCTGGTTACTCTCGACAGCAAGGTGAACAGCTGCCAGTTGATTCAACATTCCAGCTTTGTTAGGCAATGTCATGAATGTCGGATCATTTCGCCACGTACCGTATTGGTTACCAGCGCGATCGCGAACAACAGCAATAAGTTCAAGCTGAAGACCAGACGGTGTCACTTTTTTGGTTTCTTTCACATCAATAATAATGCTTGATTGCGCAGGATACGGTGATAAGTCAAACCCCATGTTTGCGAGAGCTTCAGCAAACGAGCTTTTCACCGCAGGCAATTGAGCATTGATATACACCGAGGGTTGCCCAAGACTTTTGATCAATTGAGCGACTTTGTCTTCCATTTTCTGTCGCTCGACAGTGATATCCAAAGTGACCGCAAACAGTCCGTTATCTAGTTGTTTATTGGATATCTCATTCCAGCTTGAGATCATACCTTGAGATTGCAACGATAACGATTGGCGAGTAACTTCTTCTAAATTAAAGTCATCACTGTTCGTGCTCGCCGACATATTGGAATAAGCCTGCTGCAAATAACCTGACTTCACCATTACGCCGAGGGCTTGGCTAACTGCACGGCGAAAAGCGTCTTGCTCTGCTGCCTGACGCGCACTTAAGCCTGATTTGCTATCACTTTTCCCTTCACCGATTACAACCAATGAGATAGTGGGTGAATCTGCCCAATCGATGCCATCATCACCATTTGATAATTCTGATGCGGGAGGCTGAAGCCGAACCGTAACACAGGTATCATCACCTTGAATTTCTGGCTGACCAAAATCAGCACGAACATTACCTTGTGCAATGCCAGAAATAAGTAAATCACGCGTTTCTTGATTGAACTGCTCATCGAGTAAAAGAGAGTCATCTGTCGTTAATGAAAACGAGACCTCTCCCTGTAAAAATAGCCGAAGGTTGTTTAAACCTTCAGCTTTAGCAGCCTCTATTGCTAGTGCCCCGCGTCCATACGCACAGCCTTGTTCGGAAAGAGCCAGCGTCAGCTGGCTCTTATCAAGTTCCAATGCGGAAGACGACAAGCATACAAATAAGGTACTTAGGGCAATGCCTTGAGTTAACCTTTTTGTGCCCATGTGCTTCGTTCCTTCATGAATTCCATTGGAACACCCACGCTAACAGCAAAGATGCGACGTTGGCGATCAGGACGGTAAATACCAGCTTCTGCTTCATCTTTAACTTGATCAGCTAACTGACTATTCTTCCAGCGCACAATTTTTCCTTGTGCACTCTGCTGGCTAGGATTTACCGTTGCGACACCAATTGGCTCCACAAAACCAGCACTGTACTCAAATACCACCATAGTTTCATTCGGCAATACACCGGCATTTTGGCCGCGATCTAATGAAATACGGTCACCTTTAATACCCATAACTTGTGCTGTTGCTGGCATTTCTTTCAGCAAACGCGTCAGCATAATATCAAAGCCACGAGAAGACATTTCATTCAATACTGCATCAACATCTTTACCACTGGTGTAATTGAAACCACGGTAGTAGTCACCGTTAGCAATCACAGTGGTGTAACTTTCTTTATCGCGCACATCGAAATTAGATACACGGATCTTACCGATATTTGGGTAACTCAGCTTTTCACGCGTGTATGGGTCTATTACACCCGTAGTCATTTCAATTGATGTTTGAAAAAGTGACTGAGTTGAACCAAACAACATGTCACCCGTTTTTAATACATCCACTTTCATGATGTAATCGGTAGACAACTTACTGCGGCTACCCGCTTTCTTAGCAACATTAACTGCGCCTTCATCTGCCAGAATTTCTTCCATGGCAGCATTCACAGACTGTGTATCACGCGTCACAATTCGGAAGCGGTTCACACCAGCAAACTGGTTTTCAAGCGTATTTTCCAATGCTTTCGTCTGGAACTTACCAATATTGGAGTGCATAGCATTAAAAACATCTGCAGATTGGCCTTTTAGCGTTGAGCTAACGTCTGTTTGCACATCACCAAAATAAAGACGGATAGTCTTTTTAGCTAATGGGCAGCGTTGATCTTTTTCATCCGCCTCATAAGAACAAAACTGTAGCCCCTGCGTATTAAAATACGCAGGAACTTCAATATCTTCGTTCTTAAAATCATGAGCTGATTTGCCAATAATTAACGAAGAGTTACCGGCATTACTCTCTACAGCATAAGTTTGATTACTTTTGCTACTCTGACACCCAGCGAGAGCCATACTCACTGCCACTAACCCAGCAATTTGAGATAACTTCATTATGATTTCACTTTCTCTGCTAGTACTTTATCTAGGTTCTCTAGCTGTTCGATGGTGTTTTTATCCATAGAAATTAAAGTATTAGCATCATAAGCTAACAGAGAACGCGCTTCTAATTCGTTGTAAGCTTCAACAACAGGCACTGTTTCTTTCTCTTCGCCTTCTTCTTTTGATTCGTTTGATGCAGCAGAAAATAGGTTAGTTAAGCCAGCCATTCCTGATTCTTGTGCAATAGCTACCGCATTTTGCGATGCTATAATGGCAATTTCAGCGGCTTGCATAGCAATATCTGTCGCTAACTTAACGTTCTTCTCGAAAATAGCGTCAGAAGCATTTTTGTATGCTTCAACTTGTGGACGGATTTTCTTTCTTTCAGGTTTACCTTCGTCGAATTCATTCATTGCAACAAGCAGCTCTTCATCAGACTTGTCGGCATTCACTGCCAAAAAACCAGCAACATCGCCATGCTTAGAAGTTAAAGTACGGTAGTCGCCAAATACAGAACACTGACGTTCCTGAATTGAAACCATCATTTTAGATGCTTTATCAACTGCGTAAGAAACAGCTGTGTAATCAGAACCTAGTTCCGTACAGTTCTGCGTCAATGATTTGCTCATTTCTGCACGATCAACGGTTGCTGATTCCATACCAGGTATTGATGAACAACCAGCCAATACTGATACTACAAAACCGGCCATAACTGTTTTCTTTAGCATTTTTTTGTCCTTTAATCTAACAATGAATAAATAGAATGAGTTTTTAATGTTTTAATTATTTTTTGACGTGCCTTTTTTAAAGCACTATCGATACTGTTCGGGGATCTAGCCATTTCCGACAGCTGCTTCTGAGCCACCACAACCCCTAGGTTGTTGGCTTCAAAAATTTGTAACAGTACAGTTTGCTTGGCAACAAAGTGGTTACCCTGCTTTCCTTTTTGCATATTAGCTTTAATGTAAACGGTGATATTTCCAGTTGAAGATGCTACTTTTGACGCAGATAACAACGTTTTCACTTCCGACGAAAATCGATCTGATGATGAACGAAAGGAAATCTGAAATTGATTTTCGTATTGGGTCGCTCGACGTAATAATCTTGATTGCTTATCTTCCAATAAAGCCAAATCACTCGCGCCTAGTGATGATAATATTATTAAAGATTGTTCACTTTTAAGTAGATCCGATTTTATTATTTCTAATCGTTTTAGATCCCGCCATTGCTGCCCTGCAACACTTAAGTAATCAGACACGATATTATGATATTCAGCTACATCTCGTTTAAGAAAAGCGAACCATTTATTTTTATCAATTTTAAATTGATACTGACATGTAGAATGTTCACAAGTGGTACGATTTATATCCATATATTGAATTTCAATCGGTAATGTCGTTATCTTCGATTGCAATTCATAGGAGGTGCTAATATTGTTATTCACTTTAGACTGGGTATTCATTTCTTTTACATCAACTTTGCTATAAATACGCAAAGCTAATTGTTGTTTAGCGTCTATTGCGGCTTGTTGCTCTGTTTCACCATAACCATCGATAAAAAGGTATGATTCGGCATTAACCAAACCTGACATACAAAGCAGGCATAAGATTTTGATAAAAAGAGCGCATGACGAATGAAGTAACTTCACAAACAATTCACCAGAACAAAATGAGATGCTGAATTTACAGAATAAATTTTATTTGTTCAATCAAGCAACTAGCCACACGTCAGACCACAAAGTTGAATAAAAAACCACAAAAACGAATAGAGAAATGTGATATTGACCTAGAAAATAACCATGCAACATAGTTTCACACCCGCCCTGTAAGAGCATTTAACTGCTTTGTTACCCGACCTTTACTCATCGTCAATATATTGGCGAAATGATTATATTCAGAATCAAGAATAAAACAACTTTTTGTATGCAGTTACCTTATTTATACTTTTGTGATCTAAGGCATATAATAAAAAGTAGGTATTTATTTTTATGTATAAAAAACACACATGAAATTGATTGGTAATATTTACAACCTTAATTAACCTTAGAAAATAAAACGCTGAACAATTATAAACACCTAATAATAGACACCTTAAATACGGTATAAAAGTATAAACAGAAAGAACCTATACACTTAGGGGTCGCTTACATATTATCAAATTATACGTTTTAGTATTAAAGTAGTTCTCTGCTTAAATTCGCTAATGTACATATTGTAATACAGCTCTTCTACGGTAGAGAACATCAAACCTTTAGGTAAATGCTATTCGTTACGTTCACTTAGATTTTTCTGCACGATGTCTGAGTCTTTCTGGGCGTAGAACTCAACACGGAATTCTGTGGCTGGTGTTAAAAACTCCACTTTATGCCAGTATTCAGGTGGCGAAATAGCATCGTCACCAGCATTAATAATCACTTCTAGCTCAACGTCACCTCGTCGTTCTTTAAAACCGTAAAACTTCAATGAGCCCGCTATCACACAGATCTTTCCAAACACCCCCGCCTTAGTGTTGTGTTCAAACAAAAACATCTTAGGTATGTTATCGGGCGTAAATACAGGTGTCGTTTTATAGTTAACGAAATCATTAGGTATGGTCATATGGCATCCATTATCCAGTTAAAGAAAGAAGTATAGTGGTTGAAAATGCATCATGATTCAGGAATACAGAATACAGTGGTATATAAAACCCCGTAGTACTTACTGGAATTCATCGCCATGATTCTCAAGTTTTCGATGGTGGCATGTTTGGCATTCCACATAACGATCGAGCAAATCTAGCGATGCCAATACCGGACTGGCAGTACCAGAAAAGAAACCTTCAAGAAATGCTTTAAACTGCTCTTTCTTGCTTTTACCGTACTTTGACGGCTTTTGTTTCATAATTTCCTTATGTTCAGTGTCTTTACTGCACTTCTCACAATATTGTACCGCCATAACCTAACCCCTTTCTTTTTCACTGCTAATTAGTGGGTGACAACAATCTTGAAAAACACCGAAAGCAGGCATTAACGCATTGCTTTGAAACATCATATTTCATTCAAAACAACCAAACATTGAATACCACTTATTTGTATTGTGAATTTATCTCACAATACAATCACAGATTCAAATGATTTGGTTTTTTTGTTTATTTAACAAAATGTTGTAAGAGGAAATAAGATGGTAGGCGTATGAAGAGGTAACCTTTAGTCAATCGATGATAGGTTACTTAGAGTTAGATACCTGTCGATAGCCTACATAGAGAACACATGGTTTTTATGCAGCTCCCCATCAAGGTCAAAATTCAATTCACCAATAACTTGGAAACCTAAGTAACGATAGAAGTCGATAGCTTTCTGATTATTTACCCAAGTCGATAACCAGAAAGGAGCACCGTGAAGGCTTTCTACATGCTTTTCGTAAAGTGTTTACCAATTTTAGAGAAAACGAATTGCAACGGCATGTAAATGGCGACAAACAGTAACACATCGAACATAAACGATAAGTTGCTCAATTCTGCATAGTTGTCGACAAGGTAGTTCTTAATAAGCACCGCACCAAATACGGTTAAAAATGTCACTAAATAATAGACATGTTTTTCTTTCATATGACCCTCTATCGCCTTTTTTAATAGCTTAATATGGCGTTACATTCGATATTCTACGAAATAACCGCCAGACATTAAGCGGAATAAGGCTAATAATGCCATAGGCTTAGAGTACGTAGCAACAGTAAGCGTTTTAGTTGTATGTCTTACCGTTGTGCTTTAACAATCCGTAGGCTATTGTTCGCCCATCGTTTTCACCCACTTTGCACGCCATTTGGGTGCTTCATAGTCATCAGGCCAAAACTCTATCTGTTTACAAATCAAACCCTTTTCAATGGTGTGAAAAGTGATTGCTCGTGCTTTTTGCTCGCCATCAGTTATAGATATGTCGGTAACAACCTGCTTTCCTTCACATATAACGGAGTTAAGATGAAATTCCCAACGCCCCTGAGCAGGATAAAATGAGTTAATTTCTGCAAAGTTCTTACGACCAAGAATAAGCTCTGCTGACTGAGGCCAAACACCCTCAAAATCTTCCGACAACCATTCACTTGCTTTGTAAAAGTCATTGCTCTTCATTGCTTCCCAAAACGAAAGCACTATTTCTTTTGAATTCATCGAATATCCCTTTTAAATCGTATAATCGAATATAACTATATCTTCAAGAATTGGTCTAAACAGTTTCTTTAATATGTCTGATCATCGAGCAACTACTTACTCGCTAACCACTCATTTCGCAGCACGCCATATTTAACGGAATCGTAGTACTCACCTTGATGATATCGGACTTTACGTAGCCTCGCTTCTTGCTTTAAACCCAGCTTTTCAGCACACGCCATCATTCGAGGATTACCCGACCAAGTAGTTAAACCAACACGTTCAATTTCCAGCGTCTCAAACAAGCAATTAATCCAAGGAATTAAAGCATTGCGACCAATGCCATTTGACCAATAATTAGAATCATATATTACGATCCCGATTTCTAGCCAATGCGTCGATTCACATTCCCAGTAGTAACTGACATTACCAACTAGCTTACCGTCTACTTCGATTGCTAACGTTTTATCGCCTTCGCATAGCCGTTTAAAAAGGCCACTTTCAAACTCTAGCTTAGTGGGTGTACTATAAGGGAAATAGGGGCCGTTGTACTCTGTCCACTTTTCATCGAGAGTAATAAGCGCATATAACAATTCAAATTCATTACTTTGAGCTTTCCTTAATACAATATTTTCGTGGTTTAACATTCCTGCCTTCCATTGCTTGTAGATTTCAAATATTTGGTCGCAAATAACACCAGCTAAAAGGAATCCTCCATCAAGGCTAACCAAGCACATAAAACTCAACACCAAAGATACCTAATGTAATTAGCACCGTTTGATTGTTGTTAGCCGATTTTCACTCGCATTAATTCTGATGGCTTATTGTCTACAAAGTAATGCCAAACATGATCATATAATACCTTTTGACCAGGAAATGCAGCTAGTTCCTTCGCTTCATTTAAAGTGCACCACTTATATTCCGTATGCTCGTGATTAATGATTACGGGTTGATTCGGTTTACAGTAAATAACAAATACAGGAATAACTTCTATTGTATTGAGGTTGTTTTCGTAGAATTGTTCTAAGTATTGCCCATTGTATAAGTCTCCCACATCAATTTGAGTTTCTTCTTTAAACTCTCTGATAATGGTTTGCCAACCTAGCTCATTACTTTCAACTGTTCCAGCAACATGGCACCAAAAACCACCCTTTGTTCTTTTCATCAAAAGGATCTTCGTCTGACCATTCACCTCAGATAAGGCAATACCCGAAACGACAGCACATCTAACAGGGATCATTTATTATACCTCATTGTTTATTGAGAATAGGCTAACACCAGCCAGAAGATATATAGCGACAAATCTGTGTCAGGCAAGATCCGCTAACACATCGCTTTGCAGAAACACGTTAAAGCTTGTGGTCTATAAAACAACATTCGAACAAGACGATGTAAAATAACGTTTGTATTTAACGTAGAAGTTCATTTTTAGCTTCATTGAGTTCATCAATCGCTTCCTGCAACTTTCTCTCTTTCTTTTCTATTTTGTCAGTATTGCCTTTTTCTTTTGCTTCATTTAACTCTTGTTCTCTTTCCGCTACCTTCTCCTCTTTTTCAGCTATTTTTTCCTTCTGCTCTACTCTTAGTGAATCATCTGTACAGTATTCATTTACTTTTTGTAATGCCGTTTCTAAACCAGCTAAACGATGTGTATTTCCATATTCCTTTGCATATTTTATTTGCGTTTTGATCTCTTCCTTTTTAGCTTCACAACCTGTTACTTGAGCCGCCTGCGTTGTAGCTGATAAAGAGAGAAGAAGTGAGAGTGTTACCGCTGTAATAACTTTATTTTGCATATTCGTTATCCTATGTTTGGACTATTTTCGTGTTACGAATGGGGATATAGCAATAATCCATACAAACCCAACCATTCATTGTACGCCTTTCAAGGCAAATCTACCCTGTTTAATTTCATTCCCACAGCGCATATCTGTTTATCATTGAACGCGCATCCCAAATAAAAACACATCTATTTTTTATATTGATTATTAAATGGCATAAATACTATGAATGCATGGTATTGCACTACAAATGCGCAGGATAAAAACTTAATAGAAGGATATATGGTATGAATATAACACTACCTTTAGCGATTACTGCTGGCATACTCTCTGCGGGTGTGACTGCAGCGCCAGTGTCTAATGCACAATTGGCTCCCACTCTAGATAAATCAAGCTCGGCATCACCAACAATGGTATCGGTTACGGAATCAAAACGTGCGTTAGCATTGAGCTTAAGTCAACAATACGCACAACTTGCACCTGTACTTCATGAAGAGATCAGCCAGTACCAATTGAATGCGCCACTCAATGAATTAAAACGTAGTAAGCGTGCGGCCCCTTTTGCGCGTTCGATGGTGGCGATGGATGAGACGTTACGAGTAGAGAAAGGCATCGAAGATTATACCGATACCATTATGGAATTACGTTTGGCTGATAAAACTATGTTGGCATGGTACGCGCAGCAGCCATAAGTGATTTGTTTACTTGGTGCCGGGGATATAGTTTCGGATCGGGATATACAGAGCCGAAATCAACGATATACGGCGTTCGACTCGCTTGTAAAACCTCAAAAATAAAGTCATTAATATCGATATTTTCAGTTGTCTGAACTGTCACATCTGAACTTTTAGCACTCAAGTATTGAACTTTGGGAGCGACAAAATACCCTGACCGAGCATGAGAAACGACCCACCCTTGGCTTTCTAGTACCTGATAAGCATGCAGCACCGTCATTAGGCTCATGCCTGAAACCTCAGTCTGCTTTCGTAACGAAGGAAGCTTATCTCCTACTTTCCAAATTTCATTTTGAATTTGATTACGAATTTGCTCTACGAGCTTTTCATATTTTGCCAACGCAACAACGCCTTCTATTCCCGAGTCTCGGCACAATAGCACCAAACATCTTATCTGTTATACATAAAATAGCCATTTCTGTATCTATTATAGTTTCCAGTCTGTTCTTATAATCACCCTACTTTCATTTTGAACCGAAGACGATTTCAAGTCTTCGATAACACATCAATTTGCTAAAAATAACTGAATAGGAAACATCTATGAGCAACCTAAAAACAGCAGCACTACGCGCACTTAAATTAATGGACCTGACGACTTTAAACGATGATGACACGGATGAAAAAATAATCGAATTGTGTAAAAGTGCTAAAACAGCGGCAGGTAATACGGCAGCAATATGTATCTACCCTCGCTTTATTCCTGCAGCCAAAAAGCAATTACGCTTACAAGGTACACCAGACATTCGTATTGTAACTGTTACTAACTTCCCTCACGGGAACGACGATATCGACATTGCTGTTGCTGAAACTAAAGCCGCAATTATGTACGGTGCTGATGATGTAGACGTCGTATTCCCATACCGCGCTCTAATTGCCGGAAACGAAAATATCGGCTTTGAACTTGTTAAGCAATGTAAAGCAATTTGCGGCGATACCCTTTTGAAAGTCATTATCGAATCTGGTGAGCTGAAAACGAATGCGCTGATCAAAAAAGCGTCTGAGATTTCAATCAAGGCAGGCGCTGACATCATCAAAACATCCACAGGTAAAGTACCCGTTAATGCAACCCCAGAAGCTGCCGAAATTATGTTATCGGTAATCAAAGATATGGGCGTTGAAAAAACGGTTGGCTTCAAAGCATCTGGTGGCGTACAAACCACTGAAGAAGCGAAAATATACTTGGATATGGTTGATGACATTTTTGGAGCAGAGTGGGCAGACAGCATGCACTACCGTTTTGGTGCATCTAGCTTACTAACCAACCTACTTTATACGCTAGGGGAAGGTGAAAAAGTACTAGAAAGCGGTTATTAGTCGCATCTTTTGCGGTGACATTATTGCCACTTAAAGACAGGAAAGATCACACATGTCTGATTTTGAATTAAAACACAGAACCGCCTCCAAACTCTCTGAGCACGTTGCGTATAAAATAACGCAATGCCTCAAGTTTCTTTTAAATATATTCTATGGAACAAAATACGCGAAACGTGCCGTGATTTTGGAAACCATTGCCGCAGTACCGGGAATGGTGGCAGGCATGTTTAATCATCTAAAAGCCTTACGCCGGATGAAAGATGATGAAGGATGGATCCGTGAATTATTGGATGAGGCAGAAAACGAGAGAATGCATCTGATGATATTTTTGAATATTGCTAAACCTAGCTGGATTGAACGGGTGTTAGTACTAATTGGCCAAGGTGCTTTCATTATGGTGTATAGCTTGATTTATGTGCTGTCTTCTAAGATTGCGCATCGCGTAGTCGGGTATTTTGAAGAAGAAGCCTGTAAAAGCTACACTGAATACTTGAGTAAAATCGATGCCGGTGAAGTAGAAAATGTAGCCGCCCCGAAAATTGCCATCGAGTATTACCAGTTACCGTTAGATGCCATGTTGCGAGATGTGATTGTGAAAATACGCAATGATGAAGCCAAACATCGCGATCAGAACCATTTTTTCGCCGATGCGTACGAAAACCACAACTTACCAGAACATCAGCATTAGCTATTTTTCATACACACCTAATATTCATAAACACCTAAAAATCTCCCCAGCGATTACGCTGGGGAAACGATAGATAACGGCAACGTTAGCATCACCACCAGCAAACCATAGCGTTCGATATATACCATTTTCCCACCTACCTTTACCATGTAATAAATATCTGCACCACTACACTAAACCTTCACAATTTTGGACGGTTTATTATGAACAATTGGATATCCTTACTTCCACCACTGTTGGCTATTTCATTGGCAATAACGACTCGCAAAGCCTACTTGGCGATTTTTTCAGGCATCGTGGCGGGATCTTTGATTTTAGCACCGTCATTCCTATCTGGATTAGTCTCAAGTGTGAATGCGATTGCGCTGACCCTTCAATCACCAAGTGCATTAAAAAGTTTGCTATTTATTTTGATGATCGGCTCAATTATCCATTTATTACAATGCTCAGGGGCCATTCGTCGCGCATTGTTTATCATCACAGAGAAGAAGTGGGTTAGAAGTCGAATTCATGCACAGTTACTAACCTTTGGGGCTGGTTTTCTAATGTGCCTAGAAGGTGTAGGCTCAATGATGATGGTTGGGGTGATTGGCCGCCAACTGTTTACTAACCATCAGGTGTCTAAACAAAAATTAGCGTTTGTAGCAAATGGTACAGGGGCGCCTTTAGCATGGCTTTTACCTATCAGTAGCGCTGGTATTTTTTTGACCAGTTTGATTCAAGTTCAAATTGAACAAGGTATTATTGAAGGCGTTGCGACTCAACTGGTTATGGATTCAGTGCATTATCAGTTTTATACCCTATTTATACTCCTTTCTGTTCCTTTGCTATCCGTGCTACCTCACGACTTCAAATACGAACAAGAGAAAAGTACGATACAGGCAGTGGAAACCCATATCGAGCAAAGCAATCCGAGTCACCCCCTATGGGTATTAATGGCCCCACTCTACTTACTCATACTAAGTATCGTGACTATCGCAACCGTTACAGGCAGTGGAAACCCAATCAACGGCGATATCAGCAATGCGATTTACTGGAGTGGATATATAGCACTCATGGGAAGTGCACTTCTCTACCGCCTAAGTGGAATAAAATTCAATCAGACCTTACGTTGGGTTTTTCAGGGTGTAATACGAATTCTCCCAGCGGTCATCATACTGACCTTGGCATTTACCCTTAGCCATGTCATCGGAGAACTTGGCACAGGGAACTACCTTGCCCAACTCATGGTGGGGCATATTTCAGAAAAAACACTACCAGCAATCATCTTTCTGATTGGTATTGCCATCTCATTTGCAACAGGAAGCTCTGGAGCGACCGTAAGCATATTAATACCGATTGCATTACCAATGGCTGCTCAAATGGGATTGTCGTTACCGCTTATTATTGGTGCTGTTATTTCTGGTGCTGTTTTTGGTGATCAAAGTTCGCCTATTTCCGACTCAATCATTGTGGCATCTTCAGCTGCAGGGTGTAGCCCTGAAAGTCACTTTAGAACGCAGCTCCCAATCACGCTCAGTGTTGCAACAATGGCATTTATCAGCTACCTCTTAGTAACCACCGTAATATAGCCCTTCAAACCCATGCCAGTTCAATATTTACCATTTTTAGATTCACCTTAACCATGCGCAAATAGGTAATTACTTTTAAAATTCAGTCATTACTTACAAAATAAAAGAGATTAAATCCATGTCAACTTTCCAAAAACAAACCATTGCAGTAATAGGTGCCACAGGACAAGTCGGCAGCCCAACGGTGCGAACACTTTTAAAACTAGGCCACAACGTTATTGCGATCACTCGAAACCTACAGAGTGACTTATCCGGCAAACTAAAAGAATTTAAAGACAATGGTGCACACATTGCAGAAGTAACAGACATGCGAGATAAAACTCAAATAATGGCGGCAATCAAAGGTGCAGATACATTAATTTGCTGTGCGCCAGGCGATCAAACCGTTATTACTGAACTAGAACCTATTTGGCTTGAAGCTGCGATAGCGAGTGGCGTAAAGCGCTTTGTACCCACAGAATTTGGTTGTCATACTCGAGGGGTAGATTACGGTGATGGAATTTTGTTTGATTACAAAAAAGACTTACACGAGAAGATTTTTAAATCAGGTATCGGCTGGACGTTCATTTACACTGGTGGCATTTTTGATTATTTCCTGCCTAATCTTCGCTTTTTCAACAAAATTACAACCTTCGGTAATATGGAACTACCGATCTATGCTCACGAAATAAAAGATATTGGTCAGATTATCGCGATGGCGATCACTGATGATCGCACCATGAATCGTTGTGTACAAATGGATTACAACGTTCTTACACAACTCGAAATGATTGATTTATTGAAAGAGCACCACCCAAATCATGCTTTTGAATATGAACATTTCTCATCAGAGTATATTACTGAGCAACGACTTATAGCGAACGATGAAGTTACCGCGAAAAAAGGAGCCGAGACAGATCGTGAACGTTGGGGTATTAATTACGTGATTTACGTGATTGGTAAGTTGGCGAACTTTACAGATGAAACCATCAAGGCTTCAGAGCTATTCCCAGATTATCGCGTCAGAAAAACACCTGCACAAGCAATTGCTAATCCTGAGTTTATTTTTGACACTGAGTAGTCATCGATTCACCCTCGTTAATTTCAACTTTCCAGACGTTAGTGAGATTAGAACGTATCAGCATTCCTCCGCTGATACGTTTTTGAGGTGTATTCATCGAATCAAAATCGATGTTGGACAGAAATGAGTTGTAACGTTTTTCCCACTGTACCCAACCAATTTGTTAGCACTTAGCTATACCATTTCAGGTACATTTGTAATTGACCTTCCTGCCTAGCCTATAAGAGGTTAACAACTTCTATTACAATCCAACATTAAGCTCCATAAGAACATAACGAATACCATTTATGCTCAACTCTTCCGACATAGCCTTAAACCCTACTTTTCCATAGAAGCCAAGTGCATAAATTGATGCTTTGACGCTTATTAACTTTGCGCCACTAATCGTCTTCATTTCCTCAACTAGCCGTTTAGCTACACCAAAGCCATGATATTCAGTTTTAACATAAAGATGGCCAAGGTAGTTTCCATCACGCCAAGCTATATAACCTATTATTTCGTTACCAATGATTGCTTTAACCGCTGAATAAATTTCAGGATTCGTTACGTTTTCGACATCAGACATAAACGCAAGCCGAATGGCTTTCTGACCTTCAGCATCAAGTAAAGGTACAACGTGCTCTTCATTAGCCGATTCACCTAATTTAAGGATTGAATCTAGATCTCTGTGAGTCACTTTTTCAAGAGCAAATTCCATTTTTCCTCCTAGCACATAACCTCGCCATAACACTCTGATTACTATGGCAACAAGCTCCAAAATTACTACTTAAACAACTGAAAATAAATCAAAAAAACAGTAAAACACCACCTTGTTTATTTAACAACAAATATAACTCGGTAATTACAAGCCACGCTACCATTTAAAGGGGCATAAAATACAAATTTGATCTATTCCTTTGAGCCATTCGAAAATATGGTTGAATACAAAATAATACGAACTCAAAAAAGTACAGAGAGCTTCATGAAAAGTACTTTCAGGCTCCACTTTTACTTATTCATACTATTATCTTATGTAATAGAATTCGGGCTAGTTCAACATCTTGAATAGTTGTCGGATTTTCGACAGAAATCCTTCCCTGTTATACCATTTGTCACGGCCTTGCCAATAACTAGAATTTATCATTGCTTTATCAATCGTTGAATATGAGTATAATCGCCACCTTATTGCGTCATACCAACTATAAATGAGTAAACAATGTCAAAATTATTTTTCAAAGGCCGAATAGACGCAAGACAAAACCACATTATGTCAGGCTATAACGTAAGCCGTGACGTAAAAGCAGGAACCGAAGGGGCACCAGTTCCTGTTGTGGTAAACACTGAAGAACGTAAAGCTCAAATCGAAGCGCTGGCAGCTGAGAAATCAATCGTTGTAAATATTGTTGTTGATGCAACAGCTGCAGAAAACACTATTGAGCTAGACACTATTCTCAACAAACCAAAAACGGCTACCGTTGAAAAAACACAAAACCGCAACGAACCCTGCCTTTGTGGCAGCGGGAAAAAATACAAGAAGTGCTGTGCTTAAATATAAATAGATTGCATATAAACCGTCTTTTGACGGTTTTTATCACGTAAAACGAAAACACTCGGCAAACTAAGAATGCCGAGTGTAATGAACCGTGGTGATGCATTTGTTGAACGAAGCCGCGTCGCATTACCCATCACTGGCAACACCCTACCTTCTGGTTTTGAATTAACTAACTTATCGCTATAGCCCCAATATCGTTTAGCCGATTCAATGAGCCTATTTATCTCTTTAATCTCTGTTGATTCTGCTAATACAATATTCATAACCTTTTCGCCTTATAACGTCCAACATAAGTTGCGCAGTGAAAGTACGGACCGCATGCAGGGTGTCGTGGGGGCTAGAGACCCTCGGCTACCCGATTAGGTTTAGTTCGCACAAGATAGAGTTTGACTTATGATGGAACAACAAATGCCTGAAGATTCCTTATGCGCCTCATGTTCAGCGTATGCGATATTCATGAACTTAGTATTTTCAATTTGCTCTACGAGCTCAACGGCTTCATCCAATGAAAACAAAAAGTCATCATCACCACGCATCACAAGCACCGGACATCGAATGTCACTAACCGTCTCATTTGGGTAACCTGCTATTGATGTATCTATCCAGACATTCTTCACCTTTTCAACGAGTAACTCAAAGTCTGGTTGTGGATTAACGTCGTTATAGTATGCAACTGATTCTGGGAACATTTCTTTCCAGTCATCAGACGTGACCCCACCTAAGAATTCAATAGATGGGTCATTTATTTTTAGTCGCCACTGTGAGCCTAATGTAATTAACCTTTCAACTTTTAAATTACCAACGGCGGCTAAACGATAGCTCACAATACCACCATCGCTAAAACCAAACATTGAAAATGAATGAAGTTCTAGATGGTTTAGCACAGCTTCAACATCACGTTGATATTGCGAGTAATTTAATTCTTTATCACCAAGAGTTGATTTACCATGCCCCCGAAGATCAATACCAATAACCCTATAACCACTTGGAATACCTTCAAGAATTACGTTCAAATCAGTTATACAACCTAGCCCACCATGTAATAACACAAGTGGTTTACCTTCGGGATCGCCTAATAATTCATAATAAATTTCGGCACCATCAACGCTCAAATAGTGTCCTGTTTTATGGGTAAAAGCTAACAAACTAAATTCCTTCTTAATTGCGATAACACCTAACGCCTGTCACTTACGCTTACTTTGCTAAGACGTTCGCTTCCTTCCAAGGCTAAAACGAAGCACTGTATTAAACGTGAACGCTGCATAGAACTCCAAGCATAATACTCGAATAGTCTATTGGGTCTATAACCCGCATTACGCAAGCAATAGTTAGCTTATTACGAATCAAAACGATTAAGGGACACTCACCAAAACCGCTGAGTAAAACGCGTCAACTTAATGTTTTTATATGTGCCTATTAGTAGGATGATTATTCGTTTATATGGTTACTATACCAAGCGTCAAGTAGCTCCTTACCATAAACAACCTCAATATTCATATGCATGAACAAAAGATAAATTGCCAATAGAGCACAAGTCAAATTAAACCAAAAGGTAATTTTGTTGCGAACCGTATCATAAGTAAATAGATTGATAGAAATCAGTATAAAAGGATAACAGAGTAACAATAAAACAAAGCCACCAAGATAATTTGATATTGCCATCTGTGTCATAATTAACTCCATTTATTGAAAGGCGAAATCAAATTAATACAATTCATAGCCGCTAGATACTACACTGAACTCCAAATCAAAAATGCCGAGTATAAGGCATCACCTTGATTGTTATTTATAGCGAGCCCTAAGTTATATCCAATGATTTACTTAATTAGCTTCGATACGAATGGAATATTTTGATATTTATTTTCCCAAGATAATCCGTAACCAATTAGCATATCGTCATTTTCCATTTCATAAGCAAAATATTGCGTCACTGGTATATTGACTCGATTAGGCTTTACAAATAACGTAGCAATGGAAACAGATTTAACACCGAACTCAGCACCAATGAATAGCGCAACTCGTTTCATCGTTCCACCAGTCTCAATGGCATCATCGACTAAAATGACATGTTTATCTTTAATATTAATGTCTTGATGATACACAATCGGCGATCCATTCTCACTAACACCAGGTGTATGATGACAAGCTATATAGTCCATATTGACATCAAATTTCAATTCCCGAACAAGATCCGCGGTAAATAGAATACCCCCAGGAACAACTGAAATAATAACAACCTCTTCACCTGAAAATTTCTGGTTTAGTTTATCTGCTACAATTGCCACTCCTAATCTAATCTGTTCTTGGCTAAGAACTAAACTCCCAATATGTTTATTCGTTTCCATAAGTACCTCCTTGTAATTTTCCGCATAACATTGAACAAAAAAACGCGCCGATTTTCTTTATGGATAACAGGTTACTAACTTAAAACTGCAAGGTAAACGCCCTGCAACGATTGACGCCTATTCACGTGCGGTGCGTCGCATTACCCCACCACTTTGATAAAGCACCCGACACCCATTCTTGGAGTACTGTCAGGATTATTCGCAATGGTTTACCGTTCTTTTTTAAGCATGTACTTCATCGTGAAGGTAGTGGCTTAACATCGTTAAACCTCAACAAAACAAACGATTATCTGACATTCTTACCCCACATAAGGATAATGCTACGCTTAATAAAACGTAGCTTTGGGCTTAGTTTGGAGTTTTAGTCATGCCGAGGACAAGTGGATCAACAACAGAGGAAACAATCTTCGTTAACCGAGATGATTTGGTCGTACTCAAGCCAGATGTTCCAGTCACCCAATCAACAATACTTGATTGAGAGTACAATACCTCTGAAGTTCTTGTTCTTACCATCACCAATTTAATTTCCATTGGGAGACGAATTTCACCATCCACAATTAATTGTGACATTTGAGTTGCTTGGTTACTCAGAGAGCTAATGTTCTCGCCCTCTGTGTCTATATCAATTGCCACAACACCATGCACAGTTAACGCTTTACCCACTATCGCCATTGATTCTTCAATATCCTCGCTAGAATCCACGGTAAGATCGATATCTTGATCTTGGCGCTTAATTTCATCTCGAAATTTAGACGATGAGATCACTTTGTATTTACCTGATCTCTCGAGGCTTTTTTCTAATTGTTTCACCATCACTTTATATACACGGATATTATCAGCAGGAAATCCCTCTAAATAATCCACGTAATCAGCAACAACTATAGTTTTCACTTTGTTGAACACATCGCTTTTGACTGGTTTTTTATCTAAATTCTGACTTTCTTCTTGTACTTGTAAATCAAACTGCGTCGCACTTGAACGATCCTGCATAACTGCCCCACATCCAGTGAGCATGGAAGTAAGGACTCCTGCGATGATTAGTGTCTGCACTTGTTTTTTCATTATGTAACTTCCTTTTAAGAACGATAATTTAAGATGTAATTTAATTTCGCTTTATCCCTTTGCTTCCATGTTCCATTTGTTACTCTATGAAATAAATAATACCCTCGCCCCCCCTTAATACTCCAATCACTACAGAGTATTTAGCATGAATGCCGAACAACAACTTCGCGTCGATTTTCTTTATGAACAACAGCTTACTAACTTAAAACTGCAAGGTAAACGACCCGCAACCATTGACGCCTATTCACGTGTGGTGCGTCGCATTATCCACCACTTTAATAAAAGACTTCGCGTATCGTGCTAAGAATATCGGTGAGACTATCGGATTTACGTCGGTGCTTCATACCCATAATCGACGACGAGATTTACATCCACATATTTATCTTGGCGTATTTCGACCGAGAAAATATTGGGTTACATAAGGATAATAGTTCAACTTTTATTTGAGGAGATAACCAGAATTAAACATTAAAATCAGTCAATTATGTCTATTGGTCTTAAGCCAAGGCAGGTGCTCGCTTCAATATAACCGCTTACCAGCAATCACATTTTTACTTTTTCGTAATATTTCCCTATATAAGGTAGCTCGGGCTTGTTCAACACTTCGGATAGGTGTCGGCTTCGCGACACATATCCTTATCTGTTATGTGCATTTAGCTAACACTGAAGTGTTTCTTGATCCTGCTGACCTTTTTTTAGGGTCATAAAAAGTATCAATAATTTCAAATCCGGCTTTGCGCATCATCCCTGCTGAAGCAGCGTTCTCCTCGTGCCTTTCAATGAACACGTTACTCGCATTCTGATTACGGGCAATAAGAACACACTCTTGAAGCAACTTACTACCCAATCCTTTCCCGCTGTGACTCTTACTCACAACTACTTCCTTGATATAAGCGATGTCTGAAGAATCAGTATATTTTACAAGTTTGACAGGGAATGCATCATTATGAATGATTACTGCAAAACCTATGATTTCACCCTCTTCAACTTCAGCTAAAACAACCGATGCCCTCCCTTCATCTATCAATGTAAATTGGTTGGATATACTTTCTTCGGTAATATAATTCCAGTCATTCGCCCCATCTCTTAGCAGGAGAGTCCTCATATTAAAATAATCAATATCGTTCAACTTTCGACAATGTATTTTCATTTCAGATTCACTCTTTGCATATAACGTCTAACATAGGTTGCACCACGGCTAACCAACCAAGTACCTACCCTGCTCTACTACCATTGGGAACTGAGGTTTCTGGCATCGCTAAACAAGGAGTCAACTTGTCTGCATAGCCAATATCAAACAGCATTCCTTGAGAAACCTCTCCTGCCATTTTTTGCTCTGGTAGATTAACAACGAATAGAGCTTGCTTACCTTCAATTTCGTATGGATTTTCACGTTCTTGTTTTATGCCAGCAAGAATTGAACGAACATGATCACCAAAATCCACAGTCAATTTCATCAGTTTTTTAGATTTTTCAACTTCTGAAACCGCTGTTATTGTTCCCACTCGTATATCTAGTTTTTCAAAATCATCGAATGTGATTAATTCTTTAATTGGTGCTTGTTTCATGTTGATACCCTTGAATGTTTTTATGGCTATTCAGCTAAATGGTGCTCGCTTAACCACTCTGGCCATGATGTGATTTTAAGCTTCTTTGAGTAGTACAAAACTTCTAAGCTCAACCATAAACCTGTAGTGAAGCCAAAAAGTAGCGATATGTATAGATTATTAATACTTGGTTCTTGAAACTGCCATACCATTAGCCACATACCTCCCCCCCAAGTCACCGTTCCCAGAACTAATTGCCAAACAAAGAGCTTCAATGGTGATTCAAATAAACAAGGTTTAGCGTTCGAATTAAACAACTTGTACCATAAAAAAGGAAAAGGTTTCACTACTGTTCTACTCGCACCTTTTTGGCGTAAATAAATCTCTATAAATTCTTTCTTATTCATGATTAACCGTATTAGGTTTAATAAAACGCAAGCTAATCACATCAGATTTACGCTAAATGTGATGTATGACTCATACATTCACCTCGCATATGAAAAATAAGATTTCGAGAGCCATAACGCCGAACATAAGTTGCACCACGACTAAATCATCAAGCACATTAAACTTCATACCAAAACTGTGGAGTAAAATGCGTCAACTTGATGTTTGTTAAATGCGATTCAACGTAATCTACACACTAACCGCAACATATCTTTATGCTGAATACCATTTTCAAAGATTGGTTCATCGTAATTATCGAGAAAGAAATCCTGTAAAATAGAATCCACTCTAAAACCGTACCGTTGATAAAACGATAATTGATACCCAAAAGTGCCCGTTCCAAGTTCAACTTTACTGTAGCCAATTGTAGATAATTCTTTTAATACAAATTGAAGTAACTTTGAACCAATACCCTTTTTCTGATACTCCGGTTCTGTTGCAACATTATAGATTTCGGAAGTTGATTCGTTCAGCGGCTTAGTTGCGCAAATACTAACTATTACGTCACCATCAAATGCAGCAAAACAATCTGAGCCGTCTAAATATTTTTTGATGCACGTTTCTGAAGGATCAGCTTCAAGTAGTAATTCCATTGGAGCTAACTTTGCTGATATTTGTTTAAACTGAATCAAGCCATTACCCTCTTAGAGCCCTTGAAGTATTTAACGCCGAACATAAGTTGCACCACGGCTAACCGACCAAACACACTGAACTCCATACCAAAACTGCGGAGTAAAACTGCGGAGTAAAACGCATTACCTTAATGTATTTAGCCGATAAGCCACTGCAATATATAATATTTCAAGTCCATATATTTTACGATTAAAGCTGTATATACCTCTCTGGATAGCGCGGCGGAATCGTACTATAAAAGTCCCATATTTGGCGCAAATCTTTTTCTAAGTCACCACTTGGGTAAATAACCTTACCAACCCCAACTTCACGCTTTTCATAGTCTAAGTACCCTAACAGTATTGGCACTTTAGATTGCATTGCGACATGATAAAAACCTGTTCTCCACCGTTTGGCTGGCCCCCTAGTACCTTCTGGTGTTACTAAAACGGTTATACCATCAGAGGCTTCAACGAATTTAACTATTTCATCTACCATTTTAGGCCGTTTGTCACCCGCTTTTTTTCCTGAACGGTCAATCGGAATCGCCCCCATTGGTCCAAGAATCAGGTTAAATGGAAAGCGCATCCATTCTTTTTTTATTGTAAAACGCGGCTGGGGTAAGTTCATATAATCGCAAGCTGCCATTGTAAAAACAAAATCCCAATTACTCGTATGGGGAGCACCAACCATTACACAGTTTCTGATATCAGAAGGCGGCAAATCACGTACTTTCCAACCCTGAAGTCTAAACAATAGACGAAAAATAAATTTAAACATTTTCTAGAAATACCATTATTAATAGTTATAAAAAACTCTATGGAGCCCGATTTCGGCTAACGCAGCTTAAATGCACTTGTTAGCACGGTTGTATTGAAACCAAGCTAGTTTAACAAATGCGTTGATATAACAAAGTGACCAAACACTTGAAAAATAAACACATTCATAAATTCTATAATCATTCGTGACGAGACTCGGAAAACGAAGCTCTTTGCATACGGCTGAAAGCAACCAAGGTAAATACCCTGCAACCATTGACGCCTATTCGCGTGCGCTACGTCGCATTACCCACCACTTTGATACCAATAAACGGCAATGGATCAACTGGAAAAATCAGTATTTATTCAATACCTTTCCTTTGGCTAACGTATGGAGAGCACGTTTACTCAGCCATATCACTGACACGCTAAATTGGCGATACCTCGTCGATTACCTCAGAGATGGGTCGTTGATTGTCGTCCTATTGGGCGGGGGAAATCAGCTTTTTTGTATTTATCTAAATACCTATACCGTGGCGTATTAGCCCCCCAGCACCTGTGCCATTCGCCTGAATTTTTGCTGAAGTTACTTACATGTCATCACCGATACTTATCCCCTAGCGCCTTTGACGATTCACTTTTCCCCTTGATTATTTTTTATATTTTTCAACAAGTTCTAGCTCTCGATAACAAAATAAGAGCGTATTTTCGCTACTTGCATCAAGGTTCATGTACTACTGGTAAGGTATTATAAGCACTCTATTACTTATCATTACTTGAATCCCACTTGTGGTTACCCAATCAGCCTCAAGGACAGAAAAACAAGTCTGGCTGATAAACAACATGGATCTGGTCAATGACACTTAGAATTGGGGTAGATAGCCGAGGCGCTATTGATGTAAGCAGGAAGTTTCAGAAACAACTACAAGTCACATACAGCCTAGCTTAAGAAATTCAAACCAAACAGATTTGCCAGATTAGATCTTTGGCTGTTCATTCGGCGACTCAAGAACCGGACAATACAAAAGGAAGCGATCAATTTATGAAAATTAGAGGCTATTTCCATCTTTTTGTTACCTCTTTTGTACTGATGTGCGCTGCAGCACTCACGGCCAAAGGGTTTGTCTTAGCGGAACACACCAGATTGCTACTTAGCGATACCGGTATCGTCCCTATTATGTATGCCGAACCAATCGCTTTTGCCATACCACTAGTGCTTGGCATTAGCGCACTCACCGCCTACTTTGGCATTACAACCTTATTTCCTGTTGTTGCTGCCTTCTGCATGCACATTGCCCTGTTGGGACTTGCCCTTTATCAAGGATTACATTTTGATTGCGGCTGCTACCTGCCAGGTTCGCTTCAGTCAGCTGTCTACAGCACACTTCAGCCACAATTTTTCATCATGCTGCTAGTACTTATTGTTTCAGCAGCACTTTATTATTTCAATAACTTGGCAAACCACCGCGCTATAGCACCAACAGTGTGATGTGGTGGAACAAGCCTATTTTCATAAGGATACAATCATGATACAAAACAAGGCATCTTTGCACTCGCTTTCTTTCTTGCGTACCGGACGCAGTTCTTCACTCAACATTCTTATTCTTGCCAGTGCATTGTTAACCTTACCGTTTAGTGCCAATGCAGGCCTGTTCGGCGGTAAATTCAAAGCCGAAGTAGAGACAGAGCAAGTGGCCATCAAACTTCATAATGAAACCCTTGCTGGCGACTACCTGCTTATCGACACTAACAGACTCAAAACACTCATCGAACAAGATACCGATGTGATGATTGTCGATGCCATGCCGTTCAAAGACAGCTACAAGAAAGAGCATATCCCAAGCGCTAAGCAGTTCGAGTTTCCGATCCCTAATATGCCGGAGTGGGACTCTGCATTAACCGACCAGCAATCAGTCGAGGATTTCACCCAGCTTCTCGGTGAAAACAAGAGTAAAACCTTGGTCTTTTACTGTGGGTTCGTGAAATGCAGCCGTAGCCATAACGCCGCTGCTTGGGCGGTGAAACTCGGTTACACCAATGTCTATCGTT
Organism: Photobacterium frigidiphilum; assembly: GCF_003025615.1. Classification (GTDB taxonomy): domain Bacteria; phylum Pseudomonadota; class Gammaproteobacteria; order Enterobacterales; family Vibrionaceae; genus Photobacterium; species Photobacterium frigidiphilum. The sequence goes on along the minus strand of NZ_PYMJ01000004.1, from coordinate 57,391 downwards.
ACCCTGGCGGTATTTTTGCGTGGAAAGGCGCTGGCTTTAAAACCTCTTCGATATAACTCTTTCCTATCAATCACCTCAAATATCAAAAAGGCTGGATCATTAAAAATGATGACCCAGCCTTTTCCTTTAATACTGTAATGGCCCTACTGCTAATACCAAACAATGGATGACAACGCTAGCCAAACAAAATCCGGATTTCCGATTCAAAGATTTAGTATTAAGTGGCTCCCAGCCCAGTGCTAGCAAGCCTAAAGCTGGTCGGGACGCAGGTCGGTAAAAGTGTTTATAGGCTAGCGTATCTGCATCTGTTGGTTATCAAGTAACAAACAGCCTAGATAGTTTCCATGACTTAACCCTAAGCCAAGTAGCTAAGGGGAAACGTCTTATCGGAATGACCGTTACAAATTACTTGTGTCCTTGTTGTCACCATTTAATGCGATGTCTTGGTGTATTTCGACCGAAGTAAGATTGGGTTATAGAAGGATAATGGTTCAGCTCTTACTTTAGGAGATAACAATAATTAAACATTAAAATCAGTTAATTATATCGATTGGTCTTGAGCCAAGGCAGGTGCTCGCTTCAATATAACCGCTTATCAATAATCACCCTTCCACTTCTTCGTAATATTTCCCTATAGTAAGGTAGCTTGGGCTTGTTCAACACTTCGGATAGGTGTCGGCTTCGCGACACATATCCTTATCTGTTAGCCGATATTGAAAGGAAATACATTTTTGCAATGTGGGCACTGAATGCTTGAGTAGCCTGCAAGAGAACGCTTATCAAGTTCGATTTTATTTTGGCAACTAGGACATCTCCCTGATATTAAGTTGGGATTTCCACCAAAAAGCAAAGCTCCCCCATTACCAAATCCGACACTATTTCCACTTACATGAATATCACCTTGAGTTGATATCCCTTGCATGCCAACAGTGCGGGAACCGTCAGTAAAATTGGTTCTATCTACAAAGTTACTACTACCGCCACTTGCATGTAAGTGAGTATTAGCACTGTGAACATTTGTATCTTCAATTACGTTAGCACTGGCATTGGTAGCAGAAATACGTACCCGTGATGCTTCAATAACAGTTCTTACCAACTCCTGATAACTATGATCATCCGTTTCAACAGAAAATATTGACTCTTTAGCGCCAAGAATATATGAAAGCTTCTCACATTCTTTCTGAAGTGCTTCATTCTCAGCAACTGTTTTAGCTATTTCCGCAATAGACTCTTCAAGCGTATCAACAGAGTTAACTTTTTCATTTACTTCCGCTATCTTTTCCCAAATCTCGGTTAATTCCCTATCAAGATCCTTGTCTGATAAATGCCTATCTAATGCTAATCCCGCCTGTTGTATGACTGGTATTGGTAACATACTCAGACAAAAACCTAATAACCTCATTGGTTTCTTAATACCGTGCTTTTCCCATAATTTTCGAATTGCACTTGCTGACTCATCAATTGAGTTAGAACTTCTCATTTATACTCCTAAATCGGCTAACGCCGAACATAAGTTGCACCACGGCTGACTCACCAAACTCCATACCAAAACTGCGGAGTAAAACGTGTCAACTTGATGTTTTTATACGAATTTGCAATGGTTCTCGATGAACTCCTGTGGTTTGCACACTATTATTGAACAGTCCACGTATGCAAAGCACGCTTTAGCTTTTTTTGAGAAAATTTATGTCATCTGAAATCAAGAAGCTAGCCCCCAAAGCAGATACTGCATGTTGCATATCATTATTTGAAGCGTTGAAGCGATCTTTACCCTTTTTGGTTCTCGTAAAATCATCTGCGTGATAACCAGCCCAATTCATTAGACTATATGCACGCGCAACGGCTGTTTGTGGTGTATCCTCGAAATAATCAGCAAGATTAAAACTACTATTCTCCAAGTTAAACGTCGCTTCGATAGCATGTACCACATCCTCCGCTTCAAGATTTTTAACTTCCAAAGCTTTGATGCCCGGCATATCTCTAAATTGCTGAGGTCCTAATTGTTGCTCACTATCAATTTCAGGAGCTTGCAACGAGGACGATTTTACTCTCAATTCATCCAATTGACTTTGCATGTTTACGAAATAGCTTTTTAACGGTTCATCAAGTTTTTCGACGTTAATCGAAGTCAATTGCGCTTCACAATTGGAAATTAGAGCACCCAAGTTAACCTTTAACTTCTCGTTGATTTCAGAAAAGCTCTCTTCAATCGGCAATCCCGAAATTTTACGAGAAGATAACTGGCTAACCTCCATTAAAGCAGTGATACCGAGGTCAGCATTTGATTGTTTGTTTTCTAGGTGCGCATACCATACATTTTCTGGTTCTTGGTTACTAAGTGTACGTGGTAATGGCTCAATATACTTAGCGTCTAATTCAGCTAGGGTATCGATATGTTCTTGACGATATTCAGCCTTTGAAATTTGCAAAATTTCATCAAGAGTAACATGAGAATAAACGACCACTATTTGTTCAGATTTTAGAACGTGTTTGAGTAGTCTGAATTGCTCATTTTGAGACTCTTCGATTCTACGTTGACGCAAATCACTCAATGTATTTTGATCTAAATAGATCAGGAAACTCATAGACCACCTCTATTTGTATAACGCTCAACATAAGTTTCAGCACGACTAACTCACCAAGCACATTGAACTCCACAGTAAAACGCGTCAACTTGATGTTTTATAGCTCACTGCAGCATCGCTTGCTCCCAAAGTGTAAAACCAACTCATTTTGATATTTCTTTACTACAGAGAAACCATGAATAGGCTGAAGCAAACTTTTAAGCTCTTCAGTTGACCTACCAGTAAGATATGAACCTCGATAGACAACTAATGAGGAAACGTCTGAATATGATGATGCTGTACCAAGTAAAATATTTAGCTTAACCATGCGTGCTAATTCTTCTTGATACATAAAAAACTTACGTAAATGTGTATTGTTTACTTGCTGTTTTTCAGAGCTATGAACAGTCAATACTTCATCAATCATTCGATTTAATCGACTTCTAGCCTCGATTGCATTATTCATGACTTCTAGCCATTCATTCTCTTCATTAGTCAATAAAAGTAAAAAAAACAGAGTACGTGCCTTATTATAATCAATAAATCCAGGCCACATTATGTCATCTCCACAAGCTAAGTGTGCCCGTTCAAATTGCTCACATGCTGACTTAAAATACATAATTGCATCTTCTTTATTTGATGGTGACATCAAACCTATTTTTTTACGTACTAATTTCACACCTTCGATAGAAAGAGCATCAATACCCTTTAGACCTAGTGACTCATTAATTAAGAACATTCCTTTCTTATTGTAATATAAACCTAGATAATTATGGTATATGGTCTTAGTAACAGGGTTACGAAGTATTGGTCCTCTTACATGAAGTAAATCTGCGTGAATATTGAAGCTTTTATCAGCAACAAAGCTTTGATATGAAATTACTGATTTAAATAACTTTATCGTTTCCGTAATTTGTATTGAATTCCCTTTACTAACTGCATGTAAAATTCCACGACGACGTTCCATCTCTGACAGAATAGAGCCCATACGTTTTCTATATACTTCTTTATCAATATCACTAGCATTAAACACTGCCGGAAAGAATACGATAAGGTCAACCATATATTGAAGAGTATCGGCAAATAAAACAGCCGTATCAGACTCTCTCTTTAGCTTAAGTTCTATGGATTTGAATAACTCTTTTTCTAAAGTTTTTTCATCATGACACTGAAAGCGTCTAACTAATTCAGGAACTGAAATTACATAATTTTCATTATCTAGTATATTTCCCTCCATTTTACTTATGTTATTTACACTATCTATCGATGTATAAGTTCTAACCGCAATAAAAAGAGCTAATACAGCGATACAGAACCCAACTATAGATATCGTAAAATTTAGTAGATCCTTGCCTTCTTTTATATAGTAAATCCAAATAGCAAATGCCGATGACAAAGCAACAAGAGCGGCAATCACAACATAAATAATTCTTATTGCTCTCATTTACATACCTCCATGTTAAATTTATTAGAGCTAACGCCGAACACTTACGAATCCCCACAAAATACCTTTGAAGTTCAATGAGTAGACACAAAGCTTGTCTACAAATCTAATGAATTAGCTCCAAATACAAAAATTCACAAGCAAGTTGTTTGATGTTCAAACATTACACGAACCTTCGGACAATCAATACCATGAGCCAAGTAAATCAACAGATATAACAAACCTAATTGGTGGTAATCATTCATGATTTTGTGGGGATTCCCCAGCGCCTACAATAAGGTGTGCCGACGTTGAACTAACAAAGCACACCGAACTTCATACCAAAACCGCCGAGTGTAACGCATCACCTTGATGGTTAGTTAAACAATTGTGCCGTGAATTTTTCAACAGGTTCAGGAAGAAGATCCTGCGGATGATCACCTCCAAATGTTGCTATCCCACTTGTGCCGTCAACAATAGCTGATTTAATTTCTGTTTGAGTCTCTACATCTATGACTGCAATTTTGACCGTTACCTTGTCAGGTTTAGCTGACCATTCTGTTGATCTATCTTCCCAATGCATTATTGTGGGATAAAATAAGTAATCGTATCCATCACGTTGTGCTGATTTTAAAGCCTCAGGAAACAACTCTGGTTTCCTTGCTATCTCAACGTTATGTAGCCTTTTAATTAAACTAGATTGAATTGTCTGGCTTAACATCATTCCAGAACCATCATAATGATGTTTACCGTATGAACCATCTTTCGACAATGCAATATAAACGGATTGTGTTGAATTGATTGTTGCCGTTATATTTGATTCAGTAACATTTAAACTATGTGAATCAGCACATCCCCAAAGAGAGGCTAGACACACTGCCATAATGATTTTTTTCATATATCCTCGATACTTAAAATAATGCATAACATTTTATTATGCGTAATTTTTGGTACAAAGTGTCATCGTAAGTTCTGACACAGACTTACCGTCAATACGATAACAATCCGACATTTCACCAATAACTTTAAAACCGTACTTCAAGTACAAGTTCTTCGCTGGAATATTGTTTGAAAGCACATTTAAATCAAGCCATTCAATACCTTCGGATTCTCGACAAAACTTGATGACCGACTCGATTAACTTTGCACCTAAACCTTGTTTTCTCGCACTTCCGTCAACACCCATGCCCAACATCACACGGTGAAACCTATACTCTTCGCTGTAATGACGTAGGTCTATGTGACCAATAATTTTTTCGTTTGTCTCTTTGACCATCCAGAGTTTTCGCCAACCAGCTTGACCCACACTTAATCCAAAACCATCACGAAACTTAGCTTTAAGTGGTTCGGTAACTACGCAGTGTTTTTTGGCCATAGGCTGGAAGAGTGGAAAATCGTCAGCAGCATTATCTAAAAGCTGCGTACCTAAATACTCAAAGAACGACTCTAAATCTGATAATTTTGCTTCTACTATATCCACGTATTCTCCTGATTACGCATAACGTCTAACACTTACGAATCCCCACAAAATACCTTTGTAGTTCAATAAGTAGACACGCACCTTACCTTCTGATCTAATGAATTCACCACAAACACAAAAGATTGGAAGTAAGATGCGTGATATTCAAATACTACACGAGTCGCTGGAAAATCAATGCCCTAACATTCACAAAAAGAGACTCAAATCACTCATGGACTCTGTGCAAGCATTGCTTAGCAATGATGCACTTACGCTTACTTTGCTTGGACGTTCGCTTCCTTCAAAGGCCAAAACGAAGCACTGTATTAAGCGCGTTGACCGTTTATTAGGTAACAATCACCTGCACCACGACAGACTCGATATTTATCGTTGGCACTGTCATCAATTTTGTTCGGTCAATCCACAACCTATTGTCTTTGATATTCGCGAATACGAACGACTCATGGTACTAAGAGCTTCTATTGCTGTAGAAGGACGTTCTGTTACGCTTTTCGAGCAAACTTTTACCTTTAAAAACTACAATTCTCCGCGCAGTCATCAGCAGTTTCTCGATAATTTCAACGCTGTTTTGCCTTCGCATATCATCCCCATTATCGTGACTGATGCTGGCTTTTGTAATACCTAAAAAACGTAAAGACCGACTAAAAGGTCGAGAGCATTTCTCCGCCCAAGCCGTCCATAAGAAGTCAGCACTAGAACCTTGGTTGCTGGCGACTAATCTCCCAACAGATATATTTTCATCTCGGTGTATCGTCAGGCTCTACACCAAACGTATGCAAATTGAAGAAACGTTCCGTGACTTAAAAAGTCCGCAATACGGTTTTGGCTTACGCCAAAGCCGAACCCATGATCCTAAACGGTTCGATATTTTGCTGCTCATTGGTCTGCTCGCTTTTATGATCTATTGGTGGTTTGGAATAATTGCAGAGCATAACGGTTGGCACCGTCATTTTCTGACAAATTCAGTAAAAGGCCGACGAGTTTTATCATTTTTTCGGCTAGGAAAAGAGGTCTTCCGACAGCTGGAATACCACATCAATGGATCAGTAATACGTTGGGCGCAATGAACTCTAATTCTAATGGCAAGGAACAGTTATCGTGCGTAAATTATGTGGGGATTCCCCAGCGTCTAACATAAGTTGCACCTCGGCTAACTTACCAAGCTCACTGAACTCCAAACCAAAACCGCCGAGTGTAAAGCATCACCTTGATGCATTTAGGCGATTTTGAAATCTTAGTGTATACATCCTAAATAGTTGATACCAAAACACTCTTTAGCATGTTCTCTTAGATCTTCCGAGCACGACTGAGCTACAAACAACCCAAAACCATCGACAAGAAAATATGGATTCGCAGGATCATCTGGATGTGGCGATAAGCCTTTAATATGAGTATTTTTACCAATTAATGAGTGACGTAGATCAGCCCATAACTCAAAACCGAGATCCAACATTTCTGTAGGATGATAGCCCGAATTTTCGCCTGCTTTTACTTTCTTTTTTATAATACCCATTTGTTCTAACAACATACCGCCTAAAGCATGAGAAGCATGATCTGCAACTTGGATACCAGCAAATTTTGTTGAGTCAGCCTTAAGGCACAACTCAACATTCAGTTCTCTTAATAACTTTTGATAATCATTTCTCATCTTTATATTGTCATCAAGGATTAACTTATGATTATCCGCTGGAATTAATTGTGATTCCAAAAGTTGAATAACTAATTCAGCACAATAATTTCCGAGATTATTACGATCGTTATGAGGCAAAACCACTAAACCGACCTTAACCTGTTCCATTAAACTTTTAATATACTCGCGTTGTATATTTGATACAGATGCATCAGATTTCTTTGCTGAGCTTTTGTATTCATCGATATCCGGTTCAAGTCCCATCGACTTCCATCTTTCACGTATACGTGGAGATAAGTCATAATTCGAAATAATTAAAGCCCCTATCATAAACTTTCCGTTATCACGTATTGACTCATCAAAATAGAAATATGGCATATAGCTCCTTTCGCCTAACATCTGTAGAAGGTGTGCCACGGCAAACTTACCAAGAACACCGAGCTTCATACCAAAACCGCGGAGTAAAACGCATCACCTTGCTTTGTTATATTTTGGCTTGAGTGCTAACAGCGTGACATGCAAAGAAAATTTTATTTTGTCGATAACCACCATCAAGCCAAGATGGATTTTCATCAACGATTAAACTAACTTCAGGATAACGTTTTAATAAATCGGCCTCATTGAACATACCCGAAACTCTAGACATGGCGTTTTTTGCAGGAAGCCTGAAATTAATAACTGTGCCATGCCAATTTGCTTTACTAATTACATTTTGTGCAATTTTACCGCAACAAACTACTACTTGGGGATTCAAAATAGGAAGAAGCTGTGACCATACTTCTGAAGACAATTGTTGAAGATTAAGATCAGGGTTTACATTCTCTTTTTTAGCTCCCCTTTGAGACCACAGGACTGCATTTGAAACACCGACTTCTAAAGCCTTAACTTGCAAAGATGCCTCAACAGCTAATTTCATGGAACCATCATCCCAAGGGTATACACCAACATAATCAGATGATGACCCTAACCGCTGTATACGCTGCTCTACAGACATTTCAGAAAGTATTTCTACGTAATCACCATTTGAAGATGATAAATTCTGGCTTTCAGCCAATACTAATATCCGATTCCATCGATGTGGGATGTACGGAATATAAGGTTCTTTAATCACAACATTTTCATCACTAGGAAGAACATATTGCTTGCAGATATCAATTAATTGTTCTTTTTCGTCCATGCTTACTCCAAAATATAACGTCTAACATAAGTTGCACCACAACTAACTCACCAAGCGCATCGAACTCCATACCAAAACTGCGGAGTAAAATATGTCAACTTAATGTTTTTTTGTGTTTTTTACCGACAATATCGCTAATACCTAGTTCTTAGCCACGTCATTCTTAGCGCGTAAATGCTCTAGGCATTCGTCAATGAATTCTGATGCCTTCTGCTTATATTCTGAACTTCCATCCATTGCAATGACCATATTAAACATTTCTATCGCTTTCTCGTAGGATAAATACCCATTATCGACATTGCCCACAAAAACATCATACTCTGCATCACTCATCAGGTGCAGCCCTTTTAGATAAAAAGCCAGAAGTGAAGGCTGGATAGATATTACTTTATCCATAATTTCGATTGCAATGTGGGCATTCTCACCATGATAGGTGATTATTTCTGAGTGTTTTATTAAGAAGTCCACATTATTGGGTTCTATTCCAAGAGCATGCTCAATTAATTCGCAAGCTTCCTCATCGTCTATATCAAGTGCAAAATATAGACAAGCTTTATGGAAATATGCGTTTGCAAAATCTGGTGACAACTCTATTACTTTTTCAAAGTCTTTAATTGCCTCATGTACATTTTCAACATCATTAGACCCACAGCACTCATCTGATTCAATATATTTCCCACCATAAAGAACCCCTCTTTGATAATAAGATTGAAATGAGTCAGGGGTTTCATCAATAAACGCTGTTAAGTACTTAACTTTAGACTTATTCACTACAATTACACCTTAAATATAAAAAACATAACATTTTATTCAACGAACCTAATGCGTATATCGCTCCTAAATCCGCAAATATACGCATCGAACATACGATCTGTGATCGTATATTTCACTTCAGAAATTACCTAAACCACACACAACTAACTTCAGTATGTAGAACCCTATAAATACGCTACCGCCCTCGGTATGCCCCCGTATTCGTGTTCACAAAATGTAGGCTGTATGATACCAACTGATTTGATATGTAACTTGATGAAAGTCTAATAAATTAGGCATTAATTTCCACCTTATAAGTCAACATACATTCGACATGCAATTTTCAGACATTCATTTATTAAGTTTATTCCTCCGAAACTGGGCTGGCTGATTCTTGTCAAAACGGTCATCAAACAGTAAACGCTTTAAAAAACACGATTAAGAAGATAAACAGTAAACTACTGTATAAACCTTCCTACAGACCGCTTAACTGGCGTGAAGTCACTCAACTATTCGATACTTTATTTCTCATTATTTCTGAATTTAAGCTGAAATTCGATTTTTCATGAAATCACCACCCATACAAAATCACACTAATAAACAATAAGATAGAACACACAACAATCTCTGCATCCCGAAAGTAATTTCCGTTAAGACATAAAAGTACAACAAAAAAACACTTGCATCCCCGCCCAAATAACACTACTGTACGTTCATACAGTACAGTATAGATACACAGTACTATTTAACCACTGGTATAAGGATGACAACCCATGACAGCATTATTAAATAACCTACAATCGGTTACTGCTTCTCAGGCATATAAATCAACCTTTACAACAAACTCTACCGTGCCTAAATACCAGTCGGTTAAATGCCCTATTGATGTTTCATTTACCGATGAGTCGCAAACTCAACTCGCCTACTTTCTACGTTTATTAAAGCAAGCGAGCTTGCAGAGCCGTTGGATTATGTTCATTGGCGATGAAGCGATGATTGATAAGAAGCTTCTTATAAGCGCAGGCGTTGATATTAGTAAGGTGCTAGTCTTAAAAAACAAAAAGTTGTTAGATGACCAAGCGTTGATGACAAAAGCATTAATTAGTGGCAATTGCAGTGCCGTTATTGCGGCGGGTAACATTACTAGTTTCCAAACAGATGCTATTCGCCAAGCATCAGAACAAGGTCAAACGCTAGCTTTTGTTATTAATCACGCGACAAAACATAAGGTTACCCTTCACTAATTCGCGATAAATGCTAAAAAAACGAATAGTGTTGTTGTTTAATCAAAATATCTGATTAAATTTTTGATCTGTAGCAATGAAAAGGGTTATCCACTGCTATTAAGTTAATCAATGTCACATAATTTCTGAAAATTATCAAAAAAGCACAATGAAATGCTTTATTATCTACGCCCTATAGTTATATACACCGGATTTTATTTTGGATAATAAACTTGGTTTAGGTGCGATGACCGCACTGGTAATAGGGTCTATGATTGGTGCGGGCGTCTTTAGCCTTCCTCAAAACATGGCTTCAGTGGCTAGCCCAGCAGCTGTAATGATTGGTTGGAGCATTACAGGTGTAGGCATGATTTTTCTCGCCCTCGCTTTCCAACATCTTTCCCACTTAAAACCAGAAATCGAAAGTGGCGTTTTTGGTTACGCCCAAGCAGGTTTTGGTGACTTCGTAGGCTTCTGTTCTGCATGGGGCTATTGGTTAAGCGCAATGCTTGCCAACGTTTCTTATTTAGTGATTGTCTTCAGCACGCTAGGTATGTTTTTCGATCAACCTGATATGATTTTATTTGGCGAAGGAAATACCTGGCTTGCTGTTGCGGGCTCCTCCATTTTATTATGGCTTGTACACGCCTTAGTACTTCGTGGTATTCAAACTGCTGCCATTATTAATATGGTAACAACCATCGCTAAACTTGTTCCCCTCTTTATGTTTATTGCTTTTGCCTTTGTAGCATTTAAGTGGGACACCTTTATTTTTGATTTTACTGGGCTTCATTTTGGTGAAGAGCATGATCTACTTTCTCAAGTAAAAAGTACCATGCTAATTACTGTCTGGGTATTCATTGGTATTGAAGGCGCTGTGGTTGTTTCAAGCCGAGCAAGACACCGTCGAGATATTGGTAGAGCAACCATTCTTGGCCTATTAACTGCTTTATCTATTTATGTACTTGTGACGCTGCTTTCTATGGGGGTTATTACCACTCAAGAGTTAGCGACTTATCACAACCCATCAATGGCACAAGTGCTCACGCATATCTTAGGCCCTTGGGGTGGGATTATTATTGGCTGTGGTTTGTTAATTTCAGTATGCGGAGCATTCTTAAGCTGGACTGTATTAGCCTCTGAAGCGCCCTATCTTGCCGCTAAAGATAAGATGTTCCCTAAATGCTTTACCACTCAAAATAAAGCGGGAAGCCCTGTAAAATCCCTTTTATTAACTAACGTCTGCATTCAAGTTTCATTGTTTTTCGTGATGTACGCAGGGGGAACGTATGACACCCTACTGGCCATCGCTTCTGAAATGATCTTAGTGCCTTATTTCTTAGTTGGTGCATATACATTGCAATTAGCTATCCAGACTAAAAATCGCGGTTCGCTGTTATTTGTTGGGATTTGTGCAAGTAGTTACGGCTTATGGCTTCTATATGCTTCGGGCTTAAATTACCTGCTACTTTCTGCATTACTTTACCTCCCTGGTTTGTATTTCTACGTCAAAGCTAAACGCGAACAAGGCGTAAAAGTATTCATTGGGAAAGAAAAAGCGGCGGCTGGTGTGCTAACCGTTGCTGCTTGTTTTGCAGTCGGTATGCTTTGGACGGGTATCTTATAATTCTGTTAATTTTACTCGTTCTAAAATAGCAGACACAAAAAAGCCAGCTTACAACTGGCTTTTCTTTTATCTACAAATGCAGATTTAGTGTTAGATCGTGGTATTAAATACTCACTCTTAACTGTTCGCTATTGTCTTCAATAAACCCAATGTGACACCCCGACTTCTCTTCAATTAATCGTAATTGTTCTTCATCCAAAGAATATGGCAAAGAAATCACAATCTCATCAATATGTTCTGAGCGCGCTAAGCGCAACAAACGCACAAGATTACTGGCATCACTCACATTGGTAGAAAGCACTTTTAATGCTTGCATTTGCAACTGTTCAGAAACACTTAACCCGCTAGGTAGAGATGACCTCCATGATATCTCAAACGCAGGTATACACGCTTTTATCGCATCTAAAAAAGTGAATCGATGCTTACAAGACGCAGATAAGAATAACGTGTAATCAAACACTACATTTTCTTTTTTTGAGGATGCGGCTAATATTTCCATATATCTCCTTAAAAGAAAAATCACTTACCTTTACTAATATGGCTAGTGCAATTAATTGCACTAGCCATTTACTATACGATTAAGTTGTTTAGAAGGTATTCTCAGTTTTAAAAAACTTGCACTGGATCTTACTTTTAGAGCATAAAAATCAATAATTAAATACAATGAAAACATACATTTAACAACCAACAAACCTAACCTGAACATATTTCACACGAAACGTATAATTCTCTCTTTTTTCGTAAGAGACATAATAACAACTAACATTAACTCCATTATTCACATTGACATTAATGCATAAGCTATTATTTTTATGGATATAATTATAAAATGAAGATGTTAAATACTTCCCTTCAAAAGCCATACATAAACAGAGCTGATGTATGGAGCTTAAACATATCATTTTATTACGCCCCTATAACGTTACTAGTATGTTATTGATATTATCAATGCGCATAAAAAAACCTCAGATACTATTAATGATTAATAGATTATCTGAGGCTTTTTAGATATTACTTACACACTATATTCTATGCTGTTGCTAATTGCTCTTGGTCTGATTTTTTCAAGACCGCATAGCTAATACCTGTTACCAATGTACCTGCCGCAATCGCCACTAAATACATAAGTGCTGGGCTAATCGCATTTGGAATAAGCAGAACAAACAGACCACCGTGTGGTGCCATTAGTTGCGCACCAAATAGCATCGACAATGCACCTGTTAACGCACCGCCTGCCATACAACATGGGATTACACGCATTGGATCGCGAGCTGCGAAAGGAATTGCACCTTCAGAGATAAAGCAAAGACCTAATACAAATGATGCTTTACCCGCTTCTGATTCGCTTGAGTTAAACTTACGTTTCGCAAGGAATGTGGCTAAACCCATACCCATCGCAGGTACCATACCCGCAGCCATTACTGCTGCCATTGGTGCATAAGTTTGTGACGCTAATAGACCCACACCAAATGTATATGCCGCTTTGTTTACTGGGCCACCAAGGTCGAAACACATCATACAGCCAAGAATAATACCCAGCAGTACCGCGTTGGCAGAACCCATGTTATTCAAGAATTCGGTTAAACCCGTCATTGCTGCAGCAACAGGGCCACCAACAACGTAAATCATGATTAAACCCGTGATTAAACTCGCAACAAGCGGAATAATCAGTATTGGTTTAAGTGCTTCCATCGATTGCGGTAGCTTCACTTTATCGGCTAAGAACTTCGCACTGTAACCAGCAAGGAAACCTGCAACAATACCGCCAAGGAAACCAGCCCCCGTTGAACTCGCTAACATACCGCCAATTAAACCAGGAGCTAAACCTGGGCGATCAGCAATAGAGAAAGCAATAAAGCCGGCAAGCACTGGAACCATTAGTGCGAAGGCTGAACCACCACCAATTGTCATTAATGCCGCTGCTAATGTGCCTTCTTCTTTAAAGGCTTCAATACCAAAAACAAAAGAGAGAGCAATAGATAAACCACCTGCAACAACCAGTGGCAACATGTGCGAAACACCCGTCATAAGGTGTTTATAGGCACCTGTTTTTTCTTGATTCTGAGCGCTAGAAGATGCACTGCCCGCTTCATGCTTGTATACCGATGCACTTGAAAAGGCTTTGTCCATTTCTTGCTTCGTTTTCTTCAGTGCTAAACCTGTGCTTGTTTTATACAGCTTTTTACCATCAAAGCGGGCTAAATCCACTTCGATATCAGCGGCAATGATCACAAGATCAGCAGCTGCAATTTCTTCATCGGTTAATTGGTTTTTAGCACCAACCGACCCACGAGTTTCAACTTTAATATCGTGACCTTGGCGCTGGCCTTCTTGCTCAAGCGCCTCAGCCGCCATGAACGTGTGTGCCACACCAGTAGGACACGCTGTAATAGCAACAATCTTCTTCTTTCCAGATGTATTACTAACAGCAGCCTCTGCATTTTTTAGTTCAGATGCTGACAACACAGCGGCCTTATCAACAGCAAGTTCTAAATAGGCTTTAGGATCCGAGAAACAGGCAGATACTGCTGATTGATAAACTTTTTTACCCGCAAAACGTGATGTGTCAACCGCAGTGCTCGCTGCAATAACAATGTAGTCTGCCGCTTTAATTTGTTCTGTTGTTAGTGATGTAGAAGCTGTAACGGTTGACTGACACTCAATGTCAGCATTCCATTTAAGCTCTGCTGCTGCTTTTTCTAATAAGCCAGCAGCAATTACGCTGTTGGCAATGCCACTAGGGCAAGCTGTTACGATTGCAATTTTCATGTTGATACCCTCATATCCGTGTTAGCACTTCACATTATTAATTGAATTATCCAGTTCGTTTGTACTTGCAAGTACACAACCAGAAATAGTGACTCTTTCTTTCATCGCATTCACCGCGTTAATGTCTTCAACGCCTACACCAACTTGGCTGACAGCTAAAGCAGAAAGCGCAGTTGCGAAACGAAGAGTTTCTTGTTTCGACCACTTATTGATATGTCCCCAGCACATTCCAGCCACCAGCGTGTCACCAGCACCAACGGTACTAACAACCTGCATTTTCGGTGGTTGCGAACGTAACCAGCCTTCATTATTCAGCCACATCACACCGTCTGCCCCTAAAGAAACCACTACATTAGCGATACCTTGTTCAGCCAGTTGTTCTGCAACCTCTGTAAAATCGTGTTCCGTTGTTAACTCTCGACCCGCCCACTGTGCAAGTTCTTCATCATTAGGCTTAACTAACCACGGGTTCTTGCTAAAGCCAGCGACCAATGCTGCTTTACTGCTATCAAAAAGCACCTTTTTGCCTTCTTGATGTAAACGTGCGATCCAATCGGCACATAATTCAGGTGTAATGCCTGCTGGTAAACTGCCTGCAATTACAAATACGTCGTGTGTTTTCGCTAATTCAAATAACGTCTGTTCAAATCGACTAATATCATCTTGTGATACAGCAACACCCGGAAAATTGATGTCACTGACTTTTCCCGTACTTTCAACAAGTTTTACATTAATGCGGCTAGCACCCTTTACACGAATAAACTTGTCTGTCGCGCCAATGTCTTCAAACAATTGGCAGAAAGGTTCTTGGTTATCGGCACCTAATAGCCCCGTAACCGTTACATCTGCACCTAATTCAGCCAGCACTTTTGCTACGTTAACGCCTTTGCCTGCAGGATGAAGGCTACCTTTGTTCACAACATTAACGGTGCCAAGGGACAATGAATCTAAACTGCCCGTTAAATCCAATGCTGGGTTTAACGTAACAGTAACGACTTTAGGCTTAATTACGCCTGTCGCTATAGTTGTAGTTGTAGCCGTCGTATCCATCATTATTTACCCTCTCCTAAACCATCTGCAATTGCTTGACCAATCGATTCAAGTGCAAGTTCAGCGTCATCACCTTGAGCGGTAAATTGCAGTTCGTGTCCACATTTCACACCCAGTGCAATCACTTTCATCAAGCTTTTCGCATTCGCAGGTTTGCCTTCACCGTTAAGATTAACCACCTGAATAGCGGAGGTAAATTTCTTCGCGACACTCACTAACATCGCACCAGGGCGAGCATGTAAGCCATGTGAATTACGAATTTTGAACGATGCTGTAGAGCCTTCTAAGGTTTCTTGAGTCAGTAAAGACACCACTTTTTCAGCATCTGCACTTGCCAACTTGTCGGCTTGCGCTGTATAGACAAGCTGCGTTATAAAGCCCAAATTTGATACATGTGCGCTGTTACACGCTGCCACCATAATCAAACCTTTAACGGCTTGACCATTCTCTTCAAACGCCACAGTAGGAGTAACAAAAGACAGTGCAGTACGTGACACATCTTGGTTACTTTTTGCCAACCAAATTCCCTGCCCTAAATGCGTAGCACCTGTTGCAATCGCATCTGCTACACAGCCATTACCTGCAAACTGGCGATTCTTAATAAGCCCAGCCGCAACCGCTGTTAGTTGAATCAAATCTGTAGCTGGAAATGCCAATTGAACAAGCTCTGTATCAAATTCAGCTTCTAGTTGCGCTTCACCATTTAAGATAGAAATGATGCCACTTTCACTCTCGCAATTTTTTAATTTATCTTCAACGCCATCAGCTGAAAGCACTTTCGTTAGCTGCTTCAAAATACCAAGATGTTCATCAGATTTCGCGGCAATACCAATCGCTAAATAAACCGTTTTGCCATTACCCCAGTTAACACCTTGTGGGAAATGATGCACTTTCACGCCTGTCTGCTTCACCAAACTGCGAGTATCTGTTGTACCGTGTGGAATCGCGATACCGTTACCTAAAAATGTGGAGTTCTGCGCTTCACGTGCAAGCATGCCATTCACATACCCAGCTTCTACTAGCCCTTGTGTTTCAAGGCTTGCTGCTAATGCTTTAATCGCATCTTCTTTATTGGTCGCGGTTTGCTTTAACTGAATATCGTTTTTAGATAGTGACAACATGTATTCACTCCACTGGTATTTTCTGTCTTCTATTTGTCTGATTAAGCGCTAATCACTGAGGTAAAAGTCTCTATTCATACCCAGTTAAAATGCCCATCGACACGTCGTATAATTATAAATTACTACTTCAACCTAAAAGCTGAATCGTTTCAGCATTTGGTGAAATTAAAAGTTTCAGTAAAGCCACTTAACATTTTAGAGCTTTGCTGAAACCTTTCAGCAGACATACTGAATCGTTTCAGCTATGATTGCAATTGTTCTATAAAGGATCATTTGCGATTATATGATCAAGCGCACAGATCTCTTTTTAATCTCTATTATAAGCAAACGATAAGAACTCATCATGACGTTAGATGAAATTGCAAAATTGGCTGGTGTATCTCGCACAACAGCTAGCTATGTCATTAATGGTAAAGCTAGCAAATATCGGATCAGTGAAAAAACACAAGTAAAGGTAATGGCTGTTGTTAATGAACATAACTTTCGCCCAGATCACGCTGCTACCTCTCTTCGTGCAGGCAGTAGCCGGTCGTTTGGTTTAATTATTCCCGATCTAGAAAACAGCAGTTATGCCAAATTAGCGAAATTGCTCGAAAGAAATGCGCGTAAAGCAGGCTATCAATTGATCATCTCGTGTTCTGATGATGATCCTGATACAGAAATGAAAGTTGCAGAAACACTGTTAAGCCGTCGTATCGATGCGCTGCTTGTCGCCAGTGTGCTTCCTGCTGATAATGCGTTTTATCCACGCATTCAAACTGGCGGCGTACCCGTTATTGCACTCGACCGTGCGTTAGACGATGAAATCTTTGCTAGTGTAATCAGTGAAGATTTAGAGGGAGCATTTGAGCTTACTCAGACCCTTCTCAATAAAGGTGTGAATAGTATTGGGCTGGTAGGAGCCGTACCTGAGTTAGGTGTATCGAAAGAACGTGAGCAAGGTTTTTTGACCGCGATTCGTCGTCATCAGCCAGATATCACCATGCACATTGCTTATGGCGATCATTTCAGCCAAGAACAAGGGCAAAAACAGGTGCAACAATGGATTGATTCAGGACACTTCCCTGATGCGATTCTCGCCACCTCTTATACTCTATTTGAAGGCATTCTTGATTGCTTACTGGCGAATCCCGAATTGATGTCAAAAATTCATTTAGCGACATTCGGTGACAACCGCTTATTGGATTTTTTACCCATTAAAATTCAATCGTTACCCCAACAGTTTGAGCTAATTGCAGACAACGCCCTAGAGTTAGCACTCAACGCTGCAGCAGGTCGCTACCGTACTGGTGTTGAAGTTGTACCAAGAAAGATAAAAAGACGATAACGTAAGAAAAACCTCAGAGAGTAATGTGAATAAGGATAATTCAGCCTATATTCACATTGCTCAGCTAACGTTATATATAGTAACAACCTTTATAGTAGCAACCTCAAGTAGAGTGCTTATCGGCATCTCTTAACTGTTTAAACGCCACTTTACTTAAACTAAAAAGCCGTTTCGCTTGATTGAGGTAATCGGTTTTATCACCCTCAATTCTTCGACGATTAAGCTGTGTATTAACGCCATCTTCATACGAAAATTGTAACAGCACCCCTATTTCATCGAGGTTAAATGCCGCTTTATTTTCACTCACGCACACCGGAATAATATGATCGGGAGATAACAATTCTTGGTTATATTCAACGGCGGCTTTAATGGTTTTAGCTTTGGCTGTTGTTGGCTGTTCTATGTTGTAAGGTGGTTGCCACTCTTGCACAGGCTGAAGGCGATCAACTTGATTGACCAAAGCCAATATCTGCGGTTTTTTTCGTGATCGGTTTTTCGGTTGTGTATAAAATTCATCAATCGCCGCTTTGAGATGAGTGTCTAATGTTCTGGCTGATTGATTGGCTTTGAGTACCCAAAAGACAAGATCACTGTTAGCAATTTGATCAACAATCAAAGCTTCTGTTTTAGGATTGCCATCAATACCAGGAAGATCGAGCAAATGGATCAGATCGACACCCTCGACTTCGCATTTATGAACATGAATACTGTCGGTTGAAGGAATGGCACTCACTTCTGCCACCATACTACCAACCACAGCATTCACCACTGACGATTTACCCGCACTCACTTGCCCGATAACAGCAACACGCAACGGTTCAATATTAGGTTCGACTCGCGCACGATCTTTAGTGACAACGTCACTCTCTGCGAGCTCTGCGTCTCTGGCTTTAAACCGCCCACTGTATAAATCGATTGCCACGGAAACCACTTCTTGTAACAGCGTCTTCTTCAAGCGATGTTGTACATCGATACTCACTTCATCAAAAAGCCGACCAACAATCTGACTTCTGGCTTCGGCAATCCAACCTGCAGGGGTAACGGCACGAAAGATACGATAGACGTCGTACGCTTTCTTCGCGGTGTCCATTTTGTCTTTGTGTGCATACCCTTGCTTGATAGTGGTTAGCTTTATTTTTTCTGAAAATGGGATATTTTCTTTAAGGAAGTGACGATAACGATGGCTTACCTCTTCTACCATCAATAAGAATTCTGGTGCTGTAAATGCTAAATCATGGGCGGTAGCATTGGGCGCATATTCGCGGGCAACGTGAGAGGCTAATTCGAAGCCATGTTCACGCAAACTGCCCCACTCATCATCGCTATCTAGTTTCTGCTGAATAGTCGTATTGAGTTTTTTCCACACTTGAAGATCAAACTCAGACCATTCTGCATTAGGTTCGACAGTGGCTTTCTCAAAGTCGTTATCAGTTAACGTATTCTGTTGTGAGCCGCCTTGTGCTTGCTTTTGCTTAAACTGCTCTTGTTCAAACAGGCGCTGTTTCGTCGCCCTTTGTTTCAAAAAAAGAAACGGCAAAAAGATAACGAGACAAAACGCGGCTGATAAGCCTAAAAATAACAGCCATTGCCCTTTTTCAAACAACGACACTGCACCAAAAACAGCCAAAATAATGAAGGGAATGAATATCGCAGTAATCATTAAAGGGACAAAGCCATGAGATAAACGGCTCAATAATCGATAATTATTTGTAAGCTGTTTCATCTCTTGCCCTGCTTCAATTCTGATTTCATATCGCTGGTATGCTTACTTTGGCGCTTTTCTAGCGTATCCGTTTTGTGCATTTCAGTTTCAGCGACATTTTTA
Source organism: Photobacterium frigidiphilum (assembly GCF_003025615.1). Classification (GTDB taxonomy): domain Bacteria; phylum Pseudomonadota; class Gammaproteobacteria; order Enterobacterales; family Vibrionaceae; genus Photobacterium; species Photobacterium frigidiphilum. The sequence goes on along the minus strand of NZ_PYMJ01000004.1, from coordinate 37,422 downwards.
ATGCTTTCAAACGCTTGCTCAAAAACGGCTTTCATTTCTTCTTTTGTTACCGTTTCACCTTTACTCTTATGGTATAGGTACTTACATGCAGCACGACCAATCGCGTATGTCGATGAAAAGCTCATTGCAGCAGCTGTTGCACTACCGATAGTTTGACCATAAGCCGGAATGAATTTCACTAACTGCCGAATACCCAACTTCGAAAGATACTGCACCATAAAACCCGTGCCCAACGTGCCTATAAACTCAATGAAATCTTGTTTAGTCCACTCGATGCCGTATTGATTGCCTAAACTGTGTAGCATCTTCCCTTGTATCGCGGGCACCGAGACAAACCCGACAGCAGGAATAGCATCACTTGCACCGGCAGCGCCTGCATACCACAGCACCTCGGTTTTAAGTTTATTGAAATTACCTTCTTCACGAGAAATGTGTGCTTTGGTATTCGTGAACAAACTTAAAATCGGCAGCATCTCTGCCAAGGTAGTTTTCAGTGTATCAAGCCCAATTACGTCACCTGTTTCAGGTGAGAAATCAGCTTGAATAGACTGCACGCTCCCTCCCAAAACATGTTCAATTTGGGTTTGATTGTGCAAGATAGCTTGCTGTTGCTCGGTGTGAGAACCCAGTGAACTAATGGCGGTATGAACAATCAAAAAGTGCTTGATATCACCAGATTTTTTAATCTGTTTAAGCGCATTCAGTACATCACTTTGTTCTGGCTCTTCTGCTTTTAGTACCACAATTAAGGCATGGCTTCGATCTTTACAAGCTTGAATATCGTCATGAGGATCGTAATCAGATTCTGATAGCCCACGCGTATCAAGAAAGCACAGTAATGGGTTATCGACAGGATAATGATAGCTATGTGCCGTTTGGGTACAGGGTTTAAAACCATTACCAATTTCAACAGCTGAATTACCCGTTAAGGCTTGAATCAAGGTCGACTTACCCGCGCCCGTTTTACCCAACAACCACAATGTGGGTAAATGCTGCTGCCATTCTGTGAATGCGGGCTCGATATTAGGGTTCACCGACGGATTCATGTAGCTAAATACTTTCTTGAAAAAGCTATTCATTGCCATAAGGGGTTCTTATTCTCTACTTACGTGATGCATATACCCAAGTTACCTCAAGATGCTCGTTTCAGCGAGAATTTGTTGGCTATAGCAAACCAACGGAATAACATCTAAGTAACTGCAAAAGGTAATATTTATACCTATAAGGCATAACGGGGCTAATCCATCAGCCCTGTATACTCAAGCGTTTATTACTCTGCTAAAAATCCACCCGTTTGATACGCCCATAACTGCGAATAGATACCTTGCTTTTCAAGTAATTCTTGGTGTGTTCCCTGCTCTACCACTTGCCCGTTGTCCATCACAATTAATCTGTCCATCGCCGCAATGGTTGATAAACGGTGGGCTATCGCGATCACTGTTTTACCTTCCATTAACGCTTCAAGGTTTTCCTGAATGGCTGATTCAACTTCTGAATCAAGCGCAGACGTTGCTTCGTCCATAATTAGGATAGGTGCATTTTTTAATAATACGCGAGCGATGGCTATACGTTGGCGCTGACCGCCAGATAACTTAACGCCGCGTTCTCCAACTTCAACGTCGTAACCAATGTTGCCCTGTTCATCTTTTAGATCTGCGATAAAGTCATGTGCATGAGCCTGTTGAGCAGAATTGATCAACGCTTGTTCGTCGGCATCCGGATCGCCATACAAAATGTTTTCTCGAATTGAGCGATGAAGCAAAGAAGTATCCTGAGTGATCATACCAATTTGTTTACGCAAAGACTCTTGGCTAACCTCAGCAATATTCTGACCATCGATGCTTATGGTACCAGATTGAATATCGTAGAATCGCAGAAGCAAGTTCACCAAGCTCGACTTACCAGCACCAGAACGCCCTACAATACCGACTTTTTCACCCGGCTTAAGTACTAAGTTAAGGTTCTCGAATACTTGCTTGTCATCATTGTAGTTAAAACCAACATGATTGAAGTGAATTGCACCTTCATTAACAACGAGTGATTCTGCATTTGGTACATCTTTAATTTCAACATCGTTAGAAATGGTATTCATACCATCTACAACCGTACCAATATTCTCAAACAACGCACTCACTTCCCACATAATCCATTTGGACATGCCCTGAACTCTCAGCGCAATGCTGATAGCTACGGCAATCACACCAACAGTCACTGCTTCATCCAACCAAAGCGTGACAGATAAGGCCGCGATGGAGAAAAGCAGTAAGTAGTTAATAGCGTCAACACTGAATAACAAGCAAGTTACCATGCGCATCTGGCGATACACGGTTTTAAGAAACTGCTTCAAACTACTTTCTGCGTAATCAATCTCTCGTTGAGAATGCGCAAACAGCTTCACTGTTGTGATATTGGTGTAACTATCTACGATTCTTCCTGTCATGATAGAACGAGCATCCGCCTGATCTATGGCGACTTTTTTCATTCTCGGAATGAAATACAGCTGAACAAATACATAGCAAATAAGCCAAATAGCAATCGGTAACATCAGTAACATGTCCGACTCACCCATCATCCAAATCATCGAGATGAAGTAGACTGAAATGTATATCAATACATCCATCAACTTCATGACAGTTTCACGCACGGCAAGCGCACTTTGCATCACTTTCGTTGCAACACGACCAGCAAAATCGCGCTGGAAAAATCCAACACTTTGCTTAAGCAAGTAGCGGTGCACCGACCAACGAATAGACATTGGGTAATTACCAAGCAAAGTCTGATGCATGATCATCGAATGAAAAAACCCCAAAACAGGCATGATGACAGCCACTAGAAATAGCATCGTTTTTATCTGATCGCCCTGATCAAGCCAGAAGGTGATACGATCTTGAGTGCTTAAAATATCGACAAGTTCACCCATATAACGTAGCAAGGTGACTTCAGCTATCGCAATTAGCGCACTTAAGATAGACATCACCACCAACGGGATTTCAAACCCTTTGGTGTAATGACGGCAAAAGCCAAAAATCGACTTTGGGGGCTGTTGCGGCTCATCCGACGGGAATGGCTTTGTGAAACTTTCAAACCAGCGAAACATTACTTTACCAAATTGTATTAACTCGAGATGACAATCATTATCATTACTAAAGTGCATTTATATAGTGATTCTTTTTTTACCTCACAATTACGTGACCCAGATCACACTAACGCAACCATAGTGCATAACCAACACCCCTACCAAAATCAAATTTGATACAGAATTATTATGAACCAAGCATGCAAACACGATCTATATCTCATTTTTAGTTAAGACTAGAGTCATTATTTTGTGATCTAAATCAATAGCAGGTCTATCTTTTTCTTCGCGGCTTATTTACAATTCACACAAAAGGCAATGATAGTAGTTATCATTGCGCTTTCCAGGTAAATTGACCATTAAAACAATACTGTTTGTTAGGGACAAGTAGCTTTGCAAATGCGCTCTGAGACAGATTGAAAATAATAAAGTAACAATTTGAAATGAGGGATTCATGGATACTTTTAAATTAAGGCAGCTGAGTTTGTCGATAAAACAAGGATTTGCTGTCGGAACAGTTGCACTGCTGCCGTTCACATTCCCACTAGCCAATGCTGCTGATCAAAGTGACCTTGAGCAAATGGAAACCATAGTGGTAACCGCTCAAGCGCTTAAAGTAGAAACACCCGCTCAGGAAACCCCTAAATCCGTATCGATCATAACGGAAGAGGAATTGAAAACGCGTGCACCACAAAAATTAGATGAAGCACTCCGTTATACTTCTGGTGTAACTGCACAGCCTTACGGTTCAGACAATGATACCGACTGGTTTAAAGTGCGTGGTTTTGATGCTGCGACCTACCTTGATGGCAACCGCTTATTCCGCGATGGTTATTACACCTGGTTGCTAGAGCCTTATGGCCTACAACAAGTAGAAGTCATTAAAGGGCCTTCTGCAATTTTATTTGGTGAAGCACCTTCAGGCGGTGTGGTCAACGCAGTGCAGAAAAAACCGACCTACACACCACAAGGTGAAGTGAAAGTTGAAGTGGGCAATAATAACGCCCAATCTATCGGCTTCGATATTTCTGATGAAGCCAACGAGAGCGGCTCAATGCGCTACCGTTTAGTCGGTTTGATGAAAAGCGCAGATGGCGAGTTAGATCATTCAGAAAGTGAGCGTTTCTATCTGGCACCAAGCCTTGAGATCGATATATCTGATCGCACAATGCTGACCTTAATGGCGACATACCTGAAAGATGATGGCACACCTACGAACGGTTTCTTCCCAGCAGCTGGTACGCTTATCGATTCTGATTTTGGTAAGATTGATCCATCAACCAACCTTGGCGAGCCTGGTTATGATACTTACGAACGCACACAAATCTCGGTCGGCTACCTACTAGAACACGATTACAATGACACATGGTCACTGTCACAAAACCTAAACTACGGTTACAACGACTTATTACTTCGCAGCGTTTACGCATTCCCAAATTCTGATCCTACTGCTTCTGAATTAGCACGCGGCGTCGTATTTCGTGATGGACACAACCAGAGCATTACGATGGACAACAACGCGGTTGCTAGCTGGTTTAGTGATCGTTCAGAGCACACTGCGCTTATAGGTGTAGACCTGCAATATCACGAAACAGAGGGTGAAGAACAAGACAGCTTCGCCTTTAGTTCAATTAACCCTTGGAACCCTGACTATGGTAACTACACTCCGCTAGATCCCGCTAACAACATTGATCGTAAAATCACAAAATCACAAGCAAGTATTTACTCGCAGTATCAAATAAAGTTTGATTCTCAGTGGATAGGTTTAGTTGGTGCTCGTTACGACTGGGGGCAAACAGAAAACAAAAGTATAAAAGGCGATCAAGATGAATCACGCGATGATGGTCAATTATCACTAAATGCTGGCGCAATGTACTTAGCTGAAAACGGTCTATCCCCTTACGCAAGCTATGCCCAATCTTTTGAAGTATTAAGTACAATAGATCCAAGTACAGGCAAACTATACAAACCACTTGAAGGAGACCAAGTTGAGGTGGGTGTGAAGTATGAACCAAGCTTTATGGACGGTTACGTTAACCTCGCGTGGTTTGATATTACCCAGAAAAATGCGCTGGTAACCAATCCTAACACCTTTGTAGCCACACAGACTGGTGAATTGACGTCATCAGGTATAGAAGTGGAAACTGTTAGCCAAGTTACCAAAAGCATAAAAGTATCTGCTGCTTATACGTACACAGACGCGAAGACTGACGATACCGGTGGTCAGGGTAAGAAACAAGCAGGTCTGATCCCGGAACATGCAGCATCAGCATGGGTTGACTATAATGCCTCACTTGCTGGCATCCAAGGGCTCAATATTGGTACAGGTGTTCGCTACATTGGTGAGTCAAAAGACAGCCCAGCAAGCAGTAACCTAACCGTACCGAGCGCGACACTATGGGATGCAGCCGTCACTTACGACATTACATCTCAATGGCAAGCACAGCTTAACGTCAACAACATCTTTGATGAAGAGTATGTCTCGGGTTGTGATTACTACTGCTACTACGGACAGTCTAGAACAGTCATGCTAAACGCGAACTACCGCTGGTAATCAAGCATTCACCCTCAACAATATGAGGGTGAATTTTTTACACGCGAGTATGTGTCTATTGGTATAGAACAATAAGAAAAACGAATGTATAAGCTCTCTAATATTCAAATGGTTCGTGGTGGACGTTCGATTCTTGAGGTAGATTCCTTACAGATTCCAACCTCTGAGTTAACGGTAGTACTTGGTCACAACGGATCAGGCAAGTCGACGCTGGTGAGTTTACTGTCTGGGCAACAAGCACCAGATTCAGGCCTAGTGGAACTCAATGGACACAGCCTTACAGGTTACAAAACAAAAGACTTAGCAAAACAAGTGGCTTTTCTGCCACAGAAATTACCCACTTCCGCCGGACTAACCGTTAAAGAGCTCGTCAAGTTGGGCCGTTTCCCATGGCGAGGTACACTCGGCCGTTGGAACGCAGAAGACAGCCATATTATTGATGAATCCATTGCTAAAACAGGCGTAGAGGCATTTGCTCATACCTTAGCCGACGAATTATCAGGTGGTGAACGCCAAAGAGCATGGGTTGCGATGTTATTAGCACAACAGTCCCCTATTTTGATTCTTGATGAACCAACATCAGCACTAGATATTCAGCACCAATACCAATTGATGAATCTACTGGCCGAACTTAACCAAACTCAACATGTTGGAGTGATTGTGATTTTACACGATCTGAATTTAGCGCTTCGTTATGCCACTCATATCGTCGCCCTAAAGAATGGTAAGATCGCATTTGAAGGACAATCTAACATATTACTGGACGAACAACGGCTGTCTGATCTTTATGAATCGACGATCAGGTTGATCGACCATCCCGAGCCCTCTAAAAAGAACGGTAATAATAAGGTTGCTATTGTATGCGCTTAAGCCGCTCTTTCTCTCGCATTATGTATTTTCTAATGCTGTTCTTTATCAGCTCTCTGAACATCGTTCATGCCGAAATTACAATCACAGACAGCCGTGGCGAACAAACTTTTGCTGAAAGTCCGAAGCGTGTTGTCGTACTCAATTGGGATCTTCTTGAACAATTGCTGGCACTTGAAGTCACACCTCTTGCTGCGCCCAATGTTATTGGTTATCAGCAATGGGTAGTACGCCCTACCGCACCCGATTCTATCGAGGAAATAGGAACACGTTCGGAACCTAATCTTGAAAAAATTGCAGCATTAAATCCCGATGTCATTATCGCGGCATCGCCTCAGCAAGATCTTTTGCCAATTTTAGAAAGCATTGCCCCCGTGGTTTACTTGTCTAATTTTGGTAAACAAGAAGATGCTGCACCGGTTGCAATTAAACACTTTAAGACACTCGCAACACTGTTTGATAAGGAAGCATTGGCCTCGCAGAAACTGCAACAAATGGATACGCGATTTACCGAACTAAGGCAGCAACTTGAAGCCAAATTCTTTAAATATGAACTCGCTAAAGACCCCGTTCAAAAACTTCCAGATGTTGTCGTTATGCGGTTTTCAACCCCGAGCTCAGTTTTCTTTTATACCGAAAACTCAACAACTCAGTATGTTGTAAATAAGTTAGGGCTCAGTAATCCTCTGCCTTTTCAGGACCAACCATGGGGGGTAATACAGCGAAGAATCAATAAATTACAGTACATTGAAGATGGCTATGTGCTTTATATCTTACCGTTCCCTGAAGAAAAAAAACTAAAAGAGTCAGTGCTATGGCAAGCAATGCCCTTTGTTCAGAATAAACATGTTCACTCTGTTCGATCTGTTTGGAATTATGGTGGTGCGATGTCATTGCTATACATGGCAGAAGCGATCACCGACAGTCTATTGGAAGTCGCACCAGAATAATGAAAAAACTACACTATGCAGGGCTAGTTGCCCTAACTCTCCTCTTCGGCCTTTTGAGCCTACAAGTCGATACCAGTTTGTCGCTTACTAATCAGTGGCTACTCGTACGCTCGCCAGAACTGGCAGAGTCCTTTACCGACATATTTTTCATTCATTCTCAACTACCAAGACTGAGTATCACTGTTCTGGTTGGCGCTATGTTGGGTTTAGTGGGCAGCTTAATGCAACAACTCACTCAAAATAGCTTAACCTCACCACTTACATTGGGAACGTCGTCAGGTGCTTGGTTAGCACTGGTTATCGTCAACATTTGGTTTGTCGATTGGGTCGCCGACTATGGCGCATTGGCAGCTATGGTCGGGGCTTTAGTTGCATTTGGCTTAATTGTAATGATAGCCGGTATACGCAATATGACAGGGCTGCCACTGGTGGTTTCTGGTATGGTCGTTAATATATTACTCGGTTCTATCGCCACTGCTTTGGTGATTTTGAATGCTCAGTTTGCACAAAATGTCTTTATGTGGGGCGCTGGCGATCTCGCACAATATGGCTGGGGGTGGTTTAACTGGCTGTTACCACGCGTGTCAATTGCAATCATTATTTTGCTGGTTGCACCGCGTATTCTCACTTTACTCCGTCTTGGTCAGGAAGGAGCCGCTGCACGTGGGTTAGCAGTACTGCCCGCTTTTTCTCTGCTTATGATCATGGGTATTTGGCTTGTTTCCGCTTCGATCACCGCTGTTGGTGTGATCAGTTTTATCGGCCTACTTACGCCTAATATTGCTCGAGCACTTGGGGCGCGTACTCCAAGAGAAGAGTTAATCACAAGCTTACTACTTGGTGCTAGCCTGTTACTCGTGACGGATAGCCTATCAATGCTTCTCGGTCATTGGCTTGAAGAAATGATCCCTAGCGGCGTCACCGCAGCGGCAATCGGCGCACCCGCACTGATATGGTTCAGCCGAAGAAAGCTCAAGGCTCAAGATCAACTCAATATATCTTTAGCCACGAGCAGTGCTAAATTATCACCGCTATTGATAATAAGCCTCGTGGGTTTATTCATCGCGGGTTTAGCAATTTATACCTTTGTAGAACTCGATAGCCAAAGTTGGCAATGGGCAATACCAGGACAATATCAATGGCAATTACGCTGGCCGCGTATTGTTACCGCATTATTCTCGGGTATCGCTTTAGCCATAGCTGGTACACTGCTTCAACGTATTCTCTACAACCCACTTGCTAGCCCCGATATCTTGGGTGTCTCATCTGGTGCTACTTTTGCCCTTATCATCACAAGCTTATTTGTTGGTTCATCAATGCTTGCATTTCATTGGGGAGTCGCATTAGCAGGCAGTTTGGCTGTACTTGTCTTATTGTTACTATTAGGCAAACGTCACAACTTTTCTCCTGCTAGCGTTATTTTAACGGGTATCGCCCTCACCGCTTTATTAGAAGCCTTAGTGCAATTTTTCTTAGCGAAAGGCTCTGCAGATAGCTACAAAATTCTATTATGGCTCGCGGGTTCAACCTATCGTGTTACAGGGCCGCAGGCACTATCTTTGGCACTGTTTGTAACTGCCCTTGCGGCGGTTGCATTCGGCCTTTCTCGTTGGCTTACACTCATATCAATCAGTCGTGAATTTGCTAATGCAAGAGGCCTTAAAGCCGAACACGCCAACATCGTTCTATTGGTTATCGTTGCGCTTATGTGTGCGATTGTAACGTCTACTATGGGGCCTGTTTCCTTTGTCGGCTTAGTTGCTCCACACATGGCAATGTTGTTAGGCGCTCAAAAAGCGAAATATCAATTAACGGTGGGCGGTTTAATTGGTGCAACCTTAATGCTTTGGGCTGATTGGCTGGGACAAGTGATCTTATATCCAACACAAATCGCTGCAGGCACACTTGTCGCGATCATTGGTGGATGTTACTTCTTATTGTTAATGACAATCAATAGGTTAAAATAACAATAGATTGAAGTAATAAATCAAGACTAAAAGCGTTTTTCTCTTGGTTACAGGGTATGCAGTACATACCCTGCCCCACGATTAAAGTGCTTTTATATTCATTATCACAAATGAAGACGGTTAATCTTTTGCTTCAACCAAATCTTCTTGAGCGGCTTCTAATGGCGTTTCATCTTGATCTAACTTCAACCAAGTCACGAATAGTTCATACCAAATAGCCAATACAACCGCCCCAAGGAATAAACCAATAATGCCAGCCGCTAACATACCACCGATAGCACCAATCAAAATGACTGGCATAGGTACATCAACACCACGGCCCATTAGCATTGGTTTTAAGAAGTTATCAGAAATACCAGCAAGCAATACCCAAACTGTGAAAATGGTTGCCGATGTTGTGTCTTGTGTCGAGAACACATAAAAGATAACAGGAGCAACAATAATAAGCGCTGGAAGCTGAGCAATACCCAAGATCAACACGCCGAGTGTAATTAAACCCGCAGCAGGCACACCGAACACGAACATGCCCGCACCCACCAGCATTGACTGAATAAAGGCAACGCCAACAACACCAAGTAATACACTACGAATAGTTGCCGCTGTCAGTGTTGTCCATTCTTCACCGTGTTTACCCACAACACGAACAGCCACGGTTCCAATTGCCTCAGAACATGCTATAGAGTGCGTCATGAAACCTGCCGCAATCGCTAAGGAAATAATAAACATCACTAGGGATGCTAAACTGCTGCCGACCAAAGATGCCATTGCGCCTACTGCAGTTTTAATTTCAGGCAAAAAGTGCGTGACGGCTTTTTCTAAATTCGTCGAAAACAGCGACCACACTTCAAACAACTTATCACCAACAACAGGGATATCAGCAATGCGCTGTGTTGGACCGGGAATTTTAATTTCGCCGCTTTGTACTACGTCAGTTAAGTGTGTTACTGCATCAAAAATAGAACCTGACACCAAAACAAAAGGAGCAACTAACAGCGTAATACCCAGCAATGCCAATATTGTTGCCGATAAGCCACGGCGACCGCCTAGCATATTTTGTAATTTTTGAGTTAATGGTAATAATGCAACGGCAATAATTGCACCCCATAGCACAGGGATGACGAACGGTTTTATAATGTCATACGTCCATACAATTAGGATAAACAACAATCCAATTCGAATGGCAGATTCAACCATATTATTGACGAATATTTTACTCTGCTGAGCGTCTATTTGTTGCTTAGCATCTACTTGTTTATCCATTTTGTTTTTCCTGATTACTTTGACTCGAACTCACTAAACTGGCTACGACAATCGCCATATAAAACACGCCAGCAATTGCTTCAAGATATACAACAACTTGTGCAAAAGGTGATAAAGGGCTGATATCGCCATAACCTAATGTGGTTAAGGTGACGAAACTGAAATAAGCCATGCGAGAGAAGTTCTCTACCCATGGGGCGGCAGTCATGCCTGTAAATGCTTCAGGTGAAAATTCCATTACTAGCAGATAGATAATGGTCCACATTAGGCCTAAAAGAAGAAATAACGAGACAGAGCCAACAACTTTGTTGGAATCAACACTGCCAGTGAACAATATTTGTCGTGCAACGGATTTAAACGTTCCAAAGAAGAAACTAAACATTAGCCCCAACATGATTAAATCCATTTGCTGTACACCTAACAAGTTCCGAATAATTGTGGCAACTAACCAGCACCCGGCCAATGTCATCATGAATCGGTACCAATTTTTATCAAACCGCAAACTCACTAAACAGACCAAAAATGTAAGCGCAGTAAAGCCTTCCAATATATATTCAAGTAGACCGAATTTATTCGGTAACACCTCGACGAGTGACGTACTCACTAACAACATAACAAGCGCTACAGTCATATAATAAAAGTTGTTAGCCTCATTTATTTTCTTCTTCGGAACATTGTTGTTCTGATTATTATTTGTCTCTACGGTCATAATTAGCCTCGCAGTTATTATCTGAAATCGGGAATAAATTTTTCACATTATTCTTCTGGTTTGTCTTGCAGCACCATAATGGATGCAGACAAACCAAACCGTAATACGACACCTTCAGGTAATTCATTAACGGCAATACGAACTGGAATACGCTGTGCTAATCGTATCCACTGAAAAACAGGGTTCACGTTGGGCAGTAAGTTATACCCTACGGTGCCGTCTTTCGGGGCTATCCCCCAGCCTAACGATTCAACAACCGCCTCAATGGGTTTATCGGGATGTGCCATTAGCGTTACTTTGGCTTTGCTACCAATTGCTATTTGTTCTAATTGGTTTTCACGAAAATAGCCAAATACCCAGAAACTATTACTATCGACTAACGCAATCAAAGGCTGGTTGGCAACTGCTTGTGTGCCATTGCGAATATCAATATTGGATACGTAGCCATCAACCGATGCATGCACATTAGTGAACTCCATGTTCAATTTAGCGGCTTTTAATTGTTCTTCTGCTGATTTAATTTGCAGCAGTGACTCTTCATACGTAATTTGTCGACGCACAAGATCTTTATGAGAAACCGCCCCTTTATCTTTAGCGCGAATATCCAGTAAGCGATCGTATTCGATCTTTTTACCGCGCGAGCTTACTTTTGAACGCTCTAGTGATACTTCAGCTTGTGATAAAGAAATCGCATAAGTGCTTGGATCAACCTGAAACAGTAAATCACCTTTACGTACAAATTGGTTATCATTTACCGCCACATTCACAATGGGCCCAGAAACACGGGGGGCGACTTTGATTATATTTGCCCGAACTTGACCGTCGCGCGTCCATGGGTTGTTGAAATACTCTTCATATTTCTGATACCCCAGATAGATTGCGCCTCCTATGATTAGGATATTAAGCGCTATAACAAATAGTTTTTTTATCTTGTTCAAAATCACACCTAAAATCGTAAAAAGAAACTATCAATCGCGACAACATAGAAAACAGAAATCGCAATAAACGTAATTGATGGAAATGCTATTAATCGAGATAGCCGTGTTTTATTTAAAATAGCGACGGTTATCCATGTCGCAATAATGGCAATAATCATCACTAATAAAAAAGGCGAATAGTAAATATCACCGAGTTGTAATTCATGAGGGATCTGCACTATTCTGCCCCCTCATTGCTCGTAGAATCAGTAAAGCCGAGTTCATCTTCAAATAAGGGTTTGGGTTGCTTAACGGGATCGGGCAATAACGGAGGTAATACTTGAGGATTATCTAGCTTATCACCCCAGTCTGTTCTTTCTTTCATTTGCTGGATTTGCGCATCTTTAATAAACGCTTTACCTGTGTTCGCTTCCCAGCCACCGCCTAATGCTTTGTATAAAGCAACAACCTGATTGGCAACATTGCCTTTGATTTGCGCGTAGCTGTCTTCACTTCGTGTCATCGTTTCTACCGAATTCAGCAAGCGTTCAAACGTAATTTGTCCGTTCTCATATTGCGTCATAGAAATATTGTAGGCACGTACTGCAGAGCTAACAGAACTTAAACGGAGGGCTTTTTGCTGTTGGTATAACTCGTAAGACTCCAAAGCATTACTGACTTCTTGAACAGCCACTAACACCTTTTTGTTGTAGTTAGTCAGGCTTTCTTGAAAACGTGCATCTTCTAAGCGAACGTTATTTTTCACTCGACCATATTGAAAGATATTCCAAGAAAAACTTGGGCCAGCAGCGAGCGTGAGTGAATCACTAAAACTAAAGCTACTGCCCGACTGAACGGTACTATTAACACCAATGGAGCCAAACAAAGAGAAACTTGGGTATAACGCTGATTCTGCAACACCAATTTGGGCACTTTGCGCATGTGCTTGTAATTCTGCAACCTGTAAATCAGGGCGGCGAAGTACCAAAGACGCATCAACACTTGTACTCATGCCTGGAGCACGAGGGACCAAGGAATAATTATCATAACTCGCGGCTGTACGTTTTGAGTTAGCTTGAGAATACCCCGTGTTATATGCCTTCATTCGAGCCTCAATGGCATCAGATTGAAGGAAAGGCTCAACTTCGAAAGGCATAACACCTAATAATACCGCCAATGCATTTCGAGCCTGATTCATGCCAATTTCTAATGATGGCAGTGCCGCTTGCGTGCCATATAACTGACTTTTTGCTTGTTGAATATCCAGCTCGGTTACATTGCCAGAGTCAAATTGAACCTGAGTAATATTAACCACACGTTTTTGCACTTCAATGTTACGTTTTGATAATAAGATACGTTCTTGGAATGTACGGTAGTTAACGTAATTACGCGCTACTTCGGCAGAAATAGTCACCGCAATATCATTGTAAGACGCAATGGTTGCGTACATTGCAGCTTCAGCAGATTCAATGCCACGCGAATATTTACCCCAGATATCCATTTCCCAGCCAGCATCAAAAGACAATGCAGCGTTGTTAAACGAATTTTCGTTATTGTAAGCACGCGCTAAGTTACCCGATACAGTTTGTACTTGTGGGTAACGGAATGAATCAGAAATGCCTAATACCATTCGAGCTTGCAGAATACGTAACCCTGCCGATTCAAGATCAAGGTTTTGCTGGTTAGCACGTTCAACCAAGGTATTTAATGTAGGATCATTAAATTGCATCCACCATTGTTCAATATTCTTATTCGCTTGCTCGGTATCATTTTGAGTCCAAGCCTCTGGCATTTTTACTGACTCGATAGCCTTATAATCAGGCCCTACAACGGTACAAGCGGTTAAGCTGCATAACGGCAGTATAGTGATACATGTTTTTAAGTGTTTCTTAAACATTGCTCATACCCCTAAAACCTCTTCTGTCGCAAATTCACCCAACTGATATCCTCGTACGCTACTTTGCATTGATTCATTGCTTCAAAGACATTCTTCTTTAAATTCAGAAAAATATATAATCCTGCTATATCTGTATGAGAATAGTCACTCAAACTCAAGCCATTGAAAAAGCTTTCAAGTTTTTCTTCAGTGCTCTCATAATTGATAGTATAAGAATGAAAAATCTCATTCAGTGCTTCATTTTTACGCCCACCCGCCAAAGATTTCGCCATGTGCGGTAGTACTTGATCGGTGTAGGTTTCTCTTACTTTGTTAACTAACATATTTGTTTGGAATTTTTGGTCAGCCATTACAAATGTGTTTAGGTGGTTATTTAATAAATTGCATGCACCTGTAAATTTTGCGAGAGCTTCTGGTGAGGTTTGGTCAAAATATTTGTGATTAATTTTACTGCTCCACATCATCATTTTTTTTATCGTCACATTCATCGTGACGACATGCCAACGGCAACGTAAACGACTAAACAGTGAGGGGTTGTGTATTTGGTGCGAGCGCAAAACACCCATAACATGCCTGAAAAAACGCTCTTTCATAACAAGAAACAGATGTTCAGGTCTGGATGAAAATGGAAAGTAATAAGAAAAAATGATCATGAATACGACAAGATAAAACAACAACATAATCGTCAGAATAATGCCGAAGTGGTATGTCATCGTATTATCGATACCTAAAATAAACAGTCCCAATAAAAAGAAAATAGTGACTGGGCCTTTGAATAAATAAAACGCCACAAAGGTATAGATAAAGAGAAAGGCGCCCAGCTCTATACCTAACGACAGTTGAGGTAAAATAAAGACATAGGCAGGTACAGCAAACAAGAAACCAAAAGTAAATAACACTAACAACAACACAGGATGAACGGGTAAGTAAGATAATACCGATGCAAAAATTGTGGCAAAAATAACGAAACTGTACCCTCCCGGAGGATTAAAATAAATCCATAAAATACCGGCTACCCAGTAGGTTACAAAAACCTTAATGGCAGTTTTTGCATTTTCAGCATCCCACAGTAAAAATCGACCCGGTTTCTTAGGAAACGTTTCATTAAAAGAGACACGCCCTGTTAATGAGTCAATGCAACTTGCTGTTACTGCTAAGCGTGATAGTTTTTCGTGTAAAGTATTAATCAAATACCCAAATGCAATAACAGAACCCTTTTCAAGGTGAGTACACTGCGATAATTTTTGTGTATTAATATCGACCTTTAAGGGTTCCCCCACCTCACGCACTGTATCTTTATCATCCCAAGCTTCTTGTGATGCAGTAAATAAAGCATCTATTTGTGATACGGCATCTTTGTAGTCGTTAATTAAAGAAGGGATATCAATAGATTGTTCATTTTTGCTTTCTGCAACAAAAATAAGTAGAAGCGTCACTTGTTTGTAGTAAAACAGCGCTAAATCCCATTCTTTTTTATACGCCGACAAATCACTGCATTCTGTACTTATTGCGCTGTACCTCTGCTCTAAAGCATTTTGTGCAGCATAAAGCTGTTTAATTGCATCTTGTAAGGGAATTTCTTTGGCCTCTGGATCGTCGGTTGCTTCCAGTGCATCTTCATTTTTTTCGTCTGGATTTTTATCTTCTGGTTGTTCATTTATGCTTTGAACATCTGACGGTACAGCAATTAAACGGTTAAACAGTGTTTGTTGTATCTGGCTTAAATCATCGGTTAGCTTTCGTAAGTTTTGTTCTGTTTTGGTAGGAAAAACAAACACACCAACTAAGGTGTAAACAATGACACCAAACGACGTCATGAAGGTACGATCGACACCGTATGTAAATGCGCCTTCTGCATCACCCCCGTTCGACATCATCAACACCATTACGCCTGTTAGCATAAACAGCGTCGGGTCTTGTTTGTAAGCATTACGGATATAAAACACAAAGGAAATAACAATGGATACCGCTAGCATGTACAGCAAACGATCTTGCGCGAACAATCCAACCAGCAACAACCCAATGATCGCGCCTACGATAGTGCCAAGCACACGTAATGTACCTTTAGCGAGGGATTCACGGCGGCTGCCAGTAGATGCGATAAGCATAACGGTTGTTGCCGCCGTTGCCGCTTGAGACCAGCCCATTGCCATTGGAATTAAAAAAGCCAACGTCAGGCTCAGTGCGACTTTAGAGGCGAACTTAAACTTCTCGCTTAAACAAAAAGGAAGAAGCCAGTTATTAAATAACAGTATTGACCTTAAAACATTAGGTTGTTCCAATTGTTTGGTGTCTTTAACTGACATCCATATTCCTTATCAAAAAAATCACGCTTGGCACATCTCAAGGTTAGGTCAAAACGGGAAATTAGCGTAATTAAATGTTTCAATCTACTGATAATTATAGAATCAGAAAATAATCAGATTTTTTAATTTCACCTAGAATAGTAAAAACAAAAAAGTTCTAATTCGTCAGGATCGAACGATTCAAAGAAGATAAAAGAATATTAAAAATACATGCTGATTTTACGGTTAAAAAGTGGAAACTTATGCATTCATGATTTATGAATATAAAATATAGTATTTTTTAGATATAAAAAAACCCCCAATACATTCATATTGAGGATTTGAGAAATATGTTCTGTCTATATATCGATAAGAAGACTAATGCTTATTGCTGGACTTGTATTTTCTCAATCACAGAGGCAAATAACTTTACGCCTGATAGCATGCGGCTTTCATCAATGTCGAAATCACCATTGTGATGCCCTGCTGTTAAGTCAGATCCCACTAAACAATACACGGCCTTTCCACCTTTAGATTGCACCCGATCAACCAAATAGCCAGCATCTTCACTTGCACCAAAATCTTTCTGGCGTACAACATGAGTAAAGCCGCTGTCGTAGCCAACACTCTCTAAGATATCGACCATTTCAGGATCATTATGCAAACCGATTGCTTCACCTTGTGCTTGTATTTCAACACGCACGCCGTGCATCATTGCTGATGCTTGAGCAATTTGTTCGACCTGCTGATACATGAAACTGTTCAATTCACGGTTTTCACCGCGAGTTTCACCTTTCAGAACAGCATGTGCCGGTATTACATTGCGCCCTTCACCTGAAGTAAGCTGACCAATATTTACACGAGTCATTCCGTCACGGTGACGAGGTATGGCTAACATCTGTGTAACTGATGTACAGGCAGCAGCGAGAGCATTACGCCCCACATTAGGCTCGATACCTGCGTGTGCTGGCTTACCTTTAAAATGAAGATCAAACTTAGAGCTACAAAGGAAATGCTGAGGATCACAGACTAATGTGCCACTTGGCACATTCATACCAATATGCGCAGCTACAAAGTAATCAGCATCGTCTAACCAACCACTTTCTGCAATCGCTTTACCTGCACGGCAACCTTCTTCGGCGGGTTGAAAAAGTAATTTGATTTTACCATTCAGTAATTCTATATTTTCAGCAAGCACTTCAGCTAAGCCTAACCCCATAGCCGCATGGGCATCATGGCCACAAGCATGGGCGACACCAGGCGATAGCGAAGAAAAACCGAGAAAACAAGGTCGGTGGGAATCATTCTGGCTTTCCATTACCTCGACAGCATCAATATCGAAACGGAATACATATACAGGCCCTTCCCTGCCAGTATCAAGCAACGCACCAACACCGGTAATACCCTGCATTTTAGATATGGTATTCTCGTCTGTGCCCCAATTAAGTGCTCGCTGTTGTTCTTTTGCTATCGCACTTTCATCACGACCCATGATCGTATCGGACGCTATGATCTGATCAGAAAAAAATAATTCAAACCCTAAGTTTTCTAAATGACCTGCAATACGACTGGTTGTAAAAAACTCACACCATGCAGCTTCTGGATAGCGATGAAGCTCGCGACGGTAATTCATTAAACGCTGTGACAGCGCCTGCTCATCAAACGTTATTCTTTGTACCACGACATCATCCTATTGCTTCTTATGGTAAACAAGATTAGTACCCCGTTAACTCCATAAATCCTTGTCCAGAATGGCTACCTACAACCTTGATTGGCCCTTCCCAATATGGAAAGACAAAAGGTAACCACTGTTCCTTTCGGACAGCTTCCACTTTTAATTTTAAATCTTGTGATCTCACATCTAAACGCCAATTCAGCGGAACATTCTTCCCTTCAACTGACGTATATATAATAGGGGTTAATCGAATATCGCTTGTACCTAATTGCACCACTCGACCATCAGGCCAACTTCGAGAACCAAAATAAAACGGCAGGGCGTTTTTTTCTCTTACTTGAGAAATCATTAAGGCACTTCCATCATCAAGCTGTATAGAGAACCAATCCCACCCTTGTTGGCTCTTTGACAGCATACTGCTGCTCCACTCTCGATCGTACCAGCCTTTACCGGTCACATTATATTGAATGTCATCGAGTGTAATACTGCCGTTGATATCTAGAAAAGGGGCGCTGTAATAGTAAGAGGCTATATCATCAGTCGCATGTTTTTTGCTGTAGCCGTTTTCACCTTGCAAGACGATTGAACCGACATTGTTGATATCCAACCGTGCAGACATATCGTCATCTTCAAATTCTAATAAGCCAGGAAATGGACCTTGCCCTAATGAACGCCACGACCAGTTATCCAACCATGCACGATATGGCTTTTGCAGTACCCCTGCTTGGCCAATACCACCACGAGAAAATCGCTCGGCTTTCCACACTTTTTCATCAGTCGTTATAACAGCATGTGCCATATAGATTTGAGGTTTTTTCCAACCGATCGCTTTACTTTGCTCTAACCCTGTTGCAATACGAAACAGTGTCCATTGAACGGCTATTTGCTTGCCAGCATCGGTTTCAAGATTAGCGGTAAAATACCACCACTCTGACTTGAATGATGGATGGCTATTATGATCTCGAGGAAAGCTAAGTTCATACCCTTTAACAACTGGTTGATACTCATTGGTATTAGATTGCTTTAATACCTCTGTTGTATTTGAAGAAGGCTCACTTTGCTCACAACCGACTAATGGTAAGATCAACAATAACGTTACCCAGAAGAAATGTTTAATATTCTGCGTAAACATTAGAATGCCTCTCGTAATGATAAAATAGCGGAACGTTTAACTAATCGCCATACAGGCCATGCGCCAGCACACAGCAAGACAAACAATGCGGAGCCTAGAGACATTAAATACTGGCTCGGGAAGAAACTGATTGGCATTGTCCAACCAAATGAGTATTTCAATACAACATCTATCAATAACTGTGCTAACACCAAGCCTAATGGTAATGCCATTAACGCAGATAATAACCCAATAACCAATAATTGCCCGCCGCCAAGAGCCGCTAATTCTCGCCCTGTCATACCCATGCAGCGTAATAATGCAAACTGTCTTTGCCGTGACACTTCACCCGCGATGGTCGCGACAAATAACCCGCATACAGCAATGAATAACGTCAATTTACCTAAGGTTTCAGTCACGATAAAAGTACGATCAAAAACACGCATTGCCTGATTCAATAAGTTGGCATTATTACTAATTCTTTCAGGCTGCAGGCGGAATCGTTCTCCCATTCTGGCCATCAAATCTGTACTGTCGGTATTATCATTCATGTGAATGGCTAATCCAACTTGACCATTTTTAGGCCATAACGCTTGCCATGTTGGTTGAGAAATTAAGACCTGACCGTATGGGTTACCATAATCATAATACACCCCAGTGATTAACCAGTTTTTCAACATGGGTGCTGGTAGGTCAATGATATCGCCCGGATGCCAACCATTTTTGAGCGCAAGCGATTCACTCACCATTACAGCACGCTCAGTATGTAATTTTTCCCAATAATTAGGCTCTACCACTTTAATTGATAAGGCTTTTTTTTCACCTTTACTTGTGCCGACACTCATGGCTTGTAAAGTGCCTGCATCGGTCTGCGTTTCTTTACGCCATTGCCACCAGACCTGATCAACTTCAGGTTGCTCTGCTAACCACTCAGACATACGAGGTGCAACATTCGTTGGCGGACGCACATAAATATCAGCAGCCAATCGCTGATTTAGCCACGTTTCTGTTGTGGTGCGGAAACTGCCTACCATGGTTTCCATACCAATATTTGAGGCTAAAGCCAGCATAAATGCCATTGCCGCAACGCCACGATAGCTCAGGCTTGCAGCAGCATCTGAAAAAAACCAACGTAATCGAGCATCTTTGAAAACTCGCCCTAGCCCTTGAAATAACTGCCATAACAGAAATGGCATCATTAATCCTGATGCAATCAAAATGAAAGCAATAAGCACAAACCCAGCTAACTGGCCATGCGGTAACTGATAAACGGCAAAAGCAGCACCAATAAACACACAAGAGAATAAAGCTTGTAAGGCGAACTCTCGTCCAGTAATACGAACAAGTGCCATATGAGTCGCTAAACGTGCCGGCGGTGTATTGATCAAACGCAACATTGGCCAGCCGCATGCTAGTAAACTGCCAAATACAGCAATGGCAACACTCGCTAAGCCCCATGTCCAATGCCAATCAATCGACATATTCACATTGGCGCTATAAAGATCATTTAACGTTGCGGCAACCGAAGGAAGTAACTGCTGAGCAAGTAATAATCCCAACAGATTTCCGCCAATTAATCCTAGAATAATCCAAACAATAAGCTCAATGATCAATGCACCGGCCAGTTGAAATCCAGAAACACCTGCTTGTCGTAATAACCCAACTAAAGGTTGACGCTGTGTTAACGATAATGACATGGCTTGATAAAAAATAAACAAGCCAATCACAAACGATAACATGCCCATTGCAAATAAATTGAGGTGGAATGCTTCGGTTAATGGCTCTAATTTCTCACTTTGGTGACGCTCTAATGTTAAACCAGGCGGTAACATTTTCGTTAACTTCGCTAATGCTTTTGGTGACATTTCACCACAGGCTATCATTGAAAAACCAGCACTTGGCTGTAGTTCTCGAATCAGTGCCATATCAGCAATCATTCGTGGCCCACCCACGCGATCATCACTTACAACATGTAATGGCCCGATCTTCCGCCCTGAATCTAATGTCAGTTTATCGCCCTCTTGCACACCAATGTAATTGGCTAGCTGAGTACCAATCATGATTGGGTAAGGCGGTTTCATTATATCCATTAACTGACTTTGATCTTGTACGGTTGTGTGACCTTTAACTAGCGGGAACATGGCAATTGGATCAATGCCAATGATTTCAAAATCGCGCGCTTGGTCTGTAACAATGCGGTGTTGTTCTATGGGCATGCAGGTTTTTAAGCCCGCGCGTCGCATTTGAATATAGAAGCCTTGAGGTACTTTAAGTCCCGTTTGACTATTTCGAATACGATAAGGGAAAGGGTTTGCAAAGAGCTGTTCGCCCTGCTGGTAGCTTTCTTTCGCTTGTTGATTCACGGCCATTACACCGACAAGCAGTGCAATACCCAGCGTTAAACCTAACCAAACAAGTAATATTTGAAATGGATGACGTTTATAATGCCCCCACAGAGCTTTAGCTACAGGGCTTGACATGTAAGCGTCCTCCTTGAAGACGAATACAACCATTCATATGAGAAGCAACCTGCTCACTGTGCGTTACCATCAGCAAGGTACAATCGAGCTTTTTCGTTAAATTGATAAGCAAACGAATAACCGCACTGGCATTTCGTTCATCTAAGCTACCTGTTGGTTCATCAGCTAATAAGATGGTCGGTTCCATGTACAATGCACGGGCAATTGCCGCTCGCTGTTGTTGACCACCCGACATTTCTTCAGGGTAGCGACCAAGCAAAGGCATAAGATCTAATGCTGAAATGATTTGTCGCCACAATTCAGGTTTTTCTGGTAATTTTTTAAGTTGGCGACAAAAGCGAATATTGTCGGCAATAGTCAACGTCGGTAATAAGTTGAATTGTTGGAAAACGAGCCCGATATTATGTCGACGAAATGCAGTACGCTCACGTTCTGAAATAGAATGAATAGGTACTTTATCCATCCATATTTCACCCGAATCAGCAGAATCCAACCCTGCAATTAAGTTTAATAAAGTACTTTTACCAGAACCACTTTCGCCCATTAGCGCAAGTTGCTCTCCTTGTTTAAGCTCAAGCTCCGCACCCTGTAAAACAGAATGGTATTCACCGCCATCCTGATAACCTTTACAAAGTTTCACAAGTCGTAACATCAACACTCACCAAAATAAAATATACCCGAAGGTGAAACTTAATGAAATTTACAGTAAAGCCAGACAACGAGAAAGGCTTTTGCGTGTTATCGTCATAAATAAATGTAATACGTTACATTTTCGCTTTAAATAAAACGAATAAACTACACTGAATCAACATATTTTTTATTAAATATTCCACTTCTCGTCACCTTGTATAAATAGCGACCAAAATATGCAACTAAACCCATAAACATCAATGGCTGAACATTCTGCTCTGAATCAATGTTTACTGACGACTTTCTTTAAGCCACCAAATTATTCATCCATGCTTTTGATCTCACTCTAATTGTAGAACCAAACCATTTAATAACTTCTTCAAGTGCAAGTAATGCATAAATCCATTCAAGTGGTAACTTCAACACGAGCGCGCAAAATGCTGTTACAGGAATGCCTATAGCCCACTGTGCGATCAGGTCTTGATACAAGCAAAAACGAATATCACCGCCGGCACGAAGCACACCCACAATCATTGTCATCGGTATACTTTTCAATATGATAGAAACAGCTAAAATCACAAAGAAATGTTCTGCCAGCTCTCTTGTATCACTCGAAATAGCAGAAAAAAGATCCAAAATTGAATCTTGGATCAATAGCATACCAATGGCGAGAATGATGCTACAAAGAAGATTAAATATCGAAACGGCCCATGCTTGTTGATAGGCTTCTTCCATGTTGTTTGCACCAAGCTGATTACCAATCAGAACGGCTGATGCATTGGAAATACCAATTAACATCGCAAGTGATAAAGACTCTATGGGTGTCATTATCGATAAAGCCGCTAAGCCTTCAACACCTGCTTGACCAATTATCGCGTGGTAAACAAAAATACCTGAAGACCATGCTAAATGATTAAATGTAGTGGGTAACGATAAGCTTAAAAAGCGTTTAACCCGCTGCCACTCACAGACTGCAATCAAGGTTTTAGTCGTAAATGCGAGAAGGTGTTTACGTGAGTATAAATAGGCATACAATAAGCTAACTTCAACAAGGCCACTGATTAATGTTGCCCATGCTGCACCAACAATCCCCATTTCAGAAAAACCAAATTTCCCGAAGATCAGCACCCAGTTAAGAAAAATATTTAAACCAATGCCAATTGCGCTAAAGAAAGTACTCACACCAGGTTGGTGCATCGCACGTAACCCTACCGCCATACTGATAACCCACGCCATAGCAAACATACTAAACGACGTAATCGCGAGATATTTTGCTCCTAGCGTAATAACGTCTGGCGATTGAGTGGCTAACCCGATCACTTTTTCAGGCATCCAGAAGAATACACAGCCTAAAATCACAGCCGTTATTGTGCTCATTACCCAGGTTAACGCTGTGCCTTGCTTTACCCCTTCTCTGTTTCCTGCCCCCCAGTATTGCGCGGTGAGTAAGGCACCACCAGTGCTAACACCAAACAACATAATCACCGCGACAAATAGCGCTTTGCCTGCAATACCCATTGCTGCGACTTCTAATTCACCCAGTTGCCCTAGCATCAAAATATCAACAAGACTTCTGCTCGAAAACAGCATTGACTGCAAAGCAATAGGCAATGCGATAAGTAACAAGCGGCGTAAAAAGTCACCACGTAAATGCGATAATGCCAGTGAAAGCATGCGGGCCTCGGCAAGAAGTAAATCACCGTCTTAATGATTCGATGGTCAATAAGAAGTGTGAAGTTAAAGAAATATGAAAGACAGAGTAGATATTATCCGCTACAGTTTGAATAGCTATGATTTTTAACAACTAAATGTACTTAATTAAGTGCATAACTGCGCGTATTACAAAAAATAATTTAATCTCATTTCCTTACACCAACCGTTGCAAGCAAGGAGCATGCATTACATGATTAAAACAATTCTGGTTGTCGGGGCATCAGGTTATGTTGGCAGTCACCTCGTACCAGAACTCGTGAATAGCGGTTATAAGGTAAAGGCAACAGGGCGCAGCTTAAAATTACTGAAAAAGCGAGGCTGGGATGGGATTCCCAATATTGAGCTCCATGAACTTGATTTAAGTAAAGATACTGACCTCAAACCGCTTCTTGAGGGTGTTGATGCCGTATTCTTTCTTGTTCATGGTATGAACCATGGCCATGATTTTATCGATATTGAATTGGGGGCAGCTCGGCACTTTAGCCAAGGGTTAAAGTTCAGTAACGTAAAGCGTGTTATCTACCTTGGTGCGCTTCAATCTGACTCGAGTGATTCTAAACATTTACTTGCACGTAAAGTGACGGGTGAAATCTTACGTGAAAGCGCTATTCCGGTTACTGAATTACGTGCGGGTATCATTATTGGCCCTGGCTCTGCGGCATTTGAAGTGATGCGAGATTTCGTTTACCACTTGCCGATAATGCTAACGCCTAAATGGGTAAAATCGCGTAATTCTCCTATCGCTTTACACAATTTACTCCACTACTTATTAGAGCTCCTTAAATTTGAACCCACTCGACATCAAATTATGGATGTTGCAGGGCCAGAACCATTAACCTATGAAGATCAAATGCGTTCGTTGGGCAAGTTAATGGGGAAAAATATCCGCGTTGTTCCGCTTAGTTTTCTCACGCCCACAATGGCAGCCTACTGGTTAAAGATTATCACCTCTGTACCCACCAATATCGCAAAAGCATTAATTGGTGGATTACGTTTTGATTTATCTGCCGATGGTACTGCGATTCAATCTTTAATCCCTCAACATCTATTGCCTTATGATGAAGCGGTTAAAGAGGCACTTCGACAAGAAACTGAAGTGGTTCGCAGTGAAATTTGGGGGTTTGACCCCGACGCCCTTGCCCGATGGCAAACGGGTTACGGCTATTACCCCAAGCAAGCGGGATATACATTAAAGACCGACGCAAGTGCAGAAGACCTTTGGCGTCAAGTTCAATTAGTGGGTGGTAAAGAAGGGTATTTTTTCGCTAACAGTTTATGGCGAATTAGGGAGTGGATGGATTTTGCCATTGGCGGTGATGCATTAAAGCGTTATCGGCGCGATCCGAACACCTTAAAGCAAGGCGATAAGATTGACTCGTGGAAAGTCATTAAGCTCGTACCTAATAAATTCCTGTCATTATTATTTGGTATGAAAGCCCCAGGGCTAGGACGACTTGAATTTACCATTGAAGATAAAGGCGATCATCGAGAAATCGATATTCGCGCTTGGTGGCACCCTGAGGGGTTTTCTGGCTTGTTGTATTGGTTCGCCATGATGCCTGCACATTTGTTTATCTTCAGAGGCATGACTTATGCCCTTGTGAAGCGCTGTAAAGCAAAAGCTCAAACTGGTAATCATGAAACTATTTAACTAATATACCCAAGTTACCTCAAGATGCTCGTTTCAGCGAGAATTTGTTGGGCTCTAGGCAAGGCACTTATTTATAGACCTAGTCGTTCTAAGTTGAAAATAAGTAACACCGCATAGAGCCCAACAAAACTCGCCCTTCGGGAGTGATTCAGCGTATCTACTTCTGTGTCAAATGTGTTTAAAAGGGAATGCCATTCCTACACACATTTTCCTTGAATTAAATACGCTGAGATCACTCTGAATCCTGCATCTTGAGGTAGCTTGGGTATAAATAACAGGTATAAAAAAAGAGGCGAATCTATCGCCTCTTTTTCTTCACGCTTTATCAATGCCTTAGAAGGAATCGATATGTGACCGATTATGCAGCTTGTAATGCTTTCTCAGCAATACGTGCATTCTGCATCTTGGTCATTTTAATCGCAGCTATAGGACCCGTTATCAAGGTCGCAGCGATGATGAAGGACACTGGCACTGCTGTAATCACAATGAAGGACTGCAACGCATTTAAGCCGCCATCACCAGCAAGTAACAATACTGCTGCAACCGCACCCATAATAACAGCCCAGAATATACGCTGCTTACGGTCCGGTTCATTATCGCCAGACACAACCATTGCGATAGAATACGCCATGGAATCGCCAGTCGTCACAACAAACGTTGTGGTCAATACCAAGAATGCTGGCAACAAAATGCCACTTAATGGTAATTGCTGAAGCGAAGCCAACAGTACAGCAGGTAAACCAGCATCGTTTAGTGGACCAGAAATGATTCCGGGAGTTTGTAACTCAAGGAAGATACCTGTACCACCCAATACGGTAAACCAGAAGTTAGTTACAATCGGTGCGCCAACAGCAACAGCCAATACTAACTCACGAATACTACGGCCTTCTGAGATACGCGCAATAAAGATTGCCATCATAGGAGCGAAACCAATGAACCAGCCCCAGAAGAACCATGTCCACCATACATTCCACCCAGGTGTGCTGTTAGTCAAACTCATCGTTGGCATGTGCTGTAAGTAACCAGCGAACGCGTTACCAAATTGTTCGAAAATAAACTGTGTTGGACCTAGAATAAGAATAGCTAGTAGCAAAGCAAACGCACCGATTACGTTCAAACGGCTTAGCCACTGTAAACCTTTGTCCATACCTGATGCTGCAGATATAGCGCAGACAGAAACAACTGCACCTAAAATCATTAGCTGAGTACTACTGTCATTTTTAATGCCAGTAAGCACTTCTAGGCTATAGCCCATTTGTGATGCTAAGAAGCCAATTGGACCAATCGTACCTGCAGCTACTGCAATAATTGAACATGCATCGATAACAGCACCAAACCAATGGTTTTCAAGGCGGTCACCAACTAACGGGAACAACAATGCACGTGGACGCAGTTTAATACCATGGTTATGGTGTGCATACATCAATACGATCGTTGCTAAGGTACCCAATACAGACCACGCTAAAAAGCCCCAGTGTAAAAAGCTTTGGCTTAATGCGGGAACAACAGCTTCAGCTGTAGAACCAACGATACCAGGGTAGCTTGGTGACGGTGTAATGAAGTGATAAATAGGTTCGGCCGCAGACCAGAAAACACCACCACCCGCTAATAGCGTACACATGATCATCGCTAACCAGCGAAATGTGCCAATAGTAGGTTTGGTTTCAACACCCATACGGGTTTTTCCGTAGCGGCTTACTGCGATGCATAGTGCAATGGCAAAGTTAGCAACCATTAGCCACTGCCACCAGAAGCCAAATTGTCCGGCTGCTGCTGAGAATAATTCTTGGATTAAGAGTGTAAAACGAGGAAGATCAATAAGGGCAGCTAATAAGAAAAGGCTGATAAAGCCAATCGTTAGTGCTGGAACGAGTTTACCGTCAATACGACGCTTTGTTGTACTTGATGTTGCTGTAATATCTTTGCCAATTTGGCATGCATTGCTTTGCATAAAATACTCACGGTGTGTGTGAGGGGCGTCACATTAACAGCATGATCAGGATTGTTCCAGTGAAAAATACGTTTATTTTTAGTCACTAAGCGATTTTAATCCGTGAATAGTATTCCACGACAATTCAAACCATCTTCAATATCAGGTAGTTAGAGTACTCATTACCATCACTTTAACAAGTTAACTCACTTCACACTTATCACCCTGCCTTGACGCCTAAACTGCCTGTTTTTTCACCCGCCCAGCGCTTAAAATACAACCAGGGATTGGTAATAAAAAAGCAAAAAAAATGGACCCTATTGGGTCCATTTTGATTTGTACTCTAATGAATTCACACTTACAAATTGCGTGTTGGCAGTTCTGGTAGGTGCTCACCATTATTAGCTGGGTATATTACAAATTCTCCGTGATACTTCACCTTCGACTTGTAATCTGTCACTTTAAAAAGTAGCAAGCCAGATGCAAATGCAAGATCAATGAACGGTTGAATGTTTCCTCGCACATACAAAGATAATGGTTTTACCAATTCACCCTGCTCATCAAAGGCGTTCTGAAGCTGATTACTACATACAACTAATGATGCCTGTCCGTCTGTAAAGTGTGTCACCTTACGGTTTACTTCAAACTCTTTAGTGATAAGCCAGTCATCGTGCTCTAGCGCAGCATAAAACCCCTGAAGTGTTGTGTGTGTTACACGCTTTTCTTCACCTTCAGCATTTACTACACCCGAAAATGTTTCTGCTAAGCACTCAAAATTCAATTTCAGTTGGGCGTTTTTCCCCATACTGCGGCTTTGTTGTTGCCACATCATCAAGGTTTTTACAACGCTACGATCAAAGCTTTGCTGCTTAAGCGCTTTTGTCACCCACGCACTCAAATAATGCGCTTCACTTACTGGGTTTCGCGGTGTTTTACCTGATGCTTGTGATGATTCCAGCGCATTCAAGCCAATTGTGACCACTTTATAGATTTCTTGAGAGAAAATTGCCATGTTATTCCTTTGTACAAGTGCTTAATCATGGCTGTGATTAAGCACATATCATTTTTATATCTTAGGCTTTAGATTCAACTGCATTGCTAAGGGTTATGCATTTTTTGCTAGTAACCAGTAAAACGCAGCAGATAATACAGCACACAGTGCCATTGTCGCTGCCATCGGCCATACAGTCGAGTTATGTAATAAGGCGACAATACCACTTACCACGGTACCCGTACCAAAACGTAATGTACCGGCTAATGAAGATGCTGTACCTGCCATATGCGGGTATTTAGATAATAAGCATGCCATGGTATTACTACCAATGATCGAGATAGTACCCACGAAAAGCATGACAGGAACTACGACGCCCCACAAGCCAAGATTAAACACCTGCCCAACGATAAGCCCGATACCGGCAATAAGCTGGATACTCAAACCGAAACGTAACATCCAGTGTGAGCCTACCTTTCTCACCATTCGGCCGTTTATGCTTGTCATCAAAATTAAGCAAAGCACATTAAGGCCAAATAAATAACCAAAGTTTTGGGTGCTAACATGGTAAATATCGATATAAACAAACGAGCCAACAGTAAGAAATGTAAACATACCAGCGAAAGAGAAACCACTACAAAATACCAAACCAACAGCCGTTGGTGTGGTCATTAGCTTGGCATAATTTCTGAACGTTGAACCAATATGGAAAGGTAAGCGCTTTTCAACCGCCAGTGTTTCTGGAATTTTCCATACCACAGCAATAATAACCAATACGGCACATATCGCGAGCAACCAGAATATAGAACGCCACCCAAACCAAATTGACATATAACCGCCAATCATTGGTGCTGCAAGTGGCGCTATCGTCATTACCAACGTAACAAAAGACATAGTACGAGCAAACTCATCGCGCTCAAACATATCACGTACTAAGGCCTGAATAATCACGGCAGCAGAGGCACCCGCAAAACCTTGTGCCGCACGGAACCACATAAGTTCATGAATATTTGTGCTTAATGCACTCATCACCCCAGCAATAGTAAAGAATATAATACCAATGATAAGAATTGGACGACGACCATAACTGTCTGCTAATGGTCCGTGTAGTAATTGTCCGATAGCAAAACCAGCAGTGTAAGCGGTTAATGTAGCTTGAACTAAGCTTGGAGATACCATCAAATCTTTAGCGATCGCAGGCATCGCAGGTAAATACATATCGATAGCAAGCGGGGTTAACGCCGCAATCGCACCCAAAATAATAATAAGTTGCAGGCTCAGTCGTTGACTGTCTTGTTGGGTCATAATTTCACTATTTGTATATGCCATCGAGAAAACAGCAGAATGGAAGATAAAAAAGTTATTGTACGATGAATTGATGTTTTCTATTCTTTCCTATTAGGAACAGATAAGTTTCTATTTTATGCAGATTTACTCAATATTCATGAATATTCGTAACGAAAAACACTAAACATCACGATACTCAATTAACGTTATACCCAAGCGAGCTCAAGATACAGGATTCAGAGTGATCTTGAGATAACTTAGGTACACGTTATAAAAAAGCATAACAAGATAAGAAGCCTACGTTATGCCTTCGATTTTAGCTCAATACATTACTTTTTCAGAAAAGAAGCAATCTCTTCGTCTGTTAAGCGACGGTATTCACCTGGTTCTAAGTTTTCATCTAGAACAACAGCACCTACTTGCTCACGATGAAGACCAACAACTCGGTTACCTACAGCGGCAAACATACGCTTAACTTGGTGATATTTACCTTCAGTGATCGTCAGTATTGCTTCACGCTCACCTAAAATTTCTAATTTAGCTGGACGAGTAATGTCTTTCTCACCGCGTAGCTGAACGCCCTCTAAAAACGTTTGAATCGTTTCTTCAGGAACAGGATCTGCCAACTCAACGTGGTATACCTTTTCACAAACATGACGAGGAGAAGTCACACGGTGTGACCATTGACCATCATCGGTTAATAACGTTAACCCTGTTGTATCACCATCTAAACGCCCTGCAACATGCATTTTTTCAGGGCTTACTTCATCGAACAAAACGAACACTGTTGGGTTATGGTCATCAACATGCGAACACACAAAACCTTCTGGCTTGTTCAGCATGAAGTATTGCGGCCCTTGTAAGGTTAATTTTTTGCCATTAAATTCAACATCGCAATCGTCGGTGATCTTCAGTGAAATGCTCTTAACAACGTCACCGTTCACTTCAATCATTTTGTTATTTAATAGTCTACCGGCTTCTTTACGAGTAATACCTAAAGTGGTAGCTAAGAATTTATCAAGCCTCATTACTGGCTCCGCATGTATCAAAAGGGACGGCATTATAAAAAGCTCGCGTCTAACTTGCATTAAAAACTTACGAATTTTAACGAACTAAGTGAAATTCAATTCTTTGAGACAAAGTTTTCACCTTTTTTTACGATCTATAACTAAGCTCAAAAAGCTGAACATTTTTGTCATATATAGGTCTTATAACAATAGACTCATGACACAGTTGTTACGTATAACCTGTATGCTACTAACGTTACTCAAGAACCAAAAAAGAGTAATACTGGTTACTAATCAAAATAATGATACGCCTTATAACAAAGGTCTAATATGAATATATCTCTTGTTGCGCCGAGCTCGTCGTCTGTAGACGTGCTAATGAAACTCATTGAAGAACTTTTTGCATATGAAGCTCTACCTCAAAAAATAGAGCAGACTAATCATGCAGTTAACCAACTACTTAGCAACCCGGAACTTGGGCAAGCATGGTTGATTGAAGTTGAACATGAAGGTGAGAAAATCATCGCAGGTCATATCATCGTCAGCTACAGTTTTAGCCTTGAGCACGGTGGACGTGTTGGGCTTATCGACCAATTTTACCTAAAATCTGATTGGCGCCAACAAGGTATAGGTACTGAGTTAATTCCACAAATTGAACATCAAATAGCGCAATCAGGAATCCATGCGCTGTCCTTAGAAGTAAATATCGGTAACGCTGGTGCTCGTAGCTTCTATGAAAGACATGATTTTGTTCCTCGTCGGCAGTTTTGTATGATGACAAAAGTCATTACTCCAAGCGAAGTACCATTGAACATCGCGTCATAGTCTTACGACACTACAACATTGATTACCCGTACATAAAGACAAAGGCGCATCATAGGATGTGCCTTTGTCATTTACTGCTGTAGCAAGACCATTAAATCACCTTACAAGCAAACTCCCGTTAATTACGATGCACAACAGAGTGCATGCAATGCCTCGGTACCAACCGGCTCAACATGCTGTAATGGTACCACCGCCAATCGTTGACTGTGCTGAGCTTGTACAGCTTCAATGTACGGTAGTTGCTGTGCCGCCCTTTCTTGCATCAATGGCGCTGTCAGTGGCGCCTGTACCAAAGCATGATTCACGACCCACGCCCACGGTGAAATTCCTGCACGTTGTAAATCGGCTTGCAAACTCACCGCTTCTTGTACCGGTGTCGGCTCTGCCAATGTGGTAATCACGACTTTAGTTAATGCCGGATCTTGCAGTTGCATCATCGGCGTCGTGAATTGCATGCCTTTGTCACCCATTTGGCGTGACACTTCTTTATGGTAAGCACCTGTCGCATCAAGCAACAATAAAGTATGCCCAGTTGGCGCGGTATCCATCACCACAAAGCGCTTATTCGCATCACGAATCACACGAGAAAACGCTTGGAACACGGCAATTTCTTCTGTGCACGGTGAACGTAAATCTTCTTCCAGTAATGCTTTGCCTGCCTCATCCAGGTTTTTACCTTTGGTCGCCATCACGCGATCACGGTAACGCTGGGTTTCAACCTCAGGATCAATACGGCTCACCTCTAAATTCGCTAACGAACCGTTTAATGTTTCACTCAAATGCGCAGCTGGATCGGAGGTGGTCAAATGCACATCGTGACCCCGTAAGGCCAGTTCTGTTGCCAATGCCGCAGCAATGGTGGTTTTCCCTACCCCACCTTTGCCCATCAGCATCACTAAACCATGACCGGTTTCAGCTAGTTCATCCACCAAAGTATTTAGATGCGGGTAGGCATCCTGTTGGATCGTCGTAACGTCAGACGCTGACGACTCACTGACACTCTCTACCGAGGTTGAGACTAAAGCACGCAAGCTATCTAAGCCCACAATATTGCTCGATAACAAAGGTAATCTATCTTGTGGTAGTAGCTGCAAGCCTTCAGGCATCGCTACCAGCGCATGTTGTTCACGCTGATACACCGCCAACGCCAGCGCATCATTGTCGATAGCCGCTTCAGGATATAAGCCATTGATCGCGAGGTACTGCTCTTTTAAACCAATATCCCCCAACTCAACATGCGTTCGCGCGACTTCTTGTAACGTCGATGCTTGTGCACGTGCCACCAAAATCAAACGCGTTTGCGCCTTATCTGACAATGCATCCACTGCTTGCGCATATTTTTCACGCTGCTTATCAAGCCCAGCCAGTGGGCCTAAACAAGATGCATCCCCCTGCCCATGCTCTAAAAACTCATTCCAAGCACCCGGTAATTGCAGTAAGCGAATAGTGTGACCAGTTGGGGCGGTATCAAACACAATATACTGATACGTTGTTTGCAAGGTTTTGTCAGTCAGCAGGGCCGTAAATTCATCAAATGCGGCAATCTCAGTCGTGCATGCCCCAGATAACTGCTCTTCGATACTGTTGACGACCGCTTCTGGTAACTTACCACGCACTGGACCTACAATTTTCTCACGATATGCCTGTGCAGCTGCCTGTGGATCAATTTCAATAGCGGACAAATTTTCGACATGTTGAATCGGGGTGATCTGATTACCGATTTGGGTATCGAACACTTGACTGACATTCGAAGCCGGATCAGTGCTCACTAACAACACTTTATTGCCTTGCTCTGCTAACGCCAATGCCGAAGCACACGCCAGTGATGTTTTGCCGACACCGCCTTTACCCGTAAAAAACAGAAACGGTGGAGGGGTATGTAAAAATCCAATCATGACACAGCCCTTTTGATTAACACTTACATGAAGATGAACAGCATGATGTTGAAGTAGATACATCCACTGACGTTTCAGAAGCAGTAACGTTAAGCCCTGCCCAACGCGTTAATTCCTCACGTGTGGCATAGCGTCCTGTCAATACAACTTGGTCGTTCACTAATGTCAGTGGCAAACCTTCTGCACCAGCTGTTTCTAGAAATCCTGCCACGGCAGCATGCTCTACAAATGCCATTGGTTGTTGCGCCAAATTAAAACGCTCGATGTCCACATTTTTCGCTTTTAGCCAATCTACATCGGCAGAAAAAGCCACGAGTAATGCATCAACATCCGTCCCGCAGACACCACTTGAACAACACATCGATGGATCAAATACTTGAATACTTTTCATCTTATTACTCCTAGCTATTCGCGTTATTGGTTTGCACTTGACCTTTGGTCACGTAATTTTTCTTCATCTTCAACGTAAAGTTCACAAGCGCAATCAGTATTGGTACTTCCACCAGTGGACCAATAACCCCTGCAAATGCTTCTGGTGAGTTCAAACCAAACACTGCGATGGATACAGCAATCGCCAATTCAAAGTTATTACCTGTCGCGGTATATGCTATGGATGCATTCTTATCAAATGGCACCCCCATCTTTTTCGCAGTAAAAAAGCTGATCAAAAACATCAATACAAAGTAGATAACCAATGGAACAGCCACCAGCACCACTTGCATTGGTAATTCAACAATCATCTCACCTTTCAAGCTAAACATCAGAACGATGGTGGCTAATAGCGCAATTAACGTAATGGGTGAAATAGCAGGAATATACTTCTCGGTGTACCACTGCTCCCCTTTCTTCGCGACCAATACCTTGCGGCTAAGAAAACCAGCAATGAACGGAATACCAAGGTAAATAAAGACACTTTTTGCAATTTCACCAATCGAAATATCAACCAATTGACCTTTAACGCCAAAGTAAGGTGGCAGTACTGTTATAAATAGCCACGCCATGAAACTGTATGTCACGATTTGGAACACGCTATTCAGTGCCACTAATGCCGCAGCGTATTCTTTATTGCCACCACCTATGTCATTCCATACAAGTACCATTGCGATACAACGCGCTAAACCGATTAAAATGACGCCCGTCATTAAACTTGGGTGATCACCTAAAAAGATGACTGCCAACGCAAACATCAAAATCGGACCGACTAACCAGTTCATCACAAGTGACAACGTAATGGCTTTTTTATCTTCCAATACCTTGCCCATTAAGCTGTAATTCACTTTTGCCAATGGTGGGTACATCATCAGAATAAGACCAATCGCTAGCGGTACATTCGTTGTACCAACCGACAACGATGTATTCCAACTCGCAATAGCATCAGGAAAAGAAACACCCAAAACAACACCCACAGCCATCGCTATGAATATCCACAATGTTAAAAATCTATCGAGAAAACCTAATTTAGGTTGCATATGAGCCTCACTCAGAACTTGAATGTCAATCGTCAATCGTCAATCGTCGAAATACGATTGTTAATGTTAAATAAATATAAGGCAATCGCCTTTTAACGATTAATATACGCCTTTCTCATACTGGATCAATCGTTAATTGACGATTAACGATAGTTGCGACTCAAAGACTATCAGTATCATCTTCATTCACTTCCATAGTTCCTCAATATCTTACGCCACCTTAGCACTGCTTTCTTATCGCCATCCGCCTTATTTATCGTTACACTGATAACCTGTTTTATGTGCATTATCGAGTTTATGTATACCCTTCGTCCTTATCAACAAGACAGCGTGAAAGCGACTGTTCATTACTTTCGTAAACACACCAGCCCAGCCGTTTTAGCATTACCTACCGGAGCAGGTAAAAGCCTTGTCGTGGCTGAATTAGCACGTATTGCTCGTGGTCGAGTATTAGTGTTAACGCACGTGAAAGAACTTGTTGAACAAAATCATGCGAAATATGAGAGCTATGGCCTAAAAGCCTCTATCTTCTCTGCAGGATTAGGGCGAAAAGAAACAGATCAACAAGTTGTATTTGCCTCGGTGCAATCCATGGCCAATAGTTTAGAGTTGTTTGCTAATGAATTTTCATTACTGGTAATTGATGAATGCCATCGTGTGCCTGATGATGAAAATAGCGCGTATCGCCGTGTAATCACTCATGTTCAAAGTATTAACCCTGGCATTAAAATTTTAGGATTAACGGCAACGCCTTATCGATTGGGTACTGGGTGGATTTATAAATACCACACCCGTGGGCAAGTAAAAACTGAACAAGAACGCTTCTTTCGTGATTGCATTTTCGAGCTACCTATTCGCTACTTGTTGGATGAAAACTTCTTAACAGAGCCCAAAGTGATGGATATGGCGGTTATCGGGTATGACTTTTCTAGCTTAACGCCATCTGCATCGGGTAATTATCGAGAATCAGATCTAGACAGTATTATCGAAAAATCATCTCGTGCTACACCTATGATTATTGAGCAAGTGATTGATTATGCAAAAGATCGTAAAGGTGTCATGATCTTTGCTTCTACCGTTAATCATGCTCAAGAAATTCTTGGTTATCTTGCTCATGAAAATGCAGCATTGGTTGTTGGCGATACGCCATTAGATGAACGCGATCGCATCATTAATGCGTTCAAACGCCAAGAAATTAAATACCTTGTGAATGTATCTGTACTCACAACAGGGTTTGATGCCCCACATGTCGACTTAATAGCGATATTACGCCCAACAGAATCCATCAGCTTGTATCAGCAAATAGTCGGACGCGGCTTGCGCTTATCTGAAGGTAAAGAAGATTGCTTAATATTGGAATATGCAGGTAACTGCTACGACTTGTATCAACCTGAAGTCGGCGATCCTAAGCCCAACAGCGACAGTGAAGTGATTATGGTTCCCTGCCCTGCTTGCGGTTTTAATAACAGCTTTTGGGGTAAGCTCGATCCAGCTGGATTTTTGGTTGAACATTATGGTCGTCGTTGCCAAGGTTATTTTGAAGACGATGACACAGGCGAACGTGAAGAGTGTGGGTATCGTTTCCGTGCTAAATATTGTGAAGAATGTGGCGCAGATAACGATATAGCGGCTCGTCGTTGCCATCAATGTAATGCGGTAATGGTTGATCCAGACAAAAAGCTGCGTGATGCATTAAAGCTAAAAGATGCCATGATCATGAAGTGTACAGATTTTCGTTTAGAGCCAGGCAAAAACAAATTTGATAAACCCCAGCTTAAAGTAATTTATGTGAGTGATGAAGGGGCTGAAATTAGCGAAGTATGGCCACTTTCAAACAAAACGCAGAAAGAGAATTTTTTGAAGAAATTCATTAATCCTCACCTTGTTGATCGCCATCGTCCGTTTACCGATACAGCGCCAACAAAAGTGGCAAATAACGAACACCGCTTACGCCCACCAGAAATTGTTATCGCTAGAAAGAGCGGTCGCTTTTGGGCTATCCGAGACAAGCTGTTTGATTTAGACCAATACCAAAAAGTCGAAGTACCAACCGCGTCATAGCTTATTTTATAGGGTAAAAAGCTGAACATTGGGCACTGTAGGTACCCAATGTTCGCAGTACTAAATTAACGTTGAATTAACTCACTTGTTATCTCATATATCGGCTTCTGATAGATTCTCTATAATTATAAATAGGTGCTTCCTGTTCATAACTTTCCTCATCGTTATGATCTAAACGACTTTTATCATAGGTATATGGCAGGTATACACTTGGC
>NZ_PYMJ01000039.1 GCF_003025615.1 Photobacterium frigidiphilum | reverse complement strand
TCTTCTTATAACGCTCACGAAGCTCTGCTAGTTTATCAACAGTCGCTTGCATTAGAGATTCTTCGCGGTAGATACCACAACCCGCTTCCATGGAGTGACCCATTTCAGTACGGATATCAGACCAATTTTCATCACCTTCTTGAGACATTAGCGCATCAATACGATCTTGAACGGCTTGAATCTGCTTAGTGATAGATGCTTCATTCCAACCCTTGAATTCTACTGCGCGCTTCGCTGCGCCTTCACCCGCAAGGCGACCGAATACAACAAGCTCAGCTAGAGAGTTAGAACCTAGACGGTTAGCACCGTGAAGACCAACAGATGAACATTCACCCACTGCAAACAAACCTGCAATACGTGTTTCGTTGTTCTTGTCTGTTTCAATACCACCCATGGTGTAGTGAACCGTTGGACGAATTGGAATTGGCTCTTCCGCAGGGTCCACGTTTACGTATGCTTTAGATAATTCACAGATGAACGGTAGGCGTTCATGTAAATATTCTTTACCTAGGTGGCGCAAATCAAGGTGAACCACGTCGCCCAATGGGTGCTTAATGGTGTTGCCTTTTTGCTGCTCGTGCCAGAATGCTTGAGAAACTTTGTCACGTGGACCAAGTTCCATGTATTTGTTCTTAGGCTCACCGATAGGGGTTTCAGGACCCATACCGTAATCTTGTAGGTAACGGTAGCCATTTTTGTTTAGCATGATACCGCCTTCACCACGACAACCTTCCGTCATCAAGATGCCAGTACCAGGTAGACCTGTTGGGTGATACTGAACGAATTCCATATCACGTAGTGGCACACCGTGGCGGAACGCCATAGCCATACCATCACCAGTTACGATGCCGCCGTTCGTATTACAGTTGTAAACACGACCCGCGCCACCTGTTGCTAGTACAACAGATTTAGCTTTAATACAGATCAATTCGCCTTCAGACATGTGAATAGCGACAAGACCTTGTGCTTGACCATCTTCAACCAGTAGGTCAACAACGAAGTATTCGTCAAAACGGTTAATTTGCTTGTATTTGATAGATGTTTGGAAAAGCGTGTGTAGCATGTGGAAGCCGGTTTTATCCGCAGCAAACCATGTACGCTCTACCTTCATTCCGCCAAAACGACGAACGTTTACGTCACCGTTTTCTTTACGGCTCCAAGGACAACCCCATTGTTCTAGTTGGGTCATCTCGCGAGTCGCGTTTTCTACGAAATATTCAACAACGTCCTGTTCACATAGCCAGTCACCACCACCAACGGTATCGTTGAAGTGATTGTCTAAGCTATCCTCATCCTTGATGACAGCAGCGGAGCCACCCTCTGCAGCTACAGTATGGGAGCGCATTGGGTAAACTTTAGAAATAAGTGCAATTTCTAAGTCTGGGTTTGCTTCAGCAGCAGCGATGGCAGCACGTAGGCCAGCACCACCAGCGCCGATTACAGCAATATCTGTGGTAATTGTCTTCACAGTTATCCTCCGGAAGTTATATGATAAAATTTGATTCAGATGTAGGAATAGAGAGCCGTTATTGAACACTCTATTTCTGCACTTTTACTATTGAGATAAATTGGCAACTGATCCTATGAGGTAACAATTTCGATATCTGGATTCCAGAAAGCATTCTCGATCATTGCGGTAATATCAGCGTCATATTGTGAAGTCATATTTTCTGATAAACCTTCTTCAATGGCTTGCTTCGCAACAGCAATCGCGATCGATTTTGATACTTCCAACGTCGACTCGATGGCTGGCAGTACTTCATCATTCGTACATCGCGTACAATTGAAGTTTGCCAATGCATCTACCGCCTTCAGCAACATACGATCAGATACTGCCATCGCATTCACTACTTTGGCACCAAGCCCTATGCCAGGGAAAACATACACGTTATTGCACTGAGAAATGGTATAGCTCTGATTTCCATACTGAGCAGGCTTAAATGGACTGCCCGTTGCAACAATGACATCATTTCCGATCCAGTCGAACACCTGTTGCGGCGTTACTTCACAAGCACTAACAGGATTAGACAATGGCATAATAATTGGCGTTTGGGTGTTTGCGGCTAAGACCTTGATTGTCGCTTCATTGAACAAGCCAGCCACTCCTGTCACACCAACCAACACATCAGGTTTGTAATACTTGATAGCTTCAATCAGGGTCAGCGTAGATTTTTCTTCCGGACGTTCAGAACAAGGGCGTGCTAAGCTTTTTTGCATAGCTGATAGGTTCTTAGAATCTTCAAACAACAGGCCTTCGCGATCGATAATGCAAACACCATGATTCGTCTCAAATTCAAAGCTATCTTCTATAAGCCGAGCAATACCACAACCAGCCGAACCACCACCAACCACGAATACACGGGAGGTTGACGGCTCTTTTCCAATTTTCAGCAATGCTCGTTTAATTGTCGCAGCACTCACTGTTGCTGTTCCTTGAATATCATCGTTAAAACAACGATATCGATCTCGATACTTTTCCAATAACGGATAAGCATGATTATTGCTGAAGTCTTCAAATTGAATAATTGCCTTGGGCCAGCGGGTAACAAGGGCTTGCATGATCTCATCAAGATAGAGATAAAAAGCATCATCATCGATGCGATCACCTTTATCACCTAGATACTGTGGGTCTTGCTTTAGCGCAGGGTTGTTGGTGCCGATATCAATACAGACAGGTAGCGTACGCTCTGGTGGAATACCGCCTACAGCGGTGTACAACGAAAGTTTACCAATCGAGATACCCATTCCACCGATACCTAAATCACCTAAACCAAGCACACGAGAACCATCTGTTACCACTATGATGTCAACATCATTTGTAATGCTGTCAATGGTTGCTTTTACTTGTTCATCGCCACGATAAGAAAAATACAAACCACGCGGTGCAAAGTTAAGATAACTGTATTTCTCACACGCATCCCCCACTGATGGCGTATAGATATACGGTAAGCTGTCTTTAATATTATTACGGATATAGTGGTAAAACAGACGTTCATTTTGGTCTTGAACATGCCTTAGCATCAGATACTTCGATAAATCATTTCCAGCGACATCAATCGAAAAACGGATCTGCGCCGTCTGACTATTAATATTTCCTAATGATGCATGAAGTGCCGAATGGTTGGTGGGTACTGTCTCAGCACTTGAAAGATGCGGTTGTATGTATGACATAGTTTTACCTTACTTCAGCATTTCAAGAATAAAAGTCGCGAGAATCAGCATGAAAGCGCCGCCGATTCGTGATGATATTTGAGCAAAAGGCATGAGTTCCATGCGCTTACTCGCAGCAAGTACTGCAACATCACCGGTCCCCCCCATGTTAGCCATACACAAACCAGCGGTAAGCGCTGCTTCAATGGGGTGGAAGCCCATCAAACGCCCAACAATGGCGGTACCAATAATGGCACCAAGTACTGTCGCGAATACCATAAGGAAATACACTAGGTTTAAAGAGGCGATGATTTGGTTTAAATCGGTATAAGCGACACCAATACCAACAAGCAGTGCAGGAGTTAGATTATCAACAACAAATTGGTACCACCCATGCGCAGCTTTTTCTAATTCGCGGGGAATAAAACCCATGACTTTCACTAACGCAACAAAGATGATCATTAGTGCATATGTATGCATGTTAATAACACTGCTTAGCATCGTGCCAACGAAATACATCGTTATGGCAAGCAATGCGCCAACACCTAGGATATTTATTGATATTGGTTGTTCTTGTTCTTGTTCTTGTTTTTCTTCATCTTCACTCTGTACCTCACCAGTACTACGCATAAGCTGACCGTTACCCGTAAGAGAGGGGTAAAACTTACCCAGCTTGTCTAATAGACCAGCCATCACAATGGCAATCGCATTACCAATAGCCAACGCCGGTACCATTTTCGACATCAACATTTCAGCTGACATATTGGAGTTGCCAGACATGATTTCAACCAAAGGTACAGCACCTGCGCCCATACCCCCGCCCATGATCGGCAGTGCAATCAGCATGACTGATTCAAAAAAGCCTTCCCCTAGGAAGCTTCCGACAAGACCGGCGAACAAGAATGCGCATGCCACACCGCCAAAGATAACCGGAATATACTTCAATGCAGCTTTCTTCAGCACGTTGGTATCCATGCCCAAAATCGAACCTGTCACCAAACTCGCGATAAAGAAAGATAAGAAGCCACCACCTTTTACGAACGTAGTGATCGTATCAGCCGTTTCATGAGGAATGATGCCACTGTGGAAAATGTATGAAGAACCAAAAATAATAACAATGGCACCGCCACCAAAGAATTGGTTAACAATAGGTGTTTTGTTACCGAGCACATTTAATATATAACCGACAACAGCCATCACGCCGATTGCGCCGATAATTCCCGTAGGCATTTTATTTTGAATGGTAGCAAAAAGTATGATTGCAGCAGATAATGCAAAAATAATATTAATCATCCGCTTGTCATTTATGGTAATCACGTCGTTGGTAAACATATTCCACCTTTCTTTGTAGGGTTATTAAAATTATGTCTGAAGTCTAACAACACTTATAAACAGAAATATTGAGCACCCCATTTATGTAACTATCTTTACCTTTTGTAACTTTTGTACACGGGAGTGTGATGAAAATGTTTAGTAACATAGAGCGGCCTAATCATATTATTTCTGACTCAGCACACATTAATATCTGCTGAGAGCCCGTTATACTGCCCTTAATTAACCTTGCTACCCTAGGCCGATTATGAAACTTAAGAGCTATCTGGCCTTAACCACTGTTGCTACCACCTCTTCTATTGTTATCGTCGTAACCACTGCGATCTTTTTCTTATTGCAAAATTCACATCAGGAAGGCATTGAAGCAAGGGGATTAGAACTTGCTCGCGTGATCGCCCATGACCCAGTGGTTATTCAGGCTATTAATGCCAAAAATAAGCAACAGAGTTACAATCTGCAAAGCTATATTGAAGATATCAGAACACGTACCGATGCATCCTTTATTGTGGTAGTCGATAAAAATGCCATGCGTCTAACCCATCCTGATTCCGATAAAGTCGGCAAGCATTTCATTGGTAATGATATATTTCCGGCACTGGAGCAAGGCTCCGAATACAGTAATACGGCATCAGGCTCACTGGGCAAAGCTATCCGTAATTTTTCCCCTATTTATTTAGATGGGAAAGTCATTGGTGCAATCTGCATCGGGTATTTATCCGAAAAAACCTCTGATCTTTTGTTGCAGCAATATGGTCATATTGGTGTGCTTATCAGCGTCGTCTACTTGCTTGGTATTAGCACGATAATTGCCTTTGTCTTTAAGATAAAGCGTACTTTTCTGGACTATGAACCGGAATTTATTGTGAATAAATTTCGCGAGCATGAAATGGTACTAGACAGTATTCGTGACGCCATTATTGCGGTAGATAGCAACATGAATATAGCCACAATTAACAATAGTGCAATCAAGATGCTTTCTATGGGTATACTCGATCGATATGACTATGTGAATCACCCGTTATCACTTTATTCCACGCCATTAAGCCATCTTGTTCTCGCTAACCAAGGAGTATTCCATCAGGGGGAATTTAATATTGGCAAGTTGAAATACAGAGCCAATGTCTATCCCATCAACACCTTTAAAGGTTTGCTGGGTCACTCAATTGTTTTCT
Organism: Photobacterium frigidiphilum; assembly: GCF_003025615.1. Lineage (GTDB taxonomy): Bacteria > Pseudomonadota > Gammaproteobacteria > Enterobacterales > Vibrionaceae > Photobacterium > Photobacterium frigidiphilum. Next base: position 43,441 of record NZ_PYMJ01000039.1, on the reverse strand, counting down.
TCCCAAATCTAAACCACAACGAACTTGAACACGAAGTTACCTACCTGAAGAATTACGCAGAGTTACTTCGCAGTAAAACACACGAATATTCCAATAAACTCAATGTACTTTCAGGCATGTTACAAATCGGAAAATATGATGAGGCCGTTGATTTCATCCAACAGGAAACTGACCTCTACCAATCAGTAATTCGCCACATTGTACTGTCGGTTACAGACAGTTCTGTTGCAGGTTTATTGCTCGGAAAATTCAATAAAGCAGCAGATATTGGTGTGAAATTCACAATCGATATAGATACTAATTTGTCGAGTTACGAGAAAAACATCTCAGAAAAACTCGTTACAATGATCGGTAACTTAATTGATAATGCCTTACTCGCTTCATGGCAAAATAGAGAAAACGCAAAGCCTGAAGTGCATGTGTATCTTAGCGATCGTAGTAACCACATCATTTTAGAAACTCAAGACAGCGGTGCGGGTGTACCCGAAGATATTACCGAGCACATTTTAGAGTTCGGTGTAAGCTCTAAGATTGATGATGACCAGAGCGGCATTGGCTTGTACTTAGTCAAACAACTAGTCGATTACTTTCACGGAAGTATTGATTGGGAGCGCACAGAGCAGCACACAACGCTATTCAGTATTTACTTAGATAAAAATGAAATCACTAATTATGACTAAAACTACTGTAATGCTCATTGAAGATGATAGTCGGGCCAGTTACACCCTCGAATCCACTATCAACCAACATTCTGATTTTACTGTTGTTGCTGTCAGTGAAAGCTGCTCAGAAGCTCTTACTCAATTCGAGGTATATAAGCCAACGTTAATCTTTGTCGATATCACGCTACCCGACGGCAATGGTATTGATATTATCCGTCAACTACGTGAACAAAATGCGGATTGTGATTTTATTATGACAACCGCCGAGCGAGAAACAGCAACGGTTGAAAAAGCCGTCCAACTTGGTGTGATTGATTATTTAGTCAAACCAATTCGTATGTCTCGTGTTCACCAAGCTCTTGATGACTACAAGCAGTACAAACAAAAGCTAGCCCGTACATCAATAGTAGATCAGGGCGAAATAGATCAGATCTTACGTAAAGCGCCGATAAAGCAATTACGCCAGACACCAAAAGGGATTGATGCAACAACACTTGCTTCATTAAAATCGATTCTGTATGAAGAGAAGCTACACGATTTTTCTGCCGAGAAAATTGGTGAGCGCATGAATGTCAGCCGCATTACGGCAAGGCGCTATCTGGAATTTTTAGAATCAGAAGGCGTGATCCGCTTAACTCTAAACTACAAAACGGGTGGCCGACCTCGCCGTTTGTATCAAATGATTGAGTAAAACCTTAAATAAGCCCTTAAGTTCGATCAATGTGATTTCGCTTCGCTTATATGGACTCCCTGTCTAGGATTCTGCATCCCTATCTTATTAGCAAACTTCAGACGTAAAAAAACCGCTAACAGAGTAGCGGTTTCTTTGAATATGGCGGAGTGCTCTGGGAAAGGCGGATTTGGAACAAATCCCTCTAGCCACAGCACTAAATGCAAAAAGGGCGCTGATAAATCAGCGCCCTTTTCTAAATGTGGCGGAGAGATAGGGATTTGAACCCTAGAAGGGCTATAAACCCTTGCCGGTTTTCAAGACCGGTGCTTTCGACCACTCAGCCATCTCTCCAACGCGGTGAATATTACGGTTCTAATGCGTTGCTGTAAACCCTTTTAGAGTCAAGCGTTCGCTATCCGAACATAAAGCTAAAAAACCAAGCATATAGAGGAGAAACAAATCAAGATAACGACTATAAATCAATCAAAAGATGAGTCGTCGCGTTTATTATATGGGTTAAATCAATATCTCAGCTATTGCTCAACGATTAATAAATATGCCTGATATACTAATTAAACTGATAGCTTTCAATAAGAGCTCAATTCAATAATGTATCAATTAACGAAAAAAGGATGAATATGGATATTCATGAAGTTTTTAACGACAGTTATGCCAGATGTAATGGAAACCCTCATTTCATGCCTCTTTTTTATGAGCGTTTTCTTGAAAAAGATGAAACATTTCGTTCTATGTTTACCCATGTTGATATGGAAAATCAGATGAAAATGATTAAGGCATCATTGCTAATCATTATGCTCGCTGCAACATCAGAACAAGCAAGAGCAACAGTAAAAAAGTTTGGTAAACGCCATGGACCCGATGGCTTAGGGATAAAACCTTTAGATATTGACCTTTGGTTTGAATGCTTAATCGATACAATTAAAGAATGCGATCCTGCTTATAATCAGTCAGTAGAACAAGCATGGCGGCAATGTTTTAACGAAGGTATTGCTATTATGAAAGCTGAGTGTAAATCATGAGGTGAATAATGGCGAAGCTATCTTCTTATCATAAGAAAGTCACAGGGCTTATTGTTATTGCTGCTGTTCTTACTCTTGCCGCTATTATTTTCTCTCCTATCAAGCAAAGTGGCAACTTTTATAACTACGCCGATCAACGCATGTTTTTTTCGATTCCGAATTTTTGGAATGTCATCTCTAACCTCCCATTTTTATATGTCGGACTTAAAGGATTACAATTATTTAGACAACGTTCGGTGGCCATTGAGCCAAATATCGCACTGCAATACCCCTTTTTTTTCTTCGCACTCATGCTCGCTTTCTTTGCATCAAGTTATTACCACTTAACCCCTAACGATTTCACCTTAATGTTCGACAGAATACCTATCACCCTCGCTTTTATCGCTCTCTATTGCATTATGTTAACGGAATTTGTATCGCGAGATGCTGGTCGTTGGTTATTTTTTCCCATGATTGTGTATGGTTTTTTATCTGTTGTTTATTGGTATATAACAACGTTACAAAATGGACGCGGGGATATGTCTGCTTATGTGTTAATTCAAGTCATTCCTATTATACACATCCCTATTATTCTTTATTTTTTTTGCTCTCGGTTTACTCACAGGCAGTACTATTTATACGCGCTCATTGCCTATGTACTATCAAAATGGGCAGAATCTAACGACGATGAAATATATGCATTGTTGGGGGGAATGAGCGGACACTCTGTCAAACACGTTATTGCAGCAATGGGGGCTTACTTTATTTATATAGGATTCAGGGATCGAAAGAGATATAGCAGTAAAACATCTCAAAGAAAGTAATATCATTTGAGTTAAGTCGATAGTCAAAAAAAGGATACTCAATGAGTACCCATTTTACGCGTTGTAAAAACAGTAAAATACGTTAGTTATTTCTTACCGACACCACGGTTTTCTTTTTGAGCTAGGGTAATACGACCAAAACCTAACTTTCTGAAATGGTTATCACGGTAGTCTCTTACTGCTTTTTTGTCGCGAGTCACAGCTTCAATTTGCTGTTCCATTTTTAAGTATGCAGTAATATCAATTCCTTCAGCAGCAGCAACGGCCTCTTGAATTGAATGGTATTCTTGGTATGAAAAAGTAAGCTCTTTTTCTTCATCTTTATAAGTATAAAGGATTGTACGTGCCATGATGGGCTCCTACGGATCAGGAAAGGTGGGAATGTACCTTAGATGAGCAAAAGATGAAAGAAAAGTAGTATGAAACCCCATAAAAAGCGCTTCCATTGACTGTTTTGAGCATAACAAAGGCGCGTCAATATTGTGCAATATTCCCACCAAAAAGGTGCAAGCCAATTTCATACACCTTCTTCTCCCACAGTTATACACAGAAACAGTGGATAACTCAGTATACCAACATGAAATATTCACAAAAAATTAACGTTAGAGTGATTTTCACACAACGCAATGCTTTACAAACAAACACTTTACTCAATAACGTTCATTATGAGCTTAATTTATTCAATCTCATTAAAATAGTGGATAACTTGGTTCTCGCTCCCCTTCCACACAAGGGATGGGTCTCGCTTATCTTGCTCAAACTTACCATCGACCAGCACATCAATTAAGTCAACAATTTGCTGTTGTTGCTCAGTCAGTTCAGCCAAAACATAACCAGACCACAGCCAAATATCTTTTCCTACACATTCCGTTTTAACTCTCATGACAAGCTTTAATACAGAAGCGAGATTAGCAGGATGAAGGGGATCACCACCAGATAATGACAATCCACGGCGCTTGATACGCGTATCATTTAAATCATTAATGATGTTGTCTTCCATTTCTTGAGTAAACGCATGCCCGTTATCTAGTCGCCAAGTGCTTTTGTTATAACACCCACGACATTGATGCTCACATCCCGATACGAATAATGTACATCGCGTACCTGGACCATTAACCACATCAACTGGATAGTAATTGTTGTAGTGCATGTTTTGTTTCCTCAACCTTGGAACAAATAAACAAAATGCAAGAAGTGCCAAACAGGCACTTCTAAACATTCTTTTTAATGAATCTATATAAATATTTACATTACATGTGCTTAACGCGACGTTTCACTTCTTCTTGCTTGCCGAAGTTAAACGGGCGGGCATCTGGGCTGCCTAAGTAACCACACACGCGACGCGTTACAGACACTTTCGACGGTTCATGGTTACCACATTTAGGGCACGTGAAACCTTTACTCGTACAATCAAACTCACCCATAAAGCCACATTCGTAGCATTCATCAATCGGCGTATTTGTTCCGTAATATGGTACACGCGTGTAGCTGTAATCCCATACGTTCTCTAATGCTTCGACGTTGTGTTGAATATTTGGGTATTCGCCATAGCAAATGAAGCCGCCACTCGTGACTTCTGGGTATGGCATTTCAAAATCAATCTTATCGTATGGGTTTACTTGCTTTTCTACATCAAGGTGGAAACTGTTCGTGTAATAACCTTTGTCAGTTACGCCTTCTACTACACCAAACTCTTTCGCGTCAATCGCACAAAAGCGGCTACATAGATTTTCACTTGGCGTACTGTATAAACTGAAGCCGTAACCTGTTTCTGCTTGCCACTTATCTGTCGCAGCTTTTAAGTACTTAACAATATCAACGGCTTTTTGACGTAGTGTCTCGTCATCGTAGACATGTGCTTCAGTGCCGAAAATAGCATTGATTGTTTCGTGAATTCCAATATAACCAAGCGAAATAGACGCTCGACCATTTTTGAAAATTTCTGACACATCATCATCAGCATTCAAACGAACACCACACGCCCCTTCCATATAAAGAATAGGTGCAACACGTGCTTTAACACCATCTAGGCGTGCAATACGTGTTTCAAGAGCACGACGAGCTAGAACTAGGCGGTCGTCTAATAATGCATAGAAACGCGCTTCACTACCTTCAGCTTGTAAGGCAATACGCGGTAAGTTAAGGCTAACAACACCAATGTTATTACGACCTTCATGAATCAACTTACCATTTTCTTCATAAGTGCCTAAGAAACTACGACAACCCATTGGGGTTTTAAATGAGCCCGTGATCTCAACTACCTTGTCGTAATTAAGAATGTCAGGGTACATACGCTTCGATGCACACTCTAGTGCAAGCGTTTTAATATCGTAGTTTGGATCATCTTGCTTATGGTTTAAACCATCTTTAATGGCAAATACAAGCTTAGGGAATACCGCTGTTTTACGATTCTTACCCAATCCTGCAATACGATTACTTAGGATAGATTGTTGGATTAAACGTGATTCCCAAGAAGTGCCCAAACCAAAGCCAAATGTCACAAACGGCGTTTGCCCATTAGCGGTATGCAGCGTATTGACTTCATACTCTAAAGATTGGAATGCGTCATAACACTCTTTGTCGGTACGAGAGCGAGCAAACGCTTCTGGATCAGCAATTCCCCACTCTGTCGCAACGCTCAAATGCTTCTCGTAGCTCACTGTTACATAAGGTGCTAGTACTTCATCAATACGGTTTATAGTTGTACCGCCATAAATATGGCTAGCAACTTGAGCAATAATTTGTGCGGTAACCGCTGTAGCCGTTGAAATTGATTTAGGAGTATCAATTTCAGCGTTACCCATTTTAAAGCCATGCGTCAACATGCCATCAAGATCGATTAACATACAGTTGAACATAGGGAAAAACGGTGAATAATCTAGATCATGATAGTGAATATCGCCCTGCTCGTGTGCCATAACTATGTCACGTGGCAGCAAATGTTGCTTGGCATAATGCTTTGCTACAATACCCGCCAGCAAATCACGCTGAGTAGGAATCACTTTACTGTCTTTGTTTGCGTTCTCATTTAATAACGATGCATTGCTCTGCTCGATCAACCCTCGAATTTCATTATTGAGTAGGCTTTTCTTATCACGCGCAATATCACGATCGTGTCGATATTCAATATAAGCACGCGCAACCGCTTTGTGTGGGCCAACCATCAAATGGTTTTCAACTGCATCTTGAATAGCGTGAATTTCAACTTCTTCAACTGACATAAATTGAGACAGTACACCATCAGCAACAGAAGCTGCGTAGGCTTCATTCATTGCTTCTACGTCTACTTCATCAACTGATTGGGCTGCACCTAATATAGCCTCTTTAATACGTTGAGTATTGAACGGTACACGGCATCCATCACGCTTAATCACTACAGGTTTCACACAAAGCTCCTACTAACATGACACTGTCACTTAAAACACAAAATATAGGCTTTAGTGAGAGAGCAAATACAATATGTGGTGTATTAGGCGAGATTTCAGAGAAACAAACATTGATCTAAATCAGTTTATTTTGATCGTAGTACAGTGAACAAGCAATGAATTTGAACAGTGCCAAATTTTTGCATGTAACGTTTTTTACAATCATTTTTGTCAACAATTTTATTGTGTAATCTCCTCCCATTTATGAAAATAAATTCCTTGCCTTTTCCTTTATAAAGTACACTCAACTTGATAATAAATTGATAGAAGAATGTGCCATGGATGAGCAAACATTAGCTAAACAGTTAGACGACGTAACTTATAGAAACATACGGATTGGTTTTCGATGGGCGGCAACAATCTCTCTTATTATTTTACTAATGATAATTGGCCCTATTTGGCTTAATGGTATTAAAGAAAACGCTCTGTATTTAGATCGTTCTTGGACTCAATACTCATTTCAAGCAATTGTCTATTTGATAGGAATTGCTCTCTACCACTCGCAATTCCCCCCTCAACAGTGGCGCAAAACAGCCACACTCTACGCCTTACTGTTTGGCATTAGTTGGGCATTAGCTATTTACCACATCGCTTTCATTGGGCAAATGTGGCCCAGTGCTGAAATAGCGGCAGATTTGATCATGATGACTTCTTTATTAGGATTCTATGCACTTCGTCAAGCCGTTTACGCTGCAATATTTCCCGTCTTATTGGTAAGTACTTGGGCAAACTACATTGAGGCTGGACATCTGTTGTTATTGCCGATAGAAAAAGTGCTGGCTATCTGTATTATTGTAGAGACAGGCCGTAGAACGCTATACCGTTGGTTTTATAACAGTGTTGAAAAAGATCATGAAAATCAAAGATTGGTAAAAAAGCTTTCTGACCTAGCAACCAAAGATCAGTTAACTAACCTTTACAACAGACGATTTTTCGAATATGAAATAGATAAGCATTGCCATTTAGCAAAACGTAATCATTTACCGCTGTCTGTTATCTTAATTGATATCGACCATTTTAAACATTACAACGATAACCTTGGTCACCCTGCTGGTGATTTATGCTTAAAACGTGTTGCCCGCACCTTACAAAAAAGCCTATTACGTACATCAGACTCTGTTTCTCGCTATGGTGGTGAGGAATTTATTATTATTCTACCCAATACCCATTTAGAAGGTGCAAAAAAAGTCGCCGAACGTATTCATCGCACCCTACAACAAGAAGCAATACCCCATCCATCTTCTAGCGTGAATAATTTCGTTACACTTAGCCAAGGTATAACGACATGGAAAACTCAAAAGGGACCAGAGCAACTAGTGCAAGAAGCTGACGACCAACTCTACAAAGCGAAAGAAGCTGGACGCAATCAATACAAAGCAGCATAGACACCTAATCACTTAAAAAGATGAATTGACTATACTCAATAACATTACCTTATTGAGTTATCGTTCATGCTAAAAAGATTTGTCATTGCATTACTATGCTTTAATGCTTTCATTTCGACATCGTTCGCACTCGAAGTCTTTCCCATTAACAATACTAAATTTACTGGTGATCTGACTCAAATAAGCGAGCATGGTGTAATCAGAATACTTGTATCTGCCGACCTTGGTTTTTACTACCTAGATAAAGGTCATCCAAAAGGTATAACCTCTGAAATGCTGCTGTTGTTTGAACAACATGTACTGAACAGCACGAAACAAAAGTTGCATTTACAAGTTATTCCCATCAACCGAGATCAATTACTTCCTGCACTTCAGGCCGGTGTCGGTGACATCGTTGCAGCAAATTTGACCATTACACGTCAACGAAAAAAAACCGTTGATTTCAGCTCTCCTATTCTTAGTAATATCAATGAAATTTTTATTACCCATACAGATAAAAGTCCTATCACTCAATTAAAAGATTTATCTAAAAAAAATGTCTGGATCAGGGCAAGTTCTAGTTACTACCGAAGTGTAAACCGCATTAACAAAAAACTCGCGAAACAAGGCCTTGAAACAATGTACATACACTTCATTGAAGAAACGCTTCAAGACTATGAATTATTACAGATGATCCAGCAGAAAATTATCCCAATGACAGTGCTGGATAATCATAAAGCAGAGTTTTGGGATTTAGTGACTGACGATTTAAAAATGCATACTGAGTTTCCCATCAGAAAAGGGGGAGCAATTGGTTGGGCTTTTAGGAAAGACAGTCCAGAATTAGCAGAATTAGTTAACAACTTTATTGAAAAAAATCGATACGGAACTCTAAATGGTAATATTATCTTCAATCGTTATTTAAACAGCAAAGCATGGTTTCAAAAAGTGGTAAGTGCTACCAATATAGCTAAATTCAAAAAACTTGAAAAACGATTTGTTCGTTACAGCAATATGTATGATATGAATTGGTTATTAATTGCAGCACAAGCTTTTCAAGAGTCTCAATTTGATCAGACTAAACGCTCACATGCTGGCGCTGTAGGTATTATGCAAATTCTACCTCAAACAGCAAAAGAACCTTATATCAATATTTCAAATATTTATAACATTGATAACAACATTCATGCTGGTGTGAAATATATGGATTTCATATTGAACAGATATTATGACACAGATGACATTGACGACATGAATAAAATGTTTTTTGCTTTAGCGAGCTATAACGCAGGACCAGGACGTATAAATAGAATGCGTAAACTTGCAAAAGAGCAAGGCTATGACAGTACAAAATGGTTTAACAATGTTGAAGTAATAACACGTAAACATGTCGGACTTGAGCCCATTACTTACGTGGGTAACATTAACCGCTATTATACTGTTTACAAACAAATATTTTCTCTACAAAATGTGACAAGTCAACAAGCAGCATTAAGACATAAGGACTACTTATTCATACCCAGCCACTAGCTTCTATAAGCGCCCTCAAGATTCAGAATAAACTCAATATGCCATAAAAAACCCTTCTACGTCACTTACAGCCACACTGTATTAATAAAAAAAGAAGACGTTAAAAATAGAGTAACAATCATAATTTGTTTATAAAACAATCAAAATCAAACCGATTGTGAGATCACAATCAACCTTTCACAATGCTGTCATTTTCAATCACGACTATTGAGCATATAGATGTTGAATCAACATTTCATATGATTCGATGACGACATCTTATAATTAATGGAAGAAACATAAATAAAAAGGAAGAAGATTATGGATGCTTTAAACAAAAACACTTTGGTAGTGCCGACTGAAGATGAACTCTTAGTTATTCAGCCGAATGATTTATATCTGATGCAAGATGAATACAACGAATATGATGACGATATTATTATTTTAAATTAATTGTCGTTGAATATTCATAAAAAAAGCTCGATTAATCGAGCTTTTTTTCATTGAATCGGAATAAAACTATTCACCCATTTGCCCATTATTATAATATCGAACATCAGGAACTATATTGTGTTTATTTAATAGACGATACATTGTAGCGCGAGATACACCCAGATCTTTGGCCGCTGAAGCGACTTGACCACGGTGTGTTTCAAGTACAGCGACTAATACATCTTTTTCCGCTTCATCTTTAATATTACGCAAGCTTTGCTTAAGGTTAGATTTACTTGGCAAATCAAAATGCTCAGCTTTTACTTCGCTACCCTCAGCAAGCAATGCTGCACGCTTTACTTGATTCATTAACTCTCTTACATTACCAGGCCAACTATAGCGTAAGAGTAACTGCTTAGAGTCTTCAGAGAAACTCGATGCTAATGTATTATATTCATTAGAAAATTGACCTAAAAATTTTTCTGCTAAAAGATAAATATCAGAACCACGCTCTCTAAGAGTCGGCACTTTAATATGGAACACATTCAAGCGATAGTAGAGCTCTTTACTAAATTCACCGTTAGCAACTGCAGTTTCAAGATCTGCACTTGATGAAACGACAATACGTATATCGCAATTTACGTCTTCATTTATAGACTCCCCTGCAGGTGCCTGTAAATATCTTAGCAATTCATCTTGTAGTTCTTTTGACAATTCTTCAACATTATCGAGTAAAATAGTACCATTAAATTTGGGCTTTTCATCATCATGAAGTTTTGTTGCCGAATTTAAAAAAGCAATTTTCTCTTCATCTGATGTTAGTGAACCGCAATTAACATTAATAAAAGGTGCATTTTTACGCTTAGACAAATTATGAATTGATTTCGCGATAAGTTCTTTCCCTGTACCATTTTCACCAGTAAGAAAAACATTCACTTCTGTTGATGCTACACGTCTAACCATATCACGAAGTTGCTTCACCGATTTAGAGTCACCATACAGTCCCATATCGTGCTGTGACGTTACCTCAACCCAAGTTCTTGCTTCTATCTCAAGCATACCAAGTTGATGTCCGACAGTGTCTAAGAGTAAGGTGCTAGGGATCGGCATTGAAAAGTAATCGACACAATAATTATTAATAAACTGACAGATAACATCCGTTTCTAGCTGCTCTTTTTTAATTAGTGCAATCCAACGTACTTGCTTAGTTTTATTTGCCCTCAAAGAAATACTATTTAAGCTAAAATCGTTATTGCTTAAATCAACAATGCATATGCATGGGCTGTACTCTTCTAGTATTGCATCTGCTGTCCTAAGGTCATAACAACAATGCGTTTTCCATCCTGATTGTTCAAGAAGCGCAATCCAAGGTTCATAATTACAACCAATTGCAACAAGACGACCATTTATTGATTTATTTTTAGATTGAGTCACCATCGAAATCACCACACTATCAATGTACATATTATTTTTAATGTATTAAGAATATAGGCAATAAATGACACGTATGTAGGGTATCAGAAGTAAGAAAGTGACTCTTAAACAGCCTATTTATGTGACATTTAAATCAATATTAAAAATAGACCTACTAAATCAGAGACTTATTCAATTTGAAAAGTTCCTCTAATTTATAATAAATTATGAATATTTTCATCAACAACACTACTACATAATAAAAAATAACAAAAAAAGCACAGTAATAAAAACAAAAAAAAGGCACAGTAATAAATCACCATGCCTTATTGTAAATGTACGAACCATAATAATTTCAATCAATAAGAAGAATACAAAATAGAATTCTCTATCCTATTGTAAATAACTTGTCTTTCAATAAAGCTATTCACATCAGCCTGTATATCTAACTGCGTTTCTACTCGTATCGTTGTATTATCATTTGTATTTTGAATAATACTCGCGATACTACCAGTATCAATACTTATCATTTCTGGTGCTGTATTGCCTTCACCATTTTGGACTACACTTACAGGTTTAACAGATGATGATGAGGAGGATGTTAGCACCCCATTATCTATCGTTAGATCTGCGATATAGGAGGTAAATACCTTTTCACCATTTAGCGCTGTCGAGATAGATAATCCAATATTAATCAATGTATCATTAATGGATACAAAACCACCTCTTATCGATGACATTTCAGTTTCACTCATTGTAAGTAAACCAAAATCATCTATAGTCTCGTGATTTATTGATGCGCTAGCCCAAAAGGCCGCACCTCCTATTACAGATGCAAAAAACCATTTTGATGTTTTTTTCATACTAGCCTCTAATAATCATTTGCCCCAGGTAGAGTAATACTAAAGGTTGCAAGTGATTCTCTAATTACAGCCTCTGAAACAGGAGAGGGCGTGTATATACTATAATTTTCTTGTTTTATGAAACTTTCTTTGCCAACTTTAACGTTATTTTTAACTAATAATACTAATCCTTTGTAACCTGCTTCGAAATCATCGATGTCCATTGTTAGTGTGCCCCGAGAGGGGTCTCCGAGTATAACTTGACTGCTATTCATACCTTTTATTACAACAAAATGCATATAGCCATCAAAGTTTACTATTGTAATTCCTGGAACGCCTAATTTCTTTAACTTCATTAACGGTAACTTATATCCATTTGCCGTTAGCCCTTGAGCTTCCAGATATTTTTTCATATCTAACATGGAAAAACCCTGTTGCTCTATTTTTTCTTTATCTCCGTATTTGAACATATATTCAAATACAGAATTTTCGGATGTTTCTAAACCATAATGATAAGTTAATAACGATGCAACAGCCGCAGAACCGCAACTAAAGTCATATTGTTGCCTTTGCACATCGCCAAAAACTTTCTCTTGGTAGCTCTTAACTTTGACATTATATGCTCCTCTACTCGGAAAATAATCGAGAGCAAAAACTGATGAACTAAGAAAAAAACCAGCAATAATAAGCAGAGACGTTTTCATAAACATACCATTATGTTATATGCTCAAACAAATCGTAGTTTTTAACATACAATTTATTTAATGTATTTATATCTTAAGTATTAACTAATTGATTAAAATTTTTGTCTCATTTATAACAATCTTAAGAAACTAATAAGGGCCCTAAGGCCCTTAACAAATAACGATATTGACTAAGGGGAAACCAAAGCCGCATTTGTACTTGTAGTTTGCTGTACCAACGCGTTATTACCTACGTTCTGACCCGCAATATTGATACCCGAAGAATCACCAAAGGAGCTAGACATAGAGTTCGTTTGATTAACTGTAAAATCACCACCTTCTCCACTGCCCCCACTATCGCAACATGCACCACCATATGTCACTTTTGAGCCCATAACTGCGCCATCTAATTCTGCAGCCGACATATACGTATCGATCTCTATGTTGACATCCCAACTTTCTGTGTAGTCCATTGTAGTGTCATAAGTTGAATTCATCGAATTATCACTGTTATCTTGTTTCCAAACGCTTCTATCATTACCAATATTTTTTAAGGTTAATGTATCGTTATCATAAGTACTTGATTTATCGATTTCAGTATTAGTTTCGTCTGTATAATCGACCGTATCATTGTATTCAGTGTTGCCAACATTAGTCACATAGATGTCTTTGTCATGGCTATCTACCTTATCAACATCAACATCCGTATTATAAGATTCTTCTATTACTTTAACGGTATTACCACTGTCTTGTGTAACAGCTAATGCAAATGGTGATGCGAATACAACTGCTACTAATAGTGCGATATTTGATTTACGCATGATATTACTCCGAATATGTCATTTATTATTGTAATAACTTAAACATAGGGTTTATTATTTATATCTTTTCGACACAATGCTAATTATAAAAAGCAATCATGTATTAAGTAATGATGTTAGTCCCTATAAAACAACCCCTAATTAATGGTCTGTAGAGTCGTCGCTGACATATTCTTTATATGTCAGCTTAGATACACTAACAGCTTACTTCAACGTCAAGTTCACTACAGTTGCATTTTGGATAAGAACATTATTACCAGTATTTTGAACTACATTAAAAATACCAGATGACTCACCAAATGCACCCTCAGTTATCATATTGGCACCTGTCGTATTATTGTAGGCACCATTTCCTTGAACATCACCGTACATGTCTGATTCAGCATGCATTACATCTATGTTCAACTCATATTGACCGCCACGAGATTGATTCATTGATGTATCGCTTAGCATTTCAGAACTTGCTAGAATATCCAACTCATCTGCAGCAGCACTACAAGTAATTAATACTGCAACTATCAGTGTTAAATATTTCATAACATCCTCCTGAGAATTACACTTAGTAATCCCCAGTAATTATCTTAATAGCCAACAAGAACAGCATTTGTGCTAGCACTTTGCTGAAGCATTGAGTTATTACCCGCATTTTGACCAGCCATGCTGATACCGGAAGAACCGTTAAATGAGTCCATCATAGAGTTAGACTGGTCAACAAAGAAGTCACCCCCCATGCCACCATCATCATCATTATAACCGCCACCATGGCCATAACCTCCACTGCCACCATCACCGTCACAACATGCACCACCATATTTCACTTCGTTGTCAGTAACATAACCACTTAAATAAGAAGTAGATACATAATGGTTCTCTTCTAAATTAATATCCCAGCTAATATCTTCAGTTACATTAAGAGTATCTTTCCAAACTGTACTATTATCGCTGTTGTCTTGGTTATAGTAACTCTCATCATTATTGACATTCTTCATTGTTAATGTGTCATTATCATAATCACGGCTAATGTTTTTGGTATAATTTGTCTCAGTATCTGTTGTGGTGTCGTAATTCGATTCATGATTAAATGAATCATCAACATCGACATAAAGATCATGACTATCTGTTTTATCAATATCAACATCCTTATTACCAACATCATTTTTGTATATATCCGTATTATCGTTCCCTGAATTCACGGGTGCAGGTGGGTAATAATTTGCCAGAGCTATTGGTGAACTAACAACAACTGCCACAAGAAGTGCGAGATTAGTTTTACGCATAGTGTTACTCCAAATATGTTGTGTTGTTTTTTTTATAGTTACCCGCAATGTGCTGCGAGATAACTTAATAGTAGTGTTGTAAAATCACTGCCTTGTATTATTTTTGATAACTTCAAAGTTTTTTAAATATAAAAACTTAATTTTAATTCCGACAATTTATATACTCACATTTCCAAATAAAAATACAGCAACTCATAAATATTACATTTATTATTTATAAGACTGCTTCATCGCCATCTTAAATATAAGACATTATTCTGAGACAAATAACTAACAGCTTAACTTATCATCTACTACTCTTTTTCTATTGCTTGGTATTTTTTTGTTACCAACTTACATTTTTTTATGGACTACCTTGTATCGAAGTGGGGAAATCGTGAAAGAATTCAAATATAAAAGCCTAATTGCGCTTCTTGCTTTATGTTTTAGTACTGCTGTAGTAGCGGCTGAGGATCCAGCAAAGGATGCAGAACCGAATAAAAAGACTAAAGAAGAAAAACCTAAAAGAGTTCAAACTGTTGCAGATATTTTTGAACAGCCAGGAGTATTAACACCAAGGGGATCATTTGTTATTGATTCCTCACTGTCTTATACGCAAAATTCATCAAATACTATCTCTGTTGTTGGTTACTCGGTACTACCCTCTTTAATTGTGGGGTTAATACAAGCGAGTGACATTGATAGAACAACAATAACATTTGGTCTATCTGGTCGTTACGGCATAACAAACCGATTAGAAGTAGAAGTGCGAATCCCTTGGGTATATAGGAGTGATTCAATTTCTGAGCGTTCTGCTGGTATAGGACAAGAAGAAGATAAATTAATTGATTTAGATGGAAATGGTTTAGGTGATATTGAGGCGGGGTTTAAATACCAACTCAATATGAATACCGCCCCTTATTGGATAGGTAGTTTACGCTTCAAAAGTACAACAGGCGACTCACCTTATGAAGGTTCGCCTGATGATTTGCCAACTGGCTCAGGCTTTCCAAGCATAGAGCCAGGCTTAACGATGATAATGCCAATCGATCCTGCTGTAATTTACATGAATACGAGCTATATCTGGAATATTGAAGATGATGTGGATTTAGCGGGAACAAAAGCATCCATTGATCTTGGAGATACCATTTCTTTTGGTGCCGGTATGGGCTTTGCTGTTAACCCTAAGTTCTCATTCAGCCTTGGCTTGAATCACAAGACAATCTTTAAATCAAAGGTCAGTGGTGTGGAAAACTTTAATGCAAAAGTTTTACAGTTAGATTCCCTTTCTGTAGGTGCTAACTATGCTGTTAGCCGTGATACCACCATCAATGTTGGTGCATCAGCAGGATTAACAGCAGATGCCCCTGACTTCCAACTTACTGTTCGTATTCCTTACACCCTAAAATAGTCACGATCTTTATATGGCCCGGGTTCAAGCCCTAAAAAAACCGCTTACATAGCGGTTTTTTATGTTCAAAGTGAGCTTTGCAAGCACCTTAAGGACCTCGGGTATAAACTTGTCATAAAGTTTCCAGATGCAATATAAGACTAAAGTGTAATTTTGATTTATCATATTAGCCTTATACTCAGATGCAACAGGAACAAAATCATGTCTACACCTTTAGAGCCAACGATGGTCGAAACGATAAAAGGTTATGATGCAGAAAAACGTTTCAAATACCTAGTTAAAGAAGTTGTCACTAATCGTGAAATTTGGATCCTGATCGATGAACATGGCTGCGTTATGCTAAATACAGATGACGAAGATTGTGTTCCAGTATGGCCAAACAAAGAATTCGCAGAAGCTTGGGCGACGGGCGAATGGGATACATGCAAAGCAGAAGCTATCTCAATAAACAAATGGCACAGCCGCTGGACGCATGGACTAGAAGATGATGGACTTGCTATTGTTATTTTCCCTAATGAAAATGAAGATGGCTTAGTCATATTCCCAGATGAGCTTGATTTTGAGCTAAAGCAACAAGCTAAAAAAAGTAAATAAGCCTCTTAAAAACGCTAAGTAGTATCATAAAAATACGTTTAAAGGGCTTTTATAGCCCTTTTTATTCTTTAATAAACTAACCAGTATGGTTAAAAACCAAGCACTATAAATTTTGGAGAGATAAAGCCATGGAAGCGCTTATTCATAGATTAAAAACTAGCCCTGAATCGATCGCATTTGAAAAAGTCATAGAGACCATTAATAAGCATTATGATTTTTCACCTGCAGCTTTTACAAATGGTTTAGGTAATGAAACACTCACTAATGCAATAGGCACTAATGAAGGTTCTTGCCGTATCTTCTCTTTTGCTAAAACGCATGCATTATCTGAAGCAGAAACCCTAGCGTGTTTTGGTAACTATTATCGTATTGATGTATTACAAAACCCTGACAACGTCGATCACATGAATATTCGCAATTTTATGAAATATGGTTGGGTGGGTATCAATTTTAGTGTCGATCCACTTATTACAAAAAGTGCATAACTGGACGGTAAACTTGGTTTCAGCTACAAACCTAAACCAAGTTTACTTTCGAAACCAACACATTCACGTTGTTAGCTAATGCTACCGTTAACTAATGTTGTCGCTAGCTAATGTTACAGAGGCTTTTGACAATGACTGCACTTCGTTGCTGGCTTTAAGAAAAATGGCGTCCGTGTAACTTGACCGCATGCTTCACAAAATTTAGTAGAACGAATAGTTAAGAAAGTCACTGGAATAAGCAAAACCAACAAACTAAACATGAGTACAATCGGCGGCTGCATATAAATAATAAACCCACCAATCACAGTGTTAGTGAAAATGGTATAAATTGGCCATAGTTTACGCTTACGCTTTACATCTGAACCACGTTGAAACAGCATTACACTGCCAACGGTTAATCCCAACCAAATAACTACAAATACAATCGCTAGATCCTGCTGCACAATTCATCCATTTATTGAAATAAGAAACAAAGCTAGTTTACCACTAAGCAATGGTAACAGCTAAATTATGCACATCACGAACTGATACATATTTCGTTACACCTTAATAGGAGTTTCAGCTGATATGAATCATTCAAAATGTACACAATGGGAAGCACGTCACAACCTGAATATTACCACCTCTCATTTTATCAATTCACCCATTGAAACAAGATAATGAAGACAGATATCTTATGTACACGGATATGTTGTTCATCCGAACCAGCACACTTTGGCAGTTTTAATTTCTAAGTTATGTGCATATAGGAGCTTTAATGGGTACCAAATCTATACTTCGCACCTGCTTTGTTCTTTTATTTGTATTAGGCCGTAGCCCTATCGCTACAGCCAGTTTGCCCAATTACATTGATTCAGAATCCGAACTTCCCTCATCATCACAGGAGTCCAAAAAATCTTTCCAAGGATCGTTAAGTGGTCTCTATGCGATTCCAACCTGGAGGCTGCCACACATTACACAACCTCAGAATGATTTCGGCTCTCTTTATCTACAAGCCCAGATTGCTCAAAATGAATTAGAGCAACTTATTCAACAAACATCGATGATTACTGGTACAAGCGCTTCATCACCGGGCATTAAATCACGAGACAGAGCTGAATATAAAATAGCAACAGAATTGAATGGAAGTGTACATAAATTAACAGACCTAGCACGAGGGTCTTTAGTTGCCAATGACATAAATAGTTTAGTGCAAACTTTTGAACTTCTGAGTAAAGAAGTCACGATTGTTGAAGTAAAAAACCGTTTCAAACAACCTGCAAAATCAGGCTATCGAGATTTGAAAATGTTGGTCCGTCTCCCAAACAGCCAGCATATTGCAGAGATACAGCTTCATTTAGAGGGGATTTCTGATATAAAAAATGGTAAAGAACACCAATTATATGAACAAATTCAAACAATTGAACGTATAGCTAAAGCTAATAATCGTCAGTTAAATGATATTGAATTAGCAAAAATAAGACAGTTACGTAATCAATCACAGTATCTTTATAGTTCTGCTTGGCAAGAGTATTTACAGCCTAAATTGGCCGTAAGTTAATTCCCACATCTTATATTCACTATCATTAAGGCTACTAAAGTGTGGCCTTTATCACAAAAAAACATCGTATTTTTTATCGTAGACCTAAATTCATCTTATGTTCAGGTATACCCGCTATTATATGTATTAATTCAAAAGACATGAGGAATATTATTAGAACAAATCAGCAGAACACATACACACTTTTTACGTCACCGTTTATATGTATGTTTTTGATGGAAAGCCCTATTAGGGGTTTCACAGGAGTTGTTTTATGCACATGAAATCTGTACTTCGTACTTTCTTCGTTCTCCTTATCGTCTTCGGTCGTACTTCGATCGCTGCACCACTACCTCAATATTCAGATTCTGACTATGAAGTTTCCCCTTACCAAACACAAGAAGGTAAAAAGTCTTTTCAGCGTAGCCTAAGTGGCCTTTATAACGTCAATAGCTGGACAGAACAGAATATTACCCAGCCTTACAGTAATTTTAGCCAACTGTTTCATGCAGCAACACATGCCCAGCAAGAATTAGACACTCTTGTTCGTGAGATCGCATTGCATTCCAATACTCAAGCTTTAGTGCCAGCAGTTAAATCAGAAGAACGCGCTAAAGAAAAAATCAAGACAGAGTTACAAGGTGAAACTCATCGTATTACCGATTTGGCACGATGCTCATTAGTAGCAAGTGATATACCGAGTTTGATGCAGTCATTAGAATTACTAAATAAAGAAGTCTCTGTTGTTGCGGTTAAAAATCGCTTTAAAAGCCCGACAGCTTCTGGCTACCGTGATTTTAAATTATTAGTACGCTTACCAAAAAGCCAAGTGATTGCAGAAGTTCAACTTCACTTAGAAGCCATATCTACGGTAAAAAATGGTGCTGAACACAAGATATACGAAGAAATCCAACGTATCGAACGTGCAAGCATGACAGAAGAACGTAACATCTCTGAGTTTGAATTAGCACAGATAGCGAGACTTAGAGCTGAGTCATTAAATCTATACCAAACTGCATGGCAGCAGTATTTACAGCCTGAAGCCATGGCTGTGTAATCCCCCTCATACAATGGAAGCTAGACATAGGGTGTAGCTTCCATATCTAGATATACTTTTCATGTAAATCCCCCATATACCCAACCTTCCTCAACATGTCAGTTTCAGAGTATTCTCAACATATTTAATTCAAGGGAAATGTGTAGAGATCGGATTCAGAGCCGATCTCAGCATGTTGAACTCAAAGAAAATGCATGTAGGAATAGCATTCCCTTTCAAGCACATTTGACACAGAAGTAGACACGCTGAACGACTCCCGAAGGGCTAATTTTGTTGGGCTCTATGCTGTGTTACTTATTTTCAAGGTATAACCACTAGGTGCCTTGTTCTTACCCATTCTACCTGCGCAAATTTATGATCACTGACTTATACCAATTCCATTAATTATCTGACCATTCAGAACACTACTGGGAGTCGAGTTCAAGGATCGCGGTTGATAGAAGAGTGGTTCCCTTTGGGCGAGTTTAAAATTCAGACACAAAAAAGCCGCTAATATATAGCGGCTTTTTTACTTATCAACGTATTTTAGTACGTGACTTATAGCAGATTAAGCGTTGTTACTACGCTCACCGCTTGGACGACGTGGACGGTCGCTGTTCGCGCTACCACGGTTTCCACCACGGTTGTCGCTACCACGATTGCGGTCGAAACGACGCTCGCCACCATTGCCACCATTGCTATCACGGTTACCACGGTATCCACCACGGCCGCCATCACGGCTACCACTGTTACGTGGACGGTGTTCGCGAAGAACTTCACCTTCAACAACAACAGCTTTTACATCGTTTTGACGAATGCGTAGCTTCTTAAGTTGTGCTGAAACTTCTGCAGACATCTTCTTCGGAAGCTGAACAAAAGTATGTGAAGGAGCTAGTTTAATAGCACCAATGAACTCTTTGCTTAGGCCAAGTTCGTTTGCAATTGCGCCAACGATATCTTTAACCTGAATGCCTTGCTCACGGCCAACTTGTAATTGGTAAGTATCCCAATCAGCGCTGTTGTTTGAACGACGTTCACCGCCGCGCTCACCGCCACGTTCGTTGCGAGTACCACGATCACCACGGTCATCGTTACCACGACGCTCACGACGTTGCTGTTCACGATCAATAGCTGCAATCATTGGATCCGGACCTTTATAGAATAAAGGACGGTTACCTTGTTGACGCTGAAGAAGCATCGCTGCAAGCGTTGGTGCATCAACATCGATTGTTTCTTGTAATTTACCCACTAGTTCAACAAAAGCTTCAAGCGTTGCTTGTTCTTTCTGTGATTCTAGTTCTTGACCTAAACGAGTCAAGCGAGCAGCGGCAACTGCATCACGGTTAGGAAGTTGAATTTCTTCCATACGAGATTTAGTTACACGCTCGATAGTGCGTAGCATACGAATTTGGTTTGTACGAACCAATAGGATCGCTTTACCAGAACGGCCAGCACGACCAGTACGACCGATACGGTGGATGTAAGATTCTACATCGAACGGAATGTCGTAGTTAAATACGTGGGTAATACGCTGAACATCAAGACCACGAGCAACAACGTCAGTTGCAACAAGAACGTCGATTACACCACGTTTAATATGGTCAACAGTACGCTCACGTAAAGACTGAGGAATATCACCGTGTAGAGCTGCTGCTTTACAACCACGTGCAGATAACCAATCAGCTAGACGCTCAGTATCTTGACGAGTACGAACGAATACGATTGACGCATCGATGTTCTCTTCAGTTTCAAGCATACGAATCATTGCTTCGTCTTTTTCTACGCCTTTAACGATCCAGAACTGCTGTGAAACTTGAGATACAGTACGGTTTTCGCCAGCTACGTCAATGCGCTCTGGGTTACGTAGGAAACGGTCAACAATTTGCTTTACGATTGGAGGCATAGTAGCCGAGAACAATACGCGTTGTGCTGATGATGGTGCTTGTTCCATGATCCAAGTAACATCATCAACAAAGCCCAT
Organism: Photobacterium frigidiphilum; assembly: GCF_003025615.1. Taxonomy (GTDB): domain Bacteria; phylum Pseudomonadota; class Gammaproteobacteria; order Enterobacterales; family Vibrionaceae; genus Photobacterium; species Photobacterium frigidiphilum. The sequence goes on along the minus strand of NZ_PYMJ01000039.1, from coordinate 21,492 downwards.
TTTCAACATTTCGTCAGCTTCATCTAGTACAAACGTACTAACTTCATCAAGATGCAGACGATCACGTGAGATAAGGTCTTTAACACGACCTGGTGTACCAACAACAATGTGGGCACCATTTTTAAGTCCACGCATTTGATCAACGATAGAAGCGCCACCGTAGATCTCTAAAACTTTAAGTCCCTTGATGTTCTGACCAAGTACTTTGATTTCTGCAGCAACCTGAATCGCAAGCTCACGTGTAGGAGCCATCACGATAGCCTGAGGCTTATGCTGAGAAAGGTCTACTTTATTAAGAACAGGTAGTGAAAACGCAGCCGTTTTACCAGTACCAGTCTGTGCCTTACCAAGTGCATCCACACCAGTAAGAAGTAGAGGAATTGATGCTGCCTGAATAGGCGTTGGTGAAACGAAGCCCATTGAGTCAAGAGCAGATAAAAGTGTGTCAGCCAATTCTAATTGGCGAAATTCTGTAACAGATTCTAGCATTGGGATCCCAATAAATAATCTAACGTAAACGGGGCCCCTTCTGCTTTACAAGTTCTGCAATAGCAACCACAAGCATGGGCCTCGACGATATGAGGCGCATATTCTGCTTCAATACTCGATAAAAGGCCAGAAAAAATTGAAGGCTGTCACAAAATAACTTCCAAACACTTACTATTTAGGCAAAAAGTATGTGTCTTGGTCATTACAATTATGAGCATTACTTCTTATTGGCACTATCCCGCAGCATAAAAGCACTTCTTCACCTTATTTACTCTTCTAGAAATACATACTATAAATGTGGGAATGGCATTTTATTTCTCACTTTATTGTCAGAGAACAGGCTACGACCCGAAAAACACCGTATCCGTATTCTGTATATAGGAAGAGAACAATCACCATTTTGGTGATTGTATAAGGATAGCGTTATTGCACTGTATTGCTGAAATCATTTCATTTTGAGTGTCATTTATTAACTGCTCTTGACCCTATATTTAGATAGAAAGCCACCGTTTAGCGACAATGGCACAAATCTTCGCAAAATATACATTCCACAATCTTGGTTTTAGCGCCCCAAATACGTATAGTGTCTGGGTTAATATTCTGAGACCGAGCATAATGTTTCAAGATAATCCGCTGCTAGCCCAGCTTAAAAAACAAATTCAAGAAACCCTTCCTAAAAAAGAAGGTAACGTAAAAGCGACTGACCGTGGCTTTGGCTTTCTAGAAACTGATAATAAAGAAAGCTTTTTTATTCCGCCTAATTATATGAAAAACGTAATGCACGGTGACCGCGTAATTGCTGTGCTTCGTACAGAAAAAGAGCGTGAAGTTGCTGAACCTCAGGAGCTGGTAGAGCAGAACCTGACACGCTTTATTGGCCGCGTGAAGATGATCCACAACCGATTAAACGTTGTGCCTGATCACCCACAGCTAAAAGACGCAATAAAAGCACGCGCTATAAAAGGGTTGAATCCAGAAGAGCTGAAAGAAGGCGACTGGGTTGTAGCAAATCTAAATAGCCACCCGCTAACAAATGCAAACAAACCGTTTACTTGTGTGATTAATGAAAAAATCACAGACAGTAACGATAAAATTGCACCATGGTGGGTAACACTTGCCCGCTATGAACTGCCTAACGCAGAACCTGCACCGCAAGATAGCTGGAATATGCTAGACGAAGGTTTAGAGCGCCAAGATTTAACCGATATTCCGTTCATTACTATCGATGGTGAGTCAACCAAAGATATGGATGATGCGATTCATACGGTTAAGAAAGATGATGGTAACTTCGAAATCACGATTGCGATTGCCGATCCAACATCTTACATCTCTGTTGGCGATAAAATGGATGATGAAGCACGTAAGCGCGGATTCACCGTTTATCTACCTGGTCGTAATATCCCAATGCTTCCTCGTGAATTAAGCGATGAACTATGTTCATTGATTGAAAACGAGAAACGCCCTGTTATTTGTTGCCGTGTAACGGTTGATAGCGAAGGTGATATTCAAGACGACATCACGTTCTTTGCTGCATGGATTAAATCTCAGGCTCGTTTGGCGTATGACGATGTATCTGATCTTATTGAAAAAGGTCAGTCAGAAAAGTTAATGGCTAACGACGTTATTGCAGAACAAATCGATGCGCTTCACCAATTTGCTAATGTACGTAGCAAGTGGCGTTCAAATAACGCAGTAGTATTCCCTGATCGTCCAGACTACCGTTTCGAACTCAGTGACGACAACGATGTTGTCGCAATTCATACAGATCCTCGCCGTACTTCAAATCGCATGATCGAAGAAGCAATGATTACAGCGAACATTTGTGCGGGTCGAGTATTAAGAGATAAATTCGGTACGGGTGTTTTCAATATTCATAATGGTTTCCATCCTGAAAAGCTTGATACCGCGATGGAATTTTTGCAAAAAGTTGAAGCGCCATTTGAAAAAGAAGAACTGAAAACCCTAGAAGGTTTCAGTGCGCTTCGCCGTTGGTTAAATACACTTGATTCAACGTATTTAGATAACCGCCTACGTAAATTCCAAGCTTACAGTGAGGTTGGTAATCAACCAGCTCCGCATTACGCTATGGGATTAGATGCTTACGCGACATGGACATCTCCTATTCGTAAGTATGGCGATATGATTAACCACCGCCTTCTTAAAGCTGTTATTACAGGTAACGAGCCGTCTCAGAAACCTGACGATACTGTCGGTGAAGAGATTGCATTACACCGTCGTACACACCGTATGGCAGAGCGTGGCGTTGCTGATTGGCTTTACATTCGCTTGCTAAAAAATGCAGTGAAGGATGAAGCTGTCTTTACTGCTGAAATCTTCGATATTAATCGTGCTGGTATTCGAATTCGTTTACTTGAGATTGGTGCTTCGGCATTTATTCCGGGCTCATTAATTGTTGATAATAAGCAACGTATTGTTTGTAGCGGTGATTTAGGTACAGTTTCTATTGATACAGTACAAGAATATCAACTAGGTGATACTTTTGAAGTGAAGCTAGCGGAAATTCGAACAGCAACACGTCAACTTGTTGCTAAACCTGTACAGCAGTTTCCTGCACCTGAAGTTGATTCGGATACAGCAGAGAAAGAAGAAGAGAAAGCATAATCACTTTCTCTTTTTAAAATGAAAGGTCAGCCATAAGAAGCTGGCCTTTTTATTTTCAATACAGATGAATTGAACAAATAAAACAAAAATTATATCTCTCGATTGATACAATTCATTTCATAATTACAACAAATGCAGAGTCAGCTATGTCACAAGTAGAAAAAGATGTTCAGCAATGGTTAGAAGACGTCGTTATTGGCCTGAATTTATGTCCTTTTGCCGCAAAACCTAATCGTAATAAACAAATAAAAATACACGTTTGCGAAGACGCTTCAGAAGATGTTTTATTGGAAACTATCTATCAAGAATTGCAAACATTGGATCAAACACCAGTAGAAGAATTAGAAACAACCTTGGTGGTTGCACCCAACTTATTTAAAGAATTCGATGACTATAATCAGTTTCTTGATTTGGTTGAAGGGCTTGTCATTCAAATGAACAAAAGTGGCATCTATCAAATTGCCAGCTTCCACCCTGATTACTGTTTTTATGGTGCCGAGCCAGAAGATGCAGAAAACCTCACTAATCGTTCGCCTTACCCTATCTTTCACCTGATTAGAGAAGAAAGCATGGAAAAAGTGCTAAAACACTACCCTGATCCTGATGGTATTCCTGAGCGCAATGTTGAATGTGTAGAGAATCTAACAGACGCACAGAAAAGAAAGCTATTTCCTTACCTTATTAAGTAAATACCTACAGCGTTACCAGCTAGGGGCCTTAAGGCTCCTTCTGCATTATCATGCCAATAAAACCCTCAAATATTTGTAGAATAAAATGCTAATGCATTAAGACAACTGAGCTAACATCTCAATGTCGTCTATTGTATATGTATGTGCCTTGAAATTCATATATACCCAAGTCAACTAAAGATGCAAGATTCAGAGGTAACTTGGGTATAGACTCAATGACAAAGGAATTGCTTTAAGTGCAGCTACTATCATTTTCCATTTTCAGAAACCCTGGATTTCGCTTTGGAATACCATCATTACTCTCTTTCTTAATGGTTATCTCATTAAAAGAAGGTCGTGAAACGTTGCTTGTTTATCAAAATTTACTGTTAACACTGCCTTATATCCTTTTTGCTCTTATCATTATTCTTAGCCAGCCATTTAATCAAGGGCGTACGAGCCTTGTCGCATTATTGATGATAATTGCGTACTACATTGTACAAAATTACTTACAAGCCCCACTGACCAATAATACGACAAAACTCATTTATTATTTATTGGCGACTCTATTACCGCTCAATTTATTACTCGTGCATAAACTGCCAGATAAACGGTTATGGTCTTTATTTGGAGGCTACTTTTGTTTATTTATTGCAATACAAATCATTTGGTCAACTATCCTCATTCAATATATTGAAAAATCGGATCTTTCATCGCTGTGGAATTCAGGATTACTAACACAATTACACTTTTCTCCTCTTCCTCTTTTATTCATTTTCTGGGGAGTCGTGGTCGCTGGCACTAGCACGTTTATGATTTTATTTCGTAATTATGGCTCTGACCAAGCAGTATTTATAGGAGTACTATTCTCCAGCTTAACCTTCATTTTTTTTCAATATGGCTTAGTCTCTTGCTCAGCCTTTACGTTAGCTGCCCTACTGCACATGTTTAACCTCATTATTTGTAGCCACGAACAAGCCTTTATCGATCAACTCACCAATATTCCAGGACGACGAGCACTAGAAACAGAATTAAAGAATCTCGGGAAAACCTATACTTTAGCCATGCTAGATATAGATCATTTCAAAAAATTCAATGATTTATATGGTCATAAAACGGGTGACAACGTTTTAACGTTAGTGGCTCAGTTAATAGCGAAGGTAGGAGGAGGTGCACAAATATTCCGATATGGTGGCGAAGAATTTACCATTTTATTTAAAGGTAAGAAAAGCGAACAATGTGAAGAATGTTTAGACAAATTACGGATCGCTATTGCAGAATATAATTTAGTACTTCGAAATTATGCTGAACGTCCAGACAATGATAAACAAGGCAGTATGACGCGAAAAAATAACGTTATACATCGCTATATTCATGTAACAGTAAGTATTGGAATTGCAGATAGCGAACCAACCTCTAATCCAGACATAGTATTAAAAGCGGCTGATGACGCATTATATAGAGCCAAAGAGTCTGGTCGTAACCGTCTTTCCCATTAACCCCGCCTAAGCATCTCACCAAGGATACCTCATAGAAATATCAAATAGCCAGAATCACTCCCAAAAGGCATCATGATAGACAATAATTGTATATGTGAGGGTTAGTATTCGAGTAGTAAACTAAACGGGCTAGAGCGGTGTTAAGTGGATTTAACGGTGATTAAAACTAATACCAATTCCACTAATTATCTGACCATTCAGAATACCAGATACAAAAAACCCGGTGAAAGCACCGGGTTCTGGTTACTAATAAAACTTATCTAACAAAAGGTAAGTCCAGCTATGCAGCAACGCCAATATTAAGTTAAGCGTAGAATTCTTAACAGATCGGCGACCAAACCATTAGTTAAGCTCTACACTTAGGAGTGACTCACCCCTAAGTGAAAAGGAATGAGCCTTATTATTATTGTTATCCTTTAACCAAGAAGCTCTTTTAATGTAGGCTTCTTGTTATATCTGACTGAAGAAAACAAGTTTGACCATTAAGTCTTCACTCAAGAGATAATTCCCTACAAGTATGATACTAGCAGTCATAGCGTCGCTTTAAAACCCTAACGTTCATCCTTAAGAGAATATTTCATTTCCTTTAATAGCGTAATCACGTGTGTTTCTGAACCATTTTCAGCACCAAATAAAAGCAAAAAAAAAGCCTGCCATTTAGGCAAGCTTTCTATTTTTTGCTGGCTGTGATTAACCCTTCACACCACCCGCAGTTAAACCACCGACTAGGAATTTCTGAGCAAGCAAAAACACAATAGTAATAGGTATTGCTGATAGTACAGCAGCCGCTGCGAAATCACCCCATAGGTAATTCTGTGGGTATAGATATTGCTGCATACCGACTGCTAACGTGTAATTATTCACATCCGTTAATAGCAATGATGCCACAGGTACTTCTCCAACCAAGCCGATGAACGACAGGATGAAAACAACCGCTAGAATTGGCACTGATAATGGGAGCAGAACATAGCGGAATGCTTGCCACGGCGTTGCACCATCAAGTGCTGCAGCTTCTTCCAGCGAAACATCAATTGTTTCAAAGTAACCTTTAATAGTCCATACGTGAAGTGCGATCCCTCCTAAGTAGGCAAAGATCAAACCACCATGCGTATTCAGTCCCATGAATGGAATATACTGGCCTAAACGGTCAAACAATGCATATAGAGCAACCAATGCAAGTACTGCAGGGAACATTTGGAAAATCATCATCCCTTTAAGGATTGTGTTCTTGCCTTTAAAACGCATACGAGCAAATGCATAAGCACTTGTTGTCGATAATGCAACAATGATAACTGATGTAATACCTGCAACTTTTACTGTATTCCATAACCATAGTAAAACAGGGAATGGTGGTGGCGTTATACTGCCATCATTATTAGTCACAGCGAATCCGAGAGCTAAGCGCCAGTGATCCAATGTTGGGTTAGTTGGGATTATCTCACCACCTGCAAAGTTACCTTCACGGAATGAAATTGCAATTATCATCAACAACGGAAAGATAATCATTGATAAGAAAATACACAAGCCTATATGTGTAGCCCAAACTCTATATTTCAATGATCTTGATGGAACCATAGCCATAACGTCTCTCCTTAGTCTTGTGAAAGCTTAGTGAATCGAAGATTAAGTAGTGCCATACCACCCACCAGTAAGAAAATAATTGTTGCGATTGCACCTGCAAGACCAAAGTCTTGACCACCGCCACCTTCAAAGGCAATACGGTAGGTATAGCTTACTAGCAAGTCAGTGTAACCAGCAGGCTCTGAAGTACCCACCATATTAGGGCCACCAGCCGTCAATAGCTGAATCATAACAAAGTTATTGAAGTTAAATGCAAAGCTAGCAATAAGCAGTGGTGTCAAAGGCTTAATCATCATCGGAAGTGTGATTGTGAAAAAGTTCTGAATAGGACCCGCACCATCAATAGCAGACGCTTCATATAGGTCATCAGGAATCGACTTCAACAGACCCATACATAAAATCATCATATATGGGAAGCCAAGCCAAGTGTTCACTAACACAACCATCAATCGAGCCATAATTGGATCAGAGAACCAAGATGGTTTAATCCCAAATATGGCTTCAAGGAACAAGTTGATTTCACCAAAGCTCTGGTTAAACAAGCCTTTAAATATCAATATTGAAATAAACGCTGGCACCGCGTAAGGGAGAATAAGAAGTACGCGATAAATACTGCTACCTTGTAATGGCTCCCACTGAACGAGACACGCTAGTACCATACCTAAAGCCAGTGTTAACGCGACCGCTAAAAAAGCAAAAACCACAGTCCAGATAAAGATATCAATAAAAGGTTCTTTAATACCATCATCCGTCATCACTCGCTCGAAATTGGCACCACCCACCGTTACAACAAATCCAGGAGAGATAGGCTTATCTACAAATTTACCGTCTGCGTCAATAGGCTGATAAAAACCAATTTCCATATTTGGCTGATACATTTGCTGAGTTTTATTATTCAGCATGCTCAGACCATCTTCCTGAAGCGTAAAGAGATCTGTATCGGCAGCAAACTTACGTAAGCCACTCATACGAATCTCATGACCATCAGGCATCACTAGCTCAACTTTTGTTAAGTTAGCGCGGTTTTTAACGATTGATTTGATCTTCTCTTTTTCACCCTGAACACTATCAACTTGACGAAGAGTCATCGCTTCAGAAGTTGTATTGGCGAGTTCGAAGACATCAGAAACCAATAGCTCACCATCAGCTTTAATAACCAGCTGATGACCATTCTCTACTTTATAGAGATCAAAGCCATAACTTTCACCAGACTGGAAACTACGCTGTTCCAAGACTGATTGTGTTCTTTCCAATGTTAACTGGTTTGATGCGCTGTAGTTGGTAAACGCCAGTCCTATGGTGTAAATCAATGGGAAAATAATAAAAACAAGCATCCCTGCAACACCAGGGAAGATATAACGATGAGCGTATGTTTTGTTGCTTCCAAAAATATAAAGAGCAAGTGCGGTTAGAACAACGGTAAGAAGAGCAAAAGGTATTTCACCTTGAGCATACATCAATACGGTAGCATAACCATTAACAACACCGATCATGCCTAATAGCGACCATTTAAGCCACTTACGATAATTTAATTTAGGGCGTTCTTGTTTTGAATCCAAAAGCCCTGCACCTTGAACCGACTGCATCTCAGCTCCTTGCTAGCAAAAAATGACAATAAAATGGGGAAGGTTACCCCTCCCCGCAAAAAGAATTACTTAAGCATGTGACCAGCGGCTTCATCTAGCGCACCATTAATGTCCTGACGACCATCAACAATGTTCTTAATTGCATTACCCTGGGCATACCAGAATGCAGCCATCTGCGGAACGTTAGGCATGATTTCGCCGTTCATTGCGTTATCCATAGTGGCAGCAATACGGGGATCTTTGTTTAGCTTCTTCTGGAATGATTTCAGCGCAACAGCACCTAGTGGCTTATCATCGTTAACCTTACCTAGACCTTCATCAGTCAGTAGGTAGTTTTCGATAAACTCAACAGCTAAATCTTGGTTTGGTGACGCAGAGCTAATACCCGCAGTCAGGATACCGACGAATGGCTTAGATGGGCTACCATTTAGTTTAGGAAGCAGAGCAACACCGTAGTTAATGCCTGACTTATCAGCGTTACCCCATGCCCATGGGCCGTTAATAGTCATTGCTACGTTACCTTTGTTAAACTCAGCATCTGAGATGCTGTAGTCCATATCGGCAGAGATCACTTTTTTGTCAATAAGGTTCTTGATGAACGTCATGCCACGCTTCGCGCCAGCATTGTTAACACCCACATCTTTCACATCGTAGCCGTCAGCAGTAAACTTGAACGCGTAGCCACCGTCAGCAGACAGTAGTGGCCATGTGAAGTACGGTTCTTTTAGGTTCCACATGATGGCTTTCTTACCATCTTTCTGAAGCTTCTTGTCTAGTGCTTCAACGTCTTCCCAGTTCTTAGGTGGGTTTGGAACAAGATCCTTGTTATAAATTAAAGAAAGTGCTTCAACTGCAACTGGGTAGCCGATGTATTTACCTTCGTACTGCACAGCATCCCAAGTAAAATCGATGATTTTATCTTTTAGTTCTTTAGATGGCTTAACTTCAGCTAACAAACCAGATTTGGCGTAGCCACCAAAGCGATCGTGCGCCCAAAATACGATATCTGGACCATCACCAGCAGCCGCTACCTGAGGAAATTTCTCAGATAGACCATCAGGAAAAGCAACTGTCACTTTTATGCCTGTGTCTTCTTCAAACTGTTTACCTACTTCTGCCAAGCCGTTGTAACCTTTGTCACCATTAATCCAAATGGTCAATTGGCCTTCTTCAATCGCTGCATGTGCAGAGACAGAACCTAAAGCAGCAAGGGTACAAAATGCGACAGTACTGAGGACTTTCTTCATTGCTAACATCCTTCATGATTGTTATATGTTGTACTCCAGAAAATCCTCTGCAGCACAATTTGCAGTCTGTATCATCCACCAGTAATGAACCCTCGGCATCATCCTGAGCCCTACGCCCCCATCCCTAAGATTTAAAAGCGTGATCTCCGTCATTTCAATTCGTGACGCAGATCTAAAAACGTGGCCTGATTGTGATACAACGCACATAGTACTTGGATTAAAAGGGCACATCAGTAACCGGTATATCAAAGTGTGATCCAAACACTCCTCCCCCCTTTATCCCCCTTTTAAATTCTTTTCAAGGATGATGTTTCATAATGATAGTTGCGTAAGATGAGCAACATACCCCATGGGGTAGATGAAGAAGCTTTAACTGTTCTGCTTTATGCAGATTTTAATTTTTAATAACACTTTATTGAAAACGACAGCATCCTATTACTTCTTGGGGAAGTAAGTAGTAGGAATTTGGTCAGGGTAGCCATTCTTCCACTGCCTGGATGATACTTACGCTACCCATTTTTTTCTTCACTACACCTAAAAATTCTTTACCCGCAAGACTAAGCATGAATACTATGCCTTATTGATAACGTTTTGCAGGTAACACAACTTAGAGGAAAAGGCTCGATGACGAGTGTCACTTTACGAAATGTATGTAAAGCATATGGAGATAACCTGATTTCCAAAAATGTCGATCTCGAGATCGCTGAAGGGGAATTTGTAGTATTTGTTGGTCCATCAGGCTGTGGTAAATCAACTCTTCTTCGTTGCATCGCTGGTTTGGAAGATATCACGTCGGGCGATTTATACTTCGGCAAAGAACGCATGAATGACGTTCCGCCTTCTGATCGTGGGGTTGGTATGGTATTCCAATCATATGCTCTTTATCCGCACTTAAATCTCTTCGACAACATGTCTTTCGGTATGAAATTAGCCAAAGCAGATAAGAGCGAGATCAAAAAACGCGTTAATAACGCAGCTGATATTCTTCAGCTTGGTCACTTACTGGAACGTCAGCCTAAATCGCTTTCTGGTGGTCAACGTCAACGTGTTGCGATTGGTCGTACCATTGTGTCTCAGCCCAATGTATTCCTACTTGATGAACCACTATCGAATCTAGATGCCGCGCTTCGTGTTCAAATGCGCATCGAAATTGCTAAGCTGCACAAACAGCTCGGCTGTACCATGATCTACGTAACGCATGATCAAATAGAAGCAATGACCATGGCTGAAAAAATTGTGGTTCTTGATGGTGGTTATGTTTCTCAGGTAGGTAAACCATTAGAGTTATACCATTATCCACAGAATCGCTTTGTTGCTGGCTTCATCGGCTCACCAAAGATGAACTTCATGAGTGTGTTTATCGAACAAGTTGAAGATGAGCGCGTTATGGTACAAACGGCTGATGGAAAAGCATTCTGGATCCCTGTTGATGGCACAACAGTCACGAAAGGCGACCGTATGTCACTGGGTATTCGCCCTGAACACCTTGTATCAGCTGAAGAAGGTGATACAAGCATCGAAGGTACAGTACAAGTTGTCGAGAAGCTAGGCTACGAAACTCAAGCCTATATCCACCTAGATCACGTGGATGCAGATTTCATCTATCGTCGTCCGGATACACTACAAATAGAAGCTGGTGATAGCTTTAAAGTGGGCATACCTGCACACCGTTGTCATCTATTCCATAGCGATGGTCGTGCCTGCCGTCGTCTATACCAAGAAACTGGCATATAAGCCCTTCTGTTTCTCTCTATAACAAAAAGCGCTGCTCATTCATACGACAGCGCTTTTTTTGTGTCTGAATTAGGTTCTTTCTTAACCACATAAAGTAGATGTCTTTTTTACGATCAAACTTCCGTGTAATACTTTTTGCTTCTGAAGGATGCTTCATCGGAGTAATAGCCGTTTGCCAGAACGGCTTCATCCCAACTGGTGCCTTGAATCAACCTTTGGCCAATTGAAAACAGCATTGATATCATCTTCATGATAGCTGCTGCATTTCATCCTTGATAATGTCTCTGTTTGCTTATGGTTACAAACAGGCTGCAGATTCTAGCGCAATCACGGAGAATGAAAACCCCTCTATACCCAAGTAACCTCAAGAGGACATTTGCCGTAAACGGGCTAAGAGGTACACGCCGGATTCAACTCACTTTCTTCATCAGCACGGTATTATCTTCTGCCAACTGTTTTTCCAGTTTGCGAGAGACAAATTCCGGGCTGTTGGTATGGCGTGCCAGCAGGCGGTAAACCACGGGGATCACCAGCAAGGTGAAAAATGTGGCGACCAGTATCCCGGTTAATACCACAATACCAATAACTATGCGGGTTTCGGCCCCGGCTCCGGTTGCTAATATCAGCGGGACGGCACCTACCGCCGTGGTAATTGCTGTCATGAGTATCGGCCTTAAGCGTGCCGCTGAAGCATCAATGATAGCCTGCTCAAAGACAACACCCTGATCGCGAAGTTGATTGGCAAACTCAACAATTAATATACCGTTTTTTGCTGCCAACCCCACAAGCATGATGATACCGATCTGCGAATATATATTTAAGCTTTGGTCTGTAAAATACAGGCCCAGCAAGGCACCAAACGTTGCCAGTGGTACGGTAAGCATAATAACCAGAGGGTGAATGTAACTCTCAAACTGGGCAGCCAGTACCAGGAACACAACCACAAGGGCCAGGGTAAAGACAAAGAGGACGGAATGGCTTGAATCCTGATGGTCCTGTGACGCACCTTTGTAATTAACCACCGCATCTGCCGGCAGATGTTTTCTCACCAGCTCATTTAAGTAATCCAGCCCCTGGCCCAGGGTATAATTATCAGCAAGGTTAGCCTCAATGGTAATGGCCCGAACCCGGTTATAACGGTTTAGCTGAGGCGCATCCGCAAATTCTTCTACCGTCACCAGGCTTGAAAGTGGAATAAGTGCATTGGTCCTGTCAGAGCGGACATAGAGATTGCTGAGATCTGCTGCGGTATTTTGCCTCTCCCGCTGACCCTCAATAACGACATCATACTCCTCGCCACGCTGCTCAAACGTCGTCACTAATCGCGAGCCCAGCATTGATTCTAGCGTTTGACCTATATCCCGAATGGAGACACCTAAATCGCCGGCCCGGTTTCTATCGATAACAACACGTAGCTGGGGTTTGGTTTCCTTATAGTCGTGATCGACTCCTTCTAATCCGGGATTATTATCGGTTTCATCGATAATAATATCCCGCCACTGGGCAAGCTCTTCATAACTCCCGCCACCAATCACAAATTGTACCGGTTTACCCACCCCGCGCCCGAAAGGCTGACGCATAACTGGGAAGGCCCTGACACCAGCCAGATCGGACAATTTTCGTTGGATATCGCCAATGATTGCAAACGCATTCCTTCGTTTTGCCCAGTCTTCCAGCACGACAATAGCGAAACCACCCGAGAAATCTTCAATCCGCCCCCAGCCTCGCGGGGCGCGGATCAATAAACGCTTTACCTCACCGGCTTCCACCAGTGGCAGCAGCCTGTACTCAACTTCATTAATATAAGGCTGCATAAACTCATAGCTCGCCCCTTGAGGTCCATTGATAATAATAAACATCGCCCCCCGATCTTCTCTCGGGGCAAATTCCGAAGGTATTCTGCTTGCAAGCCAGCCGCTGCCAATAAGCGCCACAACCACAATAGCAGCGACCAGATAGGGTCTTTTCAGCCAGTTATCCAACGAGGAACGATAAAATCGGGTGACGAAGGCTAAAATACCGCCAATTTTTTGTACCAGCCAGGGCTCGTACTCAACCGGCCTCATCACCTTTGATCCCATCATGGGGCTCAGGGTGAGTGCCACCAAAGAGGATAAAATAACCGCAGTACTGATAGTGATGGAGAATTCCCGGAACAATTTGCCTAAATCCCCCTCAAGAAAACCTATCGGCAAGAACACTGAAACCAGCACTACCGTGGTTGCCACAATGGCAAAACCGACCTGACGCGCCCCGAGAAATGCGGCTTTCAACGGTGGCTCACCCAGCTCTATGCGCCGCTGAATGTTCTCCAGCATAACAATCGCATCATCAACCACGATACCAATCGCCAGGATCAGAGCCAGCAAGGTCAATAAGTTGATGGTATAACCCAAGGTGTAGAGCACAATAAAGGTTCCGATCAGCGAGACAGGAACGGTCAGTGCCGGAATAAGCATGGCGCGGACGCTGCCAAGGAATAGGTAGATAACAATAACAACCAGCACCAGCGCAATGAAAAGTGTTTTAAACACTTCATTAATTGAAGCCTGAATAAAGACCGAGGAATCGTAGGAACGTTTGATCTCCATCCCCTCAGGCAAGGTGGGATTTAATTTATCAACCAGCGCGTTGACGGCCCGGGCTACTGCCAACGTATTTGCGGTCGACTGACGATTGATCCCCAAACCAATCATATCCTGGGTATTACCACGAAACGAAATCCGCTCCTCTTCTGCTGCCAGCGCCACCCTGGCCACATCGCCCAAACGGATAAGGTAGCCATCCGACCCGGAACTAACCACAAGCTGGGAAAAATCGTCGGGCTCAATAAAGCTACGTTGAGTACGGATTGAAAACTGGCGGCTTTCTGATTCAAGGGATCCCGCAGGCAGCTCTACATTATCGGCACGCAACGCATCTTCAATGTCGGTGACGGTTAACCCCCTTGCGGCGAGTTTCTGTCTGTCTATCCAGATCCTTAATGCATACGTTTTCCCCCCGCCGATACGGATATTAGCGACACCATCAATAACCGAAAAACGGTCAACCAGATAACGGCTGGCATAATCGGTTAGCTCCAGCGTATCCAAGCGATCCGACACTAGATTCAACCACATAATCACTTCTGAACTGCCTGCCGCCTTTTGTACTTCCGGCGGCTCGGCTTCATCGGGTAAATTATTTAAGATCCCGGAGATCCGATCACGGACATCGTTGGCTGCGGCATCAATATCCCGGCCGATACCAAATTCCAGAGTAACGGATGAACGGCCATCGCGGCTTTGTGAGCTGATATTGCGGATCCCTTCCAGGCCGGAAATCCGGTCTTCAACCAGCTGGGTAATACGGCTTTCAACAATCGCCGCTGACGCGCCACGGTAATTAGTAGACACGGTCACAATGGGCGGGTCAATATTCGGGTATTCACGCAGCGGCAGTTTGTCATAGGCGATCAAGCCGAAAGCTATCAACAACAGGCTGATCACAGAACCAAAAACAGGACGCTTAACAGAGAGATCCGTCAGCAGCATCAGCTCGCCTCCTGATGGCTAAAACGCTCACTCGGTCGAGTTTCGACCTTTTGCCCCGGACGTACTTTCTGTGTTCCCCGGGTAATGATCTGCTCTCCCTCAACGACACCGTTGAGGATTTCAACTTCTCCCCGGTTACGGAATCCGACTTCAACTTTGCGCTGCTCCACCACATTATTGTTGTTAACCACAAAAAGGAAGCTGTCTCGTTGCCGCGGTACTATCGCTTCTTCAGGCACAACCAATCCGTTACGCTGCTCGACAATAAGCCTTAATGTCATCAGCATGCCGGGTCGCAGTTTCAGCTGAGGATTTTCAATTTCAGCGCGAACGACAATCGCCCGGGTTTGCGGATTCACCCTGCTATCAATACCTGTCACAACCCCAACAAATGGCTGCAGGGGGAAGGCAGCGGCTTCTCCTTCGATATTGGATCCCAGCTTCAACTCACCGACAAACTGCTCCGGAATAGTGAAATCGAGTTTTACTTGCTCCAGCGCATCTAATGTCGTAACAACAATCCCGGGGGTGAGCAAGGCACCCGGACTGATCTGGCGAAAACCAAGCAAACCGGAAAACGGCGCATGAATAAATCTTGCATCCAGCTCCGCCTGATTCTGGGCCAAAATGGCCCGGGCAACTTCAATGCTGGTTAACAGTTTATCCAGCTCTGAACTTGCAATCGTATTGCGTTTTACCAGCCCTTCAATACGTTTATATTCCCGTTGCTGCTCTTTGAGGTTAGCTTTTGCTGCGCGAACTTTGGCTTTTTGTTCTCCAGAGCGTAAGGTCACCAGCAAATCACCGGCTTTAACTTGTTGCCCGTCTGAAAAATGGACCTGCTCAACTTTTTCTGTCACCTTGGCTGATAATACGACTGATTCACGGGCCTTAACGGTTCCCAGTGCCTCCACTTCCCTGCGCACATTTTGCAACACCACCGTGCTGACAATGACGCTGGGCGTACCCCCTCGCCGTACCTGAGCACCTTCATCGCGGCTCTGCTCTTTGTACCAGACTCCGGCGGCCAGACCCGCCAACAAAACGATGCCTGTGATCACGCTCGCTTTCATTATCCCTACCTTAGTAGTGGTTATAGTATTGCCAGTGGTGCTGCATCAATCTATTTATCTAACAATAAAAGATAGCCAGCTTGTTTCTAAGTATAGTTCTGCCGAATATCAAAGATATGTGATTGAAAGCTGATGGCCTTAGGTAGATAAAGCATGGCGTTGTTGAAGCGCTCAGATAATGCTCAATTATTCCATTAACACTGAGTTCAGTTATCATGGCCAACCTATTTATACAGGTTGGCTGTTTAACAAATGCCTTACAAATACAATAACGCCATCATTTCAAGAAGCATACCTACGCCTTAAATAACTATTGTGAGTACAACCAGGCTCTCAAGCAACGCGGCCGGTTCGACATTTGGATATCTGAATAGATCATCATTAATTGGTAACACGACGACCGTGTTAATGATGATAACGGCTCTTCCGTTAAGTATCCTGACAGCACCATCGAAGCCTGCCTCTACATCAGATTGGTGTATAAGCTTCATCTACTTCAAGCTCAGGGATTGATTGAAAACTTACTGATGAAGCTCGGGATGCCCAATAGCTACCGGGTTGCCTAACCGTATCAAAAGACCACAAAGTTTTAGTGTTGCAACAATGCCGATTTTAGCTGATTCGCAATTACGTAAAGAACTAAGTGGTGAGGCAGAAAAGCTCCAAGAGCTTCTAATAAATTCTGTCCTCGGTACGACAGAACCGCAGCCTAGTTGTGTCTGCAATCAGTTCTTTTGTACTTCTGCATAACTTTTCTATACAACCGTTTATCTTCCAGCTCTGATTATTACAGCAGTAAAAAGCACTATCCGGTTATCTATATGCATGATGGGCAAGACGCTTCCCGGCCATGATTGAACAACTTTATTGCCGTTAAACGGCCACACACCTAAACTTATACTGGTAAGGGATTAGTGACACCACCAATGGTGTAACTAAACAGATAGAGATAATCAGCAGTCTCTTTGATAGAGGATCATGACATGAGCCGCCACGACAGAATCGAAGATATCGAACAGCTAATCTATATGGCTTATCAAGAAGGTAACTATCAGGAAGCAAATGCGCTTGAAACCCAAATGAAGCAGCTTAGAGGCAAAGACAACCTTTATGATGAAAATGAACCCTACTCGATAGAAGGAAAAATCTTTATCGATGAGTAACACTTTATCCATGAGTAACAACAGAGTGATATGGTCATAAATACAGAAACGCTGCCCATTGGGCAGCGTTTCTATATTTATAAAATTCTATCTTTATAAAAGCATCGCGTTAATTCACTTAATCTGTTGCCTTAGCAAAACCGCTCGATTCTACCTGTTGCTGTAAAACATGTTGGTTTTTTAGCACTCTGAAATCAAGATCCAAATCCGGTTGTGCAAATTGCAACTCACCAATTTGAGCCTGATAACCCGGTTGAACACAAATAAGACCCACACGTTTACCGTTCACTTCAGCAACTGCTTTCACTGGATCAAAGCTGACCGTCACAACCTGCTCCCCAAGTTCAAGATCGAGTTGATATTTGGCTTTATCATCCGCAAACAATACTAACTCAAGCTGCTCCCCAGATACATGTCGGTAACTCAGCTGATAGTTTTCTGCGCCGTTTGCAGAGCGTTCAAAACTGACATTCAAGGCATTATTGTTACCAAAACGCAATACCGCCTGTGCAGACTGCCACGATGAAGGTAGACAAGGAGCCAGTGTTACCTTATCGGCCAAGAGGTTCGGCGAAAAGCCCATATAATCCTGATAGCCATTACGAGTAAATTCTGACACAGACCATGCTTGTGCATAGGTTCCCGTCGTCGTCAATCCTCCTTCGGTGCTCAGGAAAGCATCTAGGTTTTCGCTCATTGCCCCACGATGACCAATAGATAGAATCTGCTGAGATAGTTTTTTTGTTAGCTCATAAGCAAAATCAGCATAGCCATACTTCACCAAGCTTGAGACAGTAAAGCCTGCGTTCCAGCCCCAAATCGTTCCGTTATGGTAAGCCGCATCTTTATGGTATTCATCTCGATTGGCATGGAACGGGTGGAAATCAGGATCATACTGCGATAGCGACGTGATTCCCCAAGGGTACAATAATTCACTTACTGCATTTTTCACCACCTTCGCACCAATCAACTTATCAACCAAGCCACCATCAAAAGGTACCGTTAAGGTCATTAGCTGGTTCGGGCGTACCTGCAAATCACGGCTGTCATCTTCCTTCAGGCGATCGGCCAGCATTTCAGTCTGTTCATCCCAGAACATCTTTTGGAAACTGAATTGCACCTTATCTGCCATTGCACGATAGCGCAAAGCAGATGCCTGATCCTGATTCAACCGAGCCAGTTCAATCGCCACCTTCAGGCTGGTATACCACAACGCCTGAATATCATTAGCGCGGTTACCCCTTGCCGACCAAGGTACTTTGCCTTCTAACTTAGCGTCCATCCAAGTATCAGGATCACGGTGAGTCATCAAGCCGTGTTGATCCAGATAATTCTTCTCGATCCCATCAATGTATGTCTGCACGATCGGGTAGATCGTTTTCGCATAATCAAGATCACCGCTATAGCGCAAGTAATCCCATACTTCCCGCACCATCCACGGCGTGCCATCCGTCGTGTTATAGATAATGTTGGTCAAGCTGGTAACACGGTTCGGGATCCGACCATAATTTAAGCTTTGATCATCGGTTAACTGCATAGAGGCGAAGTTATCAATGATGGTCTTAGCATCATCGAAGTCACCATTAACCAATGTAATACCCGGCAAGGCGATGAAAGAGTCACGTCCCCAGCAATCTTTGAACCAAGGTAAGCCCGCCCAAATCCCTTTACCAAATTCATTAGAGACAAAAACTTTACCCGATGCCTTTGCCCACATTAATGCGCGGTTGTATTCAAGATCTGAGGTCCATAGGTAAGACTGTGTCAACATGTCATAGGTTTGTTGCTGATGCAGTGTGTAGCCATCTTGATCCAGCAGCGCATTAGCTTGCTCAATAGCCAGCTCTTCTGTCTCAGCAAAGGCCAGATAAACGGTGAAGCTGGTTTCTTTTTGGCTGGTTTCAATCACAGGTTTAACATGACTGCCACTTAGGTGCATCACCTCTTTCAGAGCAGGCATCTCGGTGAACGTTGCCTCCCTAAATCGGAAAGACTTATTCGCACAAATAGCTATAAAGGATGGTGTATTTTCCTGACGCAAAGATGAATCAAGTGCATACACCATTCCGTTATCGAAAACTTTTACCGACGAAGTATTAATCGCAAGATTAAGCTGTGGAGCAATAGCCAAGGTCGCTGCATTTTCCGAAGAAACCGTTAATGCTGATGCGCGTTGCTGCGAAAATAGCATCATCGTATCTAACGCTTGGTTTTGATAATAATGTGTCACACCGTAAGGTAGAATTTCTGCGCTCTGGGCATCATTTTTATCATTAATAACACCATCAACAAACGATGCAAACGTCCCTAGATACCAACCCTGCTTATGACGATATTTACCTGCGGCAACAAAACCATGAGTTGCACCTTCATAATAACCATCGACATTGTCGCCAAACACAAACGGTGCACTTTCACTCACCTGAATAGCCAACTGCTCAAATAGATCTTGTGGCTTTAGAACTGGCTTTGCTTTGGCGAGTAACGTGTCAGTTTTTGATTGGATAACAAACTCAGCTTGAATAAGTTCACGATCAGGTTCGGCATCGTTATTCTCACCACCGAATGAAATCAATAATGATGGCTGCGTATCTATCACTGTCAAAGTAACCGTATACAATCCAGTACTAGGTGCTAGAAACGTCAGATCATTGCCAATCCCCTTCGCAGTCATTAAAGGCTGAACCTGATCGACAGCACACGCTACTGCTTTGTATTTATCAGCAGAAAAAGTCAGCAACTCACTGCCCTGCTGATCGGAAATTTTGAAACTATGCTGATCCGCCGAAAGGCAAATTACAGCCTGATAGCAGCCTTCATCAAGGTAAGACATCGGAGTGTCATCACCCCAACCATTAAATGTGCCTTTAACGTACAGCTGCTCGTTATATGGTGCTTGTGCTAACCTGTTCACTTGTTTTCCTTATCAGTAATAGATACAGCTATCTGCTTTATATTCATTGTCGAAATAGGTCATTCAGAAAGCAAAATGCGCAGACTAGGCCTGCGCATTGAATTGATGATTACAGCCTGCTACAGACTAAGAATCGACTTATTTTTTTATTTGAGAAGCCGCTGTATCAAGTGCTTCTTTCACGGTTTGACGACCTAGCAGTGCATTTTCAATCGCAGCGCCTTCAGCAAACCAATATGCCGTCATTTCAGGAATGTTAGGCATGATTTCACCGTTTTCAGCATTGATCATCGTAGCGGCAATTCGGCTGTCTTTAGACAAAATGTGTTGGTATGACTTCAACGTAACTGCACCTAATGGTTTATCATCATTAACAGTCTTAAGGCCTTCATTAGTCAGTAGATAATTCTCAAGGAATTCAACCGACAAATCTTGGTTCGGGCTCGCAGCATTAATACCCGCACTTAATACACCAACGAATGGGTTTGATTTACCACCATTCAATGTTGGCAGAACAGCAACACCATAGTTAATTTTAGATTTTTCAAGGTTACCCCACGACCATGGACCGTTGATGGTCATCGCCACGTTGCCCTTGTTAAATTCTGATTCTGCAACGGCGTAATCCATGTCAGGAGAGATAACACCTTTTTTCGCTAAATCAACCAGGAAGCTTAAACCAGCAATACCTGCTTCGCTGTTAACACCCACTTGTTTGCCATCAAAACCATTTTCAGTTTTCTTGAAAGCGTAACCGCCATTTGCCGAAATCATTGGCCATGTGAAATAAGCATTCTTCACATCCCACATGATGGCTTTCTTGCCTTTCGCCTTCATTTCTTTTTCGATGGCAACCAACTCTTCCCAAGTTGCAGGAGCTTCAGCCAATAGGTCTTTATTATAGATAAGCGATGGCGATTCAACAGCAACAGGGTAACCCACTAACTTACCGTCATAAGTCACAGCATCCCAGCTGAAATCAACTAACTTGTCCTTGAATTCTGCAGACGGTTTAACTTCTGCAAGTAGACCTGATTTTGCGTAACCACCAAAACGGTCATGCGCCCAGAAAATAATATCCGGACCGCCCCCCGTCGCAGCAACCTGCTGGAATTTTGATTCTAGCGAATCAGGGTACTGAACGTTTACCTTAATACCGGTATCTTCTTCAAACTGACGACCAACTTCAGCTAGACCGTCATAACCTTTATCACCATTAATCCAAATAAGAATTTCGCCTTCCTGCATAGCCGAAGCAGCCATAGGAAAAGCCAGTGCCATTGTTATAGAACAAAGAGTCAGAGTTTTAAGAACACGTTTCATAATTGATTTCCGTTGTTATTCTTATTAATGGATGCATTCTGCCCCCCCTCAGTATAATGA
>NZ_PYMJ01000038.1 GCF_003025615.1 Photobacterium frigidiphilum | reverse complement strand
AAGAAATGAAGCATAAATTGACTGTGTCATCTTGCGATGATTAAGGTCACTCAGTTCATTGATAAATCTTTCGACTTAAAATTTCACGAGTGCCCACACAGATTGCATGGTCAAATTGTTAAAGAACGTTGACTTTCAATGCCTTGGCGTTAAACGCTTCAGCAAGTCAGGCTGCGTATAATACGCTGCAAATTTATTAAGTCAACAAGTATTTTTCAAAAGTAATTTCGAACCCTTGTAGACTCTAGCTTAAGCAAAGAAAAGTTAGAGTTTTAACACCTAAACCAACATTACTTGAGCTGGGCGGTAATTTTAGATAAAAACAGAAGCATGTCAAGCACCCTTTGTGCCGTTTTTATTTACCACCTTAAATATCGAC
This sequence comes from Photobacterium frigidiphilum, assembly GCF_003025615.1. Classification (GTDB taxonomy): domain Bacteria; phylum Pseudomonadota; class Gammaproteobacteria; order Enterobacterales; family Vibrionaceae; genus Photobacterium; species Photobacterium frigidiphilum. The sequence continues at coordinate 51,757 of NZ_PYMJ01000038.1, read as the reverse complement.
AAGTTATACACAGCTTATAAATAGCTTACTAACCGTGATACATCCTGTTGATGTGGCTGCATTATAGAGAGCCTTTGCATGATAACAATAGTTTTATTGCTTTTTCTGCCTGCTTGTCGATTAATCAAACCAAAAGCATCAAAAGAAACAAAAAAGCAGCTACCAGTGAGCAGGCAAAATTCCATATATAGTGTTAAAAGACACAACCTTTGAATAAAAGGGACTTTAAGCTTAGTCGAATACAATAAAAGTAGCGTCTTAAGATAGAGGCAATAAGACAACTAGCATTCTAGTTGCCTTACTCATTAACAGAAAAGGGTTAAATGATGGAGACTATAAAGGATGGGTTTAATAATTTGTCTCTATGATACTGAAGCTCTTCGCCATCTAATTGTAAAACGGCAGCTCCCGCACTTTCTGCAACACATTGCCCAGCGGCTGTATCCCACATCATTGTTGGTCCTAACCGAGGATAAGACTGAGCTACCCCTTCTGCAATCAGGCAGAATTTTAACGAAGAGCCGACTTCTACCATCTTATGCTCACCCACTTCTTGTAGATAGTTCGCCATATCAGGGCTTGGATGAGATCGACTTCCAACAATAGTCGGTATCATTGCGGGTATCACTTTAATTTCATCGCGTCCAGACATTGTTTCTAGCCACGCTGTCGAACCGTCTGCAAGCCAACTTTTATTTAATGCTGGCGCATGAACAACGGAAAGAGTTGGTTTCCCTCCTTCTATTAAGGCGATGTTAACGGTAAATTCACCATTTTGACGCAAGAACTCTTTAGTACCATCTAATGGATCCACCAGCCAAAATGCGGTCCAGCCCTGCCTTTCAGACCAAGAAGAGTGTACTGACTCTTCAGATAAAATGGGAATGTCAGGTGTTAGCATCATTAAACGCTCAACAATAATATCATTCGCAGCTATATCGGCAGCAGTAACTGGACTGTGATCCGCTTTTTCTTCAACATGAACACCTGAGTGGTAGTGGTTCATGATCACTTTGCCTGCATCCAAAGCAATTTCATAAATAGACTCAAGTAAAATACTCACTCATAACTCCTTTTAATCGCGGATGATTGCTCGTTTTCGTAATGAATGTAGTGACAGCTCAACTAGCTCTGAAACAGTTTTATCGCCAGCGTGTAAATGGATTTCAGGATTAACTGGCGCTTGATATTCAGAATCAATGCCTGTGAACTGTTTTATTTCCCCTGCGCGCGCTTTTTTATAAAGCCCTTTAGGGTCTCGTTTTTCACACACATCCAATGACGCATCAACAAACACTTCGATGAACTCACCATCTGGTAGTAGATCTTTGACTAATTGGCGTTCTGCTCTATGCGGTGAAATAAATGCACTTAATACAATAAGACCCGCATCAGCCATTAATTTAGCAACTTCCCCAATACGGCGAATATTTTCACGGCGATCTTCTGATGAAAAACCAAGATCACGACACAACCCATGACGCACATTATCGCCATCTAATAAATAAGTATGATAGCCAAGCTCAACCAAGCGATTTTCAAGTGCGCCCGCAACGGTAGATTTACCAGCACCACTTAACCCTGTGAACCATAATACACATGGCTTCTGCTTTTTTTGCTCAGCTCGTGAAGACTTATCTACATTATGTCTATGCCAGACTATGTTTTCATCATTATCATGGGATTTAACAATCGTGGTCATCATTGACTCCGTTCCATCGTGTGTGTTCATTAAATTCAAAAAGGAAATAAGATAGGGATTAAAGTAAGCACTACCACTGAGTAAACAATCGAAATTGGTAAGCCGATACGTAAGTAATCCCGTAATTTATAATTACCAACACTAAAAACTAATAAATTGGTTTGATAGCCATAAGGAGAAATGAAACTTGCACTAGCACCAAACAACACGGCCATAATAAAAGGCATTGGATCTGCCCCATATCCTAATGCCAAGCTATAACTAATCGGGAATGACAAGGCAGCAGCTGCATTGTTTGTTATCAACTCGGTCAATATAAGAGTCAAGAGATATACAGCAATCAAAGCACCGTATATTCCCCACCCATTAAATGACACCATCAACATGGATCCCATTCGTTCGGATAAGCCACTGGAGATCATTAATTGCGCGAGAGATAACGCCGAGCCAACAATGACAAATATATCGATTGGAAACTGGCGTCTTAACTCAGTAAAAGAAATGATTCCAGTAGCAAGTAAAATCAATATATAAGCAGCCAACCCTTTAATTAGCGGAAAAACACCAGATAATGCAGCAACAATGACCATTAAAAAGCCAATTAGAACGGCTAAGCTTTTTGTTCCATCTAAGCGAGCACTTGAATCTAAACCATTAACCAGAACAAATTCTCGATTAAGCTTCTGCTTTTTATCATGGAATTTTTTGCCCGGTACAATCACTAACGTATCACCTGCATGTAGTTCAATATTACCTAAGCCACCAGCTAGCCTTTCATGTCCCCGACGTATTGCAACTACAACGGCATCAAAACGGTCTCTAAATTCGACATCTTTAAGCGTCTTACCGCGTATACCTGCAGAGTGGCTAACAATCACTTCCATCATTGATTGACCATTAAGATGATGCTGACCAAACAAATGTAATCCGTTGATCTCTTGCAGGGTGGTAACACTTTCGACATCACCACAAAATAGTAAGGTATCGCCCGCTTGAAGCTTGGTATCTGGACACACAGGTGCAATAGTTTGTCCGTCTCGTAATAGCTCCGCTAAAAAAAGGCGGCGTAAAGCTCGGAGTCCGTTTTCTGATACGGTTTTACCCACTAACGGAGAGCCACCTTCGATTCTCGCTTCTAAAAAGTACGGTAGTTCGTCATCCGCGCCATCATCATAACTAGGAAGGAAATGGCTAAGTGGAATCAGAACAATTAAGCCTACAAACAAAACAGCTAGGCCAATCATCGTAGGGGCAAAAAAACCGAGGCTCGGTAAACCAGCATCGACAACAAAGCTATTTATGATTAAATTCGTTGAAGTACCAATTAAGGTAAGTGTGCCACCTAATATCGCAGCGTATGACAGTGGAATAAGTAACTTCGACGGAGCGTGGGTTTGATTACGCTTTACAGCACCAATCAACGATACCACTACAGCGGTGTTATTCGTAAAAGAAGAAAGAAGCGCCGTTGATAAGCCAAGTTTTGCAACAACCAGTGAATGTCCACCCTCTGAAATTTGTCGCCCAACCCAGCTTATCAAACGGGTTTTTTCTAGAGCAATAGAAGCAAGTACCAACAAAACTAACGTTAATAATGAAGAATTAGTAAAATTGCCTGCCAACGTTGGCAAATCAATCATTCCCGTTTGAAATCCAATAAAAGCTGAACCTGCAAACAAATATGCGGGTTTAATTTTCGTGGTTATCAAACACGTCACTATCACCATTAGCATGGCCAGAACGACACCTTGCTCCCAGCTCATACTGCTACCCCAGTAACTTACTAATGTCGTCGGCATTCCAATGAGGGAAGTGCTTACGAACTAATGCATTAAACTCAATTTCAAATGCACTGAAATCACCAGTAGATACGACGGTTTTATCGATTAACGCTTCACGCACCATACCCGCACCAACTGTCACATTCGTTAAACGATCGATGATAATGAATCCACCAGTATCGATACTGTTTTGGTAAGCATCTACCGCAATGGCTTCATTTAATACCACCTCACATAAACCAATGCCGTTTAGTGGCAATGTCTCGGTAGTAAAAGTCTCAAGGTTATTGATATCAACTTGGTGACGAATACCTTGCACTGAGCCAACCGTTTTCTTACCTGCAACCTTGATATCGTACTGACGACCAACCTCTAATGGTGCTTCTGCCATCCAGACAATATCAGCCAGTAAGTTATTACTTAATGGAACATCATCATCAGCGGCAACAATTGTATCGCCACGACTAATATCAATTTCATCTTTAAGTGTGAGTGTTATCGCCTGCCCTGAGTATGCTTCAGGTAGATCACCATCAAATGTCACGATACGGTCAATCGTCGACATTTTCCCTGACGGCAATGCTTTAACTTTATCACCGACCTTCACAAGGCCTGACGCAATCGTACCTGCAAAACCGCGGAAATCTAAATTAGGACGATTAACATACTGCACAGGAAAACGAAAATCGCTGGATTCTTGCTCTTGAACAAAATCAACATCTTCAAGTAACGTTAGTAATGAGTCACCTTTGTACCATGGCGTTTGCTCACTAAGGCTCACCACGTTATCGCCATCTAAAGCTGATAGTGGCACTAACTTTATTTCAATATTTTTATTTAGTTTTTCAGCAAATTCTAAATATTCGTCACGAATGGATGTAAAGCGTTCTTCATCAAACCCCACAAGATCCATCTTATTAATTGCCACTATGAAATGACGGATTCCTAAGAGGCTCGCAATATATGAGTGGCGACGTGTTTGATCTAATACGCCTTTACGGGCATCAATCAAAATAACAGCGACATCACAGGTTGACGCACCCGTTGCCATATTTCGCGTGTACTGTTCATGTCCTGGAGTATCTGCAATGATGAACTTACGTTTTTTCGTCGAGAAATAACGGTATGCAACATCAATAGTAATCCCTTGTTCACGCTCAGCTTGCAGCCCATCAACCAATAAAGCGAGATCAGGTTTATCACCCGTGGTGCCCACCTTTTGGCTATCGGTATAAATAGCAGCCAACTGATCTTCATAAATCTGATGAGAATCATGGAGCAAACGACCAATCAAGGTACTTTTCCCATCATCGACGGAACCACACGTCAAGAATCGAAGCAGTGATTTATGATGGTGCTGGTCTAGATAGGCTTCAATACCTATCTCTGCCACTTGTTGTTCAATAAGACTGTTCATGCATCTTTCCTTAGAAGTAACCTTGACGCTTTTTCAATTCCATCGAGCCTGACTGATCGTGATCAATCGCTCGACCTTGACGCTCACTTGAGGTCGCCACCAGCATCTCTTCAATAATGCCGGGCAATGTGTCGGCTTTCGATTCAATCGCACCCGTTAGCGGATAACATCCTAACGTTCTGAAACGGACGCTTTTGTATTCAATCTTCTCGCCCGGTTGCAATTTCAATCGGTCATCATCAGCCATGATCAACATACCGTCACGCTCAACCACAGGTCGTATATCCGACAAATAAAGCGGGACGATCTCGATACTTTCTAGATAGATGTATTGCCAAATATCCAGTTCAGTCCAATTTGATAGCGGGAATACACGAATACTTTCGCCCTTATTAATCTGACCGTTATAGGTTTTCCATAACTCAGGACGTTGATTTTTTGGATCCCAACTATGGTTTTTGTCACGGAATGAATAAATGCGTTCTTTGGCTCGTGATTTTTCTTCATCACGGCGTGCGCCACCGAATGCCGCATCAAAGCCGTATTTATTTAATGCTTGTTTCAAACCTTGGGTTTTCATTACATCTGTATGCTTTGAAGAACCATGCTCAAAAGGGCTAATCCCCATCGCCATACCTTCAGGGTTTTTATGCACTAGAAGCTCAAAACCGTATTTTTCTGCGGTACGATCACGAAACTCGATCATCTCGCGAAATTTCCAGTCGGTATCAACATGTAAAAGAGGAAATGGAATCTTCCCTGGATAAAATGCCTTCCGAGCTAAGTGCAACATGACTGATGAATCTTTCCCGATGGAATACATCATCACAGGGTTATCAAACTCAGCAGCCACTTCACGAAGAATATGAATACTTTCCGCTTCAAGTTGCTTGAGGTGAGTTAATCGTTTTGGATCCATGACTCTCTCCATGTTATGCCAGTTTTACAACAGCAGACTGTTGTAATGACTGCTCCTGTTTTCCGAACCAATGTAACTTTTCTGATAAATTAACCACCTCACCGATAACAATTAGTGATGGTGACTCAGCGTTTTTCGCCAGTTGCTCAAGTTCGCTTAACTGGCCTTTAATAACTTTCTGGTTTTTCTGCGTACCTCTCTCAATAATCGCTATCGGCGTATCACCAGAACGACCATGAGTAAGAAGCTGTTGCTGAATATGATCCGATTTCATCAAGCCCATATAAATAACGAGAGTTTGCTTACCGCGCGCTAATGTTGACCAATCCATCTGATCGCTTTCAGCTTTTAAGTGGCCAGTAACAAACATCGCAGTTTGGGCATAATCACGGTGAGTTAACGGAATACCTGCATAAGCTGTCGCCCCAGCCCCTGCAGTTATACCAGGCACAACTTGAAAAGGGATATTGGCATCAAATAACACCTCAAGCTCTTCAGCGCCTCGACCAAAGACAAAAGGATCGCCCCCTTTCAAACGCACAACACGTTTTCCTTGCCGCGCATAGTTAACGATAAGCTGGTTTGTCTCTTCTTGAGGCACACTGTGGAAGCCTGCTTTTTTTCCGACACAGACTAATTCGGCATCTCGGCGAACTAAATCCATCACCTCATCAGAAACGAGGTAGTCATATAAAACCACATCGGCTTGTTGCATTAACTGCAATGCACGCAAGGTCAATAACCCTGCATCGCCAGGACCAGAACCAATAAGCGCAACTTGACCTTTAGGTGGAATAGATAGAGGTGAAATAGATTGTGTTAGATTAATTAACTCTTGCTTAGCATCTTGCTCTTGGCCTGAAGCAACAAGTTCTGCAAACCGACCATCAAAAACTTGTTCCCAAAATTGACGACGAGCAGAAAATGAGGTGACTGTTTTTGCTAAACGAGCACGAAAGTTGCCCGCTATAATCGCCATGCGGCCTAAATGCTGCGGTAATAACGCTTCTAGTTTTTCCCGAATTAAACGCGCGAGAACAGGGGCTTTGCCTGATGAGGAAACCGCAACAATAATGGGAGAGCGATCAATAATAGAAGGAATAATGAAACTACAGCGCTGTGTATCATCCACCACGTTGACTAATACTTGACGCTGATTAGCCGATTGATACACCAGTGCATTAACGGCTTTGTGTTCAGTCGCCGCTATCGCAAGAAAAATACCATCAAGATGTGATGATTCAAATTCATCAGCAACATGGCTGACTTGCTGTTGCTCAATAGCTTGTTGAAACGCTTGATTCAACACTGGTGCAATAACACGAACATCCGCTCCGGCCTTCAATAGCATGCGAGCTTTACGCCATGCCACATCACCACCGCCCACCACTAGGCAAGGTCTACGCTTCAGATCCGTAAAAATTGGCAAATAATCCATTTCCAGTGCCCTACATTTATTAACTTAACTGCACTATAGCTGTAGGGTGATATTACTTGTAATTCTATAATCTAATCTTTTATTCCAAAAAGTTTGATCGAAAACAAAAAAAGACATCAACGATGAAAATTGAACAATAAAAGCAGAATTTAGCTAAAAAGAGTCCTTATCACAGAACAATTTAGTAATAGAACTAAAATAAACTAGATCCGTTGGACTTAACTTATACCTTTTTTATCTTAGTAAAATGAATGGAAATCGTTTAAATCCCCATCGGTAACAAATTGAATATGCTCTATGCCTCAAAAAAACGAGATACGAAGCACAATAATATGAGAGGCACTAATTACTTCCACGGTATATTTGCTACCTTAAGCATGCTTTCCCATGCCTAACCTTCTGGAGAAATACATGAAATTATCTGCCAAGCCACTGTCATTAGCCATATTGGGTGGTCTACTAATGATGGCTGGTCCTGCTACTGCTGAAACCATTAAGCTGCGTATTTTAGAAACAACAGATATCCATACAAATATAATGGATTATGATTACTATAAAGACGCACCAACAAAAAAAACTGGCCTTGTTCGTACCGCGACATTAGTAAAAGAAGCACAAGCAGAGGCAACTAACAGCGTATTGGTAGATAACGGTGATTTGCTGCAAGGTAGCCCAATGGGTGACTACATGGCAGCAAAAGGGGTTAAAGCAGGCGAAGTTCACCCTGTATATAAGGTGATGAATCAGCTTGGTTATGAAGTGGGTAACTTGGGTAACCACGAATTCAACTACGGTTTAGACTTCCTAAAAACATCTATTGAAGGGGCTAACTTCCCTTACATCAACTCGAACGTGATTGACCTAAAAACAGGTAAAAACATGTTCACACCATACATTATTAAACCTTACATGTTTAAAGATACCGATGGTGTAGAGCACGAAATTAAAGTGGGTTATATCGGTTTTGTTCCGCCTCAAATCCTAATCTGGGATAAGAAAAACCTAGAAGGTAAAGTTGAAGCGTTAGACATCAAGCAAACTGCTGAAAAATTTGTACCACAAATGAAAGCGGAAGGTGCAGATGTTATTGTTGCGATTCCACACTCAGGTGTATCAACCGACCCGTATAAAGTGATGGCTGAAAATTCTGTTTATTACCTCACAGAAGTAAAAGGCATCGATGCTATTGCATTTGGTCACTCACACGGTGTATTCCCAGGCAAAGAATTTGCCAATGTTCCAAATGCCGATATTGAGAAAGGTACTATCAATGGTGTAGCAGCTGTTATGCCAGGTCGTTGGGGTGATCACCTTGGTGTTATGGATCTAACACTTAATAAAGAAGGCGATTCTTGGGCTGTTACTAACGCGCAAACAGAAGCTCGTCCAATCTTTGATAAATTCGAAGGTAAGCCAATCGTTGAGGCCGATGCAGAGCTAGTAAAAGCTATCAGCGAAGATCATGCAGCAACACGTACATTTGTAAACCAACCGATTGGTAAAGCAAGTGATGTGATGTATAGCTTCCTTGCATTAGTACAAGATGATCCAACCGTACAAATCGTTAACTTGGCACAAAAAGATTACGTTGAGCGCTTTATTCAGGGTGATCCTGATTTAGATGGTACACCAGTACTTTCTGCCGCTGCACCATTCAAGGCGGGCGGTCGAGGTAATGATCCTACAAACTTTACAGAGGTTGAGTCAGGCCAGCTAACATTCCGTAATGCCGCAGATCTTTACTTATACCCTAATACCCTTGTTGCTATGAAAGTAACGGGGAAAGAAGTGAAGGAATGGCTAGAGTGTTCAGCCGGACAATTCAATCAAATTGATCTGACGAGCTCAGCTCAACAAGGCCTTATTAATTGGGATGGCTTCCGTACTTATAACTTCGATGTAATGGACGGCGTTGAATACGGAATTGATTTATCGCAACCAGCACGTTATGACGGTGACTGTAAGTTAATCAATGCCGATGCAGAGCGTATTACCGGTTTAACCTTCAATGGTAAGCCAGTTAATCCTAAACAACCGTTTATTATTGCGACAAATAACTACCGTGCTTACAGTGGTAAATTTGCAGGTACAGGTGAAGACTTCGTTGCTTTCTCTGCACCAGATGAAAACCGTACCGTTGTTGCCGATTACATCAGCCGCGTAAGTAAAGAAGAAGGTCAGGTTGTACCAAGTGCTGATAATAACTGGTACTTCACACCGCTGAAGAGTGATAAAAAATTAAACATCACTTTTGAAACATCACCAAGTGAAAAAGCCGCAGCGTTTATCAAAGAAAAAGGTCAATATCCAATGAAAAAAGTGGATACAGACAAAGTGGGCTTTGCGGTTTACCAGTTAGATCTTCAAGCTAAATAAGCATTCATTAATCATAAAATGAAGATATAGATATACCGCGGCTTAGGCTGCGGTATTTTTTTGCTATGATGCTTAAAAAGCAAAACGAATCGATCTTAATATGAAAGAAGCACTGGACCACTTTTTACAGCAGCTAGGTGCCACCAGCGAACAAGCGCACCACATATCAGAACAGGCGAAGTTATTAGAACTTCCTACTCGTCATATATTACTCAATCAAGGTGAGTATTCAGAGCATTGCTTCTTTTTACTCGATGGGATTTGTCATGCATGTTATTTAACAGAAGACGGCAATCAGTTCAGCAAAGAGTTTTATTGGGATCAAGACGTTTTATTAGGGTTTGAAAGCCTTATAACCCATCAAGCATCACCTTTTTTATTGGAAACATTGTCTGCCTGCCAGCTGCTTTCTTTACCAATCCAATTATTGCAGGAATGGCGAGAGCAAAATAACCCTCTCTACATTAAGCTCGTTGAACGCCAGTTAATCTACAAAGAACAGAAAGAGCGTTTTATGTTAATGCATACACCTGAAGAGCGCTTCAAACTCTTTAGCGAAAATTTCCCTGCTTTATTAGAACGTATAACAGATTATCAATTGGCGTCTTACCTTGGCATTAGTCCGATAAGCTTAAGCCGTATAAAAAAGCGTATAAATGAAAAATGATCACAGGGTATATTAACAATTGTTAAGGCGGAGCCGCCACGAAACCATTATCTTATAGATATCTATCTCGATTACCTAATAGCCTCATTCAGGAGCGAAAACGTATGCAGTGGCAATGCCTTTCTTTCAATCAATTATCAACAGACCAGCTGTACGACCTGATTAAACTACGGATCGACATTTTCGTTGTTGAACAAAACTGCCCTTTCCATGATCTCGATAACCTCGACCGAAAAGACGGCACTCATCACTTACTTGGTTATAAAAATGATGAATTAGTCGCCTATCTCCGTTTATTACCTGCAGGTACAACTTACGATAATGTCAGTATGGGCCGTGTGGCGACCTCAGATTCCGCGCGAGGTACAGGTATGGGGCATCAGTTATTAATACAAGGTCTTGAGCATGCTGAATTGCTTTGGCCAAAACAAGATATCGATATTGGTGCACAAGAGCACTTACAAGCTTATTATAAGCAGCATGGTTTCAACGTAATTTCAGCCATGTACTTAGAAGATGACATTCCACATGTTGATATGCGTTTAACGAAAAGTTAATCCCACGAATTAAGTATCACTATTTATTCGTGTTCCCATATAAAAGGTCACCAATGTGACCTTTTATACAAAGATACTGGCGATTATAGGCTACTTCCCACGAGCAAAACTTCCATCAGAACGACGGAAATACATCGTGGATCCGGCACTACTTTCGATCTGCAGCGCATCAAGTTTACCATCTGGGGTTTGCTTATAGCGCAACCATTGCCCTGATTTAATCTGGCTTAATGCTTTTCCGTCCCCTTCTATTGCGACAACTGCATATAAATCCGATAACGGCAGTGACTTTTCACGGAAAATATTCGATAGGGTTTCACCTTTCTGCACTTGGTGCTTCGTCCATTCACTCGAAATAGTACTAGAACTCTTCGACGTCTTTACTGACGCTGGCGGTGATACCACAACAGCCTTAGGTTTAACGGTATTTAATGGCTGAATATTATTTGTAATGGCACGAACTCGTTGTTCAACAGGCTCTTCAAACTGCGCAGCTTCTTCGCTTGTTGTCACCTCTTCACTGGTAATGTTTAACGCAATATCTCGTCGAACAGAGGTATCTTGTACTCCAATGTCATTATTGAGTTGCTCTGTTGTTGGAAGTACAAGCAACACCAACACAACAGGAACAAGAACCAGTAATACACGACGGTGCAAAACAGGAAATTTCCGCCACCTATTTACTAATGGTGTCATTTTCTCTAGTAATGAGGCTTTTACTTTACTGAAATTCATTTTATCAAAAGAAAATTCAGGTAGTTTAAATTCACTTTTCTTCGCTGAACGGCGTTTGGCCTGTCCCATATACAACACTCCCGTGCTTCTTAAGCTGCACAATCAAGGAATACTAATTCAAACATTTACCCACTGGGGTCGAAACTGTTATCCTTCCTGCTTTAATTCACTCTACATTAAGAGATGACAAAATGTCTGACGTTAAACTAGATACAGTTGAAACTAAAGCAAGCTACGGTATTGGTCTACAAATGGGCCAACAACTAGCACAAAGCGGTCTTGAAGGCCTAAACGTTGCTGCTATTGCAAAAGGTATCGCTACTTCACTAACTGGCGATATGCCAGAAATCGAAGTTGATGAAATCAACAATGCACTTCGTGAACTTCACACAACTGCTGATGCTGCTCGTCAAGAGCAAGCTAAAGTTGCAGCTGCTGACGGTGAAGCTTTCCTAAAAGATAACGCACTACGCTCAGAAGTAACAGTAACTGAGTCTGGTCTTCAGTTTGAAGTTCTTGTTGAAGGTAACGGCGAAATCCCGACTTCTGACAAGCAAGTACGTGTTCACTACCACGGTGAGCTAACTGACGGTACTGTATTCGATAGCTCTGTAACTCGCGGTCAACCTGCTGAGTTCCCTGTAACTGGCGTAATCGCTGGTTGGGTTGAAGCTCTACAGATGATGCCTGTTGGTTCTAAGTGGAAACTATGCATCCCTCAAGACCTTGCATATGGCGAACGTGGCGCAGGTGCTGCTATTCCTCCATACGCAGCGCTAGTATTCGAAGTTGAATTACTAGACATCCTGTAAGTTTCCCCTCGGTAACTTCCAGTTTATTACAAAGAAGACGAGACAGTGTTCACATTGTTTTGTCTTCTTATTTCCCCGCTCTGCTTTACCCTTCTAGTAAATCACATTTAATCTATATTAATTATAACTTTCACACTTTCTCCACTAGGATTATGAGAAACCTATCAGGAGAATGACATGGATAACATTCAAAAAGTAACCCGCCGTTTTTTCAGCTTTACAACACTTTTCGTTCTACTGGTTTCCAGCCAAGTCAGTATGGCATTTAGCTTTTCTGACATTTTTGGTGGTGGTGATGAAGAACAAGCCTCTGTTGCAACGAATCCTCTCACGGAATTACTCGCAGGACAGCTTGGCGTATCACCAGAACAAGCAGCCGGCGGTGCTGGTGCACTTCTCTCTATGGCCAGTAGCCAACTGTCAGGCGATCAAGCCACTGAACTTGCCAATATGATTCCCGGCGGTGATGCTCTAACAAATGCGATTCCTGCAGGGTTAGGCAGCCTACTTGGTAACACCGAGGGGTTGAATCAAGTTTTCTCTGCACTTGGTATGGATGCCAGCATGGTCAGCCAGTTTATACCTGTTATTCTACAATTCGTTGGTGATCAAGGTGCAAGTGCTGGGCTTGTTGAAACCTTAGGTAAAGTGTGGAGCCCTACGAGTTAATCATATCCCAAAAAATTCACGCCAAAATCATACAAGCAAAATATTTTATCTTGTCATGAACACGTAAAATAATGACATAAAAAAAGCCTTATCTACTAATAGGTAAGGCTTTTTAACTTAAAAAGTGTCAGGACGGGTCAAAGAAAATATTACACATGAACGGTTAAATACCGGAGCCATCAGATTCCGCATCTTCTTCATGTAAACCACACTCCCGCTTTAAACCAAAGAAACGAGTTTCTTCCTCCGTCATTCCAGGCTCCCACTTTTTGGTCGTATGTGTATCACCCATAGAAAGGTAGCCTTCATCACGAAGAGGATGATAAGGCAGATCATATTGATTCAAGTATCGCTCGATATCATTATCAGTCCAATCAATAAGAGGCAGGAATTTAAACACACCATTTTGAATGGCCAACACCGGCAATGATGCACGAGAACTCGATTGTTCGCGACGTAGCCCTGAAAACCATGCGCTTACATTCAATTCATCTAATGCGCGCCGCATAGGCTCTACTTTATTCAAGCGGTTATATTGTTTAATACCGTCAACCCCTTGCTCCCACAACTTACCGTATCGTGCTTCTTGCCATGTTGAGCTTATTTCAGCACGGTATACATAAAGATTTAACGATAGACGGCGAGTCAGCAGATCAATGAATTGATAGGTTTCAGGAAACAAATACCCCGTGTCAGTTAAAATAACTGGCACTTTAGGGGATTCATTCGTGACCAAGTGCAACATCACAGCAGATTGAATACCAAAACTAGACGCGAGAGCAAATTCACTACCAAGATTCGCCAGTGCCCAACGTACTCTTTCCTGTGCAGAAAGCGCTTCAAGTTCAGCATTAATCTCAGCCAATTGAAGGATCTGTTCTATCTTCGTTTTTTCCAGTAAATCTGCTAATGCATAGTTAGGCATAAAAATCTCTCTTAGATACTAGAACGGGTTCAATAATGCCTGCACGAACAGTAAAATCGCCAAAACCTTCGCCATCTTCACGTTCATTAGCCCAGCGACCAACAAGCAGATCAATTTCATCCATGATTTGCGGCACTGTTATGTTTTCACGGTACATTTTAGGAACGCGTGTACCGTTACGATTACCACCAAGGTGCACGTTATAACGACCAGGGGCTTTACCTACTAAACCGATCTCAGCCAACATGGCACGAGCACAGCCGTTCGGACAGCCCGTTACACGTAAGATGATATTGTCGTCTTCCGCAAGGCCATGCTTGGCTAACACACCTTCGACATCCGTGACAAAGTCAGGTAAAAAACGTTCAGCTTCTGCCATCGCCAACGGGCATGTAGGAAAAGCCACACACGCCATCGAGTTTTTACGCTGCTCACTGACACCATCATCGATCAAGCCATGATCGCGGGCGATCTGCTCGATCTTATTCTTATCTGCCGCAGGTACACCTGCCACAATTAAGTTTTGATTCGCCGTCATACGAAAATCACCTTTATGAATCTTGGCAATTTCAGCGACACCTGTTTTCAGCGGTTTTCCTGGAGTATCTAACAAGCGACCATTTTCGATGAATAACGCTAAATGGTGCTTACCATCGATGCCTTCAACCCAGCCAATACGATCGCCACGGTCAGTAAACTCATAAGGACGACTCGCTGCAAAAGTGATTCCTGCACGCTTTTCAACTTCCGCTTTAAAAACATCAACCCCTACACGATCTAAGGTGTATTTGGTTTTTGCATTCTTACGGTTAGAACGATTACCCCAATCGCGCTGCGTCGTTACAACAGCCGCGGCGATATCAAGCGTGTTAACCAGCGGAATAAAACCAAAGTCATCAGCCCGACGTGGATACGTCGTTTTATCACCATGAGTCATGGCTAAACCACCACCAACCAACACATTAAAGCCGACAAGCTTTCCATTATCAGCAATCGCTATAAAGTTAAGGTCATTGGCATGCACATCAACGTCATTCTGCGGTGGGATCACCACGGTCGTCTTAAATTTACGTGGCAGGTAATTGCTGCCTAAAATAGGCTCTTCATCACCACCTTCGACCTTTTCACCATCAAGCCAAATTTCAGCATACGCACGGGTTTTAGGCAGTAAATGTTCACTGATTTTTTTTGCCCACTCATACGCTTCTTGATGTAATTCAGATTCAATCGGGTTAGTGGTACAAAGAACATTACGGTTCACGTCTCCAGCAGTCGCAATTGAATCAATGCCTATGCTGTTCAGTGTTTGATGCATCAACTTAATATTTGGCTTCAACACGCCATGAAACTGAAATGTTTGACGAGTCGTTAAACGAATACTGCCGTATAAACTACTTTCTTCAGCAAACTTATCTATTGCCAGCCACTGTGTTGGAGTAATGATGCCACCGGGCATACGCGCACGCAGCATCACATTGTGCAAAGGCTCTAACTTTTGCTTTGCACGTTCAGCACGAATATCACGATCATCTTGTTGATACATGCCATGAAAGCGAATTAACTGGAAGTTATCAGCCGTAAAGCCACCAGTAATACGGTCTTGCAGATCATCAGCAATGGTGCCACGTAAGAAATTACTTTCACGTTTTAGGCGTTCGTTATCTGATAGTTTTTGTTCAGTCATTAGTACACATCCTTTTGATAACGCTTGCTCTTACGTAGCTCATTTAAATATTGTTCAGCCTGCTCACGGCTTTGCTTCCCTTGCTGTTCAATCACGGTCAGTAACGCGTCGTGTACATCTTTCGCCATATGGTTCATATCACCACAAACATAAACATGCGCACCTTCTTGTAACCATTGCCATACCTGATCGGCATGTTCTAACACACGGTGTTGTACGTATACTTTCTCAACTTGGTCACGACTGAATGCCACATCAAGTTGCTGTACAACACCTGATTTCAGGTACTTTTGCCATTCGACTTGATACAAGAAATCATCAGTAAATGTACGGTCACCAAAGAATAACCAATTTTTGCCTTCAGCTTCTCGATTGTCCCGCTCTTGTACAAATGCACGGAAGGGGGCGATACCTGTACCAGGACCAATCATAATGACCGGAGTATTATCATCTGCAGGCAGTTTAAAATTATTGTTTTCTTCAACAAAAACTTTCACCGCTGCGCCTTCTTCCAGGCGATGAGATAAGAAGCTAGAAGCTCCACCTTGACGGCTTTCTTCACCTTTTTCGAATTCAACAACGCCAACAGTTAAGTGAACTTCTTCACCCACCTCTTCCTGACTAGAAGAAATAGAATATAAACGAGGCGTTAAACGACGTAATAAACTAATAAGTTGTTCAGCACTTAATTGGGTTTTCTTTTCAGCTAACACATCAATGATTTGAGTATTACCCGAGTATTCACGAAGCTTATTTTTATCTGCTACCAGCTTTTCTAACTTTTTACTCTCAGAAAGCGCGGCAAATTTAGTTACCAACTGTGGGTTTGCGGAAGTAATTTCATATTGACTGACTAAAGCCGTTACAAGTTGGATATGTTCACCATCAACCTCAATCAGCTCTTCACCGCTTAATCCCACTTTAGCAACAATGGCTAACGCTAATTCAGGATCATTTTCATACCACACGCCTAGCGCATCACCAGCTTGGTAGGTTAAGCCTGAACCTTCTAAATCAATTTCAATATGACGAACATCTTTACCAGAATTACGACCGGTGATCTTCTGGCTAGTCAGCAGTGTCGCTTCATATGGATTCTGCTTGGAGTATTGCGACATAGCCTGTTGAGGTTGAGTAACAGGCAGCTGCACAACGTCGGCATCACCTGCTGATAATGTCTCTTTGGCTTTGGCTAATGCCTTCACTCGCCATTCCGCAGCAGGTACATCATAGTCAACATCACAATCTAAGCGATCTAACATCGGCAGAGCGCCAAGCTTGCTTAAGTAACTATCAAAGTCTTTCGCCGTTTGGCAGAAGAACTCATAACTTGAATCACCCAAGCCAATAACGGCATATTGCAGGTTAGGCAGTTTAGGGGCTTTCTTCGACTGTAAGAATTCATGTAAGTCGATCGCATCATCAGGCGCTTCGCCTTCACCATGGGTAGAAGCAATAATAATGACATGGGTTTCTTTCGCGAAGTTTTTACCTTTGTAATCACCAGCTGATACTAACTCAACAGCAATACCCGCAGCAGTCGCCTCTTCCTTTAACGCAATGGCAACCCCTTTAGCATTACCCGTTTGTGACGCATAGATAATGGTTAATTTACCAGCAGGTTGTGCAGCAGCGACAACGCCGGGCTGTGATACTGACTGAAGATGACTTGAAGCCTGAGTTTGGCTTAACCCCCAGAAGTAACCACTGATCCATGCAAGCTGCTGAGGTGATGATTCAGCAGCGGCTTGTTGTAGCTGATCTATTTGTTGATCATTGAGTGGGCTGGCTACAGCCGATAATTCCTTAAGTAACATGACACGACGTTCCCTATACATTGCGTTATGTTAGATTAGCCACTGAATGAAATAACAAGAAAGAATAGATGAGAATGTTTTATAACTTTTAGTTAGGTGTAGGGGTGTAAAGACGCGGCTTAATGGGTTACTAAGCATGCAATATGGCGGATAAGTAGAAAGAATACGTTAGAAAGCGTCGGCAATTCTCACTTGATGAAAACCGACCTCAAACGCACTTTCTGTTGCAGAATCGACATCTTGATAGCATTTTTCACTACCAGTATGGTCAGTTAAAGGGACTAATCCGCCACGACGGTGACGAAATTCCACAATCCATCCGTTAGTTTGGATTGACGGCTCGACAACAGCTTCCACTAAATCGCTGGTTAAATATAAGCGCTGTAATTCATCTATAGTCATAATCCTGTTTCCTGATGAATGTGTCACTTATTAAAAATGGTACAAAAACAGAGAAACAGGCAACAAAAAGCCACGAATAATTCGTGGCTTTTTAATATTCATACAATTAGTCAGGCTTAGAAATCTAATTCAACACCAGCAAACCAACCGTCAAGCTTCACGCTATCGCTGTTTTTAACGCTATCAAAATCGTAATCCATCACGCGGTAACCACCACGAACGTTTAGATCAAGCGCAACTAAAGGAATAGACCACTTAACACCCGCTTGACCGTCAACAGTACTGTTGCTGTTGAAGCTACTGAAGTTTAAATCACCAAACACAAATAGTGGCGTCATCGGGATGCCCACTTCTACGTTACCGTAGATGCTAGGCTGCCACTCATCAAACGTATCATTCTGACCACCAAGAGTAACGTTACCCGATCCGAACTTCGTCATTGTAAGACCAAGATCAAATGCAATCGCATCGTTATCTAAGATTTCGTAGTAAGCAGTTAAGTCTGTTTGTTCGAAAGCAACAGCGCCGGTATCGATGTCGTTGTAACGAAGGCGGAAGTTAGGCACTAATGGAATAAAGTGCTCAAATGCTACGTAAAATGAAGGAGATGTGTCGTCGCTTTTGTCACTATTAGCGCTATTGACTTTCGCATTAGCAGCCCATACGTCAACGCCGGCTTTAACCCCTAAAAGTGCTGCAGCTTGTGCTGGTACTGCTACAGAAAAAGCTACAGCAGCCGCTACAGCTGTAAGCATTAATTTGTTCATTCGAGTCTCCGCTCTTATAAGTATTTTAAAAAATCGGCAAGACTATAGCAGAAGCTGTACAAGAAAACCGCACTTCATTCGCTTTGCTGAATTATTGAGCCCAAAAATACTTATTGTTGCTATACAAATTAACGCTATACCGCTAGTAACGACGGCGGTATGTCGATCTCTCTCGGTGAGACTTGTCTGCTTTTTTCTCGCGATAAAACCACACAACAACCGCAATCAATGCAATCCATGGTAATAACTTAAACACAATTCCAATCATACCCGCGACCGCCATAATGGCAAAACCAGCAGCCACAGCAAGTAATACACCAATCATACTGACACCGGTAAAAACCAGTACTAATGAAAAAGCGATTAAAAATAGAAACTCGATCATATTCATTCCCCTTTATTATCTACATATAACTACTGCACAAAATAAGCCACAATTTGAGTTAGAACATAAATCATTGTATTTCATGATGATACAAAAAAAGCGTAACCTTTCATTAAGATTACGCTTTCTAAGCTTGGTCAAAATAACCATTTATGATGGTAAATATTGCCAACCTTTAATCAGTCTGAATAATACTGATGTTAGTTATACATCGATATCATGGGAAATTTTGTCTAATGCGCATTGCACGACTTCAATACCAGAGCCTGGTTTATGTGCATTCTCACTGATATAACGACGCCATTGACGCCCACCCGGTATGCCTTGGAATAATCCAAGCATATGACGGGTAATATGACCTAGTTTAGAACCATTCGCCAACTGTCGCTCAATATAAGGGAACATGGCTTCAGCTGCCTCACGACGTTTAATAATTGGCTTTGAACTGCCAAATAAACGTTGATCAACTTCTGCCATCAAGTACGGATTTTGATAAGCCTCGCGACCCACCATCACCCCATCCATGTGCTTCAGGTGCTCTTCCATCTCATCAAACGTCTTAATACCACCATTAATCGCCATGATAATATTTGGGAAATCACGTTTTAATTGATACACACGCGGGTAATCAAGCGGTGGGATCTCACGGTTCTCTTTCGGGCTAAGCCCTTTGAGCCACGCTTTACGCGCATGAACCGTAAAATTATCACAGCCACTCTTCTCGTTGACGGTACCAATAAAATCAACCAAGAACTGATAAGAATCCTGCTCATCAATACCAATTCGAGTTTTAACGGTAACAGGAATATCAACCACTTCACGCATTGATGAAACACATAAAGCCACCAGATCTGCTTCACCCATTAGGCAAGCACCAAACCGTCCATTCTGAACACGATCTGATGGGCAACCTACATTCAGGTTAATTTCATCATAGCCACGTTCTTGAGCTAGTTTTGCACAGTGCGCTAAATCAACAGGGTTTGAACCACCCAATTGTAATGCGACAGGATTCTCTTCTTCATTAAACGTCAGAAAATCGCCTTTACCATGAATAATTGCCCCTGTTGTAACCATCTCGGTATAAAGCAAAGCATTTTCACTTAATAGACGATGGAAATAACGACAATGGCGATCAGTCCAATCGAGCATGGGTGCGACGGAAAAACGCTGCATTGGATAACCAGAATTATCTTGCGTTTTTATTTCATCATTTTGGTTATTCAATAAAGCATCAGTGACCATTGTCATACCTTCATTCTAAGTGGAGCTATAAATACAAAATATTGCCAATAGGCTTTTCAATACTTCAAAAAGTAAAAAGCACAGTGTTTCTTAGCAAGGTGCGCTAGTTTACGCGATTTATTAACGAAGCCCAAGATAGAAACTAAAACCAGATAACAACCAATCCACCTCCCCCATTAAAAACTGTAAAGGCGGATATACTCACACATCACCTCACCTTTTATTTCAAAGGGTTAAAATTAACATTGTTACTCAACCTTCTCTCCATTCTTTACAAATCCTTCCCGAATACGCTTACGTTATAAAGGTCTATTACAAGCCGGTGACATTTAGGGAAACGCTATTAATCTGCATATCCCGTTATTTTTGTTGAATACATACGGTAGCGTGATCAAACTCGCGAAATATTCTCCTGATTGTTCTAGAATTTAGAGACCAGACATACGTTTATCGAATGCTGTGATAAACTATCTGACTTATCGCTGTTTTCTGAGGTTTTAATGGCTAATCAAACGCAACTGCTGAATAAAGCACAACAGCTTTGCGAGCAACGAGGAGTTAGACTTACACCTCAACGGTTAAAAGTTCTTGAGTTAATTATTGAGCACCACAGTTCAATAAGCGCTTATGAGTTATTAGATTTACTTAAAGTCACTGAGCCTCAAGCTAAACCTCCGACAATATATCGCGCTCTCGATTTTCTATTGACTCAAGGGTTCGTTCATAAAGTTGAATCCACTAACAGCTATATTGCTTGCTGTGTACTTGGGCACGCCGATCATTGTTCGCAATTATTGATTTGTGATGAATGCGGCTATGTAGAAGAATCTCATGATGATGATTTAGCAAAATTATTACGCCAAAAATCAGAAAAATACGGCTTCAAAATTAATCATCATGTCGTAGAAAGCCACGGTATTTGCCGTAAATGTCAAAGCAGCAAATAGTATTTTAAATTTTCATAGGCACAATACGTAATTATGCGAGCAGAATTCGTAAATCCCTTCTTAGCATCACTTTTGAATGTTTTGAAAACCATGGCGTCAATGGAATTGGCCCCACAAAAACCACGCATTAAAAAAGATGAAGTGGCACGCGGTGATGTATCAGGTTTAATTGGTTTAATTGGCCCACAAACAAAAGGTTCAATGTCGATTACCTTTGATGAAAACCTCGCTTTAGAAATCATGCAACGCATGCTAGGTGAGCGCCCGAATGGTATCAACGAAGAAGTCACTGATATGGTTGGTGAAATTACCAACATGGTAACGGGTGGGGCTAAACGTATTTTAGCCGATAAAGGTTATAACTTTGAAATGGCAACCCCAGCAGTAGTCTCAGGGCGAGGTCATACAATTACCCATAAGACGGATGGTGTCATCATCATCATGCCTTTCAATTCTGAATACGGTAAAGCGTTCATCGAAATCTGTTTTGATTAACCCTACTTCACCATTGAAACAAAGCCATAACTATCAGATAAAAAAAACACCGCCAATGCGGTGTTCTTATTTCTAA
This sequence comes from Photobacterium frigidiphilum, assembly GCF_003025615.1. Classification (GTDB taxonomy): domain Bacteria; phylum Pseudomonadota; class Gammaproteobacteria; order Enterobacterales; family Vibrionaceae; genus Photobacterium; species Photobacterium frigidiphilum. Next base: position 29,941 of record NZ_PYMJ01000038.1, on the reverse strand, counting down.
CAACTATTTCACAACGTGAACTTATTTACGCCATTGTTTAAACGCGTTAATAAGACCATTCGTTGAGCTATCATGGCCAGTAATGCTGTCTGCATTATTTAGTTCAGGAAGAATTTGGTTAGCTAACTGCTTACCTAATTCAACACCCCACTGATCAAAACTAAAGATATTCCAGATAACACCTTGCGTGAAGATCTTTTGCTCATACAGAGCCATTAAGGAACCCAATACTTTCGGCGTTACTTGCTTAATCAAGATAGAGTTCGTTGGACGGTTCCCGTCAAAAACTTTAAACGGTACTAGGTCTTTCACTTCATCTAAAGTCTTACCTGCAGCAACAAATTCAGCTTCAACTTGTTCTTTCGTTTTACCAAATGCCAATGCTTCAGTTTGTGCAAAGAAGTTAGCCATTAGCTTCGGATGGTGATCCGTTAATGGATTATGACTAATTGACGGTGCAATGAAATCACATGGAATTAACTTCGTTCCTTGGTGAATCAACTGATAGAAAGCATGCTGACCATTTGTACCTGGTTCACCCCAAATAATAGGACCAGTTTGGTAATCAACTGGGTTGCCACCACGATCTACACACTTACCATTTGATTCCATATTACCTTGCTGGAAGTAAGCCGCAAAACGGTGTAAATATTGATCGTATGGCAGAATAGCTTCAGATTCAGCACCGTGGAAGTTGTTGTACCAAATACCGATTAGCGCCAGAATCACTGGTAGGTTTTCTTCTAACGGTGCTTGTGCAAAGTGCTGATCCATTTCGTGAGCACCATCTAATAGCTCAACAAAATTGTCGAAGCCAATAGATAGGCAAATAGATAGACCGATAGCTGAACATAGTGAATAACGACCACCAACCCAATCCCAGAATTCAAACATATTGTCTGTATCGATACCAAACTCAGACACTGAGCCAGCATTGGTTGAAAGCGCAGCAAAATGCTTCGCGACATGTGCTTGATCTTGAGCTGTTGCTAAGAACCAATCACGTGCAGAGTGTGCATTCGTCATTGTTTCTTGTGTTGTAAACGTTTTTGATGCGATCAAGAATAACGTTGTTTCTGGGTTCAAATCTTTCAGTGTTTCTGCGATATGCGTACCGTCGACGTTTGATACAAAGTGCATGTTCAAACGCGTTTTATAAGGTACTAATGCTTCAGAAACCATGTAAGGACCAAGATCAGAACCACCAATACCGATATTAACAACATCGGTAATTTCTTGGCCTGTATAACCTTTCCAATCACCGTCAACGATGCGTGCAGTGAAGGCTTTCATCTTCTCTAGTACAGCGTTAACTTTAGGCATAACGTCTTCACCATCAACAACGACTGGTGTATTGCTACGATTACGTAATGCAGAGTGAAGAACAGCACGATCTTCAGTCTTATTAATCTTTTCACCACTGAACATTTCGGCAATAGCCGCTTTTAGTTCAGTTTGCTCAGCTAATGCAAATAGCTTCGTCAGCGTTTCTTCTGTGATCAGGTTTTTAGAGTAATCAAGCAGAATATCTGAGCCGAATGTTGCAGAAAACTTAGCAAAACGCTCGCTGTCGTTAGCAAACAAGTCGCTTAATTGTAGATCTTGCGCATCTTCATAGTGTGCAGTCAGATCTTTCCAAGCTTGAGTATGCGTTGGGTTGATGTTTTTCAACATGGTGAAGTTCCTGATATTTTTAGTTGTACAATCCATCGAGCATTTCGAATCAAATCACTCAATGGATCCCCGATATTCGAATGTTGTTGTGGCGCATACAGTCTGTTTATCAGACTTTCTTGTAATTTTACAACTTATGACAGATTATGACGTGAAGACACATCTACCTTCATTGAGTCAGGTCACGAAAACCAAGAGTAAATAATAGACGTTATTATTACTTCTTGTTCCAGTAACATCTCTGATTGCAACAGAGCTTCAACCAAGACGCAAGAATTAATGTGGTTTCAAAAGGCAATACCAACTGAAAGTGCAACCCTCGCCCCTATCTAATAACCGATGAAATTGAACAACAAACCACAGGGATACACTAGTTTTATGTTGGTTTAGTACATATTTTCATTCAACAAACATCCGTGCGTCTTACCTACATATCGATGAAGAAGAGTGTGTGCAAGTACGGCAACAATTAAAACGGCTGGTTAATCATTACGCGAAACATATTATCTTCACTACCCCACGCGATTTCAGTACGAACAACCACACCTTCAACTTGGAAACGAATCGCACCACCGGCACTCCATTTCATATCTTTATGTAGCTCAACTAAATTATATTCATCTGCTACACGACCAATATCAGCAAAAGCAACCCACTGCCACCATGGCACGTCATACCAATCAAAAACCGGCCATTCACCTAACGGTTGCCAGTCTGGCAAAACGCGATATTCCATGCTGTAACTCAGTGCTGAACGATCAACATAACGACCGCCTTGGAAGCTGCGCAAACGATATAAACCACCTAGACGAGTACCTGCGTATTCTGGCGGACGGTTAAATTCGTCTTTTCCGTTAATATTTTGGGTATTATTCCAACTAGGGGTATCACCCGTATAAACATTAAAAGCAAAAACTTGTTGATCGATAAGATCTTTAAATGCGCCTAAGTCCCAAAACCAGCTTTGACTCAGCTCCCATTTCCACCATTCAGGGCTGTCAGAATCACCTGGGGAATAGGTTACAGAAAACTGGCTACGGCTACCTTCTGTGGGATTACGAGTATTATTCCGATTATCCCAATCAAAGCGAGTCTCAAGCCCCCATACACTGGTCGGCTCTTCAAATCCAGTATCACTAACCGCAGAATCGGTAAACTCACGGCTTTGATAAAACGGCCGAAATTCTAATGACGATACCCCACTCGTCCACGGGCTACTGCCGGTTATGGTACGCACTGGCTTAATCGCAGCCATGAACCCCTCAGATTCCCCAGCCCCAAACGGTAAAATATAACGAGCAGTCAAACGGTATTGGGCTTCTTTACCATCAGCAATAATGGCATCGTTTTGAGAAGAATCATTCAATGTGCCGTCACCCACATAATAATCAGCCTGATTAAAATCAGCAGCGTATAGCTCAGCACCAAATAACCATCGACTATCTTGTGATAACACATAATTGTTCGCAGCAAGAAAGGTTATCCACGAATTTTTATCGGTAATAACACCCACACCAAGCAACGATGCCTGAGGCTGACCAGCACTTTTAATTAAGCCTGCCGCACCAACTGCAAACCCTAAAGAGTCACTCGAAAAAGCGAACGGAACGGCAGCAAAATCTGGGGCATAATCTTTTTGATTATCATCAGATTGAGCTGATACTGAATACAATAAAGCCGCAGCAAGAGCTACGGCTTTAATCTTTTTATATGAATTCAAATTAATCTGTTCTTCAAATTACAATTATAAATAAGTCATATCAACACGTGATGTCAGCTTAGTTACTAGCTCGTACGCGATTGTGCCAATATGCTCAGCGACAACTTCTGCAGGTAAACCATTGCCCCACAAAATCGCTTCGTCGCCGACTTTATCTTGCGCATTAGGCCCAAGATCGACAGTCAGCATATCCATAGATACACGCCCAGCCATGGGTACGATACGACCGTTAACTAAAACTGGGGTGCCATTCGGTGCTGTACGTGGGTAGCCATCACCGTAACCAATCGCAATTACGCCGACTTTTGTATCGCGCTCACTGGTCCATATGCCGCCATAACCGACTTGCTCACCTTCTTTCACATCACGAACTGCAATTAAGCTAGAGGTTAGTGTCATGACAGGTTGCAGGTTAAATGCTTCAGCGGAACGGTCTGGTTCAATAAATGGAGAAACACCATACATAATAATGCCAGGACGAATCCATTCAAGCTGACTATCGGGCCAGGCCAATATCCCCGCCGAAGCAGCCAAAGAACGCTCACCACTGCAGCCTTCCGTTAACGATAGGAAGGTATTAATTTGTTGGTTAGTGACATTGCTTGCCAGATCATCAGCACAACCAAAGTGACTCATATATCGCAATGGTTTGGCGACATTATCGCAGGCATGTAAGCGTTGTACAAAATCATCGAGTTGCTCAGGGCGCACACCTAAGCGATGCATTCCCGTATCAATCTTCAACCAAACAACCGCTTGGTTGTCTAATTCAGCCGATTCTAGCGCCTCTAGTTGCTCGATTGAATGGACGACAGTATGAATATTATTCGTCACGATAATAGGTAAATCAGATGCGCCATAAAAACCTTCTAATAATAAGATAGGTTTAACGACCCCTCCTGCACGTAACGTTAATGCTTCTTCAATACGAGCAACACCAAATGCATCAGCATCAGGTAAACTTTTTGCTACATGTAACAAGCCATGTCCGTATCCATTCGCTTTCACTACGGCTAATAATTTACTATTCGGTGCCTGTAAATGCAGTTGTCGAATGTTATGTGTTAGCGCGTCGGTATTGATATAAGCTGTCGCCGCTTTCATCGTTAATTCCTAATTCTTATTCTAAGATCATTCTTCATCGAATGCAGGCCCTGCATAATTATCAAAGCGAGAGTATTGACCTTGGAACGTTAAGCGAACAGAGCCAATGGGACCATTACGCTGCTTACCAATGATAATTTCTGCGATGCCTTTTAATGCACTTTCTTCGTTATACACTTCGTCGCGATAAATAAACATAATCAAATCGGCATCTTGCTCGATCGCACCAGATTCACGTAAGTCAGAGTTAATTGGACGTTTATCAGCACGCTGCTCCAACGATCGGTTAAGCTGCGAAAGGGCAACAACAGGAACATTTAATTCTTTCGCCAATGCTTTAAGAGAGCGTGAAATTTCAGATATTTCTAAAGTACGATTATCTTGCATGCCAGGTACGCGCATTAGCTGAAGGTAATCGATCATGATCATGCTTAGCCCACCGTGGTCACGAGCAATACGACGCGCCCGTGAACGCAATTCGGTTGGTGTTAAACCCGAACTATCATCAATGAACATATTCTTCTTTTCCATCAGAATACCCATTGTTGATGAGATACGCGCCCAATCTTCATCATCAAGCTGACCGGTACGAATTTTCGTTTGATCAACACGAGATAATGACGCCAACATACGCATCATGATTTGTTCTGAGGGCATTTCCAATGAAAAGATAAGTACCGGCTTTTCTTGGTCCATTGCTGCATTTTCACACAAGTTCATCGCAAACGTAGTTTTACCCATAGATGGACGTGCCGCAACAATGATTAAATCAGACCCCTGTAGGCCCGCTGTTTTCTTATTTAGATCACTAAAACCAGTCGATACACCTGTAACACCATCTTGTGGTGATTGGTATAGCAGCTCAATTCGCTCTAAGGTTTTTTCCAGAATGGTATCAACACTCTGTGGGCCTTCATTGTCATTGGTACGCTGCTCTGCAATCGCAAAAACTTTACTTTCTGCCATGTCGAGCAAGTCTTCACTGGTACGCCCTTGCGGATCATACCCGGCATCAGCAATATCATTCGCCACAGCAATCATGTCTCGAATTAATGCTCGCTCACGAACAATCTCTGCGTATGCGCCAATGTTTGCGGCTGAAGGTGTATTTTTAGCCAATTCTGCAAGGTAAGCAAAACCTCCCACATCTTCTAGTTTATCGGCACGCTCTAAATGTTCAGACAACGTAATAAGATCTAGGGGTTGTCCCCCCTCAAGTAACGCTGCTGTAGCTTCAAAAATAATACGATGGGGACGACTATAAAAGTCTTTTGAGACAACCTTCTCCGCAACGCGATCCCACTTTTCATTATCCAACATTAAACCGCCCAGCACAGACTGCTCGGCTTCTAATGAATGTGGAGGCATTTTGATTGCATCCATCTGGGTATCTTTATATTTTTTCGGTTTACTATTATCAGCCATAATGATCGCGCGGTTACCTGAAACGAAGCCTGTTAGTATACCTTATTCATGTCATCTCTACGCATATCTCGTACATGATAAATAGAAAGATGCCTTTTTGTTGATAAGATGATTATGACGCTTTTTCTGCGAGCAAGATGTATCCCTTTGCTATTCTTGACCAAAAGCTGACAATTTTAAGGTAAACTGCCCGCCAGCATTTATAGCTACACGCTATTTAAATAACACTCGAGCAACGGAGGACACTTGGCAAGATACTTACTCGCTTTACTACTGCTTGCCAACTCTCATGCTTATGCTGATGATGACGATACACCGAACCTCCCCCCTTCACCGTTATCTACGGAGATAGAGCTTGGTTACCAATCATTGTCGGGCAATTCAGACTCACAGTCGTTGAACACACGGCTTGGGCTTACATATGTAAAAAACCAATTCCGTCACTCAGGTGAAGCAAAGTACTTATTAGTCAATAAAGATGGCGAAGAAGACAAACGTAAAGGCTCGTTAGAATTACAGTCAGATATGAAAATTAATGAGCGCGCCTATCTATTGGGTAATGCTAATTATGTTGACGATCGCTATGGGCCGTACTTTATTGATTTTACATTAGCAACAGGTATGGGTTATCAGCTCTTACGTCGCGAAACCGTCTTAATGGAAGTGGAAGCCGGCCCCGGCTATCGACATCAAGAACCCAATCTTGATGAAATTGACGACGATGACATCGTCTTACCTGATACGGTCGACGAACTGATTATCAGGGCAAGTACCAGAGTAACGTGGAAGCCCGTAAAAAATATGGAATTGAATCTACGACTAACAGGTATAGCGGGTAACAGTAACAGTACTTTAGAAAGTGAAATAAACCTGACCAGCTCAGTTACCGAACACATTGCGATAAAAATTAGCAGTTCACAAAAATATAATAGTTGGGTACCCGATGGTTTGAAAAAGAGAGATTCAACCATGACGGTCAATTTACTGTTTAAGATTTAGCGCGTCGGTTTCAGGGAAGAAGTTCTGTCGAAACTACAATATTCAGTAATGAATAGCATATTACAGATACAAAAAAACCAGCCCAAAGGCTGGTTTTTTTATTAACACTAAAAACTATTACTCTGCAGCAACAATTGTTAGGTTAACTTTAGCGAATACGTCAGAGTTTAGCTGAATGCTAACTTCGTATTCACCAGTGTTACGTAGTGCGCCTTCAGGTAGACGAACTTCGCTCTTCACTACTGCTTCGCCAGCCGCTGTAATAGCGTCAGCGATATCGCGAGTACCGATAGAACCGAATAGTTTACCTTCGTCACCTGCTTTAGATGCGATAACAACCGCTTCTAGAGCAACTAACTTTTCTGCACGAGCTTCAGAAGCAGCACGTTGCTCAGCAACTTTAGCTTCTAGTTCTGCACGGCGAGTTTCGAACATTTCAACGTTAGCTTTAGTAGCCATAACAACTTTACCCTGTGGGATAAGGAAGTTACGAGCATAACCAGACTTAACGTTTACTTGATCGCCTAGGCTACCTAGGTTACCGATTTTATCAAGTAGAATAACTTGCATTATCTTGTCCTCTTTATAAGTCTAAAAACTACTACGCTTACAGATGCTTATCTGTGTACGGTAGAAGTGCTAGGTAACGAGAACGCTTGATAGCGCGAGCTAGCTGACGTTGGTATTTAGCACGAGTACCAGTGATACGGCTCGGTACAATTTTACCAGCTTCAGTAATGTAGTTTTTTAGAGTAACTACGTCTTTGTAGTCGATCTCTTGTACGTCTTCTGCAGTGAAACGACAGAATTTACGACGACGGAAGAAACGTGCCATGGGCTAATCTCCTGAACAAATTATTTCAATGTGGTCGGCATGCAACACTAATTTACCTATGCCATTACGGCCGGTTTGGTATGAGATAAATCCCGATACCTTAGTGTGTACACCAACGGCTAAATCTTGAGTGAGAACTTGTAGACCTTTACCACTGATTACTACGTTGATGTAACAATACACCTGTCGAGGTAAATCAGCTTCCCGTTGGTAGGAACGATGCTCAAGCACAAAGTGACAATGAGGCACACCTGCCGGGGATTGGCTTCGTTTGGGGTCTTTGGCGATAACACCAGATAACACCAAACGATTGGTCATGTTACAAATTACTCAGCTGCAGCTTCGTCTTCAGCTTCAGCTTGTGCTGGTGCTGGAGCTTCTGCACGTGGCGCTTCTGAACGATCTGAACGCTCTTCGCGGTCGTCACGCTTAGTGAAACGCTCTTCTTTAGCCTTCATCATTGGAGATGGCTCAGTTACAGCGTTTTTCGCACGCATGATCATGTTACGGATCACAGCATCGTTGAAACGGAAAGTCGATTCAAGCTCGTCAACTACAGACTGCTCAGCTTCGATGTTCATAAGAACATAGTGTGCTTTGTGCAGTTTGTTGATTGGGTAAGCCATTTGACGGCGACCCCAATCTTCTAGACGGTGAATTTGACCACCAGAATCTTTGATTGAACCAGTGTAACGTTCGATCATGCCAGCAACCTGTTCGCTTTGATCAGGGTGCACCATGAATACGATTTCGTAATGACGCATTGGTTGCTCCTTACGGATTAATCAGCTTCCAGATTTGGCTCGGTTAACCAAAGGAAGCAAGGAACTAAAAAAAGAACCGAGAATTTGGACACCGAATAGTATAGAGAATACTCAATTTACGCAAGAGATTTTAGGCATTAATCCCAGTAAAATGAAAATAAAAAAGGGCTGTGAAAATCACAGCCCTTTTATGTACTTTATAATGTCACTATCTAGCTAAAATAAAAGGCTAAATCTGACGTTGACGTACAGCTTCAAATAAACAGATACCTGTCGCGACAGACACATTAAGACTTGAAACAGAGCCTGCCATTGGGATTTTAATTAAGTCATCGCATGTTTCGCGAGTCAGACGGCGCATACCTTCGCCTTCAGCCCCCATAACAATGGCTAATGGTCCTGTTAGTTTACTGTCGTAAACATCATGCGTTGCTTCACCAGCAGTACCTACAATCCACACGCCTTTATCTTGTAGCGCACGCATTGTACGCGCCAAGTTAGTTACACGTACCAGAGGCATCACTTCAGCAGCACCACAAGCTACTTTGCTTGCGGTTGCTGTCAGTTGCGCAGCACGGTCTTTAGGAATAATAACCGCAACGGCACCAGCGGCATCTGCATTACGTATACATGCACCGAGGTTATGAGGATCGGTTACACCATCTAGAATCAATAATAGTGGGTTTTCAGAGCCCTCTAAGATGGTATCTAAATCATGTTCATTCAGCTGTTTTGCAGGCTTAACTCGAGCAATAATGCCTTGATGAGATGCACCTTTAGCTTTGTCATCCAATGCTTTACGACCAGCTTGTTGAATAGTAATACCTAAGTCTTTCAATTCAGTAAGTAGGGGCATTAAGCGATCATCTTGACGATCTTTTAGCACAAATACTTCGATTAAACGTACCGGATCTGTCGCTAAAACAGCTTTTACGGCATGAATACCGAAAATCATGTCATTACTCATTAATTGGCCTTCTTCTCTAACCGTTCTTTTTTACCAGCACGCTGTTTCTTTCGTGCCTTGCTTGATTTCTTCACTTTACGCTTTGGATCATTCGCTTTCTTTGACGCAGCATCACCCACAGCAGAGGCTTTATCCCCTTCAGTTTGTGGCACAGCACCTTCTTTCAGCTTTTGACGCACCGATGAGCGTACTTTCTTTGATTTCGAGCGATGTTCAGCTTTTGCTTCACCATCTTCAACAATGAACGCTTTCTTAGCAGGGTTCCCACCGAATGAGCGCATACCTTCTGCTTTACGCATTCGCTGTTGTTTTTTCTTTGCCGTTTTACCTTCACCACGTGGTTTGCGGTTACTACCAGCAATATCAAAATCAATCTGGCGATCATTCAAGTTAATGGCAGCAACCTTAACCTGAACCGTGTCGCCTAAACGGTATACCAGACCAGAACTGTCGCCAATCAATCGCTGACCAATCGCATCATATTGGTAGTAATCATTCGCTAGATTCGAGATGTGTACTAAACCATCAATGTTCAGCTCTTTTAAACGAACAAAGAAGCCAAAGCCTGTTACATTCGCAATCACACCTTCGAACTCATCGCCGATATGGTCTTGCATGTATTCACATTTCAGCCAATCAGCCACATCGCGTGTTGCATCATCTGCACGACGCTCTGTCATTGAACATTGCTCACCGATTTTATCAATATCATCGAATGAGTAATGATAACCACCAGAAGGTGTCCAACGATCTTCGTTCTTACCTTCATTTTTCGCAATTAGATACTTAATTGCGCGGTGTAATGTTAAATCAGGGTAACGACGAATTGGCGACGTAAAGTGCGCGTATTGCTTCAGTGCTAAACCGAAGTGGCCGATATTATCTGCTTGATACAAAGCTTGCTTCATAGAACGAAGTAGCATGGTTTGAATCAATTCTTTATCAGGACGATCGTGAATTAACGCCGCTAATGCCGCATAATCACGCGGTGTCGGCTCAAGGCCACCCGATAAATGTAAGCTCAACTCACCTAAGAAATCACGGAAACCCTGTAAGCGTTCTTCACCAGGAACATCGTGTGCACGGTACAGTGCAGGCTCTTTGGCTTTTTCAACAAAACGTGCAGATGCAATGTTGGCTAAAATCATACATTCTTCGATGATTTTATGTGCTTCATTACGCTCTGCAGGCACAATGCGGTCAATCTTACGATCTGCATTGAAAATAAACTGCGTTTCGATTGTTTCAAACTCAATCGCACCACGCTCTTCACGTGATTTCTTCAGCACTTTATACATGCCAAAGAGTTCTTCTAAATGAGGAACTAATGGCGCATAACGTTCACGTAACTCTTCATCACCATCCAACATTTTACTCACTTTCGTGTAAGTAAGGCGTGCATGAGAATTCATTACCGCTTCGTAATGCTTATAACCTGACAGGCTACCTGAATCAGAAATGGTCATTTCACAAACCATACACAAGCGATCGACTTGTGGATTCAGTGAACATAAACCATTCGACAATACTTCAGGTAACATCGGGATCACTTCGGAAGGGAAATAAACCGAGTTACCGCGTTTAGTTGCTTCGTTATCTAATGCTGAAGCTGGACGAACGTAATGACTTACGTCAGCAATGGCTACCCATAAACGCCAGCCACCTGACTTTTTACGCTCACAAAAAACAGCATCATCAAAGTCACGTGCATCTTCACCATCAATCGTCACTAATGGTAAATCACGTAAATCAACACGCCCTGCTTTCGCTTCTTCAGGTACTTCTTCGCCTAGCCCCTGAATTTGCTTAGTGACTTCAGATGGCCATTCGTTAGGAATATCATGGGTACGTAGGGCAATTTCGATTTCCATACCCGCCGCCATGTTTTCGCCCAACACTTCGACGACTTTACCTACCGCGTTATGCTGACGAGTGGCACGTTGATTAATTTCAACCACCACAACATTTCCCATACGAGCCCCCATGCGGAAGTCGTTCGGGATCACGATATCTTGCGAAATGCGAGAATCGTCAGGCACCACGTAACCCATGCTGTCTTCAATGAAGAAACGACCCACAATTTGCTTGGTACTTTCTTGTAAAATACGAACAACACGACCTTCACGACGTCCACGTTTATCAACACCTGACACTTGCGCCAAAATGTAATCACCGTGAATCACACCACGCATTTGGTGGCTGGGCAGCATGAGGTCTTCTTTGTTTCCTACACCTTCAGGGCGCACGAAACCAAAGCCATCACGATGACCAATAACATGACCTTTAATGAGGTCGAGACGCTCAGGTAAGGCGTAACACTGACGACGGGTAAAAATAAGTTGACCATCACGTTCCATCGCACGTAAGCGACGGCGTAAACCTTCGTAATGATCATCCCCTTCTAGCTTTAATTCAGTAAATAACTGATCACGGCTAACAGGAGTAGAAAAGCCACGAATCACTTCAAGTAGAAGTTCACGGCTTGGAATTGGGTTTTCGTAATTTGATGCTTCGCGATCGCGGAAAGGATCGACCGGTAAATCGGTTGTACCTTTGGACATAAGCTGATCCATGTTGGCAAAATATACGTTAGGTATACTCAAACCATAGGTGAACAGACGGGAGCAAAGCAAAAAACTTTACTCCACTAATAAGATGGGAAGTTATTGTTATATGCGTTATTCCGTTACAGGACGATCAAGCAATACGAGTAACGGTGGATTATTATCAATTAAGCTTAGCAAAGTATGTTTATCAAGCTCAGCTAAAAACGCACTTCTTGCTGATGCCAAAATTCCTTTTAGTTGGCAGGCTGGCGTAATATGACAAAAGTCTTCACTGCAATTAACGATCTGCAGTGGTTCAGTTGCACGCACAACATCGCCCAGAATAATTCTGTTAGCAGGCATTCCTAAACGAATACCACCGTTTTTTCCTCGCACAGTATCCACATAGCCAAGTTGACCTAATTTATTAATGATCTTAACCATGTGGTTACGGGATACACCATAAACTTCAGTCACTTTACTAATGCTGGTTAATTCGCCCTCAGGCAAAGTCGCAAGGTATATCAAGGCACGAAGGCCATAGTCTGTAAAACTGGTTAACTGCACAATAACTCCTCTTTCGCCCATTTTAATCTTGTTATTGACTAAAAGATACAGATCAGATACAACTTATAAGGTGCATTATAAATATAACTTTAAGAGAAAGTCATGATAAGTCAACAAACTATTGATATTGTTAAAGCAACAGCACCTGTTGTCGCTGCAACAGGTCCAAAGCTAACCGCGCACTTTTATGAGCGTATGTTTAGCCATAACCCTGAACTCAAAGATATTTTTAACATGAGTAATCAGCGTAACGGTGATCAACGTGAAGCATTATTTAATGCAATTTGCGCTTATGCAAACAACATCGACAATCTAGCAGCCCTATTGCCTGCTGTTGAAAAAATTGCTCATAAACACACAAGTTTCATGATTACAGCTGAACAATACCAAATTGTTGGCGGTCATTTATTGGCAACGATTGATGAATTGTTGTCACCAGGGCAAGAAGTATTAGACGCTTGGGGTGAAGCATACGGCGTGCTTGCCAACGTATTCATTACTCGTGAAGAAGCGATCTATCAAGAAAATGAAGAAAAAACGGGTGGCTGGCGTGGAACGCGTGAATTTACATTAATCGAAAAAACACAAGAAAGTGACGTTATTACTAGTTTCACTTTCAAGCCAGCTGATGGCGGTACGGTTTCAAACTTTAAACCGGGACAATACCTAGGTATCTACCTCACTCCTGACGCTTTTGAATTTCAGGAAATACGTCAATACAGCTTATCGTCTGCGCCACGTACCAATAACTACCGAATCTCGGTTAAGCGTGAAGAAGGCGGTAAAGTCTCTAATTACCTGCACAATGAACTAACTGTTGGTGATACCGTACAACTTGCCGCTCCTGCAGGTGACTTCTTCTTAGATGTACCGGCAACAACACCCGTTACATTAATTTCAGCTGGCGTAGGTTTAACACCAACATTATCAATGTTAGATGCGCTAACAGAACATCAAGCATCAGTGCATTGGTTGCACGCAACTGAAAATGGTAGTCACCACGCCTTTAAAGATTATGTGAATACGCTGGCAGATAAGTACGATCACATCAGTGCGACGACTTGGTATCGTGAACCACTAACCACCGATCGCCCAGCTGAAGATTTCGATTATCAAGGCATGATTGATTTAACTGCTGTTACACCACAATTAATTGACCCTGCAATGCAGTATTACTTCTGTGGTCCTGTTGGTTTCATGCAGCATGTTGCAAAACAGCTTATTGAACTCGGTGTGCAAGAAGACAATATTCACTACGAATGCTTTGGTCCACATAAAGTACTATAAAAGATACTGTGGAAACGTGCTGAAGCTGCTCACTGATTCAGTATGTGCAATAAAAGCGAAGTGTCATAGTTCTAAAGCGTAGCCAATGGCTACGCTTTTTTTTTATTGCGGTTCGAATGGAATTAGAAGCAGGGAGCTTTGCAAGAAGATAAATATTTACCAAAAAGTATCACGACGTTTTGCCCGTGCAATAATGTTTTCAGGCATCCGGCGCTCAAGTCCCATACGTAGCTGGGCAATTTTTCGATGCGAGCTCTTACTGGCAGTAACGGTGTTATATAACCAGCGGTATGCATCTTCAAAATCCAGTGGGCTACCGTAATTATTCAATAATAGCTCAGCGAGTTGAATACGGGCATCAACATTCCCCATTGCAGCCGCTTCACGCAAATATGGGATAGCTCGTTCACGATCTTGTTGAACTAACGTGCCTTTTGCATAATAACGACCAAGCTGTTCAAGTGCTGCTGGTGACCCCTGATGCGCAGCGGACTGCATGTAATACACGCCTAACTCAACATCCCGCTCAACACAGACGCCCCAAGCCAACATATCGCCATACAAAAACTGGTAAGAAGGGGATTCCACACGTTTTGCTCGTGCTTCAATATCTTGCACCAACTGGCAATCATCAGCTTTTAGCTGCTGCAAATGGGCATTACTTTCAAATAACTTGATTAATTCAGCGTCAGTGTAAACAGGTACAGCATCACCTACATCTTCCAATGCATATACAGGTGTAACTACCAGTAATGTCGAAAATAGTAAGTGACGCAGGTTCATCAACTAATCTCTCTTAAGCCGTAAATAGCTTATCGACCACACCATTTCAGACTTTAGAGAAAAGCGATAAAAAACGGCAACTTTTTGCCACTTAAAAAATAGACTAGAGGGTAACATCAAATGACAGGCAATAAAAAAGCCAACCTTTCGGTTGGCTTTCATCAAACATTATCAATTACCTTATCGGTAATTATTCACCGTATGGGTGAACCTTGATAATAGTTTCATTACGATCTGGACCAGTCGAAATGATATCGATTGGTACACCCGTTAATTCTTCAATACGAGCAATATAATTTAATGCTGCTTGTGGAAGCGCGTCAAGTGTCTTAGCACCAAACGTGGTTTCAGACCAACCAGGCATTGTTTCGTAAATTAGCTCTAGGTTCTCGTAAGCATCAGCCGCCATTGGAGAAACACTTAAAGTTTTACCGTCTTGAGTTTTGTAACCAGTACAAATCTTGATCTCTTTTAAGCCGTCCATTACGTCTAGCTTAGTTAGGCAGAAACCAGAGATTGAGTTGATCTGTACTGCACGGCGCATAGCCACTGCATCAAACCAACCAGTACGACGTAGACGACCAGTCGTTGCGCCAAACTCGTTACCAACTGTACCTAGGTGCTTACCTACTGGGTCTTGTTTCTCTAGACCATCGTATAGCTCAGTCGGGAATGGACCTGCACCTACACGTGTGCAGTATGCTTTCGCGATACCTAGGATGTAACCTAGGTGACGAGGACCAAAACCAGAACCTGCAGCAACACCACCAGCAGTCGTGTTAGAAGACGTTACGTATGGGTAAGTACCGTGGTCGATATCTAGAAGCGTACCTTGTGCACCTTCAAACATGATCTTGTCGCCACGCTTACGCGCCTCATCAAGCTCTTGTGTTACATCGATAACCATCGCAGTTAGCACATCAGATTGCGCCATAACGTTTGCTAGTACTTCATCGTAGCTTACAGGTTCAGCATTGTAGTAATGCTCAAGCTGGAAGTTGTGGTAAGCCATAACTTCTTTAAGCTTCTCAGCAAATGCTTCTTTATCGAATAGATCGCCAACACGTAAACCGCGACGTGCTACTTTATCTTCGTACGCAGGACCGATACCACGGCCTGTTGTACCGATAGCTTTCTTACCACGTGCAACTTCGCGCGCTTGGTCAAGAGCGATGTGATACGGAAGGATTAGCGGACAAGCTTCTGACAGGAACAAACGCTCACGAACAGGAATACCACGTGCTTCTAGTGGACCCATTTCTTTCATCAACGCATCAGGAGAAAGTACAACACCGTTACCGATAATACACTTAACATTGTTACGCAGAATGCCTGATGGAATCAGGTGAAGGACAGTTTTTTCACCGTCTATGACTAGGGTGTGACCTGCATTGTGTCCGCCTTGGTAGCGAACTACATATTTTGCATCTTCGGTTAATAGGTCTACTATCTTACCTTTACCTTCGTCACCCCATTGGGTGCCAAGAACGACTACATTATTTGCCATCTTCTTCGTCTATCTGTAGTTAAAAAAGGATTCTAGCACCTTACTGTACGCCTTGCAGTCATTTTTTAACGGTAAGGAATATTTCAGCAAGAAGAGCATCACGAATATATAATTGTCCGATTTACATACTGCGATACATCATGTAGGCAATAACACTGCCAGTAACAACAAGGCATCCGCCAATACGGCGTAAGTTATTATCATTCTGTTGGCTTAATTGGCTCACCATATCTCGCCACCCCTTCGGCGCAAGTAGTGGTCCTAATCCCTCAACAATTAAGACTAATCCTAGTGCCATCCAAATCGTATTCGACATATTCTGTTTCTCGTAATAACCCGTGGCATTGTTGCCACAAAAAAAAAGACAAGGCTAATGCCTTGTCTTCTTATCTATCATTAACCGCGTATTAGTTTACGCCGTTTGACTCTTTCATGTACTTAAAGAACTCTGTATTCGGATCGACGATCAGAATGTCACTCTTAGAACTAAAGCTCTTCTCATACGCTTTTAGTGAACGTAAGAAATTATAGAACTCTGGATCTTGATTAAATGCATCAGCATAAATCTTAGCAACGGTTGCATCTGCAGTACCGCGAAGCACACGCGCTTCACGATCCGCTTCTGCAAGAATCTTAGCAACTTCAAGTTCAGATTGAGCACGGATTACTTCCGCTTTCTCTCTACCTTGTGCACGGTGCTTACGCGCAACAGACTCACGCTCAGCTCGCATACGACGGTAGATAGATTCACTGATTTCGTCTGGAAGGTTGATTTTCTTCATACGGAAATCAACAACTTCAACACCCAAATCCTTCATTGCACTTATTTTAGTTTCAGCAAGTACATCAGCCATGATTTGATCACGCTGGCCTTCCACTTCTTTACGAGGTGCAACTTCAGCAATAATCTCATTCACAACGGCTTCAGCAGCAGCAGGTTCATCTACAACCTCAACAATAGCTTTACGCTCTGGGCCTGAAACAATTTGCTTGATTTCTTTCGAACCAATTTCGGCACGAAGGTTATCAACAACTTTACGCTTTAAAAGTGCTTCAGCAGTCGACTTATCACCACCACCTGTTGTTAGGTAGTACTGACCAAAGTCACTGATACGCCACTTAACGTACGTATCGATGATTACATCTTTTTTCTCTGCTGTTACAAAACGATCAGCTTGATCATCCATTGTCTGCATACGTGCATCTAGTGTACGTACACGGTCAAACAGTGGCACTTTAAGGTGTAAACCAGGCTCGTAAATACGAGCAACTTCAGTATTATTGTCTTTCAAGATACGACCAAAACGTACCACAATACCGCGCTCGCCTTCATTCACTACGAATAAAGACATAAGTAACAGAGCGATAAAGATGACAACCACTGGGATCATTAATTTACGCATGATTAATATCTCCCTTGACGGCCAGTATCAGAACGTGGTGACGTCGATACTGGAGTTGGGCTTTCAACCTTTTCAAGCTCGATACCATATGAACTGCTTGATGTACCGGCTTTAGTCTTCGTATTACCAGATTGATTCATCAGTTTATCAAGTGGTAAATACAACAAGTTACCATTTGACTTAGAGTCAATCATCACTTTGCTGGTATTGCTGTAAACACGCTCCATCGTCTCAAGGTACAAACGACTACGCGTTACTTCTTTAGCAACTTCATACTCAGGTAATAGTTTCTCAAATTGAGCCACTTCACCTAGAGCACCATTGATGGTTTTCTCAGAATAACCTTGTGCTTCTTTCTTCAAACGTTCTGCATGACCTGTTGCTTTCGGCAAAATATCGTTGCTGTAAGCTTCAGATTCACGAACAAAACGTTCTTCATCTTCTCGTGCGGCAATCGCATCATCAAAAGCATCTTGTACTTCTGTTGGTGGACGCGCTGACTGGAAGTTCACATCAACAACAAGGATACCCATGTAGTAGTTTTCAATGATCTTCTCAATCGCTTCTTGAGTACTCGCTCGAATAACCTGACGACCCGTTGTTAAGGCCTCATCCATCGACGAATCACCAATCACGGCACGCAATGCAGAATCTGTTGCTTGGCGTAAACTATCATCAGCATTTGTTACGCTGAATAGATAGCTTTGCGCATCAGAAACACGGTATTGCACATCCATTTCAACTTTCAGTACGTTTTCATCTTTGGTTAACATTAAACCAGAACTACGTAGTGAACGAATCGCTTGAACGTTTACTGGTGTAACTTCATCAACAAATGTTGGCTTCCAGTTAAGACCAGGATCAACCATTTCATAAAACTTACCAAAACGTAAGACTACGCCTCGCTCAGCTTCACCAATGGTGTAAAAACCTGAAAAACCCCAAACTGCAGTAGCCAGCACAGCAACCACCCCTAAACCAATAGCGCTACTACCAGTTGAAGGACCTTTTTTATTTCCATTCCCAAAAATACCACCAAGTTTACGACTTAGTTTTGAAAAAACCTCGTCTAGGTCTGGTGGTCCTTGATCACGCCCGCCGCGATTTTTATTACCCCAAGGGTCTTTATCACGGCCGTCGTTGTTACCAGGCTCATTCCACGCCATTATAGAACTCCATCAAAATGATATGACGACAGTTTAAATCCGTTAGCAGTCCATTAAGCAACGATAAAGTCATCTAACAAATTACTTTCTCTTTTTTGTAACCGTGACCAATCGGCCAACGGTAATCGAATGTCAACCATTAGGCATCCATCAGATTCATACTCTTCACGCAAAATACAGCCAAGTTGATAAAACTTACTTCGATATCGACCAGCATTCTCAGGCGGTAAACGCAAAGTATGTTTTACCATGGTGCCAGAAAGACGTTCAGTTAACGCTTGGAACAATAGGTCTATGCCTATACCTTCCATTGCAGATACCCAAACACAACGGGGAAGCCCGTCTTCATCTCTTTCTATGCGAGGTTCAGCACCTTCCAAGCAGTCAATTTTATTCATGACTATCAAGCGAGGTACATCACCAGCATCGATTTCATCTAGCACTAAATGAACTGCATCCATGTTTTCACGGAAACGCTCATCACTGGCATCAACCACATGAAGCAACAACGTCGCTTCTTGGGTTTCTTTCAGTGTTGCTTTAAATGCAGCCACTAAATCGTGGGGTAAGTGACGAATGAACCCTACTGTATCAGCCAGAATTGCTGTTCCCACATCGGCTACATCTATTTTACGTAATGTTGGATCCAGTGTTGCAAACAGCTGATCGGCTGCGTACACCCCTGCATCTGTAATGCGATTAAACAAAGTGGATTTACCAGCATTGGTATAGCCGACCAGAGAAATAGTAGGAATTTCAGCACGGTTTCGTGCTCGTCGTCCCTGCTCTCGCTGTTTTGACACTTTATCTAATCTACGTAAAATTGTCTTAATGCGATCACGCAATAAGCGGCGATCCGTTTCCAGCTGAGTTTCACCCGGGCCTCGAAGACCAATACCACCTTTTTGACGCTCAAGGTGAGTCCAGCCTCGAATTAATCGAGTTGAAATATGACGTAACTGAGCAAGTTCCACTTGAAGTTTACCTTCGTGGGTACGTGCACGTTGAGCAAAGATATCAAGGATCAAACCTGTTCTATCTATCACCCTACATTGACACAGCTGCTCAAGATTACGCTCTTGCGCTGGAGATAGGGAGTGGTTAAATATGACAATTTCGGCTTCTTCAGCACGAACTGCATCGGCAATTTCTTGCGCTTTACCTTCTCCCACATAGTACTTAGGGAGGGGAGTTTTTCGGCTACCAGTGACAACACGTAGCGTATTCACTCCCGCAGAGGAGACCAGCATTTCACATTCGCTGAGATCTTCCCATTCCCCGTCTTGCGTGAAGTTGATATGCACAAGAATCGCCTGTTCACCAGTTTCATAACGGTCAAACAAGCAATCAACTCCTTACTTTGAATAAAATATTATTCTTCTGTTTTTTCTAGGGTAGCTGGACGATCGCTCGCATGGTGATGATTCACCGGACGAGCTGGAACAACTGTAGAAATTGCATGCTTATAAACCATCTGGTTAACAGTGTTTTTAAGCAGGATCACAAACTGATCAAATGATTCAATCTGGCCTTGAAGTTTAATGCCGTTCACCAGGTAAATTGAGACCGGTATTCTTTCACGACGCAGCGCATTCAAAAACGGGTCTTGTAGAGATTGCCCCTTAGCCATTCTTTTTTTCCTTATTTATTTATTTATTTGTAGTTGTAATTAGCAACGAACACAAACTAAAAAATACGCAAAACAATTCAGAGTATACACGCGAATCAAACATCACATCTAATTGAGTTTGTGACTGTTTGTAACGCAGCATCCCCATCATTGCTATCCAACCACGTCAAATCTTTCCAGCCACGTAGCCAGGTAATTTGACGCTTCGCCAATTGACGGGTTGCACAGACACCACGGAAGACCGCTTCGTCTAAATCACAATTCCCGCCCAAGTAGTCCCACATCTGTCGATAACCAACGCAACGAATTGATGGCAGATCGGGGTGAAGATCACCTCGTTGATACAAAGCACGTACTTCTTGTTCAAAGCCAGCTTCGATCATGTTCTCAAAACGTTGTGCGATCCGTTGATGTAAAACAGCCCTATCCTTGGGTGCTATTGCAAATTGATGAACCCGATATGGCAATGGTTCACCTTGAATTTTCGTCAATTCAGTTAATGTTTTACCTGAAATACGAAAAACTTCTAATGCTCGAGATAAACGTTGTGGATCATTAGGGTGGATCCTAGCGCCCGAAACTGGGTCAATCCTTACTAATTCCTCGTGCAAAAATTGCCAGCCTTTCTCTTGTGCTTCTCGTTCTATCCCAGCTCGAACATCTGGGTCCGAAGCCGGTAAAGGTGACAAACCTTCAAGTAAAGCCTTGTAGTACAACATAGTACCACCGACCAACAAGGGTATACGCCCTTCTGCAACTATATCAGCCATTTCTTTAAGTGCATCAGTCCGGAAGTCTCCAGCAGAATAACTTTGCGCTGGATCACGAATATCGAGCAAACGGTGCGGTGCTAACGAAAGTTCTCGCTCATCCGGCTTCGCTGTTCCGATATCCATCCCCTTATAAATAAGGGCGGAGTCGACACTAATCAACTCTACAGGCAATTGTTCTCGCAAACGAATAGCAAGATCCGTTTTTCCTGATGCAGTTGGACCCATAAGAAAAATAGCTTGTGGTAATGGCTTACTCATATAAAAAGGCTTCTATTGCTTTACTAACATCTATGGGACGAAGTAAATATTGGTTATGTTGTTCAATATCACTTCCCCACAGTTGTTCTAATTCGGTTACTAATTGGATCGCCTGAGACAAACTAAACGTATCAACGGGCATCACACACTGTGTTGCTAACCAATCCCATAATTTATCCCAGCCCTGTGCGTCAGGATCTTCTGCGATAGATAACAAGTAGGTTAACAAATTTGGGATAAGCTGTTGTAAGTTTTGCTGCCTTAAAGGCAAACAAACCGACAAAATAATCAATCCAGACTTACCTTTAGCTTTTAAATTGATGCCTAACTGTTTTAAAAGCAATGCATGTTGCTCGGCACAGGTTATCAAATCTGGTTCAACGGGTACTGAATGCGGGATCAATAACGGCTGAGGTTTCAATCCTTCCGTCGCAGCTAAGCGTAACTGGCCTTTATGATGCAGGCGTTGAGCATGATCGAGTGACAGTACATGAATACCATCATGCCGACTAACCAATAAATAACGCTCTGCCACTATACTCAGTGCTTTACCTAGCCCCACCCCAACGTGTGTATCAACCACATTTTGTCGAGTGACAGCAGTGGAACGACTCTCACCAGTTAACGTTGTACTCGCTTTTGTTGGCGCACCTACCGATGAAGCATGTGAGGGTATTGATGGTGGTGTTTGAATGAGTCGTTGATAAGCAGCGACTTCCTGCTTTGAAGGCGCGCTTTCTGGTTGATATCCAACATTGTTACGTCGTTGAGGAGCATCATAACTCGATTGCGAACTTCGCCCTGATCCGCTATTCCCATTACTCTGTGGTAAAAGGCTATCGATAGCACGCTTACCACTCGTGTAATCTGAACGTTCTACTGCACGATCATCGCGATCTCGTTTATCATTTCGTTCTTGATGTTGTGTATTCGATGCTGATTTACTCGCCACAGAAGAAGACAGCCATTCTTCAGGCTGCGCTTTATTCGGGTAGTTTGGGGTGTCTGCAATTGCCTGCAATGCGGGCGCGGCTTCTGCTATTTGGTGAGAGTGAGTACTCTCTATCGATTCAGAGGCAGTATCAGCATAAGGTGCCGCTATGGCACTTGCACGCTGTGGCGCATGATAACTCTGCTGATCATCCATCGCCCCTTGCTGAAGAGCGCTTTGAATTCCCTGATAAATAAAATCATGCACTAACCGAGCTTGGTGAAAACGCACTTCATGTTTAGCTGGGTGTACATTCACATCCACCTGATGAGGGTCAACTTCAATAAAGAGCACATATGCTGAGTATTGATCGGAGGCTAAGTTGGCCTCGTAGGCTTGACGAATAGCATGATTAATCAGTTTGTCTTTCATCATTCGACCATTCACATAACAATACTGCACATCATTTTGCGATCGTGAACCTTGCGGCGTACAAATCCAGCCTGATAGCTTTAAATCACCATGCTCAAGTTCCACTGCTAATGCATGTTGCAAAAAGCTTTGACCACACGCTGATACCAAACGACGCTCTTTTTGAATTTGCGTTTGGGAAGCGCGATATTGACGAATGGTCTTGCCGTTATGACGCAAGGTAATCGACACATCGAAGCGACTAAGCGCAATACGCTTTAGCAGTTCATCAATGTGATTAAATTCTGTTTTTTCAGTTCGTAAGAATTTACGACGAGCAGGGGTATTGAAAAAAAGGTCAAGCACTTCAATCGTGGTGCCTATTGGGTGTGCTGCTGGTTTTAACTGCACATCCATATCTCGCCCTTCAGCATATGCAGACCAAGCTTCTTCTTGGGTTGCAGTGCGTGAAGTGAGTGTTAAACGCGAGACAGAACTAATACTGGCCAATGCTTCACCACGAAAACCGAGGCTAACAATGGCTTCTAAATCATCTAATGAGGATATTTTAGACGTTGCATGGCGACTAAGTGCCAGCCCGAGTTCATCCTTCGCAATACCTTTACCGTTATCGCGAATACGGATCGTACGGCTACCACCTCTATCAATATCAATATCAATACGAGTAGCACCGGCATCTAGGCTATTTTCGACCAGCTCTTTAACCACAGAGGCTGGTCGTTCTACGACTTCACCTGCTGCGATCTGGTTTGCCAGCCGAGCAGGTAAAATTTGAATCGGCATAATTAACTTCTTGGTATAATTAACGTCTGACCAACTGCTAGTTTATCAGACTTTAGCTTATTAGCATTACGTATGCTATCTACCGAGACCCCATAACTGGTTGCAATTTTACCCAGAAATTCACCGCGCTTAACTTTATGGCTCATCGACTTTGGTGCATCAACTTCCACTTTTAACTTCTGTCCGACCATAACATTGTCAGACTTTAGGTTATTAAGCTGACGAATACTGTTCATCGTAACGCTGTATTTACTGGCAATTTTACCAAGGTAGTCACCACGCTGTACCTTATGTATCACCACTTTCTTAACCGTTGTTGACGAAGAAGACGTTGATACAGAAGATGATTTTGAAGCATTCGCTGTCGCGGAACCAGGAATAACTAAAACTTGCCCAATATGTAAATTATTCGACTTCAAGTTATTCACTGACTTTATCGACGATATCGACACTCCATAACGCTTAGCAATCACACTTAATGACTGCCCCGACGTCACTTTATGCTTTACTCCACCTTTGCGAGAAGCAAACAACGTACCTTCCGGAGGGTTGGTTTCAAAATACGCCAAGATACCTTTATAAATAGCATTGGCTAACTTATTTTGGTGCGATGACGAATTTAATAAACGTTCTTCGCTTGGATTAGTTATAAACCCAGTTTCAACCAACAACGATGGAATATCTGGCGACTTCAGCACCGCTAAACTTGCGTGTTCTGGTTTGCTTTTATGCAAACGCGTTACTTTACTGATTTCCTTTAATACATTGGTAGCAACTTCGTAGCCTTCTTTGGTCGAGTTGCCGAACTGCAAATCAAGCACCGCCATACTGAGGTACTGATCATCATTATCACCAGACAGTACATCACCACCACCCAGCAATTCAGATTGCTTCTCTTGCTGTTCTAGCCAACGCCCTATCTCGCTATTTGCACGTCGAGTGTTAAGTACCCAAACGGATGCCCCGCGAGGCTGGGGCTTAGTAAAGCCGTCAGCATGTATTGAAACTAATAAATGTGATTTATTTTTACGTGCAATTTCAGAACGCTTATTCAAATTCACAAAGTAATCGCTGCTACGTGTCATTACAGCTTTCATACCTGATGTCGCATTAATTTTGGCTGCCACTTTTTTAGAAACAGCTAATGTTACATTCTTTTCGTATTTTCTGGTTGGTCCGATAGAACCCGGATCTTCACCGCCATGGCCAGGATCAATCGCGATAATGATATCATCACGCCCTGAAGGTAATTGTGCCTGTTGGTTAGTAGTTACTTTGCCTGAAGGCTTCTTTTTCTGGACTACAGAGACCGCCTTACCATGCGGTAAATCAAGTACTAAGCGATGACCATAATGGCCATCAGGCGTCGGCGCTAATGTGAATAGCTTAGGTGTCATGCCCGTTTTTATTTCAAAAACAAGGCGAAAAGATCCCTTATCAGGTGCACCGCTGCTACGAATTTTCGTCAATACAGCACTGTTACTTACGATAACAGGTAGTTTAGTTTTTAATGATGTTGCTTTTAAATCAACAACTAAACGGTTAGGTTTAGTCAGTGTAAAATAGGAATATGTCGCCTCACTTTTCATATCAAGCACAACACGTGTTTCATCTGGCGCAGGCCAAACACGAATACCTTTCAACTCATTAGCTGCAACGATGGAGCTAAATAGCCCCATCATGCCTAATACCCAAATCGTTATACAAGTCCGAACAGACATCCTATCAACACATCTCCAAACGCTTAATCAATATGCAGCCATATTCATTATTGGCTGTAATCGTTACTTGCCGCTGTTCACCTTGATAACGTAATTCCAAGTCAAGGTCTGGCTCAGGTAAAAAGCCTTGCCCTTTTTCAGGCCATTCCACTAAACAAATTGCATCATTTGTAAAATAATCTCGGATCCCCATAAATTCTAATTCTTCAGGATCTGCAAGGCGATATAAATCGAAATGATACACTTGCCAAGGCGGTAACTCATACGGTTCAACCAAAGTATAAGTAGGGCTTTTAACATTCCCCTTATGCCCTAAAGCACGAATAAAACCACGACTAAACGTTGTTTTACCTGCGCCAAGATCACCATGAAGATAAATCGTTGTCTGGCGTTCACATGCCTTAGCAAGGCAAAGGCCTAAATCTACTGTTGCCTGCTCATCAGCAAGAAAGGTTTCAAATTTTTGCATTATTATCTTTATCTTGGGTTTATTAATTGTCGAATATACGGAAATAGATCACTTGCCAGCATACCACGCTCTCCCTTCTGAGCGCATAAATCAGCCGATTTACTGTGGATCCATACGCCCACACAGGCTGCATCCGCTAAGGATAACCCCTGCCCTAATAACGCGCCAATAATACCTGATAGTACATCGCCCATGCCACCAGTAGCCATTCCTGGGTTACCAGCAGTACAAACCCAAAGTTGCTGCCCATCAAAAATAAGGGTTCCCGCTCCTTTTAATACCGCCACACCACCGTACTTTTGTTGCAACTTTCGCACAGCAGAAAAACGGTCACGTTCAATGTCATAAATCGTCATATTTAATAAACGTGCGGCTTCGCCTGGGTGAGGCGTTATTATACGGTTCTTTTTATAGTCAGGTGATTGTGCTAATAAGTTCAATCCATCTGCATCAAATACCGTCTTTTTTTCTGTTGTTCGTACAATATGGAATAAAGCTTTACTCCAATTACTCGTCCCGAGCCCTGGTCCCAACACGACGACATCAGCCCATTCAACTCTGGAAATGCTCTCTTGAACTTTTTCAGACCAACCTTGTACCATTATCTCAGGTCTTGCGGTTACGATTGACAAAATATTGTCAGGTTGCGTGATAACCGCCGACAGCCCAGCCCCTGTTCTAGCACATGCCTCAGCAGCTAAACGAATAGCTCCCGCCATGCCAAGATCGCCACCAATACACAATACACGACCATAAGACCCTTTATGCGCCGAACGATGCCGTACAGGTAAACACTGCTTAACATAGTTGTGCTCTACACGAAATGCGCTTGGTTTTACAACAGCTGAGAAAGTACTCTCCACTTCAAGATCGGCATACAATAACTCACCACAGTGATGGCCAGCTTGACCAGTACACAACCCTTGTTTTATACCAATAAAAGTCACGGTTAACGTCGCATTAATCGCAATGCCAAGCATCGCACCAGTATTAGCGCAAAGCCCTGAAGGAACATCAACGGCAATAATCGGTTTACTGGCTTGATTCATCATAGAGATATAACGAGCGATATTCGTTCGTACCGCTCCGCTTAGCCCAGTGCCTAATAAAGCATCAATGATGACATCAGTTGAAGTCAATGTGGCTGTATCAGAAAGCGCCTCAATTTTACCGCCAGCAGCTAACCACGCATCTCGCGCTCTAGCGGCATCCCCCGTCAGTGCTTTGGCTACATCAAGTTGTAACAGTTGAACGTCTAAGCCTGCTTGATGTGCTAAACGGGCAACAATATAACCATCTCCACCATTGTTTCCGCCTCCGCAGCAAACCGTTATCGAACGCGCGGCTGGAAAACATTTCTTTAAGGTAATGAATACCGCCTGACCAGCACGATCCATGAGTTCGTACATATTAATGTGTAATATTTTTGCCACGGCTTTTTCGCCGTGACGAACTTGTTCCGCTCGGTATAGTTTTGTCGGTAACTGCGCAATCATCATTACCTGCCTTCTAATCTATCGCCAAGTATATAAATGCTTCACCATAACGATGGCACATATTAATTGAATAAAAACACACTCAAACCACAAAGGCTTTCAAGTTAATAAGTAAGTATAAAAAAAACTCAGCATTACACGAGAAAAACAGTCAAAACCTTGAATATATGCCACATCAATTGAATAACTATTTCTTCAGTTCTAGCCCTTCTGGTCTTAATGTTATGTGGTACACTTCGCACCCCATAATTTACGGCTATTCTCTAACTATCATGAGCATCGATTACACCGCACTCACCCAGCAAATAAAGCAATGGGGAAAAGAGCTAGGATTCCAAGAAGTCGGGATCTGCGATGTGGATCTGCAAAAGCATGAAGCCCAGTTACAACGCTGGTTAGATGCAGGATACCATGGAGAAATGGATTGGATGGCACGCCACGGAATGATGCGTGCTCGCCCAGCTGAATTGCTGCCGAATACCGTTCGCGTGATCAGTGTAAGAATGAATTACCTGCCTCCAGAGGCTGGATTTGCTCAAACACTCAAGCAACCGCTCAAAGCTTACATTAGTCGTTACTCTCTAGGACGCGATTATCACAAGCTTATCCGTAATCGCCTTAAACAACTTGGTCAACGAATTGAAAAAGAAGTTGGCCAATTTGGATACCGTCCGTTTGTTGACTCTGCGCCAATTCTAGAGCGCCCATTAGCTGAAAAAGCAGGACTAGGCTGGACGGGGAAACATTCATTGATTCTAAATAGTGATAGTGGCTCTTGGTTCTTTCTTGGCGAGTTGCTAATTGATCTGCCACTTCCCGTTGATACACCTCAAGAGAATCAATGTGGAAAATGTGTTGCCTGCATAACAAGCTGCCCAACTGGTGCCATTGTTGAAGAAGGTATTGTCGATGCACGACGCTGTATTTCTTATTTAACGATTGAATTTGATGGTGTAATACCAGAGGAATTACGAGAGAAGATAGGAAACCGTATATACGGTTGTGATGATTGTCAGTTAGTCTGTCCATTTAGCCGCAACGGTGAAATCACGCAAGAAACGGATTATCACTGCCGAGACAACTTGTATCAGCAAGACTTAACAACGCTATTTTTATGGGATGAAGCGACATTCCTAAAGAATACTGAAGGCTCAGCTATTCGTCGTATCGGTCATATCCAATGGCTACGAAACATCGCGATAGCAATGGGTAACGCACCTTATAACGAAGACATTCTTGAAGCGTTAAACAGTCGATTAGCCCTCAATGAGATACTCGATATACATATTCAGTGGGCAATCAAAAAGCAACATAACAAATACGCCAAGAATGCGATTGATGTACTACCATCAAACACGAAAAGATTAGTTCGCATTGTCGAGAAAGGTCTTCCACGGGACGCTTAACAACACTCAAAATCACGAGTCCGCATACTGTAATCCACTGAAGTTATACACACAAAATGAGAGGTAGCCTACATTCTTAGTGAATGTGGAAAACATTTTCAACACTTCTCTTTCCTACCTGCATCTAAAACATTAAACACAGGTGGTGGATAAAAAATTCAGTCTATTAACCCCATAAAGAAGCATACTGATCAAGCTGTATATAAGTATAATAAAAATGACAACGCAGCCATATAAAACAGTACGTTAGCCTGTTAATAATCATTTTGTGGATAATTAAAAAAAGAGGAAATCAAGGAGAGATATAGAGTTATTCACACCGTATCAGCACATGTAATCAACTGACTTATCCACAGACTATTTTTTGTGGATAACTCTGTGAATTAAGCGCTACTTTTCACTTAACAACAAGGGTATAAAGCCTGAAAACATAGGTTTTCATACTGCTTTATTGTCTGGATAAATGAGAGCAGATACGTATTGCAAGCTCTGTAGTATAGCGATGCTATGAAAGGCTTATACCGTATTTTGATACCAATGCTTCACAGGATTGGTGACTACAGCGCATCTTATTTTTACTTTTTATCAGATAAAAAAACCAACCTCATAGAGGCTGTGCTGATATAGAAACTAAGATGATGTATTGAAGCTGATTGCTTCCTATGGTCTTTTAAACCAATGTTTAAAAGCGCTTTGAGGCAACACACTAGATTGTCGGTAATCGATAAATCCAGGAATGCTACATTGTGCTACTACTTCCCAGTAGTAGGTATGCATAACTCACTATGTAAGTATTACATGTCTTGTCTCTCAACAAGTAAATTGGTTGCGGGAGCTGGATTTGAACCAACGACCTTCGGGTTATGAGCCCGACGAGCTACCAAACTGCTCCATCCCGCGTCCGATTTATATCTCACCGTTAAAGTACGGTAACAACTATCATCTCACAGCTTATCGCTATGAAATCAATTTGGAGCGACACACGAGGCTCGAACTCGTGACCTCAACCTTGGCAAGGTTGCGCTCTACCAGCTGAGCTAGTGTCGCATCTCTGGTCCTTGTCTCTCAACAAGTAAATTGGTTGCGGGAGCTGGATTTGAACCAACGACCTTCGGGTTATGAGCCCGACGAGCTACCAAACTGCTCCATCCCGCGTCCGATTTATATCTCACCGTTAAAGTACGGTAACAACTATCATTTCACAGCTTATCGCTATGAAATCAATTTGGAGCGACACACGAGGCTCGAACTCGTGACCTCAACCTTGGCAAGGTTGCGCTCTACCAGCTGAGCTA
>NZ_PYMJ01000037.1 GCF_003025615.1 Photobacterium frigidiphilum | reverse complement strand
ATCTACAATAATATGAGACCGCATCTGAGTTTGGGTATGCAAACGCCAAATGAAGTGCATGAAAAAGGCCAGCAGCTAGCGCTACTGGCCGATCAATAAACCGTCAACGTATTTTAGGACGTGACAAATTAAGAACCGATTATACGAGATTACACATCGTACGTGGTAGATGCAGTATCACCACCTGTTCCTGTCCAGTTCGTATGGAAGAACTGACCACGAGGCTGATCTAAGCGCTCATACGTATGCGCACCGAAGTAGTCTCGTTGTGCTTGAATCATGTTGGCAGGTAGACGGCCTGTAGTGTAACCATCAAGGAAAGTTAATGCAGATGTCATTGTTGGCATAGGCAAACCCACTTCCATTGCTTTCGCTGCCACTTTACGCCATGCCGGTAAGCTATCTACCAAGATATCTTTAAAGTATGGGTCAGTACCCAAGAACTTAATATCAGGTGTCGCTTCGTATGCATCACGAATGTTGCCCAAGAAAGCACTTCGAATAATACAACCG
The DNA here is from genome assembly GCF_003025615.1 of Photobacterium frigidiphilum. Taxonomy (GTDB): domain Bacteria; phylum Pseudomonadota; class Gammaproteobacteria; order Enterobacterales; family Vibrionaceae; genus Photobacterium; species Photobacterium frigidiphilum. The sequence goes on along the minus strand of NZ_PYMJ01000037.1, from coordinate 56,918 downwards.
CCACGCCACATAAGTGCTACGTTACCGTAGTTCAGTGACCAATTATTTTCTTCTGACGCTTCACGAATCAACATAAAGCCTTGTGCGTAAGAGATGATTTTTGAAGCAAGTAGTGCCTGACGCAGTGCATCAACCCACTCTTTTTTATCACCATCAATCGGTTGAATAGTTTTGCCAAATAACGCTTCAGCTTCAACACGCTGATCTTTAATTGCAGACAGACAACGCGCGAACACAGATTCAGTAATCAGCGTTAGCGGAATACCAAGGTCGAGTGCATTAATCCCCGTCCATTTACCAGTACCCTTTTGACCTGCCGTATCAAGAATTTTTTCTAACAGCGGTTCGCCATCTTCATCACGGTAACCTAATATATCTGCTGTTATTTCAACTAAGTAGCTGTTAAGTTCAGTGTCATTCCATTCTTTAAAGATTGCTTGCATCTCATCATAAGATAGCCCTAAGCCTTCTTTCATGAAATGGTATGCTTCACTGATCAGCTGCATATCACCGTATTCGATGCCGTTGTGAACCATTTTAACAAAATGACCCGAACCATCTTTACCTACCCAATCACAACACGCTTCACCTTGCTCGGTTTTTGCAGAGATTGCTTGAAAAATAGGCTTAACATGTGGCCAAGCTTCAGGAGAGCCGCCCGGCATAATAGAAGGCCCAAATCGTGCACCTTCTTCACCACCCGATACACCCGTACCGACGAAGTAAATACCTTTAGCGTCTAAATCCACAACGCGACGGTTAGTGTCTGGGTAATTAGAATTACCACCATCAATAATGATGTCGCCTTTATCTAACAATGGCACAAGGCTATCAATGAAATGATCAACCACATCACCAGCACGTACCATCAGCATCACTTTACGGGGTGCTTCTAAGTTTGCTACAAGGTCTTCTAAAGACGTTGCGCCAATAATGTTCGTGTCTTTCGCAGGGCCCGCTAAAAATTCATCCACTTTAGCGACGGTTCGATTAAACGCTACGACTTTAAAACCGTGATCGTTCATATTTAAAATCAGATTCTGACCCATTACAGCCAAACCGATTACACCAATATCACCTTTCATCATACTCTCCTTTACACTAGCGCTTTGGCTGCGTCTGAATCTAAAAACCATTCTGTTTGACCGTATACGGCCTTAATTTTTGCTGCTGGGTATGGCAATGCTTCTGCTGGTTGATCATTAATTTCTCTGATGACATCAGCTTTACTGGCACCCAAAACTAAATACGTAATGCGATCGGCATTTTCAAGTAAACGTGCCGTTTTTGAAATACGCAACTGACCACTTTCAGGATGTGCTGCAATCACTGTCAGTGCTGGGTCATTGAAGTTCGTTTGGTTTGGGAATAATGACGCGGTATGCCCATCGGTTCCCATTCCTAGCAAAATCCAATCAAACGCAGGTAAGCCGTTTTTATGCGGAATAACAGCATCCATTTCTGCGGCTAAACGCGCAGATTCTTGCTCAGGTTCATCTTCACCACGAATGCGATGAATATTAGCGTTTGGTAGTGCTATATGTTTAAACAACAGTTCGTTTGCTTCACCAAAGTTGCTTTCAGTATCTGTCGGCTCTACACAACGCTCATCACCCCACCAAAAATGCAGGTTATTCCATACAATCTGTTCTGCGAATGGAGATTGCGCTAGTGTCTTGAATAATAACTTCGGCGTACTGCCACCAGAGAGAGAAATATGGACTGGTCGCTCTTCTTGGCTAAATGCCAACATTGTTTCTGCTAACGACTGCACAACATGAACGGGAGTTTCAAATACGCGGTAATTCATCATGGCTATAACTCACAGTAGTCAGTATTCGTCAGGTTTTTGCACGGAAAGCGCCAATTACGTTCGTCGCCTTGTAATAACTCATCCGCTTCTTTTGGTCCCCAAGTACCTGCCGCATAACCAAATAAATGTTCAGGGTTTTCTTTATAGTCAAGAATAGGTTGAACGAACTTCCAGCACGCTTTTACCGCATCAGTTCGGGCAAACAACGTGGCGTCACCCTTCATACAATCAAGTAATAAACGCTCGTAAGCGGTAAGCATATTCGTTTCTTCTAAATCACCGTAATGGAAATCCATGGAAACTTCTTCAGCTTCAAAGCCAGCCCCTGGCTTTTTCAAACCGAAGCTCATTAGAATACCTTCATCGGGTTGAATACGAATAATCAGCTTATTTTCTGGCGCATTGGTGCCGAATACTGGGTGTGGTGTTTTCTTAAAGTGAATAACCACTTCTGTCACACGCGTGGGTAAACGCTTACCAGTACGGACGTAAAATGGTACGCCATTCCAACGCCAGTTCTGGATAAACATCTTCATACCGACATACGTTTCCGTTCGAGAATCATCTGCTACACCATGCTCTTCTCGGTATCCTGGTAGATGATCGCCTCTTATCGTGGAATCGGTGTATTGCCCTAACACAAGATTCTTTTCTAAATCTTTTTCTGATAATGGCTGGAAGCTCTGCATAACCTTCACAACTTCATCACGAATAGAATCTGCATTGATTGCTGCAGGCGATTCCATTCCAACCATAGCAAGTACTTGAAGTAAGTGATTTTGAAACATATCACGTACAGCACCTGCGCCATCGTAATAGCCACCGCGCTCTTCGACACCTAAAGATTCAGCTGCCGTGATCTCAACATATTCGATGAAATTACGGTTCCATAATGGTTCAAACATCCCATTAGCAAAACGAAATACAAGTAGATTCTGTACTGTTTCTTTACCCAAGTAGTGGTCAATGCGGTAAATTTGTTGCTCTTTGAAATGTGCATGAATACGTTCATCAAGCTCGTTGGCTGATGCTAAATCGTAACCAAATGGCTTTTCAACAATAAGGTTTTTCCAACCATGCGTTTCGTCGTTTAAGCCATGTGCACCCAAACATTCAGGAATAACACCATACAAACTTGGTGGGGTTGCTAAGTAATAGACAGTATTACCTTGGGTATGATGCTTATCATTCAAATCACCCAAACGCTGTTTTAACAGCGCATATTCAGCCACTTCTGACGTATTCAATGCTTGGTAATATAAATGCTCACAAAATTTAATTAGCGTTTCTTCGTTTACCTTTTCTGTTTCTGTGAGTGAAATTTTTAATTTTTCACGAAAATCTTGGTCACTATATTCAGTACGACTTACGCCTAAAATTGCAAAATCTTCTGGTAATAACCCATTAGCATAGAGATGATAAAATGCTGGAATCAATTTTCGGTGAGTCAAATCGCCTGACGCACCAAAAATAACAATCGCGTTATTTTCTGGCTGAACCATATAAATTTCCCATTTAACACAGATCGACGATCTGAGGTAGCAATCAGTTTTGCTGGCTGTTCAAGATGTTAGCATTTATAGATTTCAGTGATATTCGGTATTACCTATTGCATCAATAGGCAAAACCTAAAACTGTATGAAGCTTAGTCAAAAACGGTTGCAACCACATGTTTTCCAAACCCGCCGATTAACGTCACTTATGAGCGCAGTGCTTTATCTTTTATAAAGTAACGATGGTAACAACAAGTAATTAATTGATCGCAACCTTAAATAGCCTACTTATGATCAATTAATAGTGAGAATATATAGGCTCAAAACGTCTGAAAACTTGCTTGAAAGCTGTGATCCCGTTAACATTATCGCCAACTGATGGCGACGAGGCATAAAACTGCTGAATTTTCAGCGTTACTCGTAATATAAACGCCCAATATTTTGAAAAGCCTGCTTGTTGAGCAGGCTTTTTCTATTAACACCTTACTCAAATTTCCCATTTTCTTTTAAGAGCAAATGGGCAAATGCGTGTATACAGGAAATCGTAATGTCTAAATTTTTCTTTAAAGGCCGCATTGAAAAAAAACCTAAACACTCAAGCTGTGGTTACAACACTAAGCGTGAAGCTAAGCCTGGTACAGAAGAGAACCCAATTTCTGTTATCGTACAAACTGAAGCACGAAAACTAGAAGTTGAAGCAATTCTAGAAGAGAACACGTTATTCGCAACAATCGAAATAAACGCTGACGTTGAAGAAAACATTGTTGATTTAAACGGCTTACTGAATAAGCCTAAAACGACAACCTTCGATAAAACACCTAACCGTAACGATCCTTGTTCATGCGGTAGTGGTAAAAAATTCAAGAAGTGCTGCGGTTAATATTAGCCCTGCAACTTCGCTGTTCAAAGCGTAATAAACACAAATCTATTATGTCTTTTTATCAGTATCCATATTATACGTGCTAGGGATTCACACACTTTTTTCAGTTGTAATCCCCTGATTTTAAAACGCGTATAATCCGCTTCAATTTTTCAGTTAAGATGTACATTATGAGCAAAAAAAGTAAAGGTTACAGTTGCATAGGTCTGTTTAATCCAAAGACACCAGAAAATGTTGGCTCCGTTTTACGCGCGTCTGGCTGTTATGGTGTTAACTCTGTTTTTTATACTGGCACACGTTATGACCTTGCTAAGCAATTCTGTACCGATACGAAAAATGTCATCAATAATATTCCACTGATTGGTGTTAAAGAGTTAAAAGACATCATTCCTGTTGGTTGTACGCCTGTTGCTGTTGATCTGATAGAAGGCGCAAAGCCACTACCAGAATATAAGCACCCTGAGCGCGCATTCTATATTTTTGGACCAGAAGACGGTACGTTAAAAAAAGAGATCACAGATTTTTGTCGCGATACAATTTATGTACCAACCAAAGGTTGCATGAATTTAGCTGCTGCAGTCAATGTTATCCTTTATGATCGCATGGCTAAAATTGAAAGAGGCGAAGAGTTTTCTAACCACTAGAAAGCTGTTAAAAACCACCTTGTATCTGCATTTTTTATAAATCTTATATACCCAAGCTACCTCAAGATGCAGGATTCAGAGTGATATCAGCGGATTTAATTCAAGGAAAATGTGTGTAGGAATGGCATTCCCTTTTAAGCACATTTGACACAGAAGTAGATACGCTGAATCACTCCCGAAGGGCGAGTTTTGCTGTGCTCTATGCGGTGTTACTTCTTTTCAACGTAGAATGACTAGGTCTATAAATAAGTGCCTTGCCTAAAGCCCAGCAAATTCTCGCTGAAACGAGCATCTTGAGGTAACTTGGGTATACAGGGTGGTTTTATTAAGGCTGGTCGCTGTCATTACTACGGTAGGCTTGTTTATCTTCATACATCGCTTTATCTGCTTCTTGGAACATCTTTTCAGGGGACATACTTTCACTGCTCAGCCAGCCTAAAGCAAAATGAATTGGTAATAGCTCACCCGTTTCTATCTGCGTAAAGGTATGACCTCGAACACCTTCCAGACGTGCAGCCAAGTGACGACAAGCTTGTTCGCGACCTTCATCTAACAAAATAGCGAATTCATCACCACCTAAACGATAGACTCTATCTGTTTGACGACAAGCACCTATCAATAATTCTGATACTGCTTTTAGTAATTCATCGCCCACATAATGACCAAATTCATCATTAACTTGTTTAAGCTTATTTACGTCAATAATAAATAAACCAAATTGTCGATCGGGGTAACGCTTTAATCGCTCTGTATGGTTATTAAAATCGTTATCAAATGCTTTTCTATTGGGTAACTCTGTTAATGCGTCGGTTACGGCAATGCGTTCAAGTTCAGCATTTAATATTCGTCCTTCAATTACTGAGGAAAGTTGACGTGCAAATAATGAAACAATTTCGAAATCAGTTCTTGCTAACGTCTCGCTTTTCATTATAAGACACCCTAACAATTGCCCTGAAGAATCAATCAAATTGAAACAGCGTAATGATTTAATTTCTGGAATAAAAAAGTATTCTTTTTTATTTTGAACCGCATCCACTTTAGATAACGCAGACTCAACAATACCGTCTGATTGCCATTGGTCATTGTCGAGCTTACTCAATTTTAGTGCCCAATTAGCTTCAGGATACAGGCTTGAAACTTGAGCTAACACAACCGATTTAATATCATCTTGCTGCAGCTTTGAGCTAAACGCCAATAAGGATTTCAATATGTCACGGCGCCTTTCTTCTCGCTCAAGCGATAGCGTTAATTCTTCTGTTTTCTCCTCTACCTTTTTTTCTAATTTGTCATTAAAATTGATCAGCTGACGATTATATTTTTCTTTCTGGTTATTGGCCTGTTTTAGCTCTGTATTTTTTGAGGCTAAATCTTCAAGCTGCTCTTCAATCGTCGTTGCCATTTCATGAAATAACTCCCCGACTTGATAGAATTCAGAAAAGCGCAACTTACGCTCACGCTGATCATAATCACCACGAGAGTACGACCTTACCATTACCATCAAAGCAGCCAAAGGACGCGTTACCCAACGATAGGTTATCGCTGCACCAAATATGCCGACAATAACCATACAGATACCCACAATAGAAATAATCTGAAGCGAATGGGTAAATTTATCCTCTTCCGGTTTTTTATCCATCGAGATCTTAACCTCGTATTCAAGCGGGTTCGAAATTAAATCACTATCAATTTTAATTTTTTGGTTTAACGTTAGTAACCCGTTACTCCCCAAAGACCCATCAGATTTAATATTCAAGATTTCTTTTTCATTACGTAAAAACGTAACCTTTTCATCGCCAGTCAAATACATTTTCAACATTTTACTAATATTTTCAGTCGGAATGACTACAACTAAATATCCAACCGGTTTTCTTTGCAGCCCATCAGATAATACTGAAGAATAAATGGGGTCAACAACAATAAGCCCATCATCAGAGGGGTTATCTTCATTTAAAACGAGGTTTTTATCGACATAAGTAAATAGCCACTGATAGCCGTTTTCTAAAAGCTTTTTTTCATATTGTTCATCAAGATAGCGCATTATTTCATTGAAATTAGATTGACTCGTAATTCCGTTGTAATTCTCAACCTCTTCCCAATCGCTATCAATCAAATAAGCCGATTCAACTAAAGGCACCTTACTCACTAACGGCTCTAATGTTTCACGCACATGACTTGTGAGAAAAAAGTCGTCCATCGCTTGAACTAATAAGCGATCTCTAGAAAGTACATCTAAGCTGGTTGATAAAACATAAAAGCGATAGTTAAATTCCTGTCTTAATGTGCTGCTTAAGCGCTCAAGTTTTTCTCGCTGATAATTGGTTTCAATTTCAGTCTGCTGTTTAAGTAGTAGACCACCAACAATAACCGCAGGTATCACTGCGATAAATATCATTAATGATGCGAGAGAATACTTTAGCCGTAATTTCATTTTCATCGTAACCGCTTGCTCTGTTTATCTGCGACCTTCTGCATGTACCGTGCTGATTCTTTAGCTGATAAACCATCTTTAAACCGCTGATAACCTTTTTCCATTGCAGCCCAAACAATAGCCATGTTTGTTTCCGATGACATCGGCTTAGCAAATTGTAGCTGCTGTAATAACACTAATTCATCACCTTTTGCTTGAGAAACGACCTGTTGAAATAAAGCTTGATGAACAGGCAATAAATGATAATTTTGGTAGACCCACTTTTGATTATCTTCACGCTGAACAAATGTTAGGAAAGCTGCAATTCTATTTTCCCTCTCACTGTTTTTTGTCAATTTACCAGGAAGGGTAAAGACAAACGTACTTTTCATTGAATACATAGGTTTGCTGTTAAGTGTTGGCAACAATGCGACACCTAAATCATCACCCATTTCATCTTTTAAGTCTTGATATGCCCAATCACCATTAATTGCATAAGCTTCTTCACCTTTAATCAAGCGTTGCTGGGAGCAATTATAATTACATTTTTTATCAACAACTTGCTGAACAGCGAGTTGTTGATAGTAATCAAGTGCTTCAACCATTTCAGGTGTATCTAAAGTAATCATATCGCCATCTAGTGGTTGCCCATTAAAAGCGAATAGAAATGGCATGAAAAAGTACATATCAGTATAATTCCAGCCAATTGGCATAAGGTTATTATCTCGATATTGCTGAGATGTTTTTATCAATTCTTGCCAACTAGCTACGGGTTCTTCGACAAACTTTTTATTATAAAACAACATTAAGTGGTTACCTTGAATAACAGGCACCCCCCAATAAGCATCATCGACTTTAGCCGTTTTTAATGCATCTTCGCTAAGGTCAGTACTCAACCACTGTTTCAAAACTGGCTCTAATCGCATTTGCCGGTAAAGACCCAAAAAATCAGACGGTACTAAAGCGAGATCCGGCACGCCACCGTATTGAGCCCCGAGCAAAAGTTCTGCTTTAATTTTACTCGGCTTAAACTGGACTAGCGACACTTGAATGCCAGTTTCTTGCTCAAAACGCTGCACTAAACCTTCAACAAATCGCGAGGACTGATGTGAATACCAAATAGTAATATCTGCCGCAAAAGCGGGTTGTGAGGTAAGAGTGCCTAGTATTAAGGCTACTAACATCAATATAAAACGGCGAAAAACGGTCAACTCACACGCCTCTAAAAATGAACCATCGGTCAAATGACCATAAAAACGGCATAAACGCCTATTTATTTAAGCACTTAGACTACCATTTTTTATACAGTATCACTCTAAGTTATAGACGAAAAGTACAGAAACACGTGTACCACGTAGTTAACATTACCACTATCAAGATTATCCTCTACCATTTTATAAATTATCATGTAGAAGATAAAACTAATCACATCAGGAGCTGACTTTATAAGCTGCGGTAATAAATTAAGTGCAACTATTTCGTTAGATAGTCTATCTTCAATGCTATTAATGTCTTGCACTAATACCGCATTTTTACAATTTTAAAGGGATTTAAGAGATAACTTTTTTCAGACTTAAATCATTATTTTTATAACATATAAGAACATATTAAAATGAACACCCCAAATTCTTTTAAGTTTTCATTCTGTATTATTACGCTTATGTTTATAACAGCCTGTCAAAGCCCTAATGCGTCTTCAATATCAGCAGCTCAAAACTTAACGGCTAATAGCCCAATAAATAATGAGCAAGAAATGGTCAGTTATGCACGTAGTTTTATCGGTACAAAATATGTATGGGGCGGGTCTACACCAAAAGGCTTTGATTGCTCGGGCTTTATTCATTATATATATAATAATTACAGCATTAAAATTCCAAGAACGACGTCAGAGTATCCTCAACTATTCACACAATCAGTGACGTTAAAAGATGCTCAAGTCGGCGATTTAATTGTTTTTACAGGAACAAACCCTAGTGTACGAAAACCTGGTCACGCAGGAATCATTTCAGAAATAAAGAATGATTCAATCAAGTTTGTGCATAGTTCATCATCGCAGAAGCACTTCGGTGTAACGGAAACGAATTATTATAAAAGTGGCTATCCCAAACGTTTTTTAACTGTCGTTAGAATGTAACGATAAAAATAACAATACATTGACAAAAATGTCTATTTAATTCGTAGAAATACGCTTAATTTTTGTTAGTATCTATACCCAAGCTACATCAAGACTCTTGCATCAGAGATAACCTTCATCTTGAATGGGCATATAAGCATCCTAGGTACTATTCTCGCTGGGATTTAATTCAGATAAATAACATAATGACAGAACAATGCGATTAGCTGAAGACACGCAAACAATCAATGATGAAAGCCAAGTTCTGGTTCTCGATTTAACACCGTTTGGTTTTAAATTCAGCCTAAAATTATGGCCGTGGGATCAGCAATTACTTTTAAAGCGCGAATACACGAATGGTGATATTGAATCGTTAGAAGGAAATATTGGTTTTTCTATCGATCAAATCGCCTTTACTCCTGGTGGTGATGAATGGATTGCTTCTATTCCTCCGCTACTTGTAGACCGTGTAAAGCCATTCCCTGAAACTTCAATTTATATGCTGAGCTTGGCAGCTTCCAATAGAAATGCTCGTCAGCTTCTTGAATTGCGCCCTGCTCTATTGTATTTAATCTGCAATGAATACCCTTTAGATCGTGAAAAATCGTTAGAGCTTTGCCAATACGGTCAACGAGAAATCTTACGTATACTCGGCTTTTCGCACAGCAAAGCAGCATTGCGCTTTTTAGATCGTCTCGATATTACATTTGATACGCGTTCAAGCCATACCTTAGTAACACGTCTATTGCATCCAATTGCTGAACGTTACCGTCTGTTTAGCCATTACCCTATTATTACTCATCAGTCATTACAGCTTGATATGGTATTACCGGGGTTAACCGGATCAAACCTTGCGATTAATTTATCTGAGAGCAAGCTCAAAAGCAGGGTTAAACTGCCAACGTTACTCAATGACACATTAATGATGGGGGTTAATTTAGGTTTAGCTGAACCTATGCGTTATTTACGTAAGTTACGCACCATCGAAGATGTTTCAACATTACACGATAGCTGGATTCGAGCTCAAAACCGTAAGCACTATGTACCGTGTCCGACCCATAAAAAGCCGTATCAGATAGTCTTTACTGGTACTGAATATATTCAGCCGTTAACAAGCTATTTCGAATTACGTGATGAAGGTGAAGAACAGCGCCACTGTGTAGGCGCTTACCATGCACGAGTATTAAACGATGAATATCAAGTATTCAAAGTCACTGCGCCAGAGCGTGTCACGATGGGTGTGAGGATGATAAGGCGCCCTGATGGTCGTAAGTATTACGAAATAGACCAAGTGCAAGCAAAATGTAATCGCCGCCCTCTTGAAGAAACACTGCAAACTCTTTATGCATGGCTAGAAGGTGAAAAGCAACGCATGAATTTATAGCCTTCGATAGTCGCCCTAAAGACCACGACCGTATCGGTGTGGTCTTTTTCGTTGCACTTACTTCTCTCTAGCGGTATTAACTAGAAGCTACCCCTGACTACAGTCTTTCAAAAACTGCATCATGCCGTATTCCTTTAGCCAAGCCAGTTGTTCAGGCTCTTTCACTAAAAAACGACCACTGTAGTTAATGCCATTCGCAAACACATCATTTATCTGATTAGTAGAACGTGGGATCATTAACATCCAGTGTTTAGTCAGTAGTAAGTTGTATGGCTTACACACTTGTTCGCTTGGTAAGCTATTATCATTGGTTAAGCCGTTCTTATCCAGTATACCGAGCTCTCTTAATCCCGCTAAATAGCACAAATACAATCGCTCACCACTGAGTGAGTCAAACTGATACAAGTGATGTTTAAACGGTAGTTCATGATTAATGATAGCGTGTTCTAAAGGAATAGAAGATTGTACAAGCTGCATATGACGGTGGGCTTGGCTCGCGCCTGCCATCGTTCCGCTATTATAAAAACCTAACACATTGTCACTATCGAAACCCATTACCCACGCGCAAAAATCCTGTAACTCTAAAGGCGATGTTTGAGGAACAAATTCACGGGAACAAATTAACAGGTGGGGAGATATAACCGGGAACTTATTCAGTAAACAAACATGGCTTTCACCAGCATCAGCGACAAACATTTCTTCTTCATAAGGCAGAAAAGGATTGTCTTGTTTCGTACCTGACTGAAATTTACGTTCTGCGTTCTGTGTTACGACATGCCCGAAGTAATCAATACCAGCTTCGTTGATCACACACGCTTCGGTTGTAATGGGTAGCAGATTATTATTGACCAGTGCTTGCTCAATAACTTTCTCAGCTTTTGTCCAAAACATACCCTTATCCTTCTAATTTTCCGATGAAATAACATAAAGCATGTTTGCTCTGCTGTCATGGGTTCAAAGCAGCAACCTAAGATTCCGTGCTTGATCGGTGTATTCAAACTGAGCTGTATTGTTTAGTTTACACTTTCATCAAAAGTAGCAATGACAAAACTCAGGCCTTTTGTAGCAGATTGGGATGAAAATTTGTATGATTCCCGCTTCAAGTTAAGTAGTGCTGTTTTCCAACGAACCCGTTTTCGTACTCCATGGAAAAGAGCAAGATTTAGCGGTAAACCTTTATTTTTCGGTCACTTAAAGGTTTACCATTAGATAGGGGTATTTTCAGTTCGGTCAAACTGATTACCCCTATTTTCCCTCTTTATTCCTTCAAAGCCCATATTAATACATCCATTCTTATTTCTACTTGTTTGTTAAAGACCTCTGCCTTCTTCGCATCCCATTTTCCCTATTTACACTTTCAGAATACAAAAAAAGACGCTTACCTTTCGATAAACGCCTTCTTCATATGATCACATACTACTTCTACAATCAGTAATTAGCAGCCCTTTATACCAGCTGAGCACCAATTAAGAAGCAACCAAATACGAAACTAAGCCCCATAGCAATCGAACCGCCACCCGCTTGGTAAGCTTCAGCCATTGCTTCATGCCCTGCTGACTTTTGCTTTTCAAAACTACGCAGTTTCATTGTCATCGCCATTGGCACAAAAATAGCCAAAAACACAAGAATAAAGCCAGCATAACCCAATACAGATAAGAACTGATCAGCAGCCCAAAGTGCGCCAACTAACGGGAAAATAAAGGTAAGTACATAGGTAACGGCTTTATTTTGCTTAAATGTATCTGCATTTTGATCAAACAGTGCCATCGCCACACCCAAGAAAGACGTCAGTAACGCTAGACCTGTGAAGGTAGACAGAATCACTTGAATGCCACTGAAACGCGTGCCCAATGCAGCAATCAATTCAGATACATTCGAGAACTTCACCAACTGTTCAGCAGACAAGTTGCCGACTACCGCGTAAAGCCACAATAAGTAACACAACAACGGAATCACTGAACCCACGAGAACCATGTTACGCAAATCACGGTGTGACGCGTCTCTGTTATAGGTTACAAGTGATGGAATCACAACCATGAAACCAAAACTAGTGAACAGCACTGAACTGGTTTTTATTAGCTCAACTTTATCATTACTTGCCGCATCTAAAAGGTGGTCAAAAGACATAGTCGGCACGAGCGAGAATAGCGTGATACCTAATACTACAACCATCACAGCAAACAACAGACGGTTAACCTTATCGATAGCAGCAGTACCAGAGGCAACAACTACGCCCGCAACCAGTGTGAACAAGATTTGTGTCTGCATCATCGACATTTCAATGCCAACACCGTGCAGCATCTTCTTCACTAAATCACCAGCTCCGATGATGTAAGCCATCAATAAGCATACTAACAACGCGTAAAGTAAACCGTTGGTGACCAGTTGGCCGCCTTTACCCAAGGTTTTACGCGCAATGGTGTTCATGCCTAAGCCACCACCGGATTTAATACTGGCTTCAAGTAATAACAATGCGGCGTAGGTTGTACCCAACCAAATCACCAGCATCAAAAGGGTGCCCCATAAAAGACCAAACTGCGCCAATACCATTGGAATGGCTAACATACCTGCGCCCAGCGCGGTACCTGCAATGATTAACGAGCTACCCAATAATTTTATATTCACAATATATTTACCTATACCTAAATTGTTACTTGTTTACACCCCATTGCTTGCAGATAAGGTACGCAATACTCGGTCAGTTGTGCGAATTCCGGACATGATAGACTTTGATATAAAAGAGTATTCATCATGTACTGCAATCAAATTGAAAAAGGTGTAACGAATGAAGATGTCTTAATAGATTGAAATTTCAGGATTAAAATCGAAAAGCACTAAAACCTGAAAAAGCAAAAAAGCCCATAAATCGGCTTGAGGTATAGGAAAGATAGACGTGGGTGCGTGAAGCAATACGGGTCGATCCCGAACGTATAGCGGCGGATATTGCATGTAGTATGCTTGCTGGCATTAACTGCAGCACAGCAGAAATGTGTTTCATTTATCGTACTCCAAAAACGATGTAATCCCTATTTTCCAATGACAGGTATTCTGCCATCTACACTGCTCCGGTCAGAACAGTAAATCGGTCACTGAGCAAAATAATAAACTTCGCACTAAAGCACAATGATTATTTTACAATAATTTGTTATAAATACGTGAAATTTACTGCTAATCATAATGGTCAATAAAGGTTTTTAATGCTGAAAGACTGACTATTGAAATTTCCGCACCCTCTTTTTCTATTAATCCTTTCTCTATCAGTTCTTTTACTGCGCGACGATAAACGCGGCTAGAAGTGCCAAACCGTTCAGCTTCCAACGTCACTTTATCGAAGTTGCCAAGCATCACATTCACTTGGCTGCGATGCCACAAATCGTAAGCGATATTATAAGTAATCGGATGCAATAACCTATGGGTATAGATATCTAACGAGTCTTGATAATCCGCAGCCAGTGCGCTGGAGAAAAACACTTGAAACTCAGGTCGCTCAATCAACAATGTCGTCAATGCTTGCAAACAGATAATATCAACATCGAGATCTTCTTCTGCCACCACACTCCACTGGCAAGGGGTATCACTGAAAAATTCCATTTCACCAAAGATATGATGATCACAATCGATCTCCCCCAATTGAAAACGACGCCCATTCATTGCGGCAATATTCATTGAGACACGCCCGACCGATACCACATACAAGTACTCTAACGTTTGTCCCTGACGCAAAATTTCATCGCCAGCACATAGGAACTGCTGATGCGTTTGGCATTGATAAAACGCAGCTTTAAAGGCGGGATAAAGTTTTTCAAGGTGACGCGTGAAACGTCCTTGCTGATAGGGCTTAATCTGCATAGCGTTGGGCTTCCAACATATTCACGAGCAATTATTGGCTTACATATTATACCTAAACATCATAATTCGCGCTGGATTTAAGCAATAAGTGCAACAGGCTTTTCTAAAAACAAGGTTATTTAAATTAAGAAAGCCCACACATGTTAATAGAAATACATGCTGGGCTTTCAGGTGGAATTCTATATCCGAACTTCTAAATACAGCCTGAAACACAGAAGAAAACGTAATAATGTTAGTGGGTTACTCAATCACTACACAGAGCGTGTAACGCCGCCAAGGCAGCACGTTGTTCACCATTCATCATCACGGCATCAGCATTTACATAGTGACCAACACCTTCTTGTACATCTTGCTCGAACAGCACGACATTATTCAATATCGACGCTACTTGCATGCCCCTCAATTTACCGACAGTCAGTAACGCCGAAGTTTCCATATCTGCGCCCAGCACGCCTTTCTCATGCCAATGCTGGCAAAGCTGCGCTTCGTTATCGGTATAAAAACTATCATGTGAACGTACCACACCGTAATGCACCTGACCGACATGTTGCTCGGTATTTGGCATTGTCAGAGAGCGATTCAAATAAACTTCCATCTTCGCTATCAGGTGACGGTCTGCATATGCTGGAAAAGCACTCGAAACATATGCTTTCGATCCGCCATCGTCTCGTACGGCAGCTTCGGCAACAATCAAATCACCCAGTGCAATATTAACTTGTAGTGCGCCCGATGATCCCACACGGATCACTTGCTTCACACCACACAAGTTAAGTTCTTCCAGCGCGATAATGGCTGACGGTGCACCAATGCCAGTACTGCAAATCGTGACGAGCTGATCATTGAATCGTCCATTCATCAAACGGTATTCACGGTTTTCAGCAATGATTTCGACACCATCCAGTAAGGCTGCAATGCGATTAACCCTATCAGGCTCACCACATACGATTACACGCTTGGCAATTTGCTCTGCCGAAACACAAAGGTGAGGTTGTTTACTCATTATGCTTTTACCTCAGCCGCCTGATCGTGTTGCTTGCTTTGCTGATTTTGCTTCGCTGTATTCATCCACTGACGTGAACCGTTCGCTGCAATGAACAGTAAAATCGCATATTCAATAGACAGGGCGTACACACCTTGTGCCGCATAAATGCACACGCTGATCATGTTAATCACTACCCACAACATCCAATTTTCAACGTATTTACGCGTCATTAGGATTTGCGCCACAATCGACAATACCGTCATTACTGAATCCCAGAATGGGAAGGCATCTGGCGACAACTCAGGACGCGCTAAATCGGCACCAAAGGTATTCAATACATCCACGCTGATATTGGCTAAAGCAAAGAAAATAGGATCGATAAACACCGTCATAATAGCGATAGCTGCAACACTGACCGCTGCGGTAAACGCCATTTTTTGTTTATTAAGCCAGCGGACTTCCAACATCTCGCCGTCTTCCGAGGAAGGACGTGTCCACGCATACCAACCATAAATATTGGCGCAGAAGAAAAACAGTTGCAGCATCAGAATGCCGTAGAGTTGGATCTGAAAGAAAATGATCGCGAAAAGAGAAACGTTAATCAGACCAAACACGTAATTAATGGTTTTTTCTTGGCTGGCGTACCAAATACACAGTAAGCCAAAAACGGTGCCAACAGCTTCAATCCATGACATGGCATACCCGTCACCAATTGGGATATTCACCAAAGTATTATTGATATCAAACCACGCAAGTATATCCATGTTCTATCCCTTCTAATTGTTATTACTTTTATTATTTAGCGGTATTGCTGTTGTGGCTATCAGTGTAATGAATGTACGAAAACAGCAAGAGGACATTTGTCCCCTCACACTCGACACATATCAAAGATTGAAACAAGAAAGCCCCGATAACAGTGTTTTCACACCATCATCAGGGCTTCAGAATAAGAATTATCATATTTATCGGTAAGCATATCTGCCATTACACGATGTAGCTAAGCGAATAGGTTTACACTAAAAGGCTACCCAAGCATGCTTTCATGTTCAACCGATACCAAAGTTAACCGATTAAAAGCACCGGGCTTCACTGCAATTAAACTGCCGTCACCAAATTGAATACCGTCGAAGATACGGCCACCCCAGTTCACCTTTTTAAATCTGGCATACCGGGCTTTTACATACACCGCTTCTAACGCGTTCAGTGCCCCTTCCCTTTTTGCTTGAGCTTCAATGGCAGGGCTAAGTAATTTATTGGCAATCGTCATATTGGACACCTGCTTCCTTGTGGTCATACTTTGTTTTACCAAATCGAGGCGCAGATGCAAGCCCTTATTTCATAAAGGAACATCCTAAAACGATAAATGAGCCATAGTTGGTCATTCCATCTAATGAACCATTGTTTTTTGTGATGACACTCTCTCCCATCCCATTTCTCGCCACAAACAAAACAGCCAACCGCACATTATGTACAGCTAGTAATTTATCATTCATAACTCATCATAAATAGTTCACATTCAATGTAATTTAGTTACATATCGCGTGCTAAAAACAAAACTACCACACATAAGGCATTGATAAATAAAGGCTACCCCTTTAGGGTTATTTTAAAGTGTGGTTGATTTACATCATATTTATTCACAAGCTGACTTATTATTATGCGAACAGATTTAACGCCTTTGTTAAGAGGATATTATGAGCAAAGTCAGATTGGCAATTATCGGTAACGGTATGGTCGGCCATCGCTATATCGAAGAACTTGTCGATAAAGCAGACATGGAAAATTTTGAAGTAACAGTTTTCTGTGAAGAACCACGCATTGCATATGACAGGGTTCACCTGTCTTCTTACTTCTCGCACCACACTGCAGATGAACTTTCTTTAGTAAAAGAAGGCTTCTATGAGAAACACGGCATCAATGTCCTTATTGGTGAACGTGCTATCACAATCAACCGCGCTCAAAAAATCATTTACTCGAATACTGGTCGTGAAATTAAATACGATAAGTTGATCATGGCGACAGGTTCTTATCCTTGGGTGCCACCGATCAAAGGTAACGAAGGCAAAGACTGTTTCGTTTACCGTACCATCGAAGATTTAAAGACCATTGAAGCCACAGCAAAACGCAGTAAAAGTGGCGTGGTTGTTGGTGGCGGTTTACTAGGGCTTGAAGCCGCTGGTGCATTAAAAGCACTGGGTGTTGAAACACATGTAATCGAATTTGCTCCCGTATTGATGGCTGAACAGCTTGATCGCCAAGGTGGTGAGCAACTGCGTAACAAGATCGAAAAGCTGGGTGTGAAAGTACACACAGGCAAAAACACCAAAGAAATAGTGGCAGAAGGTACTGAAGCACGCAACACCATGAACTTTGCTGATGGCACATCGCTAGAAGTCGATTTCATCGTGTTCTCTACTGGTATTCGCCCACAAGATAAACTCGCAATGCAATGTGGCTTGGCAACAGGTCGTCGCGGTGGTATTGCAATCAATAACACTTGCCTGACATCAGACGAAGATGTTTACGCAATTGGTGAATGCGCATCGTGGAATGAAACGTTCTACGGCTTAGTCGCACCGGGCTACAAAATGGCACAAGTTGCTGTTAGCCACCTTATTGGTGAAGATAAAACATTCGAAGGCGCAGACATGAGCGCGAAGCTAAAATTGCTTGGCGTAAAAGTAGGCAGTATTGGCGATGCGAATGGTCGTACACCTAACTGTAAGAGCTACGTTTACCTTGATGAAAACGAAGAGGTGTATAAGCGCATCATCGTTTCTGAAGACGGTAAAAAGTTATTAGGCGCGGTATTAGTCGGTGATACGTCCGATTACGGTAATTTACTGCAACTTAAGCTTAATGATATGGATCTGCCTAAGCATCCAGATACATTGATTCTGCCCGCTCACGCTGGTGCAGAAAAGCCATCAATGGGCGCTGACTCATTACCTGAAACAGCCGTTATCTGTTCATGTTTCGATGTGACTAAAGGCAAGATTGCAACCGCGGTTGCAGATGGCCATACAACATTAGGTGAAATCAAAGCTGTAACGGGTGCGGGTACGGGTTGTGGTGGTTGTATTCCACTGATTACACAAGTACTGAATGCTGAGCTAGCAAAAGCCGGTATCGAAGTTAAAAATCACTTATGTGAGCACTTTGAATATTCGCGCCAAGAGCTATTCCACCTAATTCGTGTTGAAGAAATCAAATCATTCGACGAATTATTAAAGAAATACGGTAAAGGCTACGGCTGTGAAGTTTGTAAGCCAACCGTCGGCTCTATTCTTGCGTCTAGCTGGAACGATTACGTTCTAACCCAAGACAATACGCAACTGCAAGATACCCACGACATCTTCCTTGGCAACATGCAAAAAGACGGTACGTACTCTGTTATTCCGCGTATGGCGGGTGGCGAAGTCACACCAGCAGCATTACTTGCCGTTGCTCAAGTGGCTAACGACTACAACTTGTACACCAAGATTACGGGTGCACAACGTATTGGTTTATTCGGTGCACACAAAGATGACCTTCCTGCTATTTGGAAAAAACTGATTGCAGCTGGTTTTGAAACAGGTCAAGCGTATGCAAAAGCCCTTCGCATGGCAAAAACATGTGTGGGTAGCACTTGGTGCCGCTTTGGTGTTCAAGACAGTACAGCCCTAGGTGTTGCACTAGAAAATCGCTACAAAGGTATTCGTACACCACACAAAATGAAGTTCGGTGTATCAGGCTGTACCCGTGAATGTGCTGAAGCGCAGGGTAAAGACCTTGGCATCATTGCAACAGATGCTGGTTGGAATATGTATGTGGGTGGTAACGGTGGCATGAAACCTCGCCATGCTGATTTATTAGCAACCGACCTTGATAAAGACACCCTGCTTAAATACATCGACCGCTACATGATGTTCTATATCCGTACTGCCGATAAGGTACAACGTACATCGGTATGGCTAGAGAACTTAGAAGGCGGTATCGAATACCTGCGCGATGTGATCATCAACAACAAGTTAGGCATCAATGCACAACTTGAAACCGATATTGAGAAACTGATTGCGAGCTTCCAGTGTGAGTGGACAACAACGCTTGAAGATGACAATCAATTGAAACGTTTCAATCATTTCATTAACTCTTCAGAGCGTGATAGCAGTGTCGTTTTCGTTCCAGAGCGTGAACAACATCGCCCTGCGACTGAAAATGAAAAAGCGCCAATCTACGTTATTTCATTGGAGGAAAAAGTATGAGCCAGTGGATTTCAGTCTGTGCAATTGACGATTTGATGCCAGGTACTGGGGTATGTGCCCTTGTTGAAGGAGAGCAAGTTGCTATCTTTCGTCCTTACGCGTCAGAAGAACTTTTTGCCATCGACAACATGGACCCATTTGCACGCTCAAACGTGTTATCTCGCGGTTTAATTTGTGAACACGATAGTGAACTTTGGGTTGCTAGCCCATTGAAAAAACAACGGTTCGCTTTAAAAGACGGGCGTTGTTTAGAAAACGCTGACGTTTCAGTAAAAAGCTACCAGATACAAGTAGAAAACGGCGACGTGCAAGTCGCAGCATAGAATAGTTAGAAACATCATTCAGGGAATTCAGCATCTCCAGTTGTTTTGGATTCCCTGCTTTTTGGAATGAGTATGGATACCTCTTTTATCTATTCCAAAAAGATTTCGATTTAACTTAAGGAAGAACTACATGTACGCAGATACAATCAAGAAATGTTCAGCTACCGCTGCACGTATCGTCGATTTCGCAGATAAGGATAAATTTGGATTTTGGCTAAGCTCTGCCATGGCAGGTGCTTATGTTGGTTTAGGTATTATTCTGATTTTCACATTAGGGAATATGGTTGATCCATCAATCCGTTCACTGGTAATGGGTAGTACATTTGGTCTTGCTTTAACACTCGTTATTATCGCTGGCTCTGAGCTATACACCGGACACACTATGTTCCTTACTTTTGGTGTAAAAACAGGTCAAATCACTGTTGCAGATACCTTACGCGTACTACCTCAAACGTGGATGGGTAATTTAATTGGCTCTGTCGGTGTTGCCCTACTGTTCTTCTATGCTGGCGGCGGTAAATTATTACCCGATAGCAACAGCTTATTAAACAACGTGGCGATGGCAAAAACAGCCGCCCCAGCGTCGGTACTTTTGTTTAAAGGTATTCTATGTAATTGGCTAGTTTGTCTGGCTATTTGGATGTGCCAGCGTGTTGAAGGTTCATCAAAATTCATCGCTATCTGGTGGTGTTTGCTTGCCTTCATCGCATCAGGTTTCGAACACTCTGTGGCTAACATGACTATTTTTGCTCTGTCTTACTTTGGTGAACATAAAGAAGCCTTCACATTAGCAGGCATTGGTCACAATCTACTTTGGGTAACTGTGGGTAATACGATTTCTGGTGTTGTCTTTGTAGGCTTGGGTTACTGGTTTTCTACACCCAAAGCGCAACGTCCTTTGCTTGCTTCTGCAAAAAAAGAACAGACAAACAATGTGACACAAACAGCTTAATACCAGACTGAACATACCGAATAATGACGCGGAGTAAGCATACAATGGCAACTATCAATACAGTAAGTCAGCTAAACCAAGCAGTGAATCAGAAACGTGATAACACTCAACTCGGTAAAGTCGTACTTGTTGGTGCAGGGCCGGGCGATCCTGATTTGCTAACCGTGAAAGCGCTGCGTCTTATTCAACAAGCCGATGTCATCGTGTATGACCGACTTGTCTCTAACGATATTGTGGCACTCGCGCCAGAAAGCACTGAATTAGTCTTTGTGGGAAAACGTGCAGGACACCATTGTGTACCGCAAGAGGGTATTAACCAGATTTTGGTTGAGCAAGCATTAAAAGGTAAGTTGGTGGTTCGCCTAAAAGGCGGCGACCCATTTATATTTGGTCGTGGTGGTGAAGAACTAGAAGCATTACTGCCATACCAAATTCCATTTGAAGTGGTACCCGGTATTACGGCTGCGGCGGGTTGTGCGGCTTATGCTGGTATTCCACTAACTCATCGTGATCATGCGCAAAGTGTACAATTTATAACGGGCCACCTAAAATCAGAAAAAGAGCAAATTGATTGGGCCTCATTAGCCCGTTCAAACCACACTTTAGTGTTCTACATGGGATTAACCCAAAGTGGTGAAATTCGTCGTCGATTAGAAGCTAATGGCATGTCACCTTCTACACCTGTTGCTATTGTTGAACGTGGTACAAGCAAGCAGCAACGTGTACTACCTTGCTCACTTCAAACATTAGACATCATTGCTGAACATGCACAAAGCCCAGCATTAATTATCATTGGCAGTGTTACACAGCTTACTCATAAATTGTCATGGTTTGCACCAGAAAAAAGCCTTCATGACGAATACTCTGAAATGCGAGTAGCTCCAATAGCCAAAGTAGCAGGTTTATAAACTCTTTTTGTAACAAAGCATAAAAGCCGATAACCGTTCTTAGATACTTGCTAGATGAGTATAGAAGAATATGTTTTCGGCTTTTTCTTTATTTATTATCTTAAAATCGGTAAACGTACACTAAAATGAGTACAGTTGGTTAAGAACTGTCGTTGAGGTACGTATGTTTGAAATAACGCAATGTGGTGACAATCGGATTGATATGTCATTCGGTGGCAAACTTGATAGCGAAGAAATGAAAGCACTATTAGATGAATTCGTGGATAAAACCAAAGATGTAGAAAATGGCACTATGCTATATACCATCCATGACTTTGATTTCCCAACACTCAGTGCTATTGGTGTAGAACTCACTCGTTTACCTGAACTTTTTCGCCACACACGTAAATTTAAAAAAGTGGCAGTACTTGCCGAACAACAATGGATACGAAAAGTCAGTGAACTAGAAGGTATGTTATTTCCAGGATTAGACATTAAAGGCTTTCCACCCAATGACACTGAAAATGCCGAAGCATGGCTAACTCAATAACATAATCAAACGCTGCTAATTACTTATTAAATTACTGATCGAATAACCTGATATAGTGAAGCGTCGTAATTAGCAACGTACCCTCTTCGTGCGGGCAGAACGTTTTTCATCAATTTTAATGCCCAACCACATACCCGCCAGCATAAAAGCAATAAATAACAACATCGAACTATTCAACGCAGAAACCGACGTAACGGCAGGTCCAGGGCAAATACCTGCGATACCCCACCCTAAACCAAATAATGCCGCACCACTGATTAAACGCTTATCAACCGTGTTATTTGAACTGATTTGAAACTCACGGCTACACACAGGCTTTTCACGCTTTTTAATCACTAACAAGTAAATTGGCGTAAACACTAACAATGCCCCACCCATCACGAATGCTAAGCTAGGATCCCAATCACCCGCAATATCAAGAAAGCCAATTACTTTAGTGGGATCAACCATTCCAGACATCATCATGCCTAATCCAAACAGCAGCCCCGCTATAAGTGCAATCACCTTAGATAATAGATTCATATTCATCATGCTCTTATAAAAGATGTAAACGGACAAATACCGTCACAAACGCAACGGCCATAAAGACACAAGTCGCGACAATCGAACGTTTAGATAAACGCCCCATTCCACAAATCCCATGCCCACTTGTACAACCGTTACCAAGCTTCGTGCCAATACCGACAAGTAACCCAGCCAACGCAACCCAAAATACTGATGTGACAGGTAGCGATTCCGGTACGTTAAAGCCAAGTAAAGGTGCCAGTGCCCCACTCATCACCATGCCTAGAACAAAAAGAAACCGCCACGACACTTCACCTTTAACGGGTTTAAGTAACCCAGAAACAATGCCACTTATGCCTGCGATTCTTCCATTCATTATTAATAACAACGCTGCGGCTAGCCCAAGTAACATACCGCCACGTAATGCATCCCATGGGATTTCAAATGTCATATGTTTTCTTTCCTAATCAAACATGGATTTCGTTAATTAGAGATTACTAAACTATAAAAATTAGTCAATAGTAATTTAGCCTTAACTAATAAAGATCGCTCTAATAAAGTACGTGTTTAATTAGCTTTTACTAATTTATTGTTTGTAGTATCTTATAATGCAAATGGGATAGCTTATACCCAAGCTACCTCAATACGCATTGAAAGGAAGTAATAGATGACTAAGATTCTTATCGTCGGAGGTGTTGCAGGTGGTGCTTCAGCAGCAGCTAGAGCACGTCGTTTGAGTGAAGATGCCGAAATCATCATGTTCGAACGAGGCGAGTTCGTATCGTTTGCTAACTGTGGTTTACCGTATCATATTGGCGGCGACATTCAGGATCGCAGCAAACTATTACTACAGACACCTGAAAGTTTCTTGGCTCGTTTTAATGTTGATGTTCGCGTGATGAACGAAGTCGTAAACATTAACCGTAATGAAAAAACAGTGACCGTTAAGAACCTATTAGACGGAAACGAATACACTGAACGTTACGATTTTTTATTGCTAAGCCCTGGTGCTGGCCCTATCGTTCCACCTATTCCTGGCGTGAAAAATCCATTAACGCATTCTCTGCGTAATATTCCTGATATGGATCGCATCCTTCAGACGATTGAAACCAACAATGTCGAACACGCAACAGTTGTAGGTGGTGGGTTCATCGGTCTTGAAATGATGGAAGCATTCCACCAACGTGGCATTAAAACCACATTGCTAGAACTTGCCGACCAAGTAATGACGCCTGTTGATAAAGAAATGGCTGGCTTTGCGCATGCCGAAATTCGCGATCACGGCATTGATCTGCGCCTTGGTGTTGCCCTATCTGACGTTGAATATATACCAGAGACGCACATTGCCAGTTTTGAGTCTGGTGAAAGCACCGAGCATCAACACATTAATGGGCATTTGAACCTATCACTCAGTAACAGTGAATCACTAGAAACTGATCTTCTGATCATGGCGATTGGCGTTCGTCCTGAAACGACACTTGCTTCAGAAGCTGGGCTTAAAATTGGTGAGTTAGGGGGCATTTGGACCACGCCAAGCATGCAAACGAGCGATCCCTCTATTTATGCGGTGGGTGATGCGATTGAAGAGGCTGATTTCGTTACAGGCAACCAAACAATTGTGCCTCTTGCGGGCCCAGCGAATCGACAAGGTCGGATGGCGGCAGACAACATGCTTGGTCGTAATGAAAGCTACCAAGGCACACAAGGCACTGCGATTTGTAAGATTTTCGATTTAGCTATCGCAGCTACAGGCAAGAACGAGAAGCAGCTTAAACGTGATGGCGTTGATTATGAAAAAGTCTACGTACACACCGCGAGCCACGCCAGCTATTACCCTGGTGCAGAAATTGTTTCGTTCAAGATGTTGTTTGACCCTAAATCAGGCAAGATTTTCGGTGCGCAAGCAGCAGGTAAAGATGGTGTCGATAAACGTATTGATATCATGGCCGTTGCGCAGCGTGCAGGTATGACGGTTGAACAACTTCAACACTTAGAGCTGACTTATGCGCCCCCCTATGGCAGCGCAAAAGATGTTATCAACCAAGCTGCCTTTGTTGCCAATAACATCATCAAGGGAGACGCAACACCGATCCACTTTGATGAGATAGACAACCTAACGGATGACCAAGTGCTGCTTGATGTACGTAATCCTTTGGAATTAGAGAACGGTGGCTACATTGAAGGCACACTCAATATTCCTGTCGATGAACTTCGTCAGCGCATGCACGAACTACCAAAAAATAAAGAAATTGTTATTTACTGTCAGGTTGGGTTACGCGGTAACGTTGCTTATCGCCAGCTAGTCAACAATGGCTTTAAGGCGCGAAATCTAATTGGCGGGTACCGCACTTATAAATTTGCAAAAATGTAACCAACCTCAACATCCCAGCCAGAACGATTAGCTTCTGGCTTATGATATGCCTTTGAAACGTTGATTCAGAGCTACTTTTATATCTGTCGCTCTGAATACGAACGTTTAAATATGATTTGAACCACGCATCCTAATACAAGCTGATTGCATGCGATTGGCTTTTTTACTCAAAAAAATGCACTATTAGGCAGATGACAGATAAAACCATAACGACCCTCCTACCCTCGTTAATTCATCGAATCGGCTCAGACAACACAAAAAAGTCAAAACTCGTTGCCCTTGAGTGTGGTTGTGAAATCAAACGAATTCGACGTTCTAGGAATTGGCAGATAACTGGTAATGAAAACTCATATAAACTGCTATCAGAAAGGCTAAAGCTCTCAGAACCGGATGCCATGCAATTTCTAATAAGAAAAATTGACGATAAACTTACTACATACAACGACAAGCTAGAACGAATAGAAGATAAATTAAAAAGGCTCGTTCTTAAGAGTCCAAATATCACGCTTGCTGAGCTAATGCAGATAACTAACTGCTCTATAACAGAAGCTAGATTTGCTCGATTCGACGCTGATTCGTTTTAATGGCTAACCAATGGCGACAATTGAAACAGCACACCAGCAACAAGCTGATTTTTAAAAGTAAAACTATTATCACTAAAAAACTTTTGCTAAGAATACACAAAGCCCGAATATACTATTTCAAGATATTCGGGCTTTTTGATTCTATCAGTTTGATAACGAAATCACGTAAACCAACAGTCTTATACCCCAGCTACATACTGATTTGACCACTTTCATTATTATTTTCTTTAGGGTTTTCGCCATATTCATTAGAACCTGGCTGGCTATCTTGAATGAAGAAATACAACAAAACTAATGCGCCAATTAAAGGCAACAAACCAATTAGCATCCACCAGCCTTTCCGACCAGAATCATGTAATCGACGAACCCCAACAGCGATACTTGGCACTAAAATAGCCAAAGAATACAGAGTACTAAGAAGTCCTGATTCAGGGGTCCCTGGGGTATCTAAAATACCATCAAGCATACCGAGCGCAATCGCAATCACAATATTAAATAGAAAGAAGTACCAATATTCTTGTCTTCTTGCCCGTCCTTGAAACACAGCATATTTCTTCAAAACAGCCAAATACCAATTCATTCTTTCACCTATTGATTCAACATAATTAAACACGTAAACACTGAATACCCCCTATAAAAATGAGTGCCATTCAATGAATCACTTCGTTCACTAACAGTGTGTTATATCAGTGTATACCCAAGTCACCTCAAGATGCTTGGGTATAGTACCAGTAAAACGTCATACAAATTATTTTCACACAATCTTTCAATAAACATTGATGTCACGCTATCAAGATATGAAAGTTATCATCAACTGCTACGCTTAATTTATGTGTCCATTTACTACCAAAAAGCGAAGCACCATGAATACCATCCATTTGCATTCAATCCGAATTAAGCAGCTTGTTACCTTAGCCTTATTAACGATATTGTCTGGTTCAGTCTCGGCAGTGACGACTGAATTAACACCCCACATCTACTCACCATACAAAGGCGTAATATGTGATAAAAAAGCGGGATTTTGTGTTGATTCATTCGGTATCTCTATGGCATTTACCCAAGAATACTTAGGAGATGAAGCCCAAAAAGAGATCATGAAAGTGATCGACTCTATCGGCACCAAAAACTTCGACACAACGCGTTATTCACTCAGTAATGGCGTTTATTGTGATTCTCTTAAACAAGGCTGTTTCAAATCCCGTTTTAATGACACACGAGAAGTAAAATTCTCTGACATATTATTCAACTAAACGTATTTAGTTTAATTTTTGTAATCAAAGCAATTAAAAGCACTCACGCATGGCTAAATATCGCTCTCTGATGTGTTCAATAAGCAAACGGATTTTCCGAGGTGGCTGGCGTGTAAACGGATAAACAGCATATATACCGAGCTTTTTACCTACGCGTTTAGGGAAAACATCAATCAGATCGCCTTTTAAAAAATCTTTATAGACCAAACAGCGAGGAACATACGCCAAGCCATAACCGCCTAATGCCGCTTTTCGTAACGCCGCGGCATTATCGGTTGAAAAATTACCCGCGACTTTGACGATATAGTTGCCGTTATCCCCTTTGAATTCCCATTCAGATGCCCCTGTTGTTTGATAGGCGTATTGCAGGCAATTATGATTAACCAAGTCTTCTGGTGTCATCGGTTTACCCACACTAGCGATATAAGCAGGCGCTGCGCAAATCACCCATTGTGAATCGAGAATATGGCGTGCAATTAAGCTTGAATCTTCTAAGTATCCTGTTCGTATCACCAAGTCATAACCATCTTCAACAAGATCGACAAATAAATTCTCAAGTGACATATCAACAGTTAATCCAGGATGCATACTGCAAAATTCGGCAACCGCATCAGCTAACAATAAATCACCCGAGATAGTAGGCACCGACATTTTTACGTGCCCTGTAACGCTTTCACCGTATCCATACACCGCATCAATAGCTTCTACCGCTGCCTGCTTCACATTTTTCGCACCTTGATAAAGTACTTTTCCTGCTTCACTGACCGTTAATTTACGTGTCGTTCGATACAAAAGCTGCACACCAAGGTCTTCTTCCAACCGCGCTATACGTTTACTAACAACTGAATTTGTAAGGGAATTAAGCTCTGCCACTTTACTAAAAGAACCCTGCTCTACCACCTGAGCAAACAGGATAAGGTCGTCTGTTTTCGCCATCATTGGTCCACTTTTGGAAATAATCTTTTTCATTATTTCTCTATATTGAAAAAAAAGAAAGGAGTACCGTTACATCAAGTTAACAAATGGATTACAAGGAGCCCCACAGAAAGCCGCATGTGGACATACAATATAACAACAAATAAAAATAATGATAAACGAATTTCACTCTGTTTTAAACATACCTATTACGACACAACAGCTGTACGAAGGAAGGAAACACAATCATGAATGATACCCTACTCGCGTTAATCGCATTTTCACCAATAATGGTCTCAGCCGTGTTGCTGGTCGGCCTGAACTGGCCAGCAAAACGTGCCATGCCTGTCGCCTTTGCGCTGACAGTTGTTGTTGCACTATTTTGTTGGGATATGTCTCCAACGCGTGTCATTGCCTCATCCTTACAAGGTTTAGCAATAACCGTTGCGGTTCTATGGATCGTCTTCGGCGCTATTTTCTTACTCAATACGCTGAAACATACTGGTGCTATCAGTGTCATCCGAAATGGATTCACCGATATCTCTGCCGACCGCCGAGTCCAAGCAATTATCATTGCTTGGTGTTTTGGTTCGTTCATTGAAGGTGCATCTGGTTTTGGTACACCTGCTGCTATTGCTGCCCCACTTTTAGTTGCCATCGGTTTTCCCGCATTAGCTGCAGTCTTAATGGGAATGATGATCCAATCTACCCCTGTATCGTTCGGTGCCGTCGGTACACCTATCATTGTTGGTGTTAACAAAGGCCTTGATACGCACAATATTTCCGAAATTCTGGTTTCAGGTGGCTCAACGTGGGAGTTCTACCTACAAGAAATTACAACCAATGTGGCCCTCATTCACGCAACCGTCGGTACATTTATTCCAGTACTAATGGCAATGATGCTGACTCGCTTCTTTGGGAAGAACAAAAGCTGGACAGAGGGGTTAGATATACTGCCTTTCGCTATTTTTGCAGGTTTAGCATTCACTATACCTTACGCATTAACGGGTGTTTTCCTTGGTGCTGAGTTCCCATCATTGATTGGTGGTTTAGTCAGCCTAGCAATCGTGGTAACAGCGGCTAAAAAAGGCTTTCTTGTACCTAAAACAAAGTGGGATTTTGAAAGCGAAAACAAGTGGCCTCAAGAATGGTTAGGCTCACTGAAAATGGATTTGAAAGACGATAACAAAAAACCAATGAGCCTCGCGCTTGCTTGGACACCTTACGTATTATTGGCTGTGGTACTTGTGGCTAGCCGTGTTAGTGCGGATTTTAAAGGCTTCTTAACAGGTATTAGCTTATCGTTCAGCAACATCTTAGGCGAAACCGGCGTTAATGCCGCGATTCAACCGCTATACCTACCGGGTGGTATTTTGGTTTTCGTTGCATTACTTGCTGTTTTATTACAATCACGCAGTGTTAAGCCTTTAGCCAGTGCACTTCACGAATCAAGTAAAACACTGGTTGGCGCAGGTTTTGTATTGGTGTTTACCATTCCGATGGTACGTATCTTCATAAACTCAGGTGTTAACGCGGCTGATTTAGCCAGTATGCCTGTAACCACAGCCCACTTTGCCTCAGGTTTGGTCGGTGAGTTCTTTCCCGCTCTTAGTGCCACTATTGGTGCGCTAGGTGCATTCATTGCAGGTTCTAATACCGTTTCAAATATGATGTTTAGTCAATTTCAGTTCGAAGTGGCACAAACATTAACCATATCAAGTGCCGCGGTTGTTTCCCTTCAAGCTGTCGGTGCAGCAGCCGGTAATATGATTGCCATTCACAACGTCGTGGCGGCATCTGCCACTGTTGGGTTGCTCGGTCGTGAAGGTGCAACACTGCGTAAAACGGTGATCCCTACCTTCTATTACCTTGTTGCAACAGGTGTTATTGGTTTAGTGATCATCTATGGTTTCAATATTACCGACGCCCTGATGCTTGCTCAACAAGGTTAAACACAGCGCCACGTTTACAAAGACCATATTTACAAAAACTCATGTTTTTTCAGCATAGGCTTAGAGAATAAACCTAAGCCTATTTCTACACTGAAACCGTAAAAGAAGCCCAAACTATTTTTGCTATTCAGATCATATAAATGCCCATAGTCACTGACTAAAAGAGCGCACTAGAATAAAGACTGAATAACAGTAAAGGAGAACACTAATGCGTATCTACCCTGCAAAGCCGGTAAAAGTCTACTTCTATGCCACGTGTTTAGTTGACATGTTTGATCCAGAAGCCGGTCTTGATGCCATTACATTATTAGAGCAACAAGGGATCGAAGTGATCTTCATTGAAAAACAAACTTGTTGCGGTCAACCGGCTTATAGCTCGGGTTACGATAAAGAAGCCAAACAAGTCGCACAAAGCCAGATGGATCTCTTTACTGAAAACTGGCCTGTTGTCGTGTTATCCGGTTCTTGTGGTGGCATGATGCATCATCACTATCGTCGTTTATTCAAAGACGATGAAAACCAAGCACACGTTGATACTTTTTGTGATCGTGTATTTGAGATGACTGAATTTCTGGTTAACGTCTGTCGAGTAAAGCTCAACGATAAAGGAGAAAGCACGTCGGTGGTTATGCATACCTCATGCGCTGCTCGTCGTGAAATGAACGTGCACGTTACTGCAACTCAACTGCTTACTCAGCTCGATAATGTAGAAATTCGTGAGCAAGCCTATGAGAGTGAATGTTGTGGATTTGGTGGTACTTTCGCAGTACGTCATCCTAATATAAGCCAAGCCATGGTTGAAGATAAAACTCGCCATTTATCAGATACCCAAGCCAGTGAGTTTGTCAGTGCTGATTGGGGTTGTTTACTCAATATTAACGGTGCGCTGGAATACCAAGGTAAACCTATGCGTGGCCGTCACCTTGCGAGCTTTTTATTAGAGCGAACGGGAGGAAAATAAGATGAGCCACTCAAATAACGGCGTTCACATTCAAGAACTGGCACCTGAACATTTTCATGACCAAGCCAAAGCGGCACTCGCCGATCCACAACTGCGCCAAAACTTTCGTGGCGCAATGGACTACTTAACAGACAAACGCAAAACGGCTTTTGCTGATCCTGCAGAAGAAAAACACATTCGTGATTTATCTGAAGCTATTCGTCAGCGTTGCCTTAGCAAGCTGCCCGATTTACTCGAACAACTTGAAACCAATTGTACCAACAATGGTATTCAGGTGCATTGGGCGCAAAACGCTGAAGAAGCTAACTCGATTATTGCCACTATCTCTCAACGCCATAATGCAAAAAGCATTGTAAAAGGCAAATCGATGGTGAGTGAAGAAATTGAACTCAACCACGAAATGGCAAAGCTGGGTATCGAGTGTTTAGAAAGTGATATGGGCGAATATATTGTTCAACTCGATGGTGATAAGCCTTCGCATATCATCATGCCCGCGATTCATAAAAACAAACAAGAAGTCAGTGATACGTTTGAGAAGAACCTCGATAATTTCACACCAACGCTCGATGTTGATGAACTGATCCAAACAGGTCGTAGTCGTTTGCGTCAAAAGTTTCATGATGCTGATATTGGCTTATCTGGCGTTAACTTTGCTGTCGCAGAAACAGGCACGTTATGTTTAGTCGAAAACGAAGGTAACGGGCGTATGTGTACAACAGTGCCGAATGTACATATTGCCATTACCGGTATTGAAAAGGTGGTGGAGTTCTTAACTGATGTGCCGCCTCTTTATAGCGCGTTAACTCGCTCAGCAACCGGACAAGCGATTACCACCTACTTCAATATGATCAGCTCACCCCGTCGTGATGGTGAATTAGATGGTCCTGAAGAAGTACATCTTGTATTGCTTGATAACGGTCGTTCGCAGGCGTTCCGTGATGAAGAAATGCGTAAAACACTGCAATGTATTCGTTGCGGTGCTTGCATGAACCACTGCCCTGTTTATACCCGTATTGGTGGGCACGCTTACGGCACCGTTTACCCAGGGCCGATTGGTAAGATCATCTCACCCCATATGATGGGATTAGAAAAAACCAAAGATTTGATTACCGCATCAAGTTTATGTGGGGCATGTGGTGAAGTATGCCCAGTGCGGATCCCTATTCCTGAGATGCTACAACGCTTACGCAATGAAGCAAAAAACCCGCCAAAACCCGATATGCCAGCGATGAGAGGGCAAGAAGCCGCAGCCAGTAAAGCAGAATCTTTGGCAATGAAAGGGTTTGCATTTGCAGCATCACATCCGTCGATTTATCACATGGGTACATGGTCAGCCACCAAGATGAAAGCCTTGATGCCCAGTAACCTAGGGCCATGGACACAATGCCGAACAGCGCCTAAACCCGCCAGTAAAACCTTGCACCAATTAATCAAAGCTCGGAAACAGGGAGAAAAATCATGAGTACGTCAAGAAATGCGATTCTATCCCGTCTTCGTGACGCCAAGCCTGAAGCAAAAGCAATGGAAACTATCACCTATCAACCGTGGGTAAGCAACGATGCTCAACTCACAAGACAACGCTTTATTGATGGTTTATCTGCCAGCCATGCTGAAATTATTTCAACAGATCGTGATGCATTAAATAACGTCATTAAAAACATCGTTGTAAGTAAGCAGTTTTCGCGCATCGCATTAGGCACCGCAGGTGAATTTCATTCCGATATAGTGCAAGCGATTCAATCTTTGGCAACAGGTTCATTAGAAACACCAGCAATAGAAACAATGACGTTTGATTGCGACATCAGTGATTTGAAGTCAGCGCTATTTAATGATGTCGATGCGGGTATTACCCATTGCCGTGCGGGTATTGCAGATACAGGTACATTAATGTTGTGGCCAGACATTTCAGAACCAAGAACCCTCTCATTAGTACCACCATGTCACATTGCCTTGATAAAACGCTCGACCATTGTTAGCAACTTTGCTGAACTCATGGTAACGCAAGCATGGCAGAACAATATGCCTACCAATATTGTCTTAGTTTCTGGTCCATCTAAAACCGCCGATATACAGCAAACACTGGCTTATGGTGCACATGGTCCAAGCCAGTTGGTGGTGATTTTGATTGAGGATATGTAATGGAATATAACTACCAACAACTGAAAAATATGTTGGCGAGCCGTCTTGCTCAAGACAGAATTTTCACCGAAGAAGCCCAGCTTCTTGCATACGGTACAGATGCCAGCTTTTACCGTTTAATTCCGAAAATGGTCGTGCGCTTAAAAGATCTTGATGAAGTCATTTTCACCATTCAAGCTTGTGATCAACTCAATATTCCTTGTACCTTTCGTGCAGCAGGCACCAGCTTATCTGGGCAAGCGGTATCAGACTCCGTGTTAATCACATTGACTGATGATTGGCGTGAGCACCAAATTCACGATGACGGACATAAAATCACCCTACAGCCGGGCGTAATTGGTGCCGACGCGAACAAATACCTCGCATCGTTCGGTCGTAAAATAGGGCCTGATCCCGCCTCTATCAATACCTGTAAAATTGGGGGCATCGCAGCAAACAATGCCAGTGGCATGTGCTGTGGTACTGCACAAAATTCTTACCGTACTGTTGATAGCATGAAGTTAGTATTTGCCGACGGTACGCTACTCAATACAGCCAGTGAAGAAAGTATTGTTGCTTTTGAACATAAACAGCCCGAATTAATATCAGGTATTAAAAACCTGTGCACCGATGTCAGAAATAATGTCGAGTTAGCCCAACGTATTCGCCATAAATATCGCCTGAAAAATACTACCGGCTATTCGCTCAATGCGTTAGTCGATTATTCCGATCCGATCGAAGTGATCAAACATTTAATGATCGGATCCGAAGGGACATTAGGTTTCATTGCTGAGATCACCTATAACACAGTGATCGAACACCCGTACAAAGCCTCCGCATTAATCGTTTTTAGCAGCATTGAAGAAGCTAGCCAAGCGGTTACCGCTTTAGCCAAAGATCCCGTATCAGCCGTCGAAATGATGGATGGTCGCGCGATGCGTTCAGTGGCTGACAAACCGGGTATGCCTGATTTTATTCAGCATTTGAATTTAGAAGCCGGTACGCTGTTAATTGAATCTCATGCCAGTAACCAAGCAACATTAGACCAACAGTGCAACGCCATCATGCAAACGATCGCGCAATTCAATGTGATTGAATCTATCGCTTTCACCACCGATGCCCATACCGTCGCAACCTTATGGGGCATTCGTAAAGGCATGTTCCCCGCCGTTGGTGCTGTGCGCGAAGTTGGCACTAGCGTTATTATTGAAGACGTCGCTTTTCCCGTTGAAAATTTGGCAGCAGGTGTACGTGATTTACAACACCTCTTTGACCAATTCCATTACGACGAAGCCATTATTTTTGGCCATGCACTTGAAGGCAACTTGCATTTTGTTTTCACTCAGGGTTTTGAATCACCCGATGAAATACAACGTTATGGCGACTTCATGGATGCCGTGGCTGAATTAGTCGCAATAAAATATCAAGGTTCATTAAAAGCAGAACACGGCACAGGTCGTAACATGGCACCGTATGTCGAGCTGGAATGGGGCAAAGATGGCTATGCCTTAATGCAGCAGATCAAAGCATTGTTTGATCCCCGTGGCATATTAAACCCAGGGGTCATTATTAATGATAATCCTCAATCACACATTAAAAACCTGAAGCCTATGCCTAAAGCTGACGATCTAATTGATCGTTGTATTGAGTGTGGCTTCTGTGAACCCGTATGTCCTTCTCGTACGCTTACTTTATCGCCACGTCAGCGTATTGTGCTATACCGCGAGATTCAACGTCGAGAAGCCGCTGGCGAAACCGCCAATTCAGCAGCATTGCGTGACGTATTTGAATACCAAGGGTTAGACACTTGTGCAGCAACGGGATTATGTGCTGATCGCTGCCCTGTAGGTATCAATACTGGCGATCTGGTGAAAAAATTGCGTACTGCCAAGTACCAGAAATTTACCCCTATCGCCCGCTGGACGGCAGATCATTTCACTGCAACGACCAAAATGGTGAGTGTAGGGCTTAAAGCAAATGAACTCGCTCAGAAAGTACTGGGTGAAAAAGCAGTTGGTAAAGTAACCAACGGTATCCGTAACCTGACAGGCGGTAAAACACCTATTTGGATGCCGGAAATGCCAACCTCTAACCGCCACCAGCCGAAAAACACAAAAACACACACCGGAGTAAATAAAAAGGTGGTGTATCTGCCTTCATGTGCCAGCCGTACTATGGGCCAGCAAGCGGGTAATACCGATAGTCGGTCACTCACTGAAGTGACCACATCACTGATCAAAAAAGCAGGTTTTGACATCATCATTCCTGAATCTTTAGCTGACCAGTGTTGTGGAATGCCTTACGACAGCAAAGGCATGACTGCACTGGCAGAACAGAAATCGCAACAATTAGAAGATGCACTATGGCAAGCAAGCGAGCAAGGAAAGTGGCCCGTGTTAATGGACACCAGCCCTTGTGCTAAACGCAGTATTGAGCAATTTACGCAACCTATGGAAATCTTAGAACCCACAGGTTTTGTGCTCAAATATTTGCTCGACTATTTAAGTATTTCACCCATTGAAGAAACGGTAATGTTACATGTTACTTGCAGTTCTCGACGAATGGGCTTAGAAAACAGTATGCTTGAATTAGCCAATGCCTGCGCATCTGAAGTGATTATTCCCGAACATATTCAATGCTGTGGATGGGCGGGTGACAAAGGCTTTACCACGCCAGAACTTAACGCTGCGGCTGTACACCCACTAAAAGAACAAGTACCCAATAACTGTACGCGTGGATTCAGTAATAGCCGAACCTGTGAAATAGGTTTATCACACCACAGTG
Organism: Photobacterium frigidiphilum; assembly: GCF_003025615.1. Lineage (GTDB taxonomy): Bacteria > Pseudomonadota > Gammaproteobacteria > Enterobacterales > Vibrionaceae > Photobacterium > Photobacterium frigidiphilum. The sequence continues at coordinate 20,958 of NZ_PYMJ01000037.1, read as the reverse complement.
GTATTCCCTATCAATCAATTTTGTATTTAGTCGATGAAGCGACGGTTTAGTACATAACCTAGTTACCTTAATCAAAACGTTAATTTCAGCGAGAGTTTGTTGAGATTTCAGCAAAATACTCATTTATAGATCTAATTTTAGTATGAAGAAACCGCGTCTTACATCTTGTTATTATGTAAATAACCTTATGTAAGACGCGGTTTCACCTGTATTACTTCTTAATTAGAGATTTTTTTTAAGCGTTTATCTGGCTTCGTCAGAATCGATTTTGCAGTAATGTTTTCTTCAGGCTCGTCATCTTCAAGCTCACTCTTCTTCGATTTCGGCAGTAACATATTCAAAACCACGGTCGCTAATGTGCCAGTGGTAATGCCCGAATGGAACAACATCTTGAGATCTTCAGGGAAGTGTTGCAGTAAGTTAGGCTCTAACGTTACCGCCATGCCCGATGCCAAACCGACACACACCACCAGTGCATTACGACGTGAGTCTGCCGCTTTCAGTAACATCCGGATACCGGCATAAGCAATCATGCCAAACATCACGAAACCGACGCCGCCCAATACTGGTTTAGGCACGGTTACCGCCAATGCCGCCACTTTCGGAAACAGACCACCAAGAATCAACAAACCGCCCGTGACCCCAACAACATAACGGCTGGCAACACCACTAATACCGACGATACCAACATTCTGACTGAAACTCGCCACTGGCATCGCGGTTAACAATGCACCAAGGGTGCTGGCTAAACCATCGCCAAGCAGGCCGCGCTTCAAATCTTTACCTGATACATCAACATGACAGTTACTGCCTAACGCCATGAAATCACCCGTAGCTTCCGCCACGACGACAAGATAAACCAAAGTCATAGTGATAATAGCAGGCAGTGAGAATGTCATGCCGTACTTCAACGGCTCAGGCATCGCAAACCACGAAGCATCAGACAACTGCTGTAAATTCACCATACCCATCGGCAAAGCAATCACGTAACCAACAGCCAAACCAACCACAATCGCTGATGCGGCCACTGCACCTTTACAAAAGACAGAAACGCCAATCACCACCGCCAACGATACCGCTGCCAAAAAGATTTTTGGTAACGATGCAAATTCAGGGCTCCCCGCTGGGGCATCACCGATCCAGTTCATGGCAACGGGCAAAATGGTTAACCCGATCAAGGTCACCACCACACCACTCACCAAAGTGGGAAAGAGCTTTCTGATGTACTCCATATAAAAACTGGCTATGATCACCATGAAAGAGCCAACGAACGCAGCACCAATAATACCTGACATACCTTGGCTATTACCGATCGCAATACAGGTACCCAAGAACGCAAAGCTGGATCCCATCACAACGGGTAAACGAATCCCGATCGGCCCTACACCGATGCATTGCACGATGGTCGCAATGCCAGACACAAGCAATGAGGCACTGATTAACGTTACAACTTCATCTGGTGGTAATCCTATGGATCCACCCACGATCAGGGGTACCGCCACTATCCCGCCAATTGATGCCAGCATATGCTGTAGCGCGAGAAAGAAGGTCACTCCCTTAGGTGGCTTTTCGTTCAACTTGTACAGTAACTTCATTGTTATATCCTCAATGGTAAAACGCATCCGTGCCCCCAGAGCTTATGCATAGGCTACCTGCCTCTCACTCAACCGCAGGGGGAAACTAATTATGAACGGTGGTTATTGAGCTTTATTTATGTTCTCTATCGCTAATCCTTCTTCTTATTATTATTGTGCACGATAACGGCTTTAACCGAATTCATGATCGGTTGATAGCCAGTGCAGCGACATAAATTTCCTTCCAACGCATCCATGATTTCCTCATCAGATGGCTTTGTGTTTTTATCCAATAAGGCTTTGGTGCTCATCAATACGCCCGGCGTACAAAATCCGCATTGCACCCCGCCTTCTTCAATAAAGGATTGTTGAAGTTGATTGGCTAACGGATCCTCCGCAACACCTTCGATAGTGGTGATCTCGGCCCCATTACACTGCGCAGCCAATACCATGCATGAGCAAACCGCTTCTTGGTTCATGATGACAGTACATGCCCCACACTCACCCACCGAACAGCCCTCTTTGGTGCCTGTGTGTCCTAAATCATTACGCACCAAATCCAATAGTCGGGTATTACCGTCTACGTCTAATAAATGCAGTTTGCCGTTCACGGTCAGACGAATAGGTGTAGTTTCGCTTTGATTAATAGATGTCGCTTGTAAATCACTCATAATGCAACTCCTACTGCATGCTCTGCACGAATCTCATTCATCAAGTCGCGGAACATATTAGTGAATACCGGTTGTTTATATTTCGCCGACCAACGTCCACCAATCGCTGTATCAATGGCATCCATCAAGATAGCTTCAGCACGTAATAGTCGTTCTTGGTCTAATGGATACCCTAATAACTCGTCTTCAATGGCAGTCAAACGTTGTGGCTTGCTGAACAGCGCCCCATCAACAAGGCGACAAGTAGACACATGATTATTTTCATCAAACGCCATCAAGCAGCTCAAGCTCAAACGGGTGATATTGAGTGCATTGCGTCGACCCAGCTGGCTATATTTTTGGATAAAAGATGAAGAGCCTGATACTGCATTAGCATGCATCTTCGGTAAGATCACTTTAGTGAGCAATTCACCTGTTTGTAGCTCAGTGCGGTAGCCACCAGTGATGAATTTACACAGTGGCATACGTCGGGTGATTACTCCCTCGTTAGCCCCTTCCGACAACGATGAGCTTGCCATACGCAGTTCGACTTCTGCATCGTAGATAATGAGTGGCGGCACGGAATCAGCACATGGTGCCGCATTCACAATGTTACCGCCAATTGTGGCGCGGTTACGGATTTGGTGAGATCCAATGGTGTGGCATGCAGTAGCTAACAGTGGAAAATTTTCTGCGATAGCTGAGTGCTCTACCAAGCGATTAAAGTGAACCCCACTACCAATGGTGACATGGGTATCGTCTTCGATAATTTCGCACAAGCCCGATAAGTCAGCAATATTGACTAATTTACGCTCGCAACTTTGCATACGACCTTGCACTAACACATCGGTGCCGCCCGCAATCGCAGTAGCCTTACCATCTTGCAACAAAGACAACGCCTGAGTAAGGGTTAATGGATTCACTACCGAGAAACCCGTTAAGCGATGGGTATGCTTTTTCTCTTCCGATTCAAGCATTAATTCACTTTGTCGCGCGGGTTTCTTGAGGTTATAACCCAACACCACTTGCTCCAAGGTCAGTGGTAATTGGCGCATACGTTTGTTAAGTGCAAAACTGACTGCGTTATTGATTGCCGCAGCGGCTAATTCAGTCGCGGGTTCGCCGATACTCTTAGCACCAAATGGTCCCCCCGCATCGGCATTCTCGACCGCTATAATGGTCATTGGTGGCATATCTTTGATCGTCGGCAATAAGTAGCTATCAAGGTTTTCAGATTTAAGAACACCATGTTCGATGTTGTAATCTTCAAGCACCCCTAATCCAAATCCTTGCGCGATACCTCCAGCTACTTGGCCTTCAAAACCCACTTGGCTGATCACTTGCCCCACATCGTGGACCGCAGTAATGTCGAGCAAGTCCAATTTGCCCGTACTGGTATCAACCTTAAGATCGACCACTTGGCAAGCATACACCCAAGTAAAGTACGGGCTCCCGCAACCGTGTTCTTCATCCCAACTGATATCTGGTTGATCGAACCAGCCGTACGCGGCCAAATTAACGCCAGCCCATTTCGCCTTATTTGCCGCTTCAGCAAAAGTAATATGCAGATGAGGTTGTTGAGCGTTACTGATGACACCGTCTTTCCAGATCGTTTCTTCTATTTTGGTTGCTTGAAGCGTATCGGCGATCACCGCAAAAATACGGTTTTTAATAATGTCTGCGCCATTTTTGACCGCATTACCACCCGTCACCGTGGCGCGCGAAGCAACGGTTGGACCACCGTCCGAAATCATGGACGTAGGTGGTTCGGTGAAATTCACTGCATCAACGAACAAACCCAACACCTCGGCAGTAATCAGCGACATGGTGGTTTGTAACCCTTGACCGTTTTCACATACCCCAGTCGAGATATTCACGCTACCGTCAGTATTAACCGATACAAGTGCCGATGACGTATCGACACCTTCCGCCCCCAGTGAACAACCGCGGTAACTGATCGCGAAACCAATACCGTATTTGACTGGGTTATCGGAAGCATTAAGTACTTTGTAGTGTTCTAATTTTTTGAGGTACTCAGCCTGCGTAGTCGCTTTTTCCATCACTTCCAATGCAGAAACCGTGTGGTTATCAAATTTCTGCCCCGTAATGCTGTGACCACCTTGTTTAATAACGTTAATTTTACGTACCGCTATCGCACTGATACCGCAATGTTCTGCAATTTCATCCATCAAGGATTCGTTGGCAAACACGATTTGTGGCGAGCCAAATCCCCGCATAGCGCCCGTGTAGGTGTTATTGGTATACACGCCTTGAACATCGACACGAACGTTTTCAATATCGTATGGTCCTGCGGCTTGTACCACTGAACGCCAAGTGACAAACGGAGTGCATGCCGCATACGCCCCACTGTCAGCCAGAATATCAACCTTCATGCCATGGATTTTTCCGTCACCATCAAAACCAACTTTATAAGTCATGTGATACGGATGACGCTTGCTGCTCTCGACCATGGATTGTTCACGGGTATAGGTAAACTTCACCGGACGCTTCGTGAGCATGGCCATCAAACCTGCACGGCATGACAAATGATCTATGGTGTCATCTTTGCCGCCAAACGAACCGCCCATAACAGCTCGGCGCACGTCGACTTTCGCTTGTGGTAGACCAACGTACGACGACACAAACCCGCGAACACGGTGCGGGTTTTGAATAGAGCCCGTCAGAATAAGATCGGAAGAGGTAGGATCGAGATAAGCAGTAATGGATTCAGGTTCAATATATGCGTGTTCTTGGAAGCCAATTTGAAACGTTCGCTCCATCACATAGCTCGATCGTGCTAACCCTGCTTCGTAATCACCGAGCTGAGTATGGTGTGTCGCAACAACATTGGATTCTTTATCAGGATGAATCAGACGCGATTCTGGCTTTAACGCTTCATGCATATCTGAAATGGGAGTATATGGTGTATATTCCACTTTGATTTTATCCACCGCCAAACACGCAGCTTCATATGTTTCAGCGACGACAACCGCCAGTACATCGCCCATGAAGCAGACTTCATCTTTTACAATGGGGTAATAATCGCGAATGATCACCCCTGCAGTGGGATCACCCGGTATATCATCGAAGCACGCAATACGAACCACCCCGTCTATTTGCTTGGCGTCTTCTGTGTCTATCTTGGTTATTTTTCCCGCAGGAATATCTGCGTAACGACACACGCCATAAAGCATGCCAGGAATCTGAATATCATTACCGTAAATCGCCTTTCCCGTCACTTTAGCAAGTCCATCGACCCGAAGGGTGCGCTTGCCAAGCTGATTAAAGCTAGTCATTGAAATATCCTTCTCAATTGGGTTCTGACTCAACAAGGTATTCACAGCGGAATTGCATGTGAGATACGAGTACCCTGCAGGCCAACCCAGAGCGCAACAATCTTTTTTCACGATTATCCCTACCCGTATTGTCTGGGCGCTCTATCCATTAGAAGGAACAATAAAAGACTGAATCCACTACTCTGGGGCTAATCTGTTTACCCACGAAACGATGAAGACGCATGGGTTATCCAATTACCCCTTGTCGCCATACTTTCACCGAGATACTTCCATAAAAACAGAAATGATAAACAGGTAATCTTGTTAAGCAGAAATTAGACCGACTTGGGGCAAGAATAGAAAACAAGAAGGAGATATGTGATCTTGCAGGGGTTGATTCTTAATCAAAGATATTAGATTAAGGATCAAACTAATCACACCTGTAAATTACAACTGCACACTTACGCAATGAGAGTGCGTAAATATCAGTTTGATAGTCATTTTTACTATCAAAACAATAAACAATATCAAAATGATAAAAGTGAACATTGAGGCTAGATTGACTAAAGGTAGGGTTAGTTGACAAGGACAAAGCTATCTATCAAGTTGCTCATCCATTTTGGGGATGAGCACTGACAAACATATTGCCTTTCGACAGGGAATAATCTTGCATTCAAAAATAATATTTTAGTGTTTGTACACCACAATTATTTACTATATAGCTTGACCCATTTTCTTTGCAGAGTACTGGCTTGCCGTCATACCAAATAACAAACGATCATCGGTTAATTCTTCGGTATGAAAATACCCTGCTTGCTTACCTTCAAGTGCATAACCTGACTTACGTAATACACCTGCAGAACCTAAATTTTGGCTATAACAATCAGCAGCAACCTTATGTGCATTAAGCTGTTCAAATGCGACTTTAGTTAAGTATTCACACGTCAATGTACCAATACCTAAACCCCAAGCATGCTCAGGTAACTGGAAGCCAACTTCATAGTTACCCGCTAACAGCATAACTTGCGTTAAACCCGCCATGCCCATGTATTGATGGTTCTGATCACGAATAATGATTGTTAGATGTTCTGGCCACTCACCGCTTGCTATCGCTTTTTCTGTATTTTCAATGATTGGCAAGAAGAATGCCTCGTACAACGCCACTGGCGCCGGAGCGAAAAACAAAAATTTCGTAACATTCGGGTTTTCAAGCATCGTTAGAATATCGGTAAAATCTTCTTGGCGAATAAGCTGGATAGTAAATGCATTTGATAGGAGGACAGGTTGACCTTGTTTTAAATCTTCAAGTTGCAAAATGTTACTCTTCATTAATATAGATCCTGCATCAGAGCATAACCTCTAAAGCAAAGGGGTGATTGAACAAAAGCGACAATGTGTGGTGTGGTCAGATAAATAGCGACTTATTCAAAATCACCATACACATCAATAATCAGGTTACGTGTATTCAGGTATTTGTTTGGGGTATGTCCAATCGCTTGCTTTAACTGACGGATAAGATGTGGTTGATCACTAAAACCAAAGTGTTGTGCGATATCAGCCCAATCAGGCTCTGTTATTCTCGTATCATTCTTAGGGTCAGTTACATTTTTAAAGATATACATCAGAACTGCATCTAACCGCATCATCATTTCGTACTGCTTTATTGATACACCCGTTACACGCAAAAATGCCCTTTCAAGAGTTCTACGTGAGCAAAACAATTTAGTTTCGATCCCAACCGATGAATTATCAGCAAGTAGACTCAACGCATCACACACCAATATACTGTGGCGATCTTCTTTCGCTAATTGAATGACTTGCGAGAACAGGCTATCCAATCGTTCAATCACATTATCAACGCTGTATTTGATCTGATCAGCCTCTTTAGCTGAAGCATAGTCAGTATCAATGAGCTGCCGTATATTTGCGAGAGTGAACGATGGATGCAACAGCGACAAATCAGAGGTAACCGTATTCTGTGTTTCACTGCCTTCAATACCAAATAACGCATACAGCGCACCTGCTTTAAACTTAATGCCAAGCCGAATAACACTGCCTTGGTCATTAATACTGATTGCTTTGCTGCATAGGTGAAGTAAATGGCTACCCTGCCCGACTAATTCTTGCTGATCTTGCTGGTAAGAATACTGCTGGGTCGGCAACGTAAAAATGAGATTTGCATTAGGATTAGGTATCAACAATGCGGGTTCATAACCACTATCGCTTTCACCGACTTCTAGCCACCAGTATCGATCTACATAGTGTGAAATATCAATATTGCGTGGCTGGTGCATCCAAGTTTTCATGAGATCCAATCGTTAAATAAGCGTCGGATGAATATTCTCATAAATCCCTCTCACACCCAAACTTCATAACCCTTCCCGAAAGACGAAGATGTGCGTACACGGCTAAATATAAACATACTTAGCCGTGTACAGTGCTTAACCATAGACAACGTTAGGTAACCATGTCGCAAGAGCTGGCCAATACGCTAACAAACCGAGTACGAACAATTGAATGCCAATGAAAGGAATCACACCCCGATAGATTTGTGGTGTTGAGATAGAATCAGGTGCAACACCCCGAAGATAAAACAATGAAAAACCAAAGGGTGGCGTTAAGAATGATGTTTGAAGATTTAAGGCTATCATTATGCCCAACCAAACGGGATCTAGCCCCATGGTCAGTAGTATTGGTGCAACAATTGGAATCACAACAAACGTAATTTCAATAAAATCTAAAAAAAAGCCTAATAAAAACATGACAATCATAACTAACAGTACAGCGCCAAAGACACCACCGGGTAGATCAACCAGAAAATCCCTAACGAGATCATCCCCTCCAAACCCACGAAATACTAACGAAAATACCGATGCGCCAATCAGTATCATGAACACCATCGCAGTCACTTCCGTTGTGCTTCGCATGACCTGTTGAAGAATATTTAAGTTGAGGGTACGTTTAAAGCACGACAGTATTATTGCCCCTACAGAGCCAACCGATGCAGCCTCTGTCGGTGTCGCAATACCCCCTAAAATTGAGCCCAGCACTAATACGATCAATAAAATCGGTGGAATTAAAACGGTAAGCACCTGCATCCACAATTCTTTACTGACTTTACGTTCATCTTCAGGAATAGGAGGGACTTTTTCTGGCGAGATAATGGCGATAACAATGATGTAAAGCGCGTACAGACTCACAAGAATCAAACCTGGAATCAATGCACCAAAAAACAAATCACCCACGGTGACGCTATCTGGTGCGAAGATCCCCTGATCGAGCTGAGCTTGTTGATAGGAGGATGAAATCACATCACCCAATAGCACCAATACAATCGACGGGGGAATAATTTGCCCTAACGTACCAGATGCACAAATGATCCCTGTAGATATTTCAGGCGAGTAGCCCCGACGTAACATAGTCGGTAGCGACAATAACCCCATGGTAACGACAGTTGCCCCGACGATGCCGGTACTTGCGGCTAATAACATGCCGACTAACGTGACGGATAAACCTAAACCCCCCGCCATACCACCAAATACTTGCCCCATGGTATCGAGTAATTCTTCGGCTATTTTAGATTTCTCTAGCATCACCCCCATAAACACAAATAGTGGGATCGCGATTAATAGTTCGTTGGATAATATTCCTTGAATTCGATTGGGTATCGCTTCAAGGAATACAGGGTCAAAAGTTTCTGTTACATAGCCAATTGCCGCAAACAATAATGCTGAGCCCGCTAACGAAAACGCAACGGGATAGCCAAACAGCAACACAATAAAAACAACAACAAAAAGCAAAAGAGGAAGAAGCTCAATCATAATGCGTGCTCCTCTTCATGTTCATCAAGCGCTTTCACTGCCTCTTCAAAACCCGCAATGGTTAGTAGTGCCTTCATACTTTCTGCCAAGCCTTGCACAATCATTAATATGGGCATTAATAGAATCGTGGTTTTAAAGAGATAACGGGCATCAACACCACCAGCTTCTTGCGAGCCTTCGAATATTTTCCACGACAAAGCGACATATTCCCAAGCAATGATAAAAATGAATAAGCAGGTAGGTAATAAAAGAAAAAGAAAACCGAATAAATCAATCCACGCTTTCTTCTTATTCGACATAGGGCGATAGAATATATCGACTCTGACATGCGCACCTTTGAGCAGTGCATAAGCAGCACCCAACATGATGACATAGTTATGAAAATAGGTGATTAATTCCTGTAGAAAAACCGAACCCGTATTAAACACATAACGCATAACAACAACGATAAAGGTGATTAATACAATGGCTAAAACAAACCACGAAACAAACCGACCAGTAATATCACTGAAGCGATTAATACGCCGTATAAAACTGATAACAGCGGGAGATGGTGCGTCCATACACAATACTCATTACAACATACAAATTGATGGGGTAAGCCTTCTACCCCACCGTATTACGACTCTTTATTCAGGGTTTCTCGCATTCAAGTAAGCTTGCTCTGAAACAGCATGCCAATCGACCGCTTGATCACGGAAAGCAATATAAGAGGCATACACCTTCTTACTCATTTCATCTTTCTGAGCTTCTTCTGCGACGACTTCATCTGATAAGGTTTTCAGCTGGCTTAACACTTCTGCAGGGTAAGGTAATAACTTAACCTTGTGATCAGTAATCAGGCTTTGCAACGCGGCATTATTTCGTGCGGTGTATTCAGCCAACATGTTCGAGTTAGCCACTTTTGTCGCGTTTAATACAATCGCTTGTAAGTCTTTAGGTAGCTTATCGAAGGCTTTTTTATTGATCAGCGCTTCAAGTGTTGTACCTGGCTCATGCCAACCTGGGTAATAGTAATATTTCGCGGCTTTATAAAGACCAAATGCCATATCGTTGTACGGGCCTACCCATTCAGTGGCATCAATCGCACCCGACTGAAGCGCTGGGAATATTTCACCACCCGGTAACAATACAGGCGTGCCTCCTGCACGTTTTAATACCTCGCCACCAAGACCTGGGATTCGCATTTTCAAGCCTTTAAGATCATCAAGAGTTTTTATTTCTTTATTAAACCACCCCCCCATTTGCACTCCTGTATTACCGCCTGGCATCGGAATAATACCAAACGGTGCATAGGCTTCTTGCCACAGTTCTAAACCACCACCACTATAAATCCAACCGTTCATCTCTTGCGCGGTTAAGCCAAAAGGCACAGCCGCAAAAAACTGACCTGCAGGTACTTTTCCTTTCCAATAATACCCTGCACCATGCCCCATTTCAGCAGTACCACGTGACACTGCATCAAAAACTTCAAGTGCACCGACAAGCTCTTTTGCACCGTATACTTTGACTTGAATACGGCCATTACTCATTTCATTAATTTGGTTGGCTAAATCATTTGCACCTGTACCTAAACCAGGGAAATTCTTAGGCCATGTGGTCACCATTTTCCACTTATATTCAGCGCTTGCTGCCTGCACAATAAGTGGGGTAAAAAGCACACTGGCGACTGTTGTAATCAGTGCTAACTTTTTAATTACATCTTTCAACTGCATCCTACTCTCCTTGTTGTTCTCGCACTTGTATTCCAATACTGAAACTCGTAAAAGTCGTTACCAACGCATTATTAAGTTTGCGAAGTGGTACAGATTCTTCACCTGTCGATTAACGTTTATATCGCCAATCATTAGGTTACAAATTTGTTAATACAACTGTAGACATAACTGACACTTATAAAAATTTAATTGGTCTATGTTTGAAGCTGATCAAACATTCATTTGCTCAATATGAATAAAAGTTCACTTGAAATTGGAAGAAAAAACACCCCAATCCTTCCGCTGAGTTAGCGTGAGGCATTGAGGTGATCATGCAAATGCACAATGATTAGGAAACGGTTTAACTTATAGCCAAGTAACCTAGGTATATAAAATTCAAGTAACGCTCTGCGTCTGAGGTGATTTCATGGTTATCAACCACTGCTCAATGGCTTTAGGAGACATAACATTGGGATCCCCTAAATCAGAGTCTTGAGCATTGATCAGTTCAGGAGGTACACTATTAATGATCAATTCGAGATCTTCATGAGATAAAATTTCGCGTTCAAATACATCGGCCATCTCTGTACTGTGCGCTGCATGTCTTGCGCGAACCGCCTTCACTAAACCATCAAGCAGGGTATACCACGTCGTCATTGGCCCTTGCACAATAGAAGCGGATTCGGCAGCAGAATCAATGAAAGCAAAAGGTACTGTTGTTATAGACTGATTTATCTCCATCGCAGCAAGAATCCAATCGGTATCAAATGAAAAATCATACACTGTTGGTGTTTTAACAATCTTTCTTAAAGCGGCATTACCATATAACTTAAAAGCCGCTTGCGTGTCTTTGATGCCTTTCGTGAAAATTTCTTGCCCTATCATTCGCTGCATATGACGTAATGTTTTAATACCTACACCCCAGCGTTCTTCCTGCTTGACCAAAATTGAATCTGGGTGCTTACGATTACCCAATACAACTTGATAATCATTTTTGATATAAGGCTCGATAAGCAAACCTAACTGCCCTAAGTGAACAGAGTTATCTGCATCGGTATACACAACACAGTCGACATTATCTTTTAAAGCAACCTCACAACCATAAATAATAGCACCACCTTTGCGAGAATCATCAACATGATAGAGGTTCTGTAAGGGGCCTGACTCAGTGGGTATCGCATCTTGAAGCGCTAGCACGGTCACTTTATTCTTATCAGCATGTGAAGCCAGTATGTTCTTCGCTATGCCTACACTATTATGCGGACAACCGTCATCAACGGGGTATAAATGCCAATCAACGGATGTACCTTTCGTTATCCAATTTAGCTGATTTATTTTTGTTCTCAGTGAATCTTCACCGTGAGGATTAGTAACACTCTTTACATTTAATCTATTATGTTCACCCCACATGGCAAATACGACGCCAATCGTTAGTGGTTTGTTCAGTGATAATAAATAACGACGAGACTCTACCAATTTAATAGCAAGGCGAAATTCTAGAGGGCGCCTTACCTCTTTGATCATTTTTTTATAAAATTCAGTTGATACTTCAGTAAGGCAATATAATTTATTTGCAAGAATCAGTAATTTTTTTTGATGTGCTTCTTCTGTAAGGTCAAAGAAATCACTGGAAGATTCTAATTCTTGATAAATAAGTTTTCCTGATGGCGTCATTATAAATCCCTTTATCCGTGAGTGATGCGAGACTAATTAGTCACCCACCTAAGACAACAGGGCTTACAAATAATAATAGTAAGAAAAATAAAATAGACAACAATAATAATAACTATTCACTCGTAGATGAAACAGGTGCAAAGCTTCTACGCTGCAGTGCTTTAACATTAGTCTCTTCAATGGTTGCAAGGTTTCCTTTCGGTAAGGGATGAACATCCGAATCATCTGAAGTCACCTCAGATTTATTAGCTATTTTACTTTCATCGAACTTTATTTCCTCAACGGGAGAGATAACAACATTCATTTCTTTGTCACTCGTTACAACACTGTTTATAACAACCGGATAAGCAGCCACCTTATCTTTGTCATTTTTTCTGTTTCTATCTACCGAGCTGTCTATATTATTAGAATGATTATTAACGGAGACATCCTTATCTAGAACAACCGCGTTATTAGTCGTGACGTTATTACTAACAACTTTGTTATTATTTACATCTACAGGAACAACATTTTTTTCACGATTAAATTGAGCTTTAATTCCACTCAGTTTTTTTCCTGTAGCCGAAGGTGGTTGATAAACAGCTTGCGGAATAACAGCAGGAGTAAATTGTACCTGTTTATCAACGTTCTCTTGCAACCCTAATTTAGGAGCATTAAAAGAAAATATACTTAACTTATCATCCCAGACTTGCAGCGTTGTTAACTCTTGTTGCCATTTTTCATCAATACCAGCAGATAAATCATTAATCTGTAATTGAGAAGATAACTGAGTATTTGAGCGCTCATAACGCCGATGCAAATTTTTTCGCATTTTTTCCCAATTTATTCCTCCCGTCATTAAATATCGAGTACTGTCTGCCCAATATTGATACGCCTCAGCATTGTTATTTTTATCAGCAGAAATAGCTGCTAATGCTTCTGAAAGACCAGCATATTGCCACATTTTTTTGCGACCTAATTTTGCCTCAGAGCTTAATATAATAATGGTTAGTTGATGCCATTGTTCTGATGCTTGCTTATATTTCCCCTGACTGACAAGATACGTAGCCTTACTGTATGGAGGCAATTCAACATCTTCCACCGCTGCTTGTACGGGTGTTATTTGTACCAAAAAAACAATCAACCCAATAAATAACATCAATTTTATTTTATGCTTTAATATAAATATTCGGCTCATCGAAAAGTCTCCACATTACATTTCCCAGGATGATAGAAGCGCGAATTAAATTGTACATCACGATACTCTTTATCACCTTGTGGCTTATAGAGTTTCCCATTTGCTTTATATAACAGGGCTTCTAATACACCGGCATTGGTTTTTAGCGTAATACTTTTTTCATAAGAACTGGTTAACTCATAACGCCCTTCATACCAACCTCGTTCTGGGTCGTATAATTCTTTCACCAATATAAGTAACCGGTTGGTATAATCTGTTTTCCACAATGTCCACATTTGAAATGCAACCCGTGTGGATACTAGCGCTAATTCATCATGCGAACTTCCATCTTCAGCGACGGTTATCCAAGGTGTACCTAATGCATAAATACTGTCATAAACAAAATAGGGGTCACCACTCACGACGTGTTCACCACGAGCGGTATAGATACGATCTACATCCCACCGAGATTCTTGTACACGGTAGATTGAATCTGCCATTGCAGATAACACTTGATTACTGTGTGTAGCATCATTTGACGATGTATCCTTAATATCATCCCAATTAAACTCAAGACCTAACCATAAATACGGGGTGCTATAAACAGGACGAAGTACATCGTAGTGGCGAGGATCTCGCCCATCAAATAACAGATCAATACCATTTATTGTGGCAACATCGTACGGGTCTAATCGCATCGATTTTTCTGGCACAATATGCCAATCTACATACCCGTAAGATGTATATTCTTCAACGCCTAGTCGACCTTCTTTGTAACGAAATATCTGCCCATCATTAATTGCCCCACCATATAGTTCCCCATCTTGGCTGACTAGCTCACAAAAATTCCAACGTAAAACAGCTTTATCAACGTATTCTGAAAATTCTGGATTACGCTGCTTAATAATGGCTAGAACGATTAATAACCGTCCAACATCAATCGACGACCAACCAATATCACCAGGTTGATTGCCATAATCTACTTTTTGACCAGTATTTGTGCTGTAAACCTTATTGGGAACCCCAGTCGGCCCGAGGTTCATTTTGGCAAGAAAACTAATGGCTAACGATAGGCGTTCATCATGTTCTTTACTGGTGATAAATTCAAATTCACGCGCAGCAGTTAAAGCCAGTAAATAATCCGCCAGGCCTGCCATATTAGTTGTCGGGTAATTATCAATAGTATTCACTAACCCGGTACTAAGCTGCGTATTATTTTCAACATATTTCCACGCTACCCTAGCCCATTCAATTTCAAGTTCTGTAAGCTCGCCAAAGCGCCCCTGACGAATCACTTGCGACTCGTTAATAGAGGAAACTCCATCTTGCACACCTTTATACACCACCCCACAAGCAGATAATGATAAAGCTAGACTAACGGCAACAGCTACTCTCAACATCGACATCCCTTTCAAACAACCACAACTACGGGCGTGCTGTTGGCTTACGAGGTAAGCATTGGCCTTCGTAACCAAACGGTGTTTCTAATGCTTTCTCCCATAAACTTGGAGCAATATTATCTTTATAAGTCAGTAATTTTCCTTGCTGTTTATACAAGAGTATTTCCATTGTTATACCGTTATTATTCGATGTGAATGTGTTTATTAAACCAGTACCATTTTCAAAAATACCTTCGTAAAATCCTTTTTCTCGGTCATATAAATGTGAAATATGATCAAATAATAGATCGGTGTATTCAGTATCCCATAACGCCCACATACCCATCGCGCCTTTTACTGCAACCGCTGAATATTGGGGTAAAAAATCACCGTTTTCTGAAATCGTATTCCAAGCAAAACCATCAGTATAGATAGTGTCATACACAAAATACGGAGGACCCGCTAACTGGTGCTCAGTTCTTGCTGTGATAATACCCGTTTGCTTATAGCGCTCCTCTTGTACACGATATATTTGTAACGCAAATTCAGCCATCCAATCGTGTGAATAGCTTTTATTGTGCGCCGAGCGATCTGAGACTAAATCCCAACCAAGCTCAATGCCATCTAACACATAACTTTCAGTTACAACGTAACTATGCGCTTTCAGTTTACGCGGGTCACGCGTATCGTAAGGAATATCATACCCATAAAGATTAATCGTACTATAGGGTTCAGGCATTGCAGCTTGCGTTGTATTGAAGCCCCACAACTCAAACCCTTTTGCAGCATACTCTTCGTAACCTAGACGCCCTTCTTGCAGGTACTGCACAGGTTTGTCTTTCTCGAGTAATGCACCGAACATGGTGCCGTTCTCATCAACGACATTACAGTAGTTCCATCGTAATAAAGCAGAATCAATACCCGTCGCATACTCTGGGTATCTATTTTTAATGATATATAGCCAGATAAGTAATCGACCTAAATCGAGTGCAGAGTACCCAATTTCACCGGGTTGGTTACCGTAATCCACTTTCGCAGCAGTTTGTGTGTTATAGGCTTTATTAGGTAGCTCACCTCTGAAAAGGTCTAATGTGTTTAACGTCGTAACAAAGCGAAGAAAGCGATGATCAAACTCTTCCTTTTCAATTATGCCAAGTTCTAGTGCACTCACCATGCCAGCCAAATACGATGAAGCATCCCACCACGTTACTGATGGGTAATTATTTACAGCATTGACTAGCCCGGTCGATTCTTGGTAGTTATTTTCAAAGTACTTCCAAGCAATTCGAGCCATATCCATTTCTTTTTCAGTCAAGTTACCTGTACGAGGCTGCGGTGTTGACCAATGGCTTTTCTTTTCCACAATATCGCTAGAAAAACTGTTGTATTTATTTCCACATCCCACCGTCATTACACTTAGCAGGCAAACCGTGATATAACGCATAAACACTCCCTATCTATACAACAGCTACATATACGCAGCTCAATACCGCTTTATTATCCTATCAGTCACGACAGGTTTATTACTTCACACCCACACTTAGCAGTGAGCCATTTTGAATATATGCCAACGACTCTAATACAATGCCGTTTGTATTGGCTGTTATTGCTGTATTGATTCGCCCATCATCTTCATAACGACCTGAATACCAACCTTTTTTATCATCAAATAGGTTTTTTGCTTCATCAACTAATAAAGAGGCATAAGGTGTATCGTATAGAGCGTACCAACCAAAGGCTGCTTTAGTTGATAACGTTTTTAAGTGAGACATGTCTTCACCTGCGTCACTTATTGCATTCCATTTTTTACCATCTGAAAATACAGTGTTGTAAACAAAATACGGCGCTTCATCCACGTTGTCTTCGCTCACTGCGGTTAGGATACCTGTGCGGTCATAACGGTTTTGTTGCGCTTTATACACGCGGTATGCAAATATTTTAGAAACACTATCTGAGCCAAATTCAAGCGCATCCAAAATGTAAGATTCACTCACCACATAGTTATGTGCATGAAATTTTGCAGGATCTCGTCTATCTGTTGGAATTTCGACGCCATCAATGGTCATTAATTCTAAGTAATCAATATATTTCATGGCATTAAAGACGTCACGCCCCATTAACGACAACGCTTTCGAGGCATATTCTTCATAACCAATACGCCCTTCTTGCACAAGTTCAAACCCATCACCTTTGCTCGCAGGACGAGAACCATATAGGTAACCTTGGTCTATCATTTCACTCACATTCCAATGCATTAGCACATCATTAACATGCTTATTAAATTGCGGGTATTGCCAAATCATTATATTAAGCGGTACTAAAATTCGCCCAATATCGATAGCAGACCAACCGATCCCTTTTGGTGTTGGCGTATTGTTGTAATCCACCATTTCCAAGGTTTGAGTGTTATAAGCTTTATTCGGTAGCTTACCTTCAATTAATGGTAACTGTGCCAAAGTATGAAGTGCTTTTTGCATCCTCAATGAAAATTCACCATCACTAATAACATTCAATTTTTCAGCTGAGATTAGCCCCATTAAATACGATGCGGTATCCCACATTGTGGTTGAAGGATAACTATCAACTGAATTCACAAGGCCCGTATTCTGCTGATAGTTATTATCAAAATATTCCCATGCCGTCGTTGCCCATAAGTACTCTTCTTCAGTTAGAATACGACTTTCGCGGAGTGGAATAGATTCTGATGTTTCAAACGTTAAATTACCCAATACTTGATTAAAATCGCGCGTTTCAATTGTAAACGCAATAACAAGTGCTGTAGCTAACCCCCCAATAAACACAAAATGGTGGCGGGCATTAACCATTGCTTTTTTAAATTCCATATTCTAATTCCTCTGATTCCTGTTCTTGCTTTTTATCAGATGGGGGCGTCCAAAATGCCGCCGCAATCATGCCCCACATAGCCATCATATTGTTGATAATCCAAAAGCTGTTTAAGACTAAACCGCCAAACGAATAAGTACCAAAAGCCCCTGTCGAATAACCAAACCAAGCAAATATCATACTAAATAGGCTTAATGAAAAAACGGTAATTTGAGGTATAACTAACTTAAGAAAAGTACCTGTTTGTCGCTCTTTAGGCGTAGTTGGAAAACTGATTTTTCGCCCTCTAAGCACAGTCCATAATGCACGGAAATTCACAGGAAAAAAGGATAAGAAATTCGTTTTACCCTTATAACCAGCCACCCCCCATGTACCTACCATCATTGCCAGTTCAGCCGTTAATACAAAGGGTAAAAAGTGCAAATAGAACGTGGTGTCATACGCACTAACAGGCGCAATACTTGTTAAGAAGTAAATGATTGGGCACGCTAAGAAAATGATATTCCATATAGCCGACAAATTTGACCAAAAACTGGCGCCGTACATCAACTTCTGCTTAATATCCATACCCTTACGGAATATTGGGTTGTCGTTCATGAAAATATCAATCGAACCACCAGAATACTTAAAACGTTGAACCGTCCACGTTTGTAGATCTTGTGGCGACAGCATTTTACTTTCAACTTCGGGGTGCTGAACCGAACGCCAAGTTCTTTCGGTATCTGAATGCAGAACAATCGATGTATATATATCTTCTGACACGTGAAATTTATATGGCGTAAATTCCGTATCAAATAAAATTTCTTGGCGTAGGTTATTCGATATTTCTTTATCGACTGTTTTTTCTTTTGTCAGCTTTCGAATCTGCTTTTCAACAGCATCATGTTCTTTGCTAATTTGTTCACTGTAGCTACGAAGCGCAGCTTCCATTACCGCTTCACGACGGTGGATAGAACCAGCACCACAACAAAAAGACGCATTAACCCAATTACGACGACGTTGGATTACGTCGTAAAACATCTGAGGATCGTTAACGAAAGGATCTTCTCCTAACGTAACAGGGCCATATAATCGCTCGACCCCTCGACCAATGAACGCCCCTGTACGACCTACTTTCCTATCTAACCAAGCAGGAAGACGTTCACCTTCAGGTAAGTCAAAGAACCATTGTGGAGTTTGTACCCATGCAACATCAGGGTCTCGAAAATACCCTAAGGTATGTTCTAAAATTGTAGGGAAAGGGCGTGTATCGGCATCACAAATAACAATGAAATCACCATACGTCTGCTCTAATGCATTTCGTAGATTACCCGCTTTAAAACCTTCATTACCTTCACGCGTAATATATTCAATACCTAGCTCTTGCGCTAAAGCGGCCATTGACGGACGCTTCCCATCATCGAGAATATAAATTTTCATTTCGATATTATGAGGGTACGTTATTTTTTGTGCGTCTAAGATACTTAAGCGGACCAGCTCTGGTTCTTCATCGTAAGACGGGAAAAAAACATCAACGCTAATGGGTCTATCTTCTTCGCTACCATTTTCACATTCTGCAATTTTATGCGGAGGCTCTTTTTGGGGCTCATCTTTTGTCTTCCAAAGATTGAACGTAAAGAGTAATGAGCCAAAAAAAGCACACGATTCTGCAAATGCCAAAGGCAAAGAAAACCACAATGCATCATAGTTAAGCGCAAAAGACCATCGCCACCATAAATACCAAACACCCAGAGTGAGATTACACGTCGCCAAGTACTGATACAGTAATTCACGGGGAATACTGTGCGGCACAGGTTCTGGTGGCTTCCGATGTTCAAACTCCTTAAAATAAAAGTCCATCTTCTATCACTCCGGTTGTTTTTGTCTAAAATAGGCATGATTTACAGCCAATAAACCAATTAAGCTCGCGTTATAATCGATAGCAAATTCATTTACCGCATAAGATTTTTCACTATCGATGTAGCTCAGCATTCCCATATTTTTCGGAGCAATATCGGCCTGAGCTTTCTCATTTGGGCCACCAACTAAATATCCCGGCAAGCTAACCCCTGTTGCAATACGGTACAAATGGTGAAGATTTCTCACAGAATAAGTACCCGCTTGTGTAACAAAACTAAGGTTAAAAGCGTTTGCTCCTAACAAGTAATTAATTTGAGCCTGAACTGTTGAATGGTTGCTCGATTTGCCTTGAGCAAAGTCAGACCACGCGACAAGTATTCCCGCTTCCGCCGTCATCTTATTTGAACCCCAAATAAAACGTTGGTTAGCAACGCCAAAAGGTGATTGTTGAGATTGGTTTATATATTTATCGGCAATCGACTTTAAGTCTTTTACTAAACGTTCTCTCTGTTCGCCTTCAAGCGCCAAAATAAGGTGCCAGGCTCCCATCGCCATGGGATTTTTCCATTCAAAAATATCGATAAGGGTTGCGTCATAGAGCGAGAAATATTGATCTAGATAATTGTCTTTTGATGTTGCTAAATAAAGCTCTGCAAGCGCCCAGAGCCTATCGTCAGCATCAGTTTCTAGCGATTTTTCTTTATCTTCATCATTCTTAATATATGGACCTGAACCACTATCATCATCTTCTTGCCAATCAATATATTGTTCAGGGTTTTGTTCCAAATAATGCCAAGCGAGCTGTGCTGCTTTCAAATAACGGCGGGAATCTTCTGGTTTATAAGGTTTAAGTACTCGAGAAGCAAACGCCATCGTTGCTGCAAATTTAGCGGTTTCAGGCGTACTAATACCGTAGACATAACGTTCTTGCATATTTTCATCCATCCCGATCGCTCAATAACACTGATGCCGATCAGCCAATACCATTCATGGCGATCACCTAATAACATCGATGCCGATCACTTTGGTTAAAAATGTTATTGAGCGATCGA
>NZ_PYMJ01000036.1 GCF_003025615.1 Photobacterium frigidiphilum | reverse complement strand
CATGCGTTGGCGCTGCGTAAGCGGTAGAGGCGATTCCTGCCATCAACATACCTGTAATAGCACAAGCTATTTTGCTCAGGTTCAATCCCTTTTGCATTGTTATCTCTCCACGTTATGGTCAAAAAAAATATAAATTCGAGTTGCCTTCTTTTTCATGCATGTTTCTTCAGCTTTTTACGTAAAAAAAGAGCTTTCTTACCTTCAAAACACAACTGCATTTCTAATTGTTTTGTTTAGGTAATTAAATACCCCTTAATTGACAGCGAGTTAACAAACACACCAGCTGTACAATTAACGCCCTTTAAGTGTTAGCTATGTTTTTTTCTATCGCGAATAAATATCATTATATTTAGACATCACAGGAGGATTCAATGCAACAAAGTCGCAACAACCTTCACTTTATTACGTATTCATTCCATTTATGGTTGATTTACAACCACCAGCTCGTCATACCTAAAAAGAATATTTCACATAAAAAAAAAGTAAAAATTAATTATAAATACGTAACATAATGGCTTTCATTAAAAACAAGAATCGGTATTTGACGCTAATGTGTGAAGATGTAGTGTACAAACCCTCAGCATTCTTTCAGCAGATTAGGTATTAACGTTGTTGGCTACTTTTAATAAAAGTGGAGCTTTATATTCATGAAATTTTTCTGCCATGCTCCTTTCTTATCTACTAACGTTATTAGATATCTACCCATATAGCATGAGTTTATGCATGCGATAGGGATATTACGGAGCAATTTATGAGCGACATTATTCTATTTGGTATTAATCTTTTATCTGGTTTATTCATATTAACGATTGGGAGTGGTGCTTTATTAGTTATTTACTTCTACTTTTCTGATATTAAACAGAATAAACATGCCATTCGCCACAATTATCCGGTAATAGGCCGTTTCCGCTATATTTTAGAAAAACAAGGTGAATTCTTTCGTCAGTACTTCTTCGCAATGGACAGAGAAGAAATGCCCTTTAACCGAGCAGAACGAAGCTGGGTTTATAAAGCAGCAAAAAACGTCGATAGAACAATCGCTTTTGGCTCAACACGTAACCTAGATACAGCGGGTACAATCATGTTCATGAATTGTGCATTTCCTACCCTAGAAGAAGATGCGGTTGCCCCCTCGCCGATTACAATCGGTGAAAATTGCCAACTCCCTTATACAACCAGTTCCATCTTTAATATTTCTGGAATGAGTTTCGGTGCGATATCAAAACCTGCCGTACAAGCCTTATCACACGGGGCACATCTTGCTGGTTGTTGGATGAATACAGGTGAAGGCGGTTTAAGCCCTTACCACCTAGAAGGTAAAGCTGATCTCGTATTTCAAATAGGTACTGCTAAATATGGTGTACGAGGTGAAGACGGAAATTTAAGTGAAGAAAAGCTAAGAAACATCGCAGCCCACCCTGAAGTAAAAATGTTTGAAATCAAAATGAGTCAAGGTGCGAAGCCGGGAAAAGGCGGAATATTACCAGGTAGAAAAGTGACGGCCGAAATAGCAAAAATAAGAGGAATACCAGAAGGACATGACTCGATAAGCCCTAATGGACACAAAGAAATTAGGAGTGCAGGTGATCTACTCGACATGATTGCATTCATTCGACAAACGACGGGGAAACCTGTTGGTTTTAAAGCTGTTATAGGCTCGATTGATTGGTTTGATGACCTATTAAATGAAATAGAGCAACGTGGTAAAGATAGCGCGCCTGATTTTATTACAATAGATAGTGCCGATGGCGGCACAGGTGCAGCACCACAACCTTTAATGGATTACGTTGGATTACCCTTAAAAGAAAGCTTACCACTGGTCGTGGAACGTTTGAAAAAACATAACTTAAAAGAACAAATCAAAGTCATTGCTTCTGGTAAATTGATTACCCCTTCAAAAGTTGCTTGGGCAATTGCATTGGGTGCGGATTTTGTTGTTTCAGCTCGTGGACATATGTTTGCGTTAGGCTGTATTCAAGCACTTCAATGTAACAAAGACACATGCCCTACGGGTATTACAACGCACAATAAACGCTTACAACAAGGTCTTAATGTTCAAGATAAAACCCAGAGAGTCGCAAATTATAATAAATATATTCATTATGGTATAGGGCTTTTAGCTCACTCTTGTGGCGTCACTAACGCACGAGACATCAATAAAAGCCATATTCGTATTGTGACTGAAAATGGCTTATCTGTTGCCCTAGATAAACTCTATGAAAATCACCATTAACCATTATGTGTATAGGCAGACACCGCTATCTTATTTGAATTTGAATTTGAATTTGACTTAACGCTGACAAATCAAAACACCAGCATGCCAGACTTAAGTTGACTCAAATCGGAGTCGTTATAATTTATGACCATACACGTTCCAAGAGACCCAAAATGATCAAGCGCGCAGCTCTATCCCTTACACTTATAACCGCGTCGTTATCCACGTTAGCCGCGCCAGAATTGATACCTCAATCAGAAGCTCAATATGGACAATTAGCGTTAATTGAAACCATCCAAATAACGGGCGATATTAACGATAGCCTAACCAGCTTAGTGGATAGATATCTTGCGCATAAAACCATCGATTACTATTCAATTAAAGATATATCTGAAGATACCCAAGCTAATACACTAACTATCATCGTGAATTTGTATAAACGTGAACACACGGCATAAAACGGGCCAAAGAAACGTTTAATGTTCAAAAAAAAGATGAGGCAACATTGACCTCGTCTTTATGACAATCGCGAATACATTCGCTTAACTAGGTATTTTTCTTTATGGCGTTTTCTTTTTTCGCTAAAAGAACTATAGCCAAATGTTTCTCCAGCACCGCTGATAATACTTTTTTGCTTACCGGTTTAGACACAAAGTCATCCATTCCTGCTTCATAGCATTTATCCTTTTCTTCTTTAACAACATTTGCCGTTAAAGCAATAATAGGAATGCGTGATGCATTTTGTTCAAGATTTCGTATTGCTTTTGTCGCCCCAAAACCATCAAGAACTGGCATCTGACAATCCATAAATATCATATCAAAATCATGTTTTTGATACATATCGACACCAATTTGACCGTTACTTGCAATCATGACTTCAACACCCAACTTTTCAAGCATCATTTTTGCCACTTTTTGGTTCACAACAGCATCTTCAACCACCAAAACTTTCGCTCTTGGTGTTGATGCTTCAGGGTCCAATTCACGGGTTAAAGCAGCAGTTGAATCATTTGTTATTACACCAGATTCTTCAGGTGAGCTTGCTTTTTTGACCTCGGCATTCGACTTCGGTAAGAAATTAATTTCACTCGCTTGAGGCATGTTGGCATGGTGTACTGATTGTAAAAAATTTTCAGGTGTTGTCATTTCAGGTGTCATGACTGGTGATGTTGCATTGCTTAACGCCTGAGATGCCTCTGTACCGTTTAGACTCCGTTTACAATTTAGAGGAATCGCAATGACTTCATCTGAAGTCATCATAATAACGCGCTTAACCGTCCACTTTAGATTGCTTTCTTTATACGGTCTCGATAAACACGCTAAAATGCCAGCTTGTTTCGCCTTTAGATCATCGCCCATCTGAGGGCCAGCAGAAATCATCATCATGCGAGGACAATCCAGACCCAATTCTTTAGTCAGTAATTGTGCCAGTTCAAAACCATCAAGGTGTGGCATAATTTTATCAATGATAACTAAATCAAACGGGCTTTGATTCGCAATAGCTTGCTTAACAATATCGATTGTTTGTGTCGCATCGTCACAACAGGTCGATTTAGCGCCGAAATTGTTTAACTGAGCAGAAGTGATCCGCATATTCAGCATACTATCATCGACCAGTAAAACGGATATCTCCGATAGTGCTTTACTGTCTTCCAACGAAGCCGACACTAATACATTTTTTTCAAACGTTATCGTAAAGTAAAAGGTGCTACCCTTATCTACTTCACTGCTTATCTTTATCTCTCCCCCCATCAAATGAACTATTTGACGACAAATCGATAAACCTAACCCTGTACCACCGTATTTACGCGTAGTACTACCATCAGCTTGTTGAAACTTATCAAACACAGCTTCATGCTTATCTGCTGAAACACCAATACCACTGTCTATTACTTCAAATCGTATTGTTGTTTCAGTATCCGTATCTGTTTCTAATTGAGTATGAAGGTGAACATAGCCTGTATGGGTAAATTTAATGGCATTACTCACTAAATTATTCAGCACTTGTCGAAGTTGAGTTGCATCACCAAGCAACATTGGTGGTATACGTTTATCAATAGAGCATTGGAAGGCAATACTTTTTTCTGACGCTTTTACTAAGAATATAGATTCCACTTCTTTATTCAATTCAAACAAATTCAGCGATGTATGTTCTAACTCTAAACGCCCTGCTTCAATTTTAGAGAAATCGAGAATGTCATTGATCAAATCAAGTAATGAAAGAGACGATATATTTAACATCTGGATATATTCTTTTTGGTCTTTTGGCATGTCCATCTCTTGCAATAAAGATGATAAGCCAATAATCCCATTCATTGGTGTTCTAATTTCGTGGCTCATGTTTGCCAAGAACTCACTTTTCTTACGGTTAGCTTCTTCAGCTTCCTCTCTTGCTAATTCAAGTTCTTCGTAATGATCTCTTATTCGGTTAACAGAACTATTATATGTTTCAGTTAGCGTCGATATTTCATCATCAAAACGCCTGCCTTCTAAATTAATACGCTGTGGTACTTTATCATCATCAAAATTACTGACAGCCAAAGACATCAACGTAAGTGGCCGTACAACGATACGATAAGCAAAATACAAGATGAAAATAGCGAACAAGAAGATTTTGATCGTTTGAGAAACCAATAGAAAAATAAACTTATCAAACAACCCTTGATAAACAGTGTACAGATCAGATTGAACCGTAAGCGTAGCTAACGTGTACTGCCTTTTGCCAACAGTATGTTGCATCTCCCACACTTTTTCGTGTTTATATTCCTGTAATTCGCTGCCTAACTGAACAACAGTACCGTCAGAATCTATAATCGATAGATAATGAATGCTAGGCAAATGCATTATACCTTCAGCCTGCGTCAGTAATAGTTCACGATCCTCCACCCACAAACTCGCGGTAAGGCTTGATAAAAAGCTGCCTTCAATTTGTGTCATTCGTTCATCGATACTCGCTAAATCTTCCTTATAATCACGGTATAAATTCAGCCCTGTAATAATTAAGGTGAACACTGTACTCATAAGTAAGATAAAAAACAGAAGCTGCTTTGCTAATCCGATTTTTTTCTTTTTGTACATATTGCGATACGTCTCATTCATCCTTAAACTCGCATCTTATTGTTATTCTACTACCATAATAATAGCCACTTCACAGGGATAGTTAAGATAAGGATGTAAAATGAAAGGACTTTTTTCTATATCAACCGCAATAATGTTAAGTTGTGCCAGTTTTCAAGCATCATCTGAGACAATTAATTATTACGTTATCGCAAAACAAGCCACTCCGTTCCAAATTGAATCACCAGATAAAACACACAAAGGAATAGTGACAGATATTGTAAAAGCGGTATTTAACGGCAGTAAATACGATATCGATTACCATGTTTACCCTTTTAACCGAATGATATCTTTATTAGAACAAGGTGGCGAAGCGAATTGGATAACCTATGGCAGTCCTAATTGGGGAGGCGTTCAAGCCGAAAACCTATCGGAGATGCCTATTTATAATGTTAAGCATTCACTCGTTACAAGTATGAATAACACGTTTGACTTCAACTCGATGAAAGATATGGATGAGAAAGTTATCGTTCTTCTTCATGGTTTTAACTACCCTCAACTTGTTCCTTACTTTGACAATGGCAACGTCGAGGAATTGAGAGTTAAAGACTACAAAGCAGCATTTCGTGTCATAAAAAAACTACCAGGAGAGACGGCTTTTGTTGAAATGCAATCACGTATTAAATACAACCTCAGCCAACAAAAATTAAACACCGACGCCTATCGAGTGCAATCCTTCAGCAGTGTGATTCCAGACTATCCAATTTACCTCGCCTTTGATCCAAAAATGGATGCAGATATACAAGCCTTTATCAATGAACGCCTTAAAACATTAAAAAGCACAGGTAAACTCGACGATATAATTCATAACTATATCTAGTGTCTAAGACAAAAACCTCCCAAACCTCAGTATAATTGCTGAGGTTTTTTAATTGACAGTATACCCAAGCTACCTCAAGATGCAGGATTCAGAGTGATCTCAGCGTGTTTAATTCAAGGAAAATGTGTGTAGGAATGGCTTTCCCTTTCAAGCACATTTGACACGGAAGTAGATACGCTGAATCACTCCCGAAGGGCGAGTTTTGTTGGGCTCTATGCAGTGTTACTTATTTTCAACGTAGAACGACTAGGTCTATAAATAAGTGCCTTGCCTAGAGCTCAACCAATTCTCGCTGAAACGAGCATCTTGAGGTAACTTGGGTATATACTTGAGTAAGGCATTATGGCTCAATATCTCGATATGAAATCATGGTCAGTACGCTGTTTCGGAGGGGAACAAAGAAATAATGGCAAAATTTTTTTTATCTAATCCATTGAAAATAAAGTGTAAAGCACTATTTTTATTACTAATCCTTCAAACAACACATGTCGCTTATGCTAATCAGTATATCTCAGAATTAAAGTTACTCAACTACACCGACTCTTATGGGAATGTGTCTTTAAGAAATGCAAAAAACCTTACTCTGCCAGATCCAATGCTTGTAACTGGCAACCTTGATTTAGAAAATAGTCGTATTCAACGTTTGCCAAAAAAATTGACTGTTACAGGTAGTCTAAATTTAGCTTATAGCGACGTTACCGAACTACCAAGAATTTTGAATGTAGGTGGACATATAAATCTTGCTCATTCGAAAATTACCTACCTCACAAACGGGTTACAGGTAAAAAGTGATTTAAGCTTAATGGGTACCCAATTGACCACACTCCCTCCCTATTTGTATGTCGGTGGCAATTTATACCTTGCAAATACAGCAATAAAAGAACTTTCCACTTTCCTCGTTGTAGAAGGTAATGTTTATTTAGGGGGGGCGCCGGTGCAATCTATTCCGGAGAAAGCGACTATTCGCGGTAATATCTACCAATAATCATATTCAGTCTTATAAATAATAAACATCAAACAGAATAGCGAACGATTGCTTTACCTTGGGGGATTTAATATCACGATAAATTATATTTAAATAAGGCGTTTAGCTCGATTTAAAAATAATAGATTGGAAGGTTTTAGTTAGCCAGAAACATGATTACTTAATCTTATTGCCTCTGGCTACTCGGGTACTGAAAGCTATCGGGGCACAACTTTCAGTTGATTGGTAATAAGCCAACCTTACGCTCGAATGCGTACTTTATTACTTAACTTGTGTTTTAGTCGTTTGATTTTTGTAGTAAAACCACTTACGACGATTTTGAGTTTTCATTATATACCTCTCATTATCAACAATGAGTAAGCTTGATATTACTTATAATTTAATACCGTTCTCACTCTCTATTTGTTCTACTATACCCAGCGAATTATGACGAACATATTACAAGCCAGATAAAAGTAAACGGCCCTTGAATCCCTATTTAATTGACAAAAACAAAATCAACAACAATTCGTTGTCTATTTTTCATTATGTCTAGGAATAAATGGACAATGAGATATTTTCGTGGGGGCTATGTTCAGAAGTTACCTTATTTGAATGGAGTAAGGTTAACCAAGCTTTCTATATTTTTCACCATACGATTTATATCTTCAGAACTAATATAAGAGGGTTTTTAGTTTTTTACAAGCATCTATTGAATATATTTTGAGATAAATATCACGATTAAGTGCACTAATACCGTAACATGAAGTTTACTATTGTGCTTAACACCTTGCTTACCAATGAATATCTTGATTTGAATTTTTTCGCGCCTAAATTCTTTTACCCACGGCTAATTCTTGTGTGTGAACAACACCAAAAGCTGGTTAAGTTCTAATAAAAACAATCACAACAAATGATATTTTTTTCACTAATTTAATGATTGATAACAAAAAATTACCAACTAAGAGATAATGCTAAAACTTGACACCACCTCACAACTTGTTAACATATTGTTGTATTTTGCTGAGAGGTCAGGAAAATGGGAATTCATACCATCACATTAGAACAGACCGCTAATGTGCCAAAAAAAATTCTATTTCACCTACTCTCTGATCATGAAAAATTGGGCCGTTTTTTTTATGCTGATTTTTCTTTAGTTAGACAAGGAAAGCCAGACACCAACGGAATTGGTGCTGTCAGAGAAGTGACCACAGGTCCTTTTAGGTTCCAAGAACAGATTATCGATTACAAAGAGAATGAACACCTCCATTACAAAATCATAAACGGAGGTCCAATGAAAGAACACGGTAGTTGGATTCGCTTTCAAAGCATCAATGCGACTCAAAGCCTTATCCACTATCGTATTAAGTTCTCTCCAAAGATAAGCGGTACAGGCTGGCTTATTAAGTACCTTATTGAAAAAGATGTACGAAAAGCATTGTCGACAATTGCTCAACTGGGTGAATCCGAATGGAAGCGTTGATTATGGTCTGTTGCTCTTTCAACATACCCTCCTAATCAGCAAGTTTGACTCAAGCACGAACTTGCTTTTTTCTTCCTGCACTGTTCATTGAGTGTTCACTACTTGCCGTCACTCACTATTATCCCTCCAAACTCCTTGTCTATTATGTTATCTGATGCTGGAAAATGGTTGTTATTGAATAAATATCGAACAGAATATTGATCTACTCGCTATCGCCTCAAATATGAAACAGGTCTAATAAATACAGCAGATTACAATTACTCAGGATAGTGATACATGAGACAGCAGCCTCTACTTACAACTGAAAGATTGGTTTTACGCCCTTTAGAACTATCAGATGCGCCAAAAATTCAACAATTTGCAGGCGACCCTAATATAGCGAATGGTACGATCAACGTTCCTCACCCCTATGATGATGGTGTCGCAGGGCAATGGATTGGTAAAAACATTGCTGGGTGGCAAAGCCAAAAGTCTGCAATTTTTGCGATCACACTTAAATCTAACAACCAACTCGTTGGCTGCATAGGCCTACATAATATAGAAGGTGAAACTGCACAATTAGGATTTTGGATTGGAGTGCCCTATTGGGGCAAAGGCTATTGTACTGAGGCATCTGCACGCATTGTCGAGTTTGGCTTTAGACGACTAAATCTTCAGCTGCTTTATGCGCGCCACCTCAGTCGTGATTCAGCCCCAGGTAAAGTCATGCAAAAAATAGGCATGCGCCATATAACGACCAAAAACGATGCTGCCCGCGTCAATATGATTACTGAAAATGTCGAATACTATGAGTTAGGCGTACTCATAGAAGCGTAATGTGCGAGCTAAACTGCATAAGATTCTTCATTATCAGTGAACGACTACAGAGCAAGTCTCTACCGCTGCTTTTTGACTCTTGCCATTTGATACACGTTAACGTAGCACCCATTACGAAATGCATAATTAACTGATTCGCCTTCTATCACGAAACCATGCTTTTCATATAATGCGATAGCAGAGTGATTGTCAGTATAAACTGTCAGTTCAATACGCTGCACATTAAGCCAATTTTCAGCAAGATCGATAATCTCACTAAGCAATTGGCTGCCTATTCCTTGTTTTTGGTAATCATCATGTACAGCCATACCAAATGAAGCAACATGCCTACGTCTCGCATTCTGACAAACTTCAAAGCCTAGCTGTCCCACTATGACGCCTTCTTTCTCGGCAACCAATGAATGCACACCCGCAGGTAAGTCACTTAGGCGCTTATTCCATGCATCTAGCGAAGGCAGCGGTAATTGAAGTGTTCCACTATAAGCATTCTTTCCTGCGTACAGATTTTTAACTTGCTCAATATCTTTCGATTCTAGATGTCGAATAATCACTTCCATCCCTTACTCCCTATTCAATTTAGTTTCTTTTAAAATCGCATTAACATGGCATTTAAGCAATAAAAACAAATATCTATATCAAAGATAACTTACTGACCACGACTCACTAAATATGCCTTTGTGGTAAACATTTATCTCTTATTTTTAGCTCAGCACACAGTTATACCCATCCGCTTCTTTTAACATGGTATAAACCCATTTCAATATGCTAAAAGGACTTTGCATGGTTCATTGTGATTATTTGATCATTGGTGCAGGAATTATCGGGCTAAGCACCGCGTGGGAACTGCAAAAACGCTACCCCGAGAGTCAAATCATTGTGGTCGAAAAAGAGATGACGCCGGCTTATCACCAAACAGGTCACAATAGTGGTGTGATACATGCGGGCATTTACTACACACCCGGTACTTTAAAATCTCAATTTTGTTGCCGTGGTAATATTGAAATAAAACAATTTTGTGAAAAGTACCAAATTCCCTTTGATGAATGCGGAAAACTACTTGTTGCAACATCCGATGCTGAATTAGAGAGAATGGAAGCCCTTGGTGAACGCGCAAGATTAAACGGCATTCAATTTGAAGTTCTTGATAAGCAATCATTAAGAGAGCGTGAGCCTAATATCGAAGGACTAGCAGCCATTTATGTGCCAACCACTGGTATTGTGAGTTATAAAGAAATTTGTGTAAAACTTGTCGAGCTTATTGAACAAGCAGGCGGACAAGTGCTCTTCGATCATCAGGTTACCTACCTAGATGAGTCTGAGACTGGTGTAACAGTGATAACAAGTAACACGACCTTCCATGCTAACTCTCTGATCGCTTGTGGTGGATTAACAGCAGATAGGCTGGTTCGAATGCTGGGTGATGAGCCAAATTTCCAAATTGTGCCATTCAGAGGAGATTATTATCAATTACCTAAACAGCATAATAATTTAATTCACCACCTAATCTATCCAATACCCGATCCTGAGTTACCCTTTCTTGGCGTACATTTAACACGAATGATTGATGGTAGCGTAACTGTTGGGCCTAATGCTGTTATTAACTTCTCTCGTGAACACTACGACAAGCATCATATTCACCTAAAAGACTGTGCTGAAATGATTACCTATCCAGGGTTTCGTAAAGTCATTCGCCAACACTTTTACTCTGCGTTGATCGAATTGAAAAATAGTGTGTGGAAATCTGGATATCTACAACTTATTCAAAAATATTGCCCGACACTTCGTCGCGATGATTTACTTCCCTACCCTTCAGGTATTCGTGCTCAGGCGGTTAACCAAGAAGGTGAGTTAATAGACGATTTTCTATTTCATCGTACTAAACATTGTTTAATTGTCTGTAATGCTCCTTCACCTGCTGCAACTTCATGCTTCCCTATCGCGGATTATATTGTTGAACAATTGAATGCTAGCTAAGATTCATATTTCGTCTTATAAAAAACCATCTTTATTTCTTTATTTTATAAGACGAACCTTCAACAAGGCTAATATTTAAAAACAATAACGCCAATACAGATAGAACATTTTGATATATTGAATCATATTTAAGAAATCAAGTATTAAATAAAAATTTAATCATTAAAACTGATCCAACTTGAAAAACCTCCGTACAATTATTGCTAGGTACTATACTGATATCAGTAGTGAAGTAACAAACCAAAGACATATAAGCCTTGATACTTGGCTATATAAGGAAATAAACAGAAGGTTTACTTTCACTAACATGAGAACTCAGTTTTATCATTGCAACCTAACATACTGTAATAATAGAAATTTAGATTTATTATTATTATTTTGAAATATTTTTTATGAAGGACAGGTCTTATAAGGTGATGTGAATACAAACTCTTATAAAAATGGCAATATAGCCAAACGATGAGGTGAGGATTATGTCTAGCTTGAAAGTAATTACAGCAACAGCAGTGATTTTAATGTCTACTTCCGTATTAGCA
Organism: Photobacterium frigidiphilum; assembly: GCF_003025615.1. Taxonomy (GTDB): domain Bacteria; phylum Pseudomonadota; class Gammaproteobacteria; order Enterobacterales; family Vibrionaceae; genus Photobacterium; species Photobacterium frigidiphilum. The sequence goes on along the minus strand of NZ_PYMJ01000036.1, from coordinate 47,432 downwards.
GATATTCGAGTCGCAGATACACACAATGGTGCGTGGATCACCGTAACTGAAAATGGCGCTCCAGCTGCTAATGCTTCAGTATCTGTAGCCAACGTGCCTCAACAAAAACAAAGCTACCAAACAGATGAAAATGGTCGTGTATTTATTCCATTAACATTAGAAAATTCACGTTCAGTAAAATACAAAGCAACCACAGAAACTGGTAAAAAATCATCACGTTTCGCCTTCCACTCTACAAATAAGTAAGTGGTCATAAAGTTTTTTAAGCCCTGATTAATTCGGGGCTTTTATTTTATTTGTCGGTAAATTTACCATGGTTTTTTTTATCATAATCACGACGATTTAAATCTCTGGATAAAACGAGCCCAAGCCCAATTACCTGCAAAAACAACGCCAAACTTCTAAGCTGTGATATATATTCCATCTCACTAGTATAACTATCAATCAACTCCAAGTTATCTAGATACAGCTGATTTATTTTTTCTCTTTGCTCAAATTGAACATTATTTATCTTGCCCATCAAATTAGGCAGTTCTGTAATAGATAATGATGCAACATCTTCACCTAACCAATAGCTTAGGTCTTTCACTACTTGATTTTTAATTTCTGGGATTAATGGCTTACTCATATATTCACTATTTGCAAGAAGTTCTAAAATATGTTCTTTTTTACGTTCTACCGTTTCAACTTGTTGCCAAATTAATGTAATTAATTTGGCATTACTTGCTTGCTGTTGAATCTGACTATTTATTTGTCGTGTGGAATCATCAATGTAAAAGTTGGTCATCACGGCTGAGACTATATTGAGTAATAAACCAATACCAACCAAAATCCATGTTGGTATTCGCCACGCCATTTTCAAATCGCTCATCCTTTATCACTTGCTTCATTGGCTAAGTTGTACATTAAGTATGGCAAAAAAATACTCTTCTTTTTCATTTCCAGTTGCGTAATTACCGTTCTGAAAACAAATAGTTCGCAGTGACTTCGATAGCACTGCAAATTTGGTTATTTTTACTAGACTTAATAACAACCTGAAAGCCTCATCGGCATATAAAAATACCATTCGAAGTTCACGCAATTCTAAGACAACGATCTCTTGATATGGAGCTTTGCTAAGGCATGCACAATAAAACAATAATAAATACTCAAACCGTTCTATTAACAGGCACATCTGAACAGCATAAACGACAGGAGCTAAAAGACTACTTCAATCAAACATGGACTCTTTACGAGTCACTCTTCGAAATTGTAAATAATGATGAGGCTTATTTCAAAAAGGCAGAGCCATTACGCCATCCTCTCATTTTTTACTTTGGGCATACAGCAACCTTTTATATCAATAAGTTGAAACTTGGAAAGTACATTGATTCACGCATAAACACCCACTTTGAATCGATGTTCGCCATTGGTGTAGATGAAATGTCGTGGGATGATCTTGATGCAGCCCATTATGACTGGCCAAAGGTTGATACCGTTAAAGATTATCGCAAAAAAGTGTGTTCGCTAGTCAACCAATTTATTAATGAGATGCCCCTATCCTTACCCATCACTCAATCAGATCCAGCCTGGATCATTTTAATGGGCATTGAGCATGAACGCATTCACCTAGAAACCTCTTCCGTCATTATTCGCCAGCTACCTCTGGCTGATGTAACGCCTCATGATTATTGGATGCCCTGCCTTGACGATGGTGAATCACCCAACAACAGTTTGTTGAGTATTGCAGGGAAAAGCATGTTATTAGGTAGACAAGATAATGACCAAACATACGGTTGGGATAATGAGTTTGGTGAACAATCTTTTACTATCGATAACTTTAAAGCCGCTAAATTCCTTGTTTCTAATCAGGAGTATCTTGAATTTGTGAAGGCTGATGGCTATCAACAACCACGATACTGGAATGAAGAGGGAAAAGGTTGGTTAGCTTACACCAAAGCAACAATGCCCCGTTTTTGGCGATTAGAAGAAAATAAGTTGTTACAGCGTAACCTATCAAGTGAGATCCCCTTACCTTTAAACTGGCCAGTTGAAGTTAATCAACTAGAAGCAAAAGCGTTTTGCAATTGGAAAGCAGAACAAAGCAATACTAACATTCGCTTGCTGACTGAAGCCGAATGGTATCTATTACGCGATAACATCGATACCGATTCTCCGTATTGGTCTGAAGCACCGGGGAATATCCATTTAGAATACTTTGCATCTTCTTGCCCTGTGAATCGCTTTGAACATAACGGCCTGTACGATGTGATAGGTAATGTATGGCAATGGACAGAAACCCCTATAGACGGCTTTAACGGCTTTCAGGTTCATCCTTTATATGATGACTTCTCTACCCCTACATTTGATGGCCTACATAACTTAATTAAAGGGGGATCTTGGATCTCAACCGGCAACGAGTCTATTAAAGCGTCTCGTTATGCTTTCCGCCGACATTTTTATCAGCATGCAGGGTTTCGCTACGTAGAATCAAACCAAAAACCAGAAGAGATGGCGCAAATCAACGTATATGAAACCGATGAACTTATTTCACAGTACCTTGAATTTCACTATGGTTCTGAATATTTTTCGGTTGAAAACTTCTGCGTTAATGGTGTGAAGCAATGCTTACAAGAACTGCAACTCACTCATAGAAGCAAAGCCCTTGATATCGGTTGTTCTGTTGGCCGTGCTACGTTTGAACTCGCCAAAACATTTGACCATGTTGATGGGTTAGATTTTTCTGCTCGTTTTATTCAGCAAGCCTGCACGCTTATTGAACAAGGTGAAAAGCGATATACCATCCGAACAGAAGGTGATTTAGTTGAATTTAAAAGCATAACGTTAGCTGAACTTAACTATATCGAAATAGCCGATAAAGTCAGCTTTATGCAAGGAGACGCCTGCAACTTGAAATCTCAATATACTGGCTATGATCTTATTTATGCCTCTAATTTGATTGATCGCCTTGGTGATCCTAAGCAATTTTTATCTTCGATCTATGATCGCATTAATACGGGTGGTTATTTAGTGATTACCTCTCCATATACTTGGTTAGAAGATTACACAAATAAAGATAACTGGTTAGGAGGCACAAAAGTACATGGCGAGAACTTTACAACCTTAGATGGACTAACAGAACACTTAATCAGCCGATTTGAGCTTATTGCAGTAAAAGAAATTCCTTTTGTGATTAGAGAAACAAAACGCAAATTTCAACACAGCTTGTCTGAAATGACAATTTGGCGAAAACGCTGATGCTCTCTTAATCCAGCATCTTGAGGTAACTTGGGGATATCGCAGCTGAATTCAAGCAACAAGTGCAACTTACAGACTGTAGGTTGCGCTTTTATTCTGATACATTACGCGCTCTTAGTACTCAAGATTGGATTAAACAGTGAAAACACCTTGTGTTGGTAAATGTAAAAATAACGATGGTGTGTGCAGTGGCTGTTTACGCACAATGAGTGAAGTAGGAGAATGGCGTCAAATGTCTGATGATGAACATGTCAAAACAATCGATGAGATCAAAGGATTACGCACCACACATGCCTGCAGCCTATGCGGAAAGCCTGCTTACTGTGAGATCAGCGCAGGAAAATCAACATGTTGGTGTTTTGAGCTAACCAAACGCGACACATCAAACCTAGAAGCTGGAAGTTGCGTTTGTCGAGCGTGTTTATCCTCCTTACCTCTTCAAGATTAATTTTCACAAAGTCTAGCGTATTTAATTACTTATAATGTGATCTTCTGTGGTAATAGTCGGCCAGCAAATATATAACCTATTGATATATATAGCCAAACATATATAATATTCCCATCAAACGACTAGTTACCTGCACTTATGCCTAATGTTTTTTTTATTATCGTTACACTTTCTCTATCATTTTTCTCGTACGCTTCAAATAACGTCACAACAGTTATGCAGAACGAACAAGCTTGCATGAAAAATCTTGAGCGACTCATTGTTAATCAGCAGATTATTTATAGTGACAGTACCATTGCGCTACAGGAAAGACAGATTGCTGAACGTACCATCGACATTACACGTGACGCTTTTAATGAAAACGAAAGTTACTGCGATGCAATGGAAGCCTACGCACAAGAAAACGATAACGGACTTCGTTTACATAAAGGTCAAGACAACTACTTCGGTCGAAACCCATTTAAATAGCCATTGATAATGCTGCTAAAATAACATTACCTGAAAAATTTGAGATAAATAAAACAAAGGTGCTCACAATGAGAAAATGGTTACTAGCAAGTATCTTTACACCATTATTGCTTGCAGGTTGTGAGGATAGTGAACAAATTGGCTTTTCCAGCAAAAACCTACAGCAAAACTGGGTTTTAACTAACATCGATGGAAAAGAAATCACCATAAAGGAGCCAAGAGTTATTCCCAATATGGCTATCGATTCTGACCTTAAGGTATCTGGATTTGGTGGCTGTAATCGCTTTTTTGGACAAGCGGAAGTCAAAGACAATAAGTTTAAAATCGACACTCTGAGTTCGACAAAAATGGCTTGTATTCAAGATGATCAAGCAACAACTGAATCAGTAATGACGGTATCTCTGCAGGAATGGAGCAGCATAGCATTAGAAAATGATGTGTTAACACTAACATCAGAACAGCATATTTTAACCTTTATGCCTGAAGATATTTTAGAAGATAACGACCAGTAATATTTGCACTCAAAAAGTACACTTAGCCCTACATTTTTTACGTCAATAATGTGCTTAATCAGCCGAATTAGATGACGTAATTTTCATATTTCATTTTTTGTTTATTTTTCATCACAAAAACACTTTACTGTTCGAAATCCAAGCGTATACTGCGCATCTTTTCTACACATCCATACTCTTTCTGAACATTAACAAGGCACTTAGCACAGCAATGCTTGAACTCTTAACTTTCGCCATTGAGCACAAAATCATTACAACCCTAGTCATAATCACGACTTTATTATTACTACGAGTATTAGTGTTAAAAATCATCAGAGGCGATCACAATTTCATTAGTGAAAAACAACGCCAATGGATGTCTCGTACAAAAAATGGTTTTGCGATTCTCATTATTATCACTATTTTTGGTATTTGGAACTCAGAAATAAAAGAGTTCGCACTGTCTTTAACGGCTATTGCTATGGCCGTTGTTATTGCCTCTAAAGAAATGATTCTTTGTATAACAGGATCGATACATCGCGCATCATCTAGCTCCTTTACAATCGGAGACTGGATCGAAGTCGGTGATCTTCGCGGCGAAGTGATTGAGCATACAATGCTATCAACGAAGATTCAGGAAATTGATATCGCGCATAACCGTTACGATTACACGGGAAAAACACTAACACTGCCCAATAGCATGTTCTTTTCACACACCATCAAAAATATGAACTTTATGAAACGCTACGTTTATCATAACTTCACGATTGTTGGGCCAAAAGAGCGTAATTTGTTCTCGTACCATGATGAGCTAATCAGCAATATCAACGACTATAGCGAAGAATTTATTGAGGTTGCACGACGCTACAACAGTGTTATTGAACGACATGCTGGTGTTGATTTACCTGGCGCAGAACCACACATTCATATTGGTACAAATTGTACCGGTGAAAGCGTAATGCATATCACAATATTTTGCCCAACAGAGCAAGCAGCCGAATTAGAGCAACACATAACATCAGATTTTATGAGGCTGGTTTACGGGCCATAATTTACATTCAAGGTGGGTTTCGCTACATTACAACGGATTAATAACAGGCCGTGATAATGAAAGTAAGTAAAAAGAAAGCGCAAATACTAAACAATGCTATTGATTCTTGGGAAGAAAAACTCACGATCAGTACAGAGCAAGCTAATACATTACGACAAAGCATGCAGATTGTCGGCTTTGATTGGAAGTTATTGGCTGTATATTCGTTTTGGATTGCGATTACATGCCTCATTATCTCGGTAGGAGTCTTACTTGCCGATGATTATCTATTAGACTTACTCGCCAAGATCTTTGACGCTCCTGCTGGTGTAATATCAATAGTAACCGCGATTATAGCTGTGGGATTATATGCAGTAGGTATTCGCCGCCGACGTAAATATCCAGAAAAAAATATCAGTAATGAAGCGACATTTTTCTTTGGTGTCTTAATGACAGCAGTCTCTGTCGGCTTTTTAGGTGCAACATCTTTATACGGTGATACCCATGATGCCCTACTGCTTTTACTGCTAACATCCATTTATGCGGTTCTTGGGTTACGCTTATCATCAATCTTGATTTGGCTATTTGCATTGTTCACTTTTGGTGTCTGGGTGTTAACAGAAACAAGCTTTTTATCTGATTGGGATGCCTACTTTTTAGGTATGAACCACCCTCTGCGCTTTGTTTTTGTTGGTGCAGCAATTACTGCGTTAAGCCTATTGTTCCCTAAATACCCTAAACACGAGCGCTTACAAGAACCTACCCGGTTTGTTGGGTTGCTTTACCTGTTTATGTCGCTGTGGCTGCTTTCTATTTTTGGTAATTATGGTGATATCGCTGCTTGGTCTCAAATTAAACAAATTGAGTTGCTTCATTGGTCTATCTTGGCTGTTCTTTTTTGTTTAGTTGCGATTTATGTCGGCATTAAATTCAATGACACATTAAGTCGTAGTTTTGGTATCACCTTTCTTCTTATTAATTTTTATACTCGCTATTTTGAATACTTTTGGGAATCGTCGCATAAAGCAATATTTTTTGCTGTTTTAGCGCTTAGCTTCTGGGCTATAGGCTCTAAAGCGGAGAAATTATGGCAAATAGGCGAGCACTCTGCAGGCAACGAACCAACCCCAATGAAGCATCAATAAATACAAGCATGAACGAAAAACCGCTGCGATAATGGCAGCGGCATTCAAATTGAACTATTCATTATATTTTGTCTGTTTAACTGCGGATCGTATTACTAACTTCGAATACATGACGCTGGTTGATTAGGCTTGTTGCTCAAGTCGGTACAACTGAATTTCGTGCAACACTCTTTCTGTCATTAGTTCACTCATTGCATCTTTAATATTGGTCTCCATTTTTGTAATGGCTGGAAATACAGATTCACGCATTTCATCTACACATTCTTTCGACACCGACATGGTCATATCAAACTCAAATGAGGCTAATACTAAGAACTTTTCCATGCGCTCTACTATTACTCTCGCCATCATTGGGTCTGCACCTATATCGAGTAGTTCCTGTTCAACAACTACTTCTAGTGGTGACAATTCTTTTGGCTGCTCTTTTACTGGAAAAGCTATGATATTCGACATCTTATCCTCCAGAATTTTTTATGTGTAAAGATTCTCCCCCAAAAACACCCCTCCTAACTAACTTAAAGTATTCTTTATCCTATGTGTATTTTTTGTTAAATAAAAGTTCAAATTACCATTTTCTTAAAAAAAACACCTTATTGACGAATAAGAGAATAATTACCTTCATGAAAAACCGCAAAAATAACCCTCAAGTTCAATGGCTTACACGCAAAATGATTGAGTATCATTTAAAGCTTTAAAATTTAAACACTAAAGTGATCATATTGACGGTTTAGCGCGTAATAATGTTTGTTAAGCAAATTACATGACGTAAGCATATGTATTTTTTACTGCGTCTCTTGCCGACTTTCTCAAGTCGGCTTTTTTAAACTTGATGTATCTACTAAACGTTGTCTGAAAAGGCGGTATCGATTCAACCATTGGCTATCTATGCCAAACACACGCAAATTACCCATAATCACCATAACAACACCCAGTACTGCAGGCCACTCCCACTTGTACCCTTCAAACCAAGTCGACAGCATTAGCGCGATGATAGGAAACAACACGGTGCAGTAGGCTGCTTTTTGCGGGCCAATACGCCCCACCAGTAATAAGTACGTATTAAAACCGATTACAGAACCAAAAATGGCAAGGTATAACAATGATAATAAGTAATCTTTATCCATTGGCAGTAAAATTTCATTGCCCATTGCAACGGTAAGTATTAATAAGAATCCACTACCATATGCCATCCCCCAAGCCGTTGTCGGTAACAAAGGCATGTACAGTGACTGTGCTTTAGATGAAATAAAATTCCCACATGAAAAACAATAAGTACCGGCAAGAGAAAGAACTAACCCAAAAATCGCCAGTTGATTGGTTTCCGTTGATAATATTTGTGGAAGGAATAATAACAAGACGCCAATAACACCAACAATACCGCCCTGAATAACACGTTTGTCGGGTGTGTTTCGTAAAAAAAGCCAACCATTAAACGCATTCAACAATGGTGCTAGCGAGAAGATAACCGCATTAAGGCCACTGGGAATGTAATAGGTCGCATAATAAAAACAGATAAAGTTCGTCGAAAATAAAAAGCCACCGAGCGATAAGGCAAACAAATGATTTTTCTTCGAAATTTTAAGTGATACGCCTTTTAATACTAATAACAGCATCAAGACTACAGCAGCTAATCCAAACCGATAGCTAACAGACAAAGTAACGGGCGCATCCCCTATTTGAAAGGCAATGGCTAACCACGTAGTGCCCCAAATTAACACCGTTGAAAAATACAGTATCAAATTCATCATTTATTCCTTCTTAATAACATCGTGACAGTAACGACAGAATCAAGATACACAGCTAAGGAAAAAATGAATTACAGGTTACTGCGGGGAATTATATGTTCTTGCGGTTAATTCACACATAATATATAAAAGTTGTTAGAAACTTGTATCATTACTCCTCGAAATTACTGATTATCACGACATTAAGGTTTTGCATTGATAGGAAAAAGTGACAGTAATAAAACAGAAAATAACGCTATTTTCAATACATTACAAAACAATACCGCTACCCTTCATAACCAATTATGGTTACCAAATGGCAGTGGGGCTGCTATATGGAGCAATGAGAATGGTCAGGCAAATTACTTTAAACCTGATCACCACACCTTAAGTTTTTATCTTGATGGTGGTGAAAAAACCCATCGATTATACAATCAAGCTAAACCTTTATATGGTGCCCCTGATAAGCTCTGTTTAATGCCTGCAGAGCATCAATCTCAGTGGCGATTTAGCTCTCGCTTTAAGTTTTTACATCTCTACTTTGGACATAACCATCTGCAAAGCACATTCGAAAAAGCATTCGATAAAGAAGGTCGAAATATTGAATTAATGGATCAAACATTTGTTGATGACAGCTACTTAAGCAATATAATCCATCACACCTTATTACCGCTGAACTGGCATGATCGTTCAGACGCTCTCGCTTTTACGCACATTCAGCAAATTGTTTACGTACATTTATTAAAAAATCACTGTAATGTTCAAGTTAACATACCCAATATTACAGGTGGCTTGTCACCCATTGTCGCAAAGCGTATCAATGAATATATTCATGACCATTTAGATTCAAAGATTACTATTGAGCAATTAGCGAATATAGCTGAATTAAGTGAATTTCACTTCTCTCGCATGTTTCATCAGTCATTCGGATCCCCTCCTCATCAATATGTACTCAAACTACGTACACAGCTCGCCGCAATGTTATTAAAGACAACCCAGCACCCTCTGGCTGATATCGCCATACAATGTGGCTTTTCTTCACAGCCCCATTTTACACTGCAATTTAAAGCATTTTTTTCAATAACTCCGGCTAAATATCGTCAGCAACAGCGTTAACATACCCAAGTAACCTCAAAATGCTCGTTTCATTCATAGAGTTAATACCCTACAATCGATGTAATATCGCTCTCTATTTAAAAGGATTTGTTTTATGAAGAAGCTCCTCTTCGCAATTGGCCTGGCTACCCTACTCGTTGGTTGTTCTGACAATGAAGTTGGTGATGTATCCTTGGGAATGTTCACCATGAAGGATATAAAAATTTCGAATTTGGATGATGATAAAATTCCAGGTATAACCTGTCACATCGCATCAGTTGAAGCCAATTTAAGCCTTTCTGATCCAAGTGATAGCTCAATTTCTTGCCGTCAAACAGGTGATATAACACCAGAGATGATCGCAACTATCGACAAGAGTAAATCTGGGGAAGTCGTGTTTAAGAAATCTAAAAGTATTTTCTTCAAAACGATGAAGGTTAGACGTATCTACGATGCAAATAATCAAACCCTGCTCTATTTGTCTTACACGACCAAAGAAACTGAGGGTAGCTTTAAACACAGCCTTTCGACGGTACCTTTGTGGGGAACTAAAGCATACCAAGCGCCTGTAGTACAACCATAAAATAACATTCACAATTGATATACCCACTCCAAAATTTGATTCTGTCTCTTTTTCAACTAAACATAAGTGTGTTTACTGACGTTGAAAAAGAGACAATTTCAAACTAATTCGTATAATCAGCTCCGATGCTGTGAGCGATAAATACCAATAATAATCAGTCCGACGCCTAGCACCTGTGCTATCGATGCCGTCACAGACTGCTCACTAATATCAAATATCACCCCCGTAATCATTTGACCACTGATTACAAATAAAGCCGTTTTTAACGCTCCGATACGGGTAAGAACATGACTGTTAATTGCCACATACAAAGCACCAATAATACCGCCTAAATAAGTTAAAAATGGAGCTTCCTGCCAGCCTGATGATGAAACCTCTAACCAAGCATTGGATAACGTAAGTGGAATAATTGAAGCAACGCTAAATATAATAACAATAAATGTAAGCAGTAAAGCCCCAATAGCGTGATTGTAAAATGATGCCGTAAATGGTCCTTTATCTTGGCTTAAACGTCCATTAAGGGCTCGGCAAAAACCAATTAATAGACCATTGCATAAAGCTAACAATATCATCCAGATCATACTGTGCCCCTAAAAAATATAATCAAAAAACTGCCAGCAAGAATAGGTAAGATAGTAAATAATTGATCGCGTTTTAACTCTTTTTTCATCACACCAAACAAACCAAAATAATCACATGTCAGGCCAAAACAGACTTGACCTAATAAGCCCAAAACTAAAGTACCCGCCAAGCCTAATTCACTATTTACCGTTACAGCTGCCAACATCACGACTAAAGCACCAGGAATACCGCCAAGGTAGCTCCACAAAGGGGCAGAAACATTAGTAACACTTTGGTTTATATTCACAGCTTTAGGCTGAATTGTTTTACTTACTATTGCCATCAATAAAAGTGCAATGATGGTACCCACTAGGTGTGCAGTCCAAGAGGCAGCGACTGGCGATGTAAAAAAGGCTAAAGCGCTATTCAATTTAATCATAAGGGCTAATAAGGCACCGCCAATAAGAGCAAGAACAATATTAAAATTAGGTACAGCCATCGGTTATTCACCACATAAGTTACAATGGCTGCATTTTATATTGTTATTATTTTATTGATAATATATCGTTTGGAAAATCATAGTTGAGTATATGTTGACAGTATGGATGTTTTCTCTGCAATCCCAGTCTTTGTAGCAGTGGTAGAATGTGGCAGTTTTTCTCTAGCGGGAGAAAAGTTAGGAGTAACCAAGTCTGCAGTCAGTAAACGAATAAGCCAGCTCGAAGCCAAGCTTGGCATACAGCTATTACAACGCACGACAAGACGTTTAAGCTTAACTGAAGCTGGTGAAAAATATTTCGATTATGCTCGCAATGCCCTGACAATTGCTAATGAAGGCGAAGATGCGATATCAATGCTGCAAGAGCAGCCGCAAGGTACATTAAGGCTCAATGTTCCTATGGTATTCGGACGCTTGCACATTGCGCCTATGATTCCAAAATTCTTGCAGGACAATCCGAAGATCAAAGTCGAGATGATAATGGATGACAAGGTCGTCGATTTAATATCTGGCAGTTTCGATATCGCAATACGTATTGGAAAATTACCTGATTCAAGTCTTATAGCTAAGCGTATCGCTCCCTGCCATAGCGTGTTATGTGCATCCCCCGATTACCTTAAAAAACATGGCACACCAAGTACACCCCTCGATCTTGCTCATCATAACTGTTTAAGCTATTCCTATTTTCAAGCAGGATCTGAATGGCGCTTTAATGGCCCAGAAGGACCAATTAGTGTCGTGCCAAAAGGTAACTACAGCGTTAATAATAGTGATGCTTTATTTGAAGGATTATTGGCTGGATTAGGTGTTTGTCAGATGCCAACCTTCATTGTTGGTTCTGCGATCGAACAAGGTAACTTGATTTCGCTAATACCTGAATATGAACTGCCCAAACATGCCATCTATGCGATGCTGCCAGAGAGAAAACATATTCCAGCAAAAATAAGTATCTTCTTAGCGTACCTAAAAACTTATATTGATGAAAAGTCAGCGTCTTGGGATTTAAATCAAAGCTTATAGCAACCATCGAAGGGGCTGAACATCTAAAAAAAAGCCTGATGATTATCTCATCAGGCTTTCTATTTTAGATCATTACAAACAGTGTTATAACAACTTCTGATTATTCCGATGGCACTTGTTTCACACTTCCTTGTTCTTGATTTCGCTTAACAAGAAACACCGCGATACAACCGTATACGAGTGCTTGCAGCCATAACTGCCCCCACCAATTAATCACCTGTTCAAAGCTCGCGCCCATTTGATTCAACCGCAAAAATCCGTTTATAGCGGGGGTTGATGGTACTAACTGAGCAAGTGCATTAATCGGAGCAGGAATTGCCGATACAGGCCAAATAAATCCCGCAGCAAAAACTAAAGGTAATGAACTTAACAAGATAATTAATGTTGCCAACTCACGACGAGGAATAAGCTGACCAATGATTATTCCAACAAAAATAACCGCCAGCAAAAATGGAATAGTCATTGCGACTAAATCAGATATCGAAGCTAAGCGGCTTATATGATAGTTAGAGAAGCTATAACCAAAATAATAGGCAACAAGCGGGATATATATCAACACCAATAAGAGGGTACGAACCAGTACGATTTTCCATGCACTGTAACGTAACCAATACCCTGTACCACCTTGTAAGCGATGCTCATTCTGACCACCACCCAGAATTCCCGCTGCAATCATCAATGTTTGATGCAAGATCAACACAAATACCGCAGGCACAACATAGTTGATGTACCCCATAGTAGGGTTAAATACTGGGCGCATATTCAACTTCATTGCCGAATACTGCTCTGATGCTAATACAAGGTTATCACCTGACATCACCATACGAGAGACTTTAGCTTTAGCCCCCAATGTGCCACCAGCAGTTGCTAAACCTTCAACGATTGTACCATACACTAAGAAATATGAAGCATCGCCTGCGTACGCAACCGTTGGGCTTTTACCCAATAGTACATCACGATAAAAATTAGTGGGTATCACCATCAAACCATGTACATCACCTTTAATCAGTAATGACTTAGCTTCTTCAATACTATAAACATGCTTGGTAATATTTACTTGAGGCGTAGCATCAACCATACGCTCTAGTTCTCTGCTCATTTGGCTATTATCCAAATTCACTACCGCGATAGTTTGCTCGCGTGGTAACTGCTGAGAATACGGCAAGGGATAAAGAAACGAATAAATTAGCACACCACCAAATACAGTAAAAAGCAGTGATGGATTAGTGAAAATTGCCGTCAATTCAAACTTGAAAAGCGTACGCCAACTCATGCTTGCGTTCCTTTATTATCAGAATGTTTCGACACAGCATTCTTAGTAACTGCATTTACAGCGCTATTAGAGACTGTGGCAATTTTTTTCGCTTTCATCATCGCAACCAATAAAACAAACCCGAAACACGCTAATGCAATCATATTGGGTATGGCGCCAGCTAATGAAGCACCATAATCAACCTGCTGGATTTGAATTTCTATATAATGACTAACAGGTAACATCGCTCGCCATAACTGCGCTAAGAACGGCATATCCGTAGCTGGAAAAGTAACCCCCATAAACGCAAAGGCTGGCGCTGTAAATCCAGCTACTAAGCTTATTGCGCGTGTTGAATCGAGAGTTAGCAGAAAGAAAGCAGCCCCCATACTTTGGCAAGCCACAACCATAAGTAATTGCGACAAACTCAAAATAAACCAACTACCGTGCATCGGCCATTCAAGTACACCGTACATTGCCCACAAGAATATAAAGCCTTGTAACCAAAACAACAGGGTATAGGGCAGTAGTTTTGCAATAACGTGATTAATCGGACTATTTGCTAGCCATGCCGATATACCTTTTTGCCGAAATTCCGCAGACATAGCCAATACCGTAGTGGCTACTATCAATATCTGCCAGATAGCAGGTATTGCGGCAGAAACCAAGAATTGCCCGTAGTGACTATTACTATTAAATAATGGCGTAATCTGGCTTTGGATAGGAACAGCTTGACCCAATGCTTGCAATGGAACCGGTGAACCATTTGCCATGTTTTTTAGCGTGTCGATTCCTGCGGTATAAGTCCCTTGTGCTTGCACCATCGCAGAATTAATCAGCTTACCCACTAATATATATTGGCTATTATAAAAAGCCGTTACTTCAGGAGCACGCCCTAATAACGTATCTTTCTCTAATTGGGCTGGCAGTACAATCAACGCATATATATCTGCATTTTTAAGAGCATGACTCCCCTCTGTCGCAGAGGTATAGACATTAGTGACAGCCAATGTTGGGCTCGCGTCATAATAACGCACTAAACCGCGAGACAAGCGGCTATGGTCTAGATCAACAACACCAATAGGAAGATCACGCGCTATACCCGCAGAGAAAATCAGCCACATACTAAAAAACAATACGACAGGCAGCCAAAAGACCATGGCTTTTAGCCAACTATCGGATAGAAGTATTCGCCACTCACGGTAACATTGTGTAGAAAAAGCCATAAAATTACTGCTCTAAAATGACACTCATACCAACACGTAAGCCTTCTATGGCTTCCATTGGACGTGCTTCAACCTCAAATGTACGCATATCAAACCCTTGTGAAGCATCTGTTGCACGCCATGTGGCAAAATCACCCATTACGGCAACATGTGTTACCTTGAAGCTATATGCCTCATCACCCAATGCTGGAATCGTAGCATCAACAATCGTACCTTGATTAAATTCACTTAAACGGTCTTCGCGTACGTGAAATACAGCCCACGCATCGTTCATGTCAATAACACTTACAACAGGGAATCCTTGTGGGGCAAGCTCGCCACCGTGCAATAAAACCTGTGTCACTTCACCGTTATGCCAACTAGTAATCTTAGTATCAGCCGCATACGCTTCAACTTCAGCTACAGCACCCGCAGCCATTCTTTCTTTTTCCATCGCCGCACGTTTGGTTTCAACACGCGCTCCTTCACTTGCCATACCAAACATTTGATAAGCAGCTTGTTCGGTATAACGCGAGGCTTGCCATTGGGTGTACGCTTCATCGCGCTTTTGCTCTGCAATCACGCCGTCTTTATAAAGATTGTCGATACGCTTATAGGTTTTTTTCATTAAAGAAGATGCCGCTTTAGCTTTTTGCCACTGATCCCGTGCGGCGGCTATTTCTTGTACTCGAGCCCCTTTTTCAGCTTGCTCTGCCATCGCGCCCGCAGCTTGTTGGCCCGCTTTGGCTTGCATTAATTTCGCGTCGATTTCTGGGCTAAGTAGCGTAAAGATTAGCTGCCCACGCTCAACCTGATCACCTTTTCGTACTAAGACTTCATCAACACGTCCCGGTACTTTCGATGAAATATTATATTGTTGTGCTTCAATCTGACCTTGCATGCGTTCTGCTTGAGGCTGATAAGCCTGCCAGAAGGTGTAACCTAACCAACCGACTAATGCGACAGCAGGTATCACTACCGCTAATGGCTTTAACTTATTCATTGTTTAACCTCAAGACCTTGATATTGTTGATACTGATTGAAACTGTTCATTTCACCACTTACTGCCAATAAACGCGATAACGAAATAACATACTGATATGCAGCAGCCAATCGTTGCGTTTTCACTCCCGCTAAATACATTTCGGCATCAACAACATCAAGCGACGTTGATAACCCCTGACTAAATGCTTTTTCACGCAATCGTACATTTTCTTCGGCAAGTGCAAGGCTCGATTTCAATCCGTTGTATTCTTCTAATGATTGATTCGCTTCTCGGTACGTTTTTTCAACCAATACAGAGAGATCTTGCTCTGCTTGCGCACGAAGGTAGTTCACTTGTGTTACTGCACTGTGTGCTGCTTTTACTTTTCCTGAACGGCCCGATGTATCGACAATAGGAATATTCACGCCAACCCCAACCGCCCAATCCGGTGCCGTCTTGCTGGCTAATGTATCGTCTTCATACAAGCTGTAGTTACCGTATAGGTACACTTCGGGGTAATACTTTCCTTTCTCGACATCAATAACGCCACTCGCTTGTTTTTTCTTTGCGTCTAAAATGCTCAAGCCAGGGTAGTCTGCAAGGGTTTTATCAATAAATGCATCCATCGGCGGTAGCGATTCATTGGTAAAAAGAGTCGTCGATGGCATCGCAGGAGAATTTAATTTCAGAAGTTTGGTTAACGCCACCTGCGCGATTTCTAAATCACGCGCTGATTTTTGACGATCGACACGCGCCTTATCATAAGAGGCTTCAGCCTGAAGGCGTTCAACTTTGGCAATTTGCCCCTGTTGTTCCATTTTCTGTGCATGATCTAGGTGCTTTTTCAGGCCTTGCTCTACATCAATCCGAGTCTGCAGCACTTGTTCGGTTAGCACGACACCAAAATAGAATTTTGTTAAATCTTCAAATTTAGCTTGCTGTTGCATAACAAGCATATATTTAGCTTCTTCGCTTTTACCCTTCGCGATTTCTTGTGCGGCATTAATACGCCCACCAGTAAAAATAGGCCAAATAGCACGAATTGAGCTGGTGAAAATATCACGGTCGGTTAATTGTGAGGTAAACAGCTTATCTAACGAGGCAGCATTAGTACCAAGAATAGCCGCTATTGACTCACCAGCAGGCATACTACCCAGCAAATCAGACGGTGAAATTTCGACAGGCTTATCAAGCCTCGTGTAGTTAGCAGATACACTTATATCAGGTAAATACAGATCGCTCGTTGCATCTTGTAAGTGCCTAGCTTTATCTACATTTGCTCGCTCTGCTGCTAGTGCATCACTGCTTGTTAAAACCGTTTGCCATGCATCATTAAAGCTGACTGATGCAGCTTGAACACTTGGTGATAAGACCAAAATAGCAACGGCCAATTGCTTTAGTGCAAATGGCTTTATTTTCATTTTCAAACCCTTTTAAGCCTTTGTATTTGGCTGACTCATTCCTATTTTAGAGCATTAACTCTACAATACAACTTACTATTGATAGGGTTAATAGTCTTTCAATAAATAATTGATGCTTACCAAATGACTAGAACAGAGTACTTAAGAATTAAATTGCGAAACTAACTATCTCTAGATCATTGAACGCAGCCGATTTTATCCGTATTTCAGAAACAGATAAGATAAAAACAAACAAAAAACGGTCTACTCATGTAGACCGTTTTTTATTATTCATTGCGTAGTTCTTGAGGCTTGTTTAACTCGCGCTTATAGAGACGAGATTAACGAGCAAGGCTAATTAGCGATTTACCCAATAACCATTCTAACTCTTTAATGCTATCGTCTCCGTAGCGTTCTTTACACAGAGCATATAAACGCTCAATACCACGCAAAGCAAATTCGCTTGAATTTTCAGCTGAAACGATATGGTGAAATAGTAAACGTAAGATAGCACTAAATTTTTCATCTTCAAGCGCTTCAACCCAGCTAGCCACAAACGCATCAAGACCATTGTCAAGATTCAATCTTTCAACAAACAAACGAAAGATCCTACCATCAAGTGCGTTAGCAAAATCTTGCTTTTTGGGGAAATGGTGGCTGATGCCAGTACGAGAAATCCCTGTTTGCTTACTCAATGTTGTATACGACATTTTGTCGTAACCTAATCGTAAAATTTGATCAACAACGGCATCCATAATTGTTTGGATAGTTATCTCTGTATCTTCTTTACTACGCTTTGGCATAATTAGTTGGCTCTGTATCTAGATGTTTTAATCAACAGCTTCTATTGAGTGCAGGCCCAAATAGCTAATGTGATGTTCTTTTAGTTAGTATCTTTGGCTAGTATTACAAAATGATATTCCGTTAACTAGTATCATTATCATTTTTTATCAAAACCATAACTAAAAAGCTGTCAAAAATGAAAATCTTCGTAAAACATCACACTTTATAAACGGAAAATTGGGCATTCATTGTTAGTAGTTAGCATCAAAGGCTAAACCTATTAATATTTCAATAGACTCTAGCGTCCAAATTTTTGGGCTTCCTTTTCAATATTTCGGTAGAGCTGCGTAACCCAAAAAGGTTGTCCATATGCAGGAACAAGTGGCCCCTTACGAGGATCTGAAGGGCTAATAACAACTTGCACATTCTGAATTTGAGACCGTTCAACCAAAAGAAATAACTCTTCAATGGCAATATCCCCCATAGCTAAACAACCGACAGACTTTGCTTTACCATGAATGAAAATATTAGCACCAGGTCGATTACGCTTTTCTAACTGTGCATATTTTAAATCAAATTCATTGGGGTAATTTAATTGCATTGAAAGGTGGTACTTACTATTAGGGTTCAGGCCGATTACTTGGTATATGCCTTCAGGAACTTGATGATCACCCTCGCGTAACTTAGGGCCGGATTTACCGCTAATTTTCGCGATATCATACCGTTTAATATAAACCCAAGCCTCTCCATCTTTTGCCCATAACTCAACTTGCATTTCTTCTTTTAAGGCAAATAGCGCAACTTTTTCTGGTGGATATTGAACGCCAACCTGTTCGAACATAAGTGAAATACGGGGCTCTAATATAGGAGAATAATGCTGAACGATATCATTAATAGTTCGATAGCCCTTTTTAGGGTAATCCCAGTTTGCTTGTACTAACGTGGTTGTCATCGTTAGAAGCGCGGTAAATATAGCCTTATACTTTAACACATCCATACCATCCATATTCTTGCTATACAATACATTCACCAGTCGCCATTCATTCCTTTAGTGAATGCTTTCTGAAGCAATAATCAACCAATTGCACTGAGCATTAAATAACAAATAGCAATATAATAAGAATTTTAGTTATTTCAAAAACTTACTAAACACAAAAAAATTATACGCTCGTTTAAAATTTATTGTTACTTTTCTTAAGGATAGCTAAAAGAATACAAAATAAATCACTAATAATTATGCTAACCATCAGAAACACGACTAGAATTTAGACTTGACGGACCAGTTAAGAAAGCCTTAAATTTAACACAATAATAACATACACAAGGACGCGATGAATATGACATTACCTCTGCAGACCGAACGTTTAAAGGAAACGCTTATGGCTCAGCCTTTACCTAATGAAATGATCTTAAAGTGGGCGAGTGAACGCCCCAATGAGGTATATCTTCGACAAATAATCAACAGACAATTCGTTGATTATACGTTTGCAGAAGTCGCCGATAAAGCGCTACGTTTAGTCAGTGCTTTACGCGACATGGGTATTCAGCCCGGTGATAAAGTCGCCCTAATGTCCAAAAATTGTGCTGAGTGGTTTATTACTGACTTAGCCTTAATGCTTGGTAGTTATATTAGTGTACCTGTATTTCCAACAGCAGGAGCAGATACGGTTGAGCACTGTGTGACACACAGCGAATCAAAAATCCTTATTGTTGGTAAACTGGATGATGCAAAAGCGGTTAATGCCGTGGTTGAAAAGTACCCTGACTTACCGACGATATCTTTTGCCTACCCAGGTACACCGACTTGTACCCATGAGTTCAATACGGTGATAGCAAAAAGTTTGCCAAGCGAAGAGCGTCCAAAACATGCTCAAGACGCATTAATGTCAATTGTATACACGTCAGGTACATCTGGTTTACCTAAGGGTGCGATGCTCACATACGGCTCATTTTCATGGTCAGCCCAACGCATTGTCGATCACATTGGAATGCGTGATGGCGAGCGCTTGTTCTCTTACTTACCACTTGCGCATATTACAGAGCGCGTTTACATTTTCGGTGCTTCTATCCTAGCGGGTATGCAGGTTGCCTTTCCTGAATCACTCGACACCTTTATCGATGATGTAAAAATGCATCGTCCAACGTTATTCATTTCTGTTCCGCGCTTATGGACGTTATTCCAGCAGCGAATTCTTGATAAATTGCCACAAGCGAAACTGAATATACTGCTTAAAATCCCATTCATTTCGGGTGTTATCAAACGCAAGCTTGCCGATGGCTTAGGGTTAGATAAAGCACGTATGCTTGGTTGTGGTTCAGCGCCAGTATCACCAGCACTACTTCGCTGGTATGAAAACATTGGACTCAATATTACCGAAGCATGGGGCATGACAGAATCTTTTGCCTATAGCACGATTAATCACCCGTTCCGTAGCGATAAGATTGGTACTGTCGGTAATGCTGGCCCAGGCGTCGAAATTAAAATTTCAAATGGTGACGAAATACTTGTTCGAGGTATGGGTATTTTCTCTGGTTATTACAAGAACGAAAAAGCTACACAAGAAAGTTTCGATGAAGATGGTTGGTTATATACTGGTGATAAAGGTTTTCTTGATGAAGATGGCTATTTGACCATTCAAGGACGCCTTAAAGACACCTTTAAAACAGCCAAAGGTAAATTTGTTTCACCAGTACCCATTGAGAAACGCTTATTCGAGCTGTGTAACATTGAAACAATGTGTGTTATTGGTTCAGGAATGCCAGCACCTATCTTGTTAGCAATTCCTCATGAATTCCCTAACTTTGACCCTAAACGTTACGAACATAAAATTGAACGTACCATCGAAACAATCAATAAAGAGTTAGAATCACACGCTAAAATCAAAGGTGTACTCATGGTGAAAGAACCATGGACCATTGAAAACGGTATCCTGACACCAACACTAAAGATCAAACGACATATTTTAGAGAATAAATACCAAGGTCTTGGTGATGACTGGCCAAAAGGCACGTTAATTCAGTGGGAGAAATAGCAGTAATATAGTCAGCTAGTTCCACATTAAAGCTGCAAACTGCGTTCATCTAATGACGAAAGCCGAAGCACACTGAAAATGAGTGCTCCGGCTTTTTAATTTACGTTACTGCTTCATACAGGTAACTAATAGAACTTATATTTTGAATTGACCAATGAGTGTATCTAACTGCTTACAATCACTGGCTAATGCTGCAAATGCTTTTTCTGACGATTGAACTTTAAAGACAACCTCTTGACTCTTATCTGCGATTTTCTGAATATTTTGATTAATATCTTCACTGACTTGGCTTTGTTGATTGGCCGCTGTCGCAATCTGCATATTCATTTCATTAATCACTTCAATCGACTGGCTAATTGCATCTAACGACTCATTAGCACTATTCGCCTGATCAACAGTTGCTGTACCACTTGCTTGGCTTCTTGCCATCGCTTGAACAGCATCATGCGCACCACGTTGTAAACGCTCAATCATCACTTGTATTTCGCCAGTACTATCTTGAGTTTTACTGGCTAAAGAACGCACCTCATCAGCAACAACCGCAAAACCACGCCCCTGCTCACCCGCTCGTGCTGCTTCAATGGCAGCGTTTAATGCCAATAAATTGGTTTGGTCTGCAATGCCACGAATAACATCTAAAATAGAGGCAATGTTACTGACATCTAGCTCAAGATTCGTAATAACGCCGCTCGATGTTTCAATATCATCCGCTAATTGATGAATAGACGTCACCGTATTACCAAGAATTCTTTTCGCTGCATTTGATTCATCTGCTGCAGATTGGCTCGCGCTAGCGGCCTCATTTGCATGTGAGCTCACGCTATCACTTGTTGCACTCATCTCATGTACTGCGGTGGCAACGTGCGCGCTTTCAGCTTGTTGTTCTGATGCGTTTAACACGACACCTTGTGTTTCTTTTTGAATCTGTTGCGTTTCTTCACGCACAGATTTCATTGTTACCGACACTTCCGTGATCGTAGCGTGGATTTTTGATACAAACTGATTAAAGGAAGCGGCGAATTGCCCTATTTCATCACGACTCTCGACAGGCACTCGTTGCGTTAGGTCACCTTCACCCGAGGCAATATTTTCCATTGTTGTAGAAAGCCGCTGTAAAGGCGCAAGAATAAGCCTAGATACAAACCATGTAATCACAATAGATAAAGTAATGGCTACAAATGCACCCACTTCTAACACAATAATGGTAAGACTAATCTCATCATTCATCTGCTCTTTAAGTTCAAGTTGTGCCTGCTCTATTTGAATACGAATATCTTTATATGCTGCTTGCAACTGATTAAATTCTTGCTGGATCTGTTTCTGATTGTTTTGATAATAATCAGCAGCACTATCAGGATTTTCGACAATATAGGCGTAATGCGTTAACCATTGACTGTAAAGGGTAGGTAAAGTTTGTACCGATACACGACCCGACGCATTAATAAAACCATTATCAAGTAATAATGTAGGTGATTTAAAACGAGTTAATGTTTTACTGCTGTCATCGTAAAATTCTTGCTGATTATATTTTATCCTATCTTGATCTCCTGCAGCTAAGATCACCCCTTGCCCTGCAGTTATAACCTGGTAAAGATCACGATAACCTTCTTCCATTTCATTTAGCACAGGTTGCACTTCATCACTTTGCAATGCATCTGTTCGTGCTAAATCGTTGAACACAGATAAAACCATACTCAAAATAGCCATGAATACAACAACAACAAGCCCAGTAGGCAACGCAAGCTTCCAACGAAAACTAAGATTATAGAACCACGACATATATTTCCTTTGATTATTGTTTTATCACCAGTGCTTAATATCAGAAATGCACAGGTATGAAACAAGCTGCACCTCATATTCTCGATATGCGATCACTTTATTTCTGTCGTAAAACATTCATTGTGATAATACTGACACATTTAATATTTCCCTTGCTGATAATGTAAGCAAAAATAAACATGTTGTTTTTATTATTTTACCGCCGGTACCAGCAACAAACAGAAACATCCCATTAATCTATTGATATTTAATGCAATAATGTGGTTTCATTGACACACAATAATAACATACTAAAAATAAGGTCATTCCGTGTCAGCCACCCTCATAAATAAAGAATCTACCTTTTCTGATAACGAACAATTAGTTTCTACGACAGATACAAAAGGTGTAATTACTTACTGTAACCCGCTTTTTTGTCGGGTGGCTGGTTATAGTCCCGAAGAGCTCATCGGTCAAAACCACAACATTATCCGCCACCCTGACATGCCTAAAGCTGCATTTGCTGATTTATGGCAATGCTTGCGAGATGGAAAAGCATGGAGAGGCATTGTAAAAAATAAAACCAAAGATGGCGGTTTCTATTGGGTAGATGCATACGTCACACCAATTCACGAACATGGAAAAATCATCGGTTTCCAATCTGTTCGTGTTAAACCCAAAGCACAATGGGTTAACGTTGCAACATCAGCCTATAAGCAATTACTAAATGCCGAGAAGAAAGGACGAAAAATCGCGTTCTCTTTACCAGATAGCATTAAATTTACAGCATTAGCAACAGCCTGCGCACTACCCGTTACAGCAAGCATAATGCACACAGGCATGAGCCTACAAAGCATATTAAGCATTGCACCTGCTGCCGTTATTGGTTTGTTTTTCCGTCAAGAACTCATTAATACACCACGCCAACTGAAACAACTTCAATCACGCTATGACAGTGTCAGTCGATTGATTTTTTCTGGTAATGACAAATTTTCGGTAGCCGATTTTCATTTAAAAATGATGTCTGCACGTATTCGTACGGTACTTGGTCGAATGACAGATTCAGCAGAGCCTTTGCATGATTTAGCAGATCAACTCAGCGATACAGCCAGCCGAGTAACGCATGCTATTAGCTCGCAAAATGACAATATTCATCATGTCGCGAATGCAGTGAATGAGATGTCTGATTCTGCACGAACAGTCTCAAATCATGCCAGTGAAACCCATTCATTATTAGATGAAACCCGTTTTCACTGCGATAAAACCCGCGTGCAACTTGATTCAACACAAGAAAGCTTACAGCAACTCTCAACGCAAGCCGAACAAGCAACCTCAGCAACACACCAGCTTAGTAGCGAAGCCGGTAAAGTCAGTACTGTAATGTCTGAAATAAGCGGTATTGCCGCACAAACCAACTTACTGGCTTTGAATGCAGCCATTGAAGCTGCACGCGCAGGCGAACACGGCCGAGGTTTTGCGGTTGTTGCCGATGAAGTACGTGCTCTTTCTTCTCGAACACAAAATGCGACAGAACAAATCCAGACCAGCATAGAGCAAATGCTAACCACAATTGAAAATTGGCAAAATCTGATCGAAAGCAATCGTGATAAGACGAACGAATGTGTGAATATCGCAGAGAAAGGCGCTGAATGTTTGCAAAAAGTAGAAAGTAATATGCTAACGATTAACCAGTTAATCTCTCAAGTTTCTTCTTCTGCTACCCAACAAGAAAACTTATCGAGTGAAATTGGTCAACATATCCACTCCATTGCCGATGCTTCTGAACAGAATCTTCAAGATGTTGCTGACGTAGAAAAAACAGGCTCGACACTAAAAGATAAGGTGGATGATTTTCATCATTTAGCTCAACAATTTGAAGATAAGTAATACCGAAAAAATGCTAATACGACCTGTTTTTTACGAAACCTTATTCAACTCAGGTGCGTATTGGCATTATACCCAAGTAACCTTGCAAGAAAACTCGCCTTACTTCTAAAAGTTCTACCTATTGGCTCACTACGCTTACTATCTTATTGTCAGTTAGGCTATTATTGCCGTTCATTTGTAAAGTGAGCGCGCACTCTGTATGTATCATCAAACACTTAAAGATTACTTTGGCTTCGATAGTTTACGTAAAGGACAAGAAGACGTTATTACTCGTGTTCTTAACGGGCAATCTGCTGCTGCTATTTTTCCGACTGGATCAGGTAAATCTTTATGCTATCAATTGCCTGCAGTTCAGCTACCTCACTTAACACTTGTGATCTCTCCTCTTTTAGCATTAATGAAAGATCAACTCGATTTCTTGCGATCCAAAAAGATCCCAGCGGCATCTATTGACTCCAGTCAAACATGGGACGAGAGCCAACAAGTTATGCAAGGCGTTAGAAACGGAGAAACCAAGGTATTAATGATTTCTGTAGAGCGCCTGAAAAACGAGCGCTTCCGTCAGTTTATCTCTCAGGTGCAAGTTTCTCTATTAGTGGTTGATGAAGCACACTGTATTTCAGAATGGGGACATAACTTCCGCCCCGATTACCTGAAACTGCCATATTACCGTCAGCTACTTAACATTCCTCAAGTATTGCTACTCACAGCAACAGCAACGCCAAATGTTATTCAAGATATGAGTACAAAATTCGGTATTGCTGAACAAGATATCATTGTAACTGGCTTCTATCGCCCGAACTTAGACCTTACAATTTTGGCAGCCGAAGATGAGAATAAGCTACCAACGCTTTATAAAGTGCTGGGGCATCACAATGATCAGCCAACCATTATCTATGTCACGCTTCAACAAACCGCAGAAGCCGTTGCCGTTGCACTTAATCAACAAGGCTACCAAGCGCAAGCTTATCATGCAGGAATGGATAACGACCGACGCCAAGCGATTCAACATGAATTTATGAGCGGTAATATCAATTGCATAGTCGCCACCATCGCATTTGGTATGGGCATAGATAAGTCTAATATTCGTAAAGTGGTTCACTTTGATCTACCTAAATCGATAGAAAATTACAGCCAAGAGATTGGACGTGCAGGACGAGACGGTGAAAACGCTGAATGCACCGTTATAGCGAATAAAGCGGGGCTGAATGTTTTAGAGAATTTCGTTTATGGTGATACACCCGATCTAGATGCTATTGCATATATATTAAATGAAATTAAAAATCAGCCCGCCGCGTGGGAGGTAATGCTAACTCGTCTTTCTAAAGACAGTAATGTGCGTTTATTACCGCTTAAAACACTGCTGGTTTACCTCGAAATTCATAAAATCATCGAGCCAAAATTTACGTATTTTGCTGACTATAGATTCAAATGTAATCTAACACCTCAAGAGATCTTTGCACATTTTCAAGGTGAGCGACGCCAATTTGTTGACAATATTTTCGCTTGCTCGTCTAAAGCTCGCACTTGGTACACGGTTGATTTTGAAGCACTTTGGAACAGCTGCCATGCTGATCGTAAACGAGTAATAACCGCTATCGATTATTTTAGTGAAAAAGGTTGGATTACATTAGAAAGTAAACAAATGACCGATGTTTATCGTGTGGTTAACAATCAATATGATGTGAATGAAGAAGCGAAGAAGCTGTTTGATTTATTTCGTCAAAAAGAAAGCAGTGAAATCAAACGTATTAATAAGATGATCAATTTCTTTGAAAATACGCACTGTTTAAGTCATGATCTTGCGAGTTACTTCGCCGATAATAATGCCCCCAAGCAATGCGGTCATTGCTCGGTCTGCCGTGGTGATATTGCTGTTCTTCCACCAGCACTTCCCCTACCAGAAACATCTGACAATGTACTTAAGGCTTGGTGTGACCCATTTTTAGCTGCATGTACAACTACACCATCAGCCGCCGCTATTACTCGCTTTTTAAATGGTATGACATCACCATTAAACACCAAAGTAAAAGCCAGACAAATGAATGGATTTGGGCAGCTAGAAGCCTATCCGTTTGGCGAGACTCGTGCGCTAGTTTGCAAGGTCTATTCACTTCAAGAATAAACATTCGTTATAACAACTCATCCATCTTTACAGACAACGCCAGCAATTATGCTGGCGTTTTTCTTTGTGGTATTCAACGTTTATCTTTTGCACGGCAATTGTTCAACAGAAAAAGCGTATTTCATGAAATAAATGCAATGTAAGCAGGTCTTTTAGATTAGGTACCCAATCATTTTATGGCTAGATATGGTCAATAACTATGTTATCTAATTTGAGGAATGAACGATGAAAAAGTTAGCTTTGCTATTCATAGCACTTATATTCAGTTCAAGTACTTTTGCCTTCTCTTGGGACTCAAAAGAAGAAACCCGAAACCTAACAGCAGGGATCAGTGATTCAAAAGAAGGGGCGTACAATTTAGGTCATAATTTTGCCTCAAACATTCAGAAAGAATCACCTAATAAATTAAAAAGAACGTTAGGAATATATGAATATGGGCTAGAAACTAATTCGATAAAAGTTGAAAGTTCACATGTGGAGGTTGACGAAATTTCAACAGCAAAAGGACAAGTTAAATACCGTGCAATGGTCAATATAAATTATAGCTATGATGTAACTGGTCCAAATAGTCGTTAGTGTCGATAAAAAAACAACACAACAAGAACACCACAACAATAACATCAAGCCATTAACCTAACTTTAACACCAGCACGAACAGGAAGCCCACGCATTGGCTTCCTGTTTTTCTATTTCATCCCTTCCATTTCTTCACTAGATTGAATTACTGAGATTTTTACATATTTTCAATATGCAGAACTGGAAGAAGTACGCCTATTCAATAATCTACTTCGGTGATGTCTCATTTCCGCCGCTTCAACATTGACCATTAACAATAACAAGCCCATAACATTCAGAGTGTAAAAAACTCAGCACCTACATACTCATATTCGCTACATAGCAGTTATGCGTTACTAGGTTAGCTGTCTAACAAGATAAATACATTTCAATTTAAAAAGGAGTTTACGCACAATGTATCAATCTCTCAAAACAGGGCTTCTTGCATTAACATTGGCAGTATCGCTACCTGCTGCTGCTGAAAATTACACAATTGGCACTGGAAGCCAAAGCGGTACTTATTACCCGTTAGGCGGCATTCTTGCAAAAGTGTGGAGTGACAGTATCGATGACTTCAACATGCGTGCTGAAGTAACAGCGGCATCGGTAGAAAATGTTATTAAAGTATCAAGCAATAAGCAGTTAGCGGGTATTGCTATGGGTAATGTAGTTTTACAAGCCTATGAAGGAACAAAACCTTTCCCACGAAAAATGGATGTATCGGTACTCTTTGCCCTTTACCCAAATGTGGTTCAATTCTTGGTACCTGCCGACTCAGACATCACGTCAATAGAGCAGTTAAAAGGCAAACGCGTATCACTGGGTGCACCGGGTTCAGGTACACGAGTGAGTGCCATTAATATTTTAAAAACATTAGGTATTGAAGAAAGTGATGTAAATGGCCAAGCCCTAAATTACACCGCAACAACCAATGCATTAGCGAATGGTCAGATTGATGCTGGTGTTATTGTTGGTAGCCTAGGTGTGGGCGCGATTACAGAATTAGCCTTAACCCGTAATATCCGTATTCTGTCATTCACTGATGCTGAACTAGCGAAGATCGTTGAAACTAACCCTTCCTACCAAAGCCTTGATGTACCAGCTGATACATATAAAAACGTGCCTGAATTTAAAGCGCCAGCGGTATGGAACGTACTTGTTGCAAACAACAAAATGGACGAAGAGCTAGCTTACGATATGACAAAAGCCGCTTTCGATAATATCGAGAAAATTCGACAAGTGATTGGTGTGACTAAATTCACGACAATTGAAAATATGGGGCAACTAAAGGGGATTCCTCTTCACCCTGGTGCTCAAAAATATTTAAACGAACAAACCAAATAAATCCTTTCGTTCGGTTAGTTCAAGCTAACTGAACAGAGGTAATTCGTTCGATAATAAGAGCACTTGTTAATGATACAAGTGCTCTATTCGTACAAAAATAGTAAAGACACAAACTAATCCTATGTGAATAACACAGAGCAAATACTTATTATTGTGGATATAAAAATGACTATTCGTTCTACATTTTCGGTTCACTCGTTTAATTGCACGGAGTAAGCGATGACGACAACCTCTTCATTCCGCCAAATTTTGGCAGACAAAATTATGTTCGTTGCAACAATCGCAGCGATTATTCTATCTGTATTTCAAATATGGCAAGGTATTACAGCAGAGCTTTCTGCCCCTATTTTCCGACCTATTCATCTTAGTTGGGTGCTTGTTTTAGTCTTTCTTGTAAAGCCTCTAGTTCATATAAACAAACCCCCCCGCCTCTATTTACCCGCTCGTTTAATTGATATTACTTTTGCAGGCCTCACTATGTGGGCTGTACTTCGAGTTATCCAATTTGATTACGATGATATTGGCTTCTTACTTGATGGGCTAAGCAGTGCCGATCAACTGGCAGGGGTGATTATTATCGCTTTGCTACTGGAGGCAACCCGCCGAACCGTTGGGCTCGTGATGGTCGCTATCGCGATATTTTTTCTTGGGTATGCTTTATTTGGCGACATATTGCCTGACGTAGTCGCGAGTAAAGGGTTCTCGGTAGAAGAAATTATTCGTTTTCATATTTTTTCAACCAATGGCGTTTTCGGTGCCCCTCTGGCTATTGCGGCCGGGGTTGTTTTTATTTTTGTGTTATTTGGCGCTTTTTTACAAGTCAGTGGTGCGGGTCAGTTCTTCATTGATGGTGCATTTTCGGTGGCAGGGAAATATCGAGGAGGACCTGCAAAAGCAAGTGTCATTGCATCTGCTGCATTGGGGTCAATATCTGGTTCAGCCATTGCAAACACCGTCACCACAGGTTCACTAACGATTCCGATGATGAAGAAGCTTGGGTATAAACCTGAGCAAGCGGCAGGTATTGAGGCAGCAGCATCTACCGGTGGTCAAATTATGCCACCTGTAATGGGAGCTGGTGCTTTTGTTATGGCACAATTTACAGGCATTCCATACAGTGAGATCTTACTCGTTTCGATTGCACCTGCCATTTTATATTTTGCCTGTACACTGCTTTATGTCCATTTAATGGCGTGTAAACTCGGTTTGCAAGGCATGGATACCGTTGAAAAATTAAGTGTGGTACTTAAACAAGGTTGGCACTTTTTAGTCCCGTTAATTTTTATAACGACGTTACTGTTAATGAGCTACTCCCCTGTTTTAGTTGGTGTCGCAGGGTGTGCAGCTATTCTTACCGCAGCAATGTGCCGAAAACACAGTCGACTGACTTTTCGGGTTTTCTTACAGGGCATGAAAGAAGGCGCTCTTTTAGCACTACCTATTTCGGTTGCATGTGCAACGGCTGGTATTGTTGTTGGTGTGGTTGGCCAAACGGGTATTGGTTTGCAGTTCACCCAATTTTTGATTGCTCTTTCTGGCGGTCATTTATGGTCTGTTTTAGGCTTGATAGCCATCGCTGCCGTTATTCTTGGTATGGGGTTACCTGTAACAGCCGCGTACATCGTTTTATCCATAATGGCCGTACCTGCCTTAACTGATCTTGGTTTGGGTTTACTTACCGCTCATATGATTGTTTTTTGGTTATCGCAAACATCAAATGTTACTCCCCCTATCGCTCTCGCAGCATTTGCGGGTGCAGGAATCGCCAATGCTTCCCCCATGAAATCTGCGGTTCAAGCCTTTAAGCTCGCACAAGGTTTCTTCCTTATTCCAACCATGATGGCTTTCTCGGGGCTCATTTACAGCGGTGATAACATGTCTGGATTTGTCTTTGCCATTATAACCACTATCGGGCTAATTCTAGCCTTTGCTGGCAGTATTGAAGGACGTCTTATTAATCCATTATCATTGATAGAGCGGGGAATTTTATTCGTGTTAGCTGGTGGAATTATTTTTACAGATAGCTGGATACGTATAGTCGGAGTTGCCATTATCGCCGCCATTGTGTTGTTTAATATGCGATCTCAAAATAACAATCTTGCTACCTCTAATGATTGAATAAACAACCGTAAGAATACAACTAAGTACCTGAAGCTATGCTTTAAGTACTTTTTTATGAATCAACACGTAATCCCCAGGAACAGTGCATCCTATGATTAAAAATAGTAAAACCTACTTTTCATCATTTATGAATAGCGATCTAGGTCACGAAGTTTTAGAATAAGCCCATAAAACCAATAGGGATTAAAGTCATGACAAACGAAGAACAAGAATTCCAAGCCTGCGACGCTTGCGGCGTTTCTGCAGAAATGGGCTTTATTATCAAAGAAGGTGACGATGTAGCTGAAGTATCAATCTTCGCTCAGAGCAAAGTTGCTTTAGAAAATGAATTCAACAACTACCTTGCACTAGCCAAGGAAGTGAATGCTAACTTCGAGTATCAAGCATCAGAACTAACAGAAGAAAGCACAGAATTAACAGCACACATCAAATTTGAATGCAGTGCAGAAAAGTTGATTTTTGAATTAAAGAGCCGTTCTTTAGCAAAATAATCTTCGCTATATTTTGAATGAAAAGCCGACTTCTATCAGAAGTCGGCTTTTTTATTGATAATTTAAACTATATTTAA
The DNA here is from genome assembly GCF_003025615.1 of Photobacterium frigidiphilum. Taxonomy (GTDB): domain Bacteria; phylum Pseudomonadota; class Gammaproteobacteria; order Enterobacterales; family Vibrionaceae; genus Photobacterium; species Photobacterium frigidiphilum. The sequence goes on along the minus strand of NZ_PYMJ01000036.1, from coordinate 16,116 downwards.
TACGACATGCTTTATAGCTATGCACTGTAGTCTTTTCATTTTGAGTCGTTATGCAAAATTGCGCTAGGTATTACAATAAGCATTCAAATACTTTATACGAATTTTCTCTGGTAATGCACTTAGTTTTGTATGAGAATGATCGCATATAAAAATTTCGTAAAAAATCATTTAATACGCACTGTCGCGAGTATTGAAAAGGAGATATTCAATGAAAGACAATAAAGCGAAAATAATTTCTAGCTGGAAGCCAACTAACCCACGTGAGTCAGCAGCAATGAAAGAGCTGTTAATGACTGAAATGGGAGTAACAACAGAGCATCACCAAGGTGGTACCGGTAAAGTTGCACCTAACTCTGGACGCGTTATTCGATAGACATCTTTCTTCCCTCTATGAGAGATGTAAAGCGCAGTGGTTTACACTGCGTTTTTGTTTTCTAAGGCTCAATCTGAAGATACAAAAAATCCGAGTGTATAAATACACTCGGATTCAACATTCTCAATAGACTTTCAGGATTACTGCATTGCTGGTCTTTTTGTTACATCTTCAAATTCACCATCAATAGTCGAACCTGATTGCTGCTGGGTTTGATACCCTTGCTGCTTTAAAGCTTCTTCATAAGCCGCTGTCATTCGCTTTTTAATAAACGGTTTAGCAATCAGTGCTGCAATACCAATAAATAACCCCATTACCGCAGCGAAGGTAATGGTAAAAAATCCGATCACAAGAGCAACAACGCTAGCTATAAAATTTTTCATGACTTAGCCCTTTCTTTATTTCTCTTCAATAGAATGCAGTCTATAACACCTTAAATGAATCAATCCTGAACAAAAAAGACAGGAAAAGAAAAGCCATAGGACGAATAACACAAAAAAGCAGCCATGAATCGATATTCAGTCGAACCTATGGCTGCTTAACATTATGCCTAATCATTGTTTATTTACTTCATGTAAGCATCAAGCCAACGGAACAGTTCCGTATAAACCTTCGTACGGACATCACTCTTTGAAAGTACTAAATCGTGCAAACCACCATCGACACGGATTTTCGTTACATGATCACCAAGATAATCTGCATACTCATTAATTTCATCCACGACTAAAACTGTATCCATAGTGGAAGCTTTATCTGTATAAAAAAGAGGCTTATAACTGTACTTCGAGTGCATAACTAAAATGGGCACTTGAATATCTAAGCCTGCTTTTACTTGCTTCTGGGCTAGATACACAGAACGTAACCAACCAGCGTAAACAGGAATATCTCCACCATCCCTTCCTACGGGTTTCCACTCAAGATTGAAGTTCCATTCACCGTGATATTTGTCACTTACAGATTCACCATACACTTTAAGATTCGGAGGGGTTGGTAACTCACAGAATGGACAAGTCAAACCAAGCGCGATGATAGCAGAGCCACCAACTGGCACTTTATTTAAGTAAGGGCTATTAAAAAACACGGCATCAATTGTCTTAGTTGCCTGGTATTTATCTGCGTAAATGGCACCAATTAAACCGCCCGTTGAGTGAGCCGCAAGCAATAGTTTTGTATTTTCTTCTTCACCTCGAATCAGTGAAATAGCCTTTGTGATTTCTTCGTCGTACTCATCAATTTTCTTCATCATATTTGGATGAGCTGTATTTTCTGATATAGAACGTCCATATTTACGAAGATCGATGGCATAGAAATTATAACCATGATCTATGTACTGCTGTGCCATTTCTTCCTGAAAGAAATAGTCAGAGTACCCATGGATATACAGTACTGCCTTTTGACTCTGTTCAACACTTTTCAACCTGATTAGCGTTGCGCTAGCTTCGCCATCATAATCATCTTGTAATAATAGTGTCGTTTTTTCAAAGCCCGCTAATTCAGTATCAGCAACCCAATCTGTCGCATAAGCGATATTCAGAAAGCTAAAAGAAAATAGAATAAAACCCAAGATTTTTGTCAAAATTAACCTCCTTATTAAAACTGTTCAACACAACAGCTAGGGGTAACTTAGCATGGCAACCACTCACAAATCAGCTCGAATGAGCACAATAACGTTCGAATTCGATTATTTGTAGAGGTGATTACGAATATGAACCTATATGCAACAAGTATTACATTCATATATAAGATCTTTGTCACTCTCTATCTCGACGAGCATCTTCAGGATGTTTGGGGTGGGTATAAAAAATGCCAGTCAGATTAACTAACTGGCATTCACATAAAAATAATTAATTAATACTGATTAGCCATCAGACTAATTCATCTTACTAGGGCTCTTCTGTAACCACTTTTGGTAAGTAATGCTCAGGTTTCAAGCCAAACAATTCAGGCAACGTTGTACCCACAGAGATGGATGACCATGTACCTGTAATAATACCGATGAACATAGCAATTGCGAACCCTTCTAGCGGTCCACCACCTAGTAACCATAGTGCGCCCACAGTCATTAACGTTGTACCTGAAGTCACCATAGTGCGTGAGAATGTTGCAGCAATCGCTTCATTATTTATTTTTTGAACCGACCATTTAGGTTTCGCAATCAACAATTCACGAATACGGTCGGCGATAATAATTGAATCATTCAATGAATAACCTAAAATCGCCAGCACTGCAGCTAATACCGTTAAGTTGAATTCCATTTGGGTTAATGCAAAGAAACCCAACACAAAAACCACGTCATGTAGCAACGCAAACAAAGACCCTGATGCGAGGCGCCACTCAAAGCGGTAGCTTAAATAACCTAGAATACACAGCATACATACGAGTAATGCTAATCCACCTTGATCTGCCAATTCTTGCCCTACCTGCGGCCCAACAATACTGGTGTTCAGAACCGTAATATCGGTTGAAATAGGTGCCAACATTTCTGTTATTGATGGCAATTCTTGGCCCGCTTCTGGTATTGCATAACGAAGTACCCAACGCCCTGGTTCACCCGATGCGATAACAGCGACATCTTGATGAAGACCAGCCTTCAATAATGGTTCGATTTCACTGCTGGTAATTTTGCTGCTTAATTGCACTTCACTGACAACACCACCAGTGAAGTCTAAACCCCAATTTAGCCCTTTAGTCGCCACTAAAAGAATAGAGACAAGCATCAATGTTATAGACACGGCACTCGTAAAGTAACGCCACTTTGTTGCATTTTTCATATTAATAATCATGGCACTACACTCTTATATTACGACGAGAATCACGACCCCACACCAAATTAATGATGGCGCGAGAAGCAAAAATACCAGTGAACATACTGGTTAAAAGACCTAAACCGAGTGTTAATGCAAAGCCCTGAATAGGACCATTACCAATGGCGTATAACACAACCGCTGTGATCATAGTGGTGAAGTTGGCATCAAAGATAGTACCGATAGCGCTACTAAAGCCGCGATCAATCGCTTGAGCCATACTGCGCCCTTCTTTTAGCTTATCTTTAATTCGTTCAAATATAAGTACATTCGTATCAACGGCCATACCAACAGTAAGTACTAACCCTGCAATACCAGGCAAGGTTAAAACAGCACCAGGAATTAATGCCAATAAGCCAAATAACATGATCATATTGGAAATCAAAGCTACGTTCGCAACCCAGCCTAAACGGCGATACCACACTGCCATAAATAACAACGTAACGCCCAAGCCTAAACCAAGCGCAGCAAACCCATTTTCAATATTTTCAGCCCCTAATGTAGGACCAATTGTACGTTCTTCAACAATCGTTACAGGAGCAGTTAGTGAACCCGCCCGCAGTAACAACGCCAACTGCTGTGCTTCTTCCATTGAGCCAGTACCTGTTATACGAAAACGCATACCAAGCTGAGATTGAATCGTTGCAACACTGATAATTTCATTGGTTTGGGTTGTTTTGCCTTCGCTATCACGTCCGTACTCACTGTATGAGGTAGCCATTGGCTTACCAACATTATCGCGAGAGAAGTCAGACATGATCTTACCGCCCGATGAATCGAGGGTAATATTTACTTCAGCCATACCCATTTCGCCAAAGCTCGCACGGGCATCAACAATATGGTCACCACCTAAGATAGGATTGCGCCCTACTCGTACAGGCTGGCCTTGTTTGTTTTTCAGCTCCATCGTGCTGCCAGTGCCCTGCTCTTTCACAGCATAAAAAGCCAAGCTTGCCGTTGCGCCAATAACATTCTTCGCTGCAGCAGGATCTTGCACACCAGGTAGCTCGATACGAATACGGTTTTCACCTTGGCGCTGAACCAATGCTTCAGTAATACCTAACTCTTCAATACGACTACGCATTGTTTGTAAGTTTTGCTGAACGGTTAAGTTACGTAACTCTGTTTTTTCTGCATCTTTCATGGCTAAGCGAACGCTGTTACCATCGCCATTGGTTGCTTGCCATTGTGGGTATTGTGTTTTGACAAACTTACGAACAGCGCTGTTTGCCTCAGAGTTATTCACCTTTACCGTTAGGTGGTCAGCATCCGATTGCTCAACACGTGCCCCTCGAATGCCTTCTTTGCGGAATAATTGACGCAATTCATCCGCTAAGCTTGCACCTTGCGCCTTGTAAACTTGGTCAATATCTACATCAAGTAAAAACTGCACACCACCACGAAGATCAAGACCAAGTTTAATCGGTTCGAAACCCATATTTTGTAGCCATAATGGCGCAGCAGGTTCAAGCGCTAGCGTTAGTGTTGATTTGTCTTTCACGACATTGGATAACACTTTTTTAGCTTGCGTTTGCTGGTTGTCATTTTCCAGTACGATAACTGTTTTATCAGCTTGTTGGTCAATACGTTTTACCGTGATACCACTCGCTTCTAACTGGCGTTGAATAGCCAAAACAGAAGGAGCAGGTGCATTTTTGGCGCTAATCTGAACAGCGGCATCTTCACCATACCAAGTCGGAATCGCACTTAGCAGCATCACAAGTACCATCACTACCAACACGATATACTTCCATGCCGAATAATGATTAAAAATTTGTTTTTGTTTAATTTGTTTTTTCATTCTCAAGTCGCCATACAATTCACTCTGACGCGATTATTGTTCAACAATCAACATCGGGTGATTTGAGGTTTTAATAGTGACGTCATGAATAAGAATATAAAAACCAATAGCGTGCTAATTCACTAAATATTGGTTAACTCAGAAATACTCACCCTTTAGAGGATCATTCCGTTGGTTTACATTCATGCGTCATTACGTACAACATCGATGAAGATTAAGTTGTTTTTCGATCGATATTGGATTGCAATTGGATCATGCTCTTAATAAGCAATCACAAATTAGGCGTGAGAAAGTTGTTGCTGATATCGCGTATAGGTGAGATTACTCTCTTTCCAACCGGATATACGAGAAGAGGGAGAATTAGTATTTAACATCCAGTTTAATGCATCACTAAATTGTATTGTGTAGCCAATAACCAAGCTAGGTGCAGGCGGTACTGGTAGTTCTATTGCTAATTCATAATATGGCTGAACTTCTTCGGGATCATGACGGATAACATTCGCCTGACGTGAAGAATTAGCTAAACCAAGATGATAGGTACGACCTTCAGATGAATGTTTACGCTGTGTTTTTTCAATCGGTTGAGAGAAGTTCCAAACCAATAACGTGTCATGCGTTTTTAGTGCAAGATCATTTTCTGTTGCGCCATGTGCATTAGTAAACAAAGGCTCAATGTTTGATGATTCATCAATTTTTTCAGTCACAATATGAAAAGTGTTTACAACGGATAAAACATTACTGTTGATTTCCTGATTGAAAACACTACGCTCACTTTGACTTGAAACAATCACAGCATTTATTTCATCATTTAATAGACGAGCGTCAGCGTGAGCGACAAAAGAAGCTCCTAAACAGATCACCATCATTAATACACGAAATAAATTTATGAACATATTTTACAAATCAAGACAAGGCTAGTCATTAAAAGTTGAGACAAACGCATAATAATGTTCAATTACAATTGATACAAGTGATAATTAGCATAACCTCACTTTAACTGCGTTGAATCAATCATAACTGCCCGTTATATTGCAGGATTCCGTTGCAAAAAATACAGAGCAGAAAGCCTATTAATGGTAGGCTTTCATTCCGAGTGCATAGAACGAGTTTTATGTTCAATTATGCTTATCACCAAGTCATACGCTTATTGGCCTGATGCAGGCTAAATTCTTCAGCATCGACCAAACCATCTTGATTTAGGTCGATAACATCAAACATGTTAGTTTGGTTCATATTTTTCATCTGACGCCCTTCAGCCTTACGTTCGCTAATCCTTTTTTGACGAAATTGTTCGAACTCTACAGGGCTAATGGTTTCATCATGATTGAGATCTATTTGGTTGAACTCAGGCATATTCCATTGCATCCTTTCGTTCATTCCAGCCATGCTTGCGCCAGATATCAGGCTAATACCGATAACTGCAATAATAGCAAGTTTTGTGTTTATCATAATAGTACCCTCCTTAGTAATTCACTTAAATAATAACACTTTAGGGGGTATGGATGTCAGGTTAAATCATGTTTTGTTAAATCACCTGTATACTGAACTATCAATTAACATTCAACATGGCAAATTCGATGCGCTAAGTACCTTTGACTTATCATATATTTATTGGAGAAAAGAAGAATTACGAACAAATAAATGATGAGTTACAGTCTATTAGTTATTGTTTCTTTGATATTAACTGCTTATTAATAGCTTTGTGTTGCACGTCAGAAATAAAGACCTCCCCCCAAAAACTTATCGTCACTTTATTTAGCAACTCCAGTTCAATATCTAAAGTGCCATTTTTTATGTAAGTTAGAGCTACATTACTAGTCTCTGATTTTACTTGAACTAATATTAAATGCTTTAAAGCGGATTGAGACTAATTACCACATACTTTACCAATCAAACGCAAAACTTAGGAATAAATGATCACCTTCTAATCTGTTTTCAGCTTTCACTTCATGTAACCATTTAGCGATAAACGAAACATCCTGATTAGATATTTTTGTATTCCATAATAAGGCAGGACCAACGCCAACGACCTCTGCTTTAAAATCCCCTAAAAGTGCACCAGAGCCACTGTCACCCGTAAATTGATTGAGGTAAAAACCATGGATACCGACAGCAAAACTATCGGAGAAAAACTGGTTTAGAGCTATATCAAGATGTATTTCTTGACCAGTTTGATAGTTAGTATCTTCATTCTCAGTATTATAAATATGACCAAGATTGAAGGAAAAGTCATGACCTGTTTCTAAGTTCAGATACGTTATCGCGAGATTGGTATCGAAACTCCAGTAGTTCAAGCCATTGTTAATCGAGTTATTAACGTCGTAATCACCACTTGGAATGATTACATAGTGAGCGAATGAACTGTGGATGTTGCCTTCACTCCAAAAGAGCGCAAAAGGGATCAGAGATACATCACCCAATCCCGTGGCACTATCTCTGGCATTTAATACCTGACTCCCACTCCCCTCCTTTACCTTTAAGCTTGCTTCAGTATTAAGATTTACAAAAGGAATAAATATACCAGTGGTATATTGTGCACCAAAAATTTTGAACTCAGGTTTATACAATAACGTGGTAAAGTTCATAAGAAACTGTAAATCTAAATCTGTTACGAGATTACCTCCCTGTACAGCTCTACTGGTGCTGGCATCATAATAGTATGTATCATTTCGTATAGTCCACGTTTCTGTCGGGGAAAGTGCCATACCAAAGTCGCCATAACTTCCAGGAAGATAGTTACTATATCCCCCTTCAGCAGCAATGGTATTTTGATTCAAAAAATGCACAATGAAGATGAAAATAATAATAAAGCGCATAAACATAACTACCTATGCTGCTTAAAACTGTTAAGGGTTAGTAACGACTGCTCTATTCTTAATACGTTAATCATCAAAAACCTTTTTATAACACCGCATAGAGCCCAACAAAACTCGCTGAGATCACTCTGAATCCAGAGGTAGCTTGGGTAAATAGTCATCATAATAAAATTTAGCACAAGAAAAATGAAAGGAAGTGTTATTGGTGAGAAGCACTTAACGATAACAAGCTAAAATAAAGTAAAGAGTCTAACTCACTTTTTCCAGTTCCGTGTTAACGAAAGCCGTTCTACCACTACCTTCCTATATGCATGATGGATATGATAAAGTTTAGTCAGACAATAAATTAGCCATGACTTGATGGCCTCTTCTATCAGTGTTGATAGCAAAAACACTGGGAAATTTTAAAAAATGTAACTTTTTCAAATTATATAAAATCAATATTTTATGTATTAGTTACATGTAACGAGGTGACAATAACAATGACAACACACAATATCGCATTCATCGGACTTGGCACTATGGGCTTCCCGATGGCGGGTCACTTAGCCAATGCAGGTCACAACGTTACCGTTTATAACCGCACAACAGCCACAGCTGAAAAGTGGATTAATAGCTATAAAGGTCAACTGGCTTTAACACCCGCAGAAGCGGCAAAAAATGCCGACATTATTTTTACTTGTGTCGGTAATGATGATGACGTTCGCCATGTTTACACCGGTGAAAATGGGATTCTTTCTACGGTAAAATCGGGCGCTATTTTGGTCGATAACACCACAGCTTCTGCTGAAGTGGCACGTGAAATCGCAGCAGCTGCACATGCCGTACACGCAGAGTTCTTAGACGCCCCTGTTTCTGGTGGCGAAGCTGGTGCAATAAATGGCTGCCTAACTGTTATGGTAGGTGGTGATCCAGCAGTGTTTGAGAAAGCAAAACCGATTATTGATTGCTTTGCTAAAGCCACGACATTAATGGGTGATGTGGGCTATGGTCAAGTAACAAAAATGGCGAATCAAATCTGTATTGCCGGTATTCTACAAGGTTTATCTGAAGCCATTACTTTGGCTAAATCGTCAGGTTTAGACATTGAAAAAATGACGGATGTATTAAAACATGGTGCAGCTGGCTCTTGGCAGTTAGAAAACCGAGCAGCAACAATGGCTGAAGATAAATTTGATTTTGGTTTTGCTATCGATTGGATGCGTAAAGATTTAGGTATTTGTTTTGATGCAGCAGACAAGCTAGGCGTCGAGCTACCATTGGCTAAGCAAGTTGATGCCAAATATGCTGATTTACAGCAACGAGGACACAACCGTTCAGATACTTCAGTATTGATTAAACAATTCGATAAGCCCGATTTCAGTTAATAACTGCGACACACGCTATATTCAACCTGAAGGCATGGTCAATATCATGCCTTTTTTAGCTTGAGTTATTGGTTATTGGTTATTGGTTATTGGTTATTGGTTATTGGTTAACATAAAATCAAGTGCCATCAATGCAACAGGAACAGCACACTCTTCTCCTTCACATTCAACACCATCATAAGCGTTGTTTTTATTGTTACTTTCAAATTGCTTATCAAAGAATCGTGTATTACTCGTATATATCGATGACATATTCTGGAATGAGTCTGTTATTAGCATATTACTAGCGTCAGTCTCACGAGACCTGTCATCAATCAAAACACTCTCTTTAGAGAACACCGTCGATTCAGATAGTAACAATACGGGTTCATTCAAAGCATTCAGAAACAGATCACTTATCGGCATTTCTGCTGCTACGACGCTGCTTGTCAGTGAACTGAACAATATCATCGAAATAAGGATTGTTATCTTTCTTCTCAGCATACGATCTCAACAGAAATTTAAAACAATGTTCAATTTTTATCATAAAAAAAGCCACACCGAAAGTACTGTGTGGCATTTTTGTGCTTCTATTACTTATGGTGAATCAAGCCGTCATTGTTATAACGAGATGAAGATACCCGCTAAGGCCGCACTCATTAAGTTAGCAAGTGTTGCAGCAAGTACCGCTTTAAAGCCTAACTTAGCCACATCACCGCGACGCTCTGGCGCCATGATACCGATTGAACCGATCTGAATTGCAATTGAACCAATATTTGCAAAACCACACAGTGCAAAAGTAATGATAATCTGGCTCTGAGATGACAGGGTTTCTTTAATACTGACGAAATCAAGGAAAGCCACAAACTCATTTAGAATCATCTTCTGACCGATAAATGAACCCGCTTGCAGCATCTCATTTGCCGGTACACCAATGATGAATGCTAATGGTGAGAAAATGTAGCCCAAAATACCTTGCATTGTTAAGCCAACAAAGCCGAACCACTCACCTACCATGCCCAGTCCTGCGTTTGCCATTGCAATAACACTGACAAAAGCAATAAGCATAGTACCGATAGCAACAGCCACTTTCATACCGTTCATCGCACCAGCCGCTAATGCATCAATCGCATTACTGTGTTCACTGGTCGCCATTTCGATATCTGTTTGCTCTACAGGCGTGCTTTGTTCTGGTACTAAAATTTTAGCCATTAACAAACTACCAGGAGCAGCCATGAAACTTGCAGCAATTAGGTATTTTAATTCAACGCCTAAACCCGCATAGCCGCCTAATACACTACCCGCAACTGATGCCATACCACCTGTCATTACGGCAAATAGTTCAGAACGCGTCATCTTAGGAAGGAAAGGTCTAACAAGAAGTGGGGATTCACCTTGAGAAAGAAAAATATTACCTGTCGCCACTAATGATTCAGCACGACTTGTACCTAGGAATTTCTGGATGCCACCACCGATCACTTTAATGACCCACTGCATCACACCAAGATAATAAAGAAGAGAAATAAGAGAACTAATGAAGATAACGAGAGGAAGAACACGAACTGCGAAGATAAAACCTGTTGTTGCTAAATCACCAAATAAAAACTTTATTCCTTCATCAGCAAAACCCAATATACTCGCAACGCCACTACTCATTGCCCCCAACATCATCTGCCCCACGGGTACATACAATACCAATGCAGCGAAGCTTGCTTGTAAAAACAATGCCCCACCGACTGTACGCCAATTGATTGCTTTACGGTTTTCAGAAATTGCGCATGCGCACAAAACCAGTACCAAAATACCGGCTAAACTAATTAACAACTGCATTATTTCGTCCTGCTGCTTTTTTTAAAATAGATGTCGAAAAATGAAGGTGTTACTGAATGCTGCCATTGGGGATCATTAGCCTTCAAGAAGAAAGCAAAATAGGTAGGAACTAAGCTAACAAGCCTAGAAAATAAAAGATTATCCGTCAATAAAAACAACATACAAGTCACCTTGATAACAAGCTAAAATCATGCCGGTCCAACTCCGTGGGTCGTTCACATTTCCGTGGTGACAGCTTGTAACTAAGGTGGCTGGAACTCAATGGTTCTGACCGGATGCGGAGTATATAGAGATATAGATCGCATTAACAACCCTATTACCGCTTATTTTTGTGATCTTGGTTTGTTTGGGTAAAATATAGACGGATATGATAAAAATGGTGATTTTCTATAAGTGAGAGAGTGAGCAGAGGTATAGATAAGCAATGTAGACGAAAGATTATTGCTCTAATGAAATATCCTATATGTGTAAGCAATGAAAAGTAAGAAGGGAAAAGCCCATTTTCCCTTCTTAATAACTTCAACGTTTTAGTTAATCAGACACAATAAGTCGTTTGTTTAGAATTTGTAGTCAACAGACCATACAACCTGCTGAGAATAATCAAGCTTTGTTGCTTGCTCGCTGTAGTCTTGATCAAGGTAACGGTAAGTTAGATCAGTAGACCAGCTATCATTTATTTCGTACATAGCACCTACTTGGCCGCCCCATACAAAATCTGTAGAACTGTCATTGTTAATTTTGTTATCAGCTAAACCAGCAGATACACCTGCAAATAAATTCACTTTCTGAGCGACAGGAATTAAATAATCATAAGAAGCGAGAAACATATTTTGAGATGATTTATCCATGTAGCTGTAAGTACCCATTACACGGTGGTGGTCATTAATGATTGCACCGCCACGCAATTGGTAAGTGGCGTCTTCGCCATTTTGTTCATTGGCACCTTTAATGGTGTCTTGCTGATAACCAACGCCACCACCAACAAACCAATCAGTATCAGCAGCGAACGCGGGAAGAGTAACAGAAGACGCTAAAATCAGAGTTGAAAGTACTGTAAATTTATTCATGGGGAAACTCCTAAGTATTATTATTGTAAGTTAAAGCAATATGTAAATTGCTGTGCTCCGTTTCAATAACAACTACTCTACACCTTAAAACTGAACCAAACCTTAACATAAAAAACAATGTTTTATAGCTGAATTGACGCTGAATACCATGATGATATATAGAGGATAATTAACGAATTAATTAATCAATTCCCATTAAAACGATTAAAAAAATACTCATCTCTAATTAAGAACTCATTATCAACTCGTAACTTTACTTAAAAGGTATGTCATTCAAAAACAACACGCATAAAAAAGAGCCTTTATATCGATAAAAGGCTCTTCTTTTCATGTTTCTGAATAAAACACTGTACAGTTATCGTCTTTTTCCATCTAACTACAGATCTTCGTTACTTGATGAATTCCGCATCAAACATATGGCCTAGTTTGGCTGATTTTGTTTTAAGGTAACCTTCATTAAAAGGGTTATTACCTTCTTGCAAGGTGACACGTTCGACAACATTAATACCGTTATCAGTCAGTGCATTAATCTTACGTGGGTTATTTGTCATTAAACTAACAGATTCAATATTGAGAAAACTTAGCATGCCTCGACAGAAGGCATAATCACGCATATCAGCCGCAAAGCCTAACCTTTCGTTAGCTTCTACTGTATCTGCTCCTTCGTCTTGCAGATGATAAGCACGAATCTTATTAATTAAACCGATGCCCCGCCCTTCTTGCTTCAAATATAATAAGACGCCGGACCCTTTCTTGACGATATTTTCCATTGCTCGAGCAAGTTGAAAACCGCAGTCACAACGTTGACTAAATAATGCATCACCCGTTAAACATTCAGAATGTAAGCGGATAAGAGTGGGTTCGTCGGGGGTTGGTTGACCATAAACAAGTGCAAGATGTTCTTTCCCCGTCTTCACCTCAATAAAGCCATACATTTGAAATGTACCCCACTGAGTGGGCAATTTTGCACTATCAACAAAATGAACAAGATTAAAAGGTTCTTTTTTAGCAAAATACTCTCGAACATCCATGAGAATTTTACCTAACTCATTTCTGCCACTTCCGTCGCCACCGTCTCCCCAGTAATCATCTTTATGCGAGTGCTCTTTAATAAAATGATCACCAGTGCTGACTAATAGGTGCGTAAAATATGTATTCTGACGAAATTTTTCAAATACAATAAATCGCATTACAGCACCACGAACCTCCATCCAATCATCTTTTACCTGATCAGCAAAATCACGACTAATTTTAAAAGCGTCATCCGGTGTTTCTGCATTTAATATTTTATTTTGAATACTTAAATCTGTAAATTTTTGAGCTTGATAATAATGTTCACTACTCGGCCACACTACATCACTCAGTGTTATAGGACTTAAAGCAAAATTAGATAAAAAACCGTGATTATCTTCTGGCTCATAAAATTTTATTTCTTCAACCATTTATTATACTCCATGATGCTAAACGGGCCTGTGCACCTCTGCGCACACTTTGCCTTTCATTTCCTACAGTGAAGTATAGTTACATTAACAAAAAATAAACATTTAGCCGGTAAATAATTACCACTTAGTCATAAATAAGTAGATGCTAATATCATAAATTATTCATATTTGGGATTAAGCGCCATCTAGATTAATATACGTAAAAATTGCCTGATGGAGAGATATATGAAGTACAAATGGATCCTGTTCGATGCGGATGAAACATTATTCCACTTTGATGCCTTCAAAGGCTTGCAACTGATGTTTTCACGCTTTAGTGTCGATTTCACTTCACATGATTACGGCGTTTACCAAACGACAAACAAACCGCTTTGGGTTGACTATCAAGATGGAATAATTTCAGCAGAACAACTTCAGAATATCCGCTTTGAAGGCTGGGCTAAAAAACTAGAGGTGACGACTCAAACATTAAACAGTGCTTTTCTAACGGCAATGGCGGATATTTGTGCCCCACTACCTGGTGCTAAAGAGCTACTTGCATCACTACACGGTAAAGTGGGTATGGGCATAATCACTAATGGCTTTACTGAACTACAAGAAATACGCCTTGAACGCACTGGGTTCAAAGAGTACTTCTCGCCACTTATTATCTCTGAGCAAGTCGGTATTGCTAAGCCACATGTGGGGATTTTTGAACATGCGTTAGAACATATGGGGCAACCTGAAAAACATCATGTTCTTATGGTGGGTGATAACCCGCATTCTGATATTTTAGGGGGGTTAAATGCAGGCTTTGATACGTGTTGGCTGAATGTCGATGGCCACGATACACCAGAGAACATTACGCCTCATTATCAAGTTAGTTCTTTAGGTGAATTACAAACACTGCTTCACAAATAAGCAGCCTAAAATTGATATTCCTCATCTAAATAAGCCAATACTCAGAGGCTTGTCTAAGAAGGTATAATCAGGCAGAAATATTGACTGCCTGATTCATTGTATCCATATAAAAAGCCACATAAAGTGACCATTCACAATTAAAAGCCCCAAATTAAGGCTTTACAATGGCGGAATATCCCATTAGTTTAAAGTCTATCAACTTTTACACAGAAATGAATAATGCCGTATTCTCTTAAACATACAATTTGTACGCGCAACATGGAAAGATACTTACCTTCAGTATCTCATTCCATTCTTTCTGTCGTCTCTGTCGTCGTCGTAGTCACACACTTACGCTGACAGATAATGTATTTCGTCAGCTTAGCTGGCGGATACTGATTACCTCTTCTCCATATCCTCTAGCTCAGCTGACAACAACCATAAGGGTTTAGTCAATTGAATAGAAAAGATCTTATCGCCATCGGGTTTATGACCTTTGCACTTTTTCTTGGTGCTGGAAATCTCATTTTTCCACCACTAATGGCACAACAAGCTGGTGAGTATTGGTTACTTGCTATAGCAGGCTTCTTGTTAACCGCTGTTGGGTTACCTGCTCTTACCATTATTGTGCTTGGCCGTTTATCATCGGCAGATAAACTTACCGCTAGCTTACCCAAATGGATGGATCGTTCATTTTGGATTTTAGTGCTTACAACGTTAGGGCCTGCTTTCGTATTGCCTAGGGCTGTTACTGTCGCCTATGAGATGGGGATAAAACCTTTTGTAAATGGTAACTACCTCTTCATTTTCTCTATTAGCTTCTGCGCCCTTACATTGCTATTGGCATTAAAACCGGGCCGTTTAGTAGATTACATTGGAAAAGTGATGACGCCAGCACTCATTAGCATGCTGGCATTACTCATTATTGCTGCCATTATTAACCCCCTTGGCTCAACAAGCCCTGCAACAGAGATATATAAACAAGCCCCAACCGTAAATGGGCTAGTTCAAGGTTACATGACATTAGATGCTATCGCTGCGGTTGCATTTGGCTGGGTGATCATTCAAGCCATTAAAAGTAAAGGGGTTACATCGACTAAGGCCATTGCAAAATACAGCAGATGGATTGCGGGAATCTATGCAATACTGATGTCTAGTTGTTACCTTGCGATGGGCTATTTAGGGGCTACATCTTCAAACATTGCACCCAATGCATTAAACGGCGGTGAAATTTTAACCCGTTACGCAGCAGGTGAATTTGGACAAGCAGGACAAGTATTACTCGCGGCTATAACGTTAATGGCATGTTTAACAACCACGATTGGTTTAACCAATGCAAATGCCCAGTATTATAAAAACACTTACCGTATACCTTTTAAAATCAGTGCGACGCTTATTTTGGGATTAACTGCGATTGTTTCTAACTTCGGCTTAGAGACAATTATTGAAGTAAGTTTACCTGCTATTTTAATCTTATGCCCTATTGCTATCGCTTTAATATTAGCAACAGTTTCTTTGCCGTTACCCAATAAACCATCAACGATTCACACTGTCATTGTGCTGATAGCAACCCTCTTTGGTACGATTGATGCCCTGAGTATTTTAGACAAATTGCCACTTACCGTTATTGATGCGTATTAACATGATGCCGATCGCTCTATAACATCGATGGCGATCACAATCTCATTCGATTGTAGACCTTCGTAAAATCTAACTGACGTGATCGGCTTGCGTCAATTTATTTAATCTTTTTCGCAT